>NZ_CP146608.1:1790000-3187500 GCF_037113415.1 Devosia sp. XK-2 | reverse complement strand
ATGCGGCCTATTGGTCCTTCTGGAGTGCGCGGATCATCTCGCTGCTTGGCTACACTTTCCTTTTCGTCGCGCCCATGATCAGCAGCCTGGTATCGCGTCCGGCCGGCGGCATGGTGCAGGTGCTGGCCATGGCGACCGCCGTGACGATCGGCATCATCATTACCTTGCAGAACAAGGATGATGTTCGGACATGGCTGGCCGATATTAGCGAGAGACGTAACAATGACGGACTAGGGCGACTGCTGGCGGCCATCGGCCAGCATTGGCACATTCTGGTCATCGTCTATTTGCTGGCGCTATTGGTGGTGTGGTTTGCCAATCCCGAAACGGCCTTGCCCTTCATGCTGGGCGCAACCGTGCAATCGGCTTTTGCCACTCTCATCGGGTCGCTGGTGGTAGGCTTTATCACCCGCTTTGTCAGCGCCGGTCTGAGCCTGCCCGAAGATGTCCGGCAGCGCCTGCCACTGTTGGAGAGCCGGCTCAAATCCTTCGTGCCTGCGGTGATGCGGGTGGTGCGTTGGGTGGTGATAGCGGGTGTGATTGTCGCTATCGGGCAGGCATGGGCCTTGTTCGATTTTGTCGCCTGGATCGGCAGCGAAGAGGGTCTTGCCGTGGCCGGCTCGGTGGTTTCGGCCGCGCTGATCATCCTTGCGGCCATTGTGCTCTATGTGGTGGTGGCGTCCTGGGTCGAATATCGGCTCAATGCCAATTTCGGCAGGGTGCCGACCTCGCGTGAAAAGACATTGCTCAATCTCTTTAAAAACGCCTTCACCATTGCGCTTGTGGTCTTCGGGACCATGCTGGCCCTGGCCCAGATCGGGGTCAATATTGCCCCCCTTTTGGCGGGCGCCGGTGTTGTCGGTCTCGCCATCGGTTTTGGCGCGCAGAAGCTGGTGCAAGATATTATCACCGGCATTTTCATCCAGTTCGAGAATATCATGAATGAGGGTGACGTGGTGGCGGTCGGCAGCTGGTCGGGCGTTGTTGAAAAGCTCACCATCCGTTCGGTGACCATTCGCGATCTCAGTGGCACGGTGCACCTGATCCCGTTCTCCTCGGTCGATCAGGTCAGCAATATGATGCGCGGATTTTCCTATCATGTGGCCGAAATCGGCGTGGCCTATGACAGCGATATCGACGCGGTCAAGGCGGCGATGCACGAGGCCTTCGAGCGGCTCATGCAGACCGAGCATGGCGATGAAATTCTCGACGATCTCGACATGCAGGGCGTGATTGCTTTCGGAGATTCGGCGATCACGGTGCGGGCGCGGATCAAGACCTTACCGGGCAAACAATGGGGCGTTGGCCGGCGCTATAATGAGATCGTCAAGCTGGTCTTTGCCGAACAGGGTATCGAGATCCCCTATCCGCATGTGACCTATGTGCCTGCGGGCGGCGGGGCATCGAAATCGCCGCCACCGGCCGGTCGGGTCGAGGACCAGAGCGAGGATAGTCCGGATTGACGGCGATGTGATCGCTCGAGGGCGTTTGCCTTAAGGTCATCTTAATCGGGTGCGTTAATATTTTTCTACGCGCGCCATGTTGCGGCACAGCAGGCGCGTCCGTGTCTTTCCTGTTAGCGCGTATGCACGAGGCCCGAGATGACCCGATCCGGTGGTTCTTTGCTTTTTCAACGTCTGCTTTTGGGCGCTATCCTGGCGGGACTTGCCCTTGTGGCGCCGGCCCAGGCCAATAGTGCCAGTTTCGTGCGCAATCTCTGGCCTGAAGCGGAGCGGGCCGGTGTCAGCCGGCAGGTCTTCGAGGCCGCCTTTGCCGGCTATAGCCCTATTCCGCAAGTGATCGAGCTGACGCGCAAGCAGCCTGAATTCACCCAGACGGTGCAGCAATATGTCGAAAAACGAGTGACTGCCGCTCAGGCCGCCAAGGGACAGGCCATGCGCGGGGAATGGGCGCAGACCCTGGCCGGGGCGCAGCAGCGTTACGGGGTGCAGCCCGAAATCGTCCTGGCCATATGGGGGATGGAAACCAATTTTGGTGGCTTTATGGGCGGCAACAACACCATTTATGCGCTCGCGACATTGACCGAGAGCGGGTATCGCCCTGACTTCTTCCGATCCGAGCTGGTCACGGCTCTGCGTATCATTTCCGATGGGCACGTTTCTCCCAACGCCATGGTCGGCTCCTGGGCGGGCGCGATGGGGCACACCCAATTCATGCCCTCGAGCTTCATGCGCTACGCGGTGGACTACAATGGCGATGGACGCAAGGATATCTGGAACTCAGTGCCCGATGCGCTTGGTTCCACGGCCAATTATCTCAAAAGCTTCAATTGGCGGCCGGGTGAAACCTGGGGCTATGAGGTCAAACTCCCGCGGGGGTTCAACTTTGCAACAGCGCGCGGCATGGACAAGGCGCCGCTGAGCCAATGGCAGGCCATGGGCATTACGCGCGCCTCGGGGCGGGCCTTTCCGCGCCCCGACGATATCGGGCGGCTCTACATGCCGGCAGGTGCCAATGGGCCAGCCTTTCTGCTGCTACCCAATTTCGATGTCATCAAGCGCTACAATAATTCGGATAGCTACGCCCTGGCCGTCGGCCATCTGGCGGACCGCATCCTGGGTGGCGGTGATTTTGTGACGCCTTGGCCGGCGGGCGATTATGCGCTCAACAAGGCGCAAAGGGCCGAGGTGCAGGCGTTGCTTGGGCGTGCAGGATTTGACGTGGGCACGGCCGACGGCGTGATCGGACCCAAGACGCGCGCCGGGGTCATTGCCTATCAACAGGCGCGAGGGCTGGCTGCCGATGGGCACGTATCGGGCCTGTTACTGGAGCGGCTGAAGCGTTAACGTACTGTTAACAAACTGGGCGCAAAGTTCTCCCGCTTAAGTAGAGGGCAGGCCAGCGACCGGATCATCGGCGCGCCTGCCCTCGCCCATTCCGGGGCGCAAAACAGCGACGATTCTTAGGATTGCCAGAGGCCGATTTGGTCAAATCACCGCGCTCCAAAAAGCAGAATGCCAAGGTCACTCCGGCCCTAGCCCAATTGTTCAGCCGTGCTGATACCTGCTATCGCCAAGGCCAGTTGCAGGAGGCCGACAGGTCGCTTGCGCAAGCGCTCATGGTCTATCCTGACTGGGCGGAGGCTTGGCATTTGCGTGGCCTGGTGATGTACTCTGCCCGCCAATTGGCTCAGGCGCAAGCCTGTTTCGAGCGTGCAATTGCCAGCGATGCCAAAGTGGCTAATTACCACGCAAACCTGGCTCTGGTCCTAATCGGACAGGGGCACTACGAGCAGGCAATGTCCCGCTGCATGGCCGCGCTCAAGATCGAAACCCGGCATTTTGGTGCTGCGCTCAATCTCGGCTTGGCCCTCTATGAAACCGGGCGAGCCAGCGAGGCGCTGCGGGCCTTCGAGCGGGCGCGCTCGATCAATGCCCGATCGCCGGTTGCCAGCGGCAATGTGGGGCGGGCTGCGCTTCATATCGGTGAGTATGAAAAGGCCGCAGCTGCCTATGGCCGTGCAGCGGAGCTCGATCGGGAGAACAGCGATTACGCAGTGGGAAACGCGATGTCGCTCTATATGCTGGGGCGAACCGCTCAAAGCCGCGCCGTGCTGGACACCGCCGTACAGAAATGGCCGGAGCAGCCGGTTCTGCTCAGCGCGCGGACCTTCGTGCTTAATTATTTCGACGATGTGGGTGCGGGCCAGCAGGCCGAGGCGGCCATGGCCTATGGGCGGATGATCGAAAAAACGGTTGGCGCGGCCACGCATATTGCCGATCCCGCCCAGGCGGACCGAAGGGTCCGCGTTGGCTTTGTTTCGGCGGATCTGCGCGACCATTCCGTGGGTTCGCTGCTCAAGGCCGTGCTGCCGCATCTGGACCGCGGCCGGTTGGAACTGGTTGCCTATTCCATGGCGCATAGAGAGGACGCGACAAGCGAGGCCCTGCGCGTCTATTTTGACAATTGGGTAAAGGCCACCGGCCTGGATAATGATACCTTGGCCAACAAGATACGGGCCGATGGCATTGACGTCCTACTCGATCTGTCCGGTCACACAATGGGTAACCGCCTGCCGCTTTTTGCGTCGCGACCGGCGCCGGTATCGGCCAGCTGGCTCGGCTATTCGGGCACGACGGGCCTTAGTCGACTGGACTATCTTGTCTGCGATAACTGGGTGTTGCCGGAGGGCGAAGAGCGCTACATCAGCGAGAGGCCGTGGCGTTTGCCCGATGCCTTTTTGGCGTTCTCGGACAATGGAGCGCCGCCGGCTCCCAAGAGCCAAAGGCGAAGTGGGCCGGTGTTCGGCAGTTTCAACAGCCACAACAAGATCAGCGATGCGACCATGTCGACCTGGGCGGAGATTTTGCGATCTGTGCCCGAGAGCCGACTATTGCTCAAGTCGCGCGCCTTGCAGCAGAAGGCGGAACGCGACGCCACTGCCAAGCGGTTCGAAGCGCTTGGCGTCGCGCCAGACAGGCTCGACCTGATGGGCCGAACCGAAACGCAAGCCGAGCATCTGGCTCTTTACGGGCAGATTGATATTGCACTCGATCCGTTTCCATATAATGGCACCACGACCACCGTGCAGGCGCTGCGCATGGGTGTGCCGGTGCTGACGCTGAAGGGCAACCGCTACATCAGCCGGGTCGGCGCCAGCATTCTGGCTAATGCCGGGTTGGATGACTGGATCGCCGGCGACGTGGCCGACTACGTGACCATGGCGGTAGAGCGGGCCGGTGACCGCGACAGGCTTGCGGTTCTGCGCTCGGAGCTGCCCGGGAGGATTGCGGCTTCGCCGATTTGTGATGTGCCGCGATTTGGCCGCGACTTCAGCGATATGCTTGTCGGCATGTGGCGCAATTGGTGCCTTTCGCAGAAGTGACCATAAATTCTGCGATTTTTGCTGCCAGAAACGGCGCGGCTTTCAACCTCTGACCTTATGATGACGCGACTTACAATTCTTCTGCTGATCGGCCTTTTGGCCGCGGGTGCCACCCAGCCCGCCCAGGCCGTTTCGATCATGGACCCGTTCAATGTTCCGCTGGCTATGGATGGGGGGACGGCCAAGGTGGGCGATGGGATTGCGTATGCGGATGGGGCGCGGGCCAAGCTCGATGTTTATGCACCCGAGCAGCGCGGTGAATTGGCGCCGGTGGTGTTCTTCATCTATGGCGGCGGCTGGAGCCGCGGCGAGCGGGGTGAATATGAGTTTGCCGGGCGGGCGCTGGCCTCGCGGGGCTTTGTCACCGTGATCGCCGATTACCGGCTTTACCCGGAGGTGCGCTATCCCGATTTTCTGGAGGACGGGGCGCGGGCGCTGCGTTGGGTGCAGGACAATATCGCCAATTATGGCGGCGACCCGAACCGGCTGTTTCTGGCCGGGCATTCGGCCGGCGCCTATAATGCTGTGATGCAGGCGCTCGACCCATCGTTCCGGGACGAATATGGCGTGACCATACCCATCCTGGCGGTGGCGGCGTTGTCGGGCCCCTATGACTTTTATCCTTTCGAATATAATGAAGTGCGCGATGTGTTCGGCGAGGCGCCCAATCCGCAGGGCACGCAGCCGATCAATCTGATCACGGCCGAGGCGCCGCCCATGTATCTGGCGACCGGCACGACCGACCCCATCGTCAGGGTGCAGAATACCGAGCGCTTTGCCGAGCGGCTGCGGGCGCAGGGCGTGTGGGTGACGACGCAATATTATGAGGGTTTCGGACATATGGAGCCAGTGCTGGCCATGGGGGCCATGTGGCGCTGGCGTATGCCGGTGCTGGACGACATGGTCGGGTTTTTCCAGCGGTTTGGGGCCTTTCCCAGCGGCGTGCCCTATCTGGCGGTGGCGCCTGAGGCGCCGCAAATGCTGCCTGACTCGGTGGCGCCGATCGAGCAGATCGTCAGCGAGCTCAATGCGATGTTCCAGCCGATTGAGGACTAGCGTCCAATCGCGCTAGCCATCCTATCAAAGAGCGTTCCGCGATGCTGTGCGCATGCCGAAGGTCCGGACGACGCTGGCGTCTCCGGGTTTGCACGGTGAAAAGCGGCTTTCGCCTCGGTTAAATTAAAGAAGAGGCGAAAGCCGCTTCCCACGAACAGGATTTCGGACGCATGCATCGAGCGGCCCCCTTGCGGGTTGCTCATCCCATCCACGAGCGGCACAGACCTTGGGCCCGGACGCCGAAACATCCATCGCCGCCTGTCGCCGTTCGCTTCAGTTGAGCGACCGGTGGTCAGCATACACGCCTCCGCCCGATCGACACCGTGCGGCCTGCCTCCTCACCCGGCACTTCGTCGGTACCGCGTGTTGTCGGTGAGGACGGCGGAATTATGGGGCGGATTTCGACCCCGGGGATTATTCTGTAAATAGCCTGTCGTCTCAATGCGTTGCGAGCCCGACACCCCCACCCTGCTCGATTCAACGGACTTAGCTGAAGCTAAGTCCCATCTCGCTTCCCTCCCCACAAGGGGGCGAGGGATCAAGGGTGGGGGCTCGGCGGGGGGAGTCGGCTTCCGACCCGATTTGGGACTTTTGGGACCAGTCGCGAGCATCCCGAAAGTTGCCATTCATCCACTTGCGCCGACAACAGCTTCGCGCGCATTGCGACCGGTCAGAACCGAGCGTCTTGGTGAGACGGCGGTCTCCCGGTCCCGACGATGACAGTCGTGACCGACGACACCGGACATGCTCGCTCCAAGGCGCTAGCTGCCGACACTTTCGCCGGTCAATTCTTCGCTTAGCGTCCACAAATCAGCGGCCGCCCGAGGATCTATTGCCCAAGAGCGTACGCCGAGCAGTTCCGTAGAATCATCTGGATAGAGCGGGGCAATATCGCAGTTCTCACAGTAGAGGCCGCCCATGCCGTTGAGCGCAGGGCTGGTTGCACACCACACAGCTGTTGCCGCACCTTGAGCCGCCGTCTTCATATTCCGTTCCGGATCGATGATTGGCTTGCCGTCGCTCCCGACGTAGCCGGCTGCCTGGAGATTCTCTGCGGAAATGAACTTTGCAAGCTCGGTGATCACCCCACCTGGATGAAGTGAAAACGCGCGGATACCGTGCTCTTGTCCACGCTGGTCAAGCGCCACCGCGAACAGCGCATTTGCCGTTTTCGAGCGACCATAGGCCAGCGAAGCGTCATAAGGCTGATGCAGGAAATTAGGGTCCTCGAAGTCGAAGTGCCCGTACTGATGCCCACGCGAAGAGACCGAAATCACACGTGCGCCTTTGGCCTTCGCCAAGGCTGGCCATAGGCGGACCGCAAGTTCGAAATGGCCCAGGTGATTGGTTGAAAGCTGGGATTCATAACCTCGGCTGTCGCGAGTAAGAGGGTTGAGCATCGTCCCGGCATTATTGATGAGGATGTCGAGGGACCGATGGGAGGCTAGGAAGGTATCGGCGAGAGACTCGATCGACGCCGGGTCCATGAGATCGAGAGGAACGAGTTCCACACGCTCGATAGCGATCAGCGCTGCTCGCGCCTTCTCAAGATTGCGAGCGGGCACGACGACATTCGCACCAGCCGAAACCAGCGCGCGAGTGATTTCCAGGCCCATGCCGTTGGACCCACCTGTAACGAGAGCGGTCTTGCCTGCCAAGTCGATCCCCGAAATCACCTCGAGAGCCGTGCTGGCAGCTCCAAAGCCCGAACCGAGCGGAGTTTGCGTTTGCGACATTGTTCTTCTCCTTGCTGTTGGGTTCCTGATCTATTCCGTGGCGGGTGAACTTTGAATGCTTGAACATCCACAAGAATTGCGCGATCGTTCGGAATGCTGTCCGATCCCCTCTCTCAAATTCTGGATCTTCTCGATGCCCGCTGTGTCCTGACCGGCGGGATGGTCGCCAAGGATGATTGGGTGAGGCAGTTCCCGCGGCCCAACGCGCTCAAGATCATGGCAATCGTCGCAGGCGATTGCTGGCTGGTCATGGATAGCTTGCCTGCCCCGGTGCAACTGGCAACCGGTGACGTCATCTTGGTCAACGGCAAGCATCCGTTGACCTTGGCGAGCGATCTAGCTCATGCGGCGTCCCAGACAACCCAAGGGAATATCCAGGTCGTAACGGATATGGCGCCCCATCGACACGAGGGCGACGTCACCATTGTCGGCGGGCATGTAGCGATCGATCACACGCGGCAGGACCTGTTGCTGGATGTTTTACCGCCGCTCGTTCACGTGGCGACGACCGCTCCCCAGGCATCGGTGCTGGGCTGGTTGCTGGCTCAGCTTGTGCTCGAGAGCCGGGCCCCACAATCTGGTGCGGCGGCTACTACGGGACTGCTCGCCCAGTTGCTTTTCGTCCAGTCTCTGCGGGCGACGCTATCGGTCGAGGGGCCGCGGACGCATGGCTGGCTTCGCGCCTTGGGCGATGAACGGCTTGCTCCCGCGCTGCAGATGATCCATGCCGATCCAGCACGAAATTGGACACTCGCAGAGTTGGCCCGGGGCGTCGCGATGTCTCGTACAGCTTTTGCTGTCAGATTCCGCCAGGTGGCTGGCGTCGCTCCGCTCACTTACCTGTTCAATTGGCGGATGCGCCTTGCCGAGCGCAGCTTGCGCCGGGATGACGTTCCAGTGTCGCAAGTGGCGCACGAAGTTGGCTATTCATCCGAAAGCGCCTTCAGCAACGCGTTCAAGCGCGCGACCGGGACCTCGCCGAAACGGTTCCGGGACAATGCGGCAGCCCATGGGCCAGAGCAGATCTTGTCAGTTGAGCCCAGCGCTTCCGTGCGGAACGCGAATTGGTAACCTCAGATTAGTGCTAGAGAATGCCCAGACGGGTGATGTCTGCTTTCCAGTGCCACTCATTTGGAAGCCGACAGTCTGAAACCCACCCCAACGCCGCCAATCAAGTACAGAGCCCTCGGCTCAAGGCCGAGGGTGACGGCCGGTGGGAGGGGCGGTGCCGGTGCCCAGACGTTGAACGCATTCATTGCGAGAATTCCGCCTGCGAATAGGCGTTCGCAATCCCCCCAAGACAGACGCTTAGGCGGCGATGCTATGGTTTTTGCAGCCGGACAGGTGTGACTTGCGCCCTCAGCCGAGCTTTGCGTCGAGGGTGACCTCGATGGCGCCCAAGGCCTTGGACACCGGGCAATTGGCCTTGGCCTTTTCGGCCAGTTCCCGGAACGTGGCCTCGTCTATGCCCGGCACGGTGCCGACCAGGGTGAGGGCGCTGCCGGTGATGCCGGTGCCGGGGATGAGGGTGACCGCCGCCTCGACCTCAAGATTGGTCGCCGGGGTACCGTTCTCGGCGAGGAAATGTGCGAGCTGCATGGCAAAGCAGCCGGAATGGGCGGCGGCAATCAGCTCTTCAGGATTGGTGCCGGACTGGCCGCTCTCATCGACGAAACGGCCCTTATAGGTATAGGGCAGCGTCTTGAGGGCGCCGCTCAGGACATCCAGGGTGCCCGAACCTTCGGTCAGTGATCCGGTCCAGTTGGCGGTGGCGGTGCGCTTCATCGTGCTCTCCTCGGGGTTGCATCCATGGGTTTCAACACATGGCAAAGACTAGCAGTTGCAAATGTCGAACTAAAGTTGCCATCGTTGCCTGAGGTGGAGCCGAATCGGGACGGGCCTTGCGCATGACACATCTTCGTTATGCCGGTGCGGGACGAGAGGCGCAGGAGCGGGCGCTGGTGCAGATCATTCGATCACAACCGCATCTGATGGCCATTCTCGAGGGCATGAATGCCCTGGACCTGCCGGATCCGCTGCTGGCCTCGGGGGCGATCTATAACACGGTCTGGAATGTGCTGACCGGCAGGCCGGTGCTGACGGGCATCAATGATGCCGATGTGGTCTATTTCGATGACAGCGACCTCAGCTATGCGGCGGAGGATCGGACGATCCGGAGAGCGGCGGCCCAGTTTGCAGGGTCGCCGATTCCGGTGGAAGTGCGCAATCAGGCGCGGGTGCATTTATGGTTTCCTCAGCGGTTCGGCATGGCCTATCCGCCTCTCAATCGCAGCGCCGAGATGATGCTTTATTTTGCGACCAGGACGCATGCGGTGGCGGCGCGGCTGGAGCCGGATGGTGGGATTTCCATCCATGCGCCATTCGGGCTCGATGACATGTTCGGCTTTCGCGTGACGCCCAATCCGGCCCTGCCGAACCGGGAAACGCATGAGTGCAAGGCGGCGCGGGCCAAGGCAATCTGGCCGGAGCTGACCATTGTGCCGTGGCCGACGGGGTAGGGGCGATTTGGTCTGCTCTGCTTGGAATGACGCCTGCCGTGGCAACACCCCCCACCCGGCTTGATTCAACGGACTTAGCCTTAGGCTAAGTCCTATCTCGCTTCCAGCCATTCGCGCACAGCGCTCATGGCCTTCGTGGCTCAAATCGGTCCACCGGACCGATTTGCCCTTCGGGATGCCAGGGAGCCCCACAAGGGGAGGGTGGCAGGAGCCGAAGCCTCATGGGTAGCCTGGCCGCCTCAAGGCGTCGGCTCGATGACGATGGACGGCGCGGAGCGGGTATTGGGGCCGTGGAAGACCGCCTCGATATTGTTGCCGTCGGGATCGAGCACGAAGCAGGCATAATAGCCGGGGTGATAGTGGCGCTCGCCGGGGGCGCCATTGTCGCGGCCGCCCGCTTTCAGGGCCGCCTGGTAGAAGGCATCGACCATTTCGCGGTCCCTGGCCTGGAAGGCCAGGTGCACATGGCTGGGGATGGCGCGCGCATCAAGGCCATCGACGAAAAGTTCGTCGATCTGGAACCAGCCTTCGCCGCGGGCGGTGATGGGAATACCCAGGACGGCAAGGGCGTTTTCGTAAAAATGGCGGGTGGCGGCGACATTGCGGGCGCGCAAATGCACATGGTCAATGAGCCGGCCGGTGTGAAATTGCATCGGACTATCTCCAATGGAATGGGCAAAACAAAGCCGCCCGGACATTGTCTGGGCGGCTGGACAGAATTTGTCAGCAAAATTCTAGCCGGCCTTGCGGCGTCCGAGCCGAGAGCGAATGGCCGCTTCGGCTGGCTATGCCGCAATTACTCGGCTTCGTCGGCCGGGGCGGAATTGAGCTGGCCGTATTTTTCCGGCCCGATCTTGTCGAGCAGTTCGAGCTGGGTTTCGAGGAAGTCGATATGGCCTTCCTCATCGGCCAGAAGTTCCTCGAAGAGGTTCTTGGAGACATAATCGCCCAGCTCTTCGCAGAGCTCGCGGCTGGCCTTATAGGCCTTGCGGGCGTCATATTCGCCGGCCAGATCGGCCTCGAGCACTTCCTTGATGGTCTGGCCGATCCGAAGCGGCGCCACGCGCTGCAGATTGGGATGGCCTTCGAGGAAGATGATGCGCTCGATGAGCTTATCGGCGTGGTGCATCTCCTCGATGGATTCGGCGCGTTCCTTGGAGGCCAGGCGCTTATAGCCCCAATCGTCGAGGAGCCGATAATGCACCCAATATTGGTTGACCGCGCCGAGCTCGAGGAAAAGGGCCTCGTTAAGCCGCTCGATGACTTGTGCTTCGCCTTTCACGACGTACTCCATTCCGTTGCTTTTTGAGCTTTTCCAGCCCCGACTGGAGCGTGACCAGTTCGGCGGGCTGATGGGCTTGCTGTGCATGATATTTTTCGGTGACGCGGACGATAATGTCCACCACATTCGGCACACAACCCGAGCATTTCGCACGGCGATTGAGTTCGGCATAGACCTTGGCGGGGACCACAAGCTGCCAGGGATCGGCCGTGAGGAGGTCGAGCACGATGTCCTCGATCTCCTTGCTGGTGATCATATTGCACTGGCAGACAAGCATGGCGGGGGCCAATCAGGTTCTCAACGGGGCGGAATAAACGCCGCCTATTCCTGAATGTCAACGTCATAAATTTCCGCGGGCGTCGTCATTGCGGTCACGTTTTGTCGCAGATGAGGCCGGCTTGCGCAGGCGGGCGGCGATCAAGGCGGCGGAGGCGGCGGTGCGATGGGCGGAGGAGAAAAATTCCCGATGCGCCAGGATGAGGACCGTCACCAGACAGGCGGCCACGGCCAGCCATTCGGAAACGAACCAGGCGACGGTGGCGACGGAGAAATAATAGGCGCGGATGCCGGAATTGAAATTGCGCGCGCCCAACCCGTTCATCTGGGCGATAGCGTCGATTTCCTCCTCGGTGGCGTCGCGATCATGCTCGAGGGCGCCGAGCATGATGCAGAAATGGTTGAACTGCCGGAGCGAGAGGGTGAAGGCGAAAAAGGCGAGCACGAACATGGCCAGCATGACGCCGAGATGGATCTGCACATCGAGCACGGAATAGGTGCGTTCGAGCGAGAGGGATTCGAGGGCCTCCATAAGCGTGGGGAGCTGGCCGAAAACGGCAAAGACCGCCAGCACCAGCAGCACCGAGGTCGAGGCGAGAAAGCTCACCGAGCCCATGATATTGCCCGAAAGAATGGCGTCGAACGGGCTTTCGCGCCGCGTGGCATTGGCGACCCAGCGGCGGCGCTGCATGTTCATGATGACAGAAAGGGAGGGGCGGGCGCGCTCGATCAGCGGCACCACGATATTGTAGGCGAGATAGGCCAGAAGCGGGAAAACCGAGGTGAAAAGCGTGGTCAAGGGAAGCGCTCCGGCCGAACAACTGGTCCGACTATAGCGCGGCCGGAGGGCTTGGCCAGAGGCGAAAGCGGACCGGACAGGCCGGTCCGCTTTTCCGTTCAGATCGGGCGCGGGAAACGGCGATAGGTCGCGTCGATATCGGCCAGCACTTCGGGCGAGAGCGTGAGGTCAATAGCCCCCAGAACCTGAGCCAATTGGTCGGTGCTGGTGGCGCCGATAATGGTCGAGGTCATGAAGGGGCGGGTGCGGCAGAAGGCAATGGCCATCTGCACCGGATCGAGCCCGTGGCGGGCAGCGACCTCGTGATAGGCATGGGTGGCGGCGTCGGAATGTTCGTTCAAGCGCCAGAAGCCCTTCTGATAGTCCTTGCGGCTGCCCTTGGGGGTGGCGCCATTGAAATATTTGCCGCTCAGCATGCCGCCGGCCAGGGGCGAATAGGCCAGGAGGCCGACATCTTCGTGATGGCTCAATTCGGCTAGGTCATGATCGAAGAGGCGGCGGAGGAGATTGTATTCGTTCTGCACCGAAACCAGGCGCGGCAGGCCGTTCTCCTCGGCGATACGCAGCCATTTGGCGATGCCCCAGGTGGTTTCGTTGGAGACGCCGACATGGCGGATCTTGCCCTCGCGGACCAGATCACCCAGGGTTTGGAGCATGTCGGTGAGGTTGGCCAGGACGTCGGCCGTGTCCTGGCGATGGGGCGCATAGCGCCAGTAATTTTCGAAGTGATAATGGCCCCGGCTGGCCCAGTGGATCTGGTAGAGGTCGATATAATCGGTCTTGAGGCGTTTGAGGCTGGCCTCAAGCGCTTCGCGGATGGACGCGCCGTCAGCCCGGCGCCCGCCACGCAGGAAGCTGGAGCCGCCACCGCCGATCTTGCTGGCCAGGATCCATTTTTCGCGGTCGCCATTGGCGGCAAACCAATTGCCGATGATCTCTTCGGTGCGGCCGCTGGTTTCGGGGCTGCCCGGCACGGCGTAGAGTTCGGCGGTATCCATGAAATTGATGCCGGCATCGCGCGCCATGGCGATCTGGGCATGGCCTTCTGCCTCGGTGTTCTGGCTGCCCCAGGTCATGGTGCCCAGGCAAATATCGGTGACCGTGATGTCGGTGCGGCCAAGGGATTTGAATTGCATGAAGAAAAGTCCATTTGCAGCAAGAGGTTCGGGCGAGCGCCGGACCCTAGACCAGCTTGCTTTGGTATGGAAGATGATGAGCGTCATTTAACGATGGATGGGCTTTTCCACAGGGCGGGGGCCAGCAATGCGGGCGAAAAGCGGCCGGCGTCAAAAAACCGTCACGGATTGGCTCGGAGGGGGTTGAGGTCTGCGGCCTCACCCCCTATATAGCGCTCACACCGCGCCGACGGCGCCGTGTTTGACGCGGGATGGAGCAGCCCGGTAGCTCGTCAGGCTCATAACCTGAAGGTCGCAGGTTCAAATCCTGCTCCCGCAACCAAAGAACCCCAGTAACTCAGCCGAGTTGCTGGGGTTTTCCTTTTTGGAGGGCTGAGCGGCCTCAGGCCGGTATGGCCCGCGTCGCCAGGACACGGGCCTTTCTGTTTCCGGCGACTAAACCCCGCCCCAGATGGCTTCGGCGGTCTTGACCACGAGGTCGAGCTTGCGGCGCTGGTCGTCCATGGTGAGGTCATTGCCCTCTTCGGTCGAGGCGAAGCCGCATTGCGGGGCGATGCCGAGCTGGTCGATATCGGCATATTTGCTGGCCGCATCGAATTTGCGCTTCAACTCATCGAGGTCTTCGAGCCCAGGGGTCTTGGTGGTGATGAAGCCCGGGAGCACGCGCTTGGTGCCCTTGGGCAACAGGCGGAGTGGCTCGAGCCCGCCAGCGCGGTCGGTGTCATATTCCATGAAATAGATATCGACATCGGTCTGGTTAAAGATGGCGTCGGCCGCCGGGTCATAGGCGCCTTCGGCCACCCAGGTGGATTTGAAATTGCCGCGGCACATATGCATGCCGATCAGCATGTCATCGGGGCGGTCGGCAATGGCATCATGCATCATTTTGGCATAGCGCCCGATCAGCCAATCGGGGTCCTCGCCTCTGGCCTTGCGCTCAGCGCGGATTTTCGGGTCGCAGAGATAGGCAAAGAAGATGTCGTCCATCTGCAGGTAGCGGCAGCCGGCAGCGTAGAAGGCCTTCACGGCGTCCTTGTAGGTGGCGGTGATGGCCTCGAAATAGGCTTCGGCATCATGCTTGTATTCATTGACGGCGATGTCGTCGTCGGCGATGCGGAAGTGAATGGCGCTGGGGCCGGGGATGGAAATCTTCGGGGTCACCTTGGTATTGGCGGCGACGAACTTGTAATGCTCGAGCATAGGGTGGTCGGCGGGAAAGCTGAGCTTGCCGGTAATGACCGGTACGTCCTGCTTGGTGTGGACGCCGTGGAACTGGATGCCGCCACCCTCGCGCTCAATGATATCGAGGCCGTTGAGCATGCCCATGAAGTCGAAATGCCACCAGGCGCGGCGGAATTCGCCATCGGTCACGGCCTTGAGGCCAGAATCTTCCTGCATCTTGATGACATCGCGGATGGCCTCGTCCTCGATGGCCTTGAGTTCCTCGGCGCTGAGGCTCTTGTCCTCGAAACGGGCCTTGCGGGCCTTCTTGATGCTGTCGGGCCGCAGAAACGAGCCGACTACGTCGGCGTGATAGGGTGGTTTGGCAAGGGCCATGGCGGTTCCTCCTCGAGTCCTGTTTGCCATCAGTGATGGCAAGTCGCGCGAGAGAAGGCAATCGCCCTTTCAGGCAAATGTATACAGCCGGGTGTCCGCCTCAGCAGGCCACGACATTGACCGCAAGGCCGCCAAGGCTGGTTTCCTTGTATTTTTCGTTCATGTCCTGGCCGGTCTGACGCATGGTTTCGACGCAGGCGTCGAGCGGCACGGCATGGGTGCCATCGCCTTTGAGAGCCAGCGAGGCAGCGGTGACGGCCTTGACGGCGCCAAAGGCATTGCGCTCGATGCAGGGAATCTGCACGAGCCCCCCGACCGGATCGCAGGTCATGCCCAGATGGTGTTCAAGAGCAATTTCGGCCGCGTTTTCGACCTGCTCGGGCGTGCCGCCCAGAATCGCACAGAGCCCAGCGGCGGCCATGGCGGAGGCCGAACCGACTTCGCCCTGGCAGCCGACCTCGGCGCCCGAGATCGAGGCGCGATGCTTGATGATGCCGCCAATGGCCGCGGCGGTGAGCAGGAAATCGCGGATGGCGTGATCGCCGGTGCCGGCATTGAATTGCAGGGCATAGCGCAGCACTGCGGGAATGACACCGGCGGCGCCATTGGTGGGGGCGGTGACGACCCGGCCGCCAGCGGCGTTTTCCTCGTTGACGGCCATGGCGAAAACCGAAAGCCAGTCATTGGCCATGAGCGGATCGGCCTCGTTGCGCTGCCACTTCTGCCTGAGCTTGTCGTGGATGGCGGCGGCGCGGCGTTTGACCTTGAGGCCGCCGGGCAATTCGCCGCGCTGGTCTAGTCCGCGGTCTATACAGTCCGACATGACCTGCCAGATGTTGTCGAGCTGGCGGTTGAGCTGGGCAGGAGCGAGCCGGGCTTCCTCATTGGCGCGCTTCATGCCGGCAATGGAGAGGCCGGAGCGATGGGCCATGTCGAGCATTTCGCGCGCATCGGCAAAGGGCCAGGGCACATCGGCATCGGCGGGTGAGGCATGGCGCATGGCTTCAAGTTCCTCGGCGGTGACAACGAAGCCGCCGCCGATGGAATAATAGACGCGCCGCAACAGCAATTGGCCATCGCTGTCATAGGCATGAAATTGCAGCCCATTAGGATGACCGGGCAGGGGTGTTGTCTTGTCGAGGATGAGATCGACCGCCGGACGGAAGCGATAGGCCGGATGGCCGGGCGGGGAGACGCGGCCTGTCTCGCGGACGGTCGCTATAATTGCATCCATGGCATCGGGATCGACGGTTTGCGGGTCCTGGCCGGCCAGGCCCAGAATGACGGCGCGGTCGCTGCCATGGCCGATTCCGGTAAAGGCCAGCGAGCCATGCAGGCTCGCGGTAATGGCGGCGGGCCGGGCGCTGGCGGCGCGGGGCCAGGTGCCGGCAGAAAGGTCGTCGAGAAAGCGGCGCGCGGCCGTCATCGGGCCCATGGTGTGGGAACTGGACGGGCCAATGCCGATCTTGAAGACGTCGAAGACGGACAAAAACATGGCTCATCATAGCCGGTGTGGGCGGCCTTGCAATCGGCGCCGCACAGGCGATTGTTCCGGATCGGTCAACACTGCGTGGTCCGGACGCGGCATTGCCGCCAGGCGTGAAAGCGTCAATATCGGCGGTAAAGGAGTTCAGCCATGTCCGCTTATCAGTATCGCGCCGATCCTGCCGGTGACCCTGCCGCCCCGGTGATCTTTCTGTTTCACGGCACGGGCGGGGACGAAAACCAGTTCTTCGACCTGGCCGGGCAATTGCTGCCCGGTGCGCGGCGGGTGGCACCGCGCGGAGACGTGAGCGAGCACGGCGCCCTGCGCTATTTCAAGCGCACCGGTGAGGGCGTCTATGACATGGCGGACCTGGCGGTCCGGACGGCCGCGATGACCGAATTTGTGCGCGATGTGGCCGGCGAGGCCTCCCGGGTTATTGGGCTGGGCTATTCCAATGGCGCCAATATCCTGGCCTCGGTGCAGTTTGCAGCGCCGGACCTGTTCGATGTGACCATCCTGATGCATCCGCTGATCCCGTTCGCCCCGCCCGCGGCCGATTTTACCGGGCGGGAGGTGCTGATCACCGCTGGGCGGCGCGACCCGATTGCCCCGGCCGTGGCCACCCAGGCCCTTGCCGACTACTTTTCGGCCAATGGTGCGGACAGCCAGCTCGCCTGGCATGAGGGCGGGCATGAATTGCGGCAGGACGAATTGATGGCGATCCAGAAATTTCTGCAATAACGCCCAGTCTTGCCAAAGCGTTAACAGCTTCTTGAGGCGTTTGCAGGCACATTCGGTGCCGTTGTGTTATGTGCCGAATGAGGGCGAGCATCCATAGGCTTGGGCGCCGCATTGCCGATACACTCTCGCTCAGAGTGTTGATTTTCGTGCTGCTCGGCTTTGCCGTGGTGGCAGTGCCGGCGTTTTTTGCCTTCAACTGGGTGGTCAATTCCACCGTGATCCAGCTCGGCACGCTGTTTGCCGAAAAGCAGGTGCTCTATGACCGCCATCGCGGCCTGGGGGCGCTGCTGCGCGAGGTTTCGCTGGCCGAAACGCTTGCCGGCAGCCAGGCAATCCGCGACTGGGCGCGCGATGAGGACGACCCGGTGCTCCAGCGGCGCGGGATAGCTGAGCTCGAGCACTTCCGGCAGAGCTTTGCCGACCATTCCTATTTCTTCGTCATCGACGGCTCGGGCAATTACTATTTCAACGACGATGCCAATGCCTATGCGGGCGACCAGCTGCGCTATGCGGTGTCGGCGGATAATGCGCGGGACAAATGGTATTTCGCCACCCGTGCCCTGGGCGAAGGGTGCCATCTCAATGTCGACAATGACGCCAATCTGCGCGTGACCAAGGTGTGGATGAACTGTGTCATCCGCGAGGGCCGGCAGGTGCTGGGGATATTGGGCACCGGGATAGATCTCAGCGCCTTCATCCAGGAAGTGGTCAATATTCCGCAGCGCGGCGTGACCTCGATGTTCGTGGACCGCCAGGGTCAGGTGCAGGCGCATCGGGACGAGAGCCTGGTCAATCTGGCGAGCCTGTCGAGCGAGATGCGCGCCAAACGCACCGTCTATTCGCTGGTGGACAGCGAGGCCGACCGTCAAACGCTGCAATCCCTGATGGACAGCGTTACGCGCGGCGATGCGCTGGCCCAGTCCGCTTTCGTCACGATCGGTGGCAAGCAGGCGTTGGTCGGGGTGGGCTATCTGGACAAGCTGGGCTGGTACAATGTGACGCTGATGGACCTCGATGCCATTATCGATCGTCGGCTGTTCCTGCCCGTTGGGCTGTTGCTGGTCGCGGTCATGGTGTTGGTGACCATGCTGGCCATGGTCGTATTCAAACGCGCCGTGCTCGACCGAGTATCGCGGCTGGAAAATGTAGTGCGTAGTGCCCAGGGTGGCGATTATGGCCCGGCGCTCAGCATGGGGGCGGGGCGGCAGGATGAAATCGGCCGGCTGGCCGCCAGTTTCACGGAAATGGCGGCGGCGGTGGACGACCATACAAGGTTGCTCGAAACCCGGGTGCGCGAGCGGACCCAGGAATTGGAGCAATTAGCCTTCAAGGACGGCCAGACGGGTATTCTCAATCGCCGCGGTTTTCTGGCGGCGCACACGGACGCTCAGAACCGGGGCGCCTACGGCCTGTTGCTGATCGATATCGACCGGTTCAAGAGCATCAATGACCAATATGGCCATGCGGCCGGCGATGCGGTGGTGCTCGCGGTGGCGCAACGGATCAGCAGGGCCATTGGCGGCAAGGATAGTTGCGCGCGCTGGGGCGGTGACGAATTTATCGTATTGGCGCCCGAATGCGGCCCGGAGCGGCTGCGCCAACTGGCTTATGCGATTATGGCTGGTATTGACGACAATCCGGTCGACGCCGAGGCGGCCGGCACGATTGCGGTGACGGTGAGCGTGGGGGCCTGTGTGGCCGAGGCGGGCGACAGCCTGGATGTGGCCGCCGACATGGCCGATACCGCGCTCTATATGGCCAAGGGCCGAGGCCGCAATATGGTGGTGATTTTCGATAGTGACCTGATGATGAGCGGACGGAGCGCACGCGGCTGAGGCGGATGTTCCCCGAGGTGACGGATGCGGTCGGAGGGGCTATCTTTCGCCCCCGACATGCAGAGGAGATCACCCATGAGCCGCCCAGCCGTTTTGCTTTGCCTGCTGCTGACGGGGTTTTTGCCGCAAGCGGCGCTTGGCGCCAGCTTCGATTGTGCCAAGGCGGCAACGCCATTTGAGCATGCCATTTGCGACAATGCGGATTTGTCGGCGGCCGATGAACGGCTGGCCCGGACCTATGCGACGGCCATTGGCGGCCTGTCGGAGACGGCGCTGGATGAATTGCGCGGTGATCAGCGCGAATGGCTCGATTATGCGCAGCGGGCCTGTACGCGCGATGCCGAACCCATGGTGTCGGGCGACTACGACGAGCGCGGATTGTTCTGCCTTAACGACCTGTTTGACAGCCGCAGCCGGGTGCTGGAAACCAGCCGGATGATGGACGGTATGCGCGTCTATCCCAGCGCGCATTATGCGGCTCTGCCGGACCCCTATGAGGCGGATAATCCGGAGTCCAACTGGCCGGTGGCGCAGCATGAACTGGCGCTGGTGCAGATCGATGGCGATGAGGGCTATATGCATGCCTTCAACGATCTGGTGCGGGCCGAGGGCGAGGTGATTGCCGCCGGGTTTGGGGAGCAGGGCGGCCCCGAGACCATGCAAGAGGACGCATCAAGCGACTCGACCAATACGATCACGCTCGATGAAATCGCCGGCAACCGCCTGTCGCTGGCGGTCAATACATATTGGTATGGCCATGGCGCGGCGCACGGCAATTACACCATTTCCTACCAGCATTTTCTCAAGGAGGAAGGGCGCTGGCTCAGGGCCGAGGACATTTTTGCGGGCAAGGGCTGGCAGAAAAAGCTCGCGGCGCTGGTAACGGCGGCGGCCGAGGCAGAGCATGGCGATGCGCTCTGGCCCGATAGTCTGGGCGATCTGACCGAGGTGGTGACCGACCCCACGCGCTGGAACCTGTCGGACCCCTATGGGCTGGTGGTGCAGTTCCAGCCCTATGAAATCTCGGCCTATGCCTATGGCGCGCCGACCGCGCGCGTCAGCTGGGACGCGCTGGAGCCGATCCTGGCCGAGACGGCGGACAAGTATCGCTACGGCTACTAGGCGAGCAGGTCGGTCCATTCGGGGTGACGGCGGAACTGCACCACCACATAGGGGCAGACCGGGGTGATCTTGAAGCCCTGCTCGCGGGCATCGGCAATGGAGGCCTTGACCAGTTTGAGGGCAATGCCGCGGCCTTCGAATTCGGGCGGCACACCGGTGTGGTCGATGATCATGGGGCCGTTGCCGGTCTTGCTATAGGTCATCTCCGCTTCGGCGCCGGGCGCCAGGCGAATGAAATAGCGGCCGCGCGTGGGGCCCTGTTCGTGGTGGATGGTGTATTCGCCATCGCTCATAATGGTGCTTGTCCTGTTGGTGGTCAGCTGCGAATGGGTGGCGCGCCCAATTCGGGGAATAATGCGCGCTCGGGCAGGAAGGGATGGATATCGAGCGCCTGGCGGATGGCTTCAAGGGCCTCTTCGCGTTTCCCCTGGGTCTGATAGATCAGCGCCCGGCCGGCCAGGGCGCCGAAATGGCGCGGCTCACGCTTGAGCGTCTCAACGATATCGGCGAGGGACTTATCATAGGCGCCATTGAGGAAATGAGCGGTGGCGCGCATGTTCCACCCTTCGGCGTAGTCGGGATAATCGGCAATCAAGGCGTCGATGAGAGGGATCTGACTGGCCGGGCCGGCCAGGCCGCCCGCCGACATGATTTCGGCTATCCGGGCGGCGATTGCCGGATCGTCGGGTTGGACCCAGAGGCGCCAGATGTCATTGGCTATGGCGTTGGCCGATTGCGCTTCGGTGGATGCGGAGAGCTGCGCGAAAAGGGTGTCGAGCCGAGCATTCTGCTCAGCGCTGTACGCGTCAGACTGGGCCAGGCTGGGCAGTGTGGGCGCCACAACCAGCAGCAGGCCAGTAAAAACCAGGCGGAGCAGGACTTCCATGGTGGGCAAGTCTGGCCCCTTCGGTCAGCTGCGGCAAGTCATTTCACGGGCGGTTGACAGAGGCTGCGGCAAAGGGCTGGTTTGGTGAAAAGCTGCTTTGAGGTGACCTGCCCATGAGTGAAATGCTCTATCACATGATTTCGTCCGGGCCTCGGCCGGTTGCGCCGTTCAGCCACGCGGTGGAAACGGATGGCTTCGTTTTCGTGACGGGGCAAATGCCGACCGACCCGGCAGCACCCGATGCGCCGCTGCCGGACGGGATCGAAGCACAGACGCGCCGGGTGATGGAGAATTTGCAGATCGTGCTCGGTGGGATCGCGCTGGGGCTCGAGCATGTGACCATGGCCCGGATTTATCTCACCCAGTTCGAACGCGATTATGCGGCGCTCAATGCGCTCTGGCCGAGCTTTTTTGAGGCCGGAAAATTGCCGGCGCGCACCACGATCGGGGTGACGGCGCTGGCCGTAGGGGCGCTGGTGGAGATCGATCTGATTGCGAAGCGGCCGGGGTAAACCAGGGCGCGACACCCCCACCCGTAGCTTTGCTACGGCCCCTTCGGGCCGCGCGTCGCTACCGCCCCCGTCAAGCCAGCTTAGCTGTCTTGGTCTTCTCGCCTCAAATCTCTCCACAGGAGAGATTTGCCCTTCGGCACGGCTCCAAGCCCCTCAAGGGGAGGGTGACGCAGGAGCCGAGGCTTTAGTCCCCCTTGCGCGACAGCTCGATCATGCGTTCGACAGCGAGGCGGGCCGGGGCGATGATCTCTTCGGGGATCGTCACCTCTTCGGTCATGGTGTGCAGTGACCAGAGCACGTTTTCTAGATTGATGCGCTTCATATGCGGGCAGATATTGCAGCCGCGCAGGAAATCGATGCCGGTGGTTTCGGAGGCGACATTGTCGGACATGGAGCATTCGGTGACCATGACGACGCGCGGCGGCTTGGTGGTTTTGACCCAATCGATCATGGCGGCAGTGGAGCCGGCAAAATCGACCGCGTCGATGACCTCGGGCGGGCATTCGGGATGGGCGATGATCTTGGCCGTGGGATAGGCGTGGCGGAGCTCGGAAATGTCCTCGGCGGTGAAGGTTTCATGCACCTCGCAGGCGCCGGCCCAGGTGATGATCTTCTTTTTGGTTTTCTTCGCGGTGTTGGCCGCCAGATATTGGTCGGGGATCATAATGACGGTGTCGCCCTCGACCTTGGTGACGATATCGAGCGCATTGGAGGAGGTGCAGCACACATCGGTCACGGCCTTCACGGCGGCGGAGGTGTTCACATAGGTGACGACGGGGGCGCCGGGATATTGCTCGCGCATGGCCAGAACGTCTTCGGCGGTGATGCTTTCGGAGAGCGAGCAGCCGGCCCGGCTGTCGGGGATCAACACAGTCTTGTCCGGATTGAGCAGCTTTGAGGTCTCGGCCATGAAATGCACACCGCATTGGACGATGACCGACTGGGTGACCTTGGTGGCCTCAACGGCCAGTTGCAGGCTGTCGCCCACAACATCGGCGACGCCGTGATAGATCTGCGGCGTCTGGTAATTATGGGCCAGAATGACCGCGTCCTTCTCCTTTTTGAGCCGGTTGATCTGGAAGATCAGCGGCGCGTAGAAGGGCCACTCGATCTCCGGGATCTTGTCCTTGACGCGGTCGAAAATCTTGTCGGTGGCGCGCTCGACAGATTTGGAGAATTTGAGATCGAAGCTGTCGGCCAGAATGGCGCGGGCCTCGGTGAGCGGGGTCACCGCGTTGATCGTCTGCACCATTTTGCTCTCCCCGACCCTGTTTCGGGATTTCGGCAAGGCTGTGCCGCGAAAGCCCGACAGACAAAAGCACACCTTGGCGCGCCGTGGCGGAACCTAGGTATTTTCTCGGCCGAGTTCAATGAAGGGCTTGCAGGATTTTCGCACTCCGCCTAACGCTCAGGGCAAGCCCCTTGTCAGCCAAGAGATGATCGCCATGCCGCAGGACGCCAACGCCATTCGCTCCATCCTATCGCTCGCGCCGGTGGTGCCCGTCATCATTCTCGACGATGTCGCCCAGGCCAGGCCGCTGGCTGAGGCGCTGGTGGCCGGTGGACTGCCGGTGCTCGAGGTGACGCTGCGCACGCCCAATGCGCTCAAGGTGATGGAAGAAATGGCCAAGGTCAGTGGCGCGATTGTCGGCTCGGGCACGGTGCGCAATGGTGCGCATATGAAGAGCTCGGTCGATGCCGGCTGCCGCTTCATGGTCTCGCCTGGAGCTTCGCCGCGCCTGCTCGATGCTGCCGAAGACGTCGCCATTCCGCTTTTGCCGGGCATCGGCACGCCGACCGAAGCCATGGCGGCCGCGGAGCGGGGCTATAGCTTCCTTAAGTTCTTCCCGGCCGAAGCGCTGGGCGGGGCGCCGGTTCTCAAGGCTTTCGCTTCGCCGCTGCCCGACATCACCTTCTGCCCCACCGGCGGCATCGATCCAGCCAAGGCCAAGACCTATCTCAGCCTGCCCAATGTCATCTGTGTGGGCGGTTCCTGGATCATGCCGGCCGATGCGCTGGCCTCTGGCGATTTCGCACGGATCGAGGCGCTGGCGAAGGAAGCGAGCGCGCTCAGGGGCTAAGCCTGCAAGACGATCTTGCCCAGTGAGTTGCGGCTTTCGATCAGTTCATGTGCCTGTGCTGCCATTTCGATGGGCAGGCGGTGTCCAATCAATGGGGCAAGCGCGCCGTCGTCCACCGTCTGGTAGAGTGTAGTCAGGCGCTCTGCGATTTTGGCGCGAGCATTCGGCCCAGAAAGTATGGGCATCATGGAATATCCCAAAAGGCTCTGCGACTTCATGACGAAGCCGGGCATGAACGGTTCCGGCAGTGCGGCATAGGCGCCACTGGACCCGCCATAGGCGACAAAGGAACCGCCGGCCGCCAGGACCTCCAGGCTTTTGGCGCTGATGTTGCCGCCGACGGCGTCGAAAATGACATCCGGTCCGCGATCCTGCGTGAGTGCCATGACCTCAAGGCACCAATCGGACCGGGTCGAGAGGACATGGGTAGCGCCCAGCCGTTCGACTGCCGTGGCTTTGGCCGGATTGCCAACGGTGGCGATGACCTGAGCGCCAGCGGCCAGCCCAAGCTGCACCAGCAGATTGCCGACCCCGCCAGCGGCGGCGTGAATGAGTATGGTGCGTCCATCGAGCGGCAAGAGGCGCGAAAGATCGAGTGCGGCAATGCCGGCGATGCCCAGCGCAACGGCCATATCGAAAGCAATTGTCTGAGGAAGGGGAAAGACCGCCTCAGCCGGCAAACAGATGTGGCTGGCATAACCGCCACCCAGCCGCCCGACAGCGAAGGGGGCAGCCAGTACCCGATCGCCAAGCCTGAAGCCCGATACGCCTTCTCCCATGTCCTCGATCGTGCCCGCTGCTTCCGAGCCGAGCACGAGTGGCAAAGCGAGCGGAATAGCGGCGCGCCCAGCGCGCATGATGGTGTCGCCCAGATTGACGCCGGCCGCTGCCACCCTGACCAGGACCTCACCCGGCTGAGGCGTGGGTGTGGGCATCTGGCGCCAGGTCAGAACTTCAGGGCCGCCGAAACCATCAATAATATTGGCATTCATGTCGTCACTCCACATATTGTGCAGTGATCTGGTAGTGACTCCATGCAGATGGGCTCTACCGACTTTTCGGTGAGATACCGACCAAATGGTGGGTGGGGAGCAGAAATGAACCGACTTTCGAGCCTGCCTCTGGAGCGCACGCTACAGATCATTGGCGGTCGCTGGAAAGGGCATATTGTCTGCCATCTCAAGGCAGGATCACTGAGGCTGTCGGAGCTGGAACGCGAGATCGAGGGTATTTCGCAAAAGGTGCTGATTCAGCAATTGCGGGACCTGGAAGAGCACGGGGTGGTCTGCCGGAATGTGCGGGCACAGGTGCCGGCGCGCGTGGACTATCGCCTGACCCCTCTGGGCGAAGACCTGCTGCCCCTGCTTGGCGAATTGCATCGCTGGGGCCTGACTCATGGTCGCGCGACGGGCGACCGCCTGACAATCTGCGGGGATACTTGATCAGCGCCATAGCGGATGCAGGTGAGGGCCGCACGCCAGAATGATGAAACATCCAAGACGATTGCTACCCATCCTGCTGCTGGTGGGGACGGCCATGCCCAGTTTTGCCGAAACCGCGCATGTGGCGGTGGCCTCCAATTTCACGGCGGTTGCAGAAGAACTCAAAGCCCGGTTCGAGACGATGGGTGAGCACCAGGTGGTGCTCAGCTTCGGAGCCACCGGCCAGCTCTATGCACAGATCGCCCAGGCGGCCCCGTTTGACCTGTTTCTGGCAGCAGACACGGCGCGGCCGGACCGCGCGATTGCCGAAGGGTTGGCCGTGGCGGGCACAGAGTTCGTCTATGCAAAGGGGCAATTGGCGCTTTATGCGCCGGGGCGCGATGCGAGCAATGGCGAGGCTGTGCTTGGGGGCGGTTTCGACAAGCTCGCCATCGCAGATCCTGAGGCAGCGCCCTATGGTGCGGCGGCGGTGGAAACGCTCGAGGCGCTGGGGTTCTATGACAAAATAGAACCCAGACTGGTGGTGGGCGCGACCATTTCCCAGGCGCTGCAATTTGTCGAAAGTGGCAATGCGGCGCTCGGTTTTGTCGCGGCCAGCCAGGTCATCGGCAGGACCGACATATGGCTGGTGCCGGACGACCTGCACGCGCCGATCGAGCAGGGGGCGGTGCTGCTGAACGAGGGGCAGGATAATCCGGCGGCCCTGGCCTTTCTCGCGTTTCTGCGCAGCGCGGAAGCGGTGGCGGTGATCGAGGCGGCGGGTTATTCGGTGCCGTGACAGCGCAATGGCCGCCGATGAGGGGGTGCCTTACATCCATTGGATTGGACAGGTGTGGCGAAGCCAAGACCTATCTCGCTTCCCTCCCCTCAAGGGGGACGGTAGTGATGAATATGAGCATTCCGATCCAGGCCGCCGCCCCTTGATGGGAGGCGCCGCGGGTGGGATGGCATATCGCCGTGGAGGCATTCGATTTGGACCTCATCCCCCTGGTTTCGCCCATCTTCCTCACCCTGGTGCTGGCGCTCTGCGTCACGGCCATCCTTGTCGTGATCGCCACGCCAATTGCCTGGTGGCTGGCGCGGGGCGCGGGGCATGGCCGCGAGGTGGTGGGGGCCCTGGCGACATTGCCGCTGGTATTGCCGCCCACGGTTCTGGGCTTTTATCTGCTGCTGGCGCTGGGACCCAATGGGCCGGGCGGGTGGATTGCGGGGTTTTGGGGCGCGCGTACGCTGGCCTTTTCCTTTGCGGGGCTGGTCATAGGCGGGGTGATTGCCTCGCTGCCCTTCATGGTGCAACCCTTGCGCAATGCCTTTGCCGCCATTGAGCCGGAGGTCATCGAGGTGGCCGATACGCTGGGGGCCTCACGCGGTCAACGCTTCTGGCGAGTCGCCCTGCCGCTGGCACGGCCCGGTTACCTCGTCGGTGCGATCATGGCCTTTGCCCATACAATGGGCGAGTTCGGCGTCGTATTGATGATCGGGGGCAATATTCCGGGACAGACCAAGGTGCTCTCGGTGGCGCTTTACGATTTTGTCGAAAGGCTCGAATGGGACCGGGCCCATGTGCTGGCCGGTGGCATGGTGATTTTCGGGTTCATTGTCGTCTTTTCGACGCTGGTGATGGGGAGAGGAAGGAATAGCCGGTTACATTGACTGCTAACATGTTAGTTGCTAGGGCAGGCGCAAACAGCCGGAGCTAGATGCGCTATGACCGTCCTCGACAAGGTCCTTACCGTTGATGAAATGAAGCGGTTGGCGCATCGGCGCGTCCCGAAAATGTTCTTCGAATATGCCGATAGCGGCTCTTATACGGAGGGCACCTATCGGGAAAACGAGAGCGACTTTCAGAAAATCAAGCTCAACCAGAAGGTGGCGGTGAACCTTGAGGGGCGCAATCTCAAGGTCAAAATGCTGGGCCAGGAAATCGCCATGCCGGTGGCCATCGCTCCGGCCGCGACCGGCGGCATGCAGGTGGCCGATGGGGAGATCAAGGCCGCCAAGGCGGCCGAAAAATTCGGCATTCCGTTTTCGCTGTCGACCATGAGCGTGTGCTCGATCGAGGATATTGCCGAGAACACCACGGCGCCGTTCTGGTTCCAGCTCTATGTGATGCGCGACCGGGACTTCATCAACCGGCTGATCGACCGCGCCAAGGCAGCCAAGTGCTCGGCGCTGGTGTTGACCATGGATTTGCAGATCCTCGGGCAGCGGCACAAGGACATCAAGAACGGGCTTTCCACGCCGCCCAAATTCACGCCCTATTCGATCTGGCAGATGATGCAGCATCCGCTCTGGTGCCTGCGCATGCTGGGGACCAAGCGGCACACGTTCCGCAATATTGTGGGCCATGTGGGTGGCGACCATGACCTGGCTTCGCTCTCGGCCTGGACAGCCAGCCAGTTTGATCCGACGCTCAACTGGGGCGACGTCAGATGGATCAAGGAGCGCTTTGGCGGTCCGGTGATCGTCAAGGGCGTGCTCGACGCCGATGATGCGCAGGCCGCAATCGACAATGGCGCCGATGCCATTGTGGTCTCCAATCACGGCGGACGGCAATTGGACGGGGCGCCCTCGACCATTCGCGTGCTGCCCGAAATCGTCGACAGGGTGGGCCACAAGACCGAAGTCTATCTCGATAGCGGCATTCGGTCGGGCCAGGACGTGATCAAGGCGCTGGCCTATGGGGCCAAATCGACCTTTATCGGCCGGCCCATGCTTTATGGGCTGGGGGCCGGGGGTGAGGCGGGCGTGACACGCGTGCTCGAGATCATGCGCAAGGAGCTCGACACGACCATGGCGCTGTGCGGCGAACGCGACATTCTCAATGTCGGGCCACACAATATTTATTCGAACGATATTCCGCCCAAGAATGCGCCGAAGCGAGGATAGAGGAGCCCCTCCCGGGAGTTTCGGCTCTCGCGCTGAGGGCCAGTCACCCCACCCTCGGTCCCTCCCCATCGCGGGGAGGGAGGCGCAGGTTGTGGCGCCAGTATTCATCTCTCCATCCCGCTTGTGGAGGGGGCAAGGGAGGGTGTCACCCGCTGTAACGATGGCGCCTCGGTCCGATCAGAGCTCGCGATAGATCGGCGCCGGGGCGGCGGATGGGGTCAGTTGCGCGAAGACGGAATTGGCCAGCGCCTGCAAGTCGTCGGCCGGTTGCGGGCCGACAATGGTGCAGGTGATGATGGCGTTGGCCCAATAG
Organism: Devosia sp. XK-2; assembly: GCF_037113415.1. Lineage (NCBI taxonomy): Bacteria > Pseudomonadati > Pseudomonadota > Alphaproteobacteria > Hyphomicrobiales > Devosiaceae > Devosia > Devosia sp. XK-2. Next base: position 3,158,986 of record NZ_CP146608.1, on the reverse strand, counting down.
AGGGCATTGTCATCGCCCAATTGGACCAGTTCGAGCGCGGGGCCATCAATGCCCGATTTGGGCGTGATATAGAGCGTCACGCGCTCGCCGGCCGCATCCTCATACATGAGTTGGGCGGCGCGGCCGCCGGGAATGGCGGGCGCGGGCAGGAGGCGGCCACCGAGAAAGCTGAAACCGGCCGTGGCCAGATCGGGCATGGCGAGACCCGTGCCGAGGCGGTTGGAGAGCCAGCTCGACAGATGGTCGGTCTCGTCGCTGCCGACCTCCACGGCGTGGCGGTTTTCAGCGACAAATACCGTGTGGGCGCTGACGGCGTCGGCAATCAGCCGATTGTAGAGAGCCGGATTGTCGGTGATGGGGCGCAGGAGCCAGCCAGCGGTTACGCCGATGCCGAGCACGCCAACCACCATGGCAGCGCGCGCCAGACCCTGCCAGCGGCGGCGCGACTGCGCCAGGGCGAGGCGATGCGGATCGAGGCGGGGTGGCACAGGCTCACTGGCTGCGGGGCCGAAGAGCGCCTGAATAGCATCATTCTGGCGCTGCATCTGGGCCAGGTCATTGGCGGCGTCAGGATTGGCCAGGAGCCAGGCTTCAACTTCGGCGCTGGCCTTCTCGTCCAATTGCCCGTCGGCAAAGGCCATCAATGTGTCGCGGCCGATTTCGCTCATTTGACGGTCCTCAGATGCGGCTCCTGGGCCATGCCTGTCAATTGCCTGAGGCTGGCGCGGGCCCGGCCCAGCCGGCTCATCAGCGTGCCCAGGGGAATATCGAGAATGCCGGCGGCCTCGCCATAGGCCATGCCTTCAAGGGTCACCAGAAGCAGGGTCTCCTTTTGTTCAAGGGGCAGCTTGTCGATGGCGCGCGCGAGCTCAGTCAGGGCCAGGTGGCCATATTGGGGGGCGGGCATACCCAGATCAGGCACGGAATCGAGGTCCAGCGTTTCGCCTCGGCGCTGCTCGCTGCGCCGCGCATTGCGGTGCAGATTGACGAGGATGGTGAAGAGCCAGGGGCGCAAAGGTCCACCGGAGCGAAACAGGCCCCGGCGGGAAATGGCGCGCTCCAGGCAGTCCTGAACCAGATCGTCGGCGCGGTCGATATTGCGGGTGAGCGCGCGCGCGTAACGGCGCAGGGCCGGTACATTGGCTTCGAGCTCATCAAGAAAATCGACCACGCCATATGCTCGCTACAGGCCCCTCGAGCAGACCTCGCGGGGCGTTCGGATTGAAAAACGGTCCATCGGACCATTTCTCCCCTTGGAACGATCCTTACTACTCAATGGCAAGATGCCAGACGCCGCCGACGCCGTCACCGGTGATGTCGCCCGGCTTTTCGTCTTTCACCCAGTAATAGAGCGGCATGTCCTTATAGGCCCACATCTTGGTGCCGTCGGTGCGCTCGACGATCGAGAAGTCGCCTTCGGCCATGGCCGTATCATCGGCGAATAGCGGTGGCCAGTTGTCGGCGCAGCTATCATAGCAGTTGGACACGCCGGGCTCGTCCTTGTCGAAGATGTAGAGAGTCATGCCGTTGAAATCGGTCAGCACCATTTTGCCCCCGATATCGGTCGACATGACATTGCCGTCGAGATATTCGGCGGCGAAAGCGGGGGTGGCGAGCAGGGCGATGGCGGCTGCGCCAGCGAGAAGCGAACGGAAATGCATGGTATTGTCTCTCCTGTTTGCGGACCGGAAAGCGGTCTCATAGGGACAAACACCGCGCCGCGCGGTTTAATCCCGGTTTCGCGAATTTTTTTGTTCCGGGCGGCGCTACCCAGTTCTACGGGGTGCGGTTCGCTTTGTCGGTCTTGCTTGCGCCCTGAGCGTTGAAATCGCACCAGACCACGTCTTAATCGCTTCCGGGTCCGTCGTTGGAAAACGGGCCGGGAGGTTAAGAATGCAGATATTGGTCGCGTTCACGCGTCTGATCAGCTCGATCAATTGGCTCGTTGGTCAGGTTTTGTCGTGGCTGGCCTTGGGCTGTGTTTTGGTGTGCTTCACGGTTGTGGTGCAGCGCTATGTGTTCAATACGTCCACGCTCTGGATGCAGGATCTTTATGTCTGGCTGGGCGGGGCGATGTTTACCGGGGTGGCCGGCTTTGCCCTGATGCGCAATGACCATGTGCGGGTGGATGTGTTCTACCGTCCTGCCTCGGTGCGCTGGAAGGCCATTGCCGACCTGATCGGCGTCTTCGCCTTTCTGCTGCCCTTTGTCTATGTGGTCTGGACCTATGGCTATACCGCGGTCGCCCGCTCCTGGAGCTACCAGGAGGGCTCGGCCAATATTGGCGGCATGCCGGGCCTGTTCATCCTTAAAAGCTTCATCCTGGTCTTTGCGGTGCTGGTGGGCCTGCAGGGCCTGGCCATGGCCGCCCGCGCCATTCTGGTGCTGGCCGGCCAGGAAGAGTTGCTGCCCGGCCATCTGCGCTACGAAAACCCCGACGACAACGACCATCCCGCCGGAGAGATTGCCTGATGGATCCCGTACTTCTGGGCGAGGTGCTCTCGGCCGTCATGTTCTTTGGCGTCATCGGCGTGCTCATGCTGGGCTTTCCGGTGGCCTTTTCGCTGGCTGGCACGGCCCTGATCTTCGGGCTGATCGGCTGGTGGCTGGGTGTCTATGACCCCTCCAATTACGGCTCGCTGGCCGGGCGCTATATCGGGCTGATGACCAATGAAGTGCTGGTGGCGGTGCCGCTCTTTATCTTCATGGGCGTCATTCTCGAGCGCTCCGGCATTGCCGAGCAATTGCTGCTCACCATGGGCAAGCTGTTCGGCAATCTGCGCGGGGGGCTGGCCCTCTCGGTCATCGTGGTGGGGGCGCTTCTGGCTGCCTCGACCGGCGTGGTCGGCGCCACCGTGGTCACCATGGGCCTGATTTCCCTACCCGCCATGCTGCGTGCCGGTTATGATCCCAAATTGGCTACCGGCGTCATCTGCGCCTCGGGCACTCTGGGGCAGATCATTCCGCCCTCGACCGTGCTCATCTTCATGGGCGACATGCTTTCGGGCATCAATGCCCAGGTGCAGATGGAAAAGGGCAATTTTGCCCCCGAACCGGTTTCGGTCGGGGCGCTGTTTGCCGGCGCCATCCTGCCCGGCCTGCTGCTCGTGGGCATCTATGCCATCTATGTGATCTTCAAGGCCATTACCGACCCCAAATCGGCGCCGGCCACCCCGGTGCCGGAGGACGAAAAACAGCACCTGGCCCGCGAGGTCGCCGTTGCCCTGGTGCCGCCATTGCTGCTCATTGTGGCCGTGCTCGGCTCCATTCTGGGCGGCATTGCCACCCCCACCGAAGCCGCCTCGGTCGGCTCGGTCGGTGCCATGCTGCTGGCCCTGATCCGCCGCCGCATCGACCTTTCCATCCTGCGTCAGGCCGTTATTTCCACCGCCACCATCACCTCGATGGTTTTCATCATCCTGTTTGGTGCCGCCGTCTTCTCCATCGTCTTCCGCATGATGGGGGGCGACAACCTGGTGCATGAATTCCTCTCCTCTATGCCCGGCGGGGCCATGGGCGCCATGATCATCGTCATGCTGATCATGTTCCTGCTGGGCTTTATCCTGGACACCTTCGAGATCATCTTCATCGTCATTCCCATCACCGCCCCGGTGCTGCTGGCGCTCGATGTCGATCCGATCTGGCTCGGGGTCATGGTGGGGGTCAACCTGCAAACCAGCTTCCTCACACCGCCCTTCGGCTTTGCCCTGTTCTATCTGCGCGGCGTCGCCCCCGCCCATGTCACCACCGGCTCCATCTATCGCGGCGCCGTCCCCTTCGTCATCCTGCAATTGATCGGCATCGCAATCCTCTTCGCCTTCCCACAACTCATCACATGGCTCCCAGACGTGTTGTACTGAGAGCTGTTCCGGAGGACAAATCGCGCCAGTGGCGCCGTAAGAGCGAACAGGCCATGAGAGCTAGGCTCGAACGGCAAAGCGCGATCCGCAGAGAACAAATGAACAAGGGCCGGATGAACGCCATCCGGCCCTTGCAGTTGGCTCGTTTGCCCGCCTCGTCACTCCTCTTCGGGTCCGATCAGGCCATGGTCAATGACATAGCGGGTGAGGCCCGCCGTGGTGGCGATGCCGAGCTTTTTCTTGATGTGCTTGCGGTGGGTTTCGACTGTCCGCACCGAGATATCGAGGTTGGCGGCGATATCCTTGTTGGACAGGCCTCGCGCCAGGAGCAGCAGAACGGCCTGCTCACGCGTCGAGAGCGGCATATTGGCAGCCGGCTTGGCGCTCTTGCTGAGGATTGCCTGGGCGACGCCCGACGAGAAATAGGTGCCTCCCGACGCGACCGTCTCGATGGCGGCGATGATCTCGCTCGTGGATACGTCCTTGAGGATATAGCCGGAGGCCCCATACATGACGGCCGTCGAGATATATTCGCGGCTGTCATGCATGGAGAGCATTAGCAGGCGTGTCCGCGGCAGACGCTCGCGGAACAGCTCAATGGCATCCAGCCCGCTCAATTCGGGCATGTTGATATCGAGCATCACGACGTCCGCCCCATCGCTCTCGGCCAGGGCCAGAGCAGCCTTGGCCGAGCCAACGGCGCCAACGACCCTGATATGATCATAGGTTTCGATCACCGAGCGGATGCCCTCAAGCACCAGGGGGTGATCGTCGCAGATGATGACGCGGATAGGGGTGGGCGAAGTCATGCCGGGACCGGTTCGGTTCTGTGGGTGAGATAGATGGATTTGGGCAGGCGGGCCCGCAATGTCGTGCCACGGGGCGACGTCCGGACATCCAGCGAGCCGCCGAAATGCTCCATGCGTTCCTGCATGTTGCGCAAGCCCAACCCGCCGGACCTCCCCTTGCCGTCGCGATCCGCAAAGCCGCGACCATTGTCCTCGATCAGCAATTGTGCGCCGCCGCCACTGCTGGTCAGCACAATGCGCACCTCGCTGGCCTGAGCATGCCGCTCGATATTGGTCAGCGCTTCCTGCGCCACGCGATAAAGCGCTGTCCGCGCTTCGGGCAGAAGCACATTCTTGAAAGCGACGGTCTTTAAATCGACGGCAATGCCGCTGCGTTCGGAAAAACTGCTGGTCAGGGCCTCGAGCGCGGCCGACAGGCCGAGATCGTCGAGCAGGCCCGGGCGCAGATCGTGCGAGATGCGCCGCACCTCCTTGATGGCGCTGTTGAGGCCATTGGCGCCCCGCTGGATGATCGCGGCCGTGTCGTCCGCCCCGGCGCTGACCTTGGCCAGAGCCAGATCAAGCATGTAGCGGGCGGCCACCATGGATTGAGAAATCCCGTCATGCAGCTCTCTTGCAATGCGCGCCCGCTCTTCCTCCTGGGCGTCGATGACGCGTTGGGTCAGCTCCTTCAGGCGCCCATCCGCCAGGCGCCGTTCGTGCATGGTGATCATGAAGCCGGCGAGGAAAACCGCGATGACGCTAGGAATGGTGATGGCTGCAACGATGAGGAATGTGGTGTTGATATGGGATATCAGGTCCGCCTCGGCCGCCTCGGTCAGGGCATAGACATCGTCGAGATAGACGCCCGTGCCCAGCATCCAGCCCCATTTTTCCAGACCCACCGCGAAGGACAGTTTGTCGGCGACCGTTCCGGTAGAGGGCTTTTCCCACTTATACTGGTGCAGACCGCCGCCTTCCTTGGCCCGTTCGATCAGGTTGAAGATGACACGATTGCCATCCGGATCGGTGAGATTGAGCCAGTTCTGACCACGCCGGAACGGCTGGCGCGGATGGACGATATTCACCCCGTCATAGTCATAGGCGAAGAAATAGCCGTCCGGTCCATAGTCGAGACTTGAAAGGATCGACTGCACCTGGCGCTTGGCCTCTTCATCATCGGGCCCGGCGGCCTCATAGATGCCGGAAATGGCCGAAATGGCCATATTGGTGAGATTGAGAAGCTCGTTTTCCTTGGCCTTGAGCAGGCTGCGCTCAAATGTGGCAAGGCTGGCCCGCGACAGTTCGGTCGATTGATGGGTGACAAGGCCCGTAATGGCCAGGATTGCCAGCAGCAGCGGCACGACGGCAAGTGCCAGGATCTTCTGTCTCAAATTCATCGGTGCCGGCCTCCATCGGCCCCCGATCATAGCACAATCCGCCGATGCGACCTGCGTAGTAGTGGGTAGTCCGGGCAGCAAACCAATGGTCGGGCGCCGCGCCTACTGGACAGGTTCGCCGTGAGCGTTATCTCTATGTTGCGCGCGTGTTGCGAAAAACGCCCCTTCGGCGGCCGGCACGCGGAAAAAACGATGCGGCCGTTTTGTGTCGCACATTTTCTGTCTGGGAGGATATCCAATGAAAAGACGCGACTTCTTCAAGCAGGCCTCGGTTGCAACGATCGGCGCGGCTGCGGCGGCCACGACACTGGCAACGCCGGCGATTGCCCAGGGCAATATCACCTGGCGCATGGTCACCACCTGGCCCAAGAACTTCCCGGGCCTGGGTGTGGGCGCGCAAAAGCTGGCCGACCGCATCACCAAGGCCTCGGGCGGCCGCCTGACCGTGCAGGTATTCGCCGCCGGCGAAATGGTTCCTGGCCTGCAGGCGCTCGACGCGGTGATCGACGGCTCGGCCGAGATGAGCCATGGCGCGGCCTATTACTGGCAGAACAAGAGCCAGGCGCTGTCCTTCTTTACCGGTGTGCCCTTTGGCATGACCAATCGCGAGCTGGGGGCCTGGGTGCGCTATCTGGGCGGCCAGGAAATCTGGGACAAGATTTACGACCAGTTCGGCCTGCAGGGGTTCCTCTCGGGCGATACCGGCACCCAGGCGGGCGGCTGGTTCAAGAATGAACTGACCGGCGTGGCCGATATCCAGGGCCTGCGTTTCCGTACGCCGGGTCTGGGCGGCCAGGTCTGGGGCAAGCTGGGCGCTTCGGTGACCAATCTCGCCGCTGGCGAAATCTTTGCCGCCCTGCAATCGGGCACGCTGGACGCCGCTGAATTTGTCGGTCCCTATAACGATCTGGCGCTGGGCTTCTATCAGGTTGCCAAGAACTACTACTTCCCCAGCTTCGTCGAGCCGGGTCTGGCCACCGAAGTGGTGGTCGACAAGGCCAAGTTTGCCGAGCTGCCGGAAGACTTACAGGAAATCGTCCGGATCGCCGCCCAGGCTTCTTATGACGATGTGTCCTCGGACATGTATGCCAACGACCCGCGGGCCCTCAAGGCACTGGTCGACGAGCATGGTGTTAATGTGCACCAGTTCCCCGAGGAGATCATTGAGGCCGGTGCTACTGCATCGATGGAACTGATTTCGGAAATCCGCGAAGGCGGCGACGCGCTGACCAAGGAAACCGCCGAAAGCTTCATCTCGGCCTTCAACCTGCTGCGGACCCGTACCGAAGGCACCGATATGCCGTTCCTGGTCGCCCGCGAAAAATACATCAAATACGAGTAAGTCGAACGCTTCGACGACAGGTCAGAACCCCGCTGCTCAGGCAGCGGGGTTTTTTGTTGCCCTCACGGCTCCCCCCGGCCGAACGCGTCTTAAATTGACAAATAAATTTGTCTATTGGATGATGCTGGCGAGGAGACCTCATGGCAACCGACCGCACCGCGCTGATAGATGATGCCGACCACGCCTTGCTGGCGCTCTCGCCGCTCAGACGACAGCTGCTGAACGCATTGCGCGAACCGGGTTCGGCAGCAAGCCTGGCCAAGCGCCTCGACTTGCCGCGTCAAAAACTGGGCTACCACCTGCGGGCGCTTGAGGCGGCGGGCCTTGTCAAATTGGTGGAGGAGAAGCAAAGGCGCGGCTTTGTGGAGCGCGTGCTGGTGGCCGCTGCCGAAGATTTTATTATCGACCCCGACCTGCTCGGAGGAGCGCGGACCGAAGCTCAGGACAGGCACGCCGCAGACCATCTGGCGGCGGCGGCCGGTGCAATGGTTCGCGAGGTCACGCGGATGCGCAGCGCCGCCGAAGCGGCCGGGCAGCGGCTACTAACCCTGACCATCGAGGCCGATATCGGCTTTGAGCGCCCACAGGACTTCGAGGACTTTTCGCAGGCATTGGGCGAGGCCATCGCTTCGGTGGTGTCCCGCTACCCCCAGGGCTCCGGCAAGCGGGGCTATCATCTGATGCTGGGGGCGCACCCTTCCGCCGCCGGCACCAAGGCAAAACCGATCAATTAGGGAATATGGCATGAGCGAGAACACCGATGATCCGCGGCAGGTGGTTGTCGATATCACCATTGCGGCACCGATTGACAAAGTCTGGGAAGCCCTGCGCGACCCCAGGCTGATCGAAACCTGGTTCGGCTGGGATGCGGACAGCCTTGGCGAGGAGATCAAGTTCATCTTTCTCGATCACGCCACGCCCGATGCCGAAAAGCGCATGGTGCAGTTCGGGGAATGGGAGGGGGCGAGCGATTGCATCGAGCTGACCGAGGCGGCCGATGGGACACGTCTGCGCCTGATGCGATCGGGGGGTGCGCCGATCGATTGGGAAGGCGTCTATGAAGACATCACCCAGGGCTGGATCAATTTCTTCCAGCAAATGCGGCTGGCTCTGGAGCTGCATCCGGGCGAAAAGCGGCGGACCATTTACCTCTCCGGCGCGGCAAAACCCGGTATTGGCGAACCAAGCGCGGCGCTGGGTCTCCGGGCGGCAGACTATGCGGCTGGTCGCCCCTATCAGGCGCAATTGGATATGGGTCTGAATGCAAGGGGACTGGTCTGGTACACAACGCATTTCCAGACGGCCCTATTGGTCCAGCAATTCGGCAATGGGTTGATGGTGATCACCGATATGGGTGTCTCGCCCAAAAGACCGCACGGCGGCGGCTCCGTGCTGATCACAACCTATGGCTTGTCTGAGGCCGAGTTCGCCGCGTTGGAGGCGCAGTGGCAAAACTGGTGGAATGAGCGGTACGGAAAGGCGGAGGGGTAAGGCAATCGGCACGATGGCCGGGGCGCTGCCAGGCGCGCGCTTGCCTTGAGAGCCTGACAATGCTTTAGGAGCGCCATATCTCTCCGCGATGTCGGACGCCCGCCGCTTTTCCCCAATTGAGGCAAGAGCGTGGGACCGAACGCTCAGTTTCCAGGCCATGCCATGATCCGTCTCGAATCCATCTCAAAGCAGAACGGCAAGCAGATTGTCTTTATCGAGGCCTCTGCCGCTCTGCAGAAGGGCGAAAAGATCGGGTTGGTGGGACCTAATGGCGCCGGCAAGACGACTTTGTTCCGCATGATCACCGGCGAGGAGTCGCCCGATGAGGGGCAAATCTCAATCGATCGGGGCACGTCCATCGGCTATTTCAGCCAGGAGGTGGGCGAGATGGGCGGGCAATCCGTCGTCAGTGCCGTGATGGATGGCGCCGGGCCGGTGAGCGACCTGATGGCCGAGATGGCGGTGCTGGAGGCCGATATGGCCGACCCAAACAAAGCCGATGAAATGGACGCCATTATCGAGCGCTATGGCGAGGTGCAGGGGCGGTTCCAGGAGTTGGACGGCTATTCGCTGGATGGACGGGCGCGCGAAGTGCTGGCGGGCCTCGGCTTCTCACCCGACATGATGGAGGGTGATGTCGGCGCGCTGTCGGGTGGCTGGAAAATGCGCGTGGCTTTGGCGCGAATTCTCCTGATGAAACCAGACGTACTGCTGCTCGACGAGCCGAGCAACCATCTCGATCTCGAAAGTCTGATCTGGCTGGAAAACTTCCTCAACACCTATACCGGCGCGCTGTTGATGACCTCGCATGATCGGGCCTTCATGAACCGCATCGTCAACAAGATCATCGAGATCGATGCCGGACTCCTCACCAGCTATACTGGTGATTACGATTTCTACCAGGGGCAGCGCGAGATTGCCGACCGCAACCAGCAGGCCCAGTTCGAGCGGCAGCAGGCCATGCTGGCCAAGGAAATTGCCTTTATCGAGCGGTTCAAGGCGCGCGCCAGCCATGCCGCGCAGGTGCAGAGCCGGGTCAAGAAGCTCGACAAGATCGACCGGGTGGAGCCGCCCAAGCGCCGGCAGACCGTGGTCTTCGAGTTCCGCCCTGCGCCACGCTCGGGCGAGGACATTGTGCGGGTTGAGGGTGTGCACAAGGCCTATGGCAGCCGCACCATTTATGAAGGGCTGGACTTTCATGTGCGGCGGCGCGAGCGCTGGTGCATTCTGGGCGTGAATGGCGCGGGCAAGTCCACGCTTTTGAAACTGGTGACCGGTGTGGCCGAGCCCGATGCGGGATCGATCTCACGGGGGCCAAGCGTCAAACTGGGCTATTTCGCCCAGCACGCCATGGATGTCATTGATGGCGACCTGACGATTTTCCAGATGCTGGAGGCGAGTTTTCCGCAGGCTGGGCAGGCACCCTTGCGGGCGCTGGCCGGGTGTTTCGGCTTTTCCGGCGACGACATTGAGAAGAAGTGCCGGGTGCTCTCGGGTGGCGAAAAAGCGCGGCTGGCCATGGCGCTGATCCTGTTCGATCCGCCCAATTTCCTGGTGCTGGACGAGCCGACCAACCATCTCGACATTCAGACCAAGCAGATGCTGATCGAGGCACTTGCCGATTTCGAGGGCACGATGCTGTTCGTCAGCCACGACCGACATTTTCTCGCCGCGCTCAGCAATCGCGTGCTGGAGCTGACGCCGGAGGGCGTGCATGCCTATGGCGGGGGCTATAGCGAATATGTGGTGGCGACCGGGCAGGAGGCGCCGGGGCTGCGGGGATAGGGCGACGGGCAGTCAGCCAGCCTTGGCAAGCGGGAGCCGGGTGAGAATGGCGTCCAGATTTTCCGCCGGGACGGGCCGCGAGAGCAGGTAGCCCTGGAGCTGATCGCAGGAGAGTGCGGTGAGCAGGGCGCGCTGGTCTTCGGTTTCCACGCCCTCGGCCGTGACCGACATGTGCATGGCGCGGGCCAGCTCGATAATGGATCGCACGATGCTGTCCACTTCGGGGTCATGGCCCAGTTGCGCAACGAAGGACTTGTCGATCTTGAGCTTGTCCACGCCATAGGTGCGCAGATAGCTGATGGACGAATATCCGGTGCCAAAATCGTCCAGAGCGACGCGAATCCCGCCGGCGCGCAAATGGCGGAGCGTCTGCTGAACGCCTGGAGAATTCTGCAGGAGCAGGCCCTCGGTGATTTCCAGTTCCAGGCGCTTTGGCGGAAGGCCCAGTTCATCAAGAACGGCAAAGACCTGTTCGGCAAAGCGATTGTTGCGGAACTGAACAGGCGAGACGTTGATTGCGACCCAGGGGATGGCTGACGATTTCGCATAGGCGACCGCCGTCCGCAGGACCCACATGCCAAGGCCGTCGATCAGGCCGCGCTCCTCGGCCAGGCCGATAAACAGGTCGGGCGACATGCGGCCCTTTTTGGGATGGTTCCACCGGACCAGCGCCTCAGCGCCCAGGATGCGCGCGTTCTTGCCGGAAAAGATGGGCTGGAAAACCAGTTCCAGGCCTGTGCCGTCATTGATGGCCGCGCGCAGGTCAATCTCCAACTCGCGCCGTTCGCGCACGACTTGATCCAGTTCGCCGGCAAAGATCTCGACGCGGTTGCGTCCGGAGGCCTTGGCCTCGTAAAGCGCAATATCGGCCTTGCGGATCATGTCGGGCGCATCGTCCTTCAGCTCGGCGCAGCACACAATGCCGACGCTGGCGCTGACGCTGACATCGTGACCGAGCAGATCGAAAGGCCGAGCCAGCTCTTCGATGATGCGTTCGCCAAGACGCAGGGAGTCTTCCGCGCGCGTGACATTGACCTGAATGATCGCGAATTCATCGCCGCCAATTCTGGCGACGGTATCGGCTTCCGAGACAATGCTGCTCAGCCGAAGGGCAACGGTGCGGATCAGTTCGTCGCCGACGGGATGACCAAGGGTGTCGTTGATGGTCTTGAAGCGGTCCAGGTCCACCATATGCAATGCCAGCTTGACCCCGGACTTGCGGTGCTCGGCAATGGCGCGCTCAAGACGGGCGTCGAACAGAGCCCTGTTCGGAATGCGCGCCAAAGGATCGTGAAAGGCCAGATAAAGTGCTTCTGCCTCGCTCAGCTCAAGCCGCGCGGCGGTCCGGTCCAGCCGCCGCAGGAGGAGGACGAGGCTCAAAATGATGAAGGCCGCCGTCGGCACCAGGACGGGAATGGTGTCTATCAGCAATTGCGCGGCGGGCCGGAAAGGTGTCCATAGCATCACGCCCAGGGTCTCGCCGGCCTGATTGATAACGTTCTGGCTGGCCTGTGTGGATTGTCCGGTTTGGTCCATGACGAAGTGCAGGCCCGAAATGCCGAAATGCTCGGCAATCGTGTCGGCAACGTCCTGATCGATCAGCTTGATCGAAACGTGCAGATATTCGGTGCCGGGCGCCTGTGGCACAGCCTCGGGATCGCTGGGAACGATGGGCCTGATGCTGGCTATGCCGACCATGTCATCGCTGAGACGAACGATGTCCAGAACGCCCATGCCGGTGATGGCCGAGGTGGAGTCGTCCAATCCGCTGGAGGCGCTTTGCATATCGGTCCGGAGCCCTGCCACGAGTGCGGCAATGGCCTGGCGGTCCCGGTCGTAGAACAAGGGAGGCTGCATCTCGCCCGCAGCGACTGCCCGGACCGGATTGTCCTGGGGGTCCAGAATATAGACCCGGTCGTGATCGAAGTAACTGCTCACCCATTCGGCCAGGTTGTCGGCGAGCCAATCCGCATTACCGGCACGCAGATTGAGGGCGGCTTCGTCCCAGATGGCCACGGAGTCCTGTTCAACGGGGATACGCTCGGCGATTTCATCCAGGCCGATCGCGACCGACTGCGCCTGGCGGTGCAGGGCGTCTGCATCGATGCGACCGGACGCCCACAGGGCGAAGGCGCAGGTGAGCGCTATAAATCCGACAGCCGCCGCCAGCAGAACGGCTTTTAGACGTCGGGAGAAAGACAAATGCGACACGGCGTAGAACCATTAGGCGTCGGGACCCGACTTTATCTCATGTCGGACCTTAACAAGAGTTCAGTATGCCTGGTTGACACCAGACTAACGGAACCGGGCCAATATGTCGGCTTTTCACGTCTGCCTGTCGTCGCCGCTGCCATTCGGGCCTGCTCGCTTCAAATCGCGCCACTGGCGCGATTGGTGCTCCGGAACAGCTCTCAGTACAACACGTCTGGGAGCCAAGTGATGAGTTGTGGGAATGCGAATAGGATTGCGATTCCGATCAGTTGCAGGATGACGAAGGGGACGGCGCCGCGATAGATGGAGCCGGTGGTGACATGGGCGGGGGCGACGCCGCGCAGATAGAACAGGGCAAAGCCGAAGGGCGGGGTGAGGAAGCTGGTTTGCAGGTTGACCCCCACCATGACCCCGAGCCAGATCGGATCGACATCGAGCGCCAGCAGCACCGGGGCGGTGATGGGAATGACGATGAAGATGATCTCGAAGGTGTCCAGGATAAAGCCCAGCAGGAACATGATCAGCATGACGATGATCATGGCGCCCATGGCCCCGCCGGGCATGGAGGAGAGGAATTCATGCACCAGGTTGTCGCCCCCCATCATGCGGAAGACGATGGAGAAGACGGCGGCACCGAACAGGATGATGAAGACCATCGAGGTGATGGTGGCGGTGGAAATAACGGCCTGACGCAGGATGGAAAGGTCGATGCGGCGGCGGATGAGCGCCAGCAGCATGGCGCCGACCGAGCCGACCGAGGCGGCTTCGGTGGGGGTGGCAATGCCGCCCAGAATGGAGCCGAGCACAGCCACGATGAGCAGCAATGGCGGCACCAGGGCAACGGCGACCTCGCGGGCCAGGTGCTGTTTTTCGTCCTCCGGCACCGGGGTGGCCGGCGCCGATTTGGGGTCGGTAATGGCCTTGAAGATCACATAGATGGCATAGATGCCCACGAGCAGCAGGCCGGGCAGGATGGCGCCGGCAAACAGCGCCCCGACCGAAACCGGTTCGGGGGCAAAATTGCCCTTTTCCATCTGCACCTGGGCATTGATGCCCGAAAGCATGTCGCCCATGAAGATGAGCACGGTCGAGGGCGGAATGATCTGCCCCAGAGTGCCCGAGGCGCAGATGACGCCGGTGGCCAATTTGGGATCATAACCGGCACGCAGCATGGCGGGCAGGGAAATCAGGCCCATGGTGACCACGGTGGCGCCGACCACGCCGGTCGAGGCAGCCAGAAGCGCCCCCACCACGATGACCGAGAGGGCCAGCCCCCCGCGCAGATTGCCGAACAGCTTGCCCATGGTGAGCAGCAATTGCTCGGCAATACCGGAGCGCTCGAGAATGACGCCCATGAAGATAAAGAGCGGCACCGCCACCAGCACTTCATTGGTCATCAGCCCGATATAGCGCCCGGCCAGCGAGCCGTAATTGGAGGGGTCATAGACACCCAGCCACCAGCCGATCAGCCCGAAGATCAGGGCCGTGCCAGCCAGCGAAAAGGCCACCGGAAAGCCCAGCATGAGCACGCCGATGACGCCAAAGAACATGACGGCCGAGAGCACCTCGCCCAGAAGTACGGGATCCATCAGGCAATCTCTCCGGCGGGATGGTCGTTGTCGTCAGGGTTTTCGTAGCGCAGATGGCCGGGCAGCAACTCTTCCTGGCCGGCCAGCACCAGAATGGCGCGGGCGGCCATGGCCAGGCCCTGCAGGCCCACCAGCACCGCAAAGACCAGGATGAAGCTTTTAAGGATGAACAGGCCCGGCATGCCGCCAATATTGGCCGAGCCTTCCTGGTAGCTCCAGGAGCGGGCGACCGCGGTATAGCCATAGGTCCAGACCACATAGACAAAGGGCAGCAGAAAGGCGAAGACGCCGATCAGGTCGGCAATGGCCTTCCAGCGCACCGAGGCGGGGCGGTAGAACACATCCACCCGCACATGGTCATTGCGCATCAGGGCAAAACCGGCCACCCCGGTAAACATCGCCCCGCCCAGCCAGACATAAAGATCCTGCATCCAGAGCGTGGACGTATTGAACACATAGCGCTGCACCACAACCGTGAAGCACACCAAAACACAGCCCAAAGCCAGCCACGACAAAACCTGACCAACGAGCCAATTGATCGAGCTGATCACGCGGACCAGCACGGCAAGCGCCTGCATGATGTGTTCTCCCCTGCTCCCTGACCGAAGGACAGCACTTTTCCGCGCCTTTTCCTCGAACCGATTGAGCATTATCCGTTCGGTGGGTCAATGCGATTATGGCGGAAATGCGGGAGTTTGCCGCATCTGGCTGGTGACATCTGATACGAAAGTGGTATGCACCGCCAAACCTGATGCCTGTGGAGGAATGCATGTTTGTTGTGGGCGGCGAGAGCCTGATCGATCTGGTGCCGGTCTCAGCGGAGGCGGACGCCGAGCGGGTTGCCCATGCCGGCGGATCGCCGTTCAACTGTGCAATCGCCCTGAGCAAGCTGGGCAACGACACCGGTTTCCTCTGCCCGATCAGCCAGGACGAATTCGGCGATGTGCTGCTGGCGCCGCTGGCGGAGGCCGGCGTGACGGTGCTGCTCAAGGACCGTGTCGCAGCGGCCACCACCAAGGCGATTGTCAGCTTCAATGCCAAAATGCAGGCAAGCTATGTGTTCGAGCGCGGCGCCGACCGGGCCTTTACCCGGGAGGTGCTGCTGGCGGCTCTGCCCGAAAAGGTCTCGCTTTACCAGATCGGTGGCTTCTGCCCGATCCTGGAAGAGGACGCCCGCGTGTGGCGCGATGTGGTCGATGCTGCCGCGACGCGGGGCGCGACGATTTCCATCGACATCAATGTGCGCGACAAGCTGATCGACGATGAAGCGGGCTATCGGGCGCGGCTGGGACAATTTCTGGACAAGGCGCATCTGGTCAAGCTCTCTGACGAGGACCATGCCTGGCTTGAGCCGGGCATGAGCATTGAGGAGCATGCTGCGGAGTTGCTGGCGCGGCCGCATTGCGCCCTGGTCGTGGTGACGATGGGCGAACAAGGGTCACGGGCCTTTTCGCGCAGCGGCGAGGCCGCGGCGCCGATCCATCGTCCGCCGGTTTTCGGGGATACGGTAGGAGCCGGCGATAGCCTGATGGCCGGCATCCTGACCTGGCTGGATGAGGCCGGCGCCCTGCGGCCGGATCGGCTGGCCGGGCTTGCGCCAGGCCAGCTTGAGGCCATGTTGCGCTTTGGTGCCGTGGTGGCCGGGATCAATTGCGGGCGGGTGGGTTGCCAGCCGCCAAGCCGGGCCGAAGTGGACGCTGTTCTCTCTGCCTGATCACGACCAGTTTATGACGCGGCTGTAACCGGGGGCTGCCATCTGCCGTATTGTGGTCGTAACGGTGCGATCGGGAGAACGGCGTGCTCGAATTGGCTTTGGCATTTGCGGCGGGTCTATTGACGCTCATCAATCCCTGCGTGCTGCCTTTGCTGCCACTGATCGGGGCGAGTGCGTTGGCGCGGCACCCTTTGGCGCCGCTGGCCCTGGCCACGGGCATGGCGGCGAGCTTCACGATTGCGGGCCTGGGTGCCTTCGCCCTGACACGGGCGCTGGGCCTGCCGCAGGAGGCCATTGCGTTGGGCGCGGGATGGTTCATGCTGGGTTTTGGCCTCGTGATGCTGACCCCGCGTCTGCAGGCGCAATTTTCCCGGTTGGCCGGGGCAACGGCCAGCGGCGGTACGCGGCTGCTCGGGCGGGTCGAGGGGCGCGGGCTTTCGGGCGAGGCGGCGGCCGGGGCCTTGTTGGGCCTGGCCTGGTCGCCCTGCATAGGCCCCACGCTTGGTGGCGCCATTGGTCTGGCCGCGCAGGGCGAGGACATGGTCTATGCCGGGCTGATCATGGCGTTTTTCGCGCTGGGCGCCGCCAGCATCGTGCTGGGTCTGGCCTATGGGACCCGTTCAGCATTGTCGGGCCGGCGCGCGCTGCTGATGCGGATTGCGCCGCATGCCAAGACCGTGTTGGGGTTTGGCCTGGTGATTGTGGGCTTGGCGATTATTTTCCGTATCGACAGGTTGCTCGAGGCCTGGGCGCTTGGCGTCTTGCCGGTCTGGCTGGTCGATTTGTCAGTGAGCATTTGAGGAGAAGCTTATGATCACACGTCGCCATCTGCTCGCAGGCCTTGCGGGCGTGAGCGTCTCGGCGCTGGCCATGGGCCGCGCCATGGCGCTCGAATTCATCGACTATACCGGCACCGAGCTGGATGGGCTTGCCGCGAGCGGGGTGCCCTATGTCATCAATTTCCACGCAACCTGGTGCCCCACCTGTGCGGCGCAGCAGCGGGTGCTCGATGCGTTGCAGAAAGAGAGCGAGGCTTATGCCGCCATCCCCATTTTGCGGGTCGATTGGGACGAATATGGCAATAGCGAGCTGGCGCGCGACATGGCCATTCCGCGCCGCTCGACCCTGGTGCTGATGCGCGGCGAGACCGAATTAGGGCGCCTGGTAGCCGAGACAAGCAAGGACAGGATTGCGCAATTGCTCGACCTCGCCAGCTCTTGATCGGCGAACAATTGCGCCCTGGCGGTGCTTCTGGTTTGATCCGGCCAACTGAGCAAAAGCGGGGTTGGCATGAGGAAGCGATGGTGGGCGGCCCTCGCCGTTGCGGTCATTGGGGTCAGTTCGGGGGGCTTTTTGCTCAAGCCCGTTGCCGGACCGGCACGGGAACTCGACCTGGCCGGCGACATAGCCCGCGGTGACTATCTGATCCGGCTGGGCGGATGCGTGGCCTGCCATACCGATACAGAGGGCGGCCGGGCCTATCTTTCGGGTGGGGCCGGCCTGGAGACTCCATTTGGCACTTTTGTGCCGCCCAATATCACTTCAGACCCCCAAGCAGGCATCGGCAGTTGGACCCTGGCGCAATTTGCGGACGCCATGAGCAATGGCATGGGGCCACAGGGGCATCTTTATCCCGCCTTCCCTTATGAAAATTACACGCTGATGAGCGACCAGGAGATTGCCGATCTCTATGCGGCGTTGATGGCGACCGCGCCGGTGGCGGAACCAGCAGCCCAAAACCAAGTGCCTTTCCCGTTCAATATTCGGCTGGCCATGGCGGGCTGGCAGAACCTGTTCTTCTCGCCCAATCGGTTCGAACCGGAAGAGGGGCAGTCGGAAACCTATAATCGCGGCAAGTATCTGGCCTTCGGGCCAGCCCATTGCGTGGCCTGCCATACGCCGCGCAATGCCCTTGGGGCACTCGACTGGGACAAGGCGCTAACCGGTTCGCCGGGCGGCACGGGTGGCCGGGCGCCGGACATTACGGCGGCGGCGCTGGCGGAAGCAGGCTATGACCAGGCCACGCTGGTCGATGCGCTCAAGACCGGCTTTACCCCGGGTTTCGATGTGCTGGGCGGGGCGATGGGCGAGGTTATCGCCGACTCGACATCGCATTGGACCGATGCGGATTTGACGGCGCTGGCCACTTATCTGCTAACGGAGTGATCAAGCTCCGGCGCGGATGGCGAGGGCCTCTGTCAGCGTCATCTCGGTGTGATGCTCCCAATCCGGGCTTGGTTCGGGGAAATCGAGACGGAAGTGGCCGCCGCGGCTTTCGGTGCGTTTGAGGGCCGCGGCCGCGACCAGCGTGGCCGAGGTGGTCATGTTGAGAAAGGCGCTGGTGACCTGTTCGGCACTGGCTTCGAGATGGGCGATCTGGCGCAAGGCCCGGTTCAGACCATCCGCGTCACGCTCGACGCCGACCAGGTCGCTCATGATGCGGCGCAATTCCTGAACGGCAATGGTGTTGCGCAGGATCTCTTCGGCCCTGTTGCCCTCGGCTTCGTTCCATTCGATGCCTTTAAAGGGCGCAAGCTCGCGTGTTGGTTCGAGGCCGCCAATGTCCTCGGCAATGCGGGCGCCATAAACCACAGCCTCGAGCAGGGAGTTCGACGCCAGGCGATTGGCCCCGTGCAGGCCGGTGCAGGAGGCCTCGCCGCAAACCCAGAGCCCGGGCAGGGAGGAGCGGCCGCGCTCGTCGACCTTGACACCACCCATGTGAAAATGGGCGGCGGGGGTCACCGGGATCATATGGGCGACCGGATCGATGCCGGCCTCATGGCAATATTTGGAAACCGTGGGGAAGCGGGTGAGGATACCGGCGCCCAGGGCGGCGCGCGTGTCGAGGAAGACGCGGTGGCCGGCCTGGAGCTGGCGGAAATTGGCGCGGGCAACAATGTCGCGCGGGGCCAGTTCGGCATCGGGATGGATGGCGGGCATGAAGCGCTCACCCAGATCGTTGACGAGAATGGCGCCTTCGCCGCGCAGGGCCTCGGTGGCGAGGGGCGCCGGATCGGCGCCGGTGGCGATGGCGGTGGGGTGAAATTGCACAAATTCGGGATCGGCGATGACGGCACCGGCCCGGGCCGCCATGCCCATGGCGTGACCGCGCACGCCGGGTGGATTGGTGGTGACGGCATAAAGGCCGCCCAACCCGCCGGCGGCCAGAATAGTGGCGCGGGCGCGGATGAAGATGGGCTCGGAATAGCGGTCGCCCAGGCGCCGGCAATAGACCCCGACAATGCGGCCATTGTCGCGGGCCAGGCTCAGGGCGGTAATGCCTTCCACCACGCGGATGGAGGGGGTGCGGCGGACCTGGGCGATAATGGCCTGCATGATGGCCCAGCCGGCGCGATCACCTTCAACCTTGACGATGCGATTGGCCGAATGGGCCGCCTCGCGCCCCAGCGCGAAATTGCCGAAATCGTCGCGGTCGAAGGGGGTGCCCCAGCGTGCCAGATCCTCGATGCGCGCGACGGCTTCGGCGGTGACCCCTTCGGCAGTGCCGTGATCGACAATGCCGGCACCGGCCATCTCCGTGTCCTGGGCGTGGGCGTGCGGACTGTCATTCTCGCCCATGGCCGCGGCCACGCCACCCTGCGCCCAGGCGGAGGAGGCGCCCATGCCCAGCGGTTTGGGTGACAGCACAGTCACCGGGCGCGGCGCCAGTTTGAGGGCTGTGAAGAGACCGGCCAGGCCAGCGCCGACGATCAGGGCGCCATCGGCATTGAGCGTATTGTCGAAAATGGTCATGGATCCCTCCCAACCCGCAAAAGGCCATAGCCTTCCAGACCATTCCTCACAAGCCGGCAGGGCGATGGCGCGTTCGTGTCGGACAAAAAACTTCGCACGAACCCTTGCTGACCGACCGATCGGTCAGTATATGCAAAGCAGCGAATGGAAAGTGTTGCGATGATCAGGTCCAGCAAGCGGCAGGATATTGTGGCGGCAGCGCTGTCGCTGCTCGCGGAAGGCGGCAGCGAGGCGCTGACGGCGTCGGCCCTGGCGGCCAGGGCGGGGGTCAGCAAGGCTAATGTGTTTCACCACTTTGAGCGGCTCGACGATATTGTGGTGGAGGCGCTGGACGCCTTCATCATGAGCATGCCGAGCATGTGGCCGGCACCGGGCACCACAGTCCGGGACTGGCTGGCGGCGCTGGGCGCGGACACGACAGCCAGCATGGATGCCGATCCGGCCCTGGCAGGCGCCTATCTTGCCTTCGTTGCGCGGGCGCAGGGCAATCCGGCATTGCGGCAAAGACTGGCCGAGGTTGCACAGGCAGCCCGGGCGCATATGGAGGCGGTGCTGATGCAGCTGGCGCCGGCGCGCTTCACGCCGCAAGAGGTCGGGGCCGTAACGGGCCTGATCCTGCTCGCGGGAGACGGGTTGGCGCTGCATCGGCAGCTCTTTCCTGAGCGCGGTGCCGAGCAGGCTGCGGCATGGGCCGCGCTGGTGGACCGGATTGCACCGAAGGAGGACAGCCAATGAGGGCTCTGATCTGCGGCGCCGGGATTGCCGGCCTTACCACGGCCCTGGCGCTGCATCGCGCCGGCTGGAGCGTGACCATGATTGAGAAGGCTCAGGGCCTCAGGGCCGGCGGCTATATGCTGGATTTTTTTGGCCCCGGCTATGAGGCGGCACAGGATCTGGGCGTGATCGAGGCCTTGCAGGGGCATGCCCGGGGCGTGGGGCGGCTGGACTTTGTCGATGCCAGGGGGCGCACCGCCTCGTCCATGGCCTATGAGCGGATGATAGAGGCCGCGGATGGCAAGCTGTTTCCCATTCTGCGCGGTGACATTGAAAGGGAGCTGCATAGCGCCCTGCCGGGCGATGTGCATATCAGCTATGGGACGGACCTGACCGAGGTCGAGAATAGGGTAGGCCGGGTCGTGGTGACCACCCGCGACGGCAAGCGGCAGGATTTCGACCTATTGGTGGGCGCGGACGGCATCCATTCCCAGGTGCGGCAGCTGGTCTTCGGGCCCGAAGAGCAGTTCATCCGGCCACTGGGTTTTCACACGGCGGCCTACTTCTTTGAGAGCCCGCGCGTTGCGGAAGCACTGAGCGGCGACTTCAAAATGATGACGGTGCGCGATCGCATGGTCGGGCTTTACGAAGTCGATCGACACCGGATCATGAGCTTTTTCGTAATGCGGGCCGATGGCCTCGAGCGGCCAAAGGATGTTCGCAAGGCGCTTGGCGCCGCCTTTGGCGAGCTCGATTGGATCGTGCCCGATGTGCTGCAGGCGGCGCCGGACGATGGCGGCATCTATTATGATGTCGTTGCCCAGGTGGCGATGGACCAATGGCACAAAGGTCGTACCATTCTCGTCGGTGACGCGGCCTATGCGGTGTCGCTGCTGGCCGGGCAGGGCGCTTCGCTTGCCATGGCCGGGGGACGGGCATTGGGACAGGTGCTGGACGGTGCCGATGATGTCGGCGCGGCGCTGGGGCGGTTCGAGGCGCGGTTGCGGCCCCTGGTGCAGGACAAGCAGCAGGCCGGCCGGCGCATGGCGAACTGGTTCGTGCCAGCCACACCCCTGCACGGCCTGGTGCGCGATATCGGGGTCAATGCCATGAATTGGCCCCTGCTGCCGGGATTGATGGGCAAGTTCTTTTCGGTCAGCGCCAAAGGATTTTCACTGGCGCGCTGACGGCGGGCCAGGACCGGGCCTTGATGATCGAGGCGGTCTTGTGCGGGGCAGAAGCCTCCGGGTCGCGCCGCGAGGGCCGTAGCGTGTCTGGGACGGGGAGCAAGCCCCGTCCAGGCCTTGCGCGGGGGCGGAGAACTAGGCGCTATAGGCCTTGACGTTCTGGGTTTGCTCGCCCAGGCCCTCAATCCCCAGATGCATGACATTGCCGGGCTTGAGCCAGACCGGCTCGGGCTTGATGCCCATGCCGACGCCCGGCGGGGTGCCGGTGGTGATGATGTCGCCCGGCTGCAGGCTCATGAACTGGGACACATAGGAGACCACTTTGGCAACGCCGAAGATCATCGTCCTGGTGGAGCCGTTCTGGTAGCGCTTGCCATCGACCTCGAGCCACATGGAAAGGTTTTGCGGGTCGGCCACTTCGTCTCTGGTCACCAGCCATGGGCCGATGGGGCCGAAAGTGTCGGCGCCCTTGCCCTTGTCCCAGGTGCCACCGCGTTCGGTCTGGAAATGGCGCTCGGAGACGTCGTTGCAGACGCAATAGCCGGCCACGTGATCCATGGCATCGGCTTCCTCGACATAGCGGGCTTCCTTGCCGATAACGACGGCCAATTCGACTTCCCAATCGGGCTTGATGGCGTTTTTAGGAATGATGACATCGTCATTGGGGCCGATAATGGCGCTGGTGGCCTTCATGAAAATGATCGGCTCTTCGGGAATGGCGGCGCCGGTTTCGGCGGCATGATCGGCATAGTTGAGGCCGATGCAGATGAACTTGCCGACATTGGCGACGCAGGGGCCAATGCGCTGACCGTCATCGAGCTTTGGCAGCGAGTCGATGTCTGTAGCAGCGATCCTGGCCAGGCCTTCGGGTAGCAGGGCGGCGCCGCCAATATCAGATACCACGCCCGAAAGGTCGCGGATGGAGCCGTCAGCAGCAAGGATGGCGGGCTTTTCAGCGCCCTTGGCGCCGACGCGAAGCAGTTTCATGGCGGGGTCCTCCAAAAGGGTTCAGCAGCGTCATAAACGCTAACATGTTAGTGTGTCGAGGTCTGTTTTGAGCGATTCCGTCAGGCCTGCGGGCGAATGACGCCCTTCTTGAGAATTATGTTGCCATAGAGACGGGTTTCGCCGGTCTGGATGACGGCAGCCGCCTTCGCGGCGCGGTCGTAAAAGGCGAAGCGCTCGATCTTGGAATAGTGTTTTTCAGGCTCGTGGCGGGCGATGATGGCCTCAAACTCATCGTCGATGGGCTGGCGAGCAGTGGGATCGCCGACGACCTGCATGCCGATGGCGGTTTCCTCGACATATTGATCGAGCGGCAGAAGCGTGAGGATGGCATCGAGCATGGCGGTGGCCGAAATGCCGTCGGCGCGAATTGTCATCGGCCCCAAAAATTCCGCGGGGAAATTGGCGTCGGCGATGACCAGTTCGTCGCCATGACCCATGGCACGCAGGGTCGAGAGCAGTTCAGGGCCCAACAGGGCAGGGATGTTTTTCAGCATTATTTTGATCTCTTAGAGCGAGCGGCTTTGTCTCAGCCGAAGGGGAAATCGTTGTCTTCGGTGGTGAATTCGTGGCCATCGGCAAAAAGTGCGGGCTGTTCCTGCGCGAAGGCAAAGAGTTCGACCATGACGGCGTCGATATGGGCGCGGATCGCGGTAATAGCCTGGGGTGCATTGGCCGCCAGGATGCCATCGAAGATGGCCTGATGTTCGGCAATTGTGTGGTTGAGGCGGCGCGGCGTGATGATCAGTCGGCGGGCGCGATCGAGATTGGCGCGGGCCCTGTCGATGATGGATTTGACCTTGGTCAGCCGCATGGAGCGGAAGATGATGTCGTGAAAA
Source organism: Devosia sp. XK-2 (assembly GCF_037113415.1). Lineage (NCBI taxonomy): Bacteria > Pseudomonadati > Pseudomonadota > Alphaproteobacteria > Hyphomicrobiales > Devosiaceae > Devosia > Devosia sp. XK-2. The sequence continues at coordinate 3,135,308 of NZ_CP146608.1, read as the reverse complement.
TCGACGTCGATCTGGTGAAAGGTCTCGGCATCGTCGCGGGACGCGGCTTCGCGCTGGGCCGCCATATTGGCGTGCAGGGCCGCAATGACGTCGGCATCGTGCTTGCCGATCAGCACGCGCAAAGCCTCACTCTCCAACCCCTTGCGAATAAGCATATATTCCCGGACGTCAGCGATCTTGACCAGGGAAACGGTCGAGCCGCGTTGGGGGGCGATATCGACCAGGCCCTCGTCGGCCAGGCGGGCCAGGGCCTCGCTGACGGGGAAGCGGGAGACGCCCAATTGGCTGCAGATGGCGGTTTTGTCGAGCACCATGCCGGGGGGCAGGGCGAGCGTGACAATGGCTTCGCGCAGGGCATTGGTGACGTCCACCGTGACCGTGCCGCGCGAGAAATCGCCTGCTGAACCAAGAAATTGATAGGGACTGGCTTCCGTTTTCATGCTAACATGTTAGTTAGAGACGCGTTGAATGACAATGCCGGTCCTCTCGATTGCGGGTGCAATCTGGCGAGAAAAGCCGGCGGCGTAAAGCGCTTGAACCGACCCCAGGACCCCTTTGATGAACGAACATGTCGTCGAGCCGCAAGGCAAAACACTCGTGCTCAACGCCGCCGACAATATTGCTGTCGCGCTGGCCAATCTGGAAGTGGGGACGCCAACGCCCGAGGGTGTGAGCATTGTTCGCCGGGTGCCGCGCGGACATAAATTTGCGACCAGGCCGATCATGGCGGGTGAAGCGGTGATCAAGTTCGGCCAGATCATTGGCTTTGCCAAGGAGGGCATAGCGCCCGGCGATTGGGTGCATGAGCACAATTGCGGCATGGGTGGACCGGATGGTTCGCTGATGCATGATTATGCCTTTGCCGAAGGGGCGATGCCGGTTGACATGCTGGCGGCAGACAAGCGCGCGACCTTTCAAGGTTATAAGCGCGCCAATGGCGCCGTCGGCACGCGCAATTATGTGGGCATCCTGACCTCAGTGAATTGTTCGGCGACGGTCGCCAAATTCATGGCGGAAGCGATCAACAGCTCCGGCATATTGGATGATTATCCGGAGATCGATGGGGTGGTCCCGTTCGTGCATGGCACGGGCTGCGCCATGGATACGCATGGCGAAGGCTATCAAATCCTCAGGCGGACGCAGTGGGGCTATACGTCCAACCCCAATCTGGGTGCGGCATTGCTGGTGGGCCTTGGGTGCGAGGCGTTTCAGATCGACCGCATGAAAGAGGCCTATAACCTTAAGGAAACCGACACCTTCCAGACCATGACGATCCAGGAGATCGGCGGCACGCGGAAGATGATCGATTGGGGCGTGGAGCGGATCAAGGAGATGTTGCCGGTGGCCGCCAAGGCGCGGCGCGAAACGGTCGATGCGTCGCATCTGACGCTGGCGCTGCAATGCGGCGGTTCGGACGGCTATTCGGGCATTACCGCCAATCCGGCGCTGGGCGTGGCCGTGGACACGCTGGTCAAGCATGGCGGCACGGCGATTCTTTCGGAAACGCCGGAAGTCTATGGCGCCGAGCATATGCTGACCCGCCGGGCGGTGACGCGCGAGGTGGGCGAGAAGCTGATCGAACGGATCAAATGGTGGGAGGATTATACGCGGCGCAATGGCGGGGAGATGAACAATAATCCCTCGCCGGGCAACAAGCTGGGTGGCCTCACCACGATTCTCGAAAAATCGCTGGGCGCGACGGCCAAGGGCGGATCGACGCCGCTGACGGCGGTTTATGAATATGCCGAGAAAGTCACCGAAAAGGGCTTTGTGTTCATGGACACGCCGGGCTTCGATCCGGTGTCAGCCACGGGCCAGGTGGCTGGCGGGGCCAATGTGCTGTGCTTTACCACCGGGCGTGGCTCGGCCTATGGCTGCAAGCCGGTGCCGTCGATCAAGCTGGCCACCAATTCCGAACTCTATGGCCGCATGACCGAGGACATGGACATTAATTGCGGCGATATCGTCGAGGGTGTTTCCATCGAGGCCAAGGGGCAGGAGATTTTCGAGCATGTGCTGCGGGTCGCCTCGGGAGAGAAGACCAAGTCCGAAGCGCTGGGCTATGGCGACAATGAATTTGTGCCCTGGCAGGTTGGGGCGGTGATGTAGTTCCCCTCCCCCTTGAGGGGAGGGGCTAGGGGTGGGGTGTGGTGACATTCACGGGTGCCGAGCTAGTGACGGCCTCGACACCCCCACCCTGCTCGACTTGACGGACTTGGCTAGGCCAAGTCCTATCTCGCTTCCCTCCCCTCAAGGGGGAGGGAGAGATCGAGTGTTATTGCAGAGCCTGTTCAAGCGCCGATGCCACAGCTCCCCTTCTGGAAGAGGCCGAGAAACTACTGCTAGGTAAACCTTACTTTGCCGATATGCGGCAAATTTCGGTTGCGCTGGGCGTAGTCGATGCCGTAGCCGACGACGAATTCGTCGGGGATGTCAAAGCCGATCCAGCGGGCGGGGACGTCGGTTTCGCGGCGGGATGGCTTGTTGAGCAGGGCGCAGACTTCCATGCGGCGCGGATGGCGGGTCTCGAGGATTTCGAGGACGTGTTTCAGCGTGTGACCGGTGTCGATGATGTCTTCGACCACCAGCACGTCGCGGCCGGCGATTTCGCCGCGCAGGTCTTTGAGAATGCGCACTTCGCGGCTCGACTCCATCGCATTGCCATAGGACGAGGCTTCGATGAAATCGACCTCGACCGGCAGGTCGATCTCGCGGACGAGGTCAGCGATGAAGATGAAGGAGCCGCGCAAGAGGCCGACGACAACGAGCTTTTCGGTGTCCTTGAAGGCGTCAGTGATTTCATGGGCCAGGGCCTCGACGCGGGCGGCAATGGCCTTGGAGGAAATCAGCTTGTCGACGGTATAGGGGGCTTGGGGCATGGATGGCTCCGGGCTGTGTACCGGCGTTCTAGCCAGTTTAGTCGCGGAAGAGCAATGAATTCCCTTCTCCCCTGAGGGGAGAAGGTGACGCGAAGCGGCGGATGAGGGGTTCAGCATCGACGCAGGGGCCAGATGACTGAACCCCTCACCCTAGCCCTCTCCCCTCAGGGGCGAGGGGACGATGGAGCCGTGCCGTCGTGTTTTGCCAGGCGATGATCGCCCAGAGCTCCCACCATAACTGGAGGGAGATGCCGCAAATCTACCGAGGCAAATCCGTCTTGCCCATGAGGTCGAAATCGATGGAGCGGGCGGCCTGGCGGCCTTCGCGGATGGCCCAGACGACGAGCGACTGGCCGCGGCGCATGTCGCCGGCGGCGTAGACCTTGGGGACCGAGGTCTTGTAGCTCATCGTATCGGCAAACAGATTGCCGCGCTTGTCCAGATCAGCGCCCAGTTCGGTCAGCATGCCCTCCTGCACCGGGCCGGAAAAGCCAATGGCGAGAAGTACCAGATCGGCCTTGATGACGAATTCGGTGCCGGGGATCGGCTGGCGCTTGCGGTCCACGCGGGCGCATTCGACGCCGGTAACATGGCCATTGGCATCGCCAATGATCTTCATGGTGCCGGCGGAGAATTCGCGGATGGCGCCTTCGGCCTGGCTGGACGAGGTGCGCATCTTGACCGCCCAATTGGGCCAGTTGGTCAGCTTGTTCTCCAGCTCGGGCGGCATGGGGCGCACGTCGAGCTGGGTGACGGCAATGGCGCCCTGACGAAAGCTGGTGCCGACGCAGTCTGATGCCGTGTCACCGCCACCCACAACCACGACATGCTTGCCGGCAGCGGTGAGCTGGAACTCGTTCGACACATCCTCGCCACCGACGCGGCGGTTCTGCTGCACGAGGAAGGGCATGGCGAAATGCACGCCGGCAAACTGGTTGCCTTCCACATCGACCGGGCGCGGCTTTTCCGCGCCACCGGCCAGCAGCACGGCATCGTGGCTGTTCTGCAGCTCGGAGAGCGGCGTGGTGACGCCGACATTGACGCCATAGTGGAAGGTGACGCCTTCGGCTTCCATCTGGGAAACGCGGAAGTCGATATGGTCCTTTTCCATCTTGAAGTCGGGAATGCCATAGCGCATCAGGCCGCCGGCCTTGGGCTCGCGCTCATAGACATGGACGTCATGACCGGCGCGGGCGAGCTGCTGGGCCGCAGCCAGGCCAGCAGGACCGGAGCCGATAACGGCGACCTTCTTGCCCGTCTTGGCCTTGGGCATTTGCGGCTTGACCCAGCCGGACTTGATGGCCCGGTCGGCAATGGCCTGCTCAACGGTCTTGATGGCGACCGGCACATCTTCCAGGTTCAGCGTACAGGCTTCCTCGCAGGGCGCGGGGCAGATGCGGCCGGTAAATTCGGGGAAGTTATTGGTCGAGTGGAGGTTGCGGGCAGCCTCTTCCCAGTCGCCATTATAGACGAGGTCGTTCCAGTCCGGGATCTGGTTGTGGACCGGGCAGCCGGTATCGCCATGGCAGAAGGGAATGCCGCAATCCATGCAGCGCGCGGCCTGATCGACGACCTGGGCCTCGCGCAGCGGAATGGTGAATTCGCCAAAATGGCGGATGCGATCAGAGGCCGGCTCGTAGCGGGGCTCTTCGCGTTCAATTTCGAGAAAGCCGGTTACCTTACCCATGGCTCTGCTCCTTGGAATTCTGAACCGGAGCCTGTGGCTCCTGCGCACCCTCCCCCTTGAGGGGAGGGCTGGGGAGGGGGTGGTCTTGTGGTCCGTTGACGGACCCCCACCCTCGGTCCCTCCCCTCAAGGGGGAGGGAGGCGACGGGGTCGCCAATATGGTGAACTTGCAACATCACTCTGCCGCCGCCTGGGCGCCCGATGAGCGCTTCTTTTCCATCTCGAGGATGGCGCGGCGATATTCGACGGGCATGACCTTGACGAATTTGGGACGCATCTCGACCCAGTTCTCCAGGATCTGCTTGGCGCGGGTGGAGCCCGTATAATGCAGATGGTTGGAGATGAGCTGATGCAGGCGCTCGTCGTCATGCTTGGTCATGTCGCCCGAAATATCGACGCGGCCATGCCATTCCAGATCGCCACCATGGTGGTGGAGCTTGCGCATGAGGTCTTCTTCCTCCTGCACCGGCTCAAGATCGACCATGGCGAGATTGCAGCGCGAACGGAACGAGCCGTCTTCATCGAGCACATAGGCGACGCCACCCGACATGCCGGCGGCAAAGTTGCGGCCGGTCTTGCCGATGACGACGACGAGGCCGCCGGTCATATATTCGCAGCCATGATCGCCCGTGCCTTCGACAACGGCAATGGCGCCTGAATTGCGGACGGCGAAGCGTTCGCCGGCAACACCACGGAAATAGCACTCGCCTGAAACAGCACCGTAAAGCACGGTATTGCCCACAATGATCGAGTTTTCCGGAACAATGCCGATCTTGTCGGAGGGCCGGACGACGATGCGGCCGCCCGAAAGACCCTTGCCGACATAGTCATTGGCGTCGCCGATCATGTCGATCGAAATGCCCTTGGCGAGGAACGCACCGAAAGCCTGACCGGCTGTGCCCTTAAGGGTGATCGAAATGGTGTCTTCGGGCAGGCCGGCATGGCCATATTTCCTGGCGAGGGCGCCCGAGAGCATGGCGCCAGCCGAACGGTCGCGGCTCTTGATCGGCAGTTCGATCTGCACCGGGGTGCCGTTTTCGAGCGCCGGGGCGGCCAGTTCGATCAGCTTGCGGTCCAGCACGGCTTCGAGGTGATGGTTCTGCGTTTCCGAGTGGAACAGGGTGTCGCCACCCAGCGGTTCGGGCTTGTAGAACACCTTGGCAAGGTCGAGACCCTGGCTCTTCCAGTGATCTTCGGCGCGGCGCTGGTCGAGCAGGTCGGAGCGGCCGATCAACTGATCGAGCGTGGTGGCGCCGAGCGAGGCCATCAGGCCGCGCAGCTCTTCGGCCACGAAGAAGAAGTAGTTGATGACGTGTTCGGGCGTGCCCTTGAAGCGCTTGCGTAGCACCGGGTCCTGGGTGGCGACGCCAACCGGGCAGGTGTTGAGATGACACTTGCGCATCATGATGCAGCCTGCCGCGATCAATGGCGCGGTCGAGAAGCCGAATTCGTCGGCACCGAGCAGAGCGCCGATCAGAACGTCACGTCCGGTCTTCAAACCACCATCGACCTGCAGCCGCACGCGCGAACGCAGGCGGTTGAGCACCAGGGTCTGGTGGGTTTCGGCCAGACCGATTTCCCATGGGCCACCGGCATGCTTGAGGGAGGTCAGGGGCGAAGCGCCCGTGCCGCCATCATAGCCGGAAATGGTGATGTGATCGGCGCGCGCCTTGGCGACGCCGGCCGCAACCGTGCCGACACCAACCTCGGAGACGAGCTTGACCGAGATGTCGGCCTGTTCATTGACGTTCTTGAGATCGTAAATGAGCTGGGCGAGATCTTCGATGGAATAGATATCGTGGTGCGGCGGGGGCGAAATCAGGCCCACGCCGGGCGTCGAATGGCGGGTCTTGGCGACGATCCAGTCGACCTTGTGGCCGGGCAATTGGCCGCCTTCGCCGGGCTTGGCACCCTGTGCGACCTTGATCTGGATCTGGTCGGAATTGACCAGATATTCGGTGGTGACGCCGAAGCGGCCCGAGGCGACCTGCTTGATGGCCGAGCGCAGGGGATTGCGCGACCCATCGGGCAGGGGCTTGTAGCGATCCGGTTCTTCACCGCCTTCACCGGTATTGGACTTGCCGCCAATGCGGTTCATGGCGATGGCGAGCGTCGTATGCGCCTCGCGGCTGATAGAGCCGAAGGACATGGCGCCAGTCACGAAGCGACGGACGATTTCGGCGGCCGGTTCGACCGCCTCGAGCGGCACTTCAGCGCCGAGCGGCTTGATGTCGAAGAGGTTGCGGATGGCCAGATAGCCATTGTCGCCCGAGTTCACATGGGCGGCAAAGCTGTCATAGCGCTCCTGGGCGGTTTCCGGGCTGTCCTCGGCGGTGCGCACGGCATGCTGCAGATCGGCCACCACATCGGGCGACCAGGCATGCTTTTCGCCGCGGATGCGGAAGGCATATTCGCCGCCGACATCGAGCGCCTTGCGCAGAACCGCATCGTCGCCAAAAGCCGAAGCGTGACGGCGCACGGTTTCTTCGGACACTTCGCCAAGGCCAACGCCTTCGATGGAGGTGGCGGTGCCGAAGAAATACTTCTTCACGAATTCGGAGTTGAGGCCGATGGCGTCGAAAATCTGGGCGCCGCAATAGGACTGGTAGGTCGAAATGCCCATCTTGGACATGACCTTGAGCAGGCCCTTACCGACGCTCTTGATATAGCGATAGACGACCTCGTCCGCCGAGACTTCGGGCGGATATTCGCCTTCGGCGTGGAGGGCGGCCAAGGCCTCGAAGGCCAGGTATGGGTTGATCGCCTCGGCGCCATAGCCGGCCAGCATGGCGAAATGGTGCATTTCGCGCGCCTCCCCGGTTTCGACCACGAGACCGGAAGAGGTGCGCAGACCCTTGCGGATCAGGTGGTGATGGACGGCAGCCGTGGCAAGCAGCGCGGGAATGGCGATGCGGTCGGCCGCGACCAGACGATCGGAGAGGATGATGATGTTGTATTCACCGCGCACCGCTTCTTCGGCGATGGCGCAGATGTCCTCAAGGGCGGCTTCCATGCCGGCGGCACCCTTGTCGGCCATATAGGTGATGTCGATGGTCTTGGTCTTGAACTGGTTGTCGCGCATGTCGCCAATGGCGCGGATCTTTTCGAGATCCTCATTGGTCAAAATGGGCTGACGCACTTCCAGGCGCTTTTCGCGGCTGGAGCCTTCGAGATCGAGAATGTTGGGACGCGGGCCGATGAAGCTGACCAGCGACATGACCGATTCCTCGCGGATCGGGTCGATGGGCGGGTTGGTGACCTGCGCGAAGTTCTGCTTGAAATAGGTGTAGAGGAGCTTGGACTTGTTCGAGAGCGCGGAAATGGGCGTATCCGTGCCCATCGAGCCGACGGCTTCCTGGCCGGTCGTGGCCATGGGCGCCATCAGGAGCTTGATGTCTTCCTGGGTGTAGCCAAAGGCCTGCATGCGGTCCAAGAGGCTTTCCGAGCTCTTGGGGGCCTGACGCTCGGTGGCGGGCAGGTCCTCGAGCACGATCTGAGAGCGGGCGAGCCATTCGGCATAGGGGTTCTTGGTAGCAAGCGCCTTCTTCACCTCTTCGTCAGAGATGATGCGGCCTTCTTCGAGGTCGATCAGCAGCATGCGGCCCGGCTGCAGGCGCCAACGCTCGACAATGTCCTCGTCGGGAATGTCCAGAACACCCGATTCCGAGGCGAGGACCACGTGGCCTTCCCTGGTGACGAGATAGCGGGCGGGCCGGAGGCCGTTGCGGTCGAGCGTGGCCACGACGTAGCGACCGTCCGACAGCGACATGGCGGCCGGACCGTCCCATGGCTCCATCAGCGCGGCGTGATATTCGTAAAAGGCGCGACGCTCTTCATCCATGAGCGGGTTGCCGGCCCAGGCTTCCGGGATCAGCATCATGGCCGCGTGGGGCAGCGAATAGCCGCCACGCACGAGGAATTCGAGCGCGTTGTCGAAACAGGCAGTGTCCGACTGGCCTTCATAGGAGATCGGCCAGATCTTGGTGATGTCGTCGCCGAACTTGGGCGAGGAGACCGAGGCCTGGCGTGCCGCCATCCAGTTGACGTTGCCGCGAATGGTGTTGATCTCACCATTGTGGGTGGTCATGCGATAGGGGTGAGCCAGCTTCCAGGAGGGGAAGGTGTTGGTTGAGAAGCGCTGGTGCACCAGGGCAATGGCGCTTTCGAAGGTCTCGTCGTGCAGATCGGTATAGAAGGCGCCAAGCTGGTCGGCCAGGAACATGCCCTTATAGACAATGGTGCGGGCCGACATGGAGACGACATAAAAGCCATTGTCGCTGTCGCTCTGGGGCACTTCCTTATAGACCGAGTTGGAGATGACCTTGCGCACGATCAGCAGCTTGCGCTCGAATTCATCCAGGCTCAGGCCTTCGGGACGGGCAATGACCATCTGTTCGATGATCGGCTGGGTGGCGATGACGCCTTCGGAGAGCCTGGAATTGTCGGTGGGCACGGTGCGCTCGCCAAGCAATTCCAGCCCTTCGGCCTCAAGACAATGCCGCACGACCGACGCGCACTTGTCGCGCAGGGCAGTGACATTGGGATAGAAGATCATCGCCACGGCATAGTGGTGCTTTTCAGGCAGGGCGAAGGGCAGGACCTTGGCAAAAAAGGCATGCGGGGTCTGCACCAGAATGCCGGCGCCATCGCCCATCAAGGGATCAGCGCCAACGGCACCGCGATGTTCCAGGTTCTCGAGGATTTCGAGACCCTTCTGCACCACTTCGTGGCTGGGCTTGTTCTTGATATTGGCAATCATGCCGATGCCGCAGGCATCATGCTCGTGGGCGGGATCATAAAGACCCTGGGCCTGGGGGCGGCCGTCAACGCGCTTGCCATCCAGAATCAGGGTTTTGCGATTGGCAGTCTCGGTCTGGGCGGGAATTCCGGTCCGTACGTTTGCCATGGCTCAACCTCGTTCTGTTCGGGCCCTCAAAGGGCTTAATGCTTCGTCTTGCGCATCCTGCTGGTGCCGGCTGGCCGGCGGGGCGGATGCATGGTTTCCTCTGGGGCGCAGTGTTCAGCCGGGTCGTACTACACGAGTACGGCTCGAATGAGCAAATTGCGATCCTTTGTGGGGAGCGGCACTGCATCCAAATGGCCGCTCATAATTCGAGCTCGGGCGAATTGTGTTCACCCATATTAGCTCCGCCTGTCCGTTTCCGCTATCGACTAGCGGTCCAGCCGGACCAGCGTGCGCGCTGACCGCGGAGAGCGGGGCGACGCGTCAGATAGGACAGAGATACTGCCCTAACGAGGGGCACATTTGCATAATTCAAAACTAGGGGCAAGCGATTTTGCCGCTTTGTGGTCACAATAAATAGGACTTGGCGGCAAAACCGATAGGAAACTGTAGGAAAACGGGTCCAAAAACAGCGCTGATCATATGTTGATCAGGTATTCTCTAGCGATCCAGTCTAGAAATCCTATTCCAGATGCGACTTGATGAACCAGAGATTCTTGTCGAGGTCTCGGGAATAGGCGGTCAGGATATCGGCGCTATCGGCGTCGCCGGCCTCATCGGCTGTGTCGATATCCTCGCGCACCTGATTGGCGAGCTTGCCGAAGCGATCTGCCAGGGCCGCGAGGTGATCGGGAACCTGCTTGATATCGGTCGGGTAGGCATCAAGGCTGGTGGCCTTGACCACGGCCTGGCTGGTGCCCAGGGGCGTACCGTCGAGCTGGGCAATGCGCTCGGCGATGATGTCGACATGACCATCGATGGCGGTGCGCATGGGATCGAGCATTTCATGGACGGCGATGAAATTGGGGCCTTTGAGATTCCAGTGAGCCTGTTTGGTGGCCAGGGCCAGATCGATGCTATCGGCCAGGCGGGCATTGAGCAGCTCGATTACAGTGGATTTAGCATTGGCCTTAAGGGCGATGGCTGGGGTTTTCATCGGCACACATCCTGTTGCTAGGGTTGAAAGGAGTTGGCGTGAGGCCATGCCTGATCAACTGGCGGCGTCCAGACTTGTTCCGGGTCAATAGAAAAAGGCGCGATCCTTGCGAGATCGCGCCCTTTCCCAATCCGATGGACTCGGAATGGCTTAGTTTACTGACTTGTCCTCAATGGTGGCGGTGCCGCCATTGATCTGGATAGTGCGCGCCTTCTTGCTTTCGGGCAATTCGCGCTTCAGTTCCAGATGGAGCAATCCGTTCTCGAGCGTGGCGCCCTGAACCTCGACATAGTCGGCAAGCTGGAACCGCAGCTCGAAAGCGCGTTCGGCAATGCCGCGATGGAGGAATTCACGCTTGTTATCGCCACTTTCGGCGGGTTTGGCGCCTTTGACGACCAGACTGTTCTCCTTGGTCTCGACGGCGATGTCGCCATTGGAGAAGCCGGCCACGGCAATGGAGATGCGATAGGTATCATCGCCAGTGCGCTCGATATTGTAGGGCGGGTAGGTCTTGGCTTCCTGGGCGCCCAAAGTGTCGAGGCGGTTGAACAGACGGTCAAAGCCGACAGTGGAGCGGTAGAAGGGGGAAAAATCGATCGTTTGCATGGTCACATTCTCCGAGTTGAGCAACGTGGTTGAGTGTCGACCGGTGCCTGCGGTGGTGCTCCCTGAAGCGGCGAGCAACCCTTTGGACAGGGCCGGTGTCCCCGGCAAATCCGGCGGACAGCAAAGATGTAGGTGCGCGCAAAGCCGGTTCAAGGGGCCGCAGAGATGAACCGCAGATGAATGGTCCGCTCCAGTCCCGTTCAGGTGCAAAGGCCTAAAAGCGGATATGTGGACATGACCGGACAGCTCCGGCCTGACGTTCACACCCCTGGCGGTTCCATCACCCGCCCCCCGCATGGAACCGCACAGATCCGAAAAGCCAGCAACCAATCCCGGTTGCTGGCTTTTCTTTTGTGACATTGCCCGCTTATGGTCGTTGCCGCAGCGCGTGAGGCCATGAAGTGAACGCCCAAGTCGAACCCGATGGACCAAAACTGGTCTCTATTCCCTCCAATCCGGTGCCCGAAGGGGCGCGGGTCGGCTATTTCACCACTTCCGACAAGGTACGGCTGCGCTATGCGCTCTGGCCGAAAACGGAGGGGCCGCAAAGGGGCACGATATGCCTGGTGCAGGGGCGGACCGAATATATCGAGAAATATTTCGAGACCATCGCCGATCTCCGCAAGCGCGGTTTTTCGGTTGCGACCTTTGATTGGCGCGGTCAGGGCGGTTCGGACCGGCTGATCAGAAATCCCCATGTGGGCTATGTGGACCGGTTCGAGGATTATTGGACTGATCTTCGTTGCTTCCACGCCGAAATCCTGCTGCCCGATTGCCCGCCGCCCTTTTGTCTGGTCGGGCATTCCATGGGCGGATTGGCGAGCCTGATAGCTGCAACGCGCGACCGGATGATGTTCGACCGGGTGTTTCTCAGCGCCCCCATGGTGGGCCTTAATGGCATGGACGAAAGCCTTGGCCGCTGGGCGATGATTGCCGAGGCCATCAGCTTTTGCGGCCTGGGGCATCTGCCGCTTCAGCGCAGGGGCGACCGGCGGCCCGATGAAGCCATGTATCCGGACAACCCGCTGACCTCGGACATGCTGCGCTACAAGCGCATGGTAGAGACGGTGCGGGCCGATGACGGTCTTTATATCGGGGCGCCCAGTTTCCGCTGGCTGGCCGCCGCCATGCGGGCCATGCTCGAAACGCGGCATGACCGCTTTCCGGGCGAGATACGCATCCCCCTGCTCATTCTGGCAGCGGCGCGCGAGCAGATCGTCTCCACCCCTGCCATAGAGCAATTGGGCCTGCGTCTGCGGACCGGGCGGCATATGGTGATTGCCGGATCGCGCCATGAAATGTTCATGGAGAGCGATGCGGTGCGCGGTCAGGTCTTTGCGGCCTTTGATGCCTTCATTACCGAGCAGAGCAGCTAAAAGGGCCGCGCCCACGGCTAATGGGCAAGGGCCGGATAGAGCGAGGCGACCAGCAGTGCCGCCATCAGGACGTTGAAGGCGCGCAGGCGGCGGGGGGTGGAGAGAAACCGGCCGAGCCGATCGCCCGCCAATACCCAGACGCTGATCGAAGGGGCGTTGACCAGACCGAAGACCAGGGTCACCGACAGCACCAGCTGGAGCGAACCGCCACCGGCATAAACGGTCATTGCCGTCAGGGCCATGGTCCAGGCCTTGGGGTTGACCCATTGGAACAGGGCAGCCTGCCAGAAGGTCATAGGACGACTATCGACCGCCCGCTCGCCCATGGTTGAGGTCGTGGCAAGCTTATAGGCCAGATAGAGCAGGTAGAGCGCACTGAGGACCCTGAGCACGTCGTGGCTATAGGGAATGGCGTCAAAAACGCCCATCAGCCCCACGCCCACAAGGCCGACCATCACGGTAAATCCGATACAGACACCCAGCGCGTGAGGCACGGTTCGCAGGGCGCCGAAATTGACCCCCGATGCCATGAGCATGAGATTGTTGGGCCCCGGGGTGATGGAGGAGACCAGGGCAAAAACGGCCAATGCGGTCAGGATATCGTGGTTCATGGCGCAATGATTGCGTAGGTATGGCGCAATGTGCCATCAATCTTAGCAGTCATGAGCCATATTTGAGCAATCTATGATCGATATTGACGCGAAAGATCATGAAATATTGTCCATTTTGGAGCGCGATGGGCGCATCACCAATCTGGCGCTGGCGGCCAGGGTAGGGCTGTCGCCATCGGCCTGCCTGAGGCGGGTGCAGGAGATGGAGAAGGCCGGGCTGATCACCGGCTATCGCGCCGTCACCGACCGCGCCGCGCTCGGGGTGGGTTTTATCGCCTATATTGCGGTGGGGCTGTCAGATCATTCCCAAGCGGCGCAGCGCGCTTTCGAGCAGGCCGTGGCGCTCGCGCCGCAAGTGCGCGAATGCCACAATGTTACCGGCACGATCGAATATATTCTCAGGGTCGAGGTCGCCGATATTGGCGCCTATAAGAGCTTCCATACCGATGTGCTGGGCACGCTGCCGGCCGTACACGCGCTGACGACCTATGTGGTGCTCGATTCGACCAAGGATTTGCGGGCGTAGAGCGTATCAGCCTGAACGTGAAACGTCCCGGCGTCAGGCCCGGTTGACCAGCTCCAGGGCCTGGTCCAGCAGTTCCGGTGTTGCGGCGGCCACGACATTGCCGCCGGTGGTGGGCTCGGACCCGTCCCAGCAGGCAATGGCGCCCCCGGCTTCCCGGATGATCGGCACGAGAGCTGCGATATCGTAGGTATTGAGGTAGGGCTCGATGACCAGATCGGCCTGGCCTGCGGCGAGCAGGGCGTAGCCGTAGCAATCCATGCCGAAGCGTTGCAGGCGGGTGGCATTTTCCACCGCCAGCCATTTGTTCCAGTGCTCGCCTTTGAAAAGGTTGGGGGTGGTGGTGAAGACACGGGCGGCGGCCAGCTCGGTCTGCCCGCTGGCGAGGTTTGTGCGCAGCAATTCGCCGCGCCGATAGGTAGAGCGTCCCGGGACCGCCAGGAACTCCTCGCCGATAAAGGGTTGGCTCATCAATCCGGCCACCGCCACCTGGTCTATGGCAAAGCCGATCAATGTGCCCCAGACCGGAGCGCCCGAGATGAAGGCGCGCGTGCCATCGACCGGATCGATGATCCAGCTATAGCGGCTCTGGCCAGTCGTGCCCCATTCCTCGCCAATAATGGCGTGGTCGGGGAAAGCGTCGGCAATGATGGCGCGAATGACGGTTTCGGCGCCCTTGTCGGCTTCGGTGACGGGGTCGAAGCCGGCATCGAGCTTATTGTCGATGGCAATGGGTGTGCGAAACAGGGGCAGGGTATGCGCCGCCGCCGCCGCACCGGCCGCGCGCAGAATGGTCTCAACTTGTGCAAAATCGATCGATGTGGCGGGCATTTCAGAACTTTCGGGCTGGCGGGCTGACAAAGCGCAGATTTGTCAATGGTTTGGAGTTGAGCACAGTGAATTGAACGCGGAAGCGAAGGGCTATTTATCTATGAGTGCTGTGTCTGTTCTGATTCATTTTTGCAACAAGAATAGGCTGAACTGCTGTGCATATTGGCATGAACACTTGCCGGTGGCCGCGAATGGGTTCATCGACAAAGGGCATGGTGCGTTGCCGGACTGCCGGGCATTTTGGATGCCGCGTCCGGCGAACATCGTTCCTCCCTTGACTGGGGCCGTCTTTGGGGGCGGCCCCCTTGTTTTGCGGGGATTTACTCGGCGGCGGCCTGTTCGGGCAAGGTCGAGACGCCGGCCAGGGTCACCAGATCGAGGCCCACAAGCGTCATGATCAGCCGTTCGATCAGCGCCTTGATGGTTTCGAAGCCGGCATTCTTCTCCAGCGTCACCTCGTTCATATATAGGTGGCGGCTGATTTCGATCTGCAGCGCGTGCACGCCATGTTGCGGCCGGCCATAGGCCCTTGTGCAGAAGCCGCCGGCATAGGGGCGGTTGCGGGCAACCCGCAGCCCCGCCGAGGCAAAGACGGTTTCGACCAGATCGACCAGTGGGGCGGCGCAGGTGGTGCCATAGCGGTCGCCAAGCACGATATCGGGCGTTGCCCGTTCGCCATGCCGGCCCAGGCGCGGCATGGAATGGCAGTCTATCAAAACGGCGAGACCGAAGCTGGCCATGCTCTCGGAGAGCAGTTTTTGCAAGGCGGCATGATAGGGGTGATAAATGCCCTCGATGCGCATGCGCGCATCTTCCAGGGTGAGCCGTTCGCGATAGATCGGCTTGTTCTCGGCCACGACCCGCGCCAGCGTGCCCAGGCCCGCCGCGACCCGCGGCGATGAGGTGTTGAACCGGTCCGAGAGCGGCTCGACGAACATTGTGGGGTCGAGTTCCCAGGGCTCGCGATTGACGTCGAGATAGGCCCTGGGGAAATGCGCGCGCAAAAGCGGCGCGCCCAGATGTGGCGCCCGGCCGAAAAGCTCGTCGACATAGGCGTCTTCGGATTGGCGGATCGAAAGATGATCGAGCCGCGCCATATTGAGGAAGCGTTCAGGATAGACACGGCCCGAATGGGGCGAGTTGAAGACGACGGGGGCAACCAGCCGTCGTGGCCGCACCGTCTCGAATGCCGGTTGATCCCAATAGTCGGACCGCACGCCGCCTCCCTGTTTGGCGGATTTACCCGCCAGCACCTGTGGGAGCATGGCCTTGCCGGTGAACCGATATCGGCGTTTCCGGGCCATGTTCCAGTGATTTGCTAAGGACAAGTTTCGCGCGGGACGCCGCGATTGTCCAGAATTGTTGCATTTGTGCGAACAACGCGGAAAAGGGACGATCCAAAGCAGCTAGAGGTTGCGAAAGCGGCCCGGTGGCATAAACATCGGCGCAAATACCGACTCAGCGCTGCCCCTGCCAAGAGGACCCTTGATGAAGCGAATCCTGCTCGCCGAAGATGACAACGATATGCGCCAATTTCTGACGCGGGCCCTCAAGAATGCCGGCTATGAGGTGGTCTCGTTCGACAATGGCCTGAGCGCCTATGAGCGGTTGCGCGAGGAACCGTTTTCGCTGCTGCTGAGCGATATTGTGATGCCGGAAATGGACGGTATCGAGCTGGCACGCCGGGCAACCGAGCTCGACCCGGATCTCAAAGTGATGTTCATTACCGGCTTTGCAGCGGTTGCCCTGAACCCTGATAGCGACGCGCCCAAGGATGCCTCGGTACTCTCCAAGCCGTTCCATCTCAAGGACCTGGTCAACGAGGTTGAGCGGCTGCTAGCGGCCTGAGACGCGAGAAATTCACAGGGTGCGGGAAGCCCCTTGACCTGGGCCACGAAATTGTGGTCTATCCGCGCCACCGGAGACGCCGCAGGGCGCTCTGTCCCGGAGAGATGGGCGTGTAGCTCAGCGGGAGAGCACTACGTTGACATCGTAGGGGTCACAAGTTCGATCCTTGTCACGCCCACCATCTCTCTTTCTTCCCTGCCTCGGGCAGCGGGTGCGTAGCTCAGCGGGAGAGCACTGCCTTCACACGGCAGGGGTCACAGGTTCAATCCCTGTCGCACCCACCATTTTCTTCTTCTCTGTCGGTTCATCGATGCAACCTAACGGGTGGCCGCTCGTTAGCGTTTCCGGGCTGGTTTAGAGTGAGCAATGGTGACGGCATGGGCGAAGACGGCAATGGGGCCGGCACAATGGATGAAGATTCGCGCTTTCGACTGCTCGTGGATTCCATTACCGATTATGCCATCTATATGCTCGATACCAATGGCGTGGTGACGACCTGGAACAAGGGCGCCGAACACATCAAGGGCTATAGGGCCGACGAAATTGTCGGACGGCATTTTTCCATCTTTTATACCCCGGAAGATCGCGCCAGCGGCTTGCCGGAGCGTGCGCTGGCAGCAGCGCTGCGCGATGGGCGGTTTGAATCGGAAGGCTGGCGGGTCCGCAAGGACGGCAGCAGGTTCTGGACCAATGTCGTGGTGCATACAATCCGCCAAGCCGACGGCACCGCAATCGGCTTTGCCAAGATCACCCGGGACCTGACCGACCGGAAAAAGGCGCAGACTGCCCTGGCCGAGAGCGAGGAGCAATTCCGCCGCCTCGTGCTCAATGTGACGGACTATGCCATCTATATGCTCGACGCCAATGGCGTGGTGACGACCTGGAACCAGGGCGCCGAGCGCATCAAGGGCTATTGTGCCTCCGAGATCGTGGGCAAGCATTTTTCCACCTTTTACCCCGAGGAAGACCGCGCCCGCGGCCTGCCGCAGCGGGGGCTGGAGACAGCCCGGCGCGAGGGGCATTTTCAGGCCGAGGGTTGGCGTGTGCGCAAGGACGGGACGCGGTTCTGGGCCAGTGTGGTGATCGACGCCATCTATGCCGAGGACGGCACGGTGGTCGGTTTCGCCAAGATCACCCGCGACGTGACCGAGCGCATGGAACAGCAAAAGCGCCTCGACCAGGCGCGCGAAGAGTTGTTCCAGGCACAAAAGATTGAGGCCATCGGCCAGCTCACAGGCGGGGTGGCGCATGATTTCAACAATCTTCTCATGGTGGTGCTGGGAAGCCTGGAAGCCCTGGGCAGGCGCTTGTCGCTGGACAGCCGGGAGTCCAGGTTGCTCGATAATGCCTTGCAGGCCGCCCAGCGGGGCTCGCAATTGACCCAGCGCATGCTCGCTTTTGCCCGCAAGCAGGAACTGGAGCAGAAACCGGTGGATTTGCCCGACCTGGTGCGCGGAATGAGCGAGCTGCTCGGGCATACGCTTGGCTCATCGATCCAGATCGAAACACGATTTCC
Source organism: Devosia sp. XK-2 (assembly GCF_037113415.1). Classification (NCBI taxonomy): domain Bacteria; kingdom Pseudomonadati; phylum Pseudomonadota; class Alphaproteobacteria; order Hyphomicrobiales; family Devosiaceae; genus Devosia; species Devosia sp. XK-2. The sequence goes on along the minus strand of NZ_CP146608.1, from coordinate 3,117,532 downwards.
CCTGAGCCTGCCCAAGGTCTTCGCCGATCCCAATCAGCTTGATTCAGTGCTGCTCAATCTGGCCGTCAATGCGCGCGACGCGATGCCCGATGGCGGTTCGCTGGTCATTTCGGCGCGGCCGGCCGAGGCGGAGGCGGATGACCCGCATCTGCAACAGGGACGCTATGTCGTCCTGGCCGTCACCGATAGCGGCCAGGGCATGGACCCCGACACGTTGGCCCGGGCGACCGACCCCTTCTTTACCACCAAGGGCGTGGGTAAGGGCACGGGGCTGGGTCTGTCCATGGTGCAAGGCATAGCGGAGCAATCGGGTGGGCGGATGCAGATCGAGAGCCGTGTCGGGGTGGGCACCAATGTGCAAATCTGGCTCAAGGCGGTGGATGAAACCGCCGCGCCCTGCCAACCCGAGCGGCAGGATGGTCAGGCCGCCCCCGCCGGCATGGACCGAAAGCTCACAGTCCTTGCGGTCGATGACGATGCGCTGGTGCTTCTCAACACGGTCATGATCCTTGAGGAACTGGGCCATGACGTGGTCGAGGCGCATTCGGGCGAAAAGGCCCTGGCCGTGCTGGAGCAAAGGCGCGATATCGATGTCCTGATCACCGATCAGGCCATGCCGCATATGACCGGCGTGGCCCTGGCGAGGGAGGTCGCCGGCCGGTGGCCAAACCTGCCCGTCATTCTGGCCAGCGGTTATGCTGAAATCAACGACGCTCGGGCGCTCCGGCTACCCAGGCTGGCCAAACCCTTCGGGCGGATCGAATTGGAGCGGGTGCTGCGCCGGGTTTCGGAAGGGATGGGATCGGCTGTCGCGCGGTAAAGCGGGGCTACCACATGGTCTGCTTGGCCCGCTCGGGCCAAGCCTGATCATAGCTCTCGCCGCCGACCTGATTTTGCGTCATGGAGGCCAGAATCTGCCCCGGACTGGGCAGGGTCGAAGGATCGACATGGCGCTCCGGGTTCCAGAGTTCGGAACGGATGATGGCGCGGGCGCATTGGAAATAGAGCTCGTCGATTTCCATGACGATGACCGAGCGGGGCGCCTTGTCCTCGATGGCGAAGCTTTGCAGAAGATCGGGATCGATCGAGAGATGGGCCCGACCGTTGACGCGCAAAGTGGTGCCCGAGCCGGGAATGAGGAAGAGGAAAGCGCAGCGCGGGTCGCGTAGGATGTTGCGCAGGCTATCGATGCGGTTATTGCCGCGTCGGTCGGGCATCATCAGCGTCTTATGGTCATGAATGCGGACAAAGCCCGGCTTGTCTCCGCGCGGCGAGCAATCCATGCCTTCAGGGCCAATAGTCGCCAGCGCGACAAAGGGGCTGGCCTCGATCAAGCGCCGATATTCGGGCGTCACGCCATGGGCGACCTTGACGGTGGAGGCAGGAACGGGGGCAGGCTGGTAGAGCGCATGAAGCTGGTCGAGAGAGGTTATGGTGGTCATTGAAGGCCCAATGGCTTGGCGGCGTTTGCCGGCAGAGGATGCGCTAGGATTGGCATGTAACTGAGCCTATATCTGGCGCGAATGAAAGGTCGACAAAGGAGTGATACCATGGACGGCCATGCTTTCCCTGTAACCCGGACCGATGCCGAATGGCGCCAGCGCCTGACGGACGAACAATATTACATCATGCGTCAGCATGGCACCGAGCGTCCCGGCTCCTGTGCCTTGCTGCATGAAAAGCGCCAGGGCACTTTTGCCTGTGCTGGCTGCGATACGCCGCTCTTTGCCTCAACGCTGAAATTTGAAAGCGGCACGGGCTGGCCGAGCTTTAACGACCCCATTCCCGGTTCGGTGGAGACCACGACCGACCGCAGCCATGGCATGGTCCGCACCGAGGTGCATTGCGCCACCTGCGGCTCGCATCTGGGCCACGTCTTCCCCGATGGCCCGCCGCCCACCGGGCTGCGCTATTGCATCAATGGGGTGGCGCTCAATTTCATCGCCAACGAATGAAAGTGGCCCCGGACGAAAGTTCGGGGTCTTTTCGTCTCCCCGAGGGGGAGATGAAGAAGAGGTTCTTAGCCTATGTCCCCCTTGGTTTCGCTCTGCTCGTCGCCGGCGCGGCGATAGGATCGTCGGGCCAGGGGTGGCGTGGATAGCGCCCCTTGAGGTCGCGCGCCACATCCTGCCAGCTTCCGCGCCAGAAACCGGGCAGGTCGCGTGTGGTCTGGATGGGGCGGTGGGCCGGTGAGAGCAGCACCAGCAATAGCGGAATTTTGCCATTGGCGATGGATGGATGGCGGTCGAGCCCGAATAGCTCCTGCACGCGGATTTCCAGCGCCGGGCCATTCTCGGCGGCATAGTCTATGGGGATATGGCTGCCCGACGGGGCGTGGAAATGACTGGGCAGGAGTTTTTCCATCTCCTGCTTCTTCGTCCATGGCAGCAAGGTTTCGAGCGCGGCGCCCAGATGGTCGGCATTGATGGCAGCGAGGCGGGTTTCGCCCAGCAGATGCGGTGCCAACCAGGTAGCGTCGGCTGCAAGCGCGGCGTCGGAAAGGTCCGGCCAGTCCGCAGCCAAGGACTGGTGCAGAAAAGTGGCGCGAGCGCGCAGGGCCTTTTGATCCTTCGACCAGGGCAGAGTCTCGGGGCGCTTCAGCGCTGCTTCTGCCAGGAGGTTGGCGGCTGTCTCAAGGTCGGTGACGGGCGCGGTTTCGTCGGCCAGTCGCAGTGCGTCGAGGCGTCGCTCCCGACGGGCGCGGACAGCGCCCGTTGCCGCATCAAAACGCAGCGTGGTCTGGTTTGTGATGTGGCCGGCAAACAGCGCTTCCAGATCCGTTGCCTCGAGCGCGGCGGCGGAGCGGATGCGGCCCTGGGTGGCGCTGCCGGTGACATCGGCAATGACGAGGAAAGGCGCGCCGGCGAGCGCATGGGTTTCGTCCAATTGCGCCTGGCGTCCATTGGCCAGCCGGAAGCGGCCGCGCGGCCCGGCTGGCTGGGCGACCCGGTCGGGGAAAGCCCGGGCGAGATGATGGCCGGCGGAAAGCTGTTCGCCCGCGGCCCCACCGGCCAGCTTCGCCCAGCGCCTGGCCATGGCTCTTGCGTCGTCGGCCCGGCGTGAGCGGTCGGTGCGGAAACGCTCGAGGCGGCGGCCGAGATCGGTATCCTCGCTGCCCAGCCCGCGCTCGCCCAACAGGACGGCCAGCTCTGCGGCTGTGCCGGCGTCGCCGTCTTCGGCACCGGCCAGGATCATATGGGCCAGCCGGGGATGGAGGGGCAGCCTGGCCAGGGCTTTGCCCGCTGTGGTGAGCTGGCCGGTCGGGTCGAGCGCGTCGAGCCGGACAAGGAGCGCCTTGGCTTCGGCCCAGGCGGGGGCGGGCGGGAGATCGAGAAAGGCGAGGGCCCTGGGGTCGGTGACACCCCAATTGGCCAGATCGAGTACAAGGCTGGACAGGTCGGCCGCCAGGATTTCGGGCGTGTCGAAAGGCTCGAGAGCGGCGGTTTGTCCCGCATTCCAGAGGCGGATGCAAACGCCCGGACTGGTGCGGCCGGCGCGGCCGCGGCGCTGATCGGCTCCGGCGCGGGAGACGCGGCGCGTGGCCAGCGTGGTCATGCCGGTGGCCGGCTCATAGACCGGCACGCGCCGAAAACCGCTATCGATGACGATGCGTATTCCTTCAATGGTCAAGGAGGTTTCGGCAATCGAGGTGGCCAGAACGATTTTGCGCCGGCCTTCCGGCGCGGGCTGGATGGCGCGATCCTGCTCGGCCGGGGACAATTGGCCATAAAGCGGCGCCAGGTCGGTGTGAGGGGGCAGGCGGTCCGCCAGCCGTCCGGCGGTGCGGGTAATCTCGCCCTGACCGGGCAGGAAAACCAGGGCCGAGCCTTCATGTTCGCGCATGGCCGCGAGCGTGGCGCTGGCGACCTGATCCTCGAGACGCTGCAGCGGATCGGGTTCGGAATGGACGGTTTCGACCGGAAAGGTGCGGCCGGGACTGTCGATGACCGGGGCATGATCGAGCAGTTCGGCGACGCGGGCGCCATCGATGGTGGCGGACATGACAAGAATTCTAAGGTCGGGCCGCAGGGCGCGGGCATCCAATGCCAGGGCGAGCCCCAAATCGCCGTCCAGGCTCCGTTCGTGAAACTCATCGAAGATGACGGCTGCAATGCCGCTCAGCTCCGGATCGTCCAGCAGCAGCCGGGTGAACACGCCCTCAGTTACCACTTCGATCCGCGTCCTGGCGGAGACTTTCGTTTCCATGCGCACGCGATAGCCCACGGTCTGGCCGACCTGCTCGCCCAAGAGCCCGGCCATATGCCGGGCCGCGGCACGGGCAGCCAGGCGTCGCGGCTCAAGCATGATGATGCGGCCATCGCGTCGCCAGGGGGCATCGAGCAGGGCCAGCGGCACGCGCGTGGTCTTGCCGGCGCCGGGCTGGGCGACGAGGACCGCCGAGATGCCCTGGTCCAGCGCCTCTTTGAGCATTGGCAGCGCAGCGTCGATCGGCAAAGGCGGGAAGGGCTGGGGCATGAACTAGGCGATACTCCGGGCGGGCGGCCCGCTGCAAGAGGCGGGGTGCCGCGCCTGGTCTTAGGTGCTCGTTCACGGCTTGCGTACTTGCGGGTTCTCCAAATGCATATAAGGGGTTAGTGTGCACCTCGTTCCACCATGGACCCGGAGTGGCGCATGCAATTGACCCGTATCGCCAATGATCAGATCACTGTCGATGTGGCCGCCTTGGGCGCGGAGATGCAATCGATCCAGACACGAGATGGGCGCCATTGGCTCTGGCACGGCGACGCCGCCCATTGGACGGGGCGCTCTCCCATTCTCTTTCCGATCGTGGGCAAGGCGCCCAATGACACGATCAGCGTCGAAGGCCTGCGCCTGCAGATGAGCCAGCACGGCTTTGCACGGCGCAGCAATTTCGAACTGGTGGTGGAAGAAAGCGACCGTTGCGTCTACCGGCTGACGGCCTCAGAGGCCAGCCGGGCCATGTATCCTTTCGATTTCCAGCTCGACGTGGAGCATGTGGTGGAAGGGCGCGCGGTGGTTGTGTCGACCGAGGTCACCAATCGCGATCATCGCGTCATGCCGTTTGGCATCGGTTTTCATCCGGCCTTTGCCTGGCCGCTGCCGGGTGCCGAGGGACGGCCGCATCTGGTCGAACTCGATGAAGGCGGCGCGCCGGCGCTGCACCGGCTTTCGGGCGGGCTGGTGGAGCCGGAGGCCCTGCCGTCTCCCTTTGAAAATGGCCGGCTGGTGCTGGAACAAAACCTGTTCGCTCAAGACGCTATGCTGTTCCCCGAGGGGGCGGGCGCGGGTCTGCTTTATGGACCGGAGGCAGGGCCGCAGGTGCATTTCACCTGGGAAAACCTGCCCAATTTCGCGCTCTGGACCAAGCCGGGCGGCGATTTTATCTGTCTCGAGCCATGGCATGGCACGGCGGCAGAGGTGGGCGGCTCGGACGAGTTGGGCGAACGGCCGTTTTCCGAACTGCTGGGGCCGGGCGCGCGGGCGCGGTATTCGTTCAGGGCGGAATTGCGGGGGTAGCTACTCTGCCGCGCCGCGTTCGTCGACGAGAGCGTCAGGGCCATTGGGGTCGCCGGGGGCGGTTTCGGTGCCGAGATCGGGGAAGGCGGCGATGCGTGCGCCGCGAAAATCGGTGCGCAGAACGATCAATCCGCGCTCTTCGAACCACGTGAGGAGACGCCTGGCCCTGCTTGATGAATGGGTGCCGTAAAGGCGCGCCAGAGTGGCGTCGGAGGGGCAGGGGGCACCGGTCAGGGCGGCCTGGGCGATGACGAGGAAAACGCCTTGCACGTCGTCGGTCAGGGTTTCGGACAGCGTCAATGCCTGCTGCCAGCCATCGGATGACGCGATCTCTTCATCCGGGGCAACGCGGGCCACGGCCAAGAGGCGCTTGAAGGCGGGCAGGGCGGGGGGATCGCCGGGCACGCGGCGAATGCGGCAGCGGACGAGAAAATCCTGATAGAGCTGGGCGGTGGTGCGGAAGCCGGCATCGGGATCGCTCATCAATTCGACCATGACGGCCTGAATCATGGCTTCGCGCTCGGCCTCATCGATTTCGGGGAAAAGCGAAACCGGCTCTTCGGGGGCTTCAGCGCGGGCACGGGCACGGGCTTCTGCAACCTGCGCCAGCAGTTCATTGGTGGATGGCGGGGGCGGTGGTGCTGGGCGGCGGACGATGGGACGCGCCAGTTCCTCGGGGTCCTGGGTGAAAATAAGGTCGGCGGCGTCGGCCGGTGCCTCGGGCAGAGGCGTCAGTTTGGGGCTGGTCGAGCGGGCCGAGGTTTCCACCGCGCCGATGACGATGGGCAGGGGGCGCCGGGAAATGGCGGGGCCCAGGGCAACGAAATGGCCGCGCGCCAGATCGCGGAACTGTTCGGCCTGGCGGCGATCCATGCCCAGAAGATCGGCGGCACGGGCCATGTCGATATCGAGAAAGGTGCGGCCCATGAGGAAATTGCTGGCCTCGGCCGCCACATTCTTGGCCAGCTTGGCCAGGCGCTGGGTGGCGATGACCCCGGCGAGGCCGCGCTTGCGGCCGCGGCACATGAGATTGGTCATGGCGCCGAGCGAGAGTTTGCGCGCTTCGTCGGAGACTTCGCCGCCGGCGGCGGGGGCGAAGAGCTGGGCTTCATCGACGACGACAAGGACAGGATACCAATAGTCGCGGTCGGCATCGAACATGCCGCCCAGAAAGGCGGCTGCGGCGCGCATCTGCTGTTCGGCATCGAGCCCTTCAAGGTTGAGGACCACCGAGACACGGTGCTGACGCACACGCGTGGCAATGCGCGTCAATTCGGCCTCGGTGCGGGTGGCGTCGACGACCAGGTGCCCGTATTTATCTGAAAGCGTTACGAAATCGCCCTCGGGATCGATGATGCATTGCTGCACCCATTGGGCGGATTGCTCCAGCAGGCGGCGTAGCAGATGCGATTTGCCAGACCCCGAATTGCCCTGCACCAGAAGGCGCGTGGCGAGCAATTCCTCGAGATCCATGTGGGCTGGGCCGGCACCCCGGCTTTCTCCCATGTCGATGGCGACCTGCATCATGTCTCCGGCTGGATGCGTCTCATCTCCAGCGGGAAGGCAGACGCACGGCTAACTGACTGTCATTGAGTGTTAGCACATAGCCTCACCGATTCGCCCAATGGCGGAAAGGGCGGTTCCACAGGCCAGTCAGGCGGGCTTGCGGGCAATGAGGAAAAGCGCGGCCTTGGGGGCGGGCCGCCAGTCATGTTCGATGACGAAGCCGGCCTGCTGCATATCGGCGCGCAATTGATCGGGCGTCATGACATTGAGCATGGGCAAAAGCCCGATGGCCCGGCCGAGCGGCGCCACATAGCCGAACCATTTCATGCTGTCGCCGAGACAAGCCGTGCTGGAAACGAAGCGGCCGCCGGGCTTGAGGATATCGAAGACCCGTGCGATCACGGCCTGCCGGTTCTCGAGCAGGTGCAGGATGGAGAGGCCCAACACCATGTCGTAGCTTTCGGGCGGAATGGCCATGGTGGTGATGTCGCCGCGCTCGAAGCTGACATTGCCGACGCCGGCCTCAGCGGCGCGGGCGCGGGCCATTTCGAGCATGCGGGCAGAAAAATCCACGGCGCGGACGCTTCGGACATGGGGCGCATGGGCAATGGCCGTGCCGCCGGTGCCGCAGCCAAATTCGAATATATCCATATCCGGGGTGAGATGGGCCTGGGTGCGCGCCAGCTTGGTGCGGTAGACCTGTTCATCGGCAATAGGCTGGGCGGCATATTTGTCCGCCAGCCGATCCCAGAATGCGCTCAGTTCGGCCATGGTCGGGTTCCGGTCGTGCAATTCGCCTGGAAATGTAATGGCCATCGGGGAAAAACAAAATTGCACAAATTGGTAGAAGAACTATACATAAATGCATGAATGAGCCGATGGGCAAACCAGACTGGAACCAGATGCGGGCGCTATTGGCGACCGTGGAAACCGGCTCGCTTTCGGCGGCGGCCAAGCGGCTGGGCCTGACCCAGCCGACACTGGGACGCCAGGTGGCGGCGCTGGAGGAACGCCTGGGGCTGGCCATATTCGAGCGGGTGGGCCGCAGCCTGGTCCTGACTGAAGCAGGACAGGGGCTGGTGGCCGACCTCAAGACCATGGGCGCGGCGGCCGAAAGGGTGAGCCTGTCGGCAGCGGCGCAATCGCAATCGATCGAGGGCGTGGTGCGGATCACGGCGGCCGATATTTATGCCGGGCATGTCTTGCCGCCCTTGCTCGAAAGGCTCAGGCGGGAGGCGCCGGCCATTAATGTGCAGGTCCTGGCGGTGGGCGCGATCAGTGACCTGTTGCGGCGCGAGGCCGATATTGCCATCCGGCATGTGCGTCCCGACCAGGATGGGTTGATCGCCCGGCGTTGCAAGGACACCGTGGCCCGCATTTATGGCACGCCCGACCTTATCGCGCGGCTGGGCCATCCGCGCAGCGGCGCGGACCTGGCCCGGGCCGATTTTGTCGGGGCCATGGAGGGCAATGAAGATTTCATTGCCGAAATGCGGCGACGCGGCGTGCCGCTGGACGCTGACAACTTCCGTCTCACCACGCAAAGCGGCATGACAGGCTGGGAATGGGTGCGCCGGGGCCTTTGCCTGGGGGCTATGGTCGAGGCGGTGGCGCGCGAAACCCCGGAGGTGAAGGTGGTGGTGCCATCCATCGAACCCATAGCGGTGCCGGTTTGGCTGGTGACGCATCGCGAATTGCATACCAGCCGGCGGATCCGGCTCGTCTTCGATATGCTGGTGGAGTTTTTCCTAAAGGCATAGCGTGCGATGGCAGCGTTCATCACCTCTCTTCGCAAGCGGGACGGCCTCCACTCGCGTCGGCCTATTCGGTCAGGCCCTTCTTGTATTGAATTGGGGTGGCACCCAAGACAGTGGTGAAGTCGGTGATGAAATGCTGCTGACTGGAATAGCCCAGGTCGTAGGCGATGCCGGCCCAGTCGGGCGCGTCGCTGTCGCGTATCTGGGCGGCGGCGGCGAGCAGGCGCTTGCGCTGCAGCAGCCATTTAAGGCCGATGCCGAGATAATCGCGGAAGGTCTGTTGCAGCCAGCGATCACTCTTGCCGAAGGCCTTGGCGACCGCCGTCACGGTGGCGAGGTTCTCGTCGGTTTCGACGGCGGCAATGATGTCGTTGATGAGGGCGATCGTCCGGTCGGGCGGAGGCGCGGCTAGGCGTGCCATGATGGCCGGGATGGCTGCATCGTCGTCAAGGGCGAGGATGGCTTTGATGCCTGAAGCGTCGGCCCAGGGGAAGACCCCAGCGAGGGAGACAAACTTGTCCTGCAGGTCGGCCATTTCGCCGGGCCAGAAAGCATGGAAGGCGCCGGGCAGGAAGCGGATGCCCAGAATGCGTCCGGAGCCGGCGGCTGAATAGGTGCGCTTACCACGGAACGTGCCCTGAATGCCCGATTCCTGGGCGGAGAGGAAGATATCGACATAGGGACGGTGCATAAGCTCGGGCGAAGCATAGTGACCTTGGTCGCCGTCCCAGCGGATGATCCAGAAATGTTCGACGAAAGGCCTGAGTTCCCGTGGCGGAGCTATGGTGCGGAACTGGATGTGGCGGGCAAAACCGGCTGGATCGAGCCTTCCGCGTGGATCGTATCGTTCTGCGGGTTTTTGAAATACGGGTTCGGGCGCGTCGGGCATGGTGGGTGCATCAACAACCAAGGAACGAGCAAATGACCACCAAAAACAAGCATTTCCTGCGCGGCATGGCCACGGTAAACTTCTTCGCCGACGACATGATCGCGGCGCGCGACTGGTATGCCGAACTGTTCGGCCTTGACGCCTATTTCCAGATGCCGAGCAAGGACGCGCCGGCCTATGTCGAATTTCGCATCGGAGACAGCGAAGACGAATTCGGCATCATCGACCGGCGCTACGCCCCCGATGGCATGCAGGCCGGCCCTGGTGGAGCGATCCTGCTGTGGCATGTCGACGATATCGAAGCGGCCTTTTCCCGCCTGATCGCCCTGGGGGCCAAGGAATATGACCCGATCACCAAACGGGGCGAGACCGGGTTCGTGACGGCCTCTGTGGTCGATCCGTTCGGTAACGTGCTGGGGATCATGCACAATCCGCATTATGTTGCGGTCCTGGGGAAGGTGGCTTAGCGGCGGGTGGCCTAGCGGATCCGTGTTTCGATGCCTTCTGCTTGCCGCCCCCTATCCCTATCGAAGGAGGCAAGCAGAGGCACCCTCCTACAAGTCCCGCAGCAGTCTTGCCGGGCGGGCTGAAGCGGCGCGGAGGATGGTCATGGCGCCCAGAATGGCTGTGATCACGACCGCAATGGCCAGTACGACGACGATAATGTCGAGTTTGAGCGTGAATTCGACCGCCAGCAGCAGGCCGCTGACGAAACGGCCCATGCCGATGCCCAGCGCCAGGGCCGGTATCGCAGCCAGAAGCGCCAGGACGAGATATTGCAGGAAGGCCGAGCCGATCAGCTCGAAACGGGTGGCGCCGAGCACTTTGGTGATGATGGTATCGGCCTCGCGCTGGCGGCGGCCGGTCGAGAGGGAGCCGATCAGCACCAAAAGGCCGTTGCCCACGGCGAGGCCGCCAATGAGGCTGGCGGCAAAGGAGAGCTGGCCAAGCGCGTCGGTGACTTGCTTGAGCGTGTCGCCCACCGAGATGAAACGGATATCGGGCAATTCGGCCGCCAGGAGCCGCGTGACATCTTCTTCCCGGCCGGGAGCGGCGGTGACGGCGGCAAAGAGCGTTGTGGGATAGTTTTCGATCACGCCGGGCGAGAAGGTGGCCAGAAAGTCGATGCCACCCTGCCAGGAATAGTCGCGGAAGCTGGCAATGGTGACGGTGACCTCTTCGCCGAAAATCGAGAAGGTCAGTGTATCGCCCAGATCGACACCAAGGCCATGTCGCAGGCTTTGATGGAGGCTGACAAGGCCGGGGCCCGCATAATCGTCCGGCCACCATTGCCCCGCGGTGACGCGCGAGGATGCGGGCAAGTGGGTGCGGAAGGTCAGCGGCACTTCACCGGCCAGAAGGAAGGTCGCCTCGGGGCCGCGCGTCACCAGTTCGCCGGCTGGCGTTCCGGCAACATCGACAAGGGCGCCGCGCAGCATGGGCGTAGAGACGAAGCGGGTAATGCCATTGCCCGCCAGGGCCAGGGCTTCGAGATCCTCTACCTCGTCGGGAAAGAGGTCGGAGCCGACCAGGGTGGGCGCGTCAAAGGCCGATGCGCCGAGAAATTCCTGCTGCAGGTTGGTCTGCATGACCAGAACGATGATTAGCATGGTCAGCGCCATGCCGGCGGAGACGGCGACGGCAGCGGCGTTCTGGCCAGCGGCGGAAATATTGCGGAAGGTGTGGCGCAGGACGCGCGGACCCGCCTCGGGAAGACGGGCCAGGCCAGCCTGGGCCAGGCGAATGAAGAGCTGGAAAAGGAGCGCACCCAAGGCGCTGGCCAGGCCGAAGCCGAGAACCAGCGGCGCATCGCCGGTCATCAGCCAGGCGAGCAGGAAGAAGGCCAGGACGGCCAGCAGCAGCGGCAGGGCCTGCCAGGAGAGCAAAAGCGCGCCCCAATCGACCGGTGGCGCGTCCAGCCCCTTGGACCGGAACAGCAGCATGGGCCGGATAGTCTGCGACTGCACCAGGGGCAGATAGGCAAAGGCGAAGGCGGTGACCAGGCCCGTGCCGGCCGCGATGGCCAGAGGCTGGATATGCACGGCGGGCGCCAGCGCAATGCCGACGGCGGCGCCGATGCTGGGCAGGATGAACCAGGCCACGCCGGCACCGATGACCAGGCCGATGCCGACGCCGACCAGGGCCAGGGCGGTGACCTGGGCCAGGAAATGAATGAAGACGCGGGCGCGGTCGGCACCGATGGAGCGCAAAATGGCGATCACGCCGGAGCGCTCGGCAATATAGGCGCGCATACCGGTCCAGACGCTGACGCCGCCGATCAGCAGCGAGCCTAGCCCGACAATGAGCAGGAAGCGCATGAAGAGATCGTAATAACGCACCATCTGCCCCAGCCCGTCGCGGGCCGAGCGCACGGTCCAGCCCTTGTTGCCAAATTGGGAGACGGCAGTGGCGAGGCCGGCCTCCACGTCGCGATCGGTCAGGTGAATCTTGTAGCGATACCAGGTGCCCAGGCCCGGCAGGGGCGAGGAACGGTCGCTGACCGTGGCAAAACCATCGCTGGAAATCAGTGTCGGCAGGCCCAGGCGGAAGCCGCGCACAGGCCCATCGGGCAGGCCGATCAGGGTGCCGCGTATGGCAAATTCGGTGCCGCCCAGGCTGAAGGTGTCGCCGACCGCAAGACCGAGCTGATCGAGCATGACGCCATCGATCAGCGCGCCGGGCAGGCCATCGGTTTCGGCCAGCAATTGGGCAAGGTCCTGATCCGGAGGCAGCTGCGGGCTTTTGACCGATCCAAGGAGCGGATAGAGGGGGCCGACCGCGCTGACATCGGCAAAAGCTTCTTCGTAGAAAGTTTCGGCGCGCAGATTGGTGTCGATGACCTGGGCCACGCGGCCCATGGATTGCATGGCGATGAGCTCTTCGGGCGTCGCCAGACGGTCGGCGCGAGACAGCTCGATATCCCCGCCCATGATTTCGGCGGCGCCGGTCTCAATGGCGCGGGTGATGCTGGTGCCCACCGAATTGACGCCGGCAATCAGCGCCGTGCCGACGGCCAGACACACCACCAATAGAAAGAAGCGCCGCAGATCGCCCCGCATGTCGAGCAGGCCGATCCGGGCGGCGGCCAGGACGCCGCGCATCACTTGGACGCCCGCTTGCGCGGTGCCGCTTTTTGCGTCGACGCTGTTTTGGGGGCGGTGGTTTCGGTGAGCTGGCCCTGGGTCATGGTGAAGACGCGGTCGGCCTTGGCGGCCAGGGCCGGATCGTGGGTGATCAGGACCACGGCGGTCTTGTTGCGGCGGGCCAGGTCGAACATCAGGTCGACCACCACAGCGCCGGTCTTCTGGTCGAGATTGCCGGTGGGTTCGTCGGCCAAGAGCAAAGGCGGGTTGGCAACACTGGCGCGGGCCAGGCCCACGCGCTGCTGCTCGCCGCCCGAAAGGGCGGAGGGGCGATGATCGAGCCGGGCCTCGAGCCCGACGGCGGCGAGGGCCGCTGCGGCCTTTTCGCGCACCTGGGCCATGCTGAGGCCGGGTTCGGCGATTTCGAGCGCCAGCCCGACATTGTCGAGAGCGCTGAGGGACGGGATCAGATGGAAGCTCTGGAAAACAATGCCCAGGGTGTGGCGGCGGAAGCGCGCCAAATCATCTTCGTCCATGCCGCCAAGGTCGCGATCATTGACCACGACCTGCCCGCCCGTGGCCTTTTCGAGGCCGGCGAGCAGCATGAGCAGCGAGGTCTTGCCACTGCCCGAGGGGCCGACAATGGCCACCACTTCGGCCGGGGCCACGGTGAGCGAGACTTTGCGCAGAATATGCAAAGGGCGCCCCGCCACGTCCAAAGTGTAGTCCACATCGCGTGCGCGGATGATCGGTCCGGAGGTCATGTCCGATTATTTCCCCTCATTGGCGGGTCTGGCCCGTTCTGGGCTGCCCGTCTCATTATCCAATAGTGGTTGGGTGATTCGTAACAATGGCGTCAATTGCTGGACATTTTTTACTGGTGCTGTGTCTAGAGTGCTGGCAGACATGATCCGCAGGCGGCATTCGAGGGGGTAGACGTGACGTATTGGCTGCGAACAATTCTGGTGGCCCTGATGCTGGCGGCGACGGTGCTGACAGCCGGGGTGGCGCAGGCCGGTGTGCGCGAGCTCGATCTGTTGTCATCCTATATTGGCGACTGGCGCGGCGAGGGGGCGCTGATTGGCGGGGACCAGCCCGAGCCGTTCCGCTGTCGGTTGAGCGTTGCCCAGGGCAATCTGCTCAAGATCAATTATACCGGCCGCTGCAGCCTGGTGAATGCGACGCTCTCGATCAGCGGCACCATTGCCTATAATGACGAGGCCCGGCGCTATGAAGCGGCGATGAGTTCCAATGCGGGCTATACGGGCCTGGCCATCGGGCGGCAGTCGAGCAACTCCATCAGCTTCGACCTGCGCGAGCAGCAAAAGGACCGGGCCGGTGGCGATGTGCGCATCGGCGCCAAAATCCTCCTCATCAATGATCGCATCACCGTGGATTTCGAGGTGGAATTCAACAATTCGGGCGATGTGCTGACGGCGAGTGTGCCGTTTAACCGGTAGCGGCCTTGTTCAAGGGATCCTGTCTTTGCGGCGCGGTATCGTTCGAACTGCGCGGGGACATGCCGCGCGCCACAGCCTGCCATTGCTCAAGGTGCCGCAAGGTGACCGGCAATTTCGAGGTGGGCGTTGACGTTAAAAAGGCAGATCTCATCATTCATGGTGACGATCGACTGACTTGGTATTTTTCCTCGGAAGATGTTCGCCGCGGGTTCTGTTCGATCTGCGGGGCGCCGATGTTTTTCGATCCGCCAGCAGCGGACTGGATTGGGCTTATGCTGGGCGCGTTCGATGGCCCGACGGGCACCAAAATTGCCGAGCATGTCTTTGTAGGCGACAAGGGCGACTACTACGACATCTGCGACGGTGTCCCGCAGTTCGAGACGGTGCCGGGGCGGTAAAGATACCCGGCTGGTGACGGGGGGATCTGTCTCTCCGTAATCGCGATTCCGCCTCGGGCTCGACCCGAGGACTTTTCTCAACCTGCGCCGTCGTTTTGGGTTGCCGAACAAAAGGCCCTCGGATCAAGTCCGAGGGCGGCTCGGTGTTGTTGGGGCTTTGGATTCTAAAGCTTCACCAGCGTTTTCACATCCACCGGCAGGCCTGTCGCAAAGCTCTTGTTGGCGGCGATGCCGGTGAGGATGGAGAGGGCGCCGTCGCGGTGGTTGGCGCCATAGCCGGGGCGCGGGGTGGCGTTACCGAAGATTTCCTCGAGCATGATCTTGTCGCCGCCGCCATGGCCGCCTTCGCCATGCTGGACCGGGACGACGCGCGGTTCGCCATGGAGCGGGAAGTGGTAGAGTTTCACCCCTTTGGCCGCACCCTCGGTTTCCGAGCCGGCACCGGCATTAATGTAGGAATTTTCGTGCACGGTGAGTTCGAGCCTGCCGCCAGTGCCGTTGATGGCGACATTGAAGCCTTCCCAAGGGGCATAGGCATAGAGGGAATAGGTCATCACCGCCTTGTTGCGGTAGCGGACGATGACGTTCATCGTGTCTTCGATGGAGATGCCGTCGCCGAAAACGTTCTGGTCACGCTGGTAGCCGTCTTCCCCCTCGGCGTCCCAATAAAGGCCCTTCTGGATGGGGTTCGCGGTCAAATCGATGGCGAAGGGATCGTTCTTGGCGGCCTCGACGCCGGTGGTGCGGGTATAGGGCGTGAACACACCCCGCTCCTCGGCATTGGCGCGACCGTAGAATTTGAGATCGCCCATGCCGAAGACGGTCTCGGGCTGGCTACCGAGCCAGAAATTGACCAGGTCGAAATGATGGGTGGATTTGTGGACCATCAGGCCACCGGAATTGCGCTTGTCCCGATGCCAGCGGCGGAAATAGTCGGCGCCGTGGCGGGTATCGAGCAGCCATTCGAAATGCACCGAGGTGACCTTGCCGATGGCGCCTTCGGCGATCAGCTCGCGCAGGGCCGAATTGTGCGGGGCATAGCGGTAGTTGAAGGTGACGCGGACCTGCCTGCCGGTGCGCTCGACCGCATCGAGAATGGCCTGGCACTTTTCGGGGTCCGTGGTCATCGGCTTTTCGGTGATGACGTCGCAGCCGGCCTCGAGCGCGGCAATGATATAGAGATGATGGGTGCGGTCGATCGAGGTCACGATGACGGTCGAGGGCCGGGTTTCGGCGATCATCGCAGCGAAGCTGGAGGCTTTGTAGGTCGGCACGGCGGTGCCGCCGAGTTCGTCAACGATGACCTTATTGGTAAAATCCATGCGCAGCTGGTTGGTGTCGCACAGGGCCACCAGCCGGGCCTCGGCGCGGTGCGGCCCCAGGATCGCCTCGTAGAACATGCGTGCGCGACCACCGGTGCCCACAAGTGCGTAGGTCTTGGCCATTCGTTCTCTCCAGTCTCGATATTCGTCCAGGCGCAACCCTCGCACAGCCGCGCGTGGCATTGCGTCTACCATACAAGATTGCAGAAATGTACTGTTTCTTTGTACAGTTCACGGCGCGGGACTTGATGCGGCACGGGAGCCGGTTCGCGCGATTGGGGTCAGAAACCTGTGGAAGATGGCAAACAAGTGGATCGGGACCGGCGCCGTTCGTCCCATGGTTCCGAGATGGAATCGGACCGGATTGGAACCAGGATGAGCGAAGCGCGGGAAGGAACAATTGCCTTTCGCGTGGTCGTCGCGTTGCGTGACGAGATCGTCAGCATGGGCCTAAAGCCAGGCGATGTGATTTCCGAGAGCGATATTGCCGCCCGCTATGGTGTGTCGCGGCAGCCGGTCCGCGAGGCGTTCATCCGCCTGGCCCAGCAGGGATTGCTACTGATCCGACCCAAGCGCGCGACGGTGGTGAAAAAGATATCGCCTGACGGCGTGCGGCAGAGCCGGTTCATTCGCGAAAGCATCGAAGTGGAAATCATCCGCCGCGTGGCCACCAATCCGGGCACGGACGTTCCCGAGGTCCTGGGGGCGCTGATTGCCGACCAGGAGGCGGCCTCAACGGCCAATGACAGCCGGCGCTTCCACAAGCTCGATGAATTGTTCCACCGCACTTTGGCGCGGTTGGCGGGTGTGGAATATGCTTGGCAATTGATCGATGATCACAAAATGCAGCTCGACAGGGTGCGCTACCTGACGCTGGGCGTGTCCTCGAGCCAGCGCGCCATTGCCGAACACAAGCAGATTGCCGAAGCGGTGGGCCAAGGCGATGTGGCCGGTGCGGAAGCGGCCATGCGCGCGCATCTGGCGCGCGCCGAAGTGCTGCTGAACCAGACCATCTCCGATTTTCCCGACTATTTCGAATAGGCGGGGCGGGCCGATGAGACCGAGGCGGCGTCAAGGTGCTGCGGTCCGGGCAAAAGCGGTTTCCTCGGCCTTGCGACATGTTTAGGGTGCGCCCAGATGAGCGAGAGTGGGAGCGACCCAATGAAGACGCGGCGATTGGGCAAGACGGGCTATGAGGTCAGCGAGATCGGGCTGGGGTGCTGGCAGCTCGGCGGCGATTTCGGACCGGTCGGCGACGAGACGGCCAATGCCATTCTGACCCATGCGCTCAATGCCGGGATCAGCTTCTGGGACACGGCAGACGTCTATGGCGGGGGCCTCAGCGAAAGCCGGATCGGGGCCCATGCCAAGGGACCCAATGTGGTTGTGGCGACAAAGCTGGGGCGGGGCGGCGGACTTTACCCTGATGGCTATTCGAAGCAGGCCGTGCGCGAAAGCCTGGTCGGTTCGGCCAAGCGGCTGGGCGTCGACAGGCTCGACCTGGCGCAATTGCATTGCGTGCCAACCGACGTGCTGCGCGATGGCGCTATTTTTGGCTGGATGGACGAATTGCAGGCGGAGGGCCTGGTGCGCCATTGGGGTGCCAGTGTCGAGACGATCGAGGAAGGCATGATCTGTCTTGATCAGCCCGGCTGCGCCACGCTGCAGATCATCTTCAACCTGTTCCGCCAGGATGCGGCGGAAGAGCTTTTGCCCAAGGCGGCGGAGAAGGACGTCGGCATTATCGTGCGCCTGCCGCTGGCCAGCGGATTGCTGAGCGGCAAATACAGCAAGGACACACGGTTCGAAGCCAGCGACCATCGCAACTACAATCGCGATGGGGCGGCCTTTTCGGTGGGCGAGACCTTTTCGGGCATTCCCTTCGAGCGCGGTGTCGAACTGGTACAGACGCTCAAGGGCTTTGCACCCGAGGGCGTACCGCTGAGCCAGTTTGCCCTAAGGTGGATTCTCGACCATCCGCAGGTCTCCACAGTGATTGCGGGGGTCAGCAAGCCCGAGCAGATTGCCGACAATGTCGCGGCTTCCGAGCGCAAAAGCCTGTTCCCGGCGCTGATGAAACAGCTCGGGGCGTGGTATCAAACCGATGTGAAGCCGGAGATCCGCGGCGGGGTTTAGGCATTCTGCTGCTTGAGGGAGAAGTGGCGCGATGGGCGGAATGAGGGGATATGCCGCGAGCGCTGGGCCTTGGATGACGTCCTCCCTCTCCCGTCTCGGTCTGCGGCTGATCCACCCTTTTCGCAAGGGGGGAGGATCAGGAGGCTCACGGTGCCGCGCGCGCCACTAGCGGATCAGCCCTGCCGCACCTAGGTTAGGGCGACTACATTTCCAAGAAGAGTTCTCCTATGTCCCACCCCGCCTTCGAACTCGTCCGCGACGAGACTATCGCCGAGATCAGTTCGCAGGCCTTGCTCTACCGGCACAAGAAGACTGGGGCGGAGGTGTTGAGCCTCATTAATGCGGACGAGAACAAGGTCTTTGGCATCACCTTCAAGACACCGCCGGAGGATTCGACCGGCATCGCGCATATTCTCGAGCATTCGGTACTGTGCGGATCGCGCAAATATCCGGTCAAAAAGCCCTTTGTAGAGCTGCTCAAGGGGTCGATGCATACCTTTCTCAATGCGATGACTTTTCCTGACAAGACCGCCTATCCGGTGGCTAGCCAGAACCTCAAGGACTTTTACAACCTCGTCGATGTCTATCTCGACGCCGTGCTGTTCCCGCTGATCAGCCAGGATACGTTTGAGCAGGAGGGCTGGCATTACGAGCTGGAAAGCGCGAATGCGCCGCTGGTCTATAAGGGTGTGGTGTTCAACGAGATGAAGGGGGTCTATTCGTCTCCTGACTCGGTAATGCATACCCAGACCCAGACCGCGCTTTATCCCGATACGACCTATGGCAAGAGTTCGGGGGGCGATCCCAAGGTCATCCCGGACCTGACATATGAGCAGTTCAAGCGCTTCCATCAGACCTATTATCACCCCTCCAATGCGCGGGTGGTGTTTTCCGGCGATGACGCGCCGGACAAGCGGCTGGATATTCTGGATGCCTATTTCAGCCAGTTCGACAGGCTCGACGTCGATGCCGAGGTGAAGCTGCAGCCGCGCTGGAATGCGCCGCGCAAGGTTTCGGGCACCTATGCCGGGAGCGTGGATGGGGAAAAGCGTCGCGACGGCATGGTCTCGGTGAGCTGGATGCTCGATCCGCCCGGGAGCCGGGAAGAAACGCTCAGCCATGGCATGCTGAGCTATCTCCTGGCCGGCAATTCGGCAGCGCCGCTGCGCAAAAAGCTCAATGAAAGCGGGCTCGGGGAAGGCGTGATCGGGGGTGGTATCTCGTCCTATCTCCGGCAGCCCATGGGCGGGTTTGGCCTTAAGGGCGTTGATCCGGCCGATGCCGAAAAGGTCGAACAACTGGTACTGGAGACGCTGGCGGAGATCGCCGAAACCGGCTTTTCCGAGGAGCAGCGGGAAGCGGCGATCAATACGTTCGAGTTCAATTTGCGTGAGCAGAACACCGGCTCCTATCCGCGCGGCATGACCTATATGTTCACCGCTCTGGGCGGCTGGCTGCATGGCGGCGATCCGCTTTCCCCGCTAGTTTACGAGGAAGCGCTGGCCGCGCTCAAGCAAAAGGCCGCATCGGGACATTTCGAAAAGGAAATCCGGCGCCTGTTCCTGGACAATCCGCATCGTGTAACTTCGACCCTGGAGGCCGATCCCGAACAGGGCGCGCGTGAGGCCAAGGCGGAGGCCGACAAGCTCGCCGCTGTGCGGGCCGCTCTGGATGAGGATGCGCTCAAGAGCGTTCTGGAGCGCACCGAGCGCTTAAAGGCGCTGCAGGAGAGTGTCGACAAGCCCGAAGACCTGGCCAGGATTCCGACGCTGACGCTGAATGATCTCGACCGCGACATTCGCGTCGTGCCGACAGAGGAAAGCATTAGTGCGGGGGTGCGCACGCTCTATCACGACCTGCCGACGCTGGGGATTTTGTATCTGGATCTCGGCTTTGACATGCATGTGCTGGATAAGGCCGACCTGCCCTATCTGCCCCTGTTCGGACGGGCCTTGCTGCAGACCGGCACCAGCAAGGAAGATTTTGTTTCCCTGACCCAGCGCATCGGCCGCACCACGGGCGGTATCGCACAGCATCGTGGCCTTGCCAGCAAGCAGGACGGCTCGGGGACGGCCGCCTGGTTCTTCCTTTCGGGCAAGTCGGTGGCGGACAAGTTCGCCGACATGCTGGACATAATGAGCGACGTGCTGCTCGATGCCAATTTCTCGGACAGGGCGCGTTTCCGGCAGATGGCGCTGGAGGAAAAGGCGGGTTTCGAGGCGCGGCTGGTGCCCAGCGGCAATGGAATTGTCGATACACGCATCAAGGCGGGCTTGACCGAGGCGGGCTGGATTGCCGAGCAGATGAGCGGCGTGAGCTATCTCGATTTCCTCAAGGGGTTGATCAAGCAGGTCGAGAACGATTGGGAGAGCGTGGAGGCCAGGCTCGGCTCGATCCGCGCCAAATTGTTCAATCGCGGTCGCATGATCATCAATGTCACAGCCGACGGTGCGCTCTGGGGCGAGGCCAAGGGGGCGCTGGACAGCTTTGTGGGCGGCTTGCCGAACGCAGCCCTTGCCGACGCCGACTGGCCCCATAGGTTCGAGCCGAAAAACGAGGGCCTCGTGATCCCGGCACAGGTCAATTATGTGGGCAAGGGCGCTAATCTCAAGGCGCTTGGGGTGGAGCTCTCGGCTGCCTCCGCGGTGGCGCTGCGGCTCTTGAACACCACCTATCTCTGGGACAAGGTGCGTGTGCAGGGTGGCGCCTATGGCGGGTCGAGCCGGTTCGACCTCTCGTCGGGCAATTTTGCGTTCCTCTCCTATCGGGATCCGAACCTGCTCAAGACGCTGGAGGCCTATGACGGCGCGGCCAGAGCGCTGCGCGCCGAGATTGGCGAAACCGATCTGGTGCGCTCGGTCATCGGCGTGGTGGGCGACCTGGACCGGCCCGAATTTCCCGACGCCAAGGGCTATTCGGCCATGTGGCGGATTTTGAATGGCACAACCGACGCCCTTCGCCAGCAGCGGCGCGACGAAATTCTCTCGACCAGCCGGGCTGATTTCCTGGCCCTGGCCGATGCCATTGATCTGGTGGCGGAAAATGGCCATGTGGTGGTGCTGGGTGGGGAAGCGGCGATCAATGCCGCCAATGAGAAGAACCCGGGATTGCTGGAGGTCAGCAAGGTGGTTTAGCCCTTGGCCGGGCCTCCCCTGAAGAAGGGGGAGGGCGCCGGACAGTTCCAGGCTATTGGTTCAAAACCTCGGTCATCCAGGGCAGGCTGACATCCATGCGGTAATCGACACCGGAATGGTTGTCGGGGAACTCCTCATAGCGATGGGCGATGCCGCGCTGTTCGAGCGCCTTGTGAATGCGGCGGGTGCCGTAGAGAATGGCGTATTGATCCTCGGTGCCACAATCGAGGAAGAAGCCTTTCAATTTGCCGATGGCATCGGCATGCGATTTGACCATCAGGGCCGGGTCCCAGGCGAGCCAGTTTTCCCAGCGCTCGGGGATGATCTCGCAGGTGTCCAACGTCACCGGCAGCCTGAGGCCAAGAAAGGCTTGCGGGTCGGGATCGAAACTGGCGGCCTGGCAGAGGAACATCAGGGTCATGGTGTCCTTGCCATCGAGCTTGGGCTTGGCCTCAAAGGCCTTCATCCATTCCTCGATGGAATTGTCCTTTTTGGCGAGCGCCATCAGAACGTCGGGGAAACCCGCGAGATAGAGATGCTCGAAGCCGGCATCGCCGGAATGGCTGGCGGCGGCGGCCCATATGTGGGGATGGCGCATGGCATGAACCAGGGCGCCGAAGCCGCCGGATGACTTGCCGAAAACGCCGCGCCTGCCGGTGCCGCCGCAGGAGAATTTTGTCTCGACGGCTGGCAGCATCTCCTCGATCAGGAAATCCTCCCAGTTTCCCATGACCGGGCTGTTTACATATTGATTGCCGCCCAGGCGTGAGAAGCAATCGGGAAAGGCGACGACGACCGGCGCCATCTTGCCCTCGCCAATCAGGCGGTCGAGACGTTCGGGGACGTTTTCGGTGAAGGCCTTCCAGGCCGTATGAGCGGGGCCGCCCGCAGTATAGCCGACCAGATCGACCAGCAGTGGCAGGCCCTTGCCGTCATGGCCCGCGGGCACATAGACATCGACAATGCGCTCGGTGGGGTCGCCAAGCATATTGCCGGCAAGGGCTTTGCTTTCTACGGTCAGTCGGTGGATGGTTCCGGCGGGGTGGCTGGTGCGGCGCATGACGGCTCCGGGGCAGGGTGAACTCATCCCGGTCTTGCAGGCGGGCACCGAATTGGCAAGTCTGACGACGGCCACCTGACGGCGGCAGGAGGGACTTCCGCGCCCCGATCGAATAGGCTGGGCTGGCCTTGTCGCTGGCTGATGGCAAGGCAAAAGGGAATTGGCTATGTCGTCTCGGACCAATCATCAGCGCCTTATGGCGCTGGAAAAGCAAATGGATGCCGCAGCCGCCGCTTTCGATTTCGAGCAGGCCGCGGCATTGCGCGATGAGATTGCCCGCCTTCGTGGCGAAGCGGACGACATTGTGGGCCAGCCGCCGCCAGGACAGATGGGGCTGGGGTCCAATGCCCCGGTGCGCGAGCCGCCCAAGGGCTGGGTAAAACCGAAAAAGCCCAATCTGATGACGAATAACCACAAAGGGCGCAAAGAGCGCTAGATCATTTCACCGTTTCGTCGAAACGCTGAAACTACCCTAAGCTCTTGTTTTATCGCGTTTCCGATCCACGGGTCGTAGCCCGAGGAGCAAAACCGTCGCCACTTTTGCTGGAAACGCTCTAGCCGGTCTTTTGCAGCCGTTCCTCGGCCAATTGCTTGATTTCGCGCAGTTCGCGAATGGTGGTTTCGAGGTCGTCGCGCTGGCGCTCGAGCAGGGCCAGGCGTTCGTCCACCTTGCCGGCAAGCAGGCTGACCTGTTGAGTGCGGTCGGCGTCGTAGAGGCTCAAATAGTCGGAAATGTCGCGCAGGGTGAAGCCCAGGCGCTTGCCGCGCAGAATGAGGATGAGCCGCGCGCGGTCGCGCTTGCGGAAAACGCGGGTCGCGCCGACACGCTCGGGGGAAAGCAGGCCCTTGGATTCATAAAAGCGGATGGCTCTGGTCGAAATGCCGAACTCGCGGGCGAGGTCGGCTATGGCGAACAGATCCTGGTTTTCGGATGATCTGGTGGTCACGATTTCGAGGCTTTCATCTGGGCATATTCCTCGCGTAGTTCCTTTTTGGAGAGCTTGCCGATCAGCGTCTTGGGCAGGTCCTGCTTGAAAACGATCTGTTTGGGCATTTCAATCTTGTTGAGCTTTCCGGTCAGGAAGGTCTTGAGCTCGGCTTCGCTGACGGTGTGGTCATGCTTGAGTTTGACGAAGGCCACCGGTGCTTCGCCGCGATATTCATCGGGCACGCCGATGACATTGACCTCTTCCACAGCTTCATGGGCCATCACCGCTTCCTCGATCGTGCGCGGATAGACATTGAAGCCCGAGCAGATGATGAGGTCCTTGATGCGGTCGACAAGGAAGACATAGCCGTCCTCGTCCATATGGCCCACATCGCCGGTGCGCAGCCAGCCATCCATGAAGGCGTTGCTGGTGGCCTCTTCATCCTCGAAATAGCCGACCATGACCTGGGCGCCCTTGACCTGCAATTCGCCATTTTCGCCGATGCCGACGACTTTTCCCGAATCCACATCGACAAAGCGAATATCGGTCCCGGGCAGGGGCAGGCCGATGGACATGGATTTGTTCAGGCCATTGAAGGGGCCGCAACAGACCACCGGGGAGGCCTCGGTCAGACCGTAACCCTCCACGAGCTGGGCCGAGGATTTGCGGGCAAAAGCGCTGCGCAATTCATTGGGCAAAGCGGCACCGCCCGAAACGATCAGTTCGATGCTGGACAGAAGCTCGCGCGTCGCCATTTCGCTATTGGCCAGCGCCGAAATCAATGTGGGCACAGCCGGCATCAGATTGGGCCGCGAGCGCCGGAGCAAAGACAGGAAACCCTTCATCTCGAAGCGCGGCATCATATAGACCGTCATGCCGGCGGCCAGCGGCATGTTCATGCAGGTGGTCATGGCGAAGATGTGGAAGAAGGGCAAAATAGCGATGGCCTTGTTGCCCGGCTTGAACAGGCTGGCAAACCACTTGGTGGATTGGGACACATTGGCCGCCACATTGGCGTGGCTGAGCAAGGCGCCCTTGGGAATACCGGTGGTGCCGCCGGTATATTGCTGGACGGCAATGTCGACGTCCCGATCGATAGCCACCGGCGCCGGGCTGTCCTGGCGGTTCAGCATGGCCTGGAACCATGTGACGGTATGGGCCTGAGGCGAGCGTCCGATATCGGCCAGATCCCCGCGCTTGACCAATAGATAAAGGACCTTCTTGACCAGGGGCAGGGCGGCGGGGAAATGCGCCACGATCAGCTTTTTGACATAGCCGGCGGCCACAAGTGCCTCGGCCTTTTCGAACATCAGCTTGAGATCGAGCGTTACCAGAACATCGGCGCCGGCATTGGAGGTGATGTGCCCCAATTCGGAAACGGTATAGAGCGGATTGCAATTGACCACCGTGCCCCCGGCCCGCAGCACGCCATAATAGGCGATCGGGTAGAAAGGCGTATTGGGCAGCATGAGAGCAACGCGACTGCCCTTGGTGACACCGAACTGGCTTTGCAGCGCTCCGGCAAAGGCCAGGATCTCTTCTGCCAGTTCGCCATAGGTCATGGCGGAGCCCAGAAAATCGAGTGCAACGGCATTTGGATGGCTGGCACAGGATGCCAGGACCTGCTCGTGCACTGGCGTGGTATCGATGTGATCGTCCCAGACAATGCCCTTGGGATAGGTGGCGATCCAGGGGCGAAGGCTTTCGTGGCCGGTGGCTGGCGTGTCCATTGTTTTCTCCTCCCAATGCCGAACGGGCAAATGGGCGTTCCCGTTTTTGGATGCAGCGGGTCTGTGTCGACCCGGCGCTCTATCGGCGCCTTGGCTGTCATCGAGCGGAAATTATTCCACTTGTTTACGTTAGCGTCAATTCGGTGCCGAAGCGATTTGGATCACGTCTGGGCGACCTCGACCCGGCGGACGCTTGGGGCACTAAAAGGCATTTAGTTGACGTATGCGTCAATCTAGATAAACTGCCTTCAACAATTCCCCATGGCCGCGTTAAGGTGGGCTGCCATGCGGGCGGGCCGAACCTCTTGGGTGGCCCGGCATTTGATTGAAGGCGGCCATGGACCGGGAGCTGGTTCTGAGGTCGTATGAGGAGGATGTGGGCAATGACCCTGCTGCTGGTTGCAATCAGTCTTGTCTTGTTCGGCGCGCTCGCCATGCGGGAAAGCCCCCTCTGGCAATGGGGCGCCGGCTTTGTGGCGGTCGGTATTCTGTCCGGCCTCGACTTCACCCAGGGCGGTGCGGTCTACGGCCTTGGCTGGTTCTCCTATGTGCTGATCGGTTTGGGCGTGGTCCTGCTGCTCCTGGCGGTCAAGCCGATCCGCATGACCGTGTTGACGCGGCCCGTCTATGGAGCTGTCAAATCCATATTGCCCAAGGTCAGCCGCACCGAGCAGGAAGCGCTCGACGCCGGCACGGTGGGTTGGGATGCCGAGCTGTTCTCCGGCCGTCCGGACTGGGACAAGCTCACCAATATTCGTGCCTTGACGTTGACTGAGGAAGAACGGGCCTTTCTTGAAGGGCCGGCCGAAACGGCCTGCTCGATGATCGACGATTGGGACATAAGGCACAATCGCGCCGACCTTAGCCCTGAGCTTTGGCAGTTCCTCAAGGACAAGGGTTTTCTGGGCATGCTCATTGCCAAGGAGCATGGCGGATTGGGCTTTTCGGCACAGGCGCAGTCGATGATCGTGTCCAAGATCGCCAGTCGTTCGGTCGCGGCGGCGATTACCGTCATGGTGCCCAATTCTCTGGGGCCGGGCGAATTGCTGGAAAAGTACGGCACGCCGGCGCAGAAGGAGAAATATCTCCATCGCCTGGCCAATGGCCAGGAGGTGCCCTGTTTTGCGCTGACGGGGGTGCATTCGGGGTCGGATGCGGGCGGCATGCGCGATATCGGCGTAGTCACCAAGGGCATGCATAACGGGCAGGAAGTGCTTGGCGTGACCCTCAGCTTCGACAAGCGCTATATTACTTTGGCGCCGATCGCGACGCTTGTGGGGCTCGCCTTCATCCTCAAGGACCCGGACAATCTGCTCGGCCGCGGCCAGGATATCGGCATTACGCTGGCGCTGATCCCGCATGACCATCCAGGTCTTGATATCGGGCGCCGCCACTATCCGGCCCGCCAGGCCTTCATGAACGGTCCGGTGCGCGGCAAGGATGTGTTCATCCCGATGGACTTCCTGATTGGCGGCACCGATTACGCCGGGCAGGGTTGGCGCATGCTGATGGAATGCCTGTCCACCGGGCGCGCCATATCGCTGCCGGCGATCGGCACCACCTCGATCAAGCAGACGCTGCGCGCGACTTCGGCCTATGCGCGGGTGCGGCGCCAGTTCGGCATTCCAGTCGGGATCATGGAAGGTGTGGCCGAGCCGCTCGGCGAGATGGTCAAGCGCGCCTATATGTTCGAGGCCACCAGACGCCTCACTGCGTCTATGGTCGACGAAGGCCAGCGCCCCGCCGTTATTGCGGGCCTGCTCAAATACACGACCACCGAAGCCATGCGCGACAGCATGGACGATGCCTTCGACATTCAGGGCGGCCGCGCCATCCAGGACGGGCCGGGCAATTATCTGTTCGGCGCCTATCAATCCATGCCGGTGGCGATCACGGTGGAAGGCGCCAATATTCTCACCCGCACGCTGATGACCTTTGCCCAGGGCGTGCTGCGCGCCCATCCCTATCTCCTCAAGGAAATCCAGGCGGCGCAGAACAAGGATCGCAAGGCCGGTCTCAATGCCTTTGACGCCGCTTTCGGCGGTCATACCGGCTTTATGCTGCGCAATATCGTGGCGAGCTTCCTGCATGGCCTGACCAATGGCAATTTCGCCTCTTCGCCCAATGAGGGGTCGATGGCGCGCTGGTATCGGCGCCTGCACCGCTATAGCCAGGACTTTGCCCTGGTGGCCGACTGGACCACGGTGGTGCTGGGCGGCGCGCTCAAGCGCAAGCAGAAGCTTTCGGGTCGCATGGCCGATATTCTGGGCGATCTTTACCTCATGTCCGCCACGCTCAAGCGCTTCGAAGAAGAGGGCTCGATTGCCGAGGACAAGGAATTGGTCGAAGCGATCCTGCGCGACCGGATCGCCTCGCTCGAGGCAACCTTCGCCGAAGTCTTCGCCAATTTCCCCAATCCGGTCTTTGCCTGGGCCATGCGGTTCCTGTGCTTCCCGCTGGGTCGCCATGCCAAACCGGCTTCGGACAGGGTCAATTACCGTTTCGTGCGCGCGGTGCTGCGGCCCGGCAGTTTCCGCGACCGCTTGACCACCGGTGTCTATGTTTCGATGGACCCCAATGACGTCACAGGCGTTCTGGAAGACGCATTCCGCAAGGTGACCGAGGCCGAGGACATCGAAGCCAAGTTCATCAAGGCATCCCGCAAGGGGGTTATCGAGCGCAGGCTGGACCGGGATGCCATTGCCGATGCAGTGGCGGCCGGGGTGCTGAGCGACAATGAGGCGGGCATTATGCGCGCCGCCGACGAGGCGACCAATCGGGCCGTGCATGTCGATGATTTCGAGATGGATGTGCTCAAGGAAACGGCGCCAAGAGCGGCGGCGGAGTGAACATTGCAGGCTGAGCCTGCGCCTCCCTCCCCCTTGAGGGGAGGGAATGAGGGTGGGGGTGGTTATGTGGGTCACGGAGGGACCCCCACCCCCGACCCCTCCCCTCAAGGGGGAGGGGAGGGAAAGAGTTCGAGGACACAATCATGATCGCCCCACAGGCAACCGATACGAGGCATTGGAGCTTTCACACCGATCTTGAAAAGATCGGCTGGCTGGTGATCAACACGCCCGAAGCCTCGGTGAATACGCTGAGCCGCGAGGCCATTATGGAGCTCGAAACGCTGGTGGCGCGTTTTGAGGACCTGGCCAATTCCGGCGAACTGGTGGGGGTCGTCATCCTTTCGGGCAAGGATAGCGGTTTTATCGCCGGGGCGGATGTGTCCGAATTCGATGCGATGAGCGATTTTTCGGTCCTGCCCGAGGCCTTGCGGCGGACCCATGCGCTGTTTGCGCGGATCGAGTCGCTGCCTGTGCCCGTGATTGCCGCCATTCATGGCTTTTGTCTGGGTGGAGGGCTGGAGCTGGCGCTGGCCTGTCACTATCGCATCGCGGTCAACGACGAAAAAACCCGCATTGGTTTTCCCGAGGTCAATCTGGGCATTTTCCCTGGCTTTGGCGGGACGGGCCGCTCGATCCGGCAGGCCGGGCCGGTCGATGCCATGGGCATTATGCTGACCGGCAAAATGCTGCGCGCCGGCGCGGCGCGCGGTCTCAATCTCGTCGACAAGCTGGTGCGTCACCGCGACATGCTGCACTGGGAAGGTCGCAAGGCCGTGCTGTCCAAGCTCAAGTCTACCGAAGCGGGCTGGACCAAAAAGCTCATGGCGCTGCCGCTGGTGCGCGAGGCGGTCGCCAACCAGATGCGCAAGCAGGCCGGCAAGAAGGCGCGCAAGGAGCACTATCCGGCGCCCTATGCGCTGATCGACCTGTTCGAAAAGCATGGCAATGACTGGCGGGCGATGATCCGGGGCGAGGTGGATGCCTTTGTGCCATTGATGGGGTCGCCGACGGCCAGCAATCTGCGGCGTGTGTTCTTCCTCTCCGAGGGCCTCAAAAAGCAGGGTATCAAGGGCGCGAAATTTTCCCGCGTGCATGTGATCGGCGCCGGGGTCATGGGCGGTGATATCGCGGCCTGGTGTGCCTATCGCGGTATGAGCGTGACGCTGCAGGACCTCGATATGGAGCGCATTCAGCCCGCGCTCGATCGGGCCAAGAAACTGTTTCAGAAGCGCTACCGGAAGAAGCGGGAGGTCGACGCGGCCATGCTGCGCCTGACCGCCGATCCCAAGGGTACCGGCGTGAGCCGGGCCGATGTGATCATCGAGGCGGTCGTTGAAAAGCTCGAGGTCAAGCAATCGATCTTCAAGGGCGTTGAAGACAAGCTCAAGCCGGGCGCGATCCTGGCGACCAATACCTCTTCGATTGAACTGGAACGCATCGCCGAGGCGCTCAAGGACCCGGCGCGGCTCATCGGCCTGCATTTCTTCAATCCGGTGGCGCAGTTGCCGCTGGTCGAAGTCATCCGCTCGACATTCAATAGTGACGAAGAAATCGGCAAGGGTGCCAGCTTTGCCCAGGCCATCGGCAAAAGCCCCGTGGTGGTCAAATCGGCCCCCGGTTTCCTCGTCAATCGCGTGCTCATGCCCTATATGCTGGGCGCCGTTGAGCGGGTGGAGAAGGGCGAGAGCAAGGAACTGCTCGACGCCGCCGCGGTGGCGTTCGGCATGCCCATGGGGCCGATCGAATTGATGGATACGGTGGGGCTTGATGTGGGCAAATCCGTCGCCACCGAATTGGGCCATGAAGTGCCTGCGGACAGCAAGTTCGCGCGCCTGATCGCCGAGGGCAAGCTCGGCCGCAAGACTGGCGAAGGCTTCTACAAATGGGAAAAGGGTAAGGCGCAGAAGGGTGAAACACCTTCCCATCCAGACCTTGCCGGATTGGGCAAGGAACTGGTCAAACCGCTGGTCGATATGACCGAAGTGGTGGTGGCCGAAGGCGTCGTCGCTTCCCCTGAACTGGCCGATATCGGCGTCATTATGGGCACCGGCTTTGCCCCCTTCCTGGGTGGGCCGATGAAAGCCAGGGCCGATGGCCGCGCGTAAGAGGAGAACATCAATGACCGAACTCAAGCGCGTTGCCATTGTCGGCTCGGCCCGTATTCCCTTTGCGCGTGGCGGCACCGCCTATGCGGATGAAACCAATCTCTCCATGCTTGGCACAGTACTGGGGGCTCTGGCCGACAAGTTCGGCCTTAAGGGCCAGAAGGTGGATGAGGTGATCGCGGGGGCTGTGATCAATCATTCGCGCGATTTCAATATTGCCCGCGAGGCACTGCTCGATGCGGGCCTTAGTCCTCGCACGCCGGGCACGACAATGCAGATTGCCTGTGGCACGAGCCTGCAAGCGGCCTTGGTATTGGCGGCCAAGATTGCCACGGGCCAGATCGAGAGCGGTATTGCCGCCGGTTCGGATACGGTTTCGGACAGTCCGATCGTCTTCGGGTCAAAATTCCAGCATCGTCTGCTCAGCGCCAATGCGGCCAAGACGACCGGGCAGAAGGTCAAGGCTTTCACCAAGGGTTTTTCCTTTGGTGAGCTGGCGCCGGTGGCGCCTTCGGTCAATGAACCGCGCACCGGCCTCTCCATGGGGCAGCATTGTGAATTGATGGCCCGGGAATGGGGGATCGGCCGGCAGGAGCAGGATGCGCTGGCCGTGACCAGCCACCGCAATGCGGCAGCGGCCTATGACGAGGGCTTCCATGACGACCTCCTGGTGCAATGCGCAGGGCTGGTGCGGGACAATAATGTGCGAGCCGATGCCAATATGGACAAGATGGCGACGCTCAAGCCTGCCTTCGATAAATCCAGCGGCCATGGCACGCTGACAGCGGGCAATTCGACGCCGCTGACGGATGGCGCTGCGGCCGTGCTGCTGGCCAGCGAAGACTGGGCCAAGGCGCGTGGGCTGCCCATTCTGGCCTATATCACTACGGGACGGGTGGCCGGCAACGACTTCGCCCATGGCGAGGGGTTGCTGATGGCGCCGACCATAGCGGTTTCCGAAATGCTGCAAAAAGCCGGACTCGGCTTTGCCGATATCGACTATTTCGAGCTGCATGAGGCCTTCGCCGCGCAAGTGCTGTGCACGCTCAAGGCCTGGAAAGACCCGGTCTATTGCAAGGACGTGCTGGGCCGCGAAACAGTGATGGGCGAAATCGATCCGGCCAAGATCAACACCAAGGGCTCGAGCCTTGCCTATGGCCACCCCTTTGCGGCGACGGGCGCACGCATTCTGGGCCTGACCGCCAAACTGCTCGAGGGTCAGGTGAACAAGAAAGCGCTGATTTCAGTGTGTACGGCAGGTGGCATGGGCGTGGCAGCTTTGGTAGAAAGCGCCCAATGAGCGACAATGTGATCAAATTTCGGCGGCCCGAGAAGAAATCGGAGCCGCCGGTGAAGAGGCCCCGGGGGCCATTGCCGGGCTGGTTGCCCTTTGCCGTGTTGCTGGGCGTGGCAATTGTGATCTTTTTTGTGCAGAGCGGTGGCTCGCCCGGCTGATAGGCAGTGAGGCGAAATTAGGAACGGCTTGCGCTGCGCAGGCGCCTGCTGCCATACCGTAGTATCAGAATCCATATGGCCTGTAGTTGGCAAAAATTCATGCCTCAGAACAGTCTGGCCGCAGGACGTTCGCTTTCAACCTGCCGATGACGTTTAGGTCAATCTTTCACTTGTCAGTGGACGGATTTGCGTAATACCGTCCACCAATCTTGACCGTCAGGTAAAACTTGGCGGCGAAGAAGAATGAGCTGCCCGTCATCAAAGGCAGCCAGTCAGAGAAACGTCAAGAATTCCACAAGGAGATGGGACGAGAATGAAGATCACCACAGCCCTCAAGGCGGTGACAACCGCGGGCGCGTTTGCGCTGATGATGAGCACCGCGGCTTCGGCCGTGACGCTGCAGATGCACAATGGCGGTGACCCCGGTTCGCTCGATCCGCACAAAGTGTCCGGCGACTGGGAAAATCGTGTCGTTGGTGACTATATCGAAGGTCTGGTGACCGAAGACGCCGAGGCCAAGCCGATCCCGGGACAGGCCGAAAGCTGGGAAATCTCGGAAGACGGCACCGTCTATACCTTCCATCTGCGCGACGAAGCGATGTGGACCGATGGTACGCCAGTGACCGCGGGCGACTTCGTGTTCGCCTTCCAGCGCCTGATGGACCCGGCGACCGCCTCGGACTACGCCTATCTGCAATATCCGATCAAGAATGCCGCCGCGATCAATTCGGGCGAGATCACCGATTTCGACCAGCTCGGCGTCAAGGCCATCGACGACAAGACGCTCGAGATCACGCTGGAGGCGGCGACCCCGTTCTTCCTGGACGCGCTGACCCATTACACCGCCTATCCGGTGCCCAAGCACCTGGTGGAAGAATATGGCGATGCCTGGACCGAAGTGGAGCACATCGTCGCCAATGGTCCCTATAAGATCGTCGAGTGGCTGCCCGGTTCCTATGTCCGTTCGGAAAAGAACGAGGACTATTACGCAGCCGATAGCGTGCAGATCGACGAGGTCTACTACCACGTTCTCGAAGATCAGGCCGCCGCGCTCAACCGCTACCGCGCGGGCGAGTTCGACATCCTGACCGACTTCCCGGCCGACCAGTATTCCTGGATGGAAGAAAACATTCCCGGTGAAGCCCATGTCGAGCCCTTCCTGGGCGTTTACTATTATGTGATCAACCAGGAAAAGGCGCCCTTCGACGACGTGCGCGTCCGTGAAGCCCTCTCGATCTCGATCCTGCGCGACGTGATCGGCCCGGATATTCTGGGCACCGGCGAATTGCCGGCCTATGGCTGGGTGCCGCCAGGCACCGGCAATTATGTCGAAAACGCCTATCACCCCGAATGGGCTGATATGAGCTATGAAGAGCGTGTGGCAAAAGCCACCGAGCTGATGACTGAGGCCGGTTACGGCCCGGAAAATCCGCTCGATCTGCAGCTGCGCTACAACACCAATGACAACCATCAGCGCATCGCCGTGGCGATTGCCGCCATGTGGGAGCCGATCGGTGTGAAGGTCGAGCTGTTCAACTCCGAAGTTGCCGTCCACTACGATGCGCTGCGCGCTGGTGACTTCCAAGTCGGCCGTGCCGGCTGGCTGCTCGACTATAACGATCCGTCCAATACGCTGGATCTGCTCAAGACCGGTGTCGAGCAGGAAGGCACGATGAACTGGGGCAATAATTACGGCCGCTATTCGAACGAAGAGTTCGACGCGCTGCTGGCCCAGGCGTCCTCCGAGCAGGACCTCGTGGCCCGCGGCCAGATGCTGGCCGATGCCGAAAAGATCGCCATGGACGAGTTCGGTGCGATCCCGATCTACTGGTATGTGTCCAAGAATGTCGTGAAGCCCTACATCACCGGCTTCGAAGACAATGCCAAGGACATTCACCGCACCCGGTGGCTGACCAAGTCGGAATAATCCCGAACCAAATCGTGGGGCCTTCCGGCCCCACGAGCTTTTCTCCGGTGTGGCGCGCAGTGGACGCAGCGCCCCGGACAGCGAAGGCCAAAACTCAATGCTCTCATACGCTTTTCGGCGCGTGCTCTCGGCCATCCCGATTGCACTGATCGCCGTTACAGTCTGTTTTTTCATCCTGCGCCTGGCGCCCGGCGGTCCGTTTGACGGCGAGCGCGCGCTGCCACCCAATGTGCTGGCCAATCTGCGCGCGCATTACAATCTCGATCAGCCGCTGATCAATCAGTATTTCATTTATATCTGGCGGCTGCTGCATGGCGATCTGGGCCCGTCCATGGTGGTCGAGGGCTTCTCGGTCAGCCGGCTGATCGCCATCGGCTTCCCCTTCACGCTGACCTTGGCGCTGACCGCCTTCGTGATCGCGACGGCGATCGGCGTATTGGCGGGCATGTTCGCCGCCGTCAACCAGAACAAGTGGCCCGATTACGTGCTGGTGCTGCTGGTCATGGTCGGTGTCATCATCCCGAACTTCCTCATGGCGGCGCTGTTGCAGCTCTGGTTCGGTGTTTATCTGGGCTGGTTCCCTGCCGGTGGCTGGGTTACGGGCAGCTGGATGCATCTGGTCCTGCCGGTCACGGTGCTGGCCTGGCCGCATGCGGGGCGCATCAGCCGGCTGATGCGCGGCTCGATGATTGAAGTGCTGGGCTCCAATTATGTGCGCACGGCGCGCGCCAAGGGCCTGGGTGAGCGGATCGTGATGGCGCGCCATGCCATCAAGCCAGCGCTGATCCCGGTCGTGTCCTATCTCGGGCCGGGCCTGAGCTACCTGCTGACCGGCTCGCTGGCCGTGGAGCAGGTTTTCGGGCTGCCCGGCATCGGCAAGTATTTTGTCACCGCCGCGCTCAACCGCGACTATGGCATCGTCCTAGGCACGACCATTCTCTACATGTTCATCATTCTTGCACTCAATCTGATCGTTGACCTCGTCTATGCCTGGCTCGATCCCAAGGTGAGGTATCGCTGATGCCCGGTATCACGGGAAAAGATCAGGTGCTGTCGAGCTATGCCGACAAACTGTCGGTGCTGGACGCGCCCAAGGGCCGCTCGCTGACGCAGGACGCGCTGCGCCGGTTGACGCAGAATAAGGCCGCCGTGCTGTCCATCGGCGTGCTGGTGCTGATCGTTCTGGTCGCTTTTATCGGCCCCTATTTCGTGCCCTGGAGCTATTCCCAGGTCGATTGGAGCAATATCCGCAAGCCGCCCAATTTCGAGGCTCTGCATTATCTGGGCACCGACCAGAATGGGCGCGACATGCTCGCCCGCGTGCTGCAGGGCACGC
Source organism: Devosia sp. XK-2 (assembly GCF_037113415.1). NCBI lineage: Bacteria > Pseudomonadati > Pseudomonadota > Alphaproteobacteria > Hyphomicrobiales > Devosiaceae > Devosia > Devosia sp. XK-2. Next base: position 3,082,957 of record NZ_CP146608.1, on the reverse strand, counting down.
AGATGAGCCTGATCGTGGCGGCCGTGGCCACGCTGGTCTCGGTATTTATCGGGGTCATCTATGGCGCGGTGGCCGGCTATTTCGGCGGCCGAGTGGATGCGGTCATGATGCGTATCGTCGATGTGATGTATGCGCTGCCCTATATCCTGTTCGTCATCATCCTGGTGGTGATGTTCGGGCGCAATCCGGTGCTGCTGTTCGTGGGTATCGGGGCCATTGAATGGCTGACCATGGCGCGTATCGTGCGCGGGCAGACATTGACCTTGAAAGAGCGGGAATTTGTCGAGGCGGCCCGCGCCAGCGGCGCCAAGCCCTTTGCCATCATCATGCGGCATATCGTGCCCAATCTCACCGGCCCCGTGGTGATCTATGCCACGCTGACCATTCCTGAAATCATCATCGCGGAGAGCTTCCTCTCTTATCTGGGCCTTGGTGTGCAGGAGCCGCAGACATCGCTGGGAACTCTCATTTCCGCCGGTGCGCCGGTGGCTGAGGTCATGCCCTGGCTGCTGCTGGCGCCGGCCGCCGTGCTGGTCACGCTGCTGTTCTGCCTGACCTATATCGGCGATGGCCTGCGTGACGCACTGGACCCCAAGGATCGGTAGGAAGCGAAATTCATGGCTTTGCTAGAAGTTAAAAACCTCAAGGTCGATTTCGATACCCAGGACGGTGTGGTCCATGCGGTGCGCGACCTTTCCTATACGCTGGAAAAGGGCAAGACCCTGGCCATTGTGGGCGAAAGCGGATCGGGCAAGACGCAGGGCGCATTCGCCATTCTGGGCCTTTTGCCCAGGAATGGTCGGGCGTCCGGTTCGGTCATGTTCGACGGCAAGGAAATCCTCAACCTGCCGCTCAAAAAGATCAACCAATACCGCGCCGAGCGGATCGGGATCATCTTTCAGGACCCGATGACTTCGCTCAATCCCTATCTGCGCATCTCGCGGCAAATGACCGAGGTGCTCGAGCACCACAAGGGCATGAGCCACAGCGCGGCCCTGGCCGAAAGCGTGCGCTTTCTCGATGCGGTGCGCATTCCGGACGCGAAAAATCGCGTCCATATGTATCCGCACGAATTTTCCGGCGGCATGCGGCAGCGCGTGATGATTGCCATGGCCCTGCTCTGTGGGCCCGAACTGCTGATCGCGGACGAACCGACCACGGCGCTCGATGTGACGGTACAGGCCGAGATTATCGATCTTCTGGTCGACCTGCAGGAGGATTTCGGCGCCTCGATCATCCTGATCACCCATGATCTGGGGATCGTGGCGGGCACTTGCGAGGATACGCTGGTGATGTTCAATGGCGAGGTCATGGAATATCGCAAGACCGAGGCGCTGTTCGCCAATCCCGAGCATCCCTATACGCAGGGGCTGCTCGCGGCGGTGCCGCGGCTCGACAAGAAGGTGGAGCGCCTCTCCACCGTTTCCTACGAATTCATGGCCGGAGTTCACCAAGCATGAGCGAGAAAGAGGTCATTCTCGAGGTGCGCAATGTCTCGGTGCATTTCGACATTCCCAGCGGCGGCCTGTTTGGCGGCCATAAGGTGCTGAGGGCCGTCAAGGATGTGTCGTTCGACCTGCATGCCGGCGAGACGCTGGGCATTGTGGGCGAAAGCGGCTGTGGCAAGTCGACCCTGTCGCGCGCCATCATCCGGCTCATTCACGCCTCGGGCGGTGAATCGAAATGGATGGGCAAGGACATCCTCAAGATGAGCCCCAAGGAACTGGTGGGGCTGCGCAAGGATATCCAGATGATCTTTCAGGATCCGCTGGCCTCGCTCAATCCCCGCATGACGGCCGGCGCCATCATCGCCGAGCCGCTGCGCATTCATTATCCGGAAATCGGCAAGGCCGAGCGGATGATGCGGGTGGCCGAAATGATGCAGAAGGTCGGCCTGACACCAAATATGATCAACAAATATCCGCACGAATTTTCGGGTGGCCAGTGCCAGCGTATTGGCATTGCACGGGCCCTGATCACCAGGCCCAAGCTGATCGTTTGCGACGAGGCGGTATCGGCACTCGATGTGTCCGTGCAGGCCCAGGTCATCAATCTGCTGATGGACCTGCAAAAGGAATTCGGCGTCTCGCTATTGTTCATCGCCCATGACATTGCCGTGGTGCGCCATATCGCGCAGCGCATCATGGTGCTTTATTTCGGCGAGGTGGTGGAAATCGGCGATAGCGAGCAGGTCGTAATGGACCCTCAGCACGACTATACCAAAAAGCTCATTGCCTCGGTGCCGGTGCCCGATCCGAAAGAGGAAATGAAGCGGCGTGAGGAGCGCCGCCGGCTGCGGCGCGAGGCCGCTACGGCAGCAGCCTGAGCGCTGCAGTGACTATCGGGAGCGCCTGTCGGCGTTCCCGACATCCTGGGATCGACGCCGCCGATCGGGGCCGACATAGCCGTCGGCCTCCACAAAGGCGCGCGGATTGGCGGCAATGCTGTCCAGCCGCATTTTCAGGTGATTGGCAGCGAAAGGCTTGCGCAGGAATTCGGTGACGCCGGCATCGCGCGCGGCGGCAATGCGGCTGGCATCGGGCGCCGCGGCCATCATGATGACGGGAACCAGCCGGTTGGGATTTCCCGTATCGGCGCGCAGGCGCCTGACGATTTCGACCGCATCGGGCTTGGCGATCATGTCATCGATGATGATCAGATCGAAGGTGTGGCGGCGCAGGTGCAGTTGCGCCTGCATGACGTCACAGGCCTCACGGATGTCCCGGCGCCCCAGGCTGCGCAACATGCCGGCCACCAGGGCTGCCATATTGGTCTGTGGGTCGATGATGAGTACGCCTTTGCTGGCGGTCTGTTCGCTGGCCATGGCGGAGTGTTCTTTGTGTGTCGGGTCCAACGTCTTGCTTTGTCGCGCTTCTGAACCGCAAAACCGTTGCCACTTTTGCTAGAAGCGCTCAAGAATAGCCTTGGCGGATAACCCTTACGTTAACGCCAAGAGAATGGGGAAAACTGGCGCGATTGCGCGTTGACAGCCTCGGTCTCTTTCCTTATGAAGAGGCCAGTTTTCGGGCGCCTTGGCGCCCCTTTTGTTTGACCGAGGATTTGGAAAGATGAAGATCCGCAACTCGCTGAAGGCGTTGATGACTCGCCACCGCGCGAACAAGCTCGTCCGCCGTCGCGGCCGCGTTTACATCATCAACAAGGTGGACAAGCGCTTCAAGGCCCGCCAGGGCTAAGCGTTTCCCCAGTTTCGACTTTTGAACAAGGCCCGCATGCAAGTGCGGGCCTTGTTGGTTTTTGCACTGGCAATGGCGGTTGCTCGGGAATTGGCCGGAGGAGCATGCGCGGCAATCCAGAGGCGCATTTGCTCCGTTGGATCGCCGGGCCAGTGCGGCGTTAACTCAAGAGAAAGAGAGTTACATCAAGCACTTGTCTATGGCCGCCGGAAGGCAATAGGGTCCGCCATCTTCTTCGGCGTCACTAGCTATGCTCTCAAATGTCTTGAAATACAGGGCCCACGGATCGATCCGCGGTCTCACTGACATGCGAGCATTGCTGCCTTTGCCCGATCCTGCCCTTGCTGCGGGGAGATGGTGATGACCAGGATCACCATGTATCCCAGCCGCACGATCAGCTTCACCATCGGCCGGCCCTATAGCGAGGTCTATGGGTTTCTCTCCCAGCCGCGCAATCTGAGCCGGTGGACGAAGGGGCTGCTTGTGGGACCGATCGAGCCGGTTGGGCCGAATGTCTGGCGAACCGATTTTGGCGGGGAGGTCGTCGACCTGCATTTTACCCCTGACAATGCCTATGGCGTGCTCGACCTGGAAGTGCGCAGCCAGACCAAGGCCATCCGCCGCTATTATGTCCGGCTTTTTCCTAATGGCGAAGGGGCCGAACTGTGCGTGACCGTCATGCAGCGGGCGGGCGAAAGCGATGTGGAGTTTCAGTCAGAAGTGGAATGGCTGCGCAGCGACCTTGGTATTCTCAAGTCGTATCTTGAGTAAAAGCTTGTTGAGTGCGCAATCGCCCCGTGGTGAGATTGCTTCATGTGGAAGCTTGTTCTGCTCGCTCTGGCTTTGCTTGCCGTTGCTGTGGTCGCGGCAGCATATTGGTCCTATCGGCAGGCCAGTTCGGCGGCCGAGCAGGCCTTTGTAGCCATCGGCTCGCATGCCCAGACCGAACCTGACGCCTATGATCCATCAATGGTGGCGGACCTGCCGGAGGTAGCACAGCGCTACTTCAGCCATGCGATAGAGATCGGAACGCCCCTGCACACCACAGTGCAGCTGCAGATGCAGGGCCAGTTCCTTTTGGGAAGCCCACAGGACCACCAGACTTATGCGATGACGGCCCGGCAGATTTTGGCGCCGCCGTCAGAGTTTGTGTGGATTCCCACCTTGCGTTCGGGCCTGATCCGCATCACCGGGTCCGATGCGCTGGTGGAGGGCGAGGGCTGGACGCGCTTCTGGATCAATTCGCTCGTGCCGGTTGTCAATGAATATGCTTCGGCCGACCTCAATCGCTCGGCGCTGACCCGGGCGGCCATGGAGGCGATATGGGCCCCGGCCAGCCTTTTGCCGTCCAACGGGGTTGAATGGTCGCAAACCGGCGTGAATTCGGCTCGCGTGACATTCCCGACGGGCATCGAGCCGATCGACATGACCCTTGGGCCGAACGGTGCCGTTACGGAGATATTTTCCATGCGCTGGAGCAACGAGAATGCTCAAAAGAGCTTCCGGCTTCAGCCATTTGGCGGGACGGTGGAAGCCGAGGCACGCTTTGCCGGCTTCACAATTCCGAGCCGGGTCAAGATGGGCAACCATTATGGGACTGAAGACTACCTGCCGTTCTTCCAGGCCGAGGTGACGGACGCAAAATTTCAGTGAGCGCGAACAGCGGAACTGTGGGCCGGCGGCATGTCGATGCGGCCACCGGGGAGTCGTGGCGCGGGCCCTCGTTTACTCCATCAGGCCTTGAGCACGATCACCTTGGTATTGACCGGTGTGCGGGCATAAAGGTCCATCATGTCCTGGGTGAGCAGGCCGATGCAGCCGCTTGAAATGCCCTTGCCGATCGTTTCAGCCTGGCGGGTGCTGTAGAGCGTATAGAGCGTGTAGCGCCCGTCCTGATAAAGATAGAGCGTGCGGGCACCCAAGGGATTGTCGAGACCGGGCGCCATGCCGCCGGCATATTTGGCGACTTCGGGTTGCCGCTCGATCATTTCCCTGGGCGGGGTCCAGACCGGCCATTCGGCCTTGCGGCCAATATAGGCCTCGCCATTCCAGAGGAAGCCGGCACGGCCGACGCTGACGCCATAGCGCGTGGCGACATTGTCACCCTCGATACGATAGACGTAGTGATTGCGCGGATCGACAATGATGGTGCCGGGGGCCTCGGCGCTGTCATAGCGCACCGTCCGCCGCCAATATTTCGGATCGACCTTGTTGAGGTTGACCGCTTCGATGGGGAAGCGCTCTTCGGGCAGGGGGCCGTAAACCTGTTCTGCCTCAGCCATGGTCAGGGCCTTGATGGTCGTGCAGCCGGCCAGGGCCAAAGTGCCCATACTGGCAGCCGAACCCAAAAGGAAGGCCCGGCGTCCCATCGCATTAACCGACCGAACTGCAGCCTCTGCCTCATTTGCGTGCATGACGCTCATCCCCTGTTTGCCTGGGCCCGATCCTGATCCTTGTCAGCCAAGGCTGCAAGCGGCGGCAAAAAAAGAAGGCCCCGATTTGCTCGGGGCCTTCGGCAATGGTGCAAGTGGGTCACACTTAGCTCGAGCCGGCACCATCCTGGCGCACGAAGGCGATGCGCAGCATATTGGTGGCGCCGGGTGTGCCCAGCGGTACGCCGGCAGTGATGGCAATGCGGTCGCCGGGGCGGGCAAAGCCTTCTTGATAGGCGATGACACAGGCGCGATCGACCATGTCTTCCAGGTTCACCGCGTCCTCGGTCTGTACGCAATGAATGCCCCAGACCACCGAAAGGCGGCGAATGGTCCTGAGATTGGGCGAAAGGGCAATGATGGGTTTGCTCGGCCGCTCGCGGGCGGCGCGAATGCCGGTCGAACCAGAGGCCGTATAGGTGACGATGGCCGCCAGATCGAGGGTTTCGGCCACCTGGCGGGTCGCCGCCGAGATGGCATCGGCCGCCGTGGCTTCCGGCTCGGTCTGTGCGGCGCGGATAATGTTGCGATAATTGCTGTCGCTTTCCACCGCCACGGCCACCTTGGCCATGGTGCTGACGGCCTCGACCGGATATTGGCCCGAGGCGCTTTCGGCCGAGAGCATGACCGCGTCGGCGCCTTCGAACACGGCGATGGAGACGTCGGAAACCTCGGCGCGCGTAGGCACGGGTGCCGTGATCATGCTTTCGAGCATCTGGGTGGCCACCACCACCGGCTTGCCGAAGCGGCGGCACATGCGGATCATGCGCTTTTGCAGGCCCGGGACCTGTTCGAGCGGCAATTCCACGCCCAGATCGCCACGCGCTACCATGATGGCGTCGGAGAGCTTGACGATCTCCTCGAGCCTTTCGATGGCCTGAGGCTTTTCGATCTTGGCCATGACGCCAGCGCGGCCCTGGACGATCTTGCGGACATCGATGATGTCTTCAGGGCGCTGCACGAAGCTCAGGGCGATCCAGTCGACCTCGGCCTTGAGGGCCTCAAGCAGGTCGGCATGGTCCTTCTCGGTCAGGGCGCCGGTGGGTAGCAGCGTATCGGGCAGGGACACACCCTTTTTGTCGCTGAGCTTGCCGCCATAAATGACTTCGGTCTCGATCGCGCCATTGCCGACCTTGGTGGCCTTCAATTGCAACTTGCCATCGTCGAGCAGCAGACGGTCTCCGACCGAGACGCTTTCGATGATTTCGGGATGCGGCAGGTAGACCCGCTCGGCATTGCCCTGGTCATTCTGCTCGCTGTCGAGCGTGAATTTCTGGCCGGCGACGAGATTGACCGCGCCCTCGGCAAATTTCCAGACGCGCAGCTTGGGGCCCTGCAGGTCGGCGAGAATGCCAATGGGATGCCCCAGACGCGCCTCTACCGCGCGGATGCGCCTGACCGTCTGGTGCAGCAGATCGTGGCTGGCGTGGCTCATATTGATGCGGAAGACGTCAGCACCGGCCTTGGCCAGTTCCTCAATCATTGTCTCCTCGTGGCTGGCAGGCCCGAGGGTGGCTAGGATCTTTGCGCGTCTGATCCGTCTCATTGCGTGTCCATACTGTCTGGCGTTAGGGGCTCGTCAGGGTCGACCAGAAAGGCCGGATCTTCGAGATTTTCGCCCAGATCCGGTCCAACAATGCTCGGTGCGCCCGCACTTTCGGTGAGCTGCAGCGTCCAGTCGGTTCGGTTCTGTGTATCGATTTCAAAGAACCCGGTGCGCTCATAGCCCCGGGCGAGGCAATCCTCAACCCCGAATATTGTGAAGGTTTCGTCACGGGTGCACATGAAGACCTGACCGTCCCAGGCGCCGCCGCCGATATCGTCCACCGCGTAGAGATAGTAGAAGCGGCGCTGCAGGTCGCCCTGATAAAGGGTGCGGCAATCACCCGGAGGGGCCTGCCACCAGCCTTCGCTCATCCAGCCGCGTTCGGCGCGGTAGCCCAGGGCCACCGAGACCAGATTGGCGGTCTCGTTGCAGACGCGCAGTTCGGCCCGTGCCGGCGTGGCCATGGCCAGAAGGCCGCCAAAGGCGGCGAGCAGCAGGGTCGAGCCAAGACGGATGGGGTTCACCATTGCGCTGGAAATCACCGGAAAACGTGCCCTTCTTTGATCGTATGGAGGGGGAGAGGTCAATGGCTAAAGCCACGATTTGACGGAATTGCGGGCATGACGGATGCGATGGCTAGAAAAGCGGCGAATGTCAGGTTCGGCTTGGTTTTCCACCCGGGTGCCGGAGGGTGTGGATTGCCCGATAAAAGGGTTGAACCGGGCTGGGGCTTAGGGTTGATGGGGCCAGACAATTCCCGTTTCGTTTCATGCCGGCATCACTGATGGGTGAGACGGCCGCCAAAAGAGGTTCACCATGGCTGTTGAGGATAGCGTCGCACAGGATCAGTTGCGTGCCTTCATTGAGCGCATCGAGCGCATGGAAGAAGAAAAGGCCGCCATTGCCGCCGATATTAAGGAAATCTATGCCGAGGCCAAGGGCAATGGCTTTGATACCAAGATTCTTCGCAAGATCGTCACCATCCGCAAGCAGGACGCCAATGAGCGCATGGAGCAGGAAGCGCTGCTCGAGCTTTACATGTCTGCTCTGGGCATGGTCGAAGCACCGCCCGAGCGCTAAGGCGCGGCCGCTTTTCTAGACCAGGATATCGAGCAGGGCCTGCGACATGTCGCTGGCCACGCCTGCCACTTTGGCGGAAGCCTTAAAGTCATTCCGAGCCTGGATGACATTGACCATTTCGGTGGCTACATCCACGTCATTGCCCTCCACGCTGATGCGGGCAATGCGGCTGGCGCTTTGCTCAAGCTGAGCGCTGGCACGGTGCATGCCGGTGGCGGCGATGGAAATGCTGGAAATGGTCATGATAGAACCTGATGCTTCGCATCCAGCAAGGCGGCAAATTCCTCAATAAATCCTTAGGTCGGCGGGCGAAAAGCCGATCAAGATCAGGCGGCCTGAGCGGCGCTGTCTCCCAAGGCAAAGCGGATGGCGGCGTCGGCATGAATGGTGGTCGAGTCATAGCCAGGCAGGGCAAGCGCATCGGCTTCGAGCAGTAGACCGATTTCGGTGCAGCCGAGAATGACCGAATCTGCGCCCTGCGCCTTGGCGCGGGCGATGATGTCGCAATAGGCGACCCTAGCCTCGCCGCGCACCTGGCCCTGGCAAAGCTCGTTGAAGATGACGTCGTGTACCACCTGCCGTCCAGCCTGATCGGGCACGATGACGTCCAGGCCCAGAGCCTTCATGCGGTCAGTATAAAAACCATGCTCCATCGTATAGCGCGTGGCCAGCAGCAGGGGGCGGGTGCGACCATCGGCGCGCAAAGCCCTGGCCGTCTCGGTGATGATGTCGATCAGCGGCACGCTCGCCATGGTCGCGACCGGTTCGGCGACCAGATGCATGGTATTGGTGCAGATGAGGATGCAATCGGCGCCTGCCATGGCCAGGCCCGCGCCCGCCTTACCCAGCAGCGCGCCGGCCAGGTCCCAGCGTCCGGCCTTTTGCAGGGCGACAACTTCGCTGAAATCGAGCGAGCGCATGGCGATCTCGGCCGATGCAAGGCCTCCGCGCAAACGCCGCACCTCCTGGTTGAGGTGGCGATAATAGACGGCGGTCGATTCCCAGCTCATCCCGCCGATCAGGCCGATGGTCTTCATGTCCTGTGTCCCTCCAGATCGAGCAGAGTGTGCGACAGATCGAGCGCACAGGGAGCGCCGAGTTCGTGTGTTTCTGACTGAAGCGCGCGTCTGAATTGCGCAAAATTAAAAGGATGCGCTAGAATTCTGCGCTGCCGGAGGTATTGGCCATGTTGGATGAGCGTGATCGCAGGATATTGAGCTTGCTGCAGGCCGATGCGGACAGGCCGGTCAATGAGATTGCCGAGCTGGTCTCACTATCTGCTTCGGCCTGTTCGCGGCGGATCGCGCGCCTCAAAGAGGATGGTTTCATCACGCGGACGAGGGCGGAGCTGGACCGGCACAAATTGGGCCTGCCGACGACGGTCTTCGTCATTGTACGCACGGGTAGCCATGCGGCGGACTGGCTGGAGAAGTTCCATATGGCCGTCGGGGCCATTCCCGAAATCGTCGAAGTGCACCGGTTGACCGGCAATTTCGACTATATCCTGAAGGTCGTGCTGCCCAATGTCGAGCACTACGACGTTGTCTATAAGCAGCTCGTCAGCCGTATCGAGCTGTTTGACATGTCGGCCTATATTTCGATGGAGACGGTCAAGACGACGCAGGGATTGCCGACGAATTATGCCTGAATAGGGGCGGCTTCCCCCTCCCTGGCCTGGACCGGGAGGGGTGTCGGGTCAGACCTTTGCCAAAGCCGCCTGCATGGCGGCTTGGTCATAGCCGAGCGCGGTGAGGGCGGCGGCGACGATGCCGGCGCGATCGAGACCGGCAGCGGCATACATGTCGGCTTGCGTGGCGTGTTCGACAAAGGTGTCGGGGATCATCAACGGGCGGAAGCGCAGTTTGCCGTCGAGCAGGCCATTGCTGGCAAGGAAGGTCGCGACATGGCTGCCGAAGCCGCCGAGGCCGCCTTCTTCGGTCGTGACCAGAACGTCGTGCGCACCGGCCAGCGAGGCGATCAGTTCCTCGTCGAGCGGTTTCATGAAGCGGGCATCGGCAATGGTGGGATTGAGGCCAAGCGCCGCCAATTTATCGGCGGCGGCCAGCACTTCGCCCATGCGGGTGCCATAGGAGAGCAGGGCAATCGTGGCGCCTTGCCGGATGATCCGGCCCTTGCCGATGGGCAGGATTTCGCCGCGCTGGGGCATGTCGACACCCAGGCCATCGCCGCGCGGATAGCGGAAGCTGATCGGGCCCTTTTCATAGGCGGCGGCGGTCGCCACCATATGGCGCAGTTCGGCTTCATCGGCTGCAGCCATCTGCACTATGCCGGGAATGGCACCGAGATAGGCATTGTCGTAATTGCCGGCATGGGTGGGGCCATCGGCGCCGACATAGCCGGCCCGGTCGATAGCGAAGCGCACCGGCAGGCCCTGAATGGCCACGTCATGGATGACCTGGTCATAGGCGCGCTGCAGGAAGGTCGAATAGATGGCGCAAAAGGGCTTCATCCCTTCGGTTGCCATGCCGGCTGCGAAGGTGACGGCGTGCTGCTCGGCAATGCCGACATCGTAGATGCGGCTGGGGAACAGCTCGGCGAATTTGTCGAGCCCGGTGCCTGAGGGCATGGCTGCGGTCACCGCGACAATGCGCGGATCAGCCTCGGCCTCCTGGATCAGGGTGGAGGCAAAGACCGAAGTATAGGAGGGTGCATTGGAGGGGGCCTTGGCCTGGGCCCCGGTAATGACGTTGAATTTGGAAACGCCGTGATATTTGTCGGCCGAATTCTCGGCCGGCGCGTAGCCCTTGCCCTTTTTGGTCACGGCATGGATCAGAATAGGGCCTTTGCCGAAATCCTTGACGTTGTCGAGAATGGCCAGCAGGTCATCGAGATTGTGACCATCGATGGGGCCGACATAGTAAAAACCGAGCTCTTCGAACAAGGTGCCGCCGGTGAAGAAGGAGCGGGCGAATTCCTCGGTCTTGCGGGCCGGCTCGTGCAGGAATGGCGGGAGCTTGGAGACAACGGCCTTGGCCGCCTCGCGGGTGCCGCGATAGACGGGGCCGGACACCAGGCGGGCCAGATAGGTGCGCAGGGCCCCCGTGGGCGGGGCGATCGACATGTCATTGTCATTGAGAATGACAATGAGGCGCGCATCCATGGCGCCGGCATTGTTCATGGCCTCATAGGCCATGCCTGCCGACATGGCCCCATCGCCGATGACAGCAATAACATTGCGTGGCTTGTCGAGATGTTTGCTGGCCTCGGCCATGCCGAGCCCGGCCGAAATCGAGGTCGAGGAGTGGCCGGCGCCGAAGGGGTCATATTCGCTTTCGGCGCGGCGGGTGAAGCCGCTCAGCCCGCCCTTTTGCCGCAGCGTGCGCATGCGGTCGCGACGGCCGGTCAGGATCTTGTGGGGATAGGCCTGGTGCCCGACATCCCAGATGATGCGGTCGTGCGGGGTGTCGAACACGGCATGGAGGGCCACTGTCAATTCGACCACGCCCAGGCCGGCGCCCAGATGGCCGCCGGTTACTGAAACGGCGTCGATCATTTCTGCGCGCAGTTCATCGGTCAGCTGCCGCAAATCCTGACGCGGCATAGCGCGCAGATCGGCCGGTGTCCGGATCATGTCGAGCAGTGGCGTGTCAGGCTTGTTGGCCAAGCGTATCCCCGTCAATCATCTGGTTTATCTCTGTTTAGGCGCCATGTGGGGCCTTGGCAATGGCGGCCGCCTGCATGCGACGAAGGGCCTCCGCGCTTGTCGGGCCACATTCAGGCTTTTGCGGGGCAAACGCTTTGGCGGGCGCGTTAGTTGCTGGCCAAAGCCAGCGGCGCGGTGCGCGTGAAACGCGAATGGTCAGGAACCGGTTCGGTGTCCGCCACGCCCTTGACCAGCACGTGACGTCCCATTTCCGGGGTCGGGTCGAAGTCGGCTTCGTCACGGTCGAAGATTACGGCATAGCGGGTCGATGTCATGGCTGCCGGATCGATGAAGATATCGGCGACATGCTCGAGATCAGGTGCGACCAGATCGGGCCGGCGCATGGCGTCGGGGGCGGGGCGACTCGCAACATGCCGGGCCAGCGCCTGCGCAAGCGGGGTGGGCTCGGTAGCGTCGGTGGCGCTGAAGGTGCCGTCGAACAGGCCGGCGACATTGCCACCCAACGATGCTGTCTGAATGCCGGCAGCGGGCCGGAGTGGCGGCAGAATGGGCAGGCGGGTGGCAGGCGATGGCGGATTGGCTGCGGCCGTTCCTTCAATGATCATTTCAAGGGCGCGCTGCGCGTCCGAGTCCGCCCGCGGGCTGGCCGGGGCATAGGCCGTCAGAATTTCGGCAGGCGGGTCGGTCATGATGACCCGGGGCGTGGGCATGGTGGGTGCCGTCAGCGCGGCCAAGGCGGTGACCGCGGCGTTTTCCCGCAGATCGGCCGGCATGGAAACGGGCATGGTCACCGCCACGCGTTCGTCCAGGCCCAGTTCTTCCAGGGTCAGTGGGGCGCTGCCATTGGTGGAGAAAGGCATTGTGGTATCGGTCACGGAGGCGACCTGCAATTGGCTATCGCCCAGATCGGTGGGACGCGGTTCTGGCATGACGGGGGAGACGGCGGTGGATCGCTGCGGGGCGAGCGCGGCGGTTTGCACCCGTGCGGCCGGCGCGCCGTCATCCTTGCCGCCGAACAACACGTCCATCAATGTGCGGCCGCTGCCGCCCGAATTGCTGGCGACCTGGGTGCCAGAGGTCGAGCCATTGCAGGGATAGGCGTGGCAGCGCTTCCACTCGGCCAGGGCGACCTGGTAACCCTGCTGGGACAGGGGCTTGCCATCGGTGGGCACATGCATGGTCTTGCCGTCAGGGAAGATTTCCTTGAGCTGGGCGCGCGTCATGCGTGGCCAGGCGCGGACCGAGCCGGTATCCAGATGCACGAAAGGACTGCCGGAGGTGGGATAATAGCCCACGCCGCCGACCTGCTTCTTCATGGCTACGGCGCGCAGCTTGGCCAGCGGGATGCCGGGAATGAAGAAGTCCATGGCATTGCCGCGCATATGCTGGGAATTGTCGGCAACGCCGGAGGACTTGGCCGCCAGCATGGCATTGGTGGCGGGCGAACGATAGGCCGAGACGATATTGATGGGCTGGCTGCCCCCCACTTCCTGGTAGACCTCCCAGACCAGGTCGAAAAGGCGCGGGTCCATCTTGGTCGGCTCGTTGCGCCGCCAGTCGCGCAGAAACTGGTTCAGCTCATTAAGGCCCGACTGGACATATTGCCCATTGCGCTTGAAGACGATGCGCGCGGTTTCCTTGGTGTGGGTATAGTAGAGATAGAGCGCGCGTTCGGTCGCGGCCTGAACCGGTGCGGCCGGCAGCAGCGCGGAAATGCTCATGGCCGCAGCGACAAGACCGCGTGCGACACCCCGCCAATTGATCAACCCCAAGACCGTCACGCCAAACTCTGCCCGGCTTACTCGTCAGATAATGGTGGGACATTAGCGTCCAAATCGCACGATTTGATTAACGCTAACCAGATGTGAACTGACCAAAGAGCCCCTCACGATCCTGTTATTACGAGCAAAAGCGGGCACAACCAAGGCGAAATTGTTACCTCGATATTAACGGATGGCCGCCGGGGACGCAGCTCGGTCTTTGCATCGTTTTCTGGCTGGAAGGGAGGCGAGGCCAATGGGCGGGCATCATAGGGGGATTAAGCTCACCCAAACTAGCGCCGCAGGAGCGTTGGCCCGAGCTCTGCCGGCCTCTCCCAGAAGGGGAGGCGGCAGGGCCTTTGGACTTGAGGGCTATGGCGATAGTTCGTCGGGCACGGTCTCGGCTTCTGCCACGATGGCCGGCGGCGGGGCGGTATCGAGCCCCATGGCGGCAATCAGCTTTTCATTATGGCCATAGACATCGCCAAAGGCGCGGATCGTGCCGTCTTCGTCCACGCGCAGGGTGAAATAGGCCAGATGCACGGGAATCTGGCGTTCCGGGTTTACCCAGCGTTCGGAGGACCCAAACATGGCTTCAAGCGAGGCGCGCGAAATATTGGGCTCATTGGCCATCAGCGCATCGGCAAATTCCATGGGATTCTGCACGCGCACACAGCCATGGCTGAAAGCGCGATAGGTGCGCGCGAAGAGCGATTTGGACGGGGTGTCGTGCAAATAGACGTCGTGCTTGTTGGGGAAGAGGAATTTGATCTGCCCCAGGGCGTTGCCGGCACCGGGGCGCTGGCGGACACGGAACGGGAAATTGGAGGACGAGACCTGGCTCCAGTCGACCTGCCAGGGGCTGACCGGGCTGCCATTATAGAGCAGGTCCATATTGTGGCTGTCGGTATAGCCTGGATTGCGCAGCACGGCCGGCGCGATTTCGCCGCGGATGATCGAGGCTGGGACGTTCCAATAGGGGTTCACCACCAGATGGCGAATATTGTCCGAGAAGATCGGCGTCTGGTTCTTGGTGGTCCCGACCACGACGCGGGTCGTGTATTCTTCCTGGCCATAGCGCAGGATGGAGAGACGGAATTCGGGAATATTCACAAACACGGTGAAATCGCCCAGATCGGACGGCATCCAGCGCCAGCGTTCCATATTGGCAATGATGTCTTCGCGCCGCGTGGCGGCACCGCCATTGAGCGCGGCAATCGTCGCCGGGCCAATAATGCCATCGACTTCAAGCCCCTGGCCTTCCTGGAAGGTGCGGATAGCGTCGACGGTCAGTGCATCGTAGAGATTGGAGGTTGAGGCAGCAAGCTTGAGCCGGTCGCGAATGGCGGGCAGGCGTCCGTCGGAATTGCCCGGCCGCAGTACCGGCCCCTCGCTGATCGGCGTCGGCCGGACGGCGGTGGACTGCTCGAAATCGGCCAGGGCCGCTTTGAGAGCGAGAAATTCAGGGTGCCTGGGCTCGAGTTCGTTCAGGATCGCGGCCGGATTCTTGCTGTCGGCCAGGCGCACCAGCAGGGCGGCCTCGTTGATCGGCTTGGGCTTGATATCGAGCAGGGGGCTGATCGATTGCGGATCTATACGGCCATTATGAATGTGGTTGGCGTAGCGCATGGCTGCGGCGGAGAAGGCCGTTTCCAGTGTCGCCAGGGCAATGCTGTCGCCCTTGAGCTTATCGGGCGAAATCGAGGGCGTCAGATAGTCGGCAGGGTCGAGGCCCTCGCTGGCGGCGTTCTCGAACAGGTCGATGATCTTGTCTGCTGCGGGAGAAAAGACGACGACGCCCTTGCTGTCCTGGGAAAGCCAGATGGGTTCGAAATGCCGCTCGCCATAGAGGAAATAGAGGCGCTGGGCCTCGTCATGGGCGCGGGTGTCGGGACGTGCGCCATAATAGGCGGCGGAGAGGCCGGTCTTGATGGTGCGGGCCAGATCGCTCTGTGGCGGGGCGATCACGACCGGGCTGGCCTCCAGGCTTGCGACCTGTTGGGCAAACGTCACCGGTACCGTCGCAGTGACGGTGAGAAGGGCGACCAGACTGACCAGAACCTTTTGCATTATTGCTCCTGACGGCGTCACGACCGGCCAGGAACAAATCGAATCCGATCTGCCCGGGCCCGCAGCTGTAATTTCAATACTCTGCAAACCTTAACAGGAGCAATTGCTCGCAGATTCGTGAGCCGGCGCTGTGGCGGGCCTGCAACGGTGCGTGAATGACGTCAAGCAGCCAGGCCCTGGCGGCGTCGGTGCGAGGCCGCACTTAGGCGGCGCCGGTCAGGGCATTTTTGCCCTAATGCCGAGCTTGGTCAGGCGATAGTCGAGACTGGCGCGTGTCAGCTTGAGTTCCCGCGCGGCCGCCGAGACATTGCCGTGGTTGCGTTCGAGCGCGGCAAGATAGGCGGCGCGCTCTATATCCTCAAAGGATATGGCGGCGTCCGGCAGGCGGCCGGCGGCGTGTTCGGCAAATGGCTGCTGATCCAGTCGTCCATCCTGCGACAGGCGCACCGAAAAGGGCGGTAATGGTTCGGAGCCGCTGAACAGATGCATCACGTCGATATGCCCGTCATTGTCGGCATAGACGGTGCCGCGCTCGATCAGGTTCTGCAGCTCGCGAATATTGCCCGGATAATCATATTTGAGCAGCGCTTCGGTGGCCCGACGGGTAAAGCCGTGGATTTTTCGGCCATGGCGGTCCGAATAGAGCTTGAGGAAATGCGCCATCAGCAAAGGGATGTCGTCGCGCCGCTCACGCAGCGGGGGGATCGCCACGGGGAAGACGCAGAGGCGGAAATAGAGGTCCTGGCGGAAGCGTCCCGCCGCCACTTCCTGGGCCAGATCGACATTGGACGCGGCCACGACGCGCACATTGACGGGGATGGTCCGGACGCCGCCGACGCGCTCGATCTCGCGTTCCTGCAAGGCTCGCAATAGTTTGCCCTGGGCCGAATAGGCGAGAGAGGCGACCTCATCGAGAAACAGCGTGCCGCCGCCGGCCCTTTCGAAATAGCCCGCGCGGGAGCTGGTGGCGCCGGTAAAAGCGCCCTTGTCGACGCCGAACAATTCCGATTCCACCAGATTGTCGGGAATGGCGGCGCAGTTGATGGCGACGAAGGGGCCATCGGCGCGGCTGCTCATTTCGTGCAATTGGCGCGAAAACAATTCCTTGCCGACGCCGGACTCGCCGATGAACAGAACCGTTGCGTCGGTGGCCGCAACTTTTTGCAGCAGGTGCCTTGTGCGCACAAAGCTGGCCGAAACGCCGACGGCCACCTCGCCATCATCGGGGGTGACCTGCGCAGTTTCGGAAGTCTCCGGCGCCTGCTGGAACGCAGCATAGGTCCTGCGGTTCTTCCAGGTCAGGCCGAAATATTCCCGCTCCGGCGCGTCCTTTTCCCAGGCCTCGGCATTTTGCCCGACGACCGTGCAATGCTTGGCGCCCATGCCGACGCATTCGACTTCGCGAAAGATCACCGGCTTGCCAAAAAGCTTGCTGGTATAACCCGATGGATAGCCGGTCTGCAGCCAGCAGACCGGCTGGGTGGATATGCCATAGCTGGCCAGGTGCTCGGCGGCCTCGGACGAATCGTCCCACAGGAATTCACCGAAATAGGTGCCCTTATTGCCGTCGAACTCGAAATGCTTCGTCGTCACCTTGACGAAGCCTTCGAGCGTATGGACGCGCGGGCCTGCAGCGAGCGCGTGGGTCAGGTCTTCATTGGGCCAGCGCTTCTGGATCAGTTCGGCATCGCGTACGCCTTGCATATAGCCGATGCGCATGAACATGGCGCGCGCCGTGTCAGTCCCAAAGGCGTCGATGATCTCCTCGCGCATCCGTCCCAGCACGGAGGACTGCATCAGCACCACCCGTTGATCGTTGAGCCAGATGCGCCCGTCGCCCAGGGCGAAGTGCAGGACCTCGGTGAGATCCTCGAAAGTGGGGGCCGCGCCGGTTTCGAGCTCGCTGCTTTTGCCACGTGTCAGGATGCCATCGGCCTGGCGCGATGCTTCGGCCAGCGAAATCAAGCGGTCTGGCGTTTTCATTTCACGTCTCCCCTCGTGGCAAGGATTCACTATTTCATGAATAATGGCCAGCACGTTTCATGAAATCCGAGAAGGCCCTACGCTGGTTTTGCGGATTTGATCTGTTCATTGCCTCGCTGCCGGCCGTGCCAAAGTCCTGAGATCAAACAAGTTTGTCTGGTCCCGACCTTGTCTGGAGGGCGTTTGGCACGGGCTTTGCAGTCTGGTCGGCAAGCCCGTTTGAGGAAACGGGCGTGGGAGGACATCGACCGATACGGTCTGTGACAAGCCAAGGCGGCAGGCGGAAAAACCGCTTGTTCGTCAACGCTATCGGCTTGCCTGAAAGGCGAGATTATCACCACGCCCCGCTCCTCCTTCGCGGCATCCGGCCTTGGGCCGGGTTCAGAAGCAAGCCGCTTGCCGGCACAAGGAGGAGCACGACGTGAACATTCAAAGCCCCAATTTCATCGCCGTCGAACGGTGGAGCGGCAAGGCGCTGTTCAGCGACTGGCAGACGACCGGCGCTGGCGCCATTGAAGTGCGCGACCCGGCCACCGATGCGCTATTGGCCAGTGTTGGCCTTGGCGGACCTGCCGATATCGCCCGCGCCGCTGCCGAGGCCAAACAGGCCCAGCGCGCCTGGGCGAAAACCCTGCCCACCGAGCGAGCTGCCATTCTCAACAAGGCCGCCGACCTGCTGGTGGCCAATGGCGAGGAACTGATCGGCTGGATCATGCGAGAGAGCGGCTCGATCCAGCCCAAGGCGAGCATCGAAATCGAGCATGGCGCGCTGTTCATCCGTCATGCCGCTAATCTCGCAACCCAGCCGACGGGTCTGGTTCTCTCCGGTTTCGACGATCGCACCAATTATGCCAAGCGCGTCCCGCATGGCGTCGTTGGGGTGATCTCGCCCTTCAACTTTCCGCTCGTGCTCTCGGTCCGCGCCATTGCCGCAGCACTGGCGCTCGGCAATGCCGTGGTTCACAAGCCCGATCCGCGCACGGCCATCAGCGGCGGTATCATTATTGCCCGCATTTTCGAGGAAGCGGGCTTACCCAAGGGCGTGCTGCAGATCGTGCCGGGTGGCGCCGATGCCGGCGAGGCCATCTGCACCGATCCCAACATCGCCATGGTGTCGTTCACCGGCTCAGCGCGTGGCGGCTCGAAAGTGGGCGAACTTTGCGGCAAACACCTCAAGAAGGTGCAGCTTGAACTGGGCGGCAAGAATGCATTGATCGTGCTCGACGATGCGGACCTCGACGTGGCCGCCTCCAACGCGGCCTGGGGCGCCTTCCTGCATCAGGGGCAGATCTGCATGGCCACTGGGCTGATCCTGGCCCAGGAAACCGTCGCCGAAGCGCTAACCGAAAAGCTTGTTGCCAAAGCTGCCCATCTGCCGGCAGGCGATCCTTCATCGGGCCGTGTCGCCTTGGGGCCGATCATTTCGGACGGGCAGGTCGCCACCATCCAGGCCATTGTCGACGACGCCGTTGCCAAGGGTGCCAAGCTCCTGGCGGGCGGCACGCATGACGGGCGCTTTTACGCCGCCACTGTGCTTGATGGGGTCAGGCCCGGCATGCGCGCCTTTGAAGAGGAAATCTTCGGGCCGGTCGCCTGCATCGTCCGCTTCGGTTCGGACGAGGAAGCCATCGAAATCGCCAATATGTCGGATTACGGCCTGGCTGCCGGCGTGATCTCGGCCGCCTCCGGCCGCGCCCTGGCTTTGGGCGAACAGCTCAATGTCGGCCAGCTCCACATCAACGACCAGACGGTCAATGGCGGCCCCTTCGCTCCCTTTGGCGGGCGCGGCAAGTCCGGCAATGGCAGCCGTATCGGCGGCCCGGCCGATATCGAGGAATTCACCCAGTGGATGTGGATCTCGGTCAAGGACCAGGCCACGGCCTATCCGTTCTGACCGCCATCCAGGAGAGAATGATCATGAACCTTTCAGGAAAAACCATTGTCGTCACCGGCGCCTCTTCGGGCATTGGTGGAGAGGTGGCGCGCCTGGTCCGCTTTTCTGGCGCCCGCGTTATCGGCGTGGACCGCAATGACCCGCTCATCACGCTGGACGGCTTCGTGAAGGCCGATCTCGGTGATCCTGCCAGCATCGATGCTGCGATTGCGGCGCTGCCGGATCGTTTCGACGGTCTGGTCAACGCGGCCGGTGTTCCCGGCACCGCCGACAAGGATCTGGTTGCGCGGGTCAATTATCTCGGTCTGCGTCACCTCACGGAGGGTGTCGTGGGGCGGCTGGTGCCGGGTTCGTCCATTGTCAATTTTGCCTCCGTGCTTGGCGGCGAGTGGCAGCAGCGGCTGGACTTGCACAAGGCGCTGGCGACCACCGGGAGCTTTGCCGAAGGCGAAGCTTGGCTAGCGGCCAATCCCGTGCCGCAGGAAACCTGCTACCAGTATTTCAAGGAGGCGCTGATCGTCTGGACGTTCGCCCGGGCGCAGGAGCTGTTCCTCAAATCCGACCTGCGGATGAACTGCGTCGCACCGGGTCCGGTCTTCACCCCGATCCTCGGCGACTTCGTCACCATGCTTGGCGAAGAGCGCGTCGCCAACGATGCTCCGCGCATGAAGCGACCCGGTTTCGGCGATGAAATCGCGCCACCGGTGACATTCCTTCTGTCCGATGCCGCCCGCTGGATCAACGGGATCAACCTGCCGGTCGATGGCGGGCTCGCATCCACCTACATTTGAGGAAGCGGATCATGTCCAGGGAACAGCTCGATTTCATCCTGAAAGTCAGCGCCGAAAATCCGCCGCCACCCAATGCCGGTCCGCCGCAAATGCGGGAATGGTTCGAGGCCATCAACGCCCAGACGCCAATCGCCGACGGCGCAATGATTGAAACCATTTCCGTGGGGCCATGCCCGGCGGACCTGATCCGCTTGCCAGGCAGCGACAAAAACCGGCTGGTGATCTACTATCACGGCGGAGGCTTTCTCTTCGGCTCACCCCGCTCGCACCGCACCATTGCCACGCATCTGGCCAGAACCGGCGGCGCAACAGTGCTCAGCGTCGATTACCGGCTCGCGCCCGAACACCCGGCGCCCACGGCTCACGAGGATGCCTATGCGGCCTATCTCTGGGCACTGGACCACGGTTATGCCCCGGCCTCCATCGTCCTCAGTGGCGACTCGGCCGGCGGAAACCTAGCGCTGGCGACGGCAGTGCGGGCGCGAGATAGCGGTGTGCCACTGCCGTCTAGTCTCGTGCTGATGTCGCCAGCATTGGACTTGGCGAGCGAGGGGGAATCCCACCGCAGCCAGGCCGATGCCCCCTTGGTCAATCGTGGCCTGATGGACCTCTTCAACGCTGTCTATGTCGGCAGCGGAGACCTGCGTTCGCCTCAGGTAACGCCGTTTTACGGCGATGTGTCGGGCCTGCCGCCGGTGCTGGTGCATGTGGGCTCCTGGGAATTGCTGCGCGACGACAGCGTTACGCTGGCCGAGCGCATCAATTCTTCGGGCGGCAATGCCGAACTCAAGGTCTGGGACGGCATGTGCCATTCCTGGCAGCTCTTCGCACCGATGCTGGAGGAAGGCATGGCCTCCATTGAGGAGGCCGGCGCCTTCATACGCCACCACACAGCCTGACATTTCGATTGCAGCGAACCGGTTGGGAGGCCGGTTCGCGTGCTGCTCACATCCAGGGAGGGAACCATGAGCATCCAAAAGACCTTTAGCGGCCACGGCGTCACGCGGCGTCATTTCATCAAATCGGCAGCGGCCATTGCCGGTGGTGCCGCCGCTGCGCTGGCCATGCCTGCCGGCGTCCGCTCGGCCTTTGCGCAGGGAGACGAGGTTGTCCGCGTGGGTTTTGTCGGTCCGCGCTCCGGTCCGCTGGGCGTCTTCGGCGAAGGCGATGCATTCCTCGTCGAACAGTTCAACCGCCATATGGCCGATGGTGTTCAAGTCAGCGACAAGCGTTTTGGCATTCAGCTCATCTTGGCCGACACCCAGTCCGATCCAGTGCGCGCCAGCCAGGTCGCCAAGGATTTGATCAATGGCGAGGCCGTGGATCTGATGCTGGCCTCTTCGACGCCGGAAACGGTCAATCCCGTGGCCGATGCCTGCGAGGCGGCCGGCGTGCCCTGCCTCAGCACAACCGCACCCTGGGAGTCCTTCTATTTCGGCCGCGGTGCCAAGCCGGGCGAGCCATCGCCGTTCAAGTGGACCTACCACTTCTGCTTCGGGGTGGGCAATTTCGCCACTCTTTATGCCGATCAGTGGAGCAAGGTGGAAACCAACAAGAAGGTGGGTGTGCTCTTGCCCAACGATGCCGATGGCAATGCCATTCGGGGTCTATTGCTGCCGGAACTGGAAAAGGCCGGTTTTACCATGGTCGATGCCGGCCCCTATGAAAACGGCACGGCCGACTTCTCCACCCAGATCAATCTCTTCCGCGACGAAGGCTGCGAGATTTTCAACACCTTCCCCTTCCCGCCGGATTTCCCGGTGTTCTGGCGTCAGGCGGCGCAGAAGGGGCTCGCCCAGCAGATCAAGATCTGTCAGCTCGCCAAGGCTGGGTTGTTTCCGGCCGAACTGGAATCGATGGGCTCGCTTGGCTATGGGCTGCATGCCGGCGCCTATTGGCACAAGCTCTTCCCCTTCACCTCGCCGGCCACCGGAATGAGCAGCCGCGTCATCGCCGAAGGTTACGAGGTGAGCGTGGGCAAGCAGTGGAACCAGCAGGTGGGCGCCAATGCCTCGCTGCTCGATGCCGCTGTGGCCGCGCTCGCCAGTTCGGGTAATCCCAAGGACAAATCGATGCTGGCGCAAGCGCTGGCGGGGCTCAAGGCAGAAACAGCGGTGGGCCCGATCGACTTCACCAGCGGCCCGGTGCCCAATTGCGCCACCACGGGCCTGGTGGGCGTCCAATGGATCAAGGCTGCCGAAGGGCCCTGGGAATACGATCTCAACATCGTCTCCAATGCCGGTCATCCTTTCGTGCCGACCACCGCCGACATGACAGCCTACAGGGTGCAAGGCTGAACCATGGGCGCTGATCCGACGACTGCCCAGCCCATGCTCGCCTGCTCGGGCATCGACAAAAGCTTCGGCGCCTTCAAGGTGCTGAAGTCGGTCGATCTTGTGGTGGCCCCAGGCGAGGCGGTGGGCATTGTCGGTCCAAATGGCGCCGGCAAAACCACATTGTTCGGTGTTCTGGCCGGCGCGCTCCGCGCGTCGGCCGGCACCGTCCGGTTTGCCGGTGCCGAGCTGACCGGCACGGGTGCTGCGGCTAGGTGTCGGTCGGGTATCGCCCGCACGCATCAAGTGCCCAGGCCCTTTCTGGGGCTTTCTGTTTATCAAAACGCCCTGGTGGCCGCGCAATTCGGGGCTGGCCTTTCCGGGCGTGCCGCCGAAGACAGGGTCGCCGAGGCGCTGGAGCGATGCGCCTTGCTGCACCACGCCAATCGGCCGGCCGCAGCCTTGGGATTGCTGGATCGCAAGCGCCTGGAACTGGCCCGAGCGCTGGCAACCGGGCCTCGCGTCATCCTGCTTGACGAGATTGGCGGCGGACTGACCGAAGCCGAGCTCAATGTGCTGGTGGCCCTGGTCGGCCAGCTCAGGGCCGATGGCGTCACCATCGTGTGGATCGAGCACATTCTGCATGCGCTTGTCCGGGTGATCGATCGCCTGGTCTGCATGAGCGCGGGCGAGGTCATTGCCGAAGGACATCCGGATGCCGTGATGGCCGATGCGGAAGTGCGGCGGGCCTATCTTGGGGGAGGCGGGGCATGAGCGTGCTGACCGTGGAGCGGCTCGTGGCCGGGCATGGATTGCTGACTGCAGTGAGGGAGGTGTCTTTCGACCTTGCTGCCGGTCAAGTACTCGGGGTCATCGGGGCCAATGGCGCTGGCAAAACCACATTGTTCCGGACGATCGCCGGAGTTCACCGGGCGGAGGCGGGCAGGATTATGCTCGAGGGGCTGGACGTGACCGAGCACGCCCCGTCCCGGCGGGTCGCCGGCGGCATTGCAATGGTGCCCGAGGGGCGCCGCCTGTTCGCGGACATGACAGTGAAGGACAATCTCCTGGTAGCGGGAGAAAACGGGCGCCGGGGCAGTTGGACGCTCGATGGCGTGGTGGATGCGCTGCCTTTCCTCAAGTCCCTGCTCCATGTGCCGGCCGGGGGGCTTTCCGGCGGGCAGCGGCAAGCGGTCGCCATCGGCCGGGCACTGATGAGCAATCCGCGCGTACTGCTGCTCGATGAGGTCTCATTGGGCCTTTCGCCAGTCGCCATTGAAGGGCTCTACGAACAATTGGCCGGGCTCAAGGCCAAGGGCGATACGGCAATGATCGTGGTGGAACAGGATCTCGACCGGGCCATGGCCTTTGCCGACCGCGTCATCTGTATGCTCGAGGGCCGCGTCGCGCTCGAGGGGGTGCCTGGGGCTCTAGGCAAACAGGCCGTTACCCAGGCCTATTTCGGGCTCACCCAGAAAGAGACCATCCATGCTTGACGCATTGATTCAGGGCGTATTGCTCGGCGGATATTACGCCATCCTCGCTGCCGGATTATCGCTGATGTTCGGCGTCATCCGCTTCATCAACCTGGCCCATGGCGACCTGGCCATTTTTGGCGCCTATCTGGTGCTGTTTGCCGTTGAAGTGCTCGGACTGCCTGTATGGTGGGCCGTTGCTGCGGTCATCCCGGTTATGGCGGCGCTGGGCTGGGTGCTGCAGGCGACACTTTTTGCGCGCACGATCCGGGGCGGTTTCCTACTGCCCTTGCTCACCACTTTCGGGCTCGGCGCCGTGCTGCAGAACGGCATGTTCGGGCTGTTCGGCTCGGATACGAAATCGCTGGGCAATCATATCGGCAGCCTGTCCTGGGCGAGCTGGCAGCTACCGTTCGGCATCAGCGTGGGCCAATTGCCGGTCATCACCTTCCTCGTCGCAGTGGGGGTTCTGGGGACATTGCAGCTCGTGTTGAGCTTCACCAGGCTGGGGCGGGCCATCCGGGCGACCGCCAGCGATCCCGAAGCGGCCGAGCTTTGCGGTATCGATGCGCGCGCCGTGCACCGTATGGCCGCAGCCATAGCCGTGGCCCTGGCCGGTCTTGCGGGAGCCTTTCTGGCCATGCGTGCCCAGATCAATCCCTATGCCGGCCCGGCGCAATTGATCTTTGCCTTCGAGGCCGTGGTCATCGGCGGCATCGGCTCGCTTTGGGGCACTTTGGTAGGCGGTATTGTTCTGGGCGTTGCACAAAGCTTTGGAGCGACCATTTCCGCCCAGGGCTTCCAGCTCGCCGGGCATCTGGTGTTCCTGGGCGTTCTGGGTGCCCGGCTCTATCTCGCGCATAGCCGCAATCTTGGTGGCTGGCGGAGCCTATTGAAGATGCCTGCGTCGCCATTGAAACCTGCAACCAGTGAGGGCCGGTCATGACCACTGATGCTTTCGAGCGCCGGACCCGTTCGGGCCGCCTGACGGTGGGGGCCGCCGCAGTTGTTCTATTGGTGTTGGCCCTGCTTCCGGGCCTGGCCAGCGGCATTGTGATCGACAAGCTCACGACCTTGTTCATCTATGTACTCCTGGCCGTCATGTGGAACCTGTTGGCCGGCTATGCGGGGCTGGTTTCGGTCGGCCAGCAGGCCTTCTTCGGCATAGGCGGCTATCTGGCGCTAAGGCTGGTGGATGCCGGGGTCACGCCCTATCTGGCGCTGTTCATGGGGGCCTTGGGGGCGGGCCTTGTTGCTGTCCCCATCTCCACTTTTGCCTTGCGTCTCAAGGGCGGCGAATTTGCCATCGGCACCTGGGTTATCGCCGAGGTGCTGCGCATCGTGGTGATGTTCGACCCGCTGGTGCAGGGGGAAACCGGCACGTCCCTGCTGGCGCTCAATGCCCTCGATCCCGACCTCAGGCGCAATTTCACCTATTGGCTGGGATTGGGCAGTATGGCCCTGGTGCTCGGGGCCACCTGGTGGCTATTGCGCAGCCGCATCGGCGTGGCCGCGCAGGCCATCCGCGACGATGAGCAGGCCGCTGCCTCTATCGGCATCGAGGTCATGCGGATCAAGCAGATCATCTTCGTGCTGGCCGCCTTCGGCTGCGCGCTGGCCGGAACGATCTGGCTGGCCAGTGCCATCACCTTCCTGCCGCGCACCAATTTCGGGGTGCAGTGGACGGTCTTCATGCTGTTCATGGTGCTGGTGGGCGGACTTAAGACCTTTGAAGGCCCTATCATTGGCGCAGTGATTTTTTTCCTGTTGCAGGAAATTTTCGGCGATCTGGGCGTGTGGTATCTTAGTGGCCTTGGGGTCATCGCGGTGGGATTTGCGCTCTATCTCCCCAATGGGCTCTGGGGCGCTTGGCGGCAGCGCATGGGCATTGCCCATCCGTCCTGATCGCCGGCGGCATGGCGAGGTGTTCTCGCTCAATGGGCTGTGCCAGCTCATTCAGGGCCAGGGATAGTCGGCCACGACGTAACCTTGAGCCTCCAGAGCAGCGGCAAGTTTGCGGCGATAGGACACGACATTGCCTACGTTCTGCGATCTGAGGCGGGCGACCTCTTCGGCGGTGAAAGGCATCCATGGATCGGGGCGAGAGGCGCCGGCGAAATTGTCCATAATGTAGTTCAGGAGGTCCGCGGTTTCCTTGTCGGTCAACCCGGAATTGATCACGCCGGGCACATGGAGCAAATATCGCCGCGTGTCCTCCTCGCCACCGAATACCCCGACCTTGCCGACAAAATCGGGAATGCCTGCGCTGGGTAGGCCGGTTCCATCGGGGAGATGGCAGCCGACGCAGCGCAGGACATAGTTGACGGCAGCGGGGCGTTCGGCCGCTACGGCCGGCGCGGCAAACAGACTGGCGATAGCGAGCGTGCCGATGAAACGAAGAATCATGGGGAAGCTTCCTTGCGCTGGGCGCGAAGTTCGGCGTGGGAAAGCGGGGCGGCACGCGCCGCGGCAAAGGTATCGAGGGTGAGATCGGCGTCCAGGCCGTTGAGCTCGTTGAGCACGTAATCGGCCACCGCCTGCATCTCGGCATCGGTCATCCAGTCCTGCGGCGGCATGGCGAGGCCGATAAAAGTCTGCCCGCCGGCAGAGATGGTGCCCGTCAGGCCGCCCACCAGAACCCCAGCCAGATAATCGGGACTGCGGGGGCCCAGATTTTCCCAAAGCGGTCCGTCGATCAGCGGTGGCGCAAGGCCGGGCTGGCCGACGCCACCCAATTGATGGCAGCCGCTGCAATTGTCGATGAACAAGGCCTGTCCGGTATCATCTGCCATGGCTGGCGCTCCCAGGAGCGCCAGCAGGAGGGTCGGGATGGTCCCAAATTTCATTCGGCCAATCCCACCACGATCGCGACGGTGCAGTGGATGCCTTTGTTGTCATTGGCCTGGCACCAGCTCGATTCGCTGGCCAGGCCCATGAGATAGCCCGGGCGATCCCCTTCCTGGCGCGAGCAGCCTTCGCCACATCCGCCGCCCTTGCCGCAGCAGTCGTTGTAGGAGACGAGATAGTCCTTGTCGTCATTGGGATTGCGACACGTGCCGACCCAGGCGACCTTGGACGGTTGGGTGCCTGGAGGGCACTGGGTTACGGAACCGCCGCACTGGCTACAGAGCGAGCCATGCAGGGAACAATAGCGCCAGTATTCGCAATCCTCGGGCAATTCATCGGGTTCGCCCAAGCCGCGGGCATAAGCGAGGCCGTTGGAATTGTCATAGGGCAGCATGGGCAGGATAGTGCCACCCACCAGGGCCCAGCCGGCTTTTTGCAGGAAACTGCGGCGACCGGCGCGATGGGCAATGTTGCGGGTGCGGTTCTCGGCGGCGTCATCCATCCAGCCGAGCAATCTGTCGATCATTTTAGCCATGACGGCTCTCCTTGATTTGGGCTGTGCGGGGGCTAGTGCTGAACCGCCGGCTGCTGGTCGATGTAGGATTGGATCGAGGCAACCTTCATGTCATAGGCATTGAAGAGGCTGTCGAATTGCTCGCGGCTATTGATCAGGCCCTTGGCGCGGATGGTCCCGTGCTGGTCGAAGAGCACCGCGTAGGGCAGGCGGGCGACGCGATAGGCCAGACCCAGTTCGGTCGAGACGACATAGGGGTAATCGCCGAGCTTAGCCGTTTCGATGAAGCGCTCGTGCTGGGCCTTCTGTCCGTCGCTGGCCAAAACCACGTCGAGCCAGTGCGACTCTGCCTTGCGTACCGAGTCGATGACGGGCAGCAGCTTCTTGCAGACCGGACATGTGGGCGAGAGGAAGAAAACCAGCGTGGCCTTGCCTGGCTTGGGGCCGAGATTGACGGTGCCGCCGGTGAGGCTGGGCAGGCTGAACAGCGGCGTCTGCTGACCGACTTCGGGACCAGAGTCGTTGACCAGGGCGCCCATGGGTGAGACGCGCTCGAAGAGAACGCCGACCTGGCGTCCCAGGGCGAGGAGGCCGACGGTCAGCGCGATGACCAGGGCAAAGAGGATGGTGAGGGCAAAATAGACAAGTGTCATGGAAAAAAACTCCGAAACGGCGTCAGCGGGTGAGCCGGGCGAGGGACGCATTGGACAGGATCTGTTCGATGAGGAGGTAGGCCACCCAGAGCGCAAAGCCCGAGACGATAGCCGCCACGGCATCGGCCGGCCCAAGCGATCCCATAGGCAGGGCCGTGGCGAGAAGACCGAAGGCGGCGAGGAGACCGTTGCGGGCGACCAGTGCCCAGGAGAGGGGTTGCGCGGCACCGCCACAGCCGCATTCGATGGTGATGCGACCCCGACGGATATTGACGGCCATGGAGTACCCATAGAGCAGCAGCATTGCGACCGCGATGGCCAGGCCAAATGGCCGGCCAGCGGGGATAAATTGCAGCGCCACGGCCACGACCTCTGCCGCGACGATGCCATAGGAGACCGGGATCACAAGTGGTTCGGGCAGGAGCCGATAATCGGCGACGAAGCCGGTGAACTCGGTGAACTCGCCCATTTTGTGCCAGGCCGCCCGGGCGAAGATCAGGCTGATGAAAACCGTGAGCGCTGCGGCGACAAGGGAGGCAGGGTTCACCTCGATCATGGCTTGGCGACCAGGGTTGTGGCGAAGCCGCCCGCATCGTGTTCGGCTACCTTTTTGGCAACGAATTTGGCTTCTGGATCCACCTCATATTTGGTCACCAGACCCGTCTGCAGGCTGAGGCCAAATAGGGTTGGGACGGCGTCGTCGGTGGTGATGAGCGCGTTGAGGCTGTCCACCGGCGAGCGGTAGAGAAGCTTGCTATTCTCCAGGTCATAGGCCCAGATTTCTTCGGCGCCGTGGTAGTGCGAGCCGTCATGGCGGCCCGATGCCATAGGCACGAAGAGGATGCCATTGGGTTCGTTGTAGCTGACAACGGTATAGCCTGACGTGCCCCAATCGCCCTCAATGCCATCGGCAATCGGAGCGGTCGAAACTTGGGTGATCACACCGTCACCGTCAGAGAGGCGATGAACGACGCCTTTATAGGAAATAAAGAGCAGATCGCTGCCGGCCCGATCGAAGGACAGGTAGATGGGGTCGTCCTGAGGGTCGAAGATGACCTCGCTCTTTTCCGACTCGAAGCTCGTGCCGTCGGCACTCAGCGTCATGGTATTGAAGGTGCCGTCTCCGCATATGGTGGAATAGGCGTGGCCTTCCAGGGTCGGGTAGATACCGAAGCATCCGGGCGAGGGCACTTCCTGAACCACTTCGCCTTTCTCCAGATCAACTACAGTGACCGAAGTGGCCGGAGTGGCATTCTGGATATAGGCATATTTCTCGTCGGCGCTGAGCTGCATCAGGGCCGCATCGTCCGTATATTGGGTTACCTTGACGGGAAGCTGGATTTCCTTGGTCAGGGTCGCCGTATCGACGTCGAAGACCTGCAGCACATGCTCGCCCGTGCCTGAGCTCAGGCGGCTATAGAAGCCCGAAACCATATAGACCGTCTTGCCATCCCGGGAGAGCGCGAAATGGCTCTGGGCGCCGCCATTGACGGTTCCGACAAGCGAAAGATCGTCGGCCGAATAGAAGCGGACCAGACTCGGCCCGCCACCCCAGTTCTGTACGTTGACAAAAACTTTCGGGCCCGGATCAACGCGCTCCTTGGCCGAGAGCGTCTCGGGAACAAAAGTGTCGTCCTGGGCCCATATGCCGGCCGGGGCGGCAAGCGCGGCCAGCACGGCCGTGCATGTCAGGACCGAGATTTTTTTGACCATCGTTATCTCCTTCTTCGCGGAGACGGCAGAACAACAGCCCAATCGATGCAGCGAAATCCGATATCGAAAAAGAATATGCACATATTATGAGCACATTTTTGCGTTGCTCTCTTTTTGTTCGAAGGGTAGGACTCGGGCACTGGCGGAGTGCCTCCCTCGTGCAACCGAGCTTTTCAATTGCCACATTTGCTGATGCGTCCGAGCAGGAGCGTGGGCTCAAGGACTGGCGTCAGCGCTATACGCAGATGGGCAGTGGGCGCTTTGACGGGAGTGTGACGCAGCTCGATTTTGGCCGGGTCAGTGTCAGCGAAGAGCGGCTCAATGTCAGCGTTGCCGAAACCACTTCTCCGCCGGTCGGCAAGGTGGTGTTGATCTTACCAGCTTCGGATCAAAGTCGGATCAATGGTGCGCCGCGGGAGGCGCCCGGTTTCCTGCATGCCGGCGGGCACGAGATCAGTGTGGTCACAGCGTCGCAAACGCAAGGCTATTACGTGACACTGGAGGCTGCTGACCTTCCCGGGCTCGACCTGCGGCGTACAGGACCTCTATGCAGCATTGAGGCTTATCCCGGCGCACATGAGCTCAGTGCATGGATTTCGTCGGTGCTGGCCACGGCGCCCGAGGGGCTGAGGCGGTCACCTCGCGAACTCGGCAAGGTGCTGCCGGGCTATATCGTCGACAGGGTCTCCGATCTTTGCGCGTTCCTTTCGGGCATGGAGCACAAGCAGTTGACGGAGACCTATGCGCAATCGGTTGTCCGGCGGGCGCGGCGCCATGTCGATGCAATGCCTCATTCGGAATTGAGCGTTGCGGCGCTGGTTCGCTCCATGGACTTGCCGGAGCATGTGGTGAGAAGCGCCTTCGTGCAGGCTGTGGGCGTGAGTCCGCGTATCTGGCTGCGCCATATCCGGTTGGACGGGGCGCGCCGCGCCATGCTGAACCCGGAAGACGCCCGGCGAGGTGTCGCGGAGATCGCCATGGAAAATGGCTTCTATCACCTGGGGCGCTTCGCCGCCTATTACACGCAAACCTTCCATGAATTGCCGATTGAAACGATCCGCAGCGTCATTGGATAGGGCGGTGCCGCCTGTCCTGGGATGGGGGTGTCTTTTGGCGCAGGGCGTTGCGCGCCCCTGATTTGATGTTGTTCGCCACCTGCGCCGATGGCTTGCCGGCTAATTGAAATGCGGCGTTAAGGCGCTGAAATTTCGTTGTATTTCAATGGTCTGGTTATGACCCTTCTACCGGGCGGCGTTCGTTTGCTCCCTGGGCGTCAGCGATTTGTCGACGGGCTCTTGCCATCTGCAACTAAGATGATAACGTTGTCATCTAGCTTGATAATCCGGTCACGATGAGCCGGGTCAGGCGGAGGAGGAGAACATCATGATCAAATTGTCGGGCGCCGTTGGGCGCCGTGCATTTTTGTCCGGCGTTGCGTTGTCGGCGCTCATGAGTGTGGGCGGCTCTGCCCTGGCGCAGGATGTCAGCGGAGAGCTGGTTATCCTGCAATGGCTGGGCGGCAGCGAAGGGGCGATGTGGACGCGTCTCGAGGAGGATTTTACCGAACGCAATCCTGGCGTGAGCATCCGGGAAGTCGGACTGACCGTTCAGGGTGATGCGCGCGGCCCGATGCGGACGGCACTTCTGGGTGGTGAGCGGGTCGATCTGATCATCAATACCTGGCCTGCCTTTCGCGCTGAACTGGCCGATGCCGGTATCATCACGCCGATTGATGACATTTGGACGGCGCAGAATTGGGATGAGGATCTGGGCGCTTCCTGGAAGGCTCTGAGCCAGACAGACGGGGTGACCTACGGCGTCACCTATACGTTCGGCGACCGGTCCGGCATCTGGTACAAGACCAGTCACCTCGAGGAAGCGGGGGTCGAGCCTCCCCAGACCTGGGAGGAATTCCTGGGCGCCATCGAGACGCTCAAGGGCGCGGGCTATGCCACGCCGGTGGCCATGCCGGCCAAATATTGGGCGCATGGCGAGTGGTTCGAAAACCTTCTCTTGCGGGTTGGCGGCGTCGAGGCGGCCAGCAAGCTCGCCTCGCGCGAGATCCCCTGGACCGACGAGGTGGTCAAGCAGACGCTGCGTAAATATGCCGAAATGCTCAATGCGGGGTGCTGCGGCACGCCCGAGCAGATGTTTGCGGGCGATTGGGACTATGCGGCCGATCAGATTTTCACCGCCGACAATGCAAATTTTCTGCTTATCGGCATGTGGATGAATGGTCGGGCCATCAATGAATATGGCCTTGAGGAAGGTGTCGATTACTCGCTCTTCCAGTTCCCCGCGCTTGGAATGGGGCATGACGACACGGCAAGCGTGGACGCCAAGGAAGTGGTACTGACCGCAAATAGCGCTAATCCGGATGCGGCGGTGGCCTTTATGGACTATCTGCTTAGCCCGGAAGCGACCGAGATCCTGGCCGAATATGGCTATGCATCGCCCAGCAACAATGCCGATACAAGCCTGCTTGGGCCGGTCCAGCAGGTAGCGACGGCCGCCGTTGCGGACTCCAATGTCCAGTTCGTTCTGGGCGACCTGCTGCCGGGCGACCTGGTCGATGAATACCGGGTGCAATTGCAGCGGTTTTTGCAGGATCCTTCCGAGGAGACGATCGACGCGGTTACCGCAGCGATCGAAGCCAAGGCAATGGAAGTCTATTGATGGCCGCGCCCGTCGTTTCGGCGGCGACGGTGTCAAGCGCGGGACACTCCCTGCCTGGCGGGCGGCGCAAGCTGCCCGCCCATGGCAGGCGGCGTCTGGGTGATGTCACCGCGGCCGCCATATTGCTGGTTCCGGTGCTGATCCTGTTCGGCGTCTCGGTCATCTATCCGTTGATCGATACGATCCGGCTGAGTTTTTTCGACATCAAGGGATTGGGCAAGCCGGTCTTTATCGGTCTTGGCAATTATGTGCGGCTGTTTATCGATCCGGCCTTCCGCAACACGCTGGTGACCACGCTGGTCTTTACCTTGTCCACGACCGCCATTTCGGTATCGATCGGCTGGGCCGTGGCGATGTTGTGCAATTTCGCGCCGCGCCAAACGACGATTTTCCGGCTGATGATCTTTACCGCCTTCGGCGTCTCGGAGGCCGTGGTGGGCTATATGTGGATCAGCATATTCCGGCCCGATGCGGCGGGCCTGCTTAACAGCTTCATTTCGCTGTTTGGCTTGCCCGGCTTCGCCCATCCCTGGCTCGGCGATCCGAACACGGCGCTATGGGCTATTGTCGCCTCGGCGGCCTGGGGCGGGGTCGGACTGCCGCTCATGCTGTGTTTTGCCGCCGTACAGTCCATTCCGCGCACGGTGCTCGAGGCCGCTTATATGGATGGTGCCAAGCCACTGGCCGTCATGCGGCATATTTTGATGCCGCTCTCGATGCCCGGCGTGCGCGTGGCCGTGTTCATCAATCTGCTCGGCGCGCTCAGGGCCTTCGACATCATTTTCGTGATGACCGGTGGCGGGCCGGTCCGGGCCACCGAAACGGTCGGCTATTTCATGTACCGCGAATCCATGACGCAGTTCAAACTCGGCTATGGCGCTGCCGCCACGGTGGTCCTGCTCATTGCGGTTCTGGTCATTTCCATCCCCGCCATCATTCAGCGTACGGCAGGTGCCAAATGATCGGGAAGACACCGCATTGGACGATTGCGATCGTGGGCGTCATCGCCTTCATCTGGATTATTCCGATTCTGGGTATCGTAGTGACCTCGGTCAGGCCGCCGCAGGATGTCACGCTGGGATGGTGGCGGCTCGATACAGTGCGCTTCACCCTCGATGCCTGGTTCCGGGTCTGGGATGAATATCCATTGGCGCGGGCCTTCGTGACCACGGCGCAGCTGGCATTTACCGCCACGCTGGCGACCATGTTGCTGACCCCGGCCGCCGCCTATGCATTTCATTTCCTCAAATTCCCGTTCCGGCGCCTCTTGCTGATCATCATTATCAACGCCTTTGTGTTGCCGCAGCAGGTGGTGATCATTCCGCTGTTCCAGCTCTGGCGGGATCTGGGCCTGCTCGACAATTTTGCATCGGTGCTGATCCCCTATGTGGGGCTGAGCTTTGCCTGGTCGATTTTCCTGGTGAAGAATTTCCTCGAGGATTTTCCCAAGGAATTGGTGGAAGCGGGCAGAATAGACGGTTGCGGGCCGCTGCGCATTTTCTGGCATATTGTCCTGCCCAACAGCCTGTCGCCCATCTTTGCGGTGGCCATCCTGCAGTTCTTGTGGACGTGGAACGCGCTGTTGCTGCCCATGCTCTATCTGCGGACCGATGTGCCGCTGCCGGTGCTCCTGACACGGGTCGCGGGAACCTATGAACTCAACTGGGATCTGCGTTCGGTGGCCGCGATTGTCACGACCATCGTGCCGCTCCTGGTCTTCCTGATTTTTCAACGCCAGTTCGCCGTCGGTTCAGAGACGCGGACCGGCGCCAAGGAGTAGTCATGCCTGAAACCAATAAGCCCCTTCGCTATCGGCAAATCCATCTCGATTTCCACACGTCCGAGCATATTCCGGATGTGGGGGCGGCTTTCGACGCCAATGACTTCGTGTCCACTTTCAAATCGGCGCAGGTGGATAGCGTCACCGTCTTTGCCAAATGCCATCACGGCTGGTCCTACTACCCCACCAATGTCGGCGCGCCGCATCCCAATCTGGCCCGGCCCAATCTACTGGGAGACATGGTTACCGCGCTTAAGGCGGCCGATATCGAAAGCCCGATCTATATCTCGGTCCAATGGGATGAGCGCAATGCGCGCCTCCATCCTGAATGGCGCGTGCGATCGGGCGCTCCAAGCCGCCTCGACCCGCATCAGCTGCAGGCGGGCTGGCATACGCTTTGCCTTAATCACAAAGCCTATCGGGATGAGCTATTGCGACAGGCGCGCGAAGTGGTGCGCGCCTACGAACCGCCGGGCCTGTTTTTCGATATCGTCCTGGCGACCGACTGCGTTTGTCAGGCGTGCCTGGACAGCATGGCCGCCGATGGGCTTGATCCGGAAAATCCAAAGGACCGCCTGATCAATGATGAGCGGGTGAACGAGACGTTCCGGACCGAGATGAGCGCGGCGCTCAACGCGGAATTTCCCGAGCTGCGCATCTTCTACAATTGCGGCCACATCCATAAGCAGGGCCGAAAGCGCTTTGCGCCCTATAGCCACCTCGAACTCGAAAGCCTGCCGACCGGCGGCTGGGGCTATGATCATTTTCCAAGCTCGGCGCGCTATGCGGCAACGCTGGGCTTTGACTATGTAGCCCATACCGGCAAATTCCATACGTCATGGGGCGAGTTCGGGGGTTTCAAGCATCCGCATGCGCTCGACTATGAGGCTGCCCAAATGGTGGCGCTCGGGTCGAAATGCCTGGTCGGCGATCAATTGCATCCCAATGGGGCGATCAATCCCGATACCTATGCCTCCATTGCGCCGGCCTATGGGCGTGTGGCCAAGCTGGAGCCGTTCCTGGAAGGCGCTCGGCAGATTTCCGACATCGCCATTCTGTCGTCCGAGTTCTTCAATGCCGAGGGCGACCACAATGTCGCCGCCGATGACGGTGCGGCGCAGATGCTGCTCGAAATGCACCTGCCCTTCGACGTTGTCGACGGCCTTTCGGACTTCTCGCCCTATAAGGTCATTATCCTGCCCGACGACATTCCGGTCGGCGCCGAGCTCAAATCGCGGCTCGATCAGTTTTTGGGCCAGGGCGGGGCGCTGCTGCTATCGGGCAATTCGGGACGGGGCGAAGACGGGCAACTCTGCTTGCCGGCTGGTATACGGATTGCCGGCGAGGCGGCGTTCGATCCCACCTATATCCGGGCACGTCCGGGACTGGCCGAGACGCTGCCCCAAACCCCCTTTGTCGTCTATGGCAATGGATTGCGGCTTGAGACCGATGGGGCAGAGGTGCTGGCCGATATCGTGCCGCCCTATTTCAACAGAAACTATGCGCATTTTTGCTCACACCAGCACGCGCCGGACAATCCGGACGCGCCCGTAACCGGCCCGGCCGCAACGCTTCATGGTCGCGTGGGCTATATCGCTTTCCCGATTTTCTCGATCTATCACCGCATGGGGCAGCCGCTCTACCGCGAGCTGGTGCACGGCATGCTGCGGCGACTGATGCCACGACAGGTTCTCACGACCAGCCTTCCAACCTCCGGCCGAGCCAGCCTGACACACCAGGCTGAACAGAACCGCTATGTTCTGCATCTGCTCTATGGTCCGCCGCAGGTGCGCGGCAAAGCGGTGCCGCAGCGTGAGGGTACGCGCGTAATGGAGATGATCGAGGACGTTCCGGCCATTGGCCCGGTTACGGCCAGAGTTGCCTTGCCGCAGCGGCCGCGGCGCGCCTATGAGGCCCTGTCCGGCGCGCCGCTGGCGCTAACAGAGCTGGATGACGGTGGTGTCGGTATCGTGCTGGATCGCTTGCATATCCATGCAGCAATCGTCTTTGACTATGGCTAATGCCGGTCGCGCCGCCAGGCGCGCCGGCCGCAGCCAAATATCGGCCTAACATCAGGGGCAGGGCACAGTGTCCGAGACGACCAAGAAGCAAGCAACCATTACCGACGTCGCCCAAGTGGCCGGCGTCGCCATTGGCACGGTATCGCGCTATCTCAACGGCCTGCCGATCCGCAATTCGAACCGCGCGGTCATCGAAGAGGCCATCAACGATCTTGGTTATCGTCGCAATCTGGTGGCCGTGTCGATGAAACGGCAGACCACGCATATCGTTGGCATGATGGTGCCCGCGCTCAGCGAGTTCCATGCCGGCCTGCTCGACCAGCTGACCCGGCGCCTGAGGCCAACCGGGCGGGCCGTGGTGAGCTATTGCCACGACCTGGAAGCACGCTCGATCGAGGAGGGGCTGGAATTTTTCGCCTCCCACCGTGTCGATGCCGTTGTCATGGATGGGTTGGCTATAGCGGATCGAACGCTTGAACGCCACGTGGCGGACGGCCTTACGGTCGTGCTCTATGACAACGATGTGCCAGGATTGTCGGCCGATCGCGTGTTCACGACCAATCGCAAGTCCAGCGAGCGGGTGGTCCGGCATCTGGCCGAACTTGGTCACAAGCGCATCGCCATTATTGCGGGCCGGCGCGAGGATTCGGCCGGTCAGGAGCGTATCGAGGGCTATGAGGACGCCCTGCGCGCCCATGACCTGCCCTTGCGCCCGGACTATTACGGCGAGGGCTACTGGAATGAAGAAGGGGGCTATGCGGCCATGCGCGACCTGCTCAGCCTGCCCGAGCCGCCCACTGCCGTTTTCAGCGCCAACTACAATATGACCATGGGGGCATTGCGGTGGTTGCGCGAAAACGACGTTGAAGTGCCGCGCGATCTCTCGCTTGTCAGCTTCGACGATGTGCCGGCCTGGTCGATCCATCCCGCGGGCATTACCGCTGTGGGGCAATCGAGCGAAAAACTGGCCGACGCCATTGCCTCGGTCCTGCTGGAGCGTCTGGGCAATAGCCAACAGGCGGGCCGCCGTACGCTGCGCATCGACGCCAACATTATTCTAAGGGGCTCTGCCCGCAACCCAGCCCTCTAGTTTTGGAGCACAAGCATGGCCAGCGTTAGGCTTGACAATGTCAGCAAATCCTACGGCGCGGTGGAGGTCATAAACGACCTGAACCTGACCATCGACGACGGCGCTTTCACGGTATTTGTCGGCCCCTCCGGCTGCGGCAAGTCGACCTTGTTGCGCATGATTGCGGGGCTCGAACCGATTACGCGCGGAACCTTGCTAATCGATGATGCGCGCATGAACGATGCCGACCCGATAGAGCGCGGTGTCGCCATGGTGTTCCAGAACTATGCGCTCTATCCGCATATGAGCGTTGAGCAGAATATCGGCTTTTCTCTGCGCATGGCCGGGCTTGGCAAGCAGGAGATCAGCGAGCGCGTGGCGCGCGCGGCCAAGACGCTCCAGATCGAGCAATTGCTCAAGCGCAAGCCGGCTCAGCTTTCCGGCGGCCAGCGCCAGCGCGTTGCTATCGGTCGGGCCATCGTGCGGGATCCCGAAGTGTTTCTGTTCGACGAACCGCTCTCGAACCTGGATGCCGAGCTGCGCGTTTCCATGCGCGTCGAGATCGCCAAGCTGCACAATCAGCTCGGCTCCACGATGATCTATGTCACGCATGACCAAACCGAGGCTATGACCCTGGCCGACAAGATCGTGGTTATGCGTGATGGCAAGATCGAGCAGGCGGGCACTCCCGAGGAGCTCTATGAGGATCCGGACAATCAGTTCGTCGCCGGGTTTATCGGATCGCCCCGCATGAATTTTATCGCCAGTCCGACCGACAGCACGGTGGTCCTTGGCGTTCGACCGGAACATTTTCAACTGGGTGCCGGCGAACTGAACTTTGTGCTCAAGGTCGATGTTGTTGAGAATCTGGGGGGCACACGCTACCTCTACGGCGCGACCGGCGAGGGGGATTCGCTGGTGGTCGAAGCCAGAGACGGCGCGGGAATCAAGGCCGGCGACACGGTCGACATCAGCGTCCCACTCAGGCGGGTCTATCAGTTTGGCGCCGATGGTCGGCGGATTCGGCATCAGGGTTGAGTTCCATGCGTGATTTGGAGTTGTGGTATCGGTCGCCTGCCAGCGACTGGACCGAGGCATTGCCGCTGGGGAATGGCCGGCTGGGTGCGATGGTCTTTGGTGGTGTTGCTCGCGAAGAGCTGCAACTGAACGAGGCCACCTTGTGGACCGGTGGGCCATATCAACCCACAAACGAGCAGGCCCTGCCGCATCTCGCTCGGGTTCGGGAGCTGATTTTCGCCGGACGCTATGCGGAGGCGCAGGCCCTGGCCGATCAAACGATGATGGCGCAGCCGCTCACGCAGATGACCTACCAGCCGGCGGGCAATTTGTTCATCGAGTCGCGTCCCGAGGCTGCACCAGGCACCTACCGCCGCAGTCTCGACCTCAACACCGCCATTGCGAGCAGCAGCTATGGTTTGCTTGGCTGGGAGCAAGGGAACGATATTGTCAGGGTGCGGCGGGAAAGCTTTGTTTCGGCTGCCGATGACGTGCTGGTTTCACGGCTACAGGCCAGCCGCGAAGGCGCGTTGACCTTTGAAGTGTGGCTCGACAGTCCCCAACCCGGGGACTGGCGCGATGGCGATGGCAACTGGCTGAGCTATTTCGGCACCAATACCGGCCTTCAAGGCATTGAAGGCCGTCTGACATTCGGTATCGACGTTCAGGTCAGGATCGAGGGCGGGACGATTGCGCGACGCGGGCGGCGGATCGTGGTCGAAGATGCCGACGCCGCAACCATCCTTGTGGATATCGCAACGTCCTTCCGCCGCTTCAATGATGTTTCAGGCGATCCCGAAGCGTTGCTTGCCGGACGGCGCGCGGCCATTTCTGAGAAGAGCTATGACCAGTTGAAGGCCGATCACATCGCCCGACACCAGCATGCGTTCGGCCGCTTGCATCTGGACCTTGGCGAAGGCCGCGACGAGGCGCCGACCGACGAGCGAATTCGTCGCTTTTCCGAGGGCGGAGACGCCGCTCTGGCGGCCCTTTATGTGCAATATGGCCGCTATCTGATGCTCTCTTCCAGCCGGCCCGGCGGGCAGGCAGCCAATCTTCAGGGCATCTGGAACAAGGAAACCCGGCCGCCCTGGGGCAGCAAGTTCACGTCCAATATCAATCTTGAAATGAACTATTGGTTGCCCGATCCGGCCAATCTTGGGGAATGCTTCGAGCCCTTGATCAGCATGGTCGAGGACCTGACCGTCACCGGGGCGGAAATGGCCCAACGCCATTATGGCGCCCGCGGCTGGGTCCTGCATCATAACACCGACATCTGGCGCGCCACCGGCCCGGTCGATGGCGCCGAATGGGGGCTGTGGCCTACCGGGGGCGCCTGGCTATGCGCGCAATTGTGGGATCACGCGGTCTTTGCGGGCTGTCCCGAACCGCTGGTTCGCCGCCTGCTGCCGCTTTTCGAAGGCGCCGTCCGGTTTATTCTTGATATCCTCCAGCCGCTGCCCGGTACGGATTATCTGGTGACGGTCCCCTCGATTTCGCCCGAAAATCTGCATCCTTTCGGGGCTTCGCTATGCGCCGGTCCCACCATGGACAACCAGATCCTGCGCGATCTGTTCGATGCCTATATTGCGGCATGCGAACAGCTCGGTAGCGGCGGTGAGCTTGTGGCGCAAGCGGCTGCAGCGCGGGCGCGGATCATGCCCGACCAGATCGGCAAGGCCGGGCAGTTGCAGGAATGGAAGGATGATTGGGACATGGACGTCCCCGAAATCCACCATAGGCACGTTTCCCACCTTTATGGGCTTTATCCGAGCCTGCAGATCAACACGTCCACTCCGGAACTGGCAGCGGCGGCGCGCAAATCCCTCGAAATCAGGGGCGACAACGCGACCGGATGGGGTATCGGCTGGCGCATCAATCTGTGGGCGCGCCTTCGCGACGGCGACCATGCCCACGATGTGCTGGCGCTGCTG
This sequence comes from Devosia sp. XK-2, assembly GCF_037113415.1. NCBI lineage: Bacteria > Pseudomonadati > Pseudomonadota > Alphaproteobacteria > Hyphomicrobiales > Devosiaceae > Devosia > Devosia sp. XK-2. The sequence continues at coordinate 3,042,610 of NZ_CP146608.1, read as the reverse complement.
CTGCACCCAAAACGCAGTTACCCAAACCTGTTCGATGCCCATCCGCCGTTCCAGATTGACGGCAATTTCGGCGGTGCGGCCGGTATTCTCGAGATGCTGGTACAATCGCGGTCTGGTATGGTAGATGTCCTGCCCGCGGTCCCCTCCGGCTGGACCAGCGGCACACTCAAGGGTGTCCGGGTGCGTGGCGGGATGGAGATCGATCTGGATTGGCGTGATGGACGCCCGCAGCAGGTAAGGGTGCGGGCAAATCGCGACCAGTCCGTTGACATCCGCTGGGGACAGCAGGTCCAGCGCATTGACGTTCGCGCCGGTGCAGAAGTGTCCGTGTCTTTTTAGGCGAGCGAAACGAAAGCAAAGCTTATGACTGCCAATGCCGCTCTTGTCGTTGTCAATCCGGGTCAGTTGGTCCTTGAGGATCGCGATATCCCCGTCGCCAGTGAGGGGGAGGTCCTGGTTGCGCCGCTCCGCTCCGGCATTTGTGGCACCGATTATCACATCTACGGTGGCAATCAGCCTTTCCTCAGCTATCCGCGGGTGATGGGCCACGAATTGGCGGTGAAGGTGCTGGAGGCGCCTCCGGATAGCGGCATCGAGATTGGTGAGACCTATGTGGTCAACCCTTATGTCGCCTGCGGCACCTGCCGGGCCTGCCGCAAGGGCAAGCCCAATTGCTGCACCCGCATCGCGGTTTTGGGCGTGCACCGGGACGGGGGCATGACGAAAAGACTGACCCTGCCGGCCCGCAATCTGGTGCCGTCCGAGGGACTGTCTGCCGATGAATGCGCCATGGTGGAATTTCTTGCCATCGGAGCCCATGCCGTGCGCCGCGCCGCCGTCAACGCCGAGGACGAGGTGCTGGTGGTGGGCGCGGGACCCATTGGCCTGGGCGTGGCGCGTTTCGCGGCCCTGGCCGGTGCAGCTGTGACCCTGATCGACCGTGATCAGTCGCGACTCGACATGGCGCGGAAGTTGATACCGGGTTGCAAGGCGGTTCTGGCCGCGCAAATGGATGCAAAGTCGCCCGAAGCCGCTGAGGCCTTCGACGTTGTCTTCGATGCCACTGGCAACCGGGAGTCGATTGAGACCGGGTTCGGCTATGTCGCCCATGGCGGACGCTACTGCCTCGTGAGCGTGGTGAAAGGCGACATTACTTTCGTCGACGCCGATTTCCATCGCAAGGAAATGACGCTGATAGGCAGCCGCAATGCCCTGGCGCCCGATTTCAAGCAGGTCATTGGCGCCATCAAGGCCGGCCATATCAGCTCGCGTGACTGGATCACCCATCGCACCACATTGGCTGGCGCTGTTGACGATTTGCCTTTGTGGGCCAAGGATCGCAGCCAATTGGTCAAGGCAATCATCGAAATCTAGCCGCCACGCCCACATTGCGTTTTCTCGTCGCCGTCGGCGAGGGGGCGCTATCCCCGCGATGCCGATGGATGATTTGGGCACCATGCGCGGTCCCGAGCTGCTGCTATTGGGCCATGGCTTTTCGCATGCGTGGACTTGTCATAGCCTAGATCGGCAATGCGGGGGTTCTGGTGACGGATATTTTGGACCATCTAGGCGCCCTGCGCGTCTTCGAGGCTGTCGCCAGGCTTGGGTCTGTGCGCAATGCCGCCGCCGAGTTGTCGGTGACTGATGGCGCCGTCTCCAAGCAATTGCGCCAGCTCGAGGCGGTACTGGATATCGAGCTGTTCATCCGCGGACATCGCAAGCTGATCCTGACCGAGGAAGCCGCCAAACTTTCGTTGACGCTGGGAGATTCCTTTCAGGCCATCGTGCGGGCGGCCGATAATCTCAAGCGTGCCGCCCGCCGCAGTGCCATCAATATTGCCGCACCCGGTACGTTCCTGGTGCGCTGGCTCCTCCCGCGGCTGCCCTCGCTGGAAGCCCGCATCAAAGGTACCGAGATCAATCTTATTTCCTGGAACAAGGACCTTCTGGCCTCGGATCGGTCGATCGATATCCATATTGTCGTTGGCAAGGACAACGACATGCCCGGCCTTAGCCGTGAGCGCCTGGGGCCAGAGACGTTCGGGCCTGTTGTCCGCGCGGCGGATATGCCCGATGACCCGACCGCGGTCCTGTCGATGCGAAGACTTGGCACGAGCTGGCCGACCGCGATGTGGCGAAACTGGTCGGCGGAAAGCGGCCACGCGGTCCCGGACGATGACGTCTTGCGCTTCGAGCGGCTGCTCTTTGCCATAGAGGCCGCGGAGGCCGGCATGGGCGTTGCATTAGCGCCGGGCCCGTCCGTCTGGGATGCGCTGGCGAGCGGGCGGCTACGCGCGCCGCTTGGGCTTCATGCACGTGACGGAAGCTGGTTCATGGTTTGGCGCACCGATCAGTCGACCGGATTGCATATGTCGATCCTGCGATGGTTTCAAAAGGAATTTGAAAGGTCCGAGGCCGCGGCTTTGGCAGTCAAGTGAGATATTCTCAACCGACAATACTGCAATTCGATTGAACGGGACGGGTCGGTGCAACACCTTTCTTCCAGCACAAGAAAGGCACCTGCATGCTGCGCCCTGACAGTCGATTTCAGTCCTATCCCAAAATCGAGCTGCATCTGCACCTTGACTGTTCCGTCACCTGGACTGCGTTGCAGCGCCTTGGGACGACGCTGACGCGGGACCAGTATCTTTCCCAGTTCGTCGCGCCGGAAGAATGCACCTCTCTCAAGCAATATCTCGACGCTATCGCGCCATCCTGCGCGCTGCTGCAGACCACCGGCGCCTTGCGAATCGCGACGGCAGAACTGATCGCCGAACTGGATCAGGATGGGGTCATTTATGCGGAGCTGCGGTTTGCGCCACAAACCCATTTGAGCGACGGTCTGACGCTTGACGAGGTCATGGAAGCGGTCGTGGCCGGTGTTGCCGAAGGCAAGTCCGGGCGGGCGATCGACGTCGGGCTCATCCTGTGTGCCCTGAGGGACTATTCTGCCGAACAGAACCTTGCCGTCATCGATCTGGCACATCGCTGGACAGACCGGGGTGTTGTCGGCGTCGATATTGCCGGCGACGAGGCGGGGCATGCTCTGGCGCCCAATTACGTGGTCTTTGAGCGTGCCCATGCGCTGGGACTTAACATCACCGCCCATGCCGGTGAGGCGGCCGGAGCGGACAGCGTCGCCGAGGTCCTGACCCATCTCAATCCGCAGCGTATCGGCCATGGGGTGAGGTGTCTCGAAAATGACGATGTGGTGCAGATGCTCAAGGAGCGCGGCACCCATCTCGAGGTTTGCCCTTCGAGCAATGTTCAGGTTGGCGTCTGTGCCGATTTTGCCAGCCATCCCATCGATACTTTGTCGCGGCGGGGCCTGTCCCTTGGCGTCAACACCGACGCCCGAACTGTCGCGCCTATTTCCCTGTCGCTGGAATATGAACGGCTCGAAGCGGCCTTTGGCTGGGGCAGGGGAGAGTTCCTGGCCCACAATCTGGAAGCGGCGCGCAATGCCTTTCAACCGCAGTCGGTCCGGGATGCGCTGTGTCGTCAGCTCGTTGCCGCCTGGCAGGCCGAGAATTCGATCAGTTGAGTTTTTCTCCACTGAATGCCGAAAGCGTCGATTTTTTGTCTCGGCGGGATCGCCCAGACTGGCGACACGAACAGGACGATCTGTATGCCCAAACACCGCGTTATCATTGATTGTGACCCCGGCCACGACGACTTCGCTGCCCTGGCCTTGGCCGCATCGGCCCCGGAAATCCACGTCGAGGCGATTATTGCGGTCAATGGCAATGCGCCGCTCCGGCATACGGCCGACAATGCGCTGGCCATAGCAGCGGCGCTTGATTTGGATTGCCCGGTTTTCGCCGGCGCCGAGCTGGCCTTGCATCACCGATATGCATATCCGACCGCGTTCCATGGCCGTACCGGCCTAGATTCCAAGGGCGCAACGCTGCCGCCGCACAATCGTGTGCTGGCCGAGGGCCATGGCGCGCTGGAAATCATCCGGCGGGTGCGGAGCGCTCCGGGGGAGATCACCCTTGTCGCTCTGGGGCCCATGACCACAATTGCCCTGGCCCTGTCGCTCGATCCGGGCATTGCGCCGCTGGTGCGTGAACTGGTGTTCATGGGCGGCGGGATCGATGGCGGCAATGTCACCGCGCAGGCCGAATTCAACATCTGGGCCGATCCCGATGCCGCTGCAATCGTCCTGCGCTCGGGCATGCGCGTCATCATGTTCGGGCTGAATGTCACAAACCGCGCCTGGATTTCCATGGCCGAGCTGGAGACACTCAATTTCGGGATCGAAGCGCCAAATCCGGTTGCAGACATTCTCCAGTTCTATGCCCAGGGTTCAGGCGATGTGCGCTTGGGCCGAACGCCCGGCCCGGCGCTGCACGACCCGTGCCCGATCGCCTGGCTCATTGATCCGGACCTGTTTGAAATAGAGACCTTGCCGCTGACCGTGTGCTGCGTGCCGGGAGACTATTATGGCGCAACATCCACGGATCGCCGTGCCTGGCGCGATCCCGATCTTCCTCAAATCGGCGTTGCCGTCGATATCGACCGCGACGGTTTTGCCGGGCGGCTGATGCCCGCGCTCAAGGCTGCCGCCGGCACCATTGCCGGCCAGGTTCGAACCCTCAACCCGACAAACTGAACCAGCACAATTGGAGATAGGAATGAAAATCAGGACCGCATTTGCGACATCTGTCGTCGCGTTCTTGGCTGCCACAGGGACGGCACAGGCCAGCACCACCCTGACCATTCTCATGCTTGAAGGGCTCGACAAGGGGGCAATGGAAGCGGTGGCGGACGCCTATATGGCCGCCCATCCAGACGTCACCGTCGAAATCCAGGCCCTGCCCTGGGGGCAGTTCTTCCAGGTCTCCGATCTGCGCCTGCGGTCGGGAGACGAGAATATCGACCTGATCTACACCGATGCGCCGGTCGTGGCGTCCTACGCCGCCAATGGCTATATCGCGCCATTCGGCGCTGAAATTGAGGCCCAGGCTCGCGAGACGCTGGTTGCCTCCGCAGGTCAGGCCGGCACCTTCGAGGGAGAGCTCTATGCCCTGCCGATGAACTCCTCGGCCCAGGTGCTCTATTACAATATCGACCTTTTGACCGAGGCTGGCATTGAGCCGCCGGCGGGATTGACGGCCGATGGCCAGGCGAGCGCCGACGACATTCAGGCCATGGCCACCGAGGGGCGCTGGACCTGGGAACGGCTTGTCGAAGCGGCAAACGCAGTCACGAAAACCGAGGATGGACGCACCCAGACCTGGGGCTTCGCCTTTGAGCAATTCGGTGAGCTCTATCAGTTGCAGCCGCTCGGTGCCTCGCTGGGCGGCGCCATCATTTCGGACGACACCATGACCGCTGCCGACTATCTCGATGGCGATGCCTGGCGGCAGGCTGCCAATTGGTGGTCCGGCCTGTTCAATGTCGACGAGGTCAGCCCGCGCGCCCTGGGCTTTGGCGAAGCGACCCAGATGTTCGTCAACGGCCAATTGGCCATGTTTGTCGGCGGCACCTGGAATGTGCCCGCCATTGCCGAAAGCGACATCAATTTCGGCATTGCGCCGCATCCGCGTTTTGCCGAAGGCGCGGCGGTCACCCCGACCGGGAGCTGGTATCTCGGCGTTCACGCTGCCTCGCCGGACGCAGAGGCGGCAACCGATTTTGCAACCTTCGCGACCCTGTCAGCGGAAGGCACTGGGATCTGGTTCGACAATCTCAATCAATTGCCCACGACCCTGGCACTGCTCGAAGCGATTGATACTGACCCGGCCTATGACGCGTTTCCCGGCAGCGTGATGCGGCTTTCGGCCTGGGAATCGCGCAATACGGCGCAGCCCCGCCCGGTGACCGTGGCCTTCAGCCAGCTCCAGGATGCCTTCCGCACCGCCTTCGTTGACATTGCCAATGGCGTGGATGTCGATGAAGCGCTGGTCACGGCGGTGGACGCCTATGACGAGGCCGCCCGGCGCCTCAATCGCCAGTAATTGCTCTAGCATCCGCCCCGACCTTTCTTGGCTTGGGGCGGGCTCTGACCGGAGACAGGACCATGAAAAGGCTGACGATACCGCTGGCGCCTATTGCGCTCCTGCCGGCGCTGCTCGGCCTGGCCCTGTTCCGGGTCTATCCGATCGTCCTGGCGGTTTTTGAAAGCCTGTTTTCAACCTTCCGCGGCGAGCGGCTGTTTGTCGGCTTCGAGAACTACATATTGCTGCTGACCGATAACGGCTTCTGGCAGTCGCTTTGGGTCACGCTGTGGTTCAATCTGATCATCAATCCCCTGCAGGTGGCGCTCGCCTTGCTGCTGGCGCTGATGTTCGTGCAGAAGGTGCCCTTTATCGGCATTTTCCGATTTCTGTTCCTGATCCCTATCGGTGTGTCCTTGCCGGTCGCGGTCATCATCTGGCGCATCATGCTGCTGCCGGATGGCCTGCTGAACGGCTTTCTGGGCGCGCTGGGACTGCCGCCACTGCGCTTTCTGACCAGTCCCGAGCTGGCGCTTTATTCGATTATCGCCATCGCGACGTGGAAGGGCATCAGCTATTGGATGATTTTCATCATCGGTGGGCTGCAGAACATCTCGCCCGAAATTCATGAGGCGGCGCGGCTGGAAGGCGCCTCGAGCTGGCAGCGCCTGTGGCTCGTGACCCTGCCATTGCTCAAGCCGACCCTGCTTTTCGTATTGGTGGCCGATGTCACCATCAATTTCCTGCTCTTTGCGCCCATCTTCATGCTCACCAATGGCGGGCCGCGCAATTCGACCAATGTTCTGATGTACGAAGCCTATAAGTCAGGGTTCGTCTTTGGCGATATGGGACGGGCCATGGCCATTGTGGTGATCCTTGTGGCGCTGCTGCTGGTCATTGTCGGCCTGCAGTTCTGGCTGTTGTCTGGGCGCCGCCAAGGAGCCGCATCATGAATTGGCTGCGCTCATCCCAGATGCGCAAGGGGCTGATCTATCTGGCTCTGGCCGTCAGCGCCGTGGTGTTCATTATGCCGCTATGGTGGGCGATCATCTCGTCATTGCGTCCCAATGATGCGATCTTTCGAGACCTGTTTCCGTTCTCGCCGCGTGCCTTCCTGCCCGAGCCGCTGACGGTTGAAGCCTATTTCGGCATTTTCGAGCGCGGCTTTGGCACGATCATCTGGAATACGCTGATGGTTGCGGGGCTGACGACGGCCTTTGGCCTGGTGGTCAATGGGTTGGCCGGCTATGCCTTTGCCGTCTTTAACTTTCCGGCCAAAAACACGATTCTGGCGATTGTGGTGGTCAGCTTCATGTTGCCTTTTGAGGCGATTGCCATGCCACTTTATGGCGTCGTTCAACAATTGGGGTGGATCGACAATGTGGCCGCGCTGATTGTGCCCTCTGTCGCCAATGGGCTGGCCGTTTTCCTGTTCTATCAATTCTTCCGGCAGGTCCCCAAAGACTATTACGAGGCCGCGCGGCTTGAAGGGGCAGGGCCCCTCCGCATCCTGTGGAGCGTCTATGTTCCACTTTCCATGCCCACCTGTATCAGCGCCGGGCTGATGTTGTTCATCTTCCAATGGGAAGCGTTTCTCTGGCCGCTGCTGGCCATGCCTGCCCAGGAATTCAAGGTCATTCAGGTGGGGATGGCGAGCTTCCAGGAACAATATACGACGGCCTGGAACGAATTGTTCGGCGTTGCCGTCATCACCGCACTCATCCCCATCGTTTTGCTGCTGCCCCTGCAGCGCTACTATGTCCAGGGCCTTGCCGGCTCGGGTCTTAAGGGGTGATCCGAAGGGACAAACATGGCTCAACTCGTACTGTCAGATCTTTCCAAGCGCTTCGGTGCCACCCAGATCATCCATTCGGTCAGCCTCGATATTGAGGATGGGGAATTCGTGGTCTTTGTCGGCCCCTCGGGCTGCGGCAAATCGACATTGCTGCGCCTGATCGCGGGGCTGGAGGAAGCCAGCGGCGGCTCGATCCAGATCGGGGCGCGCGACGTTACCCATGTCGATCCGGCGCAGCGCGGCGTGGCCATGGTGTTTCAGTCCTATGCCCTGTTCCCGCATATGACGGTGGCGCAGAATATGGGCTTTGGCATGCGTGTAAACGGTGTGCCCAAGGCCGAGGCACGCGCCCGCATCGAGACCGCAGCGTCGGTGTTGCAACTGACCCATTTGCTGGACCGCAAACCGGCTCAGCTTTCGGGCGGACAACGGCAAAGGGTTGCCATCGGCCGCGCCATCGTGCGCCAGCCAGAGGTGTTCCTCTTCGACGAGCCCCTGTCCAACCTGGATGCGGAGCTGCGTGTCCAGATGCGGATCGAACTGGCCGGTTTGCATGAGCGGCTCGGGGCCACCATGGTCTATGTCACCCATGATCAGGTCGAAGCGATGACCCTGGCAGACAAGATCGTGGTTTTGCGCGCGGGGCGCATTGAGCAAGCCGGCGCGCCGCTCGAACTCTATGACGACCCGGACAATCTCTTTGTGGCGGGCTTTATCGGTAGCCCAAGGATGAATTTTTTCGACGCCACTGTGGTGGCGCCCGGTCTGGTGCGGCTTGCAGGGCCGCAAGCCCTAGACGTCGCCTTGCCCGATCTGCAGCTTCCTGAAATCGGGGGCGAAGTGGTGCTGGGATGTCGTCCGGAACATTTCACCCTGGCCGATGACGGATTGGCCATCGAGGTGACAGCCGTCGAGCATCTCGGTACGTCCAGCTTTGCCTATGCCAATAGATCTGGTGCCGAGCCGATTGCCGTGGAGGTTCGCGAGCGTCGCGATCTGCGGTCCGGCGACAGACTGCACCTGCGCTTTCCTGCCGGTCGCACGCTGGTCTTCGACAAGCGGACTCAGCAGCGCATCCGGTAGGCGGCGGCAGCAGTGCCGGCGCAAAAACGGTCAGCGCGGCCCCAAATCCCAATCAGAACTTGTAATTGATGCCGGCGCGTACGACCGAGAAGCGCTGGGTGATGTCGCGATTGCCGCTGGGCAGACCGCCATAGGACTGTTCGCCCAGATCGACATAGAGATATTCGGCCTTGACCGAGATATTTTCGGTGGCCTGGGCTTCCAGGCCCAGCCCGGCGGTCCAGCCGAAGTGATTGGCGGTCTGCGAGGTGACGACGCCGGTGTTTTCCTGAGCGACGCCGCGGCCAAAGGCGAGACCGCCCGTGGCATAAGGCATGACCTGGCCGACGGGGACGCCGGCGCGGCCGCGCACGGTGCCGAAGAAGTCGGTCTTGGCCTCGAATGTATTGCCGCCGCCCAGCGATTCACTATAGCCGATGCCGGCCCATTGCAGGTCGGCTTCGCCGCCGAGAACGAAGCCCCCCATGTCCATATTGTAGCCGGCCTGTGCGCCCAGACTCCAGCCGGCAGAATTGTTGTTTGTGGCTGCCCCAACAGCCGGGTCGACAATGGTGGTGCCCCAGCCATAGCCACCGCTGACACCGGCATAAAAGCCGGTCCACTGGGTGGCGCTGGTTCCGCCGTAGATGGGCGATGTGCCGGAATTGCTCCAGCCCAGATCCGCCGCGTGAGCCGAAACGGAAGCGGCCAGAAGGGCGAGAAGGGCAATGGCTGAATGTCGCATGGTGGCCTCGCAAGTTAAAATAATGGCGACATTTCGCGCCAATCTCTTAACGGTCCGGTAAGGAATAAGGTTAACGTGCCGAGTTGATGCGCATGGCACCAATGCTGGCTCGTAATGGCGCCCCGGTGCACAGGTGCTTTACGGTCAGGCCTTTGGGGATATCGTCCGGGACAAGGCCGATTTCGGTCCTTGTCCCTATCGCTCAGGCGGCATCGTTGATGAGCCCTTCGGCCATGCCATATTCATGCAGCTTGCGGTAAAGCGTTGAGCGTCCAATGCCCAGGGCGCGAGCCACCCGTGACATGCGCCCGCCATGATGCTCAATGGCAAAGGCAATCGCCTCCCGCTCGATCTCGGACAAGGCCTGCAATTCCCCATTGTCGGCAAGGAAGCGGTCGCGCGTGGCCGGCGGTTCGGACTGGAGTGGGGCGCGGGCGGGGGCCGCGTCGATATGCACGGGCTCGCTGGGGGCGGCGACTTTCTCGATCGAGCGTAGCGCCTCGTCCCGGCCCGCGGCCTGGGCCAGGATCTGCGGGAAATCCTGGGTCTCGAGAAAGGCGCCGTCGCTGAGCACAATGGCACGATAGATGGTGTTTTCGAGCTGACGCACATTGCCCGGCCAGTCATAGGCGCCCAGAAGGTCGGTGACAGCGGGCGACACACCCAGAATGCGCTTGCCCGCTTCCGCCGAGAACCGGGCAATGAAATGGCTGATCAGCGCAGGCAGGTCTTCGAGCCGTTCGCGCAAGGGCGGTACATAGATGGGGAAGACGTTGAGGCGGTAGAACAGGTCTTCGCGGAATTCGCCGGATTTGGCGAGGTTCAAAAGCCGCCTATTGGTTGCCGAGATCAGGCGCACATTGACCTTTTCGGCTTTGCTGGCGCCCACCGGCTCGATCTCGCCATCTTGGAGGGCGCGGAGCAGCTTGACCTGCGTTTCGAGCGGCAGTTCGCCCACTTCGTCGAGAAACAGGGTTCCGCCATGGGCCTCAGCGAATTTGCCCGGCTGGTCGGCATGGGCGCCGGTAAAGGCCCCCTTCTTGTGGCCGAACAACACCGATTCAACCAGATTGGGCGGAATGGCGCCGCAATTGACGGTGACGAATGGCTTGCCCGCGCGATCGCCGGTGCCTTGAATGATACGGGCGACCAATTCCTTGCCGGTGCCGGATTCGCCTTCAATGAGGACGGGAATATTGCTTTTGGCGGCCTTGGCGCACAGCGTGATGACGCGTGCCATGGCGGGGGCGGCGGCAATCATGTCCTTCTGCGTGAAAGTGCCGGACTTGCGCGCATGCTCGGCGCGAATGGCTGCTTCGAGCGCATCGAGTTTCATGGCATTGCGCAGTGAGATGACCAGCCTCTCCGGTGCCACGGGCTTGACGAAATAGTCCGCTGCGCCCTGGCGCATGGCCGAGATCACGGTTTCCAGCGAGGCATTGGCGGTCTGGATGATCACCGGGGTGGTGATCCCCTCCCGGCGCATGGTCTCCATGACTCCCATGCCGTCGAGATCGGGCATGACCAGGTCCAGGATCATGGCGCCCAACTGGGGATCGCTGCGCAGGATGGACAGGGCTTGTTCGCCGCCGGTCGCGGTGATCGGCTTGAAGCCGGCCCGGTTGGCGACTTCCGAGGTTAGCCGCAATTGTACCGGATCATCATCCACGACCAGAACACGCGTCATATCTACCCCAGATCAGAATGGTCTTCAGCACGAATCGAGTTGTGCCGTTTTGGGAATGACGATGCCCTCCGCTTCTTAAGAGGATGTTAATCCTAGAGAATTGGAAAAGGCCCTGGGCACGTGAAAAAGGGCCGCGGCGTGAGCCGTGACCCTCCAGAGCGGATCGATCTTGTTGATGCTGCCTTATTGCCGCGTGGCGCCCTGGAGCTTGAAAAGTTCGTCCTTCACTTCGAGTTTCTTGCGCTTGAGCGCTGCAACCATCAGATCGTCGGCGAGCCGATTTTGGCTTTCCGTCTGGATCATCCGATCCAGTTCCTGATGACGCCGTTCCAGCGCGGCGATGTGGCCTTCAGTCGTCATAGCAACTCCTTTCAGCGTGTTGGACGAGGGTATCGTCACAAATATTTCATCCTTTGTCGACGCCGTTTGGCAGCGCACCGGAAATCAGATGCAAAACTCTGCGTGATCAGTTAACCAAGGCTAATGATTGGCGCCTGAGAGTTCCGATACACCATGCTGTCGTTGACCAAGGAACAGGAAACCCAGCTCGGCATCGAACTGGCCACAAAACGCCAGGAACACGCCGATCTCGACGCGGCCATACATACTCTGAGCCAGTCGCAACTGGCCGATCGCATGCTGATCCAGCGCCTTAAAAAGCGGAAGCTGGCGCTTAAGGATCGCATCGTCCAACTCGAAAATATTCTCTTGCCCGACATCATTGCCTGAGCGCTCCGGCGCCTTGAGTTATGGCGGAAATTGGGCTAGAGCGCCTGACGATCCGACGAAATTGGATCGTGCGCTCTAGTTTTGGATTCGCATCGGAACCGCCCGAGAACCGCCTGGCATTTTTCGGTCCGATGCTCGGGTGCACGCTTTGCGGAGCGGCACGGGGGAAACGCCATGCTCAAGCCACCGGTCGCCATTGTCATGGGCAGCCAATCGGACTGGCCCACTATGCGGCTGGCCGCCGAAACCCTCGAAAATCTCGAAGTCGAGTATGAGGCGCGCATCGTCTCGGCACATCGCACGCCCGAACGCATGGTGGACTTTGCCACCAATGCGCGAGAAGAGGGGATCAAGGTGATCATCGCCGGCGCTGGTGGCGCTGCGCATCTGCCCGGCATGATTGCGGCCATGACAACGCTGCCGGTCTTTGGTGTGCCGGTGCGCTCCAAGGCCCTGAGTGGCATGGATAGCCTTTATTCCATCGTGCAGATGCCCGGCGGTATCCCAGTGGGTACCTTGGCCATTGGCGAGCCCGGCGCCATCAACGCAGCTTTGCTGGCCGCCGCCGTGCTGGCGCTGAGCGATGATGAACTGGCCGACCGGCTTGAGGCGCATCGCGCCCGCCAGACCCAGGCCGTGCCCCAATTTCCGTCCGATCTCGAGTAGTATCTTGACCAAAGAAACGACCATCCTGGCTCCCGGCGCGACCATTGGCATTCTGGGCGGAGGTCAGCTTGGGCGCATGCTGGCGCTGGCGGCAGCGAAGCTGGGGTTGAAAAGCCATATCTATTGCCCCGACCCGCAAAGCCCGGCATTCGATGTGACGCCATTCAAAACCGTGGCCGCCTATGACGATGTCGAGGCGCTCAAAGGTTTTGCGGCTCAGGTCGATGTCATTACCTATGAATTCGAGAATGTACCGGCCACAACCGCCCAAGTGCTGGCGGGGCTGAAGCCGCTTCGTCCCGGTGCAAATGCGCTTGCCATTTCGCAAGACCGGCTGGAGGAGAAGGGGTTCCTCGCTTCCAAGAACATTCCGGTCGCGCCCTATCGCGCCATCCATGGCCTGGACGACCTCAACAAGGCCGTGGCCGAGCTCGGCCTGCCCGCCGTGCTCAAGACGACACGGCTGGGCTATGACGGCAAGGGACAGCGCGTCTTGCGCGCGCCCGCGGATGCCGAGGCGGCCTTTGCCGAATTGGCGCCGCATCCGCTTGTGCTGGAAGGCTTTGTGCCTTTCGAAAAGGAAATTTCGGTTGTCGTGGCGCGCGGGGCGGACGGCACGGTGCGCAGCTTCGATGCTGCCGAAAATGTGCACCGAAACCATATTCTTTTCACCTCGACTGTGCCGGCCGATATCCCGCCGGGCGTCGAAAAGCATGCGGCCATGTTGGCCAAGGTCATTGTGGTGGCGCTCGATTATGTCGGTGTGCTGGGCGTCGAGTTCTTTGTGCTTGGCGGCGAGCGGCCATCGCTGCTGGTCAACGAGATCGCGCCGCGCGTGCACAATTCCGGGCACTGGACGGAAGCTGTGTGCCTGACCGACCAGTTCGAGCAGCATATCCGCGCCATTGCCGGCTGGCCGCTGGGCGATCCCAGGCGCATGGCCGATGTGGTGATGCAGAACCTGGTCGGCGACGAGGTCGAGATCGTTCCTAACGGGCTCGACGGCGATACCCAGCCCCATCTCTATGGCAAGGTCGAAGCGCGGCCGGGGCGGAAGATGGGGCATATCAATAAGGTGGTAAGGGACTAGAAGGTGGTAAGGGGCTAGGCCTGCGCCCCTTGGCGGCTCAGCCAGTTCCTCATCGCCTCGACCACCGGCGCCGGATTTTCCATGGTGGGCAAGTGCCCCGCGTCTGGGAAGGTCACCAGCTCGGCCCTTGGGATGCGCGTGGCCATCTCGTCGGACATTTCGGGCGGAATCAGCTTGTCGAGCGCACCTACCCCGACCAGCGTCGGCGCGGCGATCGCGCCCAGATGGGGGACCGAATCGATGCGACCCATGATCGCTTTCTGCTGGCGCACATAGACATCGGGCCCGACGCGTTCGGACATGGCCTGCACCTCTTCGGCCAGCGATGTGCCCAGATGGTGCGGAGCGATCAGGGTTGGCAAGAGACCGCGCGAAACGCCGATGAACTTGCCCTGGCTGATCATCTCGATGCCCTTGCTCCGGGTTTCGCGGCGTTCCTCGGTATCGGCCCGGGCCGAGGTGTCGAGCAAGGCGAGATGGGTCACGCGTTCGGGCGCTTGGCGCATGATCTCAAGCGCGACATAGCCGCCCATGGAGAGCCCGGCCAGGGCAAAACGCGGTGGCGCAGCGGCTAGGGTTCGGGCGGCCATGGCGGCAATGGTGTCGTCGAGCCTGAGATCTGCGACCATGGGCGCGATCCGGTCCGGCAGGCCGTCAATGATGTCGCGCCATAGCCTGGCATCGCAGATCAGGCCGGGTAGAAAGACGATGGGCTGGTACATGATGCCTCCTGGATGGTATCCAAGGGGTAGCCCGATGGCGCCAGAGCAGCAAGATACCAGCATTTTTCCGCGCGCTGAGTGTGGACAGGCCGCCAATGTTGGGCTATAGAGCCCGCCACGGTGACCGGCTCCGCTGGTCGGCGGGGTGGCTTATTGGGCCGTCTCGCTTCCATCCAAACAGTTTGCAAAAGCTTTGAAAGGGCGGTTGACCTTTGCAAGTAGTCGTTCGCGATAACAATGTTGACCAGGCGCTGCGCGCACTGAAGAAGAAGCTGCAGCGCGAAGGTGTCTTCCGCGAAATGAAGCTGCGCAATTACTACGAGAAGCCTTCCGAGAAGAAGGCTCGCCAGAAGGCTGAAGCTGTGCGCCGTGCGCGCAAGCTGGCCCGTAAGCGCGCCCAGCGTGAAGGTGGCATTGTGGCGGCCGGTCGCAGCTAGGCCTTAGCTTTAGAGCTTTAAGAATTAAGCGCCGCCCCGTTTAGGGGCGGCGTTTTTTATTGGCCTGGATAAAGCCGCCGGTGCACAAGCGCTATGACAATAGCTAGCACCGCCAGGACTGGCAGCACGGTGACCAGGGCCGCTCGCGCATCGGGAAAGAGCGCAATGGCCAGAACGGAGGCGAGGAAGCCGCCGCCCATCTGGAAGAAGCCCGTCAGGGCGCCAGCCGAGCCGGCAATATGCCCATAACGGGCCATGGCGCTGGCGGTGGCGCTGGGGCCGATGGCCGACAGGGCCAGCATCCAGAAACTCACCGGCGCCATGGTCGCCAGCACTGCATCGGGGAACAGCCTGGGTGCAATGGCAAAGCCCAGCCCGGCCAAGGCTAGAAAACCCAGCCCCAGCAGTATCAGTGCGGGGCCGTCCAGGCGCTTGGCCAGGCGGCCCGCCACGATATTGCCGGTGATGAAGGAGCCGGTCTGGATCAGCATGGCCATGGCGAACTGAAACGGCGTAAGGCCAATCTGATCGATCAGAATGAAGGGCAGAAGCGCGGCAAAGCCATAAAAGCCGCCAAAGGCCATGGCGATGACCAGGGCGGGCAAGAGGAAATCGGGCGCCACTAGCAGGCGGCCGTAATTGGCCAATATCCTGGTCGGCCTAAGCTGTATTCGCGCTTCGGGCGGCAAGGTTTCGCGGGCACCAAAACCGAGTAGGGCGATGATGGCCAGACCGAAACCTGCCATGACCACAAACATCAGATGCCACGATCCGGCCAGCATGATCAGACTGCCCAGGGTGGGGGCTATGGCGGGCGCCACGGTCAGGATCAGATTGACCATGGTGAGGATGCGGATCGCGTCCATGCCCACGAATTGGTCCCGCACCATGGCACGGGATAGGGCCACCCCTGCCGATACGCCCAGTCCCTGCAGCAACCGGCCGACAAGCAATATTTCCAGTGTAGGGGCTACGGCGCAGACCAGCGATCCGAGCACGTAAACAGCAAAGAAGGCGACGCCGACCCAGCGGCGGCCAAAGCGGTCCGAGAGAGGCCCGCAAAGCAATTGGGAAATGGCGAAGGCGGCGAAATAGACCGTCATGGTCAGTTTGCCGCCGGCATCGCTGGTGCCCAGATCGGCCACGATCGAGGGCAGGGCCGGACCATAAAGGGTCAGGCTGAGCGGCCCGGTCGTGACCATGAGGCCGCCAATGATGGCGGTGCGCCTGGGCGACATGCCCAGTTGTTTGATTGGTTTCACCGCGGCAGTGCCCTGTGGAAGAAGGCTTTGGCCTGATCCCAGATGCCGGCATTCCAAAGGTCGGAATGGTCGGCGCCCTCAACGATCCAGAGCGCATCAGGATTGGGCGCCAGATCATAGAGGCGCCGACCATTGCTGACATCGATGGTGCGGTCGGCGGTGCCGTGGGCCACCAGCACTGGCTCGCTGACATCGGCTATCCAGAGATCGTTGCGGAATTGGTCCTGCATGACTTGCCAGACCGGCAGGATGGGATAGCGTTCGGCCGCGACATTGACGGCCGAGAGAAATGGCGTTTCGAGCAAAAGGGCGGCCGCATCGCGCTGGCTGGCGACATAGGTGGCTGGTCCTGAGCCCAGCGAGCGTCCCCAGATTAGAATAGGGGCGTCGGTCAGCGCATCGAGCCAGTCGAAGGCGGCGATGGCGTCGGCCAGAATGTTGGCCTCCGATATATCGCCCGGCGAGGCGGGAAAGCCGCGATAGTCGAAAGCGAGAAATCCGTAACCCTCGGCCACGAAGCGCTCATAGCGTTCGTGCTCCTCGGAAAAGCTCTTGGAATTGCCCTTATAATAGGCAATGACCGGCATGCCCTGGCGCGGCGGCTGGTACCAGCCATTGACCCTTGTGGTGCCGCTGGCGATGGCGACGTCCTGCGCGTTGGAGAGTTGCGTATCGCCCAGGGCCAGCACCTCTCCCCGGGCGCTATATTGCAGCGCGCGTTGATTGAAATACATGTAGCCAACGGCTCCGACATAACTCGCAATGACGAGGATCAGAAGGGCGAGCAGCAGGCGGCGAAGCAGTTTCAAGGCGAAATTCCCGATAAGCGATTTGCACCCACTATAGCAGGCTGCAAAGGGCTGTCAGAGTTCGGAAATGATCTTGTCGAGCGCCTGGGCGAAAACGGCGTCAGGCTGCGCGCCCGACAGGGCATATTTGCCGCCGAAAACAAAGAAGGGAACACCGCGAATGCCCTGTTCGGCGGCATTGATGGCCAGTTGGGCAGTCAGCGTCAACTCGTGTTCATCATTGATGGCGTCGAGCGCATCGCCGCGGTCCCAGCCATGCTCGACCGCGATATCGACGAGAATGTTGTCGTCGTTGATCTGGCGATGGTCGAGGAAATAGGCCTCGGCAATGGCATTGGCCAATTCGTGCTGATTGCCATTGGCCTTGGACAGCCGGGTCAGGGTATGGGCCTTGGCGGTGTTGAACATGCGCGGCTGCTGGCTGAGGTCGAGCTCTATGCCGGCCTTGGCCGCTTCACTCTCCACCCTGGCCCACATTTCGGCGGGATCGCGGCCATATTTTTGGCGCAGCATCTCGCCGACATCGACACCTTCAGGCGGGACGGTGGGATCGAGATAGAAGGGATGATTTTCGATCTCAACCTCGATGTCCTCGGGCAGTTTGGCGATGGCCTGGTCCAGTCGCGCCGAGCCCACAAGGCACCAGGGGCAGACCACGTCGGTAAAGACATCGATCTTGAGCAGCTTGGACATGGGGCTCTCCACGCAAAATTGAAACGTCCCGCCCAGATGGCGGTCCGCGCCGAAGCTGGCAAGAGGGTACTTCGAGGTAACTGTTAGGCCGCGTTGTGAATCTGGGCGTCCGGCACCAGGGCGAAGGGCGGCGTATAGGCGGCCGTGAGGATCAGGCCCAAAGCCGCGCTGGTACCCAGGACGATCGATACGGGTGCCAGCAGCCAGCCTGATCGCGCAGAGGCGGCGCCGACGCGGTTCAATGTGGCCAGGCAGAACAGGAGCAACAATGTGCTCACAAGGCTCAATTGCAGGGAATCGAGGGGCGGGGTGATGAAGGGCAAGGCAATATAAGCCACCGTCAATCCGGTGAGCCAATGGCGGGCCAGGGATTTTGGAGCGTCGCGACAAAGAACCCACCAGGCGGTGCCCAGCAGTGCCAATTGGGCCAGATGCACTATGGCCCCGACGGGACCGGGCATGCCGAACGGCGAGAAGAACAGGGGGATCATCCCCATTGCCTCGACCCCCAGATTGGTCAGGCCGAATAGCCCAAGGGGCAGGCCCGCACAAAATGCGAGACCTAGAACATGCCGCGCTGGCACAAGGCCTGTATGGCGAGGGATGGCGGTGGTCTGGTTTGGCAATGCTGTGGCGGCCATTTGCCTGGCTCCCCATTTGGCTTTTACGCCATATCAATGGGTGGCGGGTGCCAAGGGTTCCGTTTACGTCAAGGAGTGCGAGGGGCGCCGCCTCTTGCAGATGCGCGGCCAGCCCCCTATTCCGGGCGGTACCAGCATGGAGAATGCATGATGAGTGGCAGCGAGCAGAATGACCGGATCGATGCGCTCGAAACGCGCATTGCCTATCAGGACCAGACCATCGAAGAGCTCAATATGGCGCTGACCGCGCAATGGAAGACCATCGACCTTTTGAGCAAGAAACTGGCCATGCTCGAGGAACAGGTGCGTTCAGGCAGCTATATTGCCGATCCGGCGACGGAAAAGCCGCCGCCGCATTATTGATCGGGATTTGCCGGTTCAGTTGAAGGCCAGCACGGCGCAAAAGATCGTGCCGACCAGGGCCGTCCGGGTCAAAAGGCCGAAGACCTTTGGCGGAATGGTTTTCGCCAGCGGGGTGAAATTAAGGCCCACCGCCAGAAGGATAATGCCCACAAAGACCATTTTGGCGGCGAACCATGGATTGGCCCAGAGCCCGACATCGTAGCGGATGGCCACCATCAATATACCCGTGACCACCAGTGTGAGCAGGCTCAGGCGCGCATTGATGCCCAATTGCCTGGTCAATGGGCCCAGTGTTTCGCGCCCCTGAGGGCCCAGGGCCATCATGCGTGGCACGAGCGCGGGCATGATCAGATTGGTGGTTGCGGCAAAGAGCAAGGCGCCGATGTGAATGAACAGCATTAGGCGGAATATATCGTCCATGGGGCCTCCTGGTACCGGCGTGGCGCCGGCTTGAGATCGATCGGTCCTCTTGCTACAACCTCAACATTAGTTGAGGTCAAGTGCGATGTTTAAAAGCCTGTTGAGTGTGGGCGAGGTGGCCCGGCGGGCGGGGGTCGCCGTGTCGGCTCTGCATTTTTACGAACGCAAGGGCTTGATTCAATCGATCCGAACCAATGGCAATCAGCGCCGCTATGAGCGCAGCGTATTGCGGCGGGTCGCCGTCATTCAGGTGGCGCAGAGTGTGGGGATGACGCTTGAGGAGATCGGGCAGGCCTTGGCAGGTCTGCCGGCCGACAAGGCGCCGTCCACAGAGGATTGGGAGCGCATGTCGGCCTATTGGCACGATGCGCTCAATGCCCGTATCGGCCAGCTGGAGCGGCTCCGAGATGGCCTTTCGAGCTGTATAGGGTGCGGGTGTCTCTCCACCGAGACCTGTCCTCTGCGCAATCCGGGCGACCGTATCGGGCGCAGCGGCCGGACCGGGGCGCAGTTCCTGACCAATGCGAGCTAGACCAGTCAGGCGCGTTCGAGACCCACGGCATCGCGAAAAGCGGTGATATGGTCGGTGGGCGGTTTGTCTTTTGGAGCGGTATCGGTCCAGTAGAAATTATGGGTGAACAGGCGCCAACCCAGCCGCCCCCAGGTGATCTCCACCTTGCGGTCCCTGATGCCCGGCCCAAACCGCTCTGCCCCGGCAAGCGGGCCTGAAATCGCGTCGCCCAAAAGAAAGAGCGGCGATTGACTGCGGTCGAACAGATTGGTCCAGCGTACTACGGAAAAGACCGCCGCGTGATGTGCCACAGGCCCTTTTTGCGGGTCGGGATAGATCGCGCCCCTGGCCTTGTCATAGGGCTGGGGCGGGGCGGTGGGCAATACACGCTCGGTCTTCATGCGGGCAAAGTCGGCGCTGCCATCGGTTACCAGGAATTCGGCACTGGACAGGGGCGATCCCAAGGTCACGAGGTCGGAAATTTTCCAGCCTGATAATGCGCTGGCGCCGGCTGCACCTTTCTGCGTGCGCAGAGCGTCGAAAAGCTGCCATTGCAATCTTTGGTACTTGGCAACCTGATCCGCCGTCCAGGCATTGCTCGGCGCATTGGCGACGAAGTCATCGATAGCAGCAAAGGCCGCCAGCGCCTCGGGGCTGGGCGGATTGTCCTTGGTGGGCCCCACTTCGCGCCAGAAAATATGCAGCAAATCGTATGCCAGCACGGAGCCCAGCGAATGGGCGATGACAACCACCCGATCATATTCGGGGTCTTCATGCAGGGCCTTGAGCAGAGCAAGCCCCCGATTGCGCACGCCCTGCCGGCTCTGGACGGTTTCGGTCTGGGCCGAAAGATAGCTGGCAGCATCCCCGAAATAGGGCAGCAACAATGTCGCGGCCAGGTAGGCCAGCGTGCCCAGAACCATGAGATTGGCCACATGGCCGTTCCAGCCGAAGCTGTCGAGAATGCCTATGGCGACCACCAGGATCAACAATTGCCGCGGCAGCCGCTTGATGAAGGAGAGCGGGCCGAAAAATTTCGGCAGGAGAATGAGGGCCAGGCCGGTAATGCTGATCGCATGGCCGCGCCAGGCCGCCGGCGAAACGAAGTGGTCGTACCAATGGGTGTCCAGTACTTGCGGCAGGGCCAGAATGGCGGCCAGGGCACTGATGGCGGCCAGCACTGTGAGCATCCAGAAGACAGCCCAGGGCCAGCGCATATGCACCGGCACATGAGCCGGGTCGACCCAGAGCAACCGCCTGATCCAGCGCCAGAGATTGCGCAACGGCGTGGCGTTCAGCAGGTCGGCGTAATAGAGCTCGAAAAAGTCGGTGCGGCGGCCATTATGTTCGGGCGTAGTGATCCGCTGGAGTTCGTAAAGCCCGCTTTTGTCGTCGGGGACGATCCAGATCGGGCGCGGCCGCGGATAGGCTTCGCCGGGCGTATCAAGTTGCGGATTGTTCTGCCAGAGTGCGCCGACGAAATCACGAATGGTCCCCATGGGGCGCTGCTCACCCTGACCGTGGACGATGACGATGGCCTGGCGTTTGATCGGCTCTGGCGCCGTGGTGCGTTTTCTCGGTGCTCTTGCCATGATCCCCTCCCCACTGCGACAAAGACTAGGACAAGCGCGCCACCGATGAAACTGCTTCTAGAGCATGTTCAGGAAAGTGCTTAGCTGCTTTCCGGTTTGAACATGCGATAAAACAAAGGGTTAGAGCAGGTAGGGTAAGTCCGTTTCAACCGACTTGCTTTAGCGGGCCGACGCCATCGCCACCCAGACGGCGATGCCGAGCAAAAGCAGAGCAAAGATCCAGCCCATGGCGCGCCGCCGCTGCGGGGCGGTCAGCAGGGGTCGCACGCTACCGGCGAGCAGAACCACGCCGGCGTGGATGCCGGTGGCAACGACCACATAGACGGCGCTGAACAGTATGGCTTCACGCATCGTGGCAGCAGTGAAAAAGCTGGGCATGACAGTGATGTAAAAGAGCGCGGCCTTGGGGTTGAGCAGGTTGGTCATCAGCCCGCGGCGGAAATAGCGCCAATTACTCCCGTCCGGGGAAAGCGCGTCGATGGGCTTGCGCGAGTCGCTCCAGGCCTCCCAGGCAAGGTAGAGCAGATAGGCCACGCCGGCCCAGCGCAGGCTCTGGTAGAGCCAGGGATGTTCCAGCACCAGCGCGCCCAGGCCGAGTACGGCCAGCGCGCCCAGCAGCGTCAGGCCCAATGCCACCCCGCCCACGGCGGCCAGGCCCGGCACGCGGCCCCGCGCGGCGGCGAGAACAGCGAGATAGGTCATGTTCGGGCCCGGTGTCAGCTCGATCAGCAGGCTCGCGATGGCGAATGAAAAAAGCGCGGCGATCATGGCCGCGCTTTCCCGATGGACAATCCATTCTTCTTCATGACGACCTGTGTGTCGCTAACCGCCATTCAAGCAAGCCAGTCGACCATAGGTCTGGTGGCCGCTGACCTCAAATCCCGCCAGCGGAGGGATTTGAGGTTCGGGACGGTCAGTGGCCAAATGCCTTGACGATGTCCTCGGTTACCTTCTTGGCGTCGCCGAACAACATCATGGTGTTGTCGCGGAAGAACAATTCGTTCTGCACCCCGGCATAGCCGGCTGCCATGCCGCGCTTGATGAACAGCACCGTGCCAGCATCCTCAACGTTCAAAACCGGCATGCCATAGATGGGCGAGGTTTTGTCCGTCTTGGCCGAGGGGTTGGTCACGTCATTGGCGCCGATGACGAAGGCCACGTCCGATTGGGCGAATTCGGAGTTGATGTCCTCGAGTTCGAACACTTCGTCATAGGGCACATTGGCTTCGGCCAGCAGCACATTCATATGGCCCGGCATGCGGCCAGCCACCGGATGGATGGCATATTTGACCTCGACGCCCTCGGCCTTGAGCAGGTCGGCCATTTCGCGCAACGCATGCTGAGCCTGGGCGACGGCCATGCCATAGCCGGGGACGATGATGACCTTGCCGGCATTTTTCATGAGGAACGCTGCGTCGTCGGCGGCGCCCTGCTTGACCGGGCGGTCGTCCTCGGCGCCCGCACCGGCAGCAGCGGCGTCGCCCCCGAACCCACCCAGGATGACCGAGATGAACGAACGATTCATCGCCCGGCACATGATGTAGGAGAGGATCGCACCCGAGGACCCGACCAGAGCCCCGGTGATAATCAGCGCGGTATTGCCCAGGGTGAAGCCGATGCCGGCAGCAGCCCAACCCGAATAGGAATTGAGCATAGAGACCACAACCGGCATGTCGGCGCCGCCGATGGGGATGATCATCAGCCCGCCCAGCACAAGGGCGAGAATGGTGATCAGCCAGAAGAGCCACGGATTGCCGCTAACGGTGAAGGCCCAGACCAAGGCGATAATGGCCACGCCCATGGCAATATGGATCAGGTGCCGCATGGGCAGGATGATCGGCTTGCCGCTCATATTGCCGTTGAGCTTGGCAAAGGCGATGACCGAGCCGGTAAAGGTGAAGGCGCCAATGGCGGTGCCGATGGACATTTCCACCAGGGCCTGGCCATGGATGGCGCCGACAGCGCCGATGCCGAAGGCTTCCGGCGCATAGAGCGCGGCGGCGGCGACAAAGACCGCGGCAAGGCCCACCAGCGAGTGGAAGGCGGCAACCAATTGCGGCATGTCGGTCATCTTGACCGAGCGGGCGATATAGGCGCCCACGCCGCCACCAAGGGCGAGACCGCCGACGATGAGCAGCCAACTTACCCAATCGCTGGGCGAGGCCACGGCCAAAGTGGTCAGCACGGCAATGCCCATGCCGACCATGCCGAACATATTGCCCTGGCGCGACGAGGATGGATGGGACAGGCCACGCAGGGCCAGGATGAACAGAACGCCCGAGACCAGATAGAGAAGGGCGGCGATATTTGCGTCGATCATTTTCGATCAGCCCTTCTTCTTGTACATGGCCAGCATGCGCTGGGTCACGAGGAACCCGCCGAAGATGTTCACGCTTGCGAACACCAGGGCGATGAAGCCGAAGAGCTTTGAGACCCAGCTTGCGTCATTGGCCAGTTGCACGCCCACAGCGAGCAGGGCGCCCACAACGATCACCGAGGAGATGGCGTTGGTGACGCTCATCAGCGGGGTGTGCAGGGCCGGGGTGACGCTCCAGACCACGAAATAGCCCACGAAGATCGCCAGCACGAAAATGGCGAGGCGGAAGGTGAAGGGGTCGATGGCGCCGCCAATGGCGCCATGGGCCGCTGCGGCGACATTGGCCACGGTTTCAGCAGTTGCTTCCATTTATTTCTCTCCTCCCTTGGGGGCGGCAGGCTTCTTCGCAGCCGGCTTTCTGGCAGCAGGTTTCTTTGCGGCAGGGGCCTTGGCGGTTGCGTCGGACTGCGGATGCGGCTCTGCTGCCGCTGTTTTGGCCGCTGGTTTGCGGGCCGCTGGCTTGCGCGAGGCCGGCTTGGCTTCCGGGTCGTGGGCAATATCGGCTTTGGGCGCCGTCGCGGCCTTGCTGGCCGTAGCCTTGCTAGCAGCGGGTTTGCGCGTTGCCGGTTTTTTTGCCGGGGCCGAATTGGCCTCGGGATCATGGGCCATCTCGGTCTTGGCCGGGGCTTTTTTCGCAGCGGGCTTCTTTGCTGACGCAGGCTTGGCTGCGATGTCGTGAGCCGTGTCCGCCTTGGGCGCCGCGGCCGGGGCTGCAGCCATGAAGTTCGGATGCACCACGGCACCGTCGCGGGTCAGCACAGTGGCCTTGACCAGTTCGTCGTCCCAGTTGATGGCGAGCTTCTTCTCCTTCTTGTCAACAAGCGTGTCGATGAAGGAAAGCAGGTTGCGGGCATAGAGCTGGCTGGCCGTGGTCGGGATGTGAGCGGCCAGGTTGGTATAGCCGATAATGGTGACGCCATTATGGATGATGACCTTGCCCGGCTGGGTCAATTCGACATTGCCGCCACGCTCGGCGGCCAGGTCGACGATCACCGAACCGGGGGTCATGGATTCCACCATGGCCTTGCTCACCAGCTTGGGCGCGGGGCGGCCCGGAATGAGCGCGGTGGTGACGACGATGTCCTGCTTGGAGATGTGACCGGCAACCAGTTCAGCCTGGGCGGCCTGCTCGTCCTTGGTCAGTTCGCGCGCATAGCCGCCAGTGCCCGAAGCGTCCTTGAGCGCGTCTGTCATGATGAATTTTGCGCCCAGGGATTCCACCTGCTCGCCGGCAGCGGCACGCACGTCGGTGGCCGAAACCACTGCGCCCAGGCGTTTTGCCGTGGCGATTGCCTGCAAGCCGGCAACGCCGGCGCCCATCACGAAGGCCTTGGCCGGGCGCACTGTGCCGGCGGCAGTCATCATCATCGGCATGGCGCGGTCAAAGACTGCGGCGGCTTCCATCACCGCCTGATAGCCGGCCAGGTTTGCCTGGGAGGAGAGAATATCCATGACCTGCGCACGGGTGATGCGCGGCATGAATTCCATGGAAACAGCGGCGACCCCCGCCTTGGCAAGGGCCGCGACGTCCTTTTCATTGCCATAGGGATCGAGAGCGCCGATCACCAGCGCGCCCTTATTGACGCCGGAAAGCTCGGAGGCGGCAGGACGGCGCACGCAGAGCACGATATCGGCACCCTTGAGCGTGGCGGCCGCCGTGGCACCAATGGTCGCCCCCGCCTCCTTGAACTGGTCGTCGGAAATGCGCGAACCTGTGCCAGCGCCCTTTTCGACGGCCACTTCGGCGCCAAGCCCGATATATTTGGCGACGGTTTCGGGGGTTGCCGCGACCCGGCTCTCACCCTCGAACCGCTCACGCAGAACGGCAATTTTCATGGAAACTCTCCTGCCCGCCTGCCCGCGGGCAGGCTCGTCTCATTTGCCTGCTGACTGGTTTCTGATCAGGGATTGATCACGAAATAGAGGATCACCACCAGCACGGCCGTTGCCAATAGCGACCACTTCACCCCGTTGATGAAGCCGTTATAGGTCTTTTCATGCTCGGCATAGTCCATGGCGGATTCCAGTACCGGGGCGGCGTGGTGTTCAGGGCGGGTTTTGGCCATCAGGTCCTCGAAAGTACAGTCGTCACTTCGTGTTACGCCGAAAGTCCCATCTCAGGGAGATGTGGCTTCCAGCTCGTCGATCAACCGCTCGATCATCGAGAGGCCGAGCGACCAGAATTGGGGGTCCTTTGCATCCAGGCCAAATGGCCTGAGCAGTTCCGAATGATGCTTGCTGCCCCCTGCCTTGAGAAGCTCGAAATAGCGCTCCGCAAAGCCTTCACTGGCTTTCTCATACTGTGCGTAGAGCGAGTTCACAAGGCAATCGCCAAAGGCGTAGGCATAGACATAGAAGGGGGAATGGATGAAGTGGGGAATATAGGCCCAGAAGGTCTCATAGCCTTCATTGGCGATAATGCCCTCGCCCAGCGACTCTGCCTGCACTTCGAGCCAGAGCGCATTGATTTCCTCGGTGCGCAATTCGCCCTGCCGGCGCGCGGTGTGCACCTTGCGCTCAAAGGCATAGAAGGCGATCTGGCGGACCACGGTGTTGAGCATGTCTTCCACCTTGCCCGAGAGCAGCGCAAAGCGCTGCTTGGGGTCGGTGGTCTTGTCGAGCAGCGCCCGGAAGGTCAGCATTTCGCCAAAGACCGAGGCGGTTTCGGCCAGGGTCAGAGGCGTATTGGCCAGAATTGGGCCCTGCGCCGCTGCCAGGCGCTGATGCACGCCATGGCCCAGTTCATGGGCCAGCGTCATGATATCGCGGGTGCGTCCGAGATAGTTAAGCATCAGATAGGGATGGGCGCTGGGCACGGTGGGATGGGCAAAAGCGCCCGAAAGCTTGCCATTGCCGGTCGGCGCGTCGATCCAGCCCGAATTGAAGAAGGGCTTTGCGACCTCCGCCAGGTCTGGTGAAAAGCGGCCATAGGCATCGAGCACGGTCGTGACAGCCGTATCCCAGTCCCAGATGCGTTCGTCGCTGGTGGGCAGCGGCGCATTGCGGTCCCAGGCATTGAGCTTGTCCTTGCCGAACCATTTCGCCTTCATCTTGTAATAGCGGTGCGAGAGGCGGGGATAGGCGGCCTGCACGGCGGTCTGCAGGGCGTCGACCACTTCGCGCTCGACCGAATTGGCCATGTGGCGGCTATCGGCAATATCCTTGTAGCCGCGCCAGCTGTCCGAGATTTCCTTGTCCTTGGCCAAGACATTGGTGATGTGAGTGAACAGCCGCCCATTGGCCTTAAGCGTCTTGGCCAGCGCCTTGAAGGCCGCCTCGCGCTTTGCCTCATCCTTTTCCGAGAGCAGGTGGAGGGTGGATTCAAGATTGAGCGTTTCGCCATCGACCTCGAATTCGAGGCTGGACAACGTCTCGTCAAAAAGCCGGTTCCAGGCCGAATAGGCGGTCACCGACTTGTCGTGGAACAGCTCTTCAAGCTTGTCATCGAGCTGGTAAGGCTTGGCTTTTCTGAGATCGGCGAACCAGGTCTTGTAGCGCGCCAGCTCGGGGTCCCTGTCGAGCGCGGCATCCAGCTCGGCGTCATCGATGCGATTGAGTTCGAGCTCGAAGAACAGGATGCGGGTGGAGAGGTTGGTCAGCGCCTCATTGGTGTCGCCCATGAATTTGGCGCGATCCGGATCGGTCGATTTCTGCGCATATTGGAGGAACGAGAACGAGTCGATGCGGCCGGTGAGGTCGCCCAGCTTTTCGCTGTCCTTGATGGCCTCGATCAGCTTTCCCGAGGTGGTCAGTGCGGCCAGCTTGCCCTTGTATTTGGTCTCGAAGGCAGCGGCCATAGTCCTAGCCTGGTCCATCGCCGCCTTGAATTCGGCACTGTCCTTGCCGGGATAGAGATCGTTCAGATCCCAAACCGGCAGGTTGCCGAACTGGTTGTGGCCTTTTTGGGCGGCAGCGGACATTTACGCGACTCCGAGTAACAGGTTTTGCGGCGGACCTTAGCGAGGCAGAGTCCGGCTGTGAAGGGCGGGATAGTGCCGCGGACCACTCCACTCTGCACGGGCCGCCCCCTCATCCGGCGCTGCGCGCCACCTTCTCCCCGATGGGGAGAAGAATAGAGGCGAACGCCGTTTCCCGTTCCTCTCCCCATCGGGGAGAGGTGGCTCGGCGAAGCCGGGTCGGTGAGGGGGATGCTTGTTCAGGCAGTGGGGGCAATGGGATCACTACGCCCCCGACAGCAGCCGGCTCGTACCCTCCCAGATCAATTGCAGCGCCAGAAGGAAAACCAGCCAATAGGCAATGCGATAGAACAGGCGCGCATCGATGCGGCGCACCAGATAGATGCCGATAAAGACGCCGAGCACGCCCACCGGCGCCAGCGCAGCCGACAAGGTCAGATTGTGCATGTTGAGCTGGCCCAGGAAATAATAGGGCACCAGCTTGGCGGTGTTGACGATGGCAAAGAAGAAGGCGGTCGTGCCCGCATAGACCGCTGGGGGCAGACGGCGGGGCAGGGTGTAGATCTGGAATGGAGGCCCCCCGGTATGGGAGATGAAGCTGGTAAAACCGGCCACACCGCCCCAGAACACACCCCAGGGTTTTGAGGGGGGCAGACCTTCGAGCTTCTTGCGGATGGGAAAGACCGCGTCGATGACGAAAAGCAGCGTCACGACGCCCACCATCAGCAAGACAATGGCATCGCTGACCACCGCCCAGAGCGCCCAGCCGATCAATGTGCCGATGGCGGCGCCCGGCAGCATGATCTTGAGCAATCCCCAATCGCATTCCTTGCGGTACATCCAGATGGCTACCGCATCCATGCAGAGCAGGACCGGCAGCATCATGCCGGCGGCGTCGCGCGGCGCCATGACCAGAGTGAGGAGCGGCACGCCGACAACGCCGAGGCCACCGAGCAGACCGGCCTTGGACAAGCCAACAATAAGCACCGCGATCACGGCGATCGTGACGAAAAGGGGGTCGATCATGGGGAATAGACGTCCGGAGAGGCGAGGGTCGAGAGGTGTCGGGTGCGTTTCCGAACCGCAAATCCGCTGAGACTTTGCTGGAAACGCCCTAACCCGATCTTGGCAGGCGTGATTTGTCAAGCTTGCCCGGACCTTTGTCTTTTTTGGCCGTCTCGGGCGTGTCGGGCGCATCGGCCTGCATGGCCTCGTCGAGCAGGGTCATGGATTGCCGGACCATGCCCCAATAGGCCTCGCGATCGTCGCGCAGGTCGAAAGCGCGTTGCAGCAATTCCTGGTCGCGGGCGTGGAAGTCGCGCGCCAATTGCTCGGCTTCGGCCTCATCATGCCCGAGATGGGTCAGCACGCGCTTACCCAGATGCAGGGCCGAGTGGAAGGTTTCGCGCTCGAACAGGGTCACACCCAGATCCATCAAGGCATGGGCATGTTCGCGGTCCACGGCGCGAGCGGCAATGGCCACATGGGGGAAGTGACGGCGCACATTGCGAGCGATCTGAAGGATGCGGTCAGCGCCGCCGACCGCGATTATCACCAGTTCGGCGTGGCCGACGCCGGCCGCATGCAGAAGATCGGTGCGCGAGGCGTCGCCGTAATAGACCTTGATCCCGAAGCGGCGGACCAGCTCGATCTGGGCGGCGTCGTCGTCGATCAGCGTCATGTCATAGCCATAGCTGCGCAGCATGCGGGTGATGATCTGGCCGAACCGGCCATAGCCCAGGACCACGATGCGCCGATGCTGGTCGATGGTATCGGCGTCGCGCTGCTGCTTGTTGCCGCGGGCATCCAGGCGCGGCGCGATCAGTTTGTCGAAGGCCAGCAGCAAAAGCGGCGTGGTCGCCATGGAGAGGGCCACCACCACGGTGAAGAGCGCATAGGCATCCTCGGCCAAGGCGTTGTTGTTGGACGCAAATTGCAGAACGACAAAGGCGAATTCGCCGGCCTGGCTGAGGAGAACGGCCACCAGCAGCCGGTCGGCCCGGTTCATGCGGAACAGGGTGCAGAGGCCAAGCAGAATGGCGAATTTTACCGCGATGACGGCCAGCACCAGGGCCACTGTCAGCCATGGCGTTTTGACAAATTCGGCAAAGGCGATGGACATGCCGACCGAGACGAAGAACAGGCCCAGCAGCAGGCCCTTGAAGGGCTGCAGATTGCTCTCGAGCTCGTGGCGATATTCGCTATCGGCCAGCAATACGCCGCCTATGAAGGCGCCCAGCGCCGGCGACAGACCCAGGGCCTGGGTGGCCAATGCGGCACCGATCACCAGCGCCAGGGCAAGCGCGGTGAAGGCCTCGCGCACGGCCGTCCGCGCGACAAAGGACAGAAGCGGGCGCACCACAAATCGACCGCCGACTATGGCGGCGCCGAAGGTGGCGAGCAGCAGCAAAGAGGTCCGCCAGAAGACCGGGTTTTCGACGTCCGACACCGCTTCGGTGATTTCGGCGCCAAGACCCGGCCCCGGCGTTGCAAAGGCCAGAATAGGTACGATGGCGAGAATGGGAATGACGGCGACATCCTGCACCAGCAACACCGCCAGGCTCGCTCGCCCCGCATCGGTGCGGGTGATGTCGCGCTGTTCGGCGGTCTGCATGGCAATGGCGGTCGAGCTCATGGCAAAGGCCATGCCGACAATGATCGCGGTGTTGAGGCTATAGCCGAAGGCCTGCAGGATCAGCGCGACCGCCGCTGTGGTCAGCAACATTTGGGGCAGGCCCAGGCCCAGCACCTTGTGCCGCATGCGCCAGACCTCGCGCGGCTGCAGGTCGAGCCCGATGAGAAACAGCATCAGCACGATGCCGAACTCGGATGTATGGCGGATGGTTTCGCTGTCGGTGAGCAGTTTCAGGCCATAGGGGCCAATGAGGATGCCGGCTGCCAGATAGCCCAGCACGGTTCCCAGCCCAGCGGCCTTGGCCAGCGGCACCAGCGCGGCACTGGCGGCCAGCAGGGCGAAGATGGCCAGCAGAATATTGTCTTGCATCCTGCTGGCCTCGTTTGACTATTCTTCGTTGTCGGACTTCAGCGACTTCAATTTAGCAAAAACCGAATCGGCGTCCAGTTCGTCATCGGCGGCCGATGCGCCATGGCCGCCGCCTTCGCCGTCAAAACCGCCTTCGCCTTCTGGGGCCAGGCGTGCATTGGCACGGGCCAGGGCCTCCTCGGCGGTCAGCAGGGTGGTGCCTTCGTTGAATTCGGCCTGGGCAGGCGCATCCTTGCTGGCGCGCTTGACCTCGAGATCGAGATCGATCTGGCTGCAAAGGCCCAGGGTCACCGGGTCCATGGCTGTCAGGTTGGCCGCGTTCCAGTGGGTGTTTTCGCGCACTGATTCAATGGTCGATTTGGTGGTGCCGACCAGGCGCATGATCTGCGCGTCCTTGAGCTCGGGATGGTTGCGCACCAGCCATTTAATGGCATTGGGACGCTCATTGCGGCGCGAAATCGGCGTGTAACGCGGACCCTTGCGCTTGACGGCGGCAACCCGAACCTTGGGCTCGGAGACCTTCATGCGATAGCTCGGATCGGCCTCCGCCTTCTCGATTTCCTCGCGGGTCAGCTGGCCATTCTGGATCGGGTTCACGCCCATAATGCCGCTGGCCACGTCGCCATCGGCAATGCCCTGCACTTCGAGCGGGTGCAGCGTGCAGAAGGCGGCGATCTGGTCGAAGGAAAGGGCGGTATTGTCCACAAGCCACACGGCGGTTGCCTTGGGCATCAGAAGGGACTGGGACATAGCTAAATTTCTCCTGCTGGCGCGGCCGGTCTTCCTCCGGGCCGCTCCGCCTCTTGGCCAAATGCTGAGGGGGAACTGACGCCCAATATAGGGAAAATGCCGCGTAATCGCAACGGCTAACTGGCCCGATCTGCTGCACCGAAAGCGGTGAGCAGCACCAGCTTGCCGCGGTGGCCGCGGGTTTCCATCTCGGCATGGGCGCGGTGGGCCTGGGCCAGAGGGACGGTAGCGATGTTCGGCTTGATCCAGTCCAGTGCCGCAAGTGCAGGCAGGAAGGCCTGTTTTATATGGGACGCGATGGCTGCCTTGGTCTTTGCGCTTTGCGGACGTAGAGTGGAACCAGACAGGGTCAGGTCCTTGGCCATCATGGTTCTGAGCGGCACATTTGCCGTGCCCCCTTCAAGGGTCGATATCTGCACGATATGGCCGCCACGGGCCGAGGCGGCGATATTGACGGCAGTCAGCGCGCCACCGATCAGGTCGACCACCCGATCGGCACCGTGGCCGTCGGTCAGCGCCATGACCCGCTCCGCGATGCTTTCGCGTGTCCGGTCGATAATGGCCATGGCGCCAAGCCGGCCGCAATAATCGGCCTTGTCGGCATCGGAGACGACGGCAATGGCGCGGGCGCCAACGATCGAACAGATCTGGATGGCTGCGCTGCCAATGCCGCCGGCGCCGCCATGGATAAGCACATTCATGCCTTTGTCCAGTCCGGCGCGCATGACCAGGGTCTGGGTCACGGTGAACCAGGTTTCGGGCAGTGCCGCCGCCTCGGTCAGGCTCCAGCCTTGCGGCACCGGCAGAGCCTGTCCGAAGGGCACCGCGACATATTCGGCATAGCCGCCCCCATTGGTCAGCGCCATGACCCGGTCGCCCAGGGCAAACCCGGTGACAGCCTCGCCCACGGCGACAATCTCGCCGGCCACTTCCAGTCCCGGCAGCGGCGAGGCGCCGGGTGGGGCTGCATATAGGCCGCGCCTTTGCGCCAGGTCCGGGCCATTGACCCCAGCGGCGGCAACGCGAATGAGGACATCACTCGGGCCGGTTTGCGGCAGCGGTTCGGTGCGAGGCGCAAGGACGTCGGGGCCACCGGGCCTGGTGATGGCGACAGCAATCATGTGATCGGGCAATGTCATGGTGCCGATGCTGGCGCAAGCCGGCTTGCCGGGCAAGGTGGCTGCGCTAAACTGGCAATGTGTTTGTGTGGGAGTACGTGATGGCCATGATGGAAGAGGAAGATCGCAAGCATCCTGTCAGCCATGATGTGGGGATGGCGCTCGATGCCTTGTCGGTGGAGGAGTTGCAGGAGCGCATCACCCTGCTGGAGGGCGAAATTTCCCGTCTCAAGGTCGCAATCGAGGCCAAGGGCGATTCGCGCCGGGCAGCGGAGGCGGCGTTCAAGTTCTGAGCGGGCTGACTTCGTGATGGCACCAAATGGTCCGCTGCTCATTTAATCGACAGCGCCGTTAGCCTTAACAAAACGTTATGGTTTTTCGGCCGTGCCGATTGGCGCAGGGTGCGTGTTGGCGAACGAGGCGTGCGAGACGGTCGGGGAAACGTGGCGGTAGCTGGTGAAGGGTGGGGCCGATCCGACCTTTTGCCAATGGACAAGCGGCGGTCCCCGTCTGCATTTCGCAATCGTCCATGGAGGAGTTTGAGTTATGCTGCGGCAGGACGACATAATTTTGGAAGGTGTCAGGGCGGCGGAACTGGCGTCATTGAGCGCGCTGGCCCGCGGCGAGCCGATGAGTCGGCGCAACGATATGGCGCCGCTCTATGCCAAGGGTTGGATCGAACTGGTGGGCAATGAACCCATCATAACGCTCACCGGCCGCGCATTGCTCGAGCGTCCCCCTGCCGGGCTGCTGTGACGTCAATAGGCAGGGTTAAGAAATCGATGCCTGTTAAGGTCGAATTAATCTTTGGGCGGTAACGTCTTATTATTCAGATTTGTTCTGGATTTTTCAGAGTGGTTTCTCCCTCTGTTTGACGCCTCCCTGTTAACTTCGAGAGCTGCATCCTTGCGGCTCTTTTTCTTTTTCTGGACTGGGGCTTGGCGCGCCACGCTTCAACCACAAAATTAACAATAGTTGGACCTCTAGGATGACCCCGCGGCGGCTTGGCGCTAGCATGGCGGCATCGGAGGAATGCGCGTGGCCGATGGCGGTGAAATCAGGCAGGCAGTCTCGATCGGGCCCCGAATGGTGGCATCGAGCGGGTTCGACGCGCTCTATCGCGAAGGCATGGGGCTGATCGAGGCCGTAGCGGCCTATCTCGATGCCGAAGGCCGGGTTGAAAGCCGTGTGCTGCCGCGCGAGGCCGGCTTCCTCTACGCCACCGAATCCATGCGCCTGACCACGCGTCTCATGCAATTGGCGTCCTGGCTGCTGTTGCAGCGCGCGGTCAATGAGGGCGAGATCTCCAGCGAAAATGCCCGCTCCGAAAAGGAGAAGGTCAAGTTCTCCGCAACACCGTCGGAACGCGGCGGCCCTGGTTATGACGAGTTGCCCGCCACATTGCGCGACTTTATCGACAAGGGCGACCGTCTGTTTGAGCGGGTGATGCAGCTCGATGCGCTGGAAAAGGGCGATCTGCCTGCGGCAACGCCCGGCCTGGCCAATGGCATTGCCGATCAGCTCTCGCGCCTCAAGGCCGCCTTCGGTCGCACGGATTAAAGCGGCGCCCAGCCAAACACAGCTTGAGATACAACAGAGCCCGGCGCGATGGCCGGGCTCTGCATAAAGTCAAATCGGTTGGGCTTAGATACCCAGGCCCTTGAAGCGCTCCTTAAAGCGCGACACGCGCCCGCCGCGGTCCATGAGCTGGCCCGAACCGCCGGTCCAGGCGGGATGGGTCTTGGAGTCGATGTCGAGCTGCAGCGTGTCGCCTTCCTTGCCCCAGGTCGAGCGGGTCTGGTAGGTGGTGCCGTCGGTCATGACCACGTTGATGGTGTGGTAGTCGGGGTGGATATCGGTCTTCATAGCCTTGCCTCAAATCAAACGGGCGCCGCAGCGCCCGGAGAGCATCAAACTGGTGTTGGGCGGCTTCCTAGCGCAGAAGTGCAGCTTCCGCAAGGGTGCAGAATCGGTTGTTGCACATAAGCGGCGCGGCAATATAGCCCCGCTCCGCGCGGTTGCGGGCATCGGGGGCAGGCCCTATATGGGGGCAGTCAACGGCTGCGGCCGATCCCACTTCGAGAGCGGCGTGTTTCAGCCATGACAGATCAGGCCGTTACGGCGGAAACCGATCCCGACAAAATCGTGTCCGAGGTTCGCGCCGCGCCGCGCCAGCTCCAGCCCTTGCGCCGGCTGTTGCCGTTTCTGTTGCGCTATCCGGTGCGGCTTTCGCTGACCATCCTGTTTCTCCTGGTGTCCTCAATTGCCTCGCTGGCCATTCCGGCGGTGCTGGGCGGTGCGATCGATGAGGGGTTCATCGCGCAAAATCTGGACAGGGTGGGCCAGTATGGCGGGCTGATCATCGGTATCGCCGCGATCATGGCGGTAGCCAGTGGCGCGCGCTTCTATTTCATCTCGGTGATTGGCGAGCGGGTCGTTGCCGATCTGCGCCAAGCGGTATTCGCGCATCTGCTGCGGCTCGAGGCCCGCTATTTCGACACCCATAGAGTGGGCGAATTGACCAGCCGCCTCAATGGCGATGCCACCGTTATCCGTGGTGCGGTGGGTTCGAGCTTTTCTCTGGCCTTGCGCTCCATCGTAACCATTATCGGCGCGCTGATCATGATGGTCCTGACCAGCCCGGTGCTGACCCTGGCCGTGGTCGTGGCCTTGCCGGCTATCCTGACCCCGGTGATGATCTATTCGCGGCGTTTGCGTGGTATGTCCCGCCGCACTCAGGACGCGCTGGCCGATCTGTCGGCAATGGCCACCGAAATGCTGGGGGCCAACCGCACCGTCAAGGCTTTCACCCAGGAAGCGGGGCAGGCGGCTCATTATGATGCGCGCAGCGAGGCCAGCTACAATGCCGAAGTCAGGCGACTGGGCGCCCGCGCCTTTCTTGTGGGCATGGTGATCTTTCTGGGCACGGCGGCGCTGGTTGGCCTGGTCTGGTGGGGCGCCCGTTCGGTGTTCGAGGGCTCGGTTTCTGCGGGGCAATTGGCGCAGTTCCTGGTCTATGCGCTGATGGCCTCCGGGGCGCTGACCAATGTGTCCGAAGTTCTGGGCTCCCTGCAGACCGTGGCCGGTTCGACCGAGCGGCTGACCGAAATTCTTGATACCGAGGCCGAAATTACCGACCCGGTCCGTCCGAAGGCACTGCCGCTGCCCGCGCTGGGCACGGTCACCTTCGATCATGTCAGCTTTTCCTATGGCGGTTCTGGCGGCGACACCGTGCTCCATGATGTCAGTTTTGCCGTGGGCAAAGGCGAGACGGTGGCGCTGGTCGGGCCCTCGGGTTCGGGCAAGTCGACCACGCTGTCGCTGCTGCAGCGCTTCTACGATGTGACGGCCGGAACGATCTCGGTCGACGGCGTCGATATTCGCGATGTGCGGCTGGCCGATCTCCGGCAGCGCTTTGCCTATGTCGAGCAGGAACCGATCATCTTTGCCGGCACGATTGCCGAAAACATCCTGTTCGGCAAACCCGATGCCAGCATGGACGAAGTGGTGGCCGCAGCGCAGGCCGCTTTGGTCGATGATTTCGTCGCCGACCTGCCCCAGGGCTATGAAACAGTGGTGGGTGAGCGCGGCGTCATGCTTTCTGGCGGGCAGAAGCAGCGCCTGGCCATTGCCCGCGCCATTCTCAAGAACGCGCCGATCCTGCTGCTCGACGAGGCGACCTCCGCGCTCGACGCGCGCTCGGAGCAATTGGTGCAATTGGCGCTCGAGCATTTGATGGCGGGCCGCACAACGCTTGTCATCGCCCATCGCCTCGCCACCATCCGCGACGCCGATACTATTCTCGTGCTCGATGATGGGAAGATCATCGATTCCGGCACGCATGACGAGTTGGTGGCCAAGGGTGGCCGCTATGCCGAATTGGCCAAGCTGCAATTCCGCCTGGGGGAGGCGGTTTAGGACGATAGTCATGGCGTTTGACGAGACTGACGCTGTTACAGCGCTGTGCCGCGCTCAGGCGTGACCCGAGGACCACTCGTCTCAAACACCAATCCTCCTGCTCGTGGCAACAGGTCCTTGTGTCGAACACGAGGACGGCACCGTGGATGGAGCGGCACCGCCCTTATCGCTGCTCCAAACACAATTCCACCAAGTCCCACAGGCGCTCGCGGCCCAGGATCAATAGCCAGGGCGTATCGTCCTTCGGCACGATCTCGACGCGCCCGCCCAGGCCCTCATTGGATGTTCCCAGCCGGCCTGCCGGATCGAGCAGCAGCCCGTTCATCGGATAGAACAGGCCTTCCGTGCGTTCAAAAACGATGGGCACCAGCGGGTGAATTGAAATCCGTTCCTTGGCTGAGGCGTCGAAGGCAAAAGATCCCGATACGGCAAGCGCAACATCGGTTTCATCGACCAGGATCACCTGGCGGTGCGGCGCGACCTCGAGCAAGGCGCCGAGCGCTGCGAGCGTGTGGTCGAGGCGTTTTCCGGTCATGCCCAGGGCCAGGGTGACCGGCGCAGCGGTCGAATAAAGCGCTTTTTGAAAGTCGGTGGTGATCTGTTCGGGGATGTGGATGACGCGCGTGCGTTCGGCCCAGCCGGCAAGATCGTCCAGCGAATCGAGATCACCCAGAATGGCTTCGGGAACCAGGCCGGCGGTCCCCAGTGTATTGCCACCGCCATCGGCGGCGACCAGGGCGACATTGCGCTCGACCAGGTCGCGCAACAGCCCGGCATCCACGGTGCCGCCGCCGACAATGGCCAGGGGTCGGCTGAAGCTCAGAAGCGTTTTTTCGCCGGAAGGAATGGGGGATTGCACTCTTGGTTCACTCTCAATAAGGTCCGCACCGTCTCGCTGGGGTGTTCCGGTTGCTGCCGGAGCTGAGAGTTACCCATAGAACCTGAACCAGGTCATGCTGGCGGAGGAAGTTCGAGATGGCAAGAGGTGTCCTCGTGCGCCTCGATCCATTGACACATCCCTTCACCCATGGCTGCACACCAAACGAAGGGAGACCGACATGGTCAAATCCTCCTCGCTGGCGCTTGCGGTCCTTCTTGCCGGGCTTTCCGGCGCTGCTATTGCCCAGGATAAACCCACCCTCACCATCTATACCTATGATGGTTTCGCTTCTGAATGGGGCCCTGGTGTTCCGCTCAAGGAAGGGTTTGAAGCCACCTGCAATTGCACCGTCAATTGGGTGGCTGCCGACAGCTCCATTGGCACCCTGCGCAAGGTGCAGCTCGAGGGCGAGGGCACCGAGGCCGACATGATCCTGGGTCTGGATACCGCCATTGCCGGGGAAGCGCGCGCCACCGGCCTGTTTGCCGATCACGGCCTGGATATGAGCCATCTCGACCTGCCCGGCGACTGGATGGACGAGCAATTCGTGCCGTTCGACTATTCCCATTTCGCCTTTATGTGGGACACCGACACCATGGATACGCCCCCCGCCTCGTTCGAAGAGCTGATCGCGCTGCCCGACGATATCAAGATTGCCATTCAGGACCCGCGTTCGGCGACGCCGGGCTTGGGATTGATGCTCTGGGTCAAGGCTGCCTATGGCGACCGAGCGCCAGAAATCTGGGAGGGGCTCAAGCCCCATATCCTGACCATTACCCGCGAGTGGAGCGAAAGCTATGCGCTCTTTCTCGATGGCGAGGCCGATATGGTGCTCTCCTACACGACCTCACCCGCCTATCACATCTTCGATGCGGACGATCACACGATCAAGGCGGCCATGTTCAACGAGGGACACTTCCCACAGATCGAAGTGGCAGGCATTCTTAAATCCTCCGGGCATCAGGAGCTGGCGCGCGATTTCCTCGCCTATCTGACCTCGGTGGAAGGCCAGGCGCATATTCCGACCACCAATTGGATGTTCCCGGTGGTCGATCTGGGCGACGCACTCGATCCGGCCTTCCAGGGTCTGCCGCAGCCCGAAAAGACCCTGACGCTGGATGAAGCCGAAATCACCGCCAATTCTTCGGCCTGGATCGAGGAAATGCTGGCGGCGGTACAGTAGGCCATCTGATGCGCTCACTGCTGTACCGGGCTGTCACCCCACCCTCATTCCCTCCCCATCAAGGGGAGGGAGGCGCAGGGCTGATGGGTCGGAGCTCATCGTCTCCCTCCCCCTTGTGGGGAGGGATCAAGGGTGGGGGTATTGGCTTTCTCGCGAATAAGAGGGTGAAGGGATCGGCCCCATGCTGACCCTTCCGCACCGACCTGGCCGGGTGGCGATGGCCAGTGTTCTTACCGCGGCCATCGCCGTCCTCATCGTGGCGGTGCTCTGGGCCATTCTGGCCGCGGCCAGGGAAGGGGCGGAAAGTTCACGCATCGACATCGCCCATCTGCTGCGCATGACCGCGCTGCAGGCCGGGTTGACCATGGTACTCTCCCTTGGTGTCGGCATTGCGCTGGCCTGGGCGCTCAATCGGTTGCGTTTTACCGGGCGAGACCTGGTGGTTGGCCTTTTTGCCGCCGCCATTGTCACCCCGGGCATGGTGGTGGCCTTTGGTCTGCTCTCGATCTGGGGCCGCAATGGCTGGATCAACCAGATCGCGGAAGCCCTGTTCGGCGTCAGCTTCGATAGTCCGGCTTATGGCTTGTCGGGCATTTTGCTGGCTCATGTCATTCTCGACGGCGCCTTTGCCGCCCGCATCCTTCTGGCGCGGCTCGATGCCATTCCGCACAGCCGGCTCAAAATGGGGCAGTCGCTGGCGCTCAATGCCTGGCAGCGCTTTGCCCTGATCGATTGGCCAGCCCTGCGCGGCAGCCTGCCGGGCTTGGGAGCGATCATTTTCCTTCTGGCCTTTAC
The DNA here is from genome assembly GCF_037113415.1 of Devosia sp. XK-2. Taxonomy (NCBI): domain Bacteria; kingdom Pseudomonadati; phylum Pseudomonadota; class Alphaproteobacteria; order Hyphomicrobiales; family Devosiaceae; genus Devosia; species Devosia sp. XK-2. Next base: position 3,003,502 of record NZ_CP146608.1, on the reverse strand, counting down.
CAGCTTTCCCATTGTGCTGCTGCTCGGGGGTGGGCCGGCCAACCAGACCCTGGAAGTGGCCATCTATACTGCCGTGCGGCTCGATTTCGACCTGGCCGGCGCCGTGCGGCTGGCCCTGACGCAGATCGCAATCTGTTCCATCGTCATTCTCATCGCCTCGGCTTTTACACCGCCGCCGGCCTCACTCAGCCATTCGGCCCAGCCAAGCTGGCGCGATGCGGGGCCGGTTCGGGTCCTGCAATGGTCTATTATGGCCCTGGGCGCTATCGGCTTTGCCCTGCCATTGCTCTCCGTGCTCTATGACGGTCTTGCCGGCGGGCTTTTGCGCGTCCTGGCCCAGGCCAGTTTCTGGCGCGCCACCGTCACCAGCATTGTGATTGGCGGCAGTTCGGCCTTGCTGACGCTGGGGCTGGCACTGATCCTGTCATTGGGGCGCAGCGCGGCGGAGCGCCGGGCGGCCCGCACCGTTCTGGGCATTCCCGCCTTTGCCTATCTGGCCGTGCCGGCCGTGGTGCTGTCATTGGGCTTTTTTCTGCTGGTCCGCTCGAGCGGTGTGCCGGCGGGTGCAGCCGCGCCCATTGTCGTCGTTATCGCCAATAGCCTCTTGTCCCTCCCCTTTGCCATTGCCACGCTGGGGCCGCCGCTCGACGCGATCATGCGCACGCGTGGCAAGCTGATCCGCTCGCTGGGTCTATCGGGCTGGGGGCAGTTCATCCGGATCGAATATCCGCTATTGGGGCGCGATATCGGGCTCATGCTGGCCCTGGCGTTCTGCTTCTCGCTGGGCGATCTGGGTGTCATTGCCCTGTTCGGCACCCAGGATTTCCAGACCTTGCCCCTGATGATGTATCGGGCGCTCGGGTCCTATAAATCCAATGATGCGGCAGTAATCGCTGCCTTGCTGCTCATCTTCACCATTGCCGCCTTTGTTGGGCTGCCGCGCCTTGTCGAAAGGATCGCCCATGCTCCGCGCCGCTGATCTGACCTTTGCCTATCCCGGTCAGGCAATCCCCTATCGCTTCAGCCTGGAGGCGGCGCCTGGTGAAGTCACGGCCATTTCGGGGGTGAGCGGGGCCGGCAAGTCGACATTGCTCGATCTTCTGGCAGGATTTGTACGTCCCTCCAGCGGTGCGCTTGCGCTTGATGGCGTCGATCTGCTCCCCTTCCCGCCGGAGACACGGCCTGTATCCCTCTTGCTGCAGACCGATAATCTCTTCGAGCATTTGAGTGCCGAGGAAAACGCGGCTCTGGGCCTGCCTCGCACCGTGTCGAAGGCCGAAGGGCGGGAAAAGGTGGCGGCGGCGCTGGCAGAGGTGGGGCTGGCCGGCTTTGGGGCCAAACTGGCCTCAACCCTGTCGGGCGGGCAGAAGCAGCGTGTGGCCCTGGCGCGAACCCTGTTGCGCGAGTGTCCGGTCCTGCTGCTGGACGAACCATTCTCGGCGCTTGACGATGAGACCCGCAAGACTACGCGGGATCTGGTGGGTGAATTGACGCGCCGCCATGGCTGGCACACGGTGCTGGTCAGCCATCATGCAGACGATATCGCCGCCTTGGCCAGCCGTCATTATCGTATTGTGGAAGGCATGCTGGAGCGCGTCTGACACGCTCCAGCGCGTTTCTATTCCGCCCAGGCCGCCAGAACCGTATCGAACAGGGCTTGCGCTTCCTCGTCCTTTTCCAGGGTGAGGATGGCGTTGCGTCCCGTGCCATAGACAATGGCCAGGTCCATCCAGCGACGCGTGTCGAGCAGGTCGGTATTGGTGCTCAGGTCCTCCGGCGAGGCGCTCAGGGCAAACAGGAACGTATTGCCCACTATGCGCGCGGCTGCGCCGGCCAATGCGGTTCCGGGCACCAGTTCCTCATTTTTCAACAGCACACCGGCAAGGGTGGCAATTGATCCACCAGCAAAGGTGTCCGGCACGTCGAAGCTGATTTCCATCAGGTGGCTGGCGGGCAGGCTGGGGTCGATATTCTTGCGAATGAGGATGGAGACGCTCATGTTGCGCGCAGGAATATTGGCATTGGCCTGCAAGGTCGGCTGGCCGATTTCGTCGGTTCCCTGCGTCCACTCCACGGTGCCGGAGAAGGGTACCGTCGAGGCCTGTCCGCCGGTCGATGCCTCGAGCAGCAGCGATTGATTGCCTGCCAGATTGGCGGGGTCGACGCTGGCCGCTGGGTCGTTGGCGGCGATGGAGGTCTCCTCGCCCGAAAGGCGCTCTTCGGTCTTGGTTTCGCCTGAGCCGATGGAAGGCAGAACCGTCTCCGAGCCGGTTGGCGTGACCGGCTCGGGCGTCGGTTCGAGCCTGTCCTCATTGGTCGCTTCAAGGGCGCTTGTCGGCTCGGTGGCCGATGTGGTTGCCGTATTGCCCGGCCCCGATGCCTCCTCGGCATTGGCCGGCGGCTCGGTGGTGGTGCCGTCCATGGTCAGGCTGGTGGACTGGCCGGTCGTCTCAGGCTGTACGGCAACGCTCTGGCTGCGTCCAAACATCTGGTCGAGATCGACATAGCCTTCGCGCCAGGCCCAGAAGCCGGCGCCGCCGACGCCGGCCAGCAACACGGCAAAAACGACCAGGAAAATGGTGAGACCGGCGCCCGTGCGGCGTTCGGCGCCTGCCGGAGCAAAACCGGCATCTTCGTCCTGGCCCGGTTCGGCGGCCAGTTCGACAGTTGGACGATCGGGCCATTGCTCGGTGGTTTCGCCGCGTGCCTCGCGGTCCAGCGTTTCAATCGCGCGCTCAATGGCCCCCTCGGCTTCGCGCGCGTCGTCCTGCTCGATCTCGACTTCGCGCACGCTGGACAGCGCCGGCTCGACCGGAATGGGCGGGTCGATCAGCACCGGCTCTGTGCTGGCCTGTTGCGTGGCAAGCGCGGTGCTGCCCAGAACCGGTTCCAGGCGCGGAGCAATGGCGGTCGGCGTGGTGCCGCCAAGGCCGGGCCGCGTTGCGCCGCTGTCGCGCAGCGGAAACGGATAGGCCTTGTTGGTCGGGGCCTTGTCTTTCGGTGCCGTGTCCGGCTCGACGGCCGGTTCCTCGGGCTTGTCCTGTCCGGTGTCGCTGTCGGTCGTCACCTCGGCGCCGCTGGTTTCGGCGGCCTGGGCAATGATGTCTTCGATCGAAGCAGGTTTCTCCGGCGTTTCGCTTTTGGGCGGCGGCGCTGTTTGGTCGGGCTGCGGCGGCGCCGTCCCGTTATCCGATATCGGCGCGGCTTCGGTGGTCGGTGCCGTGGGAGGTTCCTCCACGGCCGGCTCGTCGGAGAGCGTTGCGGTCTTGCTTTCGGGCGCAGCGGACGCGACCGGTTCGGATTTGTGTTCGACCTCGCTTGGCGCCGCCGGTGCGGCGGGCGTCGACATGGGGGCCGGACGCGTATGGGGCGTTGCGGGCCGGGCCGCCAATGGGCCGTCGCGGCCCAGGCTGATCACGGCCTCGCTGGCTTCCTGCTCGACCTGGCGAATGCAGTCCTCGAGCTGAAGGCGGTGCTGGGTGATATCGCGTGCGGGAAGGGGCGGCTGAATAGCGCGCAATTGTCCAACAAGGGCCGAGCGCGCCTTTTCATAGACCGCGCGCCGCGCGGCCCCGTTATTCTCCGGCAGCGCCGAGATCGCCCGACGCAACAGCTCCTTGTAATCCGCCATCGGCTAGCTGGTACTCACTCTTTCAGCGCAGTCTTGTAACAAAATTTCTTAATCTTGGAATGGGTCAACCACCAGTATGGTATCCGCGCGCTCCGGACTGGTGGATAACAGGGCAACCGGGGCGCCGATCAGCTCCTCGATATAGCGGACATATTTGACCGCCTGGGCCGGCAGTTCGGCCCAGCTACGGGCGCCCGCCGTGGTCTCCGACCAACCCTCGAGCGTTTCATAGATCGGCTTAACCCGGGCCTGTGCCCCCATTGAGGCAGGCAAATAATCAATGCGTGATCCGTCCAGCTCGTAGCCGACACAAACCTTGATCTCCTTTAGACCATCGAGCACGTCGAGCTTGGTCAGGGCGATGCCGGTAATGCCCGAGGTCTTGACGGTCTGACGCACGAGGACGGCGTCGAACCAGCCGCAGCGACGCGGGCGGCCGGTATTGACGCCCACCTCGCGGCCGACAACGGCCAGATGCCGGCCAATGTCGTCATCGAGTTCGCAAGGGAAGGGGCCTTCGCCCACGCGGGTTGTATAGGCCTTGGTGATACCCAGCACATAGTCGATCGCGGTCGGCCCCAGGCCCGACCCGGCGGCGGCCTGGCCGGCTACGGTGTTGGACGAGGTCACGAAGGGATAGGTCCCGTGATCATTGTCGAGCAGGGCGCCCTGTGCCCCTTCGAACAGGATGCGCGCGCCTTCGCGGCGCTTCTGGTCGAGGACGCGCCAGACCTGATCCATGAAGGGTAGGATTTCACCGGAAATGGAGGTCAGCTCGGCGTAAATCGTGTCGGCGGAAATTTCGGTCAGTCCCATGCCGCGCCGCAGCGCATTGTGATGGGTCAGAAGCCGCTCGATCTTGGGCATAAGTGTGTCGGGTTCGGAGAGATCGACCAGACGAATGGCCCGGCGGCCAACTTTGTCTTCATAGGCCGGACCGATGCCGCGACGGGTGGTGCCGATCTTGAGGCCCGAATTGGCATCCTCGCGAATACCATCGAGTTCGCGGTGCAGCGAGAGAATCAGTGGTGCATTTTCAGCAATACGCAGCACGTCGGGCGTGATGTTAACGCCCTGGCCGCGCAGCTTTTCCATTTCCTGGACAAAGTGGTGCGGGTCCACGACCACGCCATTGCCGATCACCGAAAGCTTGCCCTGCACCAGGCCTGAGGGCAGCAGCGCCAGCTTGTAGCTGACGCCATCGATAACCAGCGTGTGGCCGGCATTGTGGCCACCATGGAAGCGCACGACGACGTCGGCGCGCTCCGAAAGCCAGTCCACGATCTTGCCCTTGCCCTCGTCGCCCCATTGCGAGCCGACGACAACCACATTCGCCATATTTCAGTCTTCCCCAAACAAGGCACACGTAAAGGGAGCCCGCCGTTCGGGCCGCTCCCGCGATGATCGGACGTCATGTCCCCCCGGCCACCCTTGTCGGGTTTGATTGCGGCCGAATAACTGATAAGTCCGATTGTCCTTACATCACCCGGGCGACGATGACAAAGCCGCAACAACAGCAAAGTAGCGGCATTTTCGCCCGCGTTCTGGATCAACCCTATCTGCTTCTGGTTCTGGCTCCGCTTTTCTGGGGTGGCAATGTGGTCGCGGCCAAGCTGACCGTGGGGCAGATCGACCCGTTTTTACTGCTCGCCAGCCGCTGCGTTTTGGCCACTGGCTTCATTCTGCCCTTCGCCTGGCCCCACCTGAAAGGGGATTGGGGCGTGCTGCGCCGGCATTGGCCGGTGCTCATGGCCTATGGCGCGGTCGGCTATGCCTTGTTCAACGGCTTTCTCTATCTGGGTCTGCAAACCACCACAGCGGTCAATTCGGCCATTGAGCAGGGATCGCTGCCGATGCTGATCCTGGGCGCCAATTTCATCATCTTCCGGGTGCGGGCCAAGCTGATCCAGATCGTGGGCGTGCTGCTGGCCATTACCGGCGTGGTGATGACGGCAACCCATGGCGATCTGGCGCGCGTTCTGACGCTCGACATCAATATCGGCGATGGCTTCGTCATGCTCGCGTGCCTGGCCTATACCGCCTATACGCTGGCCCTGCGCTTCCGCCCCAAAATGCATATTCTGAGCTTCATGGCGGTCAGTTTTTCGGGCGCGGCGATCACGGCGGTCGCGATGTTGGCCTTTTCACCGGGTGGCCTGGGGCAGGTGGCCTCATTGGGGTCGGCGCCGCCTGTCGTGTGGGCCGTCATTGCCTATGTGGCGGTATTCCCGTCCATGTTCAGCCAGGTTGCCTATGCGCGCGGCGTCGAACTGGTCGGAGCCAATCGCGCAGCCCCCAGCCACAATCTCATTCCGGTCTTTGGCACATTGGGCTCGGTGATCATTCTGGGCGAGAGGCTGGAAGCCTATCACTTCATCGCCGCTGGCATCATCCTGAGCGGTATCCTGCTGGCCGAATGGGCTGCCCGGCGGACAAAATAAAAGGGCGGCCCGGGGGCCGCCCTGCAAACGCTATTTCTGGCCCGGATCAGAAGCTGAGCGCCTTGGCCTGCTTGACGCCTTCGAGCTTGGCGATCTGGTCGAGCTGGGCTGCGTCCAGCGTCCCATCGATGGAGACGAGCGCGATGGCGTCGCCACCCACTTCGGCCCGGCCCAGGTTGAAGTTGGCGATATTGATATTGAGCGCACCCAAAGTGGTGCCGAGGCGGCCGATATGGCCGGGCTTATCCTCATTGGTAACATAGAGCATGTGCGGGGTGATTTCCGCTTCCATGTTGATGTCCTTGACCTGGATGATGCGCGGCTTGCCATTGGCGAAGAGCGTGCCGGCAACGCCGCGGGTCTGGCGCTCGGTGGTCACGGTCAGGCGGATATAACCCTCGTAAGCGCCCTGCTGGTCGCGATTGGTGGTTTCCACCACGATACCGCGATCCTTGGCGATCTGGGGGGCCGAAACCATGTTGATGTCGCCCAGCGAGGGCTTGAGCACGCCATTGATGGCGGCGGCGACCATCGGGCGGGTATTGAGCCCGGCGGGGGTGCCTTCGAATTCGAGCTTGATGCCCGAAATTGCCGTCTCGGTGAGCTGACCAGCAAAGGAGCCCAGCGCCTCGGCGAGCTTGACCCATGGGGTGATGATCGGGGCTTCCTCGGCCGAGATGGACGGGAAGTTGAGCGCATTGGTGATCTCGCCGGTCATCAGGTAGGCCGAAATCTGCTCGGCGACCTGCAGGGCGACGTTTTCCTGGGCTTCGGTGGTCGAAGCGCCAAGATGGGGAGTGCAGATGACGTTGGGCAATTCGAACAGTGGATTGTCCTGCGCCGGCTCCTCAAGGAAGACGTCGAGCGCCGCGCCAGCCACCTGGCCCGATTTCAGCGCCTCATAGAGCGCGGTTTCGTCGATCAGGCCGCCGCGGGCGCAATTGATGATGCGGACGCCCTTTTTGGTCTTTGCCAGGGTTTCGGCATTGAGAATATTGCGAGTGGCGTCGATCAGCGGGGTGTGCAGGGTAATGAAGTCGGCCCGGGCCAGCAGGTCGTTGAGCTCGACCTTTTCCACGCCCAGTTCCACGGCGCGTTCCGGGGTCAGGAAGGGGTCATAGGCAATGACCTTCATCTTGAGGCCCTGGGCGCGGTCGGCAACGATCGAGCCGATATTGCCGGCGCCGATCAGACCAAGGGTCTTGTGGGTGACCTCGACGCCCATGAAGCGGTTCTTTTCCCACTTGGAAGCGCGGGTCGAGGCATCGGCTTCAGGCAGTTGGCGGGCCAAAGCCATCATCATGGCAATGGCATGCTCGGCGGTGGTGATGGAATTGCCGAAGGGCGTGTTCATCACGATGATGCCCTTCTTGGTGGCGGCGGGGATGTCGACATTGTCGACGCCGATGCCTGCCCGGCCGATGACCTTGAGATTGGTGGCGGCCGAGAGGATCTTTTCGGTCACCTTGGTGGCCGAGCGGATGGCCAGGCCGTCATATTGGCCGATGACCTCGAACAGCTTGTCTTTGTCCTTGCCGAGGTCGGGCAGGTAGTCGACCTCGACGCCATTGTCCTTGAAGATCTGGACGGCGGTGGGGCTCAGCTTGTCGGAAACGAGAACTTTGGGCATTTGGGTGGGTCCCTGAATATCGAGAATTGGAGGGGGACCCCCACCCTGCCTCCCCCTGAAGGAGGGGGAGGAGTAGCTCCGAGTTTGCCACCTAAGTTTCAGCAAGCTCGATCAGCTCCTCCCCCTGTCAGGGGGAGGTTGGGTGGGGGTATCCGAAGTTAGGCAGCGGCAGCCTTGAGGGCGGCCTTTTCCTGGGCGAAGGCCCAGTCCAGCCACGGGGTCAGCTTTTCGAGGTCGGCGGCCTCGACAGTGGAGCCGGTCCAGATGCGGAGACCCGTCGGGGCGTCGCGATAGCCGCCAATGTCATAGGCCACGCCTTCCTGGTCGAGCCGCGACACGATGGCCTTGGCAAAGGCGGCCTTGGCGTCGGCGTCGAGCGCGTTGACCTCAGGATCGGCGATCACCAGACACACCGAGGTATTGGAGCGCTCGTCAGCCTTCTTGGCGAGGAAGTCGACCCAATCGGTCTTGGCCACCCAGTCAGCCAGCACTTTGGCATTGGCGTCGGCGCGGGCCTGCATAGCTTGCAAACCGCCGATCTCAACACCCCATTGCATGGCATCGACGGCGTCTTCGATGCAGAGCATGGATACGGTGTTGATGGTCTCGGCCTTGAAGATGCCTTCGATCAGCTTGCCGCCCTTGGTCATGCGGAAGATTTTCGGCAGCGGGCGGTCGGGCTTGTAGGTTTCGAGCCGCTCGACGGCGCGGGGCGAGAGGATCAGTACGCCATGGGCCGCTTCGCCGCCCAGCGCCTTCTGCCAGGAGAAGGTGACGACATCGAGCTTGGCAAAGTCGAGGTTCTGCGCGAAGGCCGCCGAGGTGGCATCGCAAATGGTCAGGCCCTCGCGGTCGGCCGGGATCCAGTCGGCGTTGGGCACGCGCACGCCCGAAGTGGTGCCGTTCCAGGTGAAGACGACGTCGCGGGTGAAGTCGACCGCATTGAGGTCGGGCAGTTCGCCATAGGGGGCTTCGAGCACGCGGACGTCGGGGAGCTTCAATTGCTTCTGCACGTCGGTGACCCAGCCGGCACCGAAGCTTTCCCAGGCCAGCATGTCGACGCCGCGAGCGCCAAGGGCGCTCCAGAGGAACATTTCAACGGCGCCGGTATCAGAGGCAGGGACGATGCCGATGCGGTAGTCATCGGGAACCTGGAGGAGGTCGCGGGTCAGGTCGATGGCCTGCTGAATGCGCGCCTTGGCGGGCTTGGCCCGGTGCGAACGGCCCGTCAGCGCGCCGGCAAGCGCTTCAATCGTCCAACCCGGACGTTTGGAACAGGGACCCGACGAGAAATTTGGATTAGCCGGTTTGACCGCCGGTGCGGTTTGGGGCGTATCAGCCATATCAAGCGGCCCTCCCAGGCCTATTGTCTCGCGTTAGGGCGAGATGTCCTGAGGCCGCAAATACGCCTGAGCCGAAGCGCCGTCAAATGGATTCTTGGTGCTTCGCCATTGGACTGACACTCACAATTTAATGTCGTGGCCACATATGGCCAGTCCAACATCCTTCAATTTCAATGGTTTGTTTTTGAGCATATTCGCTGGTGCGAGGCTGGGCTATTGGACTGGCTAGTTTGCGGCCCTTGTGTCAGGTCTGCCGATGGGGCGAGGGCAACGGGTAGGAGACGATGCGCCCGGTCTCGCGCCGGTAGGCCGCTGGCGTCGTGTTCAGCAAGCGACGGAAGGTACGCGTAAGGTGCTCCTGATGGCTGAAACCACAGTCGAAGGCGATTTGCGCAATGGGCTGGTCGGTCCGCGAGAGCAGTTGTTGCGCACGCTGGAGGCGGGCGTTGATCAGGTAGCGGTGGGGCGGCATGCCGGTTTCCGCTGCAAATACTCGGGCGAGGTGGCTGGCACTGCGATAGGCGGCGTCGGCCATATCCTGCAGCGCAATCGAGCGATCCAAATTGGCGTTGATATAATCGATTGCCCGAACCACTTCGGGTGAAAGCGTGCCGCCGGGCCCGACCGGCCGCCTGCTCGACCGGACGCCCAGATGAGTGCCCATGATGTGAGCGGCAATACTGTGGGCAAGGTGGTCCGTGAAGGACGGTTCGGCAACACCCGCCCGCATGGATGCCAGCGCTGCGCCTGCAAGCGCAAAAAGAACCTGTTCGGATTCAACAAGGCGAGAGACGAAGGGAACCTGCGAAGACGACGCCCCACTATAGTCCAATGCGACGTCATCCCAGACCTCTCGTCTGAGATACAGGTGCACGGTGTCGGTGGGTTCACACAGTTCTACCTCGAACGGCGCGCCCGGCGCAATGAACCGCACCGACCCAGTCGGTGCGTGAACCTGTTCGCGGCGGTACAGATCCAAATAGCCGATAATCGGACGACGGTGAAAAACCAGAAGGGGATCCTTGGCGACAAAGGAGCCCCGGAAGGGCGCTTCGGTCTGTGAGGACAGGTACAAAGAGCGCCAGTTCAGCCCGTCGCTGCTTTCTTTGTCTCGGACACCGGCGAGCTTCAACATTCCATGCGTCTGCTCAACCTCGAAAGGTCGCAACCGCATGGAGACGTTTTGGATCATTCTTCTAATTCTAAACTTGGGGCTGCGACAATCTAGCGCAATATGCGCCAGTTGCAAGGTACATATGCACGATTGTGCATGCTTGGTTTGCCATTCCGGCGGCGATGACGCCCCGCTCCACCCTTGACGTGCAAAAGGGCAAGCGCTTTGGACAGGCCAGCGCGATACCGGCGGGACTAGACTTTGCCCAATGGAGGAAATCGATGCAGACAGAGATCACTGAGGCGGGGATGCATGATGTTGCTGAACCGAGCCGCCGCGCCTGCCTGGCCGCTATTCTGCGCATGACAGGAATCCGACCCACCCGGCAAAGGCTTGACCTGGCGGATCGGCTGATTGGTCGGGACCGTCATGTGACCGCAGAGGCGCTCTACCTGGAGGCGTCCAATGCGGGGCAAGAGCTTTCTCTGGCAACTGTTTACAACACTTTGCGCCAGTTCCAGAGCTCTGGCCTGGTCCGCGAGCTGGCGTTCGAGGGCATGAGAAGCGTCTTCGATACCGACACATCGCACCACCATCATTTCTACCTCACCGAGGAAGCGCGTATCGTCGATATTCCCGGCGAGCAGCCAGCCATTCGTGATCTGCCCCGCGTGCCCAACGGCTATGAAGTCGACAGGGTGGAAGTGGTGGTTCGATTGCGACGATGTAGGGCGTGACTGGCCAATGCAGAAGCCCGGCTCATGGAGCCGGGCTTCCGGTTTCTGAGGTGGCTGGTCAGATGAAGGCGAAAGGATCATCGGCCACCGACGTGAAGCCGATAAGGCGACCGAAGACGATAATGGTCATCCAGAAACCGATCGAAAGGAGGCCCGCGATGCGGGCCGCGTTGGGCGGGGAGATGGTCGTATCCCAGATGCCGACACTACGGGCGGTTACAAGTTCGAAGATGAACATGTTGATGCCGGCCAGAACAAGCAGGATCATCTTCACCTGAAAGTTGACGTTGATGTAGATGCTGGCGGCGTTTGGCAGAAACAGTAGCACACCGGTGACGATGGCAAGTGCGAAACCGCCCCAGGTCAGATGCAGCAGATCCCGTGCGACGCGGGTGAACGGTCTGTTGGTCGATGCCAGTCCCAATAGGCGCAGGTCGACGATCAGGATGGTTCCGAAGACCAGGGCGATGGCAATGACGTGCAGGCTTTCCACGATCGGGTATGTGGCCCCGTACGTGTTAACCCATTGAGCCAGAGCTGACTCCTGCAGCGCATAGAAAAAGCTCGAGAAATCCATGGTGAGCCTCGCTTAGACCGAACCGACAGGAGAGAGCTGACCCCAGACCAAGGGGTCGTAGGCGATGAAGCGTCCCATAAAGATGATGGCCACCAAGATGGCGATGGTGAAAATCGCCTTGCGCCTGGTCGCGGCGTCAACCGGACCGTCTATGACGGCATATCCGTCATTGCTGCGCACTTCCCGCAGAAATCGGACGGAGATGATGATTGTGGCGACGAGCAGGCACATCTTGACCCAGAAGGAGATGGCCATGATCTCGCGCAAGGGTTCGGCCAGGATAAGGATTACGCCGGTCGCGCCCAGGGCAGCCAGAGCCGTCCATGCCCAGGGAGCGAAGCGTTCTGCGGTGCCGCGGACGGAAACGCCACCCCAGGCGACACCCATGACACGCAGGGCGATTACCAGCACCGAAATGAACATGATCGCAATCGACATGATGTGGATCGACTGCATAGTCGGCACGATCCAAGGCGACGTTGCTATGGCCAGGCTGAGCGGTGATTGGCTAAGGCCAATGAGAAATTCTACCATTTGACGGGCACCCTCCTTTTGCCCAGGATGAGATGGGGCCGGAAGCTGATGCCCCCGGCCCCGGCATTTTTGCGGCTACTGTGCGGCCTCGGCTTCTTCGCGCGACTTGAAGCCCTTGGCGACCCATTCAGGCCATTCAGTCATGCGCTGATTGGCGCGGCAGCCGGCGTCAGATGGGTTGTAGGCTGTTCCATCGGGGAGGATGAACAGGCCTGCAGCACCGCCATTGCGACCGTCGCGAAGCGGGCAACTGATCACGGTAAGCTCGTCACCCACCTTGAAGGTGTCGCCGGTCAGCTGCGGTGCGCGGCCGAGCAGGGATGGCGGGGCGGCACCTTCGAAGGCCCAGACGGTTCCGTCGGCGTCCTCGATCAACATGAAAGTGTGCGGGCTGTTGAAGGCCCAACGCACGATCTTCCCCTGAATGACGTTCTCGACGTCTGGATTGAACATCGAAAAGCTGTGGTGTGCGAAGGCTGTAGTCGCGGTAGCCAGGGTAACGGTGGCGGCGAGAGCCAGGGCAAGGTTCTTCTTCATAGTCTATGCCTTTCCTGAAGCGGCGGTTATTCGGACGTCTCGCCGAACACGCTGTCGAAATCGAACTGGTCGGGTGACTGGGTCTGGCCGGACAGGTCGGCCGGCAGGTCGGGGTTGCGCATTTGGTGCCAGGTCAGGCCGCTTTCGCCGGGAAGACGAATGCTGGTGAGCGGATTGCCCGATTCATCGGTCTCACCGCGGATCTGCACGCCGGTATTGCAGTCCCAATGGCGGATGCGGTAGCCGGCATCCTCAATGGCCGCAGCCTTGGTCCAGGTGTATACGCCGCTAAGCGGCTTCACGAGGCTGACCGGGTCATAGAAGGTGACCTGGGCAATGAGGCGCTGCATGCCGCTGGCCTCGGTGACCAGCTTGTAAACCTCGATTATTTCCATCTCATTGGAGAAGGGCGGGTAGCCGCGGAAATAATCGGCCGGCCACATGTCATTGGTCCAGACGACCAGGGTGTCATCAATCCAGAAGCCGATGCTGTCACCGGTCGGCGAATGTGCGCCGTCGATATTCTCGTGGTCCTGGTCGATAAAGACGCGGCGGGTCTCATTGGCCAGATCGTTCAACCACCAGGACTGGTCCGGCGTGTTCACCCATTCACGCACGTAGGGCTCGAGCAGCCAACGGGCGGGACCGGTCGCTTCGCAGGTGGTGAGACGGTCATAGGGCTGTTCGTTATAGGCGATCATATTCTCGCGGCGTTGCTTGAACGCGGCTTCGTATTCCGGCGTCAGCACGCCCTCGGCCACTTCACCACCGGCGGCCAGGCCGGGCGGGATGGGGCCCACGAAGAACGGCGAGACGCCGCCACGGAGCGCGATGCTGTTCCAGCTGGCTTCCCACAGGCCTTCCCACTTCGGCACGGATTCGTAAGTGTGATGCGTACCACCATTGGCCTGGCGCTTCAGGTAGTTGAAATGTTCTTCGGCAGTTGCGAACGCGCGCGGCGGCGGGACCACCGAAACGGCCAGGGGGTTGGCGGCCTGGGCAAAGCTGAGAACTGGTGTGCTCGTGGCAACCAGAAGCCCCAGGGCGCAAGCGAGCAAGACCTTAGACGTCTTCATGTTGTTTCCTCTCCTCGGCCGACACGTAAGGTTCCGGGTCGGCCATTCATTCCCTCAACATGGTGCTGCTGGGCGGCACCCCGCGGTCTCCCACCCGCGGCCCGTGGCGGTTCGTCGGCAAAGCGCATAAAATATAGCCAGAGGTTATAAATCCTCTGGATTGGCTAATGTGCGGCGCTGTGTCGATTTCCCCCTCGAGGCAGCTGTTGTGTCGCTGCAGCCCTATACTTTCAGGGCTTCGAGCGGTAGCCCTGCACGGACCTTGCGGATCATTTGCATGAAACGATCACGAAATCGAATGTGGCGTAGATATCGGTTTTGGTGATGTTTTCGCCTGCCTCCACAGTGAAATCGATACAGTGGCCAGGGTCCATGCCAGCAGCTGCCAGACCGGGGGCATGCCAAGATATTGCCAGACTTGCGGATTGAGATTGTCCAGCAGGGCCGATACCGGCGAGAGGGCTGTCGCTGCCTGCACTGTCATCAGCCAAAGGGGCTGCAGCAGCAGGGCCAGCAGGCTGGCAATCAGACCCAGACCGAGAATGGCAGAAGGGCTTTCGCCAAGCGACCGGCGCGCCAGAAGGCGCCATCCAAGCGCCCAGGCGAGCAGGCCGGCCATCAAAAAGGGTGTGCCCTGGACTGAGCCGGGCGAGAGCAGAAAATGCCCCACGCCCAGCAGGGCGGCGGCATAGGCCAGCCGATGTAGCTGCTTCCAGCGCGCACCCATGGTCCGCATGGCGGCGTCGAAGGACGTCGCGGCCAGTGCCAACAGGATGGCCATGGACAGGATAGCTAGCCACAGGCTGAGCCGCCCAAACAGTTCATCGCCCAGGGCCAGCCAGTCCCAGAAACGCAGGCCGAACCAGGCGACCAGATGCAGCAGACAATAGAAGAAGCAGGTCACGCCCAGCATACGTCGCAGCTGGACCAGGCGTCGCCAACCGGAAATGGCGCGGAGGGGTGTGACCATGAGCGAGGCGAGGAGGAAATAGGTGGTCCACAGGCCCGAATGATAGATGAGCCCGATATAGGGCGAGGGGAAGTCCCAATTGCCGGAGAGGACCTCTTGCGCCATCCAGGCGGCTGGAAGGGTCGTGACGATCAGGCAGGTGGCTTTGAGAACCGAGAAGCGTCCTGCCGGATCGCTCCACGGCAGTCTTGTCGTCCAATGGCGCGTGTGTACTGGCACTTTCCCATCCTCCAATTGTGCGCAGCAGAATAGGCCGGCGTGGCGGCTGTGGACTGCCTGTTTCCGCTTGAGGTCTGCATGATCCGGCCGTTCCGCTTTGGTGCAGGATTTGCGGGCGATTGTGCAGGACCGCTCACCGCGCCGCTGGTTTCCTGCCGCAAAAGGGAGGAGTGCAGGATGCAAAAGCAGGTATGGGTGGCCGTGGCCGTTGTGGGGGCTCTATTGATTGGCGGTAGCTTCCTGCCGGTTGGGGCCCAGTCGATGGCAGCGACCGCGGACATGGTCGCATTAACATCGCAAAAGGAAACAACACTTGGCCGCCGGTTGCTCATGAACAGCATCGGTGCCCACAACGATATCGTGCACGATATCCTTGATGGTGCGTTGCCGATGGATGACCTCGAACTGCGCGGCCGCCTGCAGTCAATCTCGGCGATGCTATACGCCTTTCCCAGTCTCTATCGGGCCGAGGCCAATCCTTATACCGAGGAAGGCGAAAAGGCCGATGCCGCGCATGTCTCGCTCGCCGACAAGGCCGTGTGGGAAGATTTTGAATCCTTCAAGCTGATGTCCTACGACGCCTATATCAAGGCACAGGAAGCTGCGGATGCGCCGCCCGAGGAGACCCTGGCGCGCGTCGAGGAGCTGGAAGTGATATGCGAGAGCTGCCACGAGCTCTATCGCAGACCGTTCGAATATTTCGACTTTGACCGCGTCGAGGACTTCATCGAGTGAGACGGGCCGACGCTCTGCCCGCTCGAAGCGCGCGGGCGGCGCCGGCCGTCCTCGTCCTGTCGGCAGCGCTGGTCGGCCCCGCCCAGGCGCATGGTGTGGCCGGCGGCGACGCGGCCTTTCTGGAAACGGCGACCGGCGTGCATTTCTGGCCCTATCTCTATCTGGGGGCCAAGCACATGTTCACCGGCTATGACCACCTGCTGTTTCTGCTGGGGGTCCTCTTCTTCCTCTTCCGACTGAAAGACGTGGCCATCTATGTGACCATGTTTAGCATCGGCCATTCGCTGACCCTGCTGGTCGGAGTCCTCTCGGGCCTGCGCCTCGATGCCTATATCGTGGACGCCATCATCGGCGTCTCCGTCATCTACAAGGCCTTCGACAATTTGGGCGGGTTCAAAAGCCTGCTTGGCTTTTCGCCCAACCAGAAGTTCGTGGTGCTGAGCTTCGGGCTGGTGCACGGCTTTGGCCTTGCCACCAAGCTGCAGGACCTTAACCTGTCCAGCGACGGCCTCGTACCGAACATGATCGCCTTCAATATCGGCGTCGAGCTTGGCCAGCTGGTGGCTTTGGCCTTCATTCTTACGGCTCTGCAGGCTTGGCGGACATTGCCGGGCTTCGGGCGGCAAGCGGCCCTGGTCAATGTCCTGGTTATGGCGGCCGGATTTGCCTTGGTCGAGATGCAGTTGACTGGATATTGGAGCGGAGCATGAGCACCCAGACCATAGCGACACCGCCCGCGCCGCGCGCGGGTCAATTGGGACTGCAGGCGCTGGGGGCCGCGCTCCTTGGGACGGTGCTGACCGTGACGGTGATCCTGCCGACCGAGTATGGGCTCGATCCCACCGGCTTTGGCGCCCTGACAGGGCTTAACACGCTGTCCGCGCCGCCGGAAATAGTGGTGGCGACCAAATTTTCGGCCCCGCCCGACATTGCCCGGGCCGAACCGCTGCCCTTCCATCAGGACGTGGTGACGATACCGATCGGGGCCTTCGGTGTGACGCTGGGCGCGACCGAATACAAGGTGACGCTGGAGGAAGGGCAGACCATGGTTTATTCCTGGAAGGCGTCGGCGCCGGTCGTCTTCGAGTTTCACGGCCACACATTGCCGACCGATGGCAGTCCAGCCGTGGTCATGGACTATATCAAGGGACAGGCGGCGCAAAGCAGTGGCACGTTGACAGCGCCGCTCGACGGTATTCACGGCTGGTATTTTGCCAATCCCACCTTCGAGGATGTGTCCGTGGAATTGACACTGGCTGGATATTACACGCTGGAGCCGGGCATTATCGGCGTCCATTAGGGCTCACATACTGATTGAACGAGAATGGGCGCTCTAGCGTCCTGTTTGTCGAGCTTCCGATCCTCGCTTCGAAGCCCGAGGCGTAGAGCTATTGCCACTTGCCGGGTGCGCTCTGGGGCTGCACTCAGCTGAGCAGCATGGCATCGAGCGCGCCGATTAGCGCCGGCCCAAGCTCTTCTATGGCCTCGATGCGGCGGGCCGAGCGATAATACTGGCTGACATCATGACGCACGCCGATCGCCGCCATCTCGATCTGGCCGGCGCGCTCAATTTGGCCGATGACCTCGCGTAGGTGGCGGTCGAGGATTTCCTTGTCGGCATTGGCCTCGATGGTCGCCTGATCCACCGGCGCGCCGTCGGAAATAACGATCAGGATCCGCCGTTGTTCGCCCCGCGCCATCAGGCGCCGCGCGGCCCAGGTCAGTGCCTCGCCATCGATATTTTCCTTGAGCAGGTCGGGTGAAAGCATGGCATTGAGGTTGAGCCGGGTGCGCCGATAAGGTTCGTCGGCCGACTTGTAGATGATATGGAGCAGGTCATTGAGCCGGCCGGGATTGTCGGGGCGGCCCGCGCGCATCCAGTCCTGCGCGGATTGCCCGCCCTTCCAGCCGCAGGTGGAAAAGCCAAGCACTTCGGTGGCCACCGAGCAGCTTTCGAGCGCGGCGCAGATGAGATCGGCAGCAAGGCACGACAACTCGATGGCCTTGCCGCGCATGGAGCCCGAATTGTCGATGAGCAGGGTGACGCAAGTGTCGCGGAACTCCGATTCCTCCTCCTGCTTGTAGGCATCGGCAAAGCCGGGATTGACAACGACGCGGTCGAGGCGGGAGGCATCGACCAACCCTTCCTCGAGATCGAAGGTCCAGGAACGTGTCTGGCGGGCCATCAATCGCCGCTGCAGCTGGGTCACCAGCCTGGCCATCGTCCGCTTATTGGCGCCGCGCCGCTGGTCGAGCTTCCGCCCGGCGTCGCGTAGCGCCTGCTGCGACACCAGGTCTGCGGCGCGCACGACCCGGTCATGCCGGGTGGTGTACGGGCGATAGGGTGGATGCGCGGGTGCACGCGCAAGTTCCAGCATCGGCCAGATGGGAATACTGTCGTCGTTCCCGCCAATGGCCTCCGGCCCGGGTTCGAAACTCTCATCATCGGTCTGGGCGGTACCATGTTCGAGCTCGCCGTCCTGCGGACCGCCGGTGCGGTTGCTGATCTCGCGGCGGACGGGACCTTCGCCGCGGCCATGCAGCGCCTGGTAGAGCGCGGCCACGAACTGCCCGGCGGCGGCGGCATAAGCGCGTTGGTCCTCGACCTGCGCCACCAGGGCGTCGATCCGGGGCTGCAGTCGTTCATGCATCCAGCGGTGCCACATCCAGAAGCCCGATGTCGGCACGCTGGGTTCGTCGCGCTCCACCAGGGCATCGCCGATCACCATCCGCACCGCCTCTTCGAGCGGCACGAGCGAGGCAAGATGCGCGCCCATAAGGTCCGCCCGGGCCAGCCGGGCCAGATGAGCCGCCACGAGGTTGTCGCTGACGCCACGCAGGCGTCGGGCGCCGACGGCCTCGCAGCGCAGCAATTCGAGCAGGCCGAGAAGTCGGGTCTCGCCCGGCCCGGCCCCGGTGGCGTCATCGTCCAGCGCCGGATCGTGGAGACGCAGGAACAGGGCGGCGGAATCGATGCGACCGCGCAGGGCGGGCATGTTTTGGTCGTTCAGTTCATCCGCGCTGGCGCGTAGACCACCGGTGGAATCCGCTTCGCCGACCTGCACGTCGATGTCATCCCGCGCGGCCAGCGAGCGGGCGGCGGCAGACAGCTGGCCGACAAGATCCATTTGCCGTCGCTCGCTCTGGCGTCGCTCGCTCAGCTCGGCCCTTGAGCGCATGGAATCGGGGTCTGACCACAGCGCCAGCCATTCGGCGCCGTGCCGGACCTGTCCCTTCTCGTCCCGCTTGAGAATGGTGGAACGGGTATCGCTATTGGCCATTCGATGTCTCCTTCCGCGGCCCCGAGTTTACCCCAAGCGGCACGGCCATGGGACGATTGTCGGCGTGGAATGCGCAGAAGGTTGTGCGCTTTGTGCAGGCCCCTAAATGGGCCGATTGCTTACTCTTTTGTCTCGAAGGCCTATGCCATTCGCATGCAAGAGGAGGCTTTGCCGTGGGGCAGTACACCACAGATTTCGGTTCAATCCATTCCTACAAGAAGGGCGGCATCACCGCCATTGATGACGATCCCAAGCGCTATGTGTTTTCGAACATGTTCGAGGTGGCCGCCAAGTCCGCACCCTATGAGCGCGTCGCCGTGGCCAAGAACTTCGAATATGTCATCGAGTCGGTGAAGGCAGATGGCGAGTCCGGCTGGTACACCGCCGCGCACGATGAATTCGTGATTGCCATGGATGGCAAGGTGCGCGTCGACTACATCAAGCTGGCCGATCCCGACGCTGTGGTCGATCCGGAAAGCGAGGGCGCGGTGGCGATCCCGGGTAAACCCGAGGGCGCCAATATGGGCTATGTCGTGCTCGGCCGTGGCCATATGGCCATGTTGCCCGTGGGCGCCGCCTACAAGTTCACTGCCCCGGAAACTTGCACGCTTCTCATCCAGACCATCGATGGTCCGGTGACCCAGCACAAGTGGGCGCAATTCTGCCAGCAGTAATGCCGATCAAGGAGACCATACCATGGCGATGAAAGAATCTGCTTTCGACGGCAATGAGCAGGAAATCAGCAATCCGCGCGGATTGTCGATCAACAACAGTTTTGCCGTCAACCCAGCCGACAACATTACCGGATACAAGTCCTTTCAGGCCGGTTCGTTCAAGTTCCACCGCGACGAATACTTCTGCTACGTCACCACACCGAACGGCGTGCACACCATGCCGGCCGACGCCTTCCTGCGCGCCTTGATGCGGGATGTCGCCTGGGGCTTTTTCTACGGCACGGTGAATTTCGACCAGGTCTTCGGCACCACCAACTACTATGGTGAGGTCGACATGTTTCTGGGCGCTACCAACGAGGCCTACACGTCCGCCGGCCGCGACCTTGTCGAGCGCTTCAAGGCTGACAAGCTCATGGACGTGTTCAAGCAGATGATCTCGGATTGGACGAATGAGGGTTATGACCCGTTCGCCGCTCCGATGGAAACTGGCGTCCCCTGGGGAATCAAGAATGGCGACAATGACGAGGCCGTGAGCCGCGAACGCGTGACGGCGCGTCGCATGGTCGGGCTGCCGGGCGATACCCCGGTTCGGACCGACGGCAACGGCTACCCGGTCAACCGCATGTTCGACGACGTCGTTCAGGATCAGCCCGAAGTGCATGCTGAACCCGGCTTCGAGCACGAAGTTTCGGCCTATAACCTGTTCGCCTATCTGTCGCGCTCGGACGTGACCTGGAACCCGTCCGTGTGTTCAGTGGTCAAGGACAGCCTCTTCTGCCCGACCTCCGAGGAATACATCCTGCCCGTCGAGCACGGTAATGACCGGTGCGAATGGTTCATCCAGCTAACCGATGAAATCACCTGGAACGTCAAGGATGGCGCGACCGGCCGCCCCCGCGCCGTGGTCAACATGAAGGCGGGTGATTGCTGCTGCATGCCCGCCGACATCCGGCACCAGGGTTTCTCTGCAAAGCGCTCCATGCTGCTGGTCTGGGAAAATGGGTCGCCAAAGATCCCCGAACTCATCCGGCAGGGGCTCGCGCCCGACGTCGCCGTCGAGTTCTAGGGCGAAAAGGGCGGTCGCTCCCACTTCCGCCCGGTGGTCGGTCCCCGCCCCGGGGGCTGACCCTTTCTCATCATTTTCACCATGGCATCGGTAGCAGCTGTGCAGACCAAGCTTTTCATCGGCGGCGAGTTCGTCGACGGCCTCGCAGGAGGCACTATCCCCGTCTTCAACCCCTATTCGGGTGAGGTCATCTGCGAGATCGCCGAGGCGCGGGCCGAGGATGTCGACCGGGCGGTCGAGGCGGCGCGTGTGGCGCAATTTGCCTGGGGCCGCGCGGATGCGGCCGACCGCGGCAATCTCCTGCTCAGGCTCGCCGATGCCATCGACGCCCATGCTGAGGAGTTGATCGCGCTCGAGGCGCTCGATACCGGCCATCCGGTACGAGATGCCCGCAAGCTCGATGTGCCGCGCACTTCGCGCTGCTTCCGCTATTTCGGCGGCATGGCGGATAAGGTCGAGGGCTTTGTGCCGCCGGTCTATCCCGGCTTTCTCAACTATGTGCAACGCGAAGCGGTAGGTGTGGTCGGGCAGATCGTGCCGTGGAACTTCCCGTTGATGTTCACCAGTTGGAAAATGGCGCCGGCTTTGGCGGCGGGCAATGCCATCGTGATCAAGCCCAGCGAGCTGACGCCGCTGAGCACGCTGCGCATTGCCGAGTTGATGCGCGATGTGGGCTTCCCGGCGGGCGTGGTCAATGTGGTGCCCGGTTTTGGGCATACGGCGGGCGCCCGCATTGCCGAGCATCCCGGCATTGCCAAGGTCGCCTTCACCGGCTCGACCGCCACGGGTCGGCGCATCGTCCAGGCATCGGCGGGCAATCTCAAAAAAGTGCAGCTCGAGCTGGGCGGCAAAGGGCCGAATATCGTCTTCGGCGATGCCAATGTGCGGGCCGCCATTGGCGGGTCGGCCTTTGCCATCTTCCACAATCAGGGGCAGGCCTGCATCGCAGGCTCGCGGCTGATCCTGCACAAGTCCATCGCTGACGAGTTCCTCGATGGCTTCACCCGCCTTGCCCAGTCGATCCGGTTGGGTGATCCGCTCGACCCGGCCACGGAAATGGGGCCGCTGACTTCAAAGCAGCACCAGGAGCGTGTGCTGCATTTCTCCCAAGTGGCTAAGGACCAGGGCGGCGAAATCCTGACCGGCGGTAAGCAGCCGGACCGCGACGACCTGGCCAAGGGCTATTTCGTCGAACCGACCATCGTGAAAGCCAAGCCGACCGACCGTGTCAGCCAGGAGGAGGTTTTCGGTCCCTTCGTCACGGTCACCACATTCGAGGATGACGAGGAGGCGCTGTCCATCGCCAATGGCGTGCAATACGGCCTTGGTTCGGGCCTGTGGACCGCCAATCTTACGCGCGCCCACAAGTTTGCCCGCGACATCCATGCCGGCATGGTCTGGGTCAATTGCTACAAGGTTGTGCATCCCGGTTCGCCTTTCGGCGGTGTCGGCGAGAGCGGCTATGGTCGGGAAATGGGCTTCGAAGTGATGCGGGAATACACCCAGCCCAAGTCAGTGTGGATCAATTTCGACTCCAGGATGCCACCGCATTACGAGCGTTGACGGGTCGTGGCGGGACTGAGGAACAGCCAAATGGAATTCACCTATAACGCCCATCCTTCGCGGGTGATTTTCGGACCTGGCAGCCGGTCCAGGATCGGCGAGGAGCTGGAGCGCCTGGGCATCGAACGGGCGATCGTCATCTCCACGCCGGAACAGTCGGGCCTGGCGGCCGAAATCGCCAAGACGATCGGCGGGCGGGCGGGGATCATGTATCCCGGCGCCGCCCAGCATACCCCGACCAATGTGACCGAGTCCGCCCTCCAGGCGGTCAGCTCCGTGCGGGCAGATGGTTGCCTGGCCATAGGTGGCGGCTCGACCACGGGTCTGTCCAAAGCTATCGCCTACCGGACCGACCTGCCGCAGCTGATCGTGCCGACAACCTTTGCCGGTTCGGAAATGACACCGATCCTTGGGCAGACCGAGCATGGCCGCAAGACGACGCTGAACAGCCCGAAAGTATTGCCCGAGACTGTCATCTACGACCCGGAACTGACGGTGACCATGCCGGCCTTCATTTCCGGTCCGTCCGGCATGAATGCGATCGCCCATTCGGTCGAGGCGCTTTATGCCAAGGACCGCAACCCGATCATCTCGATGATGGCGGCGGATTCCATCCGTGCTCTGGGCGCGGCCCTGCCGCGGTTGATGGCCGAGCCGGCCGACCGGGATGCTCATTCCGAGGCGCTCTATGGGGCCTGGCTGGCCGGGTGCTGCCTTGGCGCGGTGGGAATGGCGATCCACCACAAAATCTGCCACACGCTGGGCGGCATGTTCAACCTGAACCATGCCGATATCCATGCCCTGATGATCCCCTATACGGCGGCCTACAATCGCGACGCGGCGCCGCAGGCCATGGTGCAGATCGCGCGTGCCCTGGGCACGGACGACGGTCCGCATGGCATTTACCAGTTGAGCCAACGCGCGGCCTCGAAGCGGTCGTTGAGGGAAATGGGTCTTGTCGAGGCGGATCTCGATGCCGCTGCCGACCAGGCCGTTCAGAACCCCTACTACAATCCGCGCCCCGTCACCCGGGAAGGGGTGCGCGACATGCTGCAGGCGGCCTTTGACGGCCGGGCACCCTGAGGTTGATGTGCCATATTTCTGTGTCCATGCCTTCGACCACCCCGGACGCCTTGCCGATCGGCAGCGCCTGCGCGACGCCCACCGTGCCCGCCTGCGCCTGCATGACCATCCGGTCGTTGTTCGGATCGGCGGTCCACTGACCGACGATAATGGCGCGATGATCGGCAGTCTGCTGGTGATCGAGGCGGCAAACCGTGGTGACGTGGCACAGTTCCTGGCCGGCGATCCCTATGCCGAGGCCGGGCTTTACCGGGAGTTGACAGTCACCCGCTTCAATTGGGGCCTGGGGCTGCCGGAGGCTGCGCATGGCTGACGCACTCTCCAGGCCTGACCCTTTCCTGTGGCGGCTGAGACCGCGCGCGCCTCAGCCCGGAACAGTGCTCGCGCCGCTCGACGAGATCGCCGACGGCAGCGCCAGGGAGTTTGTCTTTGGGCGCGGCACCACGGTCTTTTCCATGTTCGTGGTGCGGCGTGGTGCAGCAGTTCACGGCTATCTCAATATCTGCCCGCATTACTCCTCGCCGCTCAATCATCGCGCTGGGCACTTTCTCAATGAGGATGGCAGCCGCATCCGCTGCACCATGCATTTTGCCGAGTTCCGCATCGAGGATGGTTTTGGCGTGGCCGGGGCGGCGCTCAATTGCTGGCTCGACCCGGTTCCGGTGCATGTCGAGGACGGCATGATCGTGATTTCGACGCCCGGAGGCTCCCCATGACAGACGACCTTTCGGCTTCCGCGCATCCCGACACCGCGGTGAGCATACGCGACAGTTTCGGTATCGATGTCGACGGTACGATGCCGGCCTTCAGCCGACGGGACGATCATGTCCCGGCACTCGACCCCGGCTATCGTTTCGATCCGGCGACGACCATGGCGATCCTGGCCGGGTTCGACCAGAATCTGCGGGTGCTGCTGCAGGGGCGGCACGGCACCGGCAAGTCCAGCCATGTCGAACAAGTGGCCGCCCGTCTAAACTGGCCCTGCGTGCGGCTCAACCTTGACAGCCATGTCAGCCGCATCGATCTGGTCGGCAAGGATGCCATCGTGCTCAGGGACGGCAAGCAGGTAACCGAGTATCGCGAGGGCCTGTTGCCCTGGTGCTACCAGCGCCCGGTTGCGCTGGTTCTCGATGAATATGATGCGGGCCGGCCCGACGTGATGTTCGTGATCCAGCGTGTGCTGGAGGCCGACGGCAAGCTGACCATTCTCGACCAGAACCGGGTGATTGCCCCCAATGCCCATTTCCGCCTGTTCGCCACCGCCAATACTGTTGGCCTGGGGGATGTGACCGGGCTCTATCACGGGACTCAGCAGCTGAACCAGGCGCAACTGGACCGCTGGAATGTAGTCGCCAGGCTCGATTATCTCGAGGAAGGCGCCGAGGTGGAAGTGGTCCTGAGCAAGGTGCCATGGATGGGCGAAGGGGAGCGGGCCGAGACTTTGCTGCAAATGGTCCGGATGGCCAACCTGACCCGGTCCGGCTTTGCCGCCGGCGATGTGTCCGTGGTCATGTCACCGCGGACGGTGATTTCCTGGGCCCAGAATTACCGGGTGTTCGGTAATCTGGACTTTGCCTTCAATACGGCCTTTCTCAATCGCTGCGACGAGGCCGAACGGCCCCTCTATGGCGAATATTACCAGCGCTGCTTCGGGCGCGACCTGGCTGACGTCGCCCCGTCGGACTGGCAGAGGCTCTAGCCTTCAGGTGTGCAGCACAATGGCGGCTGCGGCCTCGCGAACCGCGTTGATCATGGCCAAGGCAACGGCGTCGAGCTGTTCGTTGCTGCGCATGGTGATGCCCACCGGGCCGTGGCTGGCGCTGGTGTCGAGGGCCAGCGGGACGAGTTGACCAAGCTCGAGGTCGCGCGCCACCACACTACGGGAAATGGTCCAGACAGCATTGTTTTCCAGGGTATAGGCCCGCGCAAAACTGTTCGAGACGGTCTCGATCTCGAACTTGAAGCTGCCCACTCCGCCGGCGATGAAAAGCGAATCCACGATAGGCCGGATGATCGCTCCTGCGGGGGGGAGCAGCATGGGGAAAGGTTCCAGCTCGCGATAGGTTAGCTGAGACCGCGTGGCCAGTGGATGGGACGGACGCACGGCAAAGGTGAGCTGTTCGGAATAGAGATGTTCGAACACCATGCCGCCCATGACTTCGGGACCGGCCAGGCGACCGACAATGAAATCGAGGTTGCCGTCGCGCAACATGCTCAACATGTGGGTGCTCGGCCCGCTCTCCACATGTACCCGGCAGGCCAGGGGGCCGTTGGCAAAGGCAGCCACGGCACGCGGCACGACCTCCACTTCGACCGTGGGCAGCGTCCCCAGCCGCACCGTCCGCTGGCGGGTGCCGCTTTGGCTCACGCTTTGAATGCCTTCACGGATCGCCGCGGCTGCCGTCATGGCATGGTGGGCAAAGGTTTCGCCCTGCCGGGTGAGCACCAGTCGACGTCCGCTTCGGTCGAACAGGGCCGCACCGAGCAGATCCTCCAGCTCGGCGAGCGACTTGGAGACGGCGGGCTGGCTGAGGCCGAGTGCCCGGCTGGCGGGTACGACCCCACCCTGCCTCGTCACCTCGAGGAAGCAGCTGACATGGCGGAGCTTGATGCGTGGGTCGAGAAGGCTTGAGCTTGTCAATTTTATATTACTACAGGTTATATAGTCTTGAGAAATTATCACTTTACGCCGCAAGTTCAAGTGTCATTATAGATTGCCTGGTTATGTGGAGAGGGCGTTGAGCCCTCGCGCGTGCCGCGCGAGAACCAGCACGACGCCAGGCGTTCGCTGCGGGTCGGCCGCCAAAAGGTCAGCGGGTCCTTCGGATGATCGGATTTGTCAATAATCTAGTGGACTCGTGCAAGCCATGTCCGGTGCGGCCGATCAGGATAGCCCGGTCACACGGCAACGTATCCGGGAGTGAAACAGACTGGCCTTGAGCCGCAAACATGAACCGCTTCGACAAGCGGAGGGCTTTGAGCCGGCCGAGAAGAGCCGAGAAGCCAAGTGGGAGAGAGAAATGTATGCACGGCGCCCCTTCGGCATAGAGGAAACTCATGGAATGCTGGTGCAGCCTAGCACCAAGATCAAAGCCTGCAGCGATGGCCGGGACTGGACCTCGCTATTTACGTCAGTCCAGAAGGAAATGCCGTTCCAGGGTGTGTTCCAGTCATCGCGCGATCACCTTATCGTGCTGCATCGTGATGGCCCGGTCCAGGTGGAAAGCCTTACCGATCGCAAGATCGGGCGCCGGGTCATTCCGGCGGGTGGAATCCACATCATTTCCCCTGGTGTGGATTTTGGCATCCACCTGACGGCGGCCATCGAGACCGTGCATGTTTATGTGCGGCGCTCGGTGATCGAGGAAGTGGCACTGGAAATGGTGGATGGCGATCCGGCGCGGATCGACATTCCCAACGCCATTGTGGAGGGCGACAAGGCGCTGCACGCCCTGATCGACGCATCGGCCTTTGCAGTGGAGGACGAAAGCCTGGGCTCGTCCATGTTCGCCGACTACATGTCGCGGACCATCGCCTCGCAGCTGATCCGCACCTATTCCAAGGCCAAGCTCAAGGGTGGGGGGCGGATGTCCATGTATCCGAGCCTGTCGCCGACCATGTCGGAAGCGGTCGACTATATGACCGCCAATATCGACACGGCGATCAACCTGGCCGATATCGCGCAGGCGATCAACCGAAGCCCCAGCCACATTGCCCGGATGTTCCGCACTGAACTGGGCATGCCGCCGCATCGCTACCTGATCAACCTGCGCGTGGACAAGGCGCGGCGGCTGCTGGAAAAGACCAGCATGTCAATTGCGGAAATCGCCTATGAATGCGGCTTCGCTCACCAGGAGCACCTGACCAGGCTGTTCGGTCGTCATACCGGAACGACCCCGGCGGCATACCGGCGGTCTAAGCGAAACTGATCGTTTCATGCAAGATAGGCGTTGCCGCTTGCAGGAATGCGGCACGCCGCTCCCCTAACGTTCCCATTGTAACGAAGAACATCTCGGCCGGCCCCGATAATCATCCCTGGCCTGGCACACGACGAGAGTTCAGGAGGGAGCAATATGTTGAAGTTCGCGAGACGAGCGGCTGTGAGCCGTCGTGTGTTTCTGGGTGCAACATCGGCGCTTGCCGTCGCTGCAATGGCTCCGGCGGCCCTGGCCCAGGGTGAGGCGATCAAGATCGGCTATGTAACGCCGCAGACAGGCCCCCTGGCCGCCTTTGCCGAAGCCGATGACTACGTGATCCAACAGGTCTATGGCGCACTTGGCGGCACCATTGAAACCGCCGATGGTCCCGTGTCGCTGGAGATCATCGTCCGCGACAGCCAGTCCAACCCCAACCGCGCCGCCGAGGTCGCGCGGCAGCTGATCGTCGACGACGGCGTGCAACTGATCGTGGTGGCCTCCACGCCTGAAACCACCAACCCGGTGTCGGCCCAATGCGAAATCGAGGGCATCCCCTGCATTTCGACCGTTGCGCCGTGGCAGCCCTGGTTTATTGAGCGCCAGGCCAATCCCGCCGATCCGGCGACGTGGGAATCCTTCGACTATACCTACCACTTCTTCTGGGGCCTTGAGGATGTCATCGCGACCTATCAGGGCATGTGGAACCAGCTCGACACCAACATGCAGGTCGGGGGTCTCTTCCCGAACGACGCCGATGGCAACGCCTGGGGCAATCCCGATGTCGGCCTGCCGCCCGCCTTGGCTGCCGGCGGTTACACCGTCAACGATCCGGGGCGCTATCAGAACCTGTCGGACGATTTCACGGCCCAGATCGATGCCTTCAAGGCCGCGAATGCCGACATCGTGACTGGTGTGGTGATTCCCCCCGATTTCACCACGTTCTGGACGCAGGCCAACCAGCAGGGCTACCGGCCCAAGGTCGCCTCAATTGCCAAGGCCATCCTGTTTCCCATCGCTGTCGAGGCGCTGGGCGAGGCCGGACACAACCTCTCTACCGAAGTGTGGTGGTCGGCATCGCATCCGTTCACGTCCTCGCTCAGCGGCGCCAGTGCCGGTGACCTGGCCAGCGGCTTTACCGAAGCCACCGGCCGCCCCTGGACGCAGCCCATCGGCTTTGTGCACGCGCTCTTTGAAGTGGCGACGGACTCGATCAAGCGCGCCGAGGATCCCTTTGATCCAGACTCGCTGGCCGATGCCATCGCGGCGACCAACCTCGATACCATCGTTGGCCATATCGAGTTTGGAGCCGAAGGGCTGCCGCCCGCCGTGGCTGCGAACGTGTCCAAAACCCCGCTTGTGGGTGGCCAGTGGCGCCTGCAGGACGATGGCTCGTACGACCTCGTAATCGTGGAAAACGCTGCCCATCCGGAAATTCCGACCGGCGGTACAATGGAAGCAATCGAGTAAGACTATGATCCTCCGACTTGCCGGCGTTTCCAAACGCTTTGGGGCCGTCGTCGTGGCCGACAATATCGACCTCGAAGTTGCCCGGGGAGAAGCTCTGGGCATCATCGGCGCAAACGGCGCCGGTAAGTCGAGCCTGTTCAATCTCATCACCGGCGTCATCACTCCTGACGCCGGGATCATCCAATTGGCCGATCGCGACCTGACACGGGTGCCGCTGCGCGAGCGCTGCGTCGCCGGGATCGGTCGATCCTTCCAGATCCCCCGCCCCTTTGAGAGCCTTACTGTATTCGAGAACCTCCTGGTGGCCGCCGAATACGGCCGTGAGCACGGTTACCGGGGAGCGGTCGATCTGTGCGGGCGAATTCTGGACCAAACCGGCCTGGCGCCATATGCCAACACGCTTGCTGGAAAACTTACGCTCCTCAACCGCAAGCGCCTCGAAATGGCGCGCGCTCTGGCAACCGAACCCGACATCATGCTGCTCGACGAGATAGCCGGCGGACTGACCGAGGCCGAGTGCCGGGAATTGGTGTCGTTCATCAAGCAGCTCAATCAGGCGGGCGTCACCATCGTCTGGATTGAACATGTTGTGCACGCCCTGCTCTCGGTGGTGTCGCGGCTGATCGTGCTGGAATTCGGCAGAAAGATTGCCGATGGCGAGCCGATGGCGGTGATGAACGACCCTGAAGTCCGGCGTTCCTACCTCGGCATTGACGAGGAGACCGCGGCATGACTGCGTTGCTCGAAACTCGGGGAATTGAAGTCTTTTACGGGGATTTTCAGGCCATTTTCGGCGTGGATTTCCGCGTGGAGGAGGGCGAGACAGTTGCCATTATCGGCGCCAATGGCGCGGGCAAGTCGTCCTTCCTTAAGGCCCTTTCGGGTCTGGTCAAAGTGCAAGACGACCACATATTGCTCGACGGCAGACCCGTCGGCGGCCGGCCGGCCTATGACATGGTCAAGGCAGGCGTGGCGCTGGTGCCGGAGGGGCGTCGCCTGTTTCCATCGCTGTCCGTCGCGGACAATTTGCTGATGGGAGAGAATGGACGCAGCGGCGATCGTGGCTGGACCTATGAAACCATCTGCGACCTCTTTCCCATCCTGCGGGAGCGCGCCGATCAGCTTGCCCCAACCCTGTCGGGTGGCCAGCAGCAGATGGTGGCCATTGGCCGCGCCCTGATCTCCAATCCCCGCCTGCTGCTCTGCGACGAGATCAGCCTGGGCCTGTCGCCGGCGGCAGTGAAAGATGTCTATGCGGCCATCGGCGAGATCAAGAAACGCGGCACGACCATCGTACTGGTGGAGCAGGATCTGAATGCCGCGCTGAGCGCCGCCGATCGCATCTACTGTTTCCTCGAGGGTAAGGTGAGCCTCAGCGGCCGTGCCGATGAATTCGATCGCGCTCAGATTCTCGGCGCCTATTTCGGAACCTGATCATGGACTATTTCAACACCATCACTCAGGGCGTGCTGCTGGGTGGCCTCTATGCTCTCTACGCAGCGGGATTGTCACTGATTTTCGGGGTCATGCGCCTGATCAACCTGGCGCATGGCGACCTGATCGTGCTGGCCGCCTTTGTGCTTTTAGGCCTGGTGTCGCTGCTCGGGCTGCCGCTCCCGGTGGCCCTCCTGATCTTGTTGCCATTTGCATTTGCCCTTGGCTGGGCCCTGCAGCGTTTCCTGCTCAACCGCACGCTCGGGGACGACATTCTCTTGCCTCTGCTGGTGACGTTCGGATTGCAGATTCTCGTGCAGAACGGCCTGCTGCTGGCCTTCAGCGCCGATAGCCGGAAGCTCTCGTTGGGGCCGATCGAAACCCAGTCGGTCAACCTTTTCGGGCTGTCCGTCGGGCTCATTCCGCTGCTCACCTTCCTGGTCGCGGTCGCGGTGCTGGGTGTGCTGAGCTACATATTCTATGGCACCGGTCTGGGCCGCAGGTTGCGGGCAACCTCGGATTCGACTGAGGTGGTCCAACTAATGGGGGTCAACCCGCGCGTGGTCTTTGCCATCGCCATGGGGATTTCCTTCGTGGTGCTGACCATCGCCGCCTTCTTCATGGGGGTGCGCTCCAACTTCGATCCGAGCGTCGGGCCGGCGCGCCTGCTCTATGCCTTTGAGGCCGTCGTGATCGGTGGACTTGGTAGTCTCTGGGGGACGCTTGCCGGTGGGGTCATTCTGGGCGTGGCCCAGGCCATCGGGGCGCGCATCAATCCCGAATGGCAAATCCTGGCCGGACACCTGGTGTTCCTCGTCTTCATCATCATCCGTCCGCGCGGCCTCTTTCCCAAGCAGTAGAGCCATGTCCATTTCCCAAACCGCCGTCCTATCCGCCGCTACCCCCAACGCCTACAACGTACAGGTGGCGACGCAGACCTCCCGCCTCTTTGCCCTGTTCGCCATAATTCTTGTTGTGGCACTGGCCTTTGCTCCGTCCTTTGCCAGCCGTCCCATGCTGCAGGATCTGATCCTCATGTTCCTGCTGGCGTCGCTGGCCCTGTGCTGGAACCTCATGGCTGGCTATGCCGGGCTCATTTCAGTTGGCCAGCAGGCCTTTGTGGGTCTGGGCGGCTATGCCCTTTTCGCGCTCATCATTGTCGGTGGGTTCGATCCCCTGCTTTCCATACCGATTGCAGCGCTGATCGTGGCGCTTCTGTCCATTCCGATCGGAACGCTCGTCTTCCGGATGCAGGGCGCGTATTTCGCGGTGGTGACCTGGGTCGTGGCCGAGGTTGCGCGACTGCTGCTGGCCCAGTGGCGGACGCTGGGTGGTGGCACCGGTACATCCTTGCCGCGCTCGGCTACAGGCGACATGATCGGCCTGGAGCTTGTCAGCGAGCTATTCGGAGTGCGCTCGGCGGCGGCCCGCGAGATCATCATCTACTGGGCCGCGCTGGCCACTGTCATCCTGGTCGTTGGCGGTTGCTATTTCTTGCTGCGCTCCCGCATTGGCCTCGCCCTCAGGGCGATCAAGGACGGCGAGGTGGCCGCGCAAAGCGTCGGCATATCAACGAACCGGATCAAGTTTGCCGTCTATCTCTTCGCCGCCTTCTGTGCTGCGCTGGTGGGGGCCATTTACTTCCTCCAAACCTCGCGTATCTCTCCCGATTCGGCCTTTTCGCTGCTCGACTGGACGGCCTATATCATCTTCATCGTGGTGATCGGGGGGCTTGCAACCATCGAGGGCCCGATCATCGGGGCCATTCTCTTCGTGGTGCTGCGCAATGCCCTGTCCGGCTTCGGACCCTGGTATCTGATCGTTCTTGGCGTGCTGGGCATAGCCATCATGCTGCTGGCACCCAAGGGGCTCTGGGGCACGTTCTCGCAGCGCACCGGCCTGCACCTGTTTCCTACGCGGCGCAATCTGCTTGCTGCTGAAAAGGCTGATCCAGCAAAATGAACCCGTCTTCCCGACATGCCGCAGAGGCGGCGCTGACCGAACAGGTCGTTCAGAGCTTCGCCAAGGCCGACAATCCAAGGCTGCGCACATTGATGCAGTCGCTGGTTCGTCACCTTCACGCTTTCGCCCTCGACGTCGAACTGACCATGGAGGAGTGGGAGCTTGCCATTGGTTTCCTGACCGCGACCGGACACATGTGCGACGACAAACGGCAGGAATTCATTCTGCTCTCGGACACGCTGGGCCTGTCCATGCTGGTCGACGCGATCAATCATCGATCGGTCGAAGGGGCCACCGAAACGACCGTCCTCGGCCCCTTCTATGTGCCGCCACTCAATGTCAGTCCGGCCGATGCCGACATTTCGGGCGGCGCTGCCGGGACGCCGCTTCACGTCTCTGCGCAGGTCCGGTCTGCCTGCGGCACCCCGCTGGCCGACGCATGGGTCGATGTCTGGCAGTCGGACGACGACGGCTATTATGATGTCCAGAAGCCCGGGCAGGAGGAGAACCTGCGTGCCCGTTTCGTCACGGATGCCGAAGGCCGGTTTTCCTTCTGGTCCATCGTCCCGGTACCCTATCCCATTCCCACCGACGGTCCGGTGGGCAAGATGCTCGGCCATGTGGGCCGGCATCCCTACCGTCCGGCGCATATCCACTTCATGATCGGCAAAGAGGGCTACGACACGTTGGTCACCCATTTGTTCATCGAGGGGGATCAATATCTTGAAAGCGATGCGGTCTTCGGCGTGAAACGGCAGCTCGTGGTGCATCTCGACGATGCAGATGGAGGCTGGACGGCCTCAGGGGATCGCATGGGTCCGCATAAGCGGCTCAAACACGACTTCGGGCTGCGGGCATCCTCCATACTAAATCAGTAGGCATCCAGCGCGGCGAGGCCGGAATTGGCAGCGCCACGGGCCGGAATCCTGCACGCGATCATCCCGGACTTCAGGAAGGATTAATTGGCGATGGACAAGACGTTGCCCGATCTCGCCACGGCCGTGGCCGGCATTGACGATGGCATGGTGGTGATGGTGGGCGGCTTTGGCGGCTCGGGCGCGCCGATTGAGCTCATTCATGCGCTGATCGACCGCTACAAGGCCAGTGGCAGCCCGAAGAATCTGACAGTCGTCAACAATAATGCCGGCAATGGCCGCATCGGCATTGCGGCGATGATCGATGCCGGCATGGTCGCCAAGATGATCTGCTCGTTTCCGCGCTCAGCCGATCCGCGCGCCTTTACCGAGAAATACCTGGCCGGCGAAATCGGCCTGGAACTGGTGCCGCAGGGCACCCTGGCCGAACGCATTCGCGCCGGAGGCGCCGGTATTCCGGCCTTCTACACCCCGGCCAGCTATGGCACCGATGTCGCCAAGGGCAAGCCGGTCGCCGAATTCGATGGCAAACATTATGTGCAGGAGCGCTGGCTCAAGGCCGATGTGGCGCTTCTCAAGGCCGAACTGGCCGATACGCTGGGCAATCTCACTTTTCGCAAGGCGGCGCGAAACTTCTCGCCGCTCATGGCCGCCGCCGCGGCCAGGACCATCGTGCAGGCGACCAAAATCGTTCAGCCCGGCGAGATCGATCCTGAACATGTGGTGACCCCCGGCATCTTCGTCGATGTCCTTGTCGAGGTCAGCGACCCCAAACAGGAAGAAGCGCTGATGCGCGCGGGAGTGGCCTACGCATGACCAGCAAGCTTTCCAACGCCCAGATCGCCTGGCGCGCCGCGCAGGACATCGAGGATGGTGCCTATGTCAATCTTGGCATCGGCTTTCCCGAAATGGTGGCCAAGTTCCAGCCGCCGGGCAAACAGGCCATCTTCCACACCGAAAATGGCGTCCTGAACTTTGGCGAGGCCCCCGCCGAGGGTGAGGAGGATTGGGACCTCATCAATGCCGGCAAGAAGGCGATTACCCTGCGCCCCGGCGCGGCCTTCTTCCATCATGCCGACAGCTTTGCCATGGTGCGCGGTGGGCATCTGGATGTGGCGATCCTGGGCACTTATGAAGTGGCCGAAAATGGCGATCTGGCCAATTGGTCGACCGGCCCCAAGGGCGTGCCGGCTGTTGGCGGGGCCATGGATCTGGTGCATGGCGCCAAGCGCGTCGCCGTCATTACCGATCACGTCACCAAGGACGGCAAGCCCAAACTGGTCAAGCGCTGCACCCTGCCGCTGACCGGGGTTGGCTGCGTCACCCGCGTCTATACCAGCCTGGCGGTTCTCGACATCGAGAATGAACGCTTCGTGCTGCGCGAAAAGCTGCCCACCATGAGTGTCGCCGAATTGCAGGCCGTGACCGGCGCCGAACTGGTCCTGCCAGACCAGATCGGCGACCTCGTCGCCTCGGACCTTTGAAATGACCGGCGCCTTTATCTGCGCCTATAAGCGCACCCCTCATTGCCCGCATTCTGGGTGGCGCCACCACCGCCGGCGTTGCCCGATATATTACCGGCCCGCTTCCCGCGCTTGGGAGGGGAGCGCCGCCAAAGTCCTATAGGAGGCTGATTTGCTGATTGTCCATGGCGCAATCGACTCTGCGGGCGGTGGCTCCGCGCTCATTTCGCGCAGCAGCAATTCGGCGTCCAGCCGCTTGGCGGGCACCTTGTTGACCTTGTATGCGTGTAGGATATGCCGCTTGCGTGCCTCTGGCAGGTCAGTGCCGGTCAGCATCGCCTCGGGCGTTCGCTGGCTGAAATGAAGGCTTTGCGCGGCGCTCAAAAGCGTTTCCTGCTCGCTGCTTGAGACGATATCCGACGCGTAAAGGGCGGCCAACGTTGCACGCACCTCCACCATGGGTTCGGTGAAGGGGCAATAGCCGATCTCCTCGGGACCATGAAGCAGCGCCACATCAGCATCGTCGTTCAGAATGCCCCGTGCGAAGGCCTGAGCGATCTCGCCAATCGGACGCATGCCGAAGCGATGGCACTCCGCTGCCCGCAGGGCGCCCATGGATGAGGCGCCGTAAACCAGGCATCCCTCGGACAGGGCATGGAGGATTTCCTTGTGCCAGACCGATGCACAGGCGCCGAAATAGCCGTCGACCAGGCCGATCCATCCGACGCCCTCAGTTACGGCCTTCCATATGTCTCCCATTTGCGCGGGCGGGCGAAATTCGATGCCCTCGGGGCGCGTCTCAAGGCCATAAAGGCTGGGACCGCCGAAAACGCACTTTCTCATATGGCGGTCATGCTCCGAAGCGCGCGCCGCCCCGGACGCCAATGGCGATTGGTTGTGCGGTCTTCCAGAGTGTTGGAAAGCACTTTGACCACCTGCACGAGTTCGTTTTCCCGCGTCAGAGGCACAATAGTCAGGTCATCGCCGATCCTGTCGATTATGGCGCGAAACGCCTGCTCATCGAGGGAAGACAGCACTGCGTCTGGTTTGCGCCTATCCATGGCGATCAGTTTGGCGATCCATTGGGGCAGGGCCTTGTCGTAGTCGGATGGGTCGATATCGTCGCGGGCGCCCGAAATATTGGTCACGCGGGTCTGGGCGGCCTCCTCGATTGCACCGGCAATGGCGGCGTCGCTATCGGCTCTGGCGCAGATACCCGAGGCGACGTCGAAATAGGTGCGGGGATTATCGTCCCAGATCAGGGCCATCACCACCGGCAGGCCGATATCGCTGGTCAGGTTGAACAGATCAAGGTTCAGGCCGGCATTGGCGATGGCCTCGATAGTGGCCCGGGCGGTCGCGCCGACGGCGGCCCCGGGCGATATTCGGGTGGCCGCGCACCGGTTCAGGGGCATCAGCGACCACAAACTATAGGCGTCGCGTTCCACAAGCTCGCATAGGGCGTGGATGATGCAGTCGTCCATGGCCAGTCCGGCTGCCAGCCCATTGGTAGATTGGGAAAACCGGGCAGTTCCATAATCGGTGCCTATGGTCACGCTATCGAGCGGAACAAGTGCGGTCTCGCCCGAGTGCAGATTATAGCCGGTGAGCCAGGTCAACTCCTCGTGCGGGGCAATCGTGCCCGCCTCGGGCAGCAGCCGCTCGGGCATAAAAAAGCGCTCGCCTCTCCCGGCGAGATGCTGGGCCGAGGCCCTGCTTGTGGTGGCCGTCGGACATTCGGCCACCGCAAATTCCACCGCTTCCATGATAGCGGATAATCTGGCGGTTGCATCGTCCGGGCCCTTGCCCTGGTTCACCGCCAGAGTCATGGCATTGGGCCGCATGGCGGCAAAACAGGAGATGCCGATCCGATCGAGCCGCGTCTGGTCCGCTACCCGGGTAATGCCGAACAGGTCCAGATGCGGCGTGACATGCGCCAAGGTTTCGGCGGCTGAAAACCGCCTTTCCAGTGAAAGCTCCGAACCCCGCGGGTTCGGCCTATTTGCCTTGAGCAAAAAAGAAGCGCCCCACGGCGTCCATGCGATCCTCGATCCCGATGGCGACGTCCACGCCACGCATGATGGTGGCGCCCGCTTCCCTCACCTGCGCCACGGACTCGTCCACGGCATCTGCCGCGATGGTCTCGACAGTGCCCTTTTCGAGGTCCACCAGTTTGAGGGATGTGTCGCCGGTCAGGCCGATAAGCAGAT
The DNA here is from genome assembly GCF_037113415.1 of Devosia sp. XK-2. Lineage (NCBI taxonomy): Bacteria > Pseudomonadati > Pseudomonadota > Alphaproteobacteria > Hyphomicrobiales > Devosiaceae > Devosia > Devosia sp. XK-2. Next base: position 2,966,963 of record NZ_CP146608.1, on the reverse strand, counting down.
ATCTGGTCATTGTCTTCCTATTTGAATCCGGCCCGAGTCAAGGCCTGGTGATAATGGTCTTTGTGGGCGGCGCTCTTGACGGGGAGCAAGGCGATCCAGTCGGATAGTCGAAAATCGGGGTCTATGCTCAAAAAGTCGTCGCGATATTTCCTGGCGAGCTGCTCTTCGCCCGCCATGGCGGCGCAGGCCGCGCCCAGCCGGTAGATCGTTTCCTGTTTCTGGACATTGGAAAGGTGCTCGAGCGCCCCGGCATAGTCACCCAGAAAGAACTTTATGCCGGCCGATGCCCACCAATAGGCATCGGGGGCGAAGGGGTTGAGCTTGAGGGCCAGCTCGATCTTGTCATTGGCCTGCTGCTCCTGGGAGTTATGCATCAGCGTATCGGCGAAATCACATAGAAGATCAGCGTGATGCGGGGTCAGGCCTTCGGCTTTTTCGAAATGCTCCAGGCTCGAGGTGAAATCGCCTTCGAATATGCTGCAGCGCCCCAGCATCTGATGTGCGGCGCTGAAGAGGGGATCGATTTCCCGCGCCTTGGCGGCCGCCGAGCGGGCACGGGCCAGCAATTCGGCATCGCCCCGGCCCCTGATGACCCATTCATAGACCAGGGATTGGGCATAGCCGGCATGGGCCGGCGCAAAACTGGGCGCCAGGGCCAGGGCATCCCGGAAATTGGCGCGCGCCCGGCGGGTGCTTTGCAGGTTCAGGCTTTGCAGCGCACGCTGCCCGAGGAGAAAATGCCCATAAGCGCCGGCATCGGCGGGTACCTGGAACGCCTGCAGGGTGGCCCGCTCGATCTGGTCGACCAGCGTGAGCGCGATCGAATTGGCGATGATCGCGAAATTGGAGGGCAGGTTTGATGGATCGACCGGCAGGCGCTCGGCCCAGATCACGTCGCCGGTGGCGTAGCGTTCCAGCACCAGGGTGATATGAAGCTCCTGGGAGGCGGTCCGGGTCTTTCCGGGAAGCTTTGTGCGCAGGACATAGTCCACATTGGACAGGCGCGCCCGGCTTTCGAAATCATCGGCGGCGACCCGCCTGGCCGAATATGGCGCCATGACCGAGATCGAGCGCAGCCGGGTCAGGGCCACGGTTATGTCGTCGACCAGTTCGGCCACAATATGCTCGTTGATGCCGCCATTGCGAAGGTCGGGATGGAGCAGGACCAGATGGGGGACGCCGGCCTGGTCGCGGCCGAGCAGGGAGCCGGGTGGCATATTGCCTGCCGGGGCCAGCATGGCCGGAGGGCGCTCACCGACCAGTTCGGGCGGCGAGGAAATGGCGCCATGCCCCGCCACGTGGCTCAATATCCGGTAGTGGCGCCGGGCCATGCCGGTCTTGCCCTCGTCGATCAGTTGACGCATGAGCGCCTTGCGCAGGGATAGAGCGCGGGGGGCGATGTCGGCGGCGCGTCCCAGCGTTGCGGCGCGGCGCTCGCTCGGCATGGAGGCCGTGGCGGCGAGGATGGCCTCGGAAAACTGATCTTCCAGCTGCAGCCGCCAATTGGTCAGCCACCGCGCCAGCGCCTCGTCCTCGACGCGCAGGCCGTCGAGCAGGCGGCCGCCATAGGTGGCGATCAGCGCGTCCGCATCCAGGTCGGTTCCGGCCTGGTCGGTGACGATCATGGTGGCCAGATCGCAGGCAATGTCCGGGTTTGGCCAGAGCTCTTCGGCATTGGCGTTAAAAAGGCTGACGCCATTGGCGGTTTCAAACTGGCGTATGCGAAACAGCAATTGCCGCAGATTATTGCTGCGTCTGTACGCATCCAGATCGGGCCAAAGCTGTTCTGACAGCTTCCATTTGGGATAGGGACGCTCTTTTGCCAGGATCAGCACGGTCGCGACAAGGAAGGCCTTTTTGGGCAGCCCCTCCAGCTCGGCTCCGTCCGGGCCACTGATAGCCGGCCTGCCAAGAAGTTTAAGCCGCGCCGTCATGTGCCGCCTCGTTAGCATTCTGCCTGAAGATGCATCCTTCGGGATTGGCAGTGAGAAATATCCCAATAAGCCGGCATTTGGAATGCACTTTGTGGCGTTTCGGCCATGGGAAACCTCCCTGGGACAAATCCCAGGACCATGGTTGGATCGACCGGGGCACCGGATGGGCGAAAACCGGGCCGGACGAGCCGCTCATGCCCGCATTTCGGGGAGAAATCCAGTGGTGCGTTATATGGGCGTTACAATTTTCCCAAACAAATTGAGCCCTTGGGTTCATTTCCCGCCCGTATGCGCTATTCAGATGTGGCAACGATGACAGACCTTTCCCTGAACCTTCCTGGAAGCGGACTGTCGCAATAGGCGTTTCATCATCGTTGCATAACGGAAGCGTAAGTGGCGCGGGCGGCCAGGGACCTCGTGGAGGTCATTATTACGAGCGCGAACTCGTTGTAATGAAGGGCACCTCTCGAGCTGGCCATCGCCCGAGTTATGACCGCTGAGCGGCTTTGTGCGCTAAAGTGGGCAATCTATTCCGTTGGACTGCCGGGCTTAGTCACCAAAGGGCTAAGCCCGGAGACCAACGCCTCCCCGTGGCGCTTTACCGATCCCCGTGGCTGGCGTGCTTTTTCGGACGTGCCGCAGCGCGCACATCGGCCCGCTGACCAGAAATTGTCGTATAAATCATACCAATGACTGGTCCTTGCCCGCCAAAAACATTAGCGTGGCGCAGCTTCCAGATTCCCAATCCCCTGATTTCGAGACGATCCATGGCCGAGCCAACTCTTTTCGCCCGCTTCGTAGCTCTGGTCGGCGGCGTCGCCGTTGCCATCCGCCACGCTGGCGATGGCCCGCGGCCGCATGCCTTCGGCACGACCCCTGCCATTCCCGATCCCAAGCCGCAGGGCAGGATTCCGACGCTCAAAATGCCGACGGCCAAGGGTTGGGAAGGCGATCACAAGCCCACCCCGGCCGCGGGCCTGAAGGTCAATGCCTTTGCCCGTGATCTGGTGCATCCGCGCAATATCTATGTGCTGCCCAATGGCGATGTGCTGGTGGCAGAATCCATGGGCGAGGAAGGTGGTGGTCCGCGCTCCATTTTCGACCATGCCATGCATGCCACCATGAAGCGTGCCCGCGCCTCGGGGAAAAGCCCCAACAGAGTGACGCTCTTGCGCGATGCGAACGGCGACGGGGTGGCCGAAGAGCGCCATGCCTATATCGAAAATGTCCGTCAGCCCTTCGGTATCGCCCTGATCGGCGACACGCTTTATGTGGGCGCATCCGATGCGGTTCTGGCCTATCCCTATGTGGCCGGCGAGACCAGCATCAAGGCCCCCGGCAAGAAGCTGATGGACCTTGTTCCCGGTGGTCACTGGACGCGCAATCTCATTGCCTCCAAGGACGGGACCAAGCTCTATGTAGCCGTGGGTTCGCTGAGCAATATTGGCGATCATGGCATGGCGGCGGAAGAAAACCGCGCCTGCATCCACGAACTGGATCTGGCCACCGGCACATCGCGCATCTTCGGCTCGGGCCTGCGCAATCCGGTCGGCATGGCCTGGGAGCCCGTGGGCGGACAGCTCTGGACCGTGGTCAATGAGCGCGACGGATTGGGTGATGAAACCCCGCCCGATTATCTGACCTCAGTGGTCGATGGCGGCTTTTACGGCTGGCCCTATTGCTACTGGAACCGCGTGGTCGATGATCGCGTGCCGCAGGACGCGGCCAAGGTCGCCAGTGCCAAGCAGCCCGATTATGCGCTGGGCGGCCATACCGCCTCGCTGGGCCTGTGCTATTTGCCCGAAGGCACTCTGCCAGGATTCCCCGCCGGCATGGCCATTGGTCAGCATGGTTCGTGGAACCGCTCCAAGCTTTCGGGCTACAAGCTGGCCTTTGTCGAATTTGAGAACGGCAAACCGGTCGGCATGCCGCGCGAAATCCTGGGCAATTTCCTCTCGCCGGACGAGAAATATTCCTATGGCCGCCCGGTCGGCGTGGCCCTGGCTGGCGATGGTGCCGTGCTGATGGCCGACGATGTGGGCGACGTTATCTGGCGCGTCACCGGCGCCTGAGCCTGGAACGGTTCACAACTGGCTGGCTGCTCCCCCCCTTGAGGGGAGGGGCTGGGGGTGGGGGTCCATCGGTGACCCACAAAACCACCCACACCCTCGATCCCTCCCCTCAAGGGGGAGGGAGGCACAGGAACCGATGATGCCGATCAAGTCTGACGTGATCTAGTATCTGAAAATAAGTAAACGCCACGCTCCTGAGTGGCGGCGCTTATATTTGTTCGTTCTGCTTTGCGTCAGGATATCTGTCCGCCCAGCTCGTCTTCGATATAAACGCGCACAATATCCTCGAAACTGGCTTCCGCGACAAAGCCGAGGGCCAGCGCCCGCTGGGTGTCGAAGTTCTGTGGCCAGCCGGCAACGATGCGGGCAATCGTCTCGTCATGTTCGCGCCGAATAAGGCTGGTCGCCCTGGCGCCGCCGAACTTTTCGAGCGCAGCAATCTCATCGGCGATGGTGGCCGATACGCCCGGCATAGAAAGGGTGCGCCGCTGTCCCAGTGGTTCGGTGTCCAGTGTTGCCGCATGCAGCAGAAAGCCGATGGCTGCGCGCGGGCTGGCGAACCAGTGCCGGACAGACTCGTCTACCGGCAATATGGCCTCCTGGCCATTGAGCGGCTCGCGGATAATGCCGGAGAAAAAACCTGAGGCAGCCTTATTGGGCTTGCCGGGGCGCACCACAATGGTGGGCAGGCGAATGCCGATGCCGTCCACAAAGCCCCGGCGCGAATAGTCGGCCAATAGAAGCTCGCATATGGCCTTTTGCGTGCCATAGCTGGTGAGCGGGGTATGATCCATATCGTCGGGAATAGCCGCGGGCAGTGGCGTGCCGAAAACGGCAATGGACGAGGTGAAGACCAGGCGCGGGCAATAGGGTTCTGTCGCGCCTGCTTGCCGGATGGCCTCAAGTAGCAGGCGCGTGCCGTCGAGATTGATGGCATAGCCTTTGTCGAAATCGGCCTCGGCTTCGCCCGAGACGATGGCGGCCAGGTGAAAGATCAGATCGGGTCTGGTGGCGATCAGTTTTTCGGCAGCACCCGGCATAGACAGGTCGGTCGCGAGCGCGGTGCAGGGTATAGGGGTTTGTGGCGCATCCGGCGCGACAATGTCGGCCAGGGTCAGTTTTTCAATCGGCCGCGTGCCAATCGCGCCTCCCGCCAACAGGGCTGCGGTTAGCTTGCTGCCCACCATGCCGGCGGCGCCGATAATCAGGATATGCATTTTTGGTCCTCCGCCGGCCATTGAGCATTGGTGGAGGCCAGAGGTCCAGTGCCAGATAAAAAGGCCGGTGTCTCCTGACACCGGCCCGAACCGTTTTGGCGGAAGTGGCTATCCGCCACCGGGCTTCTAGTTGAAGCGGTACCGGACCGTGCCGCGCACTTCATGCACCCAATTGTTGTCCAGGGTATAGGGGTTGGTCGCCGCATCGTTCTGGATGCGGTTGATATAGAGACCGCGATAGCCGATATCGGCGACAACCTGACCGAAATCATAACCGACACCGACCATGCCCGCGGCGGCGAAGCTGGTATTCTGGTCACGGGTATCGGGATTGCCCGGCCCGTTGGAGATGAAATCGTTGAAGGCCACACCGGCACCGGCACCTACATAGCCGAACATGCCACCTGCAGCGCCATAGCCGCCATCGCCCAGGCCGAAATCGTAATAGGCATTGGCCAGAAGGACGGTGGAGCGCAGCGACAGCCTGTGGTCACCTACGGCGAGGGTCGCACCACCGGAGCCATCATCGATATAGGCGGTCATGTTCTCGTTGCCGAGATAGTCGGCCGTCGCGTCGACGCGGAAACCGTTGCCCAGTTCATAACCGACACCGGCACCAACCGAATAACCGTATCCGAACTGGGTTATGGCGAAGTTCTTGTCGGCGGAAGCCGCGGTCGGATGGTTGACGTAGGGCGTCCACATCAGGTTCAGCCCGGCGCTGCCGCGCAGGTAGAACGAGCCGGAATAGCCATAGTCGACATCGGGAATTTCGATGACCGGCGGGTAATAGGGCAGGTCCGCGGCCACGGCTTGCCCGGCAATCATGGTCGCTCCTGCGACCAGCATTGCAGCGGTTAGGTTGCGCATAACGAAGTTCCTTTGGTTGCCACGACACCAAGTCGATTGCGACCAATATCCGGCAAACTTCTTAAGGCGCACTTAACCTAAAGATTTAACCCTAATGGCAAGCAAATCCAGATCGTTTACAAACGATTACTGGCAGATGATCCGCTTATCATATTATCAATATTTGAAGGGTCGTCAGGCAACCTGCAGGATGGCGGCCTCGATCTGGCCGACCACGGTTTCCACCAGGATGGCATCATCGGCTTCGCCCATGACGCGGATCACCGACTCGGTGCCCGATGCGCGCACCACCAGCCGTCCGGTATCGCCCAGCATGGCCTGGCCATCGGCAATGGCCTGAATGACCTGCTTGTGCTCCAGCGGCTTGCCGGCCTTGAATTTCACGCTGCGCAGCAATTGCGGCACTTTCTCGAAGCGGGCGCAGATTTCGGAAATCGGGCGCTCCATCTGCTTGAGCACAGCCAGCAATTGCAGAGCGGCGACAAGGCCGTCGCCCGTGGTGGTAAAATCGGACAGGATAATGTGGCCCGATTGCTCGCCGCCGACATTGAAGCCTTTGGATCGCATGGTTTCGAGCACATAGCGGTCGCCCACCTGGGTGCGTTCCAACGTCAGGCCCAGATTTTTGAGATGCCGCTCGAGGCCCAGATTGGACATGACGGTGGCGACGATCCCGCCGCCAACCAGCATCTGCCGTTCCATCCAGCTTTCCGCGATCACCGCCATGAACTGGTCGCCATCGACCACCTGGCCCTTTTCATCGACAATGATGACACGGTCGGCGTCACCGTCGAGCGCGATGCCGATATCGGCGCGCACTTCCTTGACCTTGGCGGCAACGGCCTCGGGGGCAGTGGAGCCAACCTTGTAATTGATGTTGAAGCCATCGGGCTCGGCACCGATGGTGAAAACTTCCGCCCCCAGTTCCCACAGGGCGATGGGCGCCACCTTATAGGCGGCACCATTGGCGCAATCGAGCACGACGCGCAGGCCGGTGAGATCGATATTGCGGGGCAGGGTGCGCTTGGCATATTCGATATAGCGGGTGCGCGCTTCCTCGTCGCGATGGGCCCGGCCGATGTCGCGTCCCTTGGCGAGATGCCGCGTCATGTCGCTGTCGATCAGCTTTTCGATTTCAAGCTCCAGCTCGTCGCTGAGCTTGTAGCCGTCGGGACGGAACAGCTTGATGCCATTGTCGTCGTAAGGGTTGTGCGAGGCCGAGATCATGACGCCGAGATCGGCGCGCAGCGAGCGGGTCAGCATGGCCACGGCCGGGGTCGGCATGGGGCCGAGGAAATAAACATCCATGCCCACGGCGGTAAAGCCGGCGCCCAGCGCGCTTTCGATCATATAGCCGGAGCGCCGCGTATCCTTGCCGATCACCACGCGATTGCGGTGGTCGCCGCGCACGAATTTGGCACCGGCGGCCATGCCTACCTTGAGCGCCAGTTCGGGGGTCAGCTTATGGCCATTGGCCAGACCGCGGATACCGTCGGTGCCGAAATATTTGCGGGCCATGGGATCGTCCCCCGATTCACTGGTGTTGCGTGGATAATACCACTTTGCCTTGCCAATAGCCGAGTGTTTGGCAAGAAAAAAGGGCCGCCTTGCGGCGACCCTTAACGGTTATGCCGATCTGCCTCAGCTTTCCGGCTGCGGCTCCATGCCCGGCTCGGGCGGGGCATCGGGGCGTTTCTTGTGGGTCTTGCCGGCCGATGGCACGCCCGTGGCCTTGGGCGTTGCCGGGCCGCTATCGTCGGGCCGTTCAGGCTGCTTGCCGTCCATCAGGGCACGCAACTCGTCGCCGGTCAGCGTCTCATATTCGAGCAGGGCCTGGGCGATGGCTTCCCACTGATCGTGATAGGTGGTCAGGATATGGCGGGCCGAGGACTCACCATCCTCGATCAGCTTGCGCACCTCCTGGTCGATGATGCGCGCCGTATCGTCCGACATGTGCTGGCTCTGCGTCACCGAATGACCCAGGAACACTTCCTGGTCATTGGACTTGTAGCGCACGCGGCCAAGCTTTTCGCTCATACCCCATTCCATCACCATGGAGCGGGCAAGGCTGGTGGCCATCTGGATATCGCCCGAGGCGCCCGAGGTGACCTTTTCCGGACCGAACTTGATGATCTCGGCCTCGCGGCCGCCGAACAGCATGGTGAGGCGCGCAAGGGCCTTTTCGCGGCTGAAGGAATAGCTGTCGTTCTCGGGCAGGGTCATCACCATGCCCAGCGCGCGGCCGCGCGGGATGATGGTGGCCTTGTGGATCGGGTCGATGCCGGCAACCTTCAACGCAATGATGGCGTGGCCGGCCTCGTGATAGGCGGTCAGCTTCTTTTCGTCATCGGTCATGGCCATGGTGCGGCGCTCGGCGCCCATCATGATCTTGTCCTTGGCGTCCTCGAATTCCTGATGAGTGACGAAACGCTTGTTCTTGCGCGCCGCCATCAGGGCCGCCTCGTTGACGAGGTTCATCAGATCCGCGCCGGAGAAGCCGGGCGTGCCACGAGCCAGCACCTTCAAGTCCACATCGGGGGCCAGCGGAACCTTGCGGACATGGACCTTGAGCACCTTTTCGCGGCCCGAAACGTCGGGGTTCGGCACCACGACCTGGCGGTCGAAACGGCCGGGACGCAGAAGCGCCGGGTCGAGCACGTCGGGACGGTTGGTCGCGGCGATCAGGATGATGCCTTCATTGGCTTCAAAGCCGTCCATCTCAACCAGCAACTGGTTCAGCGTCTGCTCACGTTCATCGTTACCGCCACCGAGCCCCGCGCCACGCTGGCGGCCGACGGCGTCGATTTCGTCAATGAAGATGATACAGGGCGCGTTTTTCTTGGCCTGTTCGAACATGTCGCGCACGCGGCTGGCGCCCACGCCGACGAACATTTCAACGAAGTCCGAGCCGGAAATGGTGAAGAAGGGCACATTGGCTTCGCCGGCGACCGAGCGGGCCAAGAGCGTCTTACCGGTACCCGGAGGGCCCACCAGCAGCACGCCGCGCGGAATGCGACCGCCCAGGCGCTGGAACTTGCCCGGATCGCGCAGGAATTCGACGATTTCCTCGAGATCCTGCTTGGCTTCGTCCACGCCGGCCACGTCCTCGAACGTCACCTTGCCCTGGGTTTCCGTCAGCAACTTGGCGCGGCTCTTGCCAAAGCCCATGGCGCCGCCGCGGCCACCGCCCTGCATCTGGCGGATGAAGAAGAACCACACGCCGATAATGACGAGGAAGGGCAGCCAGCTCGAGAGCAGCACGCCCCAGAAGGGGCTCGATTCGGGTGCACGCGCCGTAATGCTGACATTCCGGTCCTCGAGCTTGCTGATCACATCAGCGCCCGCAGGAATGATGGTTTCGAAGCGAGTGCCGTCGCTGAGCTGGCCGGACACCACATTGTCGGTAATGGTTACGGTCGAAACGCGCCCAGCCTCGATATCGGTCACGAACTGGCTATAGCTCTTTTCGGCCACGGACATGGTGCGCGTGGACGACTGAAAGACCTGGAACAGGCCCATCAGCATAAAGAGAATGACCAGCCAGATGGCAAAGTTGCGGAAATTTCCGTTCATCAATTCCTGTCCCGGAGAGGCGGGCGCACTGAGCGCGCCAGTATTGGGGCGAATGTAAGACCCCCAATGGGGCGTTACAAGGGCAAGACCTCTGCTGTTCGGGCCTTTCCGTCCAGTCATATTGTCGCGATGGGGTTAATAGGCGGTGGCGGGTAGTTTGGATTCAGGGCTTGTCCGAAATCTGCTAGAAACCCGCCCGTGGACCGGGAGGTGTACCATGGGTGCTGAGGTTACAACGAAAATCGATATCGCGCGGCCGCTGCCCGAGGTGGCGGCCTATGCCTTCGACCCCAGCCATGCGCCGGATTGGTATGCCAACATAAAATCGGTCCGCTGGCGGACGGCGCCGCCGGTGGCCGAGGGCAGCGAGATGGATTTCGTCGCCCACTTTCTGGGCCGGGAGCTGGCCTATACCTATCGCGTGGTCGAGATGACCCATAATCGCCTGGTCATGCGCACGGCGCAGGGCCCGTTCCCGATGGAGACGATCTACCAATTGCAGGCCACCGGCCCGGACAGTACCCGCTTCTGCCTCATCAATCGCGGCGAGCCCAAGGGCTTTGCCGGCGTGGTCGCGCCAGTCATTGTCGCGGCGATGAGGGCGGCGAACAGGAAGGATGTGGCGGCGTTGAAGAAGGTGCTGGAGGGGTAGAGTGGACATAGGCCAGGCCCCCACGTTGGCCCCTCTGGTTTACCATGCGACCGCCTGAAAGCCCCGCAGAGTCCTTAACGTCGCAGGTCAGGGCGATGCCCTAGAATGGGGTGCACTTGCCGATGGCATATTCCAGCTTTTTGCGTTCGCTGGCGGATAGGTAAAAACGCACTGGCCCCAGCACGGCCACCACGTTCGCGAAGTCATTTCGCTTCCAAGCAGCGTCTGCCTCTCTTCTGGCCGTAGTCAGATCACGTTTGACTGCGTAGTGGCGCCCTTCTTCTCGTCGAAGCTTGGAAAGCTCTTCGAACCACTCCTCCGATGCGCTGAATGCGATTGGAGCGTAGCGCGTCGTCAGATCAGCAAGATGGCCAAGGCAACTGGCGAGGGCGTTTGTCGTCGATGCCATCAGGCCGTCGATTTTTGCCGCATCAGAACCCTCTTCGACCGTCATGATCTCTGAGAGGCTCACAGCCCTGATCGGCGATGCTTTCAGACCGCACCTGACACTCAACTCATACGAGCGACCGTTATCAAAACCGACAGACAGGAAGGCCTGCGCGCTTTCGTAGATGACCTGATACTCATCTGCGCATGTACACGACAGGCCATGCCTTGCCGCGACAGGATCAAAGTAGCATCTCGCCTCGGTTGAGTATGGAATCAAACCTGTGTCCCATCGAGGTGCGGGGAATGTCGGTGCATCGCACGATCATAGTAGCCAAATGCCGACCCCCTGCAAACCACCCCATCTCCACCAAAACAAGAAAGCCCCGGCTCATCACCGGGGCTCTTGTGTTTTGATTTTGGTGCCGATCAGGCGCCTGCCGCTTCTTTCACGGCTTCCTGCACCTTTTCAAACGCCCGCACTTCGATCTGGCGGATGCGCTCGCGGCTGACATCATATTGCTGAGCCAGCTCTTCGAGCGTGGCCGGATTGTCCTTGAGGCGGCGGGCTTGGAAAATGGCGCGCTCACGCTCATTGAGCACATCCATCGCCTTGTTGAGCATGCCCATGCGCTCATCGAACTCTTCGGTTTCGCCCAAAGCGGTTTCCTGGTCGGGCGTATCGTCCACCAGCCAGTCCTGCCATTCGGACGAGCCTTCATCAGCCCGCATTGGCGAGTTGAGAGAGGCGTCGCCGGAGAGGCGCGAATTCATCTGCACCACTTCGTCTTCAGTGACGTTGAGCGTGGTGGCGATCTGCTTGATCTGGTCGGGATGCAATGCACCATCTTCGAGCGCAGCAATCTGCCCCTTCACCTTCCTCAGGTTGAAGAACAGGCGCTTTTGCGCGGCGGTGGTGCCGATCTTGACCAGGCTCCAGGAGCGCAGGACATATTCCTGAATGGCCGCGCGGATCCACCACATGGCATAGGTGGCCAGGCGGAAGCCTTTTTCAGGCTCAAAACGCTTGACGGCATGCATCAGGCCCACATTGCCCTCCGAGATTACCTCGGAAATGGGCAGGCCATAGCCACGGTAACCCATGGCAATCTTGGCCACGAGACGGAGATGGCTGGTAATCAGTTTCTGGGCAGCGCCGGGATCGGCGTGCTCCTTGTAGCGTTTGGCCAGCATGTATTCTTCATCCGCTTCCAGCATGGGAAACTTGCGGATTTCCTGAAGATAACGGCTGAGGCCACCCTCGGACGAGAGGACCGGCAGATTAGTCTGGGCCATGGACGCACCCCCTTTCGACTTTCCCCCGCATCGCGCGGGCGGAAAAAACGGCTGTTGTCCGAAAAGGCACAACAACCGATGTAAGGACAATATAGGTTGCAGTTTGGCGAATTTAAGGGGCCAAGGGGAAACAAACGTTACAAATTGGATAGGGTTCCCAAAAGCGCTTCGCCTTTCATCGTCATTATACGATAAAAGCCTTTCATGTACACACACATTGATGTGACGGCGGCCCTTTGCACGCCATGTGGGGCGTTCTAGTCTGGGCCTATGTCAAAACCTGTCACCATCCTTGCCGTTCCGGTTTTTTCCCTGCTTTGCAACGCCGCCTTCGCGCTTCGGCGCGAGGTTTTTGTGTGGGAGCAGAACGTGCCCGAGGACGAGGAGCACGACCAATATGACCTGACGGCCACCCATTTCGTCGCCATTGTCGATGGCGAGGTGGTGGGCACATTGCGCCTGGTCGATTTGCCCGAGCATGCCAAGATCGGCCGGGTGGCGGTGCGGCAGGCGCTGCGGGGGCAGGGCATTGCCCGCAAGCTGATTGCCGCGGCCATGGCCCATGCGCGCGAGCGCGGCCAGGACCGGTTTTACCTCACCGCGCAATCGGACAAGCTGGGCTTTTATGAAAGCCTGGGTTTTGTCGCCTTTGGCCCTGAATTCATCGATGGCGGCATGCCGCACAGGGCCATGCGGGATTATGACAAGCACAGCGCCCAATTGGTGGATTAGCAAAGCGTTAACGCATTAACCCCGGCATGGCTGGCCGGCCAAAATGGATGCGCTATTGTGGGCTTGTCAGCCACCATGCGCGCCCCATGCCGCGCGGCCGGTGGCCACAGGATCGACCGAAAGTGCCCGCAGACACGTTCGGGAGGACCACAATAATATAACCCGTTAACGGGAGGCGGAAAAAGCCGGCGCGGCCTCAGGCAGCAGCCGGCTTTTTCTTTGGTTCCAGCGGCGCCAGGTAAAAAAGCTGCGGAACGGGTCGCGCTCTGGCTGCGTTCTCTTGCACATCGACGGGCCGTACGACGCGCTACCGGCAAGTTTTGCGCCGTACGGCCCTGTTCACCGCAACGATGAACCATTGGAGCCTACTATGATCCGCACGCTTCTTACTAGCTCGGCCATCGCCCTGGTGCTTGGCACGGTCGCGATCGCCCAGACCACTACCGAAACCCCCGCAACCACCGAAACCCCTGCAACCACCGAGGCGCCCGCTACCGACGCCATGGGTGCCGAGGGCGAGGCCGGCGCCATGGATGATGCCGCTGCGCCTGCCGATCATGGCGCCATGGACACCATGGAAGGCGACGAACCCTGGGATCTCGCTGTCGGCTATACGGCCGGTGAAGGGGATGCATTGGTCTCCGAAATCCTGGGCGCCACCATTTTCTCGAGCGGTGCTGAAGACGCGGAGACCATCGGCGCCGTCAATGATCTGGTCGTTTCAGCGGATGGTGAAATTCATGCCGTTGTGATCGGTGTGGGCGGTTTCCTGGGCATTGGCGAGAAGAATGTCGCCGTCGATTTCGCCTCGCTCGACCATACGACCGCATTTGACGGGACCCAGCGCTGGGTTCTGGCCACCACTGCCGATGCGCTCAATGCTGCTCCCGATTTTATCTGGGAAGACCATATGGCGGGCGCGCCGGCTGATCCGAACACAGTGCCCGGCGGCCAGGCTCCGGCGCCTGCCGATCCGGCCACTACCCCGGCTGCGCCGGCCCCGGCGACCGATCCCGCCATGGCCCCGGCTGATCCGGCCATGGCACCTGCCGATCCGGCCAATGACGCGGCAATGCCGCGCGAAGGCTATGCCACGGTCGAGCGTGAGGCTCTGACTGCCGAAAATCTGACGGGCGCCACTGTCGTGGGTCCGGAGGGCGAGGATATTGCCGTCGTCGGCGACATCCTGCTGACCGAGGATGGCCAGGTCGACGCCATGTTGATCGATTTCGGCGGCTTCCTGGGCATTGGCGAAAAGCGCGTCGCCGTGACGCTGGATAATCTCGAATTTGCTGCCAATGAAAGTGGCGATCTGCTGATCTATAGCGATTTCACCCGCGAGCAGCTCGAGGCCCAGCCGGAATATAACGAGGCTACTTATGCCGAGGACCCGGCTCAGCGCGCCACCGACATGTAAGCGCGCATCCATATCAAAACAAAAAGGCCCGCTCCGGCGGGCCTTTTTCTGTGCCTGTGACGCGTTATTGGCGCCGGTAGCGCAGGCGCGCCACTTCGTCGTAATCGGCCTGTTCGATTTTGGCCTGCTCGTCCTTTTCGCGCTGGTGTTCGCGCTGGTCGAGCAGTTCGACCTTTTTCAGGTCTTCAAGCGCCTCGGCCAGGGCATCCTGCGCCGCTTCGAGTTTGGCTTTCATATCGCTGGCCGATGCCAGCAGATTGTCGCGCCGGGTCAGCGCCGCCTTGGCAAAGGTGGAATAGGCAAAATGGGCGACGTCGGAAATACCGGTCTTGGTGTGCTCGATCTCGATCTGCTGGTCGAGTTCGGACGCCATGCGCTCAAAGTCGGCCACCATCATCTCGATCTGCGCCACTTGCCGGCGCTTCTCGTCAACCTGGAACTTCTTGAGCCGAATGAGGCTCTCGCTGCGCGATTTCAAGACCTGTACTCCTTACACATCAAGTCAGTTCCGGATCGGCCCATGCACATCAGGCCAATCCATCAGTCCCGCGCATCCGCTTCGGCGATCAGGTCCGTGAGCATGGCGTAGCCCTCGGCAATCGTCGTCGTCTCGTCCCTTTGCTGGCTCAGAAACGCCTCCAGCTTGGGGTAGATAGCGATGGCGCGGTCCACGTTCGGATCTGACCCTTTCCGGTAAGCCCCCAGCCGGATCAGTTCCTCCATGTCCGAGAAAATGGACATGAGCTCCCGCGCCCGCGACAGAATGGGCCGAACCTCTTCGGGCACACATCCTGGCATGGTCCGCGAGATGGACCGGAGCACATTGACGGCAGGGTAGCGTCCCCGTTCGGCAATGCCGCGCTCCATTACAATGTGACCATCGAGAATGCCGCGCACGGCATCGGCAATGGGTTCATTGTGATCATCACCTTCCACCAAAACGGTAAATAGACCGGTAATGGAGCCCGAATTGGGTTTACCGGGCCCTGCCCGTTCGAGCAGGCGCGGCAATTCGGTGAAAACCGTGGGCGGATAGCCTTTGGCCGTCGGGGGTTCGCCGATTGCCAAGCCGATTTCGCGCTGCGCCATGGCGAAGCGGGTGAGGCTGTCCATCATGCAGAGCACGCGCTGGCCTGCATCGCGAAAATATTCGGCGATGGACATGGAAATATAAGCGGCCTGGCGGCGCATCAGCGCGGCCTCGTCGCTGGTGGCGACGACGACCACGGCTCGCTTTAATCCCTCCTCACCCAGATATTCCTGGATGAATTCATGCACCTCGCGGCCACGCTCGCCGATCAGGCCGATCACAGAGACGTCGACATCGGTATTGCGCGCCAGCATGGACATGAGCACCGATTTGCCAACGCCCGAACCGGCAAAGATGCCCATGCGCTGGCCCTCGCACATGGTGGCAAAGGTATTAAGGCACCTGACCCCCAGTTCGACCGGCTCGCCGACCCTATCCCGGTCATGGGCGGCCAGGGGCGATTGCCGCAGGGGATAGGGCGTGGCGCCCATGGGCAAGGGGCCCAGCCCGTCAATGGGTTCGCCCTTGGCATTGACGACGCGGCCCAACCAGCCTTCGGAGGGATTGATCGACCCGTCATGGCGCCGGAACACCGCCTTGCAGCCCAGCCGCACGCCCCCTAGTTCGCCAAAGGGCAGGCATAGGGCGTGACCGTCGCGGAAGCCGATGATCTCGGCGGAAAGGCGGTGCCCGTCGGTGGCCTCGATCATCACACGGCCACCCACACGCAATTCACGCACCGGCCCAACGATCTCGATGAGCAGGCCCTGCACGGACCGGACCCGGCCGAAGACTTCCACATCGTCTATCGCCTCTATGGCGGAGATCAGGGCCTTCATAATGTTCCCGTGTTCAGCAATCGTTCATTAAAGGAGGCCAGGAGGTGGCCCGGGTGCCACAATTATGGTTTCCATGCGTGGTCGAATCGTACCGCGTCGCGAATCGGAACGTAACCGATCGTTAACGCAAAAGCGCTATTGGCGATGATGATCGGCGAAATGTGCCTGGTGGCGCAATTGTGGCCAAACTCCCCCCAAATGCCCTGAATGCTTGAGTCCCAAGAGTCGCTTGGAACGCTTTCTTAATGTAACACCTTAAGAATTTTTCAGGGCATTTATCTAAGTTTTTCAATAAGTTAACATTAATTCATCCTAACGCTCTTTGCGTATTGCGGATCAGAATTAAACTTTGTTAACTAGTTGGGCTTAGGCTTGAAGTCATATCCAGTAGGGTTGGAGCGGTAGAGGCAAGCGGCTTGCCTTCCGCAGGTTCCAGCAGGAACGAATGACAAGGGGAATATAATGCGGGTACTCCTTATTGAGGACGATAGCGCTACGGCGCAGAGCATCGAGCTGATGCTGAAGTCCGAAAGTTTCAACGTCTACACCACCGATCTCGGTGAAGAAGGCGTGGACCTCGGTAAGCTCTATGATTACGATATTATTCTGCTGGACTTGAACCTGCCGGATATGAGCGGCTACGAAGTCTTGCGGACATTGCGCGTCGCCAAGGTGCAGACGCCTATTCTTATCCTTTCCGGTCTGGCCGGCATTGAGGACAAGGTTCGCGGCCTCGGCTTTGGCGCCGACGACTATATGACCAAGCCCTTCCATAAAGATGAGCTCGTGGCCCGCATCCACGCCATCGTCCGCCGGTCCAAGGGCCACGCCCAGTCGGTCATCTCGACCGGCGATCTCATGGTCAATCTCGACACCAAGACCGTGGAAGTGCAGGGCGCCCGCGTGCACCTGACGGGCAAAGAATACCAGATGCTGGAGCTGCTTTCGCTCCGCAAGGGCACCACGCTCACCAAGGAAATGTTCCTCAACCACCTTTATGGCGGCATGGACGAGCCGGAATTGAAGATCATCGACGTCTTCATCTGCAAGCTGCGCAAGAAGCTTTCCGTTGCCACTGGCGGCAAGAATTATATCGAAACCGTCTGGGGCCGCGGCTATGTGCTGCGTGAGCCCGACGAGAACGAAGCCTATAGCGAGAACGTCGCCTAACTATCTAACCGCATTGAGAATTTGGCCCTGCGTGATCCGTTCACGCAGGGCTTTTTGTTGTGCTGGTGGGGCCGTTGCCAGGGCCTAAAAAAGTTTGTCGAAGCGGCCGGACCCCGTTCGTCGCCCGGATAAGCGCATCCATGGGGATGCTGCATTTGATGGGAGAAAAGAATGATCCGCACCCTGTTTCTGGCGACCAGCCTTATCCTGGCGCCGGCCACCGCCCTTGCCCAGGACGCCGGCAATTATGCCGATATCAATGGTATGCAGCTCTATTATGAGGTTTCGGGGAGCGGCGAGCCCCTCGTCGTTCTGCATGGCGCCTATATGAATATCGAGACCATGGGCGACATCATTCCGCGCCTGGCGGAGAGCCACACCGTCTATGCGCTGGAACTGCAAGGGCATGGCCGCACCAATGATATCGACCGGCCCATCACCTACCAGAATCTGGCCGACGATGTTGCCGCCTTTATGGATAGTGTCGGGCTCGAAAAGGCCGATATCTTCGGCTATTCCATGGGGGCGGCCGTCGGTCTGCAACTGGCCATCCGACATGAGGACAAGGTCGATCAGCTCGTCGCCGCCTCGGTGGCCTATGATGCTTCGGGTTGGCAGCCGGCCTTTACTGAATTTATTCCCAGCATGACGCCCGACATGTTCGTGGGCGGGCCCATGGAAGAAGAGTGGAAGCGTCTGGCCCCCAACCCGGAAGGGTTCCGTGCCTTTGCCGAGCGCCTGATCCAGCTCGAAAAGGAGCCCATGGCCTGGGAGGAAGACGTCAAAACGCTCCAAACCCCGGTCCTGATCATTGCCGGCGATGCCGATGTCTCCACACTCGAGCATAATGTTGCCTTGTTCCGCCTGCTCGGCGGCGGCGCGATGGGCGATATGGGGGTGCCCCTGCCAGCCTCGCGCCTGGCCGTGCTGCCGGCGACCTCGCATACAGCGGTGATCGCTCAGGTCGATTTGCTCGAAGGCTTCATCGAGCCGTTCCTGGCGGGCGACACACCCAAGGGCATGTTCGAATAAGTGGGGCGCGGAACCTGTTCCCCAGGTCTTTTTCCTTGACCTTGGCATGCTCTTGGCGATGCTCATGACCGCGATATCAGTGGATCACCATTGGGAGAGTGCGCGCCATGAGCCAAGCATCAACTCAGGCGCGGCGGGAAACCGACCGCGCCATTGCTACCGTCTGGCGGGTGGAGCAGGCGCGGGTGATCGCCGGTCTCACACGTATGGTGCGCGATATTTCGCTGGCCGAGGAACTGGCGCAGGAAGCGCTGATGGCGGCGTTGCGCGCCTGGCCGGAAACAGGCGTGCCGCGCAATCCGGGCGCCTGGCTGACCCAGGCCGGCAAGCGCAAGGCGATCGACTATTTCCGGCATCGCAAGATGGCTGCGGGGAAGCTCGAAGCGTTGGGACGCGATATGGAGGATGATGTTCCCGACACCGAAGCAGCGCTGCATGAGCATCTGGATGACGATGTCGGCGACGATCTTTTGCGGCTAATCTTTACGTCCTGCCACCCCATTCTGCCTCCGGAAAGCCGGGTGGCGCTGACCCTGCGGCTGATCGGCGGGCTCACGACCGAGGAGATTGCGCGCGCCTTTCTGGCCAACGATACCGCGATCGGCCAGCGTATCGTGCGCGCCAAACGCACGATTGCCGAAGCGGGCGTACCTTTCGAAGTGCCGCGCGGCGTCGAGCGGGAGGAACGTGTCGCCTCGGTTCTTGGGGTCCTCTACCTGATCTTCAATGAAGGATACTCGGCCACGGCCGGGGCGGACTGGATGCGTCCGCAATTGTGCGAAGAGGCCATGCGCATGGGTCGCATCCTGGTGACATTGATCCCAGAGGAGCCGGAGGCCCATGGGCTATTGGCACTGATGGAATTGCAGCATTCCCGGGCCAAAGCGCGGACCAATGCCAAGGGCGAGCCGGTATTGCTTCCCGACCAGAACCGGGCCCTGTGGGATCAATTGATGATCCGGCGTGGGCTCGACGGGCTGAACAAGGCGCAACAATTGGGCGGTGCTATCGGGCCCTATACGCTGCAGGCCGCCATCGCTGCCTGCCACAGCCGCGCCCGCAAGGCCGAGGATACCGACTGGAAGCAGATCGCCACCCTCTA
The DNA here is from genome assembly GCF_037113415.1 of Devosia sp. XK-2. Classification (NCBI taxonomy): domain Bacteria; kingdom Pseudomonadati; phylum Pseudomonadota; class Alphaproteobacteria; order Hyphomicrobiales; family Devosiaceae; genus Devosia; species Devosia sp. XK-2. The sequence goes on along the minus strand of NZ_CP146608.1, from coordinate 2,947,640 downwards.
TGGATTGCTCAACCAGGTGACCCCGTCACCGGTGATCGAGTTGAACCGGGCGGTTGCCGTCTCCATGGCCGAGGGGCCGGCCGCCGCCCTGCCGCTGGTCGATGCGCTCAAGGAAGCGTCGAGCCTTGAAAACTACCATTTGCTCTATGGGGTGCGGGGTGATCTGCTGCGCAAGCTTGGACGCCATGGTGAAGCCAACCTGGAATTCAAGCGCGCCGCCGAGTTGACACGCAATGCGCGGGAAAAAGCGTTTCTGGAGGGGCGGGCCGAGGAGATGAGCTAGGGGGCCCGTCAGGCCGCTTCCGCCTTGTCCTGGAACTTCGAGATTAGCACAGACCGGTCGAAAGGCTTCATCATGTAGTCGTCAGCGCCGGCCTTAAGTGCCAGGGCAATGGCGCCGACATCGTTCTCGACCGTGCAATAGATCACGCGGGGCTTCTCGCCGCCGACATAGGTGCGCAGCAGCTTGAGAAATTCCAGGCCGCTCATGATGGGCATGTTCCAGTCGAGCAGAATGGCGTCGGGCATTTCCTGACGGCACTTGTCGATGGCTTCCTGGCCGTCCTCGGCTTCGTCCACGATATAGTCGAGATCTTCCAGCAGACGGCGCGCCACTTTGCGGACCACGCTGGAATCATCGACGATCAGGCAGCTGCGCATGAATATAGGCCCAGGGACGGTTGAGACGCGTTCCGACTATGCCGCCCAATAGGTTGGCGAATAGTTAGCGCGCCCCCACCAAATTGCCGCTTGAGGTAAGAATGGATTGGAAAATATCCCATGAGGGCCGTTGTTTAGAGGCAATCAGGCCGCTTCAACCTTGGCTTTCGGCATGGCTGTAAAGAAGAACACGTCGTTCTCCAGGCCAATATTGAGCTCCATATCGGTCATGCGGGCCAAAAGGCCAGTATAGAAGGGCTGGATGCCGCGCGCATCGACCGATCCTTCTTCGGGCATGCCGGAAAGCAGACCGGCCGAACCAGAAGGGACAAGTGTCTTCTGGCGCTTTTCGGGATCGCTTTTGGAGGTGAACTCGAACTTTTCTTCGCCGGCCGGGCCGGTGATTGTGGCACTGACCGTGCCCCCGCGCGGCACCGAACCTGCCGCGATCAGCAGCATGTTCATGAATAGCTTGGCCTTGTGCTTGGGCAAAAGGATCAGGGGCACATTCCATTCGAGTTCGGCTTTCTCGATTTCGAAGAGAATGCGGGCCACGCGCTCGCATTCGCGGGTGTCGATATCGGTGCCAGCGGTGGAGGAAGCCCCATAGGCGAGGCGGGCGAATTCGAGCTTGGCGCGACTCTGCCGGGCGGCGCTGGCGATCAGATCGCGGGCGCCCTCGGCCATTTCGGTCTGACTGGGATCGGAGAGCACTTCCAGGCCATTGCCGATCGCGCCGATGGGATTGATGAGATCGTGGCAGACCCGCGAGCACAACATGGCGGCGAGGTCGGTGGCCTTGAGCTCAATAATGTCCATGGTGCGTGTCTCCGTAGGCGCCGTCGAGGCGAGAATCAGTTGAGGAACAATAAAGCGCCCTGCCGGCCCGGACTACCGGGTCGAGAGCGTTTTGGACAGGGTGAGCCAATGTTCCTGGCCTCGAAGGGCTGCCGCGTCCGGGGCCAGCAGAAAGGCTTCGCGGTTGGCGGCCGAATAGAACATGAAAAGGCGCTGTTTGAAGACGGTGTAGATCAAGGGGTCGGCGTCTGAGACAAAGCCGCGCGACATGCTCATGGCGCCATGACCGCCATATTGGGGGGCATAGATCTCGGGATTGCGCGTGAAGATCTCGAGATTGGCGGCGTTGGCGAACTGAAAGGGCGCCCCCTGCCAGACAAATTCGTAATCGGGCCGCCCGTGCAGGGGCGCCGGTTCGGTGAAATAGGAAACCGGATCCATGCCGCCAATGGCCAGGCCCGTAAGGGGATCGGTCAGCACATAGGTGACGATGGATTGGGCATGGGCTTGTTGAACCGTGGCGGGAAGGGGTCCGAAAAGCGGCAGAACAAGGGCGATCATGGTTAAGATTTGTTTAGAGATATGCTGCATGATTGGCCCAAATGATCGGTTTGCCAGGGTCCAAGACTAGGGCTCAAGACCTTAAGGTCTTCGTAAGGCGGGCGATCGACATGGGAGACCTGCCAATGTTCAAACGCCTTGCCCAACTGGCCGCCCTGTTGTCCGCTCTGGTTCTGCTCAGTGCGCCCGCTATGGCGCAGGGCTCGCTCAGCGACACCTTTTCGGGCGAGGAACTGGTCGAGAGCGGCCGAGAGTTTTTCGGTTCGGCGGCACAGGGGCTAGCCTCGGTGGTCGAGCGGGCGGTCAGCCAATATGGCCAGCCCAATGGCTATATTCTGGGCGAAGAAGCTGGTGGCGCGCTGTTCATCGGCGCCAAATATGGCGAAGGCACGCTTTACACGCGCAATGCCGGCCAGTTCAAAATCTTCTGGCAGGGCCCCAGTATCGGCCTGGATGTGGGCGGCGACGGCTCGAAGGTAATGATGCTGGTCTATAACCTCAACACGATCCAGGACATTCTGGGCCGCTATCCGGGCGTGGATGGCTCCGCCTATGTCATTGGCGGGGTCGGCATGACCGTGACCAAGCGCGGCAATGTCGTGGTGGTGCCGATCCGTTCCGGCGTCGGGGCGAGGCTGGGCATCAATGTGGGCTATCTCAACTTCACGGCCGAGCCGACCTGGAACCCGTTCTAGACCGAGATTGGGCGATCAATTCCTCTCAAAGCCGGGGCAAGCCGCCCCGGCTTTATCGTGACGGGCCGGTCCAAACCCGTTAGGGTTAATTGGTGGCAAAGATGGTTTGACACCTTGTTTGCTGCCAAAACCGGATAAGAGAAAGTCCCAAGGCGGTGTGAAGGTGCCGCCGGAGGCCGCATCGATGTTGATCGAGAACATTATGTACTTTGCGCTCGGCCTGCTCGCGGCAGGGCTGGTGGCGCTCGTCATCATGCCGGCGGTGTGGAAGCGGGCCGTGCGTCTGACCAAGCGCCGGATCGAAGCGGCAACCCCCATCACCATGGCCGAATTCCGGGCCGACAAGGATCAGTTGCGGGCCGAGTTTGCGCTATCGACGCGGCGGCTCGAAATGAATGTCGAGGCGCTGCGCAAGCGCCTCGCCGAGCAGCTCAGCGACGTCAACCAAAAGCGGACCGATCTGGGTGCGCTCAAGGTAGAGCGCGAAAAACATCTTGAAGTGGTCCGGGAGCTGGAGGCGCGCGAGGTCGAGTTGCGGGCCCGTATTCTTGAACTGGAAAAAGAAGGCGCCGATCTCGGCAACAGGCTGCGCAAGCGGGACAGGGAGCTCGAGACGCGTTCGGCGGAAATCGAGACCCTGCGCAATTCACTGCGCGGTGGGCTCGCCAAGGCCACCACGGTCGACGGAATTGCGCTTTCGGGCCGTTATGACGACGATATCGATCAGCTCACCGCTGCCCTTGCCATCGAGCGCAAGCGAGCGGCCTTCCTTGAGGATCAGGCTCGCAGCCTGATCGAGAGGCTGGAGCATTCGGACCGCCGGAGCGCCGAAGCCAGTGCCGCGATTGCGCAAATGCGGGACGCCCTGGCTGGCCGCGACGCGCAGCGGGCGGCCGAGGCCGAGGAGTTAGTGGCGGCCGAAGCGCGCATTGCCAGTGCCGAAAACCGGCTCAATGCGCTGCTGGCAGAAACCAGCACCATGGTGGAGGTGAGCGAGGGCCGCGCCGAGCAGCTTCTGGCCGACAAGCTGTCCATGGAAGAAGAGCTTGAGCGCCTGCGCGCCAAGATCAGCAATGTAGAAGCCTCGATCATGGCCGATTGGGAAACCGAACGTTTTGAGGAAGCGCATCTGCGCGAAAAGCTCAACGACATCGCTGCCAGTGTCAGTCGGCTGGTCTATGCGGTCGAGCACGATAGTGTCGCGGCGGCGCAGCCCGAGGAAAGCCTGTTCGACCGGGTGCAACGCTTCGCCGATGACGGGGAAGGGTTGGAAATGCTGCCAACGCCGGCCAATGGCCAACGTGGTTCGGTGTCGGACCGGCTGGCGGCACTCAAGGAGATCCAGGGGCGCTAGCGGTGCCTGCTCCCGCCGTCAAACGCTCTCAAGGAACGCGATGCCGCCCTCGGACTTGATCGGAGGGCCAACTGACGCAGGGGCGACGCGGCGTGTGTGGGAGCCGTTCGGGGGCTATTCAGCCCCGATCTGCACGCTGCGCTCCAGCGCCCCGGTCCCCGCATCATAGATGTTGAGCATGGTGGCGCCACCTGTCGAGAAGGTTACCTGCACGGTGCCGTCCAGGGTCAGCGCGGAAAGAACCTGGGCTCCGGCCGGAATGGCGACGCTTTCTGCTGTTGCGGGCGGCGGGCTGTCGCGCATGACGCGATAGACAAGTGCAAAGCCAATCGCCATAAAGCCCAGCAAAAGAATGCCCATCGAAACCCCGAAGGAGCGGCGGGCTTTTCCCAGCATGGCCTTTGCTTCCGGCGACAATTCGGTGTCGGCGGGGTCCGGCCTATTGGTTTCAGGATTGCTCATGACGGATGATACCGATTTCGAGTTGGAGGGCGAACCCGTTGAGGTTGTGGTCGACGCCGCGATGAGCGGCGGGCGGCTTGATGCCATGCTGGCCAAAGCGCATGATGTGCTCAGCCGCAGTCGCATCAAGGATCTGATCGTGTCCGGCGCCGTCACTGTGGACGGGCGAACAGTTTCCGAACCCAAATACCGGCTCAAGGCCGGGGAGACAATCGTGCTTGTGGCTCCCCCGCCTGAAGATCCCGATCCGCAGCCGGAAAATATACCGCTCGACATTCTGTTCGAGGACGAGCATCTGATCGTGATCAACAAGCCGGTGGGCATGGTCGTGCATCCGGCACCCGGCTCGCCTTCGGGCACATTGGTCAATGCGTTGATCTTTCATTGCGGTGATAGTCTCAAAGGCATTGGCGGGGTCAAACGCCCCGGCATTGTGCATCGACTCGATAAGGACACGTCCGGCGTCATGGTCGCGGCCAAGACCGAGAAGGCACACAAACACCTTTCCGAGCAGTTTGCCGATCATGGTCGCACCGGCCCCTTGCATCGGGCCTATATCGCCTTTGCCTGGGGCTCGACGCAGTCGGGCATGGGCACGGTCGACGCGCCGCTCGGGCGCGATCCGGGCAATCGGCTTAAGCAGGCCGTCTTGAAGCAGGGGCGGGAGGCTATCACCCATTATGCGGTGGAAGCGCGCTATGGCGATGCAGGCTGGGACATTACCCGCATCCAGTGTCAGCTCGAGACCGGTCGCACCCACCAGATCCGCGTGCATATGGCCCATATCGGCCATCCCCTGGTAGCCGACCAGCTCTATGCGCCTGGCTTTGCCACCAAGATCAATAAGCTGCCGCCGGAGGTCGCCACCGCCGTTCAGGCGCTTGGCCGCCAGGCGCTGCATGCCGCCGAATTGGGGTTCGAGCATCCCGCCACGGGCGAGGAGATGATGTTCGAGGCCGAATTGCCCGGTGACCTGCAGGCCCTCGAAGATGCCCTGGCGCCATACGACCGGGTCACCCGGCGCAGTTGAGCCGATCGCCCGGCGTCACGCCCGGTGCCGGTGCACCAGGGCATTGATGAAGGCCAGTTTCTCGATGACCCCGGATGTCAGGATGAAGGGATAGGCGTCGGCCTGTCCCATGGCGCGGTTGAGATTATTGAGCAGGCTGGCCAGCGGCACCCAATTGTCGACGATCCTTTGCATGTCGGTTTCGAGATAGGGATCGAAATGGACAGACGGTATGGCCAGGTTCTGGTCGCCGGTGCCGGGCCGGGGGCGTATGCCGAAGGCGGCGGCCATTTCCACCGTGTCCACGATATGAAGATAGTGGGCGAAGGTCTCCGCGAAGTCTTCCCAGGGATGGGCCGTGGCGTAGGCGCTGATATGAGTCTGCGACCAGCCTTGCGGCGCCCCCCTAGCGTAATAGATCCTGAGCGCTTCGGCATAGTCGACCCGCTCGTCACCGAACAAGGTGCGGAAGAGCGGCAGAACGTCCCGGCCGGCGACCAATAGATCCCAGAAATGATGCGCGATCTCGTGACGGAAATGACCGAGCAGGGTGCGATAGGGCTCGTTCATGCTGGTGCGACGATATTCGCGTTCGGCGTCGTCCGCTTCGGCCAGGGCGATGGTTATGATGCCATTGTCATGCCCGGTCATGACCCGCTGCGGCGCGTCGGCATTATCGGCGAGAAAGCGGAAGGCGAGCCCATGATCGGGGTCTTCATTGCGCGTATGCAAGGGCAGGTCCAGCCGGATCAGCGAATAAAACAGGCGCTTCTTGGCCCGCTCAATGGTTTGCCAGCGCCCCAGATTGGCGGGGTCGGAAATATCGGGAATAGTCTCGTTGTGCCGGCAGGCGAGGCAATAAATATCGCCGTCCAGCTCAGCCGGGACCAGCCAGTTGCAGGCGCCATGGGCGGCATTGGCGCAGAATACGAAGGCGTCCTCGGCAATGGCTGGCGAACTCCATAACCCGCCGTCTTCTACTAGGGACACCAATCTGGCGGGACCGGGCAGAAAGCCTAGTTGATGGCCGCAACGCTCGCATATGGCATTGTCGAAATAGACCGTGTTGCCACAATGGCTGCAGGAAAACAGTTTCATCGGTCGCCCTCAGTCACGTGCCGATAATGCGCCAGTCACGTGCTTGTTCCACTGCAACTGTCGGCCCGGAGCTGCGTTTTCCCGATAGCGCAAAGGAGGCTGGAATGCACATGATCGATCAGGAAAAAATCCGCGACCGGGCGTATCAGCTCTGGGATCGGGCGGGGCAGCCCGATGGCCGTGAGCAGGAATTCTGGTATGATGCGGAACGCGAGCTTGCCGAGGAGGATGCCGTCGATACCTCCGAGGAAGCGGCCAAGCTTGATATGCCTCCGGTGGTGCCGGGCCGGCCGAGTTAAGGCACAAGTCTGGCGCGGCCGGCCGCGACGGGGCATAATGTCCCCCTGCCGGGAGGGCCAGAATGAGCGTCGAGTTTTTTGTGACCACCCTGATCGTCGTCGTCTCACCGGGCGTCGGCGCACTCTATACCATTGCCGCCGGGCTGGGACGCGGCGGCAAAGCCAGCCTATGGGCCGCCTTGGGCTGCACTTTGGGTATTGTCCCGCATATGCTGGCGGCCATTACCGGTCTGGCGGCCATCCTGCATGCCAGCGCATTGGCCTTCGAGATCATCAAGTATGCCGGCGTGGCCTACCTGCTCTATATGGCCTGGGCGACGCTGCGCGAGACCGGCGCCTTGAGCGTAGAGGCCGAGCGGGCGCCCAAATCGGTGCGCAAGGTGATCACGGAATCGGTGCTGATCAACATTCTCAATCCCAAGCTCTCGATCTTCTTTTTCGCCTTCCTACCGCAATTCGTGCCTGCCGATACGCCGCATGCGGTCGTGCGCATGCTTGAATTGAGCGGTGTCTTTATGGGCATGACCTTTGTGGTGTTTGCGCTTTACGGCCTTTTTGCCGCGGCCATTCGCGGCCAGGTCATTTCGCGACCGGCCATCATGACCTGGATGCGCCGCAGTTTTGCGGCCGCCTTTGTGGCTCTGGGTGCCCGGCTCGCCCTGGCGGAGCGGTGAGCGCCACTCTCTTTATCGTTGCCGGGCTTCCCGGCGTAGGCAAATCGACGCGCGCTGCGGTGCTGGAAGCGGAAACCGGCGCCGTACGCATGGAGCCCGACGCGTGGCTTGCGGAGCTCAAGCTCGATATCTGGGACGAGGAGCGTCGGGCTCGGATCGAGACCATGCAATGGCGTCTGGGCCGCCGATTTCTCGAGGCGGGCGTCAGTGTCATCGTGGAATGGGGCACCTGGGGTCGCGATGAAAGGCTGCTCCTGGCCCATGAAGCCAAGACGCTCGGGGCGCGAGCCGAACTCCATTGGCTGACCGCCCCGCCCGGGGTCATGCTGGAACGGATTTCGCGCCGGGGGCGCGAGGACCCACCCATTAGGCTGAACCATATCCATGGGTGGATGAGCCAGATTCAGGCACCGCAAGCCGATGAACTGGCGCTTTACGATCGGGTCGTTCGCCAATGAGGCGAACGAAGGGGTCGATTGCTGCGTTGTGCTGGCAATGAGAGGAGTCCCCGATGAGCTATCTGCGCTTTGCCGCCATGATCGCAACGTCCACGGTCATCATGTATGGCCTGATGTATCTCAATACCTACCAGCTCGAGCACATATTCTATAGCCAGACGCGGCTATGGATGGCGCTTCTCATGGGGGCCGTCATGGCCTTGATCATGCTGGGCTTCATGTGGTCCATGTATAAGAAACATGCGGTCAACCTGGCCATTGTGGGCGCCGCCGTCGCCGTCTTTGCCGGCTCGCTTTATCTCGTCCGCAGCCAGGCGCTGGTTGGCGATATCGACTATATGCGGGCCATGATCCCGCATCACTCCATCGCGGTCCTCACCAGCAGGAATGCCAATATCCGCGATGAACGGGTCCGCGAACTGGCCGATGGGATTATCGAGGCACAGATACGCGAAATCGACGAGATGAAGGCGCTGATCGAGGACCTGCAGGCCAATCCGGTACCTGCCGATGCGCCGCGCTTGCCCCCGGGCCAATAAGGCTAGATGCTCCCCACGGTCTTCAATCGAATGCGCGGATGCACTTCGTTCTGGCTCATCACCACGGTTTGCGGCCGGAAGCGCTCGATAATCGAGCGAACATGCGGCCGGATGCCCGGCGAGGTGATGAGTACCGGCAGTTCGCCTTGCTGGGCGGCCCGCTCGAAGGCCGATTGTACCGCGCCGATAAATTGCTGCAACTTGCTTGGCGCCATGGCCAGGTGCCGGTTCTCGCCTTCGCCGGCCATAGCCTCGGCGAAATCCCGTTCCCATTGCGGGGAAAGGGTCAGCAATGGCAGATTGCCATCGGGACCGAGATTGGCCGCGCAAATCTGCCGGGACAGGCGGGTCCGGACATGCTCGGAAATGGTCTGGACCGAGCGGCCATTGCCGGCAATTTCAGCGACCGCTTCGAGAATGCTCGAGAGGTCGCGAATGGAAATGCGCTCGGTCAATAGCGATTGCAGCACGCGTTGCAGGCCAGATACGGTGATCTGGCCGGGGACCAGGTCCTCCACCAACTTCTGCTGCTCCTTGGGCAGGCCCGACAGCAGGGATTGCACATTGGCATAGCTCAAAAGGTCCGCGACATTGGCCTTGAGGATTTCGGTCAGATGGGTCGAAATCACCGTCGAGGGATCGATGATCGAGAGACCGCGCAGTTCGGCCTCATCGCGCAGGGCTGGCTCGATCCAGGTGGCGGGCAGGCCGAAAGTGGGTTCGGTGGTGTGAATGCCGGGCAGGTCGATCTGGCCGCCATAAGGGTCCATGACCATCAATTGATTGGCGTAGATTTCGCCAGAACCGGCCTCCACTTCCTTGATGCGCACCTTGTAGTCGTTGGGCTCGAGCTGCATGTTATCGAGAATGCGCACGGGCGGCATGACAAAGCCCAGTTCCAGCGCCAGTTGGCGCCTGAGGGCCTTGATCTGTTCGGTCAGGCGATCATTGCCGCTCTCATCTTCCTTGACCAGGCTCAACAGGCCATAGCCTAGTTCGAGTTTGAGATCGTCGATTTTAAGGCTGTCGGTGATGGGCGGTTCGGAAGGCTGTTCGGGCGGCGCGGATTTGGCGATTTCCTGGGCCTGCTCTTCCACGGCGCGCACGGCCTTGGAGCGGCTGGCGCGGAAGGCGGCATAGCCCACGCCACCGGCCAGCGCCATGAAGGGAACCAGCGGCATGCCGGGCAATAGCGCCAAAGCCGCCATCACCGCCGAGGACATGCCTAGGGCGCGCGGGTAACCGGTGAATTGCAGCGTCAGAGCCTTGTCGGCAGCGCCGGTCACGCCGGATTTGGAGACCAGAATGCCCGCGGCCGTGGAAACGATCAGGGCCGGAATCTGGCTGACCAGGCCATCGCCGATGGTGAGCAGGGTGTAATTATTGGCCGCTTCCTGGAAGCCGAGGCCCTGCTGCATGATGCCGATCAGCATGCCGGCGGACACGTTGATGAAGGTGATGATGAGACCGGCAATGGCATCGCCGCGCACGAACTTGGATGCACCGTCCATATTGCCGAAGAAAGCGCTTTCGCCCTCGAGATCGGCGCGGCGCTTCTTGGCGGTGTCCTCGTCGATCAGGCCGGCCGAGAGATCGGCGTCAATGGCCATCTGCTTGCCGGGCATGGCATCGAGGCTGAAGCGCGCCGCCACTTCCGCGATACGGCCCGAACCCTTGGTGATGACGATGAAATTTACGATCACCAGGATGATGAAGACCACGATACCGATGACGAAATTGCCGCGAGTAACAAAGCTGCCAAAGGCCTCGATGACATTGCCCGCCGCCGAAGTGCCTTCGTGCCCATCGCTCAGGATCAGGCGGGTGGTGGCCAGGTTCAGGCCCAGCCGCAGCATGGTGGCGATCAGCAGCACTGTGGGGAAGGACGAGAATTCCAGCGGCTTCTGAATGAAGAGGGCGGTCATCAGGATCATGACCGAGAAGACGATCGAGATGGCCAGGAGCATGTCCACCAGAATGGGCGGCATGGGGACGATCAGGATGACGATCAGCCCCATCACGCCCGTAGCAAGCGCAATATCGCCCGAGCGCAGGGTCTCGATCACCCGGCCGATTGTGGGGAACGAGAAACCTGATCTGTTGGCGGAGGGGATATCGGTCATGTGTTCACAAGGCTTTCGGCTGGCGCCTCCCTCCCCCTTGAGGGGAGGGAATGAGGGAGGGGGTGGTGCAGTGGGTCGCCGTTGGACCCCCACCCCCGACCCCTCCCCTCAAGGGGGAGGGGAGCAGGAGGTCCCGAGCCTTCGCTAAGCCGCGCCTCGCTTCTCGCCGGGCTCGGGCACATGCACGCCCTCATCGGCATATTGATTGAGCTTGTTGCGGAGCGTGCGGATCGAGATGCCCAGAATGTTGGCCGCATGGGTGCGGTTGCCCAAGGTGTGGTCGAGCGTGTCCAGGATCAGGTCGCGTTCCACATCGGCCACCGTGCGTCCCACCAGGGCGCGATTCATCGCCTCGGCGGTCTGGGCCAGTTGCGATGCCGGAGAGGCGGCGCGGGCCGCCTCACTCAGGCCCATTCCATCGGGCAGGACGATGGCCTCGGGGCCGATGATATCGCCCGAGGACAGCAATACGGCGCGGTGCAGAGTGTTTTCCAATTCGCGCACATTGCCCGGCCAGGGCGCCTTGACCAAGGCGTCGCGGGCTTCGGCGGAAAGGGCCCGCGGCGGCAGGCCATTGGCCTTGGCGTATTTGGCCACGAAATGTTCGGACAGCGCCAGGATATCGCCGGGACGCTCGCGGAGCGGGGGGAGCTTGAGATTGACCACGTTGAGGCGGAACAGCAGGTCCTCGCGGAAGGAACCATCGCGCACGGCCTCGCTGAGATTGCGGTTCGAAGTCGCCAGGATGCGGATATCCACCGGCACCGGCTTGGTGCCGCCGACGCGGTCGATGATGCGTTCCTGAATGGCGCGTAACAGCTTGGCCTGCAGGCGCACATCCATTTCGGAAATTTCGTCGAGCAGGAGGGTACCGCCCGAGGCTTCCTCGAACTTGCCGATGCGGCGCGCAATGGCGCCGGTAAAGGCGCCCTTTTCATGCCCGAACAGCTCGCTTTCGAGCAGAGCTTCTGGAATGGCGGCGCAATTGACCGAAATGAAGGGCTTGTGGGCGCGCTTGGAGCGGCCATGCACATATTTGGCAATAACTTCCTTGCCGGTGCCGCTTTCGCCGGTGATCAGGATCGAGGCCTCGGACGCGGCGATCTGCTCGGCCATCCTGACCACGCGTTCCATGGCCGGGTCGCGATAGAGAAAGTCCGAGCTTTCCCGCGCCACCGCGGCAATAACGGCGGCAATCAGTTCGGCATCGGGGGGTAGGGGGATATATTCCTTGGCGCCGGCGCGGATGGCGTTGACCGCGGCCGCCGCATTGGTCTCGACGCCACAGGCGACCACCGGAATGGCGATGCGCTCGGCTTCGAGCCCCGCAATCAGCCCGGCAATGTCCATCATCACATCGACCAACAGCAGGTCCGCGCCCTTGCCGGCCCGGAGCGAGGCCAGGGCAATTTCGATGGAGGGGGCATGGGCGACCTTGGCGCCGCCATCCATGGCCATCTTAGTTGCTGTCGAAAGCTGGCCTTCCAGGGCCCCGATAATGAGCAGGCGCATGATCGTGGTCTCCTATTGCGGCTTGATGATTTCGGTCATGGTGACGCCGAGCCGGTCTTCGACCAGCACAATTTCGCCGCGCGCCACCAGGCGTTCATTGATGAATATCTCCACTGCCTCGCCGACCTGACGGTCCAGTTCGATAACGGTGCCGGTATCGAGTTTGAGGAGACTGGAAACCGGCATTTTGGTGCGCCCAAGAACGACCGAGACGCGGACCGGAACATCGAATACCGCCTCCAGGTCGGCGGCGGTACGTTCCATATGTATGTCGCGCGTCCGCTCGGGCGCGTCCATTTCGCTCAAATTCAGGCCTTCGGAAGCGGTGATATCGTCTTCGGGATCGGTCATGAACCGTTCTCCTTGCTTTGGCCGCGCGTGCGGGCCGCGAGATAGGTGGCGATCTGCCGGTCGATCTGGGCGGCAGTGTCGGCGATGTCGCGCACAAGGCCGCCATCGACCCATTCGAGCCGGCCATCGCCAATGCGAATATCGGGGTCGCCCATGACCACGAGACGTCCGGCAAAGCCGGAATGGGTCATTTGGGCGGTCGCCATATCGCGGATGGCATCGGCCAGATCGGGGTGGCAGCGCACCACCAGATGCGGCACGCCATTGAGGCTGGGCAGGCACTCGGCGATCAGCGCTTCCAGTTCCGTCAGCGGGAAGCGGGCCACCAGGTGCAGCGCCAACTTACGGCCAATGCTGAGCGCCAGTTCCACGGCTTGCTGGTGGTGTTCGGCGCGCGCCGTGTCGAGCGCTTTGGCTGCGTTGGTGGTCTGGGTCGCCAGGGTGCCGGCCGCGGCGGCTATGGTCTGGGCGGCCATGGAGGCTGCGTTCTGCTCGCCGGCCTTTATGCCTTCGGCATAGGCCTCTTCGCGCGCATTGGCCAGCAATTGCGCCACCACGTCCTCCGGAATGGAGGGGATGGGTGCAGGGGCGGCGCGTGAAGAAGCGCGAGGCTCCAGGTTCAGATCGAAGGTGAAACGGGCGGGGCTGGCCATGGCGTCACGCAATCATCTGGTCGTCGGCTTTGGACTTCATGATCAGGATTTCGCCCTTGGCGGCGAGATCCTTGGCCGTGGCGACCATGCGGGTCTGGGCCTCGTCCACATCCTTCAATCGCACCGGCCCCATGGTCTGCATGTCATCCTGCAGCATCTTGGCCGCGCGGCTCGACATATTGTTGAAGAAGCTTTCCTTGACCTGATCATTGGCACCCTTGAGCGCCAAGGCCAGTTCGCGCTTGTCAAGCTTGGAGAGCAGGGTCTGGATGGCCGTCATGTCGAGCCTGGCCAGGTCCTCGAAGGTGAACATCAATTGCTTGATGCGTTCGGCGTCGTCGCGATTGACCTCTTCGAGATTGGTGATGAAGCGTGCTTCGGTCTGGCGATCGAAGGCGTTGAAGATTTCGGCCATCTGTTCATGGCTGTCGCGACGCTTGGTGTGATTGAGCGTCGACATGAATTCGGTTCTCAGGGTCATCTCGATCTTTTCGAGAATTTCCTTCTGCACCGGATCGAGCCCCAGCATGCGCTGCACCACGTCCATGGCCAGTTCCTCAGGCAGCACGGCGAGCACTTTGGAGGCGTGCTCAGTGGCGATCTTGGAGAGGACAACGGCAATGGTCTGGGGATATTCGTTCTTGAGATAGGCCGCCAGCACGTCGGCCTGCACATTGGAAAGCTTTTCCCACATGTTGCGGCCGGCCGGACCGCGGATCTCTTCCATGATCGCGTCGACCTTGTCCTGCGGCAGGAAGCTCAGGAGCAGGCGTTCGGTCGAGTCGGTATTGCCCGACAGCGAGCCATTGGAGGAAATGGTGGTGACAAACTCGATCATGAGGTCGTCGAGCATTTCCTGGGTGATCGGGCCCAGCCGCACCATGGCGCGCGACAATTGCTTGACCTCGAGCTCGTCAAGCTCGTCGAAAATGGGCTTGCCATAGTCCGGCCCGAGCGCCAGCAGCAGGGCAGCAGCCTTCTCGTCGCCGGTCAGGACGCGATGTTCGCCGCCAACCTGAAGCTGGGCGCCCATCGCCACCGGGGTATTTGCGCTGGACTTGTCGTCGGCGGATTGTGAAACCAGGGCCATCGCTATTACGCCGCGTTACCGAGCCAGTCGCGCACGATGAGCGCGGCCTGCTTGGGGTTTTCCTCGACCAGTGTGCCGACGGTCTTGAGGGTCTGGAGCTGGGTTTCGCCCATCGATTTGGCATTGGTCACCCAGGCGGGGGTCTTGTCGCGCGGTACCTCTTCGATTTCCGGGATCACCTGCCCATCTGCGCCCAGCACACCGTGGTGGCTGACCTCGGCGGCCTCGGGCAGGGCCAGGGGCTGGGTTTCGGGCGTCAGGGCTTTTTTGAGCAGCGGGCGCATGACGAAGAAGACCAGAGCCAGTGCGATGAGCAAGGTCACGATCATCTCGGCACCGTTCATCAGGTCGTCGCGGGTAAAGTTGAGCAGGCCGGCTTCGGCATCGGTACCAATAGGCGCCAGATCGGGGCGCTCGGCAAATTGCATATTGACCACTTCGACGCTGTCGCCGCGTTCGGCCGAATAGCCGACGGCGGAGCGGACCAGGGTCAGGATCTGCGCCACTTCATCGGCCGAGCGCGGCGTATAGGTCATATTGCCCGCGCCATCGTCGGCATAGGTCCCGTCCACGACCACTGCGACGGAAAGGCGTTTGACGGCCCCGGCCTCGGTCACGTCGGTCTGGGTGGTCTTGGAAATCTCGTAATTGATGACTTCTTCGCTCGACGTGCCCTGCTCGGTCACGGTGTCGGCGCCGTTGTTCTGGCTGGCGCCGGGCAATTCATTGGCCACGGTCACCTGGCCATTATTGCCGCCGGACAGGTTCTGGCTTTCGCGCGTCTGGGTGGACCGAACGACCTGGCTTTCGGGGTCGAACAGTTCTTGGGTCGTGGTGGAGCGGTTGAAGTCGAGTTCGGCGGTCACCTCGACGCGCGCCCGGCCGGCACCGACGACATTGGCCAGCATGTCCTCGACGCGGGTGCGCAGGCGGTTTTCGAAACCAAGAGTGCGCTCATCGCTCTGGGCGGTCATGACGCCCGCCACGTCCTCTCCGGTGCCCGAGGCCAAAAGGTTGCCTTGATCATCGACGATAGCGACCCGGCTGGGCGTTAGCCCTTCAATGGCGGAGGAGACCAGGTGCTGGATGGCGCGGATTTCTCCTGTGGACAATTCGCCGCGCGTGGTCAGCACGATGGAGGCGGAGGGATCCTTGCGCTCGCGGCGGAACAGTTCGCGTTCAGGCAGGACCAGATGCACCCGGGCGCCGGTGATTCGGTTGAGCGAACCGATGGTGCGGGCAAGCTCACCCTCGAGTGCGCGAACATTGTTGATGTTCTGGACAAAGCTGGTGGCGCCCAGGGTCGATTGCTGGTCGAAAATCTCGTAGCCCACCTGGCCGCGTGTGGGCAGGCCGTCGCCGGCCAGGGTCATGCGAATGGTGGTGATCTGGTCGCGCGGAATCAGGATAGTGTCGCCGTCACCGCGCAATTCATAGGGAATATTGAGCGTTTGCAGCTCGGCGACGATGGCCGAGGAGTCTTCGAGGCTGAGGCCCGAATAGAGCTGCGCCATGTTTGGCGTCTGCGTCCGCATGATAAGGAAGGCGAAAAAGCCGAGCATCAACACGGCTACCAGGGCCATGGCGGCGATGCGCGGCAGGCCTATCCGGTTGATGAGATTGGTTAGACTATCCACGCCGCTGCTCTGGTCCATTTGCAAACGGTCGAGGCGCCCCCAGGACCGATGGGCAAAAATTACCTAGCGGATGGTAAACAATGTATTAACCGGCTGTTGCAGCTTGCGATTTTGGGCAAGAACTGCCGGGTTCAGTTAAGGAAGGGTAAATGGGAATGCTGCGCGTATTGGGACGGGTCACCTCCATCAATGTCCGCAAGGTGCTTTGGGCGCTGGACGAATTGGGCCTGAACTATAGCCGGGAGGATTGGGGCCTGCCGAACCGCGATCCCAAAGTGCCTGAATTTCTGGCGCTCAATCCCAATGGCCAGGTGCCAGTGCTGGTCGATGGCGATTTTTCCATGTGGGAAAGCAATGCCATCCTGGTCTATCTGGCCGAGCGCTACGGTATGGGCGTCCTGTTTTCGGATGACGTCCGGACGCGCGCCACCACCCTGCAATGGCTGGGTTGGCAGGTTTCGGACCTCAATCCCGCCTGGATGTATGCGGTGCTGGCGCTGCAGCGGAAAGCGCCCGGCTATGACGATCCCGAGCGCATCGCGGAGTCGCTGGCCCGCTGGACGGCGCGGATGGACATTCTTGAAGGCGAACTGGCCAAGGGGCGAACCTTCCTGGCCGGGAACAGCTTCTCCATCGCCGACATTGCCATGGGTCTTTCGATCCATCGCTGGTTCCGCCTGCCGGCGGAGAAGAAAGCCATGCCGGCTACGCAGGAATACTATGAGCGGTTGTTGGGCCGTGAAGCCGGGGCAAGGTGGATGAGCGCAGAAACACCGTGACCGGAACGGCAAAACCCGCCGGATTGCTCCTGCGGGTCTGGTATCGTGCTTGCCTGTGATCCGGCCCGGCTTCTCGCGAAGCTCGAAGCGTGATCCGGCTAAGGGCCCGGCTCCTCGCATGGCTCGGAGCGTTCGAAGCTCAATTTGGTCCACCGGACCAAATCGCCGGGCTTGCGCCCGTCGCTTCTCACCCCTCCCGGTAATGCTGGATCCAGGTGGTGCGCAAACCGGCAAGGCCATGTTTGTCGATGGCGGCCTGCCAGTTGAGGAATTCATCGACGCTGAGCGTATAACGCTCACACGCCTCTTCGAGGCTGAGCAGGCCGCCGCGAACGGCGGCGACAACTTCTGCCTTGCGGCGGATAACCCACCGTCTCGTATTGGCCGGAGGCAGATCCGCAATTGTGAGCGGGCTGCCATCGGGACCAATAACGTACTTCACGCGAGGACGCATCTGTACGGTCATTTTACTCTCTACTCAAACCTGACCATATGAGCTTGAGAGTAGGGCAGTGGGCTTAAGATACCCCTAAGGGGAAACTTACAACAGGTTAAGAAGCGCGTGCGGTTGCAATCAAATAGGCGCCAGCGCACGACAAAAAGCGGCGCAAGGTCAGACCTGCGCCGCCGGATCGGTTCAGTGACCGGAAAAGCTAGCTTTCGGTCTCGGGTTCAGGCTCGTCGGACTCGGTCACCTGCCGGATGCTGGTCACATCGGATAGGGCGACCTTGTTCTTGCCGACGGTCAGCATCGGTTCATCGCCAGAGAAATCCACCGCCGTGACGATACCCACCGAAGAGGTGGAGACCTTGACCTCATTGCCAGCCAGATTGGTACCCTTGATCTCAATGGTATAGACGCCATCGGGCTTGGTGCTGCCATCGGAACCAACGCCGTCCCAGAGGAAGTTGCCCGCGCCCTTATTGAGCGAACCAGTCTCGGTATAGACCACCTGGCCCGCCGCATTCTTGATGGTCACTGTGGCATTGGCCACATTGGCCTCGGCATTATAGGCCCAATAAGCACCGCCATCCTTGAGTTCGGCTGTTTCGCCCGAGGCCGTCACTTCCTTGCCGATATAGGAGACCGCATCGGCGCGATAGCTGGTCTGGGTGTTGAGCAGCAAGGCTTCGAGAAATTCGTTGGTCTTGAGTTGCTGTTCAACGCCGGTGAATTGCACCAATTGTTGGGTGAACTGGTTGGTATCGAGCGGGTCGAGCGGGTTCTGGTTCTTCAATTGCGTGGTCAGGATCGACAGGAAAGTGTCGAAATTTTCGGCAATAGTGGTTCGCGAGCCCGACAGGGCACTGGTATTGGACGATCCTGAAACGCCATTGACGGCCATGGCTGCAACTCCTTACGCGATAATGTTGACGCCGCTGGCCTGCAATGTGCCGCGGTAGAGATTGACCATGGGTGGGGCCTCCTCGACCTCGCCTCCCAAGCCATTGTCATTGGCCAAGAGACCATTGTCGGCGCCGTTCTGTCCCTTGCCGTCGCCCATCTGGCCCTGCTGGCCGGAAAAGGGGTTCTGCTTGAGGGAGAATTCGAGATTGGTCTTGGCGCTGTCGAGCCCGGCCTGCTGCAGGGCGCGTTCCAGCCCGCGCTGGTCGCGCTGCATCAGGTCCAGCGTCTCGGATTTTTCGACCATCAGCCGTGCATGCACCTGGCCCGTCTCGTTGATGTCCAGCCGCACGTCGATGCGACCCAGTTCGGGCGGATCGAGGCGGATCTGGAAGCGGGTATTGCCGTCCTGCGCCTGGCGGGCCAGTTCAAAGGCAATCTGGGGCAGGTTGAGTTGTTGCTGGCTGGTCTGGTAGCCGGCCTGGATGATGCGTGGATTGGCCGAGGCATCGACACGGGCCCCCGGCGCCTGCTGGGCATTGGCATCGGCCGAAGGGCTGGGCGTGTTGGAGGCATCGGTCGGCGCCGGGGCGGTCGATGCGGCATTGGCCCGGGGCTCGCGATTGGCCGCTTCGGTCCGCTCGCGGCCGCGTTCACCGGCGGGCTGGTCGTTGGCGTCACGCTGGTCGGGTGGAGCCTTGCTATCGGCCGCGACCGTTGCCGCCTTGGCCACCGCGTCGGGTGTCGCGGCGTCGCTGGCCTGGCCGGTCAGCACGGGTTCGCTCAATTTGAGCGTGGGCGCGGCCAGCACAGGTTCCTCGGGCACCGTGGCGGTCTGCGCGTTCGCACCGGTCGCGAAGCGGGCCAGGGCCGCCTCGATTTCCGCATCCAGCGGCTGACCCGGTGTCATGCCCAGGGCGGCCAGTTTCTCGGTTGGCACCTCGCCATCGGCCAGGGCCGCCAGAACCGCGCCAAGTTTGTCGCTCAGTGCCTTGAGCTGGACATTGGCCGAGAGCGCATCGCCGGCTGTGTCCGCATCGGCGGTCGGCTGGGCGGTCGAAAGCGATTGTGCGAGCGGGGCGAGCAATTGGGTCAGCGCGCCGGCGAGACCCGTTTCATCCTCGGGCGTGGTTTCGAGCAGTGCAGCGAAATCCTCAGGCACGGCCAGCACGTCGATGTCGAGCCCCAGTGCATCGGCCAACCTGGTCAGCGCAGATTCCACCTGGCTCAGCAACTCGGGGTCGAGCGGTTCACCGCGGTCCAGACTGGCCTTGAGGGCGCCGAGCGCCTCGACGAAGTCAACCATGGGTTGGGGATCGGCCGGAACGGTCACCTTTGTCGGCAGGTCGATTGCCGCTGCCAGGGCCTCGGGGTCAGCGTCGCCATCCTCGTTGGGCTGACCGGTGCCTGCTTCCAGTCCAAGCCGGAAGAGGCCGGCCAGGTCGAGTGTGGTCTTGGCATCGCCGGCGATATTGGCGGTGGCGGGCGCTGTTGCGGCCTGGTTGGCATTGGCATTGTCCAATAGCGCAGCGAACAGGCCCAGAAGCCCCGTGGGTTCGCTGGTGGCATCCTGCGCGGCAGCGGATTGGCCGCCAAAAGCCTTGCCGATCGCAGTCGTGGCGCTGGCTCCGCTGATTATCGACAGATGTGATGCCACTGGTGGCCCCTAAAACAAAACACTCATCCGGACCCTGCGATGCAAGACGCTTGCCAGACTGTGGTCGGCGTTAAAGTTCTTTTCTGGCAAATGTTTAGCGTGCCGTCTCGGCCCGGTTGGATGGTGTGACCTGTCCAGTCCTGCCGGGCGGGCGGCAAAAGCTGCCGGGTGCGGCAATGGACAGACTGGCCGCCAGCGCGTATGGAAGCGCCACACAGTAGCCGCTGGCCCTTGACCCCAACCGGATACGAGAAGAGATGTTGAACACGCTTGATATTGCCAAGCGCCCGGAGGATACGCGCGTCGTCGTCGCCATGTCCGGGGGTGTGGATTCCTCCGTTGTCGCCGGACTGCTCGCCCGCGAGGGCTATGAAGTGGTGGGCGTCACCCTTCAGCTTTACGATCATGGTGAAGCCATTCACCGCAAGGGCGCGTGCTGTGCCGGGCAGGATATCCACGACGCGCGCCGCGTGGCGGCAAAGCTGGGCATTCCCCATTATGTGCTCGACTATGAAGAGCGCTTCAAGAACGCTGTCATCGAGCCTTTCGCCAATGCCTATCAGCAGGGCGAAACACCGGTGCCGTGCATTGCCTGCAACCAGTCGGTCAAGTTCGTCGACCTGATGGCTGTGGCGCAGGACCTCGGCGCCGATGTGCTGGCCACCGGGCATTATGTGCAGACGCGGTTGGGCGAAGATGGCCGCCGGCATCTGTTCCGTCCGGTCGACAATGATCGCGACCAGTCCTATTTCCTATTCGCCACCACCCAGAGCCAGCTCGATTTCCTGCGCTTCCCGCTTGGCGGCATGGGCAAGGCCGAAGTGCGCCAGCACGCGCGCGACATGGGTCTCGAAATCGCCGAAAAGCACGACAGCCAGGACATCTGCTTCGTGCCACAGGGCAAATATGCCGACATCATTGCCAAGATGCATCCCGAAGCGCTCGCCAAGGGAGAGATCGTGCACATGGATGGCCGGGTGCTCGGCGAGCACGAGGGTATCGTCCACTACACGATCGGCCAGCGCAAGGGCCTCGGCATTGCCGCGGGCGAACCGCTCTATGTCGTGAAACTCGATCACCGCACAGGCCGCGTCATCGTCGGCCCGCGCGAGGCTTTGAAGACCCACACAGTGCGCCTGCGCGACGTCAATTGGCTAGGCGGGCTGCCACTGGCCGAAGCGAGTGCCGGCAATGGTGCACCGGTCGAGGTCAAGGTGCGCTCGACCCGCGGCCCCCAGCCTGCCGTCATCCAGATGCAAAACGGCGAAGTCTATGTCACACTGGTCACCGGCGAATACGGCATTTCGCCGGGCCAAGCCTGCGTCTTTTATGCCGATGACAGCGAAACCAGCGAAGTGCTGGGCGGCGGGTTTATCGCTGAGGCGGTGCCGCAGGCACTGGTTGCGTGACGGGATAGTTTGGTACTGAGCAGATGAAGTCCCTAGTCGACTACCCGAGCATACTGCATCCACTTTTTGTGGCGGTTGGTGAAGCCATGGACAGGCCACAACTTCATCCAGGGATTCTTGCTTACTTACCGCAGACGTTTAGCGGATTTACCCCCGACCAAGTCATCACCATCCTCCATGTCTCCGCACTGACGTCCGGGGACAAGCACGGCCACTATGAAATCAGCTTGACGGGAACATCGGGCCAGTTGGGCTGGAAGCTTCGGCCCGGTGAACTGCAAAGCCTTGCCAAAGAAGCATTGAGCAAAGACGGCACCGGGAACTAGCCGCACTATACCTGCTAGTCCCCGCTCACCTGCTCCGCCGTCGGCTCCTTGGCCGCATCCGAGGCCTCGCGCAGCGCTTGATACGAGTTCGGGCCGCCTAAAAACATGCCGATGGAGATCAGCAGCACCAGCGCCCCCATGAGGAGGATCATGATGCGGGTGCGGTTGAGCCCGAAGGGCCCGTTGTTCCGTTCATCAGCCATGTCCCGGCCTCCCGCGAAAAAATGTTGAGCACCAGCCAAAGGACTGGCGCAGTGCTGTCGTCTTAGTCTCTACAATAGACCCGAAGAGACAAGATGTGCATGCACAGATGATGGGACTGACCGCCGCACCCAAGCCGGACAAGGCCGACGCGCTGACGCAAGCGCTGGTGAGGCGCGCACGCAATGGCGATGGAGAGGCCTTTTCCACGCTGATCGCCGGCCAATATGACCGCATCTATGGCACGGCCTGGCGCTGGTGTGGCCACCGCGACGATGCCGAGGACATCGCCCAAGACGTCTGCGTCAAGATCGGCCAGGCCATTGCGCGCTTTGACGGGCGTAGCGCCTTTTCGAGCTGGGTCTATCGCATCACGCTCAATGCCGTGCGCGACTGGCAAAGGGCCCGCGCCCGGCGCGGTCGCCATGCCGATGCCTATGCCGAGGTTTGGCCCAAAGAGGCCGAGGCTGAACAGGAAGCGGCGGCGACCAGCAGCCAGCTTTGGGAGGCCGTCCGCTCCTTGCCGGAAAAACAGCGCGACGCCGTGCTCCTGGTCTATGCCGAACAGCTGAGCCATGCCGAGGCCGCCACTATCATGGGCATCAAGGAGGCCACCGTGTCCTTCCATGTATTTGAAGCCCGCAAGACATTGAGGGGGCTGCTATGAGCTTTCCCGAAGACAAAGACCCGTTCGAAGCCCTGAAGTCCGGTGCTGTGCCACCCCCGCGTGCCGCCGCCCGCGAGCGCGCGCTCAACGCTGCCCGGGAGGCCTTCGACGCCGAACAGAAAAAAACCGCGCAGGCGCCCAAAGGAAAACCGGCGGGCGGCCGTCTCATGTCCATCATCAATTCCTTGAAGGGGATTTCGATCATGGACATGCGTATTCCTGTCGGCACCGCCGCCATTGCCCTCCTCGTGCTGCCGCTCGGCTGGCAGCTCTACAATACGACGTCGCTAACTCCGACCAGCCAGGTCGTGCCCCAGGTCAACCAGCCGGTGGAACTGGCCGCGACCGATGCCGACGCCGCGCCCGAGCCAGCACCGGTGACCGAGGCGCGCGAAGAAACGGCGGTCGATACCGAGGTGGCTCTCGCCGATCAGGCCGAGGCGGTCGCGCCCATCGCCCCCGCACCGGTGATGAGCGAGGAAAGCGAGGTAGGCCGGGCTACTGCGGCGAACAAGATGGCCGTTGGCATGCCGGCGCCGGTCACTTCCGCGGCTCCCGCCGGCGGTATGATGGCTGAGAGCGTGGCGGATTATATGCCGCCCTCGCAGGCGGTCGTGCCGAGCGGCGATGAATTTGCCGCGTTTGACGAACAGCGCCTCAAGGTCGCCGCCGAAGAGCCGGTCTCGACCTTTTCGCTCGATGTCGATACGGCCAGCTATGCCTATGCCCGCCGCCAGCTCGAGGATGGATACGTGCCAGAGCGCGACGCAGTCCGCATCGAGGAACTGATCAACTATTTTCCCTATGCCTATCCGGCGGCGGACAGTGCGGACGTGCCGTTCAAGCCGACGGTGATGGTTTATCCCACGCCCTGGAACGAGCGAACGCAAATCCTCCAGATCGGCATCAAGGGCTTCGAGCCCCCGGTTGCGGACACGCGCAGCAACCTGGTGTTTCTCATCGACACATCCGGTTCGATGGACGAGCCCGACAAGCTGCCGCTTTTGAAACGCGCTTTTGGGCTTTTGCTCGACCAGCTTGGCACCAACGATACGGTCTCGATCGTCACTTATGCCGGCTCGGCCGGTGTGGCGCTCAAACCCACTTCGGCCGACAACAAGGCCGAGATCATGGCCGCTCTCGACCAGCTCTATGCTGGCGGCAGTACGGCCGGCGCCGAGGGGATCGAACTGGCCTATCGCCTCGCCGAGGAGGCACACATTGCCGATGGCACCAATCGAGTGATCCTGGCCACCGATGGCGATTTCAATGTCGGCATCGACGATCCGGAAAAGCTCAAGGACCTCATTGCCAACAAGCGGGCGAGCGGCGTCAGCCTTTCCGTGCTCGGCTTCGGCCGCGGTAATCTCGATGATGCGACCATGCAGGCTTTGGCCCAGAACGGGAATGGCAATGCCAGCAATATTTCGAGCTTTGCTGAGGCCAAGAAAGTGCTGGTCGAGGAAATCGGCGGCACGCTCCACACCATTGCCAAGGATGTGAAGGTGCAGGTCGAGTTCAACCCGGCCGTGGTCAGCGAGTACCGGCTGATCGGCTACGAGACCCGTGCCCTCAACCGCGAGGATTTCAATAATGATGCGGTCGATGCCGGCGATGTCGGCGCCGGGACTACAGTCACCGCGCTCTATGAGATTACGCCTGTCGGGTCCGGTGGTGAACTGGTCGATCCGCTGCGCTATGGCGGAACGGATGTAGGCCCGGCTTCGGAGGAAATCGCCTTTCTCAAGATGCGCTATAAGCTGCCGGATAGCGAAGTCAGCCAGTTGATCGAACAGCCGGTCACCGCCAGCGTCGTCTATGGCGACATTGCCGAAGCCGGCGTCGATGCCCAGTTCGCCGCCGCCGTCGCTGCCTTCGGGCAGAAGCTCAAATCCAGCGTCTATGGCACGGCGATGAACTGGGACGAGGTCGAAGCCTTGGCCCAGGCGGGCCGTGGAACGGATGAGGGTGGCTATCGCGCCGAGTTCATCCGGCTAGTGGACATGGCGAGCCTGCTCAAACCCGACACGCATACCGATGTGTGTCACGTCAGTGTGAGCAGCGAGGAATGTGACTGACGGCAACACCTCCTCACTGACCCGGCTTCGCCGGGCCGCCTCTCCCCGATGGGGAGAGGAGCAAGAGGTCGGTGGCGCCGGATGAGGGGGATGCCTCAACCGGCGCTGCGGCGTCGTCCTATTCCAGCGGCTTCAAACCCGCTTCGATCTGGGCCCGTTTGCCTTCAAGGAAGGGCGGCAAGGCCAGGGTTTCACCCAGGCTCTCCATCGGTTCGTCGGCGGCAAAGCCGGGAACGTCTGTGGCGATTTCGAACAGAATGCCATTGGGTTCGCGGAAGTAGAGCGAGGTGAAGTAGAACCGCTCGACCTCGCCCGAGGAGCGAATGCCGAAGCCGTTCACCCTGTCGATCCATTCGCGCAGACTGTCTTGGTCAGGCGTGCGGAAAGCGACGTGGTGGACGCCGCCGGCGCCGGGCCGGGCACGAGGCAGGCTGGGATCGACCGCGACATGCAACTCTGCCGCCGGACCGCCGGGTCCCATTTCGTAGACGAAGACCTCGCCATTGCGCTCGCGGGCCGGATAGTGGCGCACCTGGCGCATGTTCATGACGCGCGTCAGCATGGCGTCGGTCGGTTCCAGGTTCGGCACCGAGAGCGTGATCGGCCCGAGGCCGATGATCTGCTTGTCTGCGGGCACGGGCGATTTGGCCCAGGGCACGGTCTTGTTCTTGTCATCGACGACCAGGCGGAAGCGCTGTCCTTCAAAATCCTCGAAATCGAGCGAGAGATGACCGAAGCGTTCCTTGATGGCGCTGGCGCCGACATTATTGGACTGCAAGTGGTCCTTCCACCATTGCAGGGTTTCAGCGCTATCCACGCGCAGGCCGGTGCGGCCCACTGTATGGTTGCCACGGCTTTCGCGCAGCGTGTTGAAATCGAAAAAGGTCAGGTCCGCCCCGGGCGAGGCCACGCCATCGCCATAGAAGAGGTGATAGGCCGAGGTGTCGTCCTGGTTCACCGTCTTCTTGATCAGGCGCATGCCCAGGGTCTGGGTGTAGAATTTCAGGTTCCGCGGCGCGTCTGCGGTTACGGCCGTCAGATGATGGATGCCGCCAAGTTCAAGGGTCATGTTCAATACTCCTCTTGAGGCGCCAAATGCGCCGCTGTTGAACAGAATGTAGAACCGACGGATTTGGTTATCCAGCGAGCCAATCGCGACGCACTGGTGCTGATCTTTGAACAATTGAGCCCGGGACACGCCTGTCGCACAGTTTTCGCACAGGCACAGAATGCGCCGCTTGACAGAGTGAGCCGCCAAACCTTAGTAAGGCGCGCGTCGGCCAACCACCGACGGCCTCTTTTGGGGCGGAGTAGCTCAGTTGGTTAGAGCAGAGGAATCATAATCCTTGTGTCGGGGGTTCAAATCCCTCCTCCGCTACCATCGGCCCCGCACAATGCTGGATTGCAGCGGGGTAGATATCCCGACTCGCAGGCACTGTGCGCAAGCCTCGACTTTCACGTGCATGCAACGAGGCCGGGACTGCCGATGGGGCCGGGTTCCCCAGGTGTTAGCCGGGCGCTTCTGGCGTGGTTGGATAGGCAATGCCTGTTCACACCTGGCCACGGCCTATAGTCTTCCCGCGTCTGCAGGCGGTGAGTGGAGACGGCATGTTGAGGGTTCTGTTGCGCTCGATAGCGGTGGCGCTGGTGCTTGTCGCGATATCGGCTGGCGATGCGTTTGCCGCGGCGGTTTCGTTTCCCGAATTGTCCGACCCTGTTCCGGGGAAAACGGCCATAACCTATGCGGACCTCGTTCGGCTTGTGGTGCCATCCGCAGTCGGCGGTGCGCTCCCCCTTGACGATCAGGCGCCGCGTCGGGTGAGGCATATTGAAGATGGGTACGATATCACGCTCGGATCAGATGATTTTCGCGGGTTTGCGGCAGTGTCCGTGCGCTCCGGCGAGCTGGACCGCGTTGCATTGTTGCTGGATTTGGGTGAGCCGGAATATGCGATCGGATCGGCCGTATTGGCGCTATTCGACGTGTCGGGCGCACCTGCGCTTCTTGACGCGGTCGACGTCGCGTTCGACCGGCATACATCCTTTGCCGATCCGGCGCGGATATCAGTGGGGGAAGCGAACGATCTGTTGGTGGTCCTCAGTACCCATCACAATGCCGGCCAGTCATACGCCATCGCCACGCCGATACTTGTGCTCGACGACCGCTTCGAAGCGGTCGACACGATTTTCATGCTTGGCGAAAGAAGCTGCGCCTATGAGCGGACACAATCGCTCAGCGTTCGACAGGGACCCGGCGAGCCCTTCGCCGATATCATTGCGACCGTAGCCGACGCGGTGGTGGAAGCGTCCTATTTCGAATGCGGTGAAGCGACCTTTCCGGCGCCCCAATCGCGCATGATCACGGTCACCTATCGCTGGGATGGCGCCACGCGGAGATATCTGCCGGATTCGGACGCCTTCGACCGGCTGGCGAGCGAGAATGAAGAGCGGCTCTGATCGCCCGCTGCGCGCACTGAAGCGCGCTGGAATGGCGGCGTGCTGATCACCGATTGGAGCGCCTGCCTTCCAGTCCCCTCGGCTCTCCACTGCTACTGCATCAGGTCGAATGCATCGCCCCAGGTGTCGGATACCGAATAGCCCAGCGGATAGGGATCGGTTGGATCCACCCCGATCTGGTGGATACCGTGGATCCACGCCCGGCCGGAAATTACCGGCTGCACTGCCGGGCGGCCGGCAACGCTTGTATCGCCGGCATAATGCACCTCAAAACTGGAATCGATGATCGAGCGGGCGGTGAAGCGGTCGCCCGGCCTGGCCAGGCCCCGCGCCGCAGCCACGGCCAGACGAGCCGAATTGCCGGTCCCGCAGGGCGAGCGGTCGATGCGGCCGGGCGGCATGATGGTGGCGCCCTTGAGTTCGCCCTCCTGGTTGTGCCCGACAAACATTGTATAGGAAATGCCCTTCATATCGGGCAGTTCGGGATGAGCAATGTCGAGCTGCGCATTGACGGCGCGATGGATGGCGCTGCCCGCTTCGACCAGCTTCCTGGCCGTGTCCGGCCTGATTTCCAGCCCCAATTGAGCGGGGTTGATCAGCGCGTAGAAAATGCCGCCATAGGCAATGTCGAGCCTGACCTGGCCGTAGCCTTCCACCTCCACCACCGCGTCGAGTTGATGGGCATAGGAGGGGTTCATGGTCAGCGTGACCCGCTCCACCTTGCCGTCGCGGCAGCTCGCGCGGGCGGTCACCAGGCCAGAAGCGGTATCGATCCGCACCAATGTTTCCGGTTCCGCCATAGGCAACATGCCGGTTTCGAGCAGGACGGTGGTCAGGCAGATCGCATTGGAGCCGGACATGGCATGGGCCTTGTCGCCCTGCAGGATAATGAAGCCGATATCGGCATCGGGACGGGTTGGCGGAAAGACCAGGCAGGTGCTCATCTGTGCCGAGGCGCGTGGTTCGAAAACGAGGAAGCGGCGCAGGCTGTCGTCCACCTCATTGAGGTGCCTGAGCTTGTCGGCCATGGTAGCGCCGGGAATATCGATCACGCCGCCGGTGACGATCCGTCCGACTTCCCCTTCGGCATGGGCCTCCACCAGGGTTACAGTTTTCGACCAGCGCATGGCGGTTCCTCAAACAATGCTGTCATTGCGGCGCTTCATCCGGGCTGCCGCGGGGCGTTGCGGGACCCCGCCAACCGGCCATTTTTTTGCCCAAAGCGGTGCAGCTCATAGGGCGAGGGGTCTATGTCGATGGCCGCGTCGGAGATGAGCGCGGAGACCAGGCGGGCCGTCACCGCACTCAGCGTCAGGCCAAGATGGCCGTGACCGAAAGCATGTACGATCCGTTCATCGCCAGGATGCGGGCCGATGACGGGAATGGAATCGGGCGTCGAGGGGCGCCGGCCCATCCATTCGGTGCCGCCCTCGGGCAGGCTCGGCACATAGCGCCGCATCTTGATCCGCATGGCGCGGGCCCGGGCGTAGTTGGGGCTGGTTTCCGGCCTCGCCAGTTCGACGGCGCCGCCAACCCGCAGGCCATCGACCAGGGGCGTGGCGACAAAGCCGTGATCGGCAAAACCGATGGGCAAATTAAGGTTCCAGCCGAGATCGCTATAGGTGGTGTTGTAGCCGCGCTCGGTTTCGAGCAGCACCTTGGTGCCGAGCGGCCGCACCAGATCGCGCGACCAGATGCCGGCCGCGACCACGACCTTGTCGAACAGCGCAGCGCTGGTGGGTGTATGCACGGTGATCCCGTCTTGGCCCTGCGACAGGCGCAAGACGCGTTCGGCCACCATTTCTGCCCGGCCAGCCACAAAGGACTGATAGGCCCGCAGCACGGTCAGCGGGTTCGTCGCTGTCCAATAGCTGGGTTGATGTATCGCGCCGGCAAATTGCCCCTCCAGCCGCGGTTCGAGGTGTCGCGCCTCCTGCGGCGTCAGTACGGCATAGTCGAAATCGAGCAGCTCCCGGACCTGCTCGGCCTCTTGCTTGGCCGCCACCAGGCTGGCCATGCTGTCATGCAGCGACATATACCCAGTCTGGCGCAGATGATCGGTCAAGCCAATGGCCTCGCCCAAGGTCCGATGGTCGGCGAGCGCGGTTCGCATCAGATTGCTCAGGGCCGTCCGCGCCTGGCTGACATGCGATGGCGTGGCGCGCGCCAGGAAGGCGATGAGCCATGGCAACAGCGCCGGAATGTCCAGCCAATGCAATGTCAAGGGACCGAGCGGATCGAGCAGCCATTTCGGAACCTGGCTGAACATGCCCGGGCTGGCAATCGGCGCAATTTCGGGCAGGGCGATCAGGGCGGCATTGCCCGAGGATGTGGGCAGGCCATGTGGTTCGGGCTCAAAGCTGATGACATGGTGGCCATCGATAATCAGCCGCGCGGCGATCGTCGCCCCGATTATGCCGGCACCGACTACCGCGACTTTTGCCATTAGCGGGCAGCCGCCGTCAGGGACATGCCGGTCACGGTCGAGCGGGCGAGGTACTCCTGGATCTGGGCGACAATCTGGGCGGCATGGGCCGCGGCAATTGCGTCGGCGCGGTCCGCGTCACCGGCCTCGATAGCCACAATCATCTGTTCATGCTCGTCAACATAGCGCCGCGGCAGCTTGTCGTCGAAGGAGCGATAGTAGACGCGCAGGATCCGGCGGCCTTCATCGAGCAGCCGGCCGAACAGGCCGGTAAAATAGCTGTTGCCGCCTGCTTCGGCGATGGCCATGTGAAAATCGCGATTGGTCTGGATCATGCCCAGCGCATCGCGGTTGGCCACCGTCCCGGCATAGAGGGCGGCCAGCTTTTTGATCTGCACCAGGTGATCCGGGGTCCGATGCACCGCGGCCGACCGCGTGGTCACGCGATACATCAGTGTCAGTGCCTCAAAATAGACCGGCAACTGTTCGAAATCGATCGTTGCGACCACGGTATTGCGATTGGGCAGTGTCTGGGCCAGGCCCTCGGCCACCAGGCGCACCAGAGCCTCGCGGATCGGGGTGCGGGACATGTCGAACTGTTCGGACAGCGTCATCTCGTCGAGCGGGCTGCCGGGCTCGAGCCGCAATTCGAGAATGGCTTGCTTGAGCGTTTCATAGACGGTGCGCGAGCCCTGTCCGCGCACGCGCGCTCTCGAACCACTGCCTGTCTTTCCGGGTGCCTGGATGCCCGCCTCGTCCATGCCCACCTCGTCAGCGCCGATAGGCCTGTATCGCGCCGGGAAGCGTGTTCCATTGGGCATACCAGGCCTTGAATTGCTCATACTGCGCCTTCGCCCAGGCGCGCTGGCTGGGCGAGAGCTCGTCAGTGGCATTGAAATGCAGTTTGTACGCCGCTTCACCCTGCAGCTCGAGCATGTACTTGTAATACAGAACCAGATCGGGGCCCTCATCCCAGGATGAAAGTACCTCGAGCGCCTCGCCCAGTTCCCGGGCGCGCTGGCGCGCTTCAAGGTCGCCCGCGGCGGCGGCCCTGCAGAGGGCCACCATATGCAGCACCTCCCTGGGCAGGGCATTGCCGATGCCGGTAATCGTGCCGGTAGCGCCGGCTTTGACATAGCCATGATAGACGCCGGTATCGACGCCGGCCATCAGCACTACGCTGTCATCGGCACTGGTAATATGCTCTGCGGCATAGGTCATGGCCCTGTTGCCGCCGAACTCCTTGAAGCCAACCAGATTGGGATGCTTTGCGCGAATCGCAAAGAACAGATCAGCCTTGGTCTCGAAACCGTAATGTGGGCTATTATAGATCACGGCCGGCAGGTCCGGCGCGGCTGCGAGAATGGCCTCGAAATGCAGCTTCTGCGCAGCGGGTGAGCTGCCGCGCGAGAGCACGCGCGGAATGACCATGAGACCGGCTGCACCGACCTTTTGGGCATGGGCGGCATGGGAGACGGCGGACGCGGTATTGACTGCGCCGGTCCCGACAATGACCTTGAGCCCGGCCTCCACCAGACGGGTCACGCCCTCCCGGCGCTGCGCATCGGCCAAGAGCGGCCAGTCGCCCATCGAGCCGCAATAGACCACCGCTGACATCCCGATATCGACAAGCTCGCGGGCTTTGCGGACCAATTCGTCGAAGTCCGGCATGCGATCAGGCGTGCAAGGGGTCATGAGCGCCGGAATCACGCCGGTGAAGATGCTGCCGCTCATCGTTCTTCCTCCTTGGACACTACTGGTCGGGTGCAACTGCTACAATGCTGCCCAAGGCCTATCGTCTTGTATTCTGTTTGTCGACAGAATTATCGCCGTTGAGGCCGACAGGCTTCCGGCCGGCGCGGTGCCATCGCCCTTTGAGAGAAAGGAGGCGAAGGGCCCGTAATCAAGCTGATGGTGAGATGCCCTACAACATGAACGCAGCCAAATCATCCATGTCGGTCGCCCGCTCGTCAGTGGTGTCTGCGGTGGCTGCATCTTCGGGGAAGAGCCGGTCGTGGATATGGCGCTCGGCTTCCATCGTGTAGCTTTTGCGCAAACCGGCCAGCACATTGCCTAGTGCCGGCGATATCTTCTCGGGGGGCGCTTCGGGGCTGAGCGATGCCGTGGCGATGGCGATGTCGTCTAGGGCTTCGGCCATGGCTGACTGGCCCGAAAGGCCCTGGGCTGCTTTTTCGAGCAAGTCGATGACCTTGGGGCCGTCGCTATTGAGCCGGCCGAGTGCGGCGGCGAGATTTTCGTCGAGCCTGGAGAGGATGTCGAGCGCCAGGGTGGCCTGACCTTCAAGCTCGCTGATCTGGCCGCTCCCCTGGTCCGAGGCGGCGCCGAACGACCCGGCCAGGGCCGAGGATTCATCGAGCCGCGCCATGGCCGCTTCGGCCGCGACGACGGTTTCGCTGGTCAATTCGCGCAATTGGGTGGCGATGACGGTCAGCGAGGCGCCGCGCGGTCCGAGCTGGGCGCAACGCACCGCGGCGTTGAGGCTGACCAGGCGCATATTGGACTCGATTTCCTGCACCGCCTCGACATGCTCAAGCAGCGTTCGCACCGTATCCTGTACGGCATGGGCGACCGTTTCGAGCTTTTCGCGTTCGGTTTCGAAATCTGCCAATATGGTCACGGCCTTGCGCAATTGGGCATTGAGGCTGGCCACGGACGAGCCCTTGCCGGTTTCGTCGCCATGAAAGTCGCGGCTGCGGGCCATTATGATGCCGGCATCGGCGGCAAGGGCCGCCAGGTCGGCCTCGGCCTGTTGCACCTCTTGGGCAAAGCTTTGCGCGATATTGGCGATTTGCTGCTGCTGCAGGGCGGCAATGCCCGCTATGGCCGGCGCCTTGGTTTCGTCCGCTAGCGTCTGTCCAAAGGCCGCGCCGCCCTCGACCAGATCGGCCAGTGATGTCAGGGCCAGTTCGGCATGTTCAATGCGCTGGCGCGTCGCATCGCCCACTTGCAAGGACATGACGGCGCTGCCGATCCGTCCGACGATCTGTTTGGAGACGCGGCCGGTTTCCGTGCTGCTCTCCAGCGCGGTCGCGCGCTGCCGGTCGAGAGCAGATAGCGTTTCAGCCAGGCTCCTGCCCAGATGGGTCAGGGTATCGGCATGGGCCGCCTCAAAGCGCGCTCTCTGGTCGGCGGCGCGGTCGACCTCGGTGGTGAGCTGGCGATAGACCTGGGCGAAATCCTGGATCGTTCGGCTGGCCGAGTCGGACAGGGTGGCGATATCATTGGTGAAGACGTCGAAATCGTCACTGTCGCCCACAATGCCGGCCGCTGTAACGCGCGCATTGACCGAGACGATACCCATCATTTTGACCGTCCGCCTGAGATCGGCGATAGGCGCATTGGCTGCGGCAACGACCTCACCAAGCCTCATCAGATCACCCTTCTCCTGGGCGAAGGTTGCGGCCAATTGCTCGGCACGGGTGGCCACGGTGCGCAAATGGGCGCTGGCTTCTTCCACCTGTGCGCCGCCCAATGCTTGGGGCAGCGCTTCGAATAGCTTGGAGAGCTTGTTGAGCAGCGCCGCGCCCTCGGTCAGACGGCCACCGACGGCGACGAAGGCGGCTTCAATATCCTGGCGCGGGCGCTCCAGGTCTTGAACAAGGCGTCGAATGGTTTTTGGGTCGGCAGATTGGGTCACTTGCTTGCTCCGGCCGAGGCGCTATGCGCGGCGATTTCGCCGGCCATCCTGGAAAGGGGGAGAATGCGGGCGGCGCCGCCGCGTTGAATGGCTTCCTTGGGCATGCCGAACACCACGCAGCTGGCTTCGTCCTGGGCAATGGTGGGACTACCCATCTGGCGCATTTCGAGCAGTCCCCGCGCACCGTCATCGCCCATGCCGGTGAGCAATATGCCCATGGCATTGCGGCCCGCAGACTGGGCGGTGGAGCGGAAGAGCACATCGACCGAAGGACGGTGGCGGGAAATATGGGGTCCTTCCTTGATCGAAACGGTATAACGCGCTCCGTTCCGGACCAGTAGCATATGCAGATTGCCCGGGGCGACCAGCACCAGGCCGGGCTGCACCAGGTCGCCGTCCTGGGCCTCCTTGACCCTTACGGCGCAACTCATGTCCAGCCGGCGGGCGAAGGCGGTCGTGAACCGCTCTGGCATATGCTGCACGATCAGAATAGGCGGGCAATTGGCCGGCAGGGCCTCCAGCACTTCGCGCAGGGCTTCGGTGCCACCGGTCGAGGCGCCAATGGCGACAAGGGGTTCGGTTACCGGCATGCGGGCGATCAGGCTTTCCCGCCTTGCGTCGGAAATGGGCGGGATGATGGCGTCGGCGCTCAGCTTAGCCTCCACCTTCAGGTCGGCCGCGGGCTGACGCAGCACCGGCGAGGGTTTGGCCAGACCGCGCATTTTGGCGTGCGCGGCGGCCTTGGCGGCATCGCATATGCGCATCCGCGACTCCTGCAGGAACTGGGCGGTATCGACGCGCGGCTTGGCAACGACATCCACGGCTCCGGCCTCAAGCGCCTGCATGAAGGCGTCCGAGCCATCCTGGGCAAGGCTGGAACAGATCACCACCGGAATGGGGCGCTGGGACATGATCTTCTTGAGGAAGGTGATGCCGTCCATGCGCGGCAATTCGATATCGAGAAATATCACGTCGGGCACTTCCTGGCGGATGCGCTCGACGGCCACATAGGGGTCGGCCGCCGTCGCCATGACCTCAAGGTCGGGATCGGCCGAGATGATGTCGGAGAGTGTGGTGCGCACCGAAGCGCTGTCGTCGACAATCAGGACGCGGATCTTGTCTTTCATCGCTTCGGTCCGCCTCACGTCTTCTGGAACACGGCCGGTGCGACCTGCCGCATGGTGATCGAAGTGCCGACCATAGATTCGGAATGGCCAAGAAGGAGATAACCGCCGGGCCGCAAGTGTCCCACGAGCCGGGAAATGACGGCGGCCTGATCGGCCTTCTCGAAATAGATCAGCACATTGCGCAGAAAGATAATGTCGACGTCGCGGTCATAGGGATAATTGGTATCCATCAGGTTGAGCTGGTCGAAACGCACCAGGCGACGCAATTCGGGCACGATGCGAATATCGGGCCGGGCGCCGGGACGGCGGGCATGCATGAGATAGCGCGATTGCATGCCCGGCGGCACGGGCATCACCAACTCGGCGGGATAGATGGCGCGGCGGCCGGTTTCGAGCACATCGGTTGAAATGTCGGTGCCCAGCACGGCAAAGCGGAAGTCGCGTCGTTGCGCAGCCATGTCGGCCAATACCATGGCAATGGTATAGGCCTCGGCTCCTGTAGAACTGGCTGCGCTCCAGACCTTGAGCAATGGCATGCGTTCCTGGCGCCGCTCGATGAGGTCGGCCACCAATTGCTTGTGCATCAGCTCGAAATGTTCGGGCTCGCGGAAAAAATCGGTTTTGTTGGTGGTGACCGCGTTGATCAGGAAGGTGATCTCGCTCTCCAGGCCATCCTGGCGAAACAGATAGTCGGCATAGTCGGAAAAACCAGGCAGATCGAGCGCGCGCAGGCGCCGGCGCAACCGTCCTTCGACCATCAACCGTTTCGTGGGGGGCAATTTGATGCCGACCTGCCTGCTGATCAAGGCCGAAATCCTGCGGAAATCGGCGTCGGTGAGGTGGTCGTCTTCATCAAGTCGGTGTGCAAGGGCAGCCAATTGAATACTCCGATAGGCGGGAGCGGGGCCAGCCTGGGGCCGGCCGCCGATTGGGTCAGGCCGCGCGGGTGGCGGGCAGGGGCGTGCTGCCCAGCAGGCGATCCAGATCGAGCACGGTGACGAATTCGCCATTGCGCCGGCCGATGCCCTCGATCACCTGGTCACCCCAGCCGGCCGAAATGGGCGGTGGCGGATCGAGCGTTTCATGGTCGAGCACGGTAACCTCGAACACCCGATCGGCCCTGAGGCCTAGGGTCAGGATACCGTCCTGACCGTTGATGGCGAGCACCACAATCCGGGTGTTTTCGGTATCGGGTGCCGTCTCCATGCCCAGGGTCAGGCGCAGGTCGAGCACAGGGACACCCTCGCCGCGCACATCGATCATGCCGAGCAGGTTGGCCGGGGCCCGCGGCAGGCGGGCGACGGGCCGCATGTCGAGGATTTCGAGCACTTTGGTGACCGGCGCCGCGAAGATTTCCTCCGCGACGCCCAGGGTCACATATTGGGCTTGTTCAGCCATGGCTTTATACCCGCTCAGGCCGCGCCGCGACGGCTGAATTCACCGTCGAGATCGTCGCCCGCATCGCCCATATCGAGGTCGAACCCGCCATTGCTCATGGCCTTGGCCTTGGCTGGTTTGCCGGCCTTTGGCGCCATATGCGGCGCCTTGGCGAGAATGGCTGCCTTGAGGTCGACCTTGGCCGCCGGGGCATCGGATGCCACGGCCGCGATCGAGGCGGGATCGATGCGGAAGTAGCTGATGGCGGACTGGAGCTGTTCGGCCTGGCTGGCCAGCTCTTCGGAGGTCGCCGACATTTCCTCGGCGGCCGAAGTGTTCTGCTGGGTCACCTTGTCGAGCTGCTGGATGGCGGTGTTGATCTGGGCGGCACCAGCATTCTGCTCGCGGGAGCCGGCGGAGATTTCCTCCACCAGTTCGGCCGTGCGCTGAATGTCGGGCACGAGCTTGGAGAGCATTTCGCCGGCCGATTGGGCAGCCTTCACCGTCGTGCCCGAGAGCGTCGAGATTTCGGCGGCGGCGGACTGGCTGCGTTCGGCCAGTTTGCGGACCTCGGAGGCCACCACGGCAAATCCGCGACCATGCTCGCCGGCGCGGGCGGCTTCCACCGCCGCGTTGAGGGCCAGCAGGTCGGTCTGGCGGGCGATTTCCTGCACCACCATGATCTTGTCGGCAATGGTCTGCATGGCAGCCACGGCATTGTTGACGGCGTCGCCCGAGGCAATCGCGTCGGCAGCGGACTGACGCGCGATCTTTTCAGTCTGGGAGGCATTGTCGGCCGATTGCTTGATGGTGGCAGCCATTTCTTCCATCGACGCGGACGCCTCTTCGGTGGAGGAGGCCTGTTCGGTGGCGCCCTGGCTCAGCTGCTCGGCAGTCGCCGACATTTCCTGCGATCCAGCCGCGACATTGCGGGTGGCCGAGGTAACCTCGGTTACCACTTCGCGCAGCTTTTTGGTCATGGCGTTGAGGGTCTTGATCAGGTCGCCCACTTCGTCGTCGCTCTTGGCCTCGGCGCTGGCCGAGAGATTGCCGTCGGCCACTTCGTCGGCCAGGCGCACGGCGCTGTTAAGGGCGCGGGAGATCGAAACCACGATCCAGGTTGCGGCGATGGCGGCGATCAGTGCGGAACCGACAAGCAGGCCGATGAGCAGCATGGTCGAGGTCTGGTAGAGCGCGGCGGCCTCGGCCTGGGCTTCCTCCATGACCACGGTATTGCGGTCGATCATGGCCTGGAGGACTTCATTGGCTTCACGGCGCAGCGTGTTGATGGTCTGCATTTCCTGGAGCGCGAAATAGTCGCCGTTCTCCATCGATACGGCGACGGCCTTGTCCATGGCCGCAACCATGTCGTCATAGGCCGCGCGGGCCGCATTGAAGAGCCCCATATCGGAGGCCGGCATGGTGCGCTGCAGTTCGGGCAGGCGCTCGGCATTGGCCTCTACGCCGGTCAGGTAGTCCGCATGCCACTTTTCCTGCAATTCGCGATCCTGTGAGGCGGCGAGCAGGACATTGCGCTGCTGGCGGAACATGTCGGTGCCGGTCAGGAACATTTCGGTCGCTGCCTGGTAGGCGGAGAAGGCCGAGAGATCGCCGGCATCCACCTTGCGCTGCAGCGAAGTGCGCAGGGCGGCCATGGTTTCCTCAAACACACCGAGCGAACCGCTGCCTTCGCTGCGGCTGATGGCCAGGGCCGTTGCATCGGAATTTTTCAGGGTCAGTTCCTGGCCCCGTCCCACGGCCGAATGGAGATCTTCGACCTTGGCGAGGAAGGCCGGCAATTCCTGCTTGATGACCGTGTCCATGGTGTTGGCTTCAAGGAAGGCATGACCGTCGATAAGTTCGCGATAATCTTCCTCGAGCGAGGCGATATAGCCTTCTTTTTCGGCCTGGTCCTTGGTGATGATCTGAGCGCGCACGCGCGAGCCAAGGCTTTCCAGGCTCGTCTGCATCTGCGCCGAGCGGATCAGGTTTGCCGAACGCACCTCGACAATGGTTTCCAGCTCATTGTTAAGCGTGCCCAGATTTTGCAGGGCGATGAACATGCTGCCGGCAGACAGGGCGACGACAACGCCGAAGACGGCTGCCAGTTTTGTCTTGATAGTCAGTCTCACGATGCAGACCTTTCTTCTGATGCTGCGACAGGCGCGTTTCTTGTGCCTGGTGTTTCGAAAATGCGTTCCATATTGGGGATGATGATGAAGCCGCCATTGCGCTTGCCGATGCCCTTGATGAATTCGGGGCGCCAGCGCATGCCGACCTTTGGGGCTTCCTCGATAGAGGCCGCCTCGATATCGGTAACGTCATGGACCTTGTCGGCGAGGATGCCGGCAATGGTGGGTTCGCCTTCCATATCCACTTCCATCACGACGATGCGCGTATCCTGGTCCGGTTCGGGCCGGTTCATGCCGAACATGACGCGCAGGTCAGCCAAGGGCACCACGCGCCCCCGCACATTGATGAGCCCACCGACGAAGTCGGGCGCGTTGGGCACCTCGGTGATCGGCACGAGATCGAGAATTTCTCGCACGCGGCTGGCCTCGACGGCGAAGAGTTCGTCATCGAGCCTGATGGTCAGCGCCGTCATGGCATTGGCCGATCCGGCCTGG
Organism: Devosia sp. XK-2; assembly: GCF_037113415.1. Classification (NCBI taxonomy): domain Bacteria; kingdom Pseudomonadati; phylum Pseudomonadota; class Alphaproteobacteria; order Hyphomicrobiales; family Devosiaceae; genus Devosia; species Devosia sp. XK-2. The sequence goes on along the minus strand of NZ_CP146608.1, from coordinate 2,909,534 downwards.
TCCGGTTTTGTGTCCATGGTACTGGCCATGCTCATGCCGCCCTCCCCATCTGGTTGCGGTCCACATAGCCCTGGCCGGCCGCGACGAGATGGGTCGTGTCCAGGATCAGAGCCACGGTGCCGTCGCCCAGGATAGTCGCCCCCGAAAAGGACTTGATGCCTGAATGGAGCTTTGAAAGCTGCTTGATGACCGTCTGGTTGTTGCCGATGATCTGGTCGACCACCAGGCCGACGCGCCCCTCGCCGGACGAGACGATCACCACCTTCTGGTGCGGCTCGCTCTCACCCTTGATCCCGAAGACTTCGCGTAGCCGCAGATAGGGGACCAGTGCACCGCGAATATCGAGGAAATTGCGGCCCTTGGCGTGAGCCTCTATGCCTTCAGGCAGTTCCACGCATTCTTCGACCGCAGCCAGGGGAATGGTGTATCGCCCATTGCCGACCCGCACGAGCATGCCATCGATAATGGCCAGGGTCAGGGGCAGGCGCAGGGTCATGGTCGCGCCCTGGCCGGGCCGTGAGGACACATCGATCGTGCCGCGCAGACCGTCAATGGTGCGCTTGACCACGTCCATGCCGACACCACGGCCGGACAGGGACGTCACTTCCTTGGCGGTCGAAAAGCCCGGCGCAAAAATGAGCTGATAAAGTTCCTGGTCGGTCAGCTTGGTCTCGGGCGTGATGAGCCCATTTTCCTCGGCCTTGGCGCGGATGCGCTCGGCATTGAGGCCAGCGCCATCATCGGCGACGGAAATGGCTACCTCGGCGCCAGAATAGACCGCCGACAGGCGCACGACGCCCTTGCCTGGTTTGCCGGCAGCAGCGCGCTTCTCGGCGTTTTCCAGACCATGGTCGACCGAATTGCGGATAAGGTGGACCAGGGGATCGGCCAGGCGCTCGATCATAGTCTTGTCGAGCTCGGTCTCTTCGCCCGAGGTGATGAACTCGATGGGCTTGCCCAATTCGCTCGACAGGTCGTGGACCAGACGCCGGAAGCGGCTGAACAGCGAGCCGATGGGCACCATGCGAATGCCCATTGTCGTGTCGCGCAGGCCTGAGGACAGACGCTCCAGTTCTTCGGCAATGGTCTTGAGCGCAGTGTCGGAACTCAGGCCGGCAATCTGGCTCAACCGGGCCTGGGCAATCACCAGTTCGCCGACACGGTCCATCAATTCGTCCAACCGCTCGGCCGGCACACGCAGGGAGGAGGCTGCGGTGCGGTCAGCGGTTTCGGCTGCGGCGCCCGGCCTGGCCCGCGGAGACGAGGACGGAGGCGAGGGCACGGGAGCAGCCGGGGCCAGTTCGGGCTCGGCCGGTTCCACCGTCGCAACGATGTCCGGCGCGGCCGGTTCGGCGGTGCTCTCTGCAAGCCGGGTCAGGCTCAGTTCCATATTGTCCTTGAGGAACAGGAACACGTCATCGATGGCCGATGTCGGGTCGTCGGCCTCGATATCGACCCGCCAGCCGATATGGGGTGTTTCCGGATCAAGCACGGCCAGGTCCGGTATGCGGTCGGTCAATGCGGTGATGGTTGCCGGACCGATCTGAGCCAGTTCATCGAGCAGCAGCAGCGGATTGGTGCCATAGATCAGAGCATCGGAGGGCAGGTAAAATTCCAGCCGCCAGGTCGATTGGACGGGGTTGGGCGGGGGCTCGGCCGCAGCGACGGCGGCGGGCTTGGCCGGTTTGGCGGTCGCGGCCTTGGGTGCCGCGGTCTCCCCGGCCACCACGGCGCGCAGATGGGCCAGGATGTCCTCGCCGCCCTCGATCCGGGCGTCGGGCGTCTCGATCAGCAGATGGATGTGGTCCTTGGCTTCGAGCGCCACTTCGATCAGCGCTGTGTTGGCCTGGGTCTGGCCTTTGCGTACCTGGTCAAAGGCGGTTTCGAATTCATGGACGAATTCGGCCACGGCAGTGAAACCGAACATCGCTCCGGAGCCTTTGATGGTGTGCAGCGCCCGGAAGGTGGAATTGACGAGATCGGCATTGGAGGGATCCTGCTCGAGGTCGAGCAGCCCCGCCTCCAGCTCTTCGAGCAGTTCGCGCGCTTCCTGGCGGAAGGTTTCGGTGGGATCGGAAATGTTCATGCACCGGTGACCTTCTTGATGATGGCCAGCAACTGGTCCTGCTTGAATGGTTTGACGATCCAGCCGGTCGCGCCTGCTTCCTTGGCCTGACGCTTGAGCTCGTCATCGGATTCAGTGGTCAGCAGGATGATCGGAATGCCCTTGGAAGAGGGGTGCTGCCGATATTTGCGGATAAATTCGATGCCGTTGAGGACAGGCATGTTGAGGTCGGTCAGAATGGCATGGACCGTATTGGTGGTGGCCACCTCATAGCCCTCCTGGCCATTGCCGGCCTCGAGCACATCAAGCCCGGCGCCGCTCAGCGTCATGGCCACCATCTGGCGGATGGAGGCGCTGTCGTCGATCGTCAGAATGGTCTTGCTCATGGCTCAGTGTCCTGCTGGCTTGTCGGTGGTGGCGGACCAGAAGGCCGTCTGGTCTTGTCCAGGGGTGAGAAAGCCGGCTGCATCCAGCACCGCTTGCAGCGGTGCTCCCAGGGGCGCGAGCATCGTCAGCGCCTTGCCCTTGGCACGGGCATGGACGCGGGCAGCAAGCAGGGTCTGGACGGTGGTGATGTCGGCCGCAGAAATGGTCTGCGTATCGATGGCAATTGCCGCGTGATTGTCGATGGCTTGGCGCAGGCTGTCAGCAACTTCGGTTGCTTGTTTGATGCCTGCATCTCCCGTCAAAACGAGCATGTGTGTCTGTTCGGTCATGCGTATGACCGTACGCAAGTTACTATAGGTGACATTCTGTCTCTCTACCGCAAAGGGCGCTGGGAAATCGGTAGGCGAAAAGGACTGGTGCGGGTGGCGCTCGCTACTACGTTTCTACGATAATCTTTTCGCCGTATTCCCATCCGGCTTGATACTATACTCACACCCATCGTTTAACCGATGGTTACACTCACCACATTTCTGCCAATTTTTGGAACCGATTTTAAATATTACTTCAAATGGTATTTGTCTTAATCAATTCGATTTTTGCGAGTCTTTTCGCGGTTCTTTGAATCTAACGTTTTTGCTGTTGAATCGAGCGCTTTCGACTCAGAGTCGATTCGCAAGAATTCGAAGGGTTATATTATTTGATTCACTTGTGGTCGCGTTATCGCCCCGGCCGAAATGCTATCGAGCCCATGGCAATTCAGGCAAGCCGCAATGGGCGGCCTTTTCTGAAATGGAGCTGGGGCGGAAAAGGCGGGCTAGAAGCCGACGGCCTGAAGCGAAGCCTCTGGCTGCATGATGGCGGAGATCTCGGGCCATTTGGCGCGGAAGGCCGCCACGCAGGTCGGGTCGAAATGGGTGCCGCTGCAGCGGACGATCTCGGCATAGGCCTTGTCGATCGGCCAGGCCGGTTTGTAGGGACGCTCCGAACAAAGAGCATCAAAGACATCGGCAATAGCCACGATCCGCGCTTCGACCGGAATGTCAGCGCCTGCCAGGCGGTCGGGATAGCCGGTGCCGTCCCATTTTTCGTGATGGCTCTGGGCGATCAGTTCGGCGGTGCGGATCAGGTCCGAGCTACCCCGTTCCAGAATGCGGGCTCCGATGGTCACATGCTCGCGCATGATCGCCATTTCCTCGTCGGTCAGCTTGCCCGGCTTGGACAGGATGGCGTCCGCAATGCCGATCTTGCCGACATCGTGCAGCGGGGCGGTGAGATAGATCATGCGGCAACGCTCGGGCGGCAGGCCGATGCCTTCCCCGATCAATTGGCTGATCATGGCCACGCGGGAGACGTGTTCGCCCGTGTCGCCGTCGCGATATTCGATGGCGCGGGCGAGGCGGTGGATGATTTCCTCCTCGCGCGCCAGGAGGTGTTCAGTGGCACGTTCGACTTCGCGCGTCAGCCATTGGGCGCGGTCGGCCAGTTCCACCTGTGCAAGGCGCAGCGCCAGCAGATTGGTAACGCGCGCCTGCAGCTCGGTAGCGTCGAAGGGTTTGTGGAGGAAGTCGGTGGCGCCGGCCTTGATCGCCTCGATCCGGACGGCCTTGTCGAGGTCGGAGGTGACCATGATAATGGGGACGATGCGGTAGCTGGGGCGGGACCGCAGGGCCGCAGTAAAGGCGACGCCGTCCATTTCGGGCATGATGTGGTCGACAATGATCAGGTCGAACTGCTGATCCTGGCACAGTTTCAGTGCCTCGAGCGGATTGAGGCAGAGCTCGATCTCACCCATCACTGTGTCCTTGATGATGCTTCCGATCAGCGCAAGGCTGGATCGGCTGTCATCGACGATCAGCAGTCGCATGTGCTTGTGGCCCCCGCCTCAATCGGGTCGAGCATAGGAGGGGCATCATTAGATGAACCTTAACAGGAATCGGGCCGTGGCAATGGCCTGGAAGATTGGTTAGCAATGTCCTGCGGGGTGGCGATCAAGTGTGTGGTGTGGCTTTGGGCCGGGTGGCAGTTATAGGTGGAGGGCCGGCGGGGTTGATGGCGGCCGAAGCGGCGGCCGGTCAGGGGCTGTCGGTGGTCCTGTTCGAGGCCATGCCAAGTGTCGGGCGCAAGCTGCTCATGGCGGGCAAGTCGGGCCTCAATATCACCCATGCCGAGCCGCGACCGGCGTTTGATCGCCGCTATGGCGAAGCCCGGACGCGTTTGCGCGCCGCGCTCGATGGTTTTTCGCCGGATATGTTGCGCGCCTGGTGTACCGGACTGGGCATAGAGACGTTTGTGGGTTCCTCGGGCCGGGTCTTTCCCACAGCCATGAAGGCCTCGCCGCTTTTGCGCGCCTGGCTCAGCAGGTTGTCAGGGCAGGGCGTCGAACTGCGTATGCGCCATCGCTGGGCCGGCTTTGGCGGGCAGCGGCTTTTATTCGATACGCCGACCGGCGAGGTCAGCGAGCGGTTTGATGCGGTGATATTGGCGCTGGGCGGTGCGAGCTGGCCGCGGCTGGGGTCCAATGCGGCCTGGCTACCCCGGCTGGCGGAGAAAGGCGTGGCGATCACACCGTTCCGGCCAGCCAATTGCGGTTTTGAAGTGGCGTGGTCCCCGGTCATGACCGAGCGCCATGCGGGCCAACCGGTCAAGGCGGTGGTCGCGCGGAGCCCTGCCGGCGCTTTGCCGGGCGAGTTTGTGGTGACGCGGTGGGGCATAGAGGGCAGCCTTGTTTACGCCCATGCCTCGGCGCTGCGCGATCAACTCGAACACTATGACGTTGCGGCCCTGGAGCTTGACCTGGCACCGGGGCGCTCCGTTGAGGGATTGGTGCGTGGTCTGGCCCGGCAGCCGGCCAAGGCCAGTTTTTCCAACCGGCTGCGCAAGGCGGCGGGGCTTGACGGGGTCAAGCTCGGGCTTCTGCGCGAATGCCGGCCCGATTGTGCCACCCTGCCTGCGGAGGCGCTGGCGGCGGCGATCAAGTCATTGCCTTTGCCGGTCCTGCGCCCGCGGCCCATCGCCGAGGCCATTTCGGTGGCCGGTGGCATTGATTGGGCGGGCGTGGACGATAATTTCATGCTCAAGGCCTTGCCTGGCGTCTTCGTTGCCGGCGAAATGCTGGATTGGGAGGCGCCGACGGGCGGCTATCTGCTGACGACCTGTTTTGCGACCGGCCGGGCAGCCGGACTGGCGGCAGCGCAATATGTCCTGGAGGGCAAGAATGAACAGGATCGACCTTGAGGGCCAGGTGGCCGTGGTCACCGGCGGTGCGCAGGGCTTAGGTTTTGCCATTGCCCACCGCCTTCTGGCCTCAGGCGCCAAGGTCAGCCTTTGGGATCGCGATGCGGAAGTGCTGGCCAGGGCGGTAGCGGCGCTCGGCGCGGGAGCGTCCCGGCAAATCGTCGACGTCACCGATCTCGCCGGTCTCGAACGCGCCCATGCGGCGACCGAACAGAAGGTCGGCTCGGTCTCCATCCTGGTTCATTCCGCCGGCATTGCCGGGACCAATGCCACGCTGGATGAATATGATCCGGAGGAATGGCGCCGCGTCATCGATATCAATCTCAACGGCACTTTCTACGTCAATCGGGTCGTGGTGCCGGGCATGAAGGCGCGCAATTACGGCCGTATCGTCAATATCGCCTCGATTGCCGGCAAGGAGGGCAATCCGACCGCTTCGGCCTATGCGGCGGCCAAGGCCGGGGTCATCGGCATGACCAAGTCGCTCGGCAAGGAGCTGGCGACCCATGACATTGCGGTCAATGCGATCACCCCCGCCACGGCCAAGACCCGCATTCTCGATACGCTCACCGAGGATTTCATCGCCTATATGCTCTCGCGCATACCACGCGGTCGCTTTCTCGAGGTCGAGGAGGCCGCGTCCATGGTGGCCTGGCTGGTCAGTGCCGAAAACAGTTTCACCACGGCCAGCGTCTTTGATCTCTCCGGCGGCCGCGCGACCTATTAATGCCGAGCGGCCGCCGCGGGACAGCTGGCCGCATCGCCGCCCCAGTCGATTTCCACGGTCGCATGGCCGATGTCGTGCTCATGCTCCAGCCGCTCTTTGACGGCGGCAGTGACCGTTGCGGGGTCGGCATTGGGGGCAAGGGCAATGTCCAGCGTCGCCATGGTCTTGCCTGAAGACAGGGCCCAGACATGGAGATGGCCGGCATCGATGAGGCCCGGTATGGCCCGGCGCAGGTCTGCGCGCACTTCTGCAATGTCCACGCCGTCGGGTGCGCCTTCCATGAGAATGTTGAAGGTCCGCATCAACAGCGCCCAGGCACTTCGCAGAATGAGTATGGCGACGAGGACCGACAGGATCGGGTCAATTGGCATCCAGCCGGTCAGCCAGATGGTGACAGCCGCGGCGATGGCGCCGACCGAGCCGAGCAGGTCGCCCAGAACATGGAGTAAAGCGCCCTTGATATTGACGTGGTCGGCATCGGCGCTCGACAGAATGCGGAAGACTACCAGATTGACCACCAGGCCCAGCACCGCGACGATCAGCATGGGGCCGGCGAGGACCTCTTCGGGGCTGAAAAAGCGCTGCACCGCCTCATAGGCGATCCAACCGACCAGGGCAAAAAGCGACAGGGCATTGATGAGACCGGCCAGAACCTCGAGCCGCGAATAGCCGAAGCTGCGGCGGGCATCGGCGGGCCGGCGCCCCAGTCTGAAGCCCAGCCAGGCCAGAAACAGCGCTATGGTATCGGTCAGCATATGCCCGGCATCGGCAATCAGCGCCAATGATCCGGATAGCACGCCGCCAATGATTTCGGCCACCATGAAGCCGGCCGTCAGGCAGAGGCCGATCAATACGGCCCGTTCATTGCCCGCGCTGACTTTGGGCGCGTGGCTATGGCCGGCATGGTCGTGATCATGGGAGGGATGAACATGACTGTGGGCGCCGTGGTCATGCTTGTGTTCGTCTTCCGCCACTGGTTGCTCCATATTGAATGTACATATGAACATACATTCATATATCACGAAGTCAATATGCCACTCTCTGCTTGGCAACGGGCCCTGGCTGGGACGGTTCCGCCGGCCTAGTGCCTGCTGTCAGTCGCGGTCCTCGTCTTCCTCGGCCGGGTCGTGCTCTTCCATGGCATGGGCAATCATGTCCGAAAGCATGCGGGCAATGTGATCGTCGGCGGCCTCGTACAGGACCTGCTTGTTGCGCCGGGTGCCCCGCACCAGCCGGGCGGCGCGCAAAAGGCGCAGATGGTGGCTGACCAGCGACTGGCTGGCGCCGATCCTGCCGGCGATATCGCCCACCGCGATTGGGCCTTCCAGGCAAGTCAGCACCACCTTGAGGCGGGTGGGGTCGCCGAGCAGGCGATAGGTCTCGGCGATAACGGTGAGGTGATTGTCTTCGGGCAGGGGCACGGGGCTCGGGTCCGTTTGGGGCTTGCTGACCCATAGGTAGGGCGCTTTGCCGCCTCTGACCAGTCAGACTCGTTTGCCGTCCTGGTCGATGACCATCTCTCCGTCTTCCTTGGTGAAGGGAATGCGAAGCGCCTCGGGCAGGATGTCGAGCACCACTTCGGAGGGCCGGCATAGACGAATGCCATGATCGGTTTCAACGAAGGGCCGATTGATGAGGATGGGATGGTCCAGCATGGCATCGAGCAGGGCGTCTTCTGAAAGCGAGACGTCATCCAGACCCAGATCGAAATAGGGCGTGTCCTTGATCCTTATGGCGTCGCGCACAGACAGACCTGCGCCTTCGATCAATTGAACGAGCCGCTGGCGGCTGGGCGGCGTATCGCGGTAAAGGATCACGTCGGGCTCGATACCTGCGCCGCGGATCATGGCCAGCGTGTTGCGCGACGTACCGCAATCGGGGTTATGGTAAATGGTGACCGTCATGCTGATCGCTCCGAAGGGTCGCGCAGAAGCCAGGTGGCAAGGGCCAGGGCGAGCAGAGCACCGGCGATCTGGGCGAGGATAAAGCCGGGCACATCGGCGGGGCCGATGCCGGCAAAGCTCGACGTCAATGCGCGGCCGATGGTGACAGCGGGATTGGCATAGGATGTCGAAGCGGTGAACCAATAGGCGGCGGCGATATAGAGCCCGACACGCAGGGCAATCTGCTCGGACGAATGCCGGAGCGACACCAGAATGACCAGCACCAGGCCAAAGGTCGCCGCCACTTCACTGAGCCATTGGCTCGCCCCGTTGCGCGGATCAGCATAGGCCGAAACCAGCGGCAGGTCGAACATCAGGTGTGCCAATAGCGTGCCCAGCATGGCGCCGCAGATCTGGGCGACAATATAGAACCCGGCATCGGCAGCGCTCAATTGGCGCTTGAGGGCCATGACCAGGGTCACGGCCGGGTTGAAATGGGCGCCGGAAATGGGCCCGAACAGGCCGATCAGCACCACGAGAATTGCGCCGGTGGCCGCCGTATTGGCCCAGAGCGCCAAAGCGATGTCGCCGGTCAGGCGTTGTGCCATGATGCCCGAGCCGACCACGGTGGCGACCAGGAGGCCGGTGCCCAAAGCCTCGGCGGCAAGATTGCGGAACCGGTCAGCCATTGGTGGCCTTTTCGGTGGCGCCATCGAGCTTGCCGATATCCTTGAGCTTGGCCTTGAGCGACATCTTGTCGATGGTGGCCAGCGGCAGGGCGGTGAAGACCTCGATGCGGCGGCGCAGGAAATTGGCAGCGTTGCGGAAGGCATTGACCTTGTCCAATTCGCTGCCCTCGACGGCGGCCGGGTCGGCAACACCCCAATGGGCGGTCATGGGTTGGCCGGGCCAAAAGGGACAGGTTTCGCCGGCCGCATCATCGCAGACAGTGAAGACGAAATCGAGCTTGGGTGCGTCGGGCATGGCGAATTCGTCCCAGGATTTGGAGCGATAGCCCTCAGTGGGCAGGCCCATTTCCTTGAGCGTATGCAGGGTCAGCGGATTAACCTCGCCCTTTGGCTGGCTGCCGGCCGAGAAAGCCTTGAACTTGCCGCCCGGCGCGGCATTCATGATCGCCTCGCCTAGGACGGAGCGGGCAGAATTGCCGGTGCACAGGAACAATACGTTGTAGACGCGGTCGGTCTGGTCGTCGGTCATTGGCGAGCCTCCTCGGGAACGCAGCAGGGGGTGATGTCCTCGATTAGCGGCGCACAGAGCTCGGGCCGGCCGCCGCAACAGTCATTGACGAGATAGCCCATCACCGCCCGCATATGGTCGATCTGGGCGCGGTAGGCGATGGTGCGCCCGTGCTTTTCGGCCACAAGCAGGCCGGCGCGGGCCAATTGGGCCAGATGGGTGGACATGGTGTTTTGCGGCACCTCGAGCCGGCGCGCGATCTCGCCGGCCGGCAAGCCGTCGGGCTCGTGTTCAACCGCCAGGCGGAAGGCCGCGAGGCGGGTCGGCTGCGCCAGGGCGGAGAGGGCTTCTATGATTGCAGTGTCATCCATATATCGAGATTTATCGATATATTGTGACGGTTGCAAGACGGTGGGGTGACTGGCTGGGAACGACAGTAGGCCCTACCGATACCCCGCCGCCTGCAGCTCAAACAGTTCGGCATAGCGGCCCTTGAGCGCCACCAGTTGTTCATGCGTGCCGGCTTCGAGAATGGCGCCATTGTCGAGCACCAGAATGCGGTCGGCCATGCGCACAGTCGAGAAGCGGTGTGAGATGATCACCGCCGTCTTGCCGGCCGCAAGTCCCTTGAAGCGGGCAAAAACTTCCGCCTCCGCTTTGGCGTCGAGGGCCGCGGTGGGTTCATCGAGAATGATCAGCTCGGCATCGCGCATATAGGCGCGGGCAATGGCCACTTTCTGCCATTCGCCGCCCGAAAGGTCGCGGCCCTGGCGGAACAGCCGGCCCAATTGCTGGTCATAGCCCTTGGGCAATTTGGCAATGACGCCATCGGCCAGGCTCTGCTCGGCAGCGCTGTCGATCCGGTCCTGATCCTCGCGCGCCTCGATGCGGCCGACGCCGATATTGTCGCGGGCGCTGAAGGAATAGCGGATGAAATCCTGGAAGATCACGCCGACATGGGTGTGGATGTCGATGGGCGCCATATCCTTGAGATCGACGCCGTCTATGGTAATGCGGCCTTCGCTGGGGTCGTAGAGGCGAGTCAGGAGCTTTACGATAGTGGTCTTGCCCGCCCCGTTCTCGCCCACCAGCGCCAGCGTCTCCCCCGCGGGCAGGGTGAAGGAGAGATTACGCACCACCCAGTTTTCGGTCTCGGGATATTTGAAGCCGACATTGTCAAAGACGATGTCGGAACGGATCGGCGCGGGGAATGTCTTGGGGTGTGCCGGCGGCAAGACGGTCGGTTCGATCTCGAAGAAGGAGAAGAGATCGTCCAGATACATGGATTGCCCGGCAATCTGGGTGAAGCCGAGCAATATGCGCTGGAACAGGCCATTGAGCCTGAGGAATGAACCGGAGAGAAAGGCCAGATCGCCCAGGGTGAAAGCGCCGGTAATGGTGCGCCAGACGATAAAGCCATAGGCGGCGTAATAGGCCAGGCTCGCAATGGCGGCAAAGAGCGCACCCCAGCCGGCCCGCAAGGTGGCGACGCGACGGTTCTCGACAAAGATCTGATGTGCCAGCTTTTTGAAGCGCGTGACCAGATAATCGCCAAGACCGAAGAGCTTCACTTCCTTGGCGGTTTCGGCGCTGGCTCCGATATGGCGCAGATATTCGAGCTCGCGCCGTTCCGGCGTGCGCCAGCGGCTGAGCATATAGGCCAGCGAATTGAACCGGGCCTCGCCCCAGACCGAGGGGATGAAGCTCAGCGGCAGCAGCAGGATCAGCCAGGGGGCATAAAAGAACAGGCCTGCGGCCAGGGTAAGGACCGTTATGATGTCCTGGGCCTGGCCGAAAATCTGGCTCAAAAGGGCGTTGCGCCCGGCCGCCTGGCGCCGGGCCCGCTCCAGCCGGTCCTGATATTCGGCGCTCTCGAAATGAGCCAGATCAAGCCGCGCGGCGTGTTCCATCAGCTCGACGCTGACCTGATTGGAATGGAGTTCCGACAGCACTGAATCCACTAGGCCGGTGGCGCGGGCAATAATGTCATTGGCCAGAACCAGGGCCAGTTCGAGCAGCAAAAAGCCGATCATAGCGTTGAGCGTACCGGCATTGAACCAGTCGAGAATGCCCGGTCCCGGCGGGGTGATCGCGGACAGGCGCACCACTTCATCCACGATCAGCTTGGCGGCATAGAGCACGGCCACCGGCTGCAGGGCGGCGAGCAGCCGCAGCGCCAGGCCGGCGGTGGTCAGGCTTTTGCTGGTGCGCCAGATCTGCGCGATGAGCCGCCCCAGATGCACGAGATTGTCGAGCTGGTCGCGAATGGTCGGGCTTTGTTCGGGAATGGGCGGCGGACGGCGCCCGGGCAGATCGGTCATGGGGCCAATCTAGCCAGTTCCCGCAGGCACGGGAATAGGGACAAGTGACTGCCCGCCTTGTCTTTTGCGCGGCGTCTCAGGGCAGGTTGCGCAGGAACCCGGCCAGGTCACCGGTCACATGATGCACATGCGGCCCGGTCGTTCGCCCCAGTTCCCAGGCCTCCACCTGCTCATGGGCAAAATCTGCGCCCGCCACCACCTGTACGGTGGCCATGCCCTGTTCGTGCGGCACCACCAGATTTTTCTCGAGATCATCGAACATGATGGCGCGGGTCGGATCGATATCGTGCCGGGCAAAGAAGCCGTCATAGGCTTCCCGGTGCGGCTTGGGCACGAAGGTCATGGCGCGAATGTCGTGCACATGCTCGAACAGATGGTCACCACCCAGGCGCCTCAATACGGCGCGGGCGTGGCCGGTATCACCATTGGTGAGGATGAATTTGCGGCCGGGCAGGGCGGCAATGGCTTCAACCAGATCGGGATGCGGATCGACGGGCGAATAATCGATGGCATGCACGGTCGACAGGAAATGGTCCGGATCAATATCGTGCTTGTGCATCAGCCCGTTCAGCGTCGTGCCGAAATCCCGGTAATAATCCTTTTGCAGACTGCGCGCCCTGTCGAAATCCAGCCGCGTCACCTCCATCACATAATGGGTGATCAGCGTGTCGATCTGGGCAAACAGATTGCATTCACGCGGATAGAGCGTGTTGTCGAGATCGAAGACCCAGTCGGTGACGTGGTCGAGACTGGCATTGGGGAGGCGTAATGCGGTCATGGAGCCAGAGTGGCACAAAAGGGTGAAGGTTTCACCAGTCGGGGAGGGATGCAGGGCCCGAAGGCCCCGCACGCGACTTACTTGGTTTTGGTATTGGCGGTCACGGTCAGGCCGAGCGCCTGAATAAGCCCAGCCGGATTGGCGGCCGCGGCGGCCAGCACCAGAACCGAGGTGGGCGAGGCCGGCTTGACGGCGACTTCCAGGTTCTGCGGGTCATCAAGGAAGGCCGAAACCGGCGGGACGACCACCTCGTTCAGCGCCGGAATGTCGCTTTCGGCAATCATGGCGGGCAGCATGGCCTTGAGCCCTTCGACAAAGCTGGCGCGATCGGCGCCGGACTGGGCGGCGAAAAAGTCGAGCAGCTTGGGGGCGATCCCGGCATCGTCATAGCGCAGCGACATCGCGCCAATGGACAGGGCCTGGGCGATTTCCATGCCGGCCATCATCTGCTTGGCCTGCGCCTCTTCGCTGGTCGGGTCGAGATCGGATGCCTGCATGGCGTAGATCTTGTCGAGCATGTCGAGGGTGAAGCCGGAAATGTCGGCGGCGAAATTGATGGCGCCGATATCGGTAAAGTCGATCTGGCTTTCCTCAAAGACCAGGCGGCCATCGGCCATGGTCCAGTTGACCGTCTGGTTGATATTGCCCGAAAGGATCGTCAGGCCCAGCGCCTCGATCACCGCGCCGGCTTCCGGCTCTTCTTCACCGACCGTGGACAGGTCCGCCCAGATATTGGTGACGGCTGCGGTCGAATAGATCGATTCGAGTGCATCATTTTCGTCGAAAGCAAATTCGGAGGTGGTCTCCATGCTGTCGATGCGGATGACCTCGACGCCGTCGCGCGACACGGAAAGCGGGCCGGTGGCCATGCGGCCCATGACCTGCACCAGCACTTCGGCGCCGGTCTCGCCTTCGGGCGGCAGCCAGAGGTCTTCGGCCACGATATCGGCCAGGGTGAGATGGCCCTTGTGCTCATCGCCAAATTCGATGTCGAGGTCCGGAATAGTCAGGCTGTCGGCGAAATAGCTGCCATCATCATTTTCCACCACGCCGGAGAACGTCAGCTCCGTATCGAAGGCCATCGGCTCGATACCCTGCATGGCGACGGTCACGCCATCGACGGTGATGGTGTCGCCTGACAGGGTGGCCTCGCCGAAGTTCATGTCATAGCCCATCACCTTATAGACCGCTTCGACGCGGTCGATAAAAGTCTGGGCGTCCAGCGCCATGGCCGGCTGCACCAAAGCAAAGGCGGCCAGCCCGGTGGCGGTCATCAGGCCGGTGGTCTTGCTCATTGTGATCATTGTCTTGTTGTCCCTCGAAATGACTGACGCGCGGGCATCAAAATTCAGTCCCGCGCGCTTTGTCGACAAATTGCCCCTTAGCGGCGCAAATGCAATGGCCTCGTGGCGGAAATAGGTCCGTCCGCTATAGAAGCGGTTTATTTCAGCCTAATGTCGGTTTTTTCGCTCAGTCCATGTGCAGGAACTGGCGATAGGCCGGGTTTTCCGTCTCGTCCCAGTAGGGAAAGCCGATGGCATCGATATGGGCGAAGAAGTCGGCGCGCGTCTCGGGCGGCACCTGCACGCCGACAAGCACGCGCCCATAATCCGAGCCATGGTTGCGATAATGAAACAGCGAAATGTTCCAAGCATCGTTCAGGCCTTCGAGGAATTTCAACAGCGCTCCGGGCCGCTCGGGGAATTGGAAGCGGAAGACCTGTTCATGGGTCAGGCCCGCGGCCCGGCCGCCCACCATATGCCGCACATGCAGCTTTGCCACTTCATTGTCGGTGAGATCGGTGACGGCCAGCCCATTGGCCTGCAAAAGGTCGATGATTTCGCGCTTTTCCGCATCGCCGCGCGACAGCTTGACGCCGACAAAGATGCGGGCGCTGTCGCCGGCCCGATAGCGGTAGTTGAACTCGGTAATAGCGCGATTGCCGATCAGCCGGATAAAAGCGCGATAGCTGCCCGGCTTTTCGGGAATGGTCACGGCCAACAGCGCTTCGGCGCGTTCCCCGATTTCGGCCCGTTCGGCGACGTAGCGCAGGCGGTCGAAATTGACATTGGCGCCCGAATTAATGGCGATCAGCGCGCCGTCCCTGGGCGCATTGCCGTTTTCGACATCGCGGCGCAGGCCGGCAAGCGCCAGGGCGCCGGCCGGCTCGGTAATGGCGCGATGGTCGTCGAATATGTCCTTGATGGCGGCACAGATTTCGTCGGCCGAAACGGTGACAATATCGTCGAGCAGGTCCCGGCAAAGCCGGAAGGTCTCGTCTCCTACCTGGCGCACGGCAACGCCGTCGGCAAACAGGCCCACCTGATCGAGCGGCACCGGTTTGCCCGCCTCTATGGCCGCTTTCATGCTGGCCGCCTCATCGGGTTCGACGCCGATTACGCGGATTTCGGGCCTGAGGAATTTAACGAAGCTGGCAATGCCCGCGGCAAGCCCGCCGCCACCCACCGGCACATAGATCGCTCCGATCGGCTCGGGGTGCTGGCGCATGATTTCAAGGCCCACAGTGCCTTGCCCGGCTATGACATCGGGGTCGTCAAAGGGGTGCACGAAGACATGGCCATGCTTTTGGGCCAGGGTCATGGCGTGGTCCCGCGCCGCGTCGAAGCCATCGCCGAACAAGACGACTTCGCCGCCAAGGCGCTTGACGGCATTGACCTTGATGATCGGCGTGGTCGTGGGCATGACCACAATGGCACGGATGCCCAGCCGGGTCGCCGACAGCGCCACGCCCTGGGCATGGTTGCCTGCCGAGGCGCAAATGACGCCGCGCGCCCGCTCTTCGGCGCTCAGATGCACGATACGATTGTGCGCGCCCCGGATCTTGAACGAAAAAACCGGCTGCAAGTCCTCGCGCTTGACCAGAATAGTGTGGCCAAGCCGGCTCGATAGCAGCTCCATCTTTTCGAGCGGCGTCTGTTCGGCCACCTCATAAACCGAAGAGGTCAGGATTTTGCGTACATAGTCGGTCATGGGTCCGTTCCGGTCGGGCGGGTATTGGTGGTGATGGACGCCCGCCTCTGGCATTTGTCAACATCATGTCCCACCTTGTCTTTCTGGTCCGGGAATAGGCCCGGGGCAAGATTTGAGAGGCGGATGATAGAGATGAACGATTTCAACGCGACTGTTATTGCCGATTTCAAGGCCAATGGCGGCAAACCCGGCGGGTATTTTGCCAATGCGCCCGTTCTGCTGCTGCATAGTATCGGCGCCAAGAGCGGAGAGGAGCGATTGCAGCCCCTGATGTATCAGAAGGATGGCGACGGTCCCTGGTATATCTTTGCCTCCTATGCCGGCGGCCCGAACAATCCGGCCTGGTACCATAATCTGCTTGCCAATCCCGATGTCGAGATCGAAGTGGGCGATGGCGACACGATCACGCGCATTCCGGTGCGCGCGCGTGTGCTTGAAGGTGAGGACCGGGCGGCAATCTATGCCGAGCAAGCCCGGCGCTTCCCCCAATTTGCCGACTATGAGCAAAAAACCTCGCGCGAGGTCATTCCGGTCATCGAACTCACGCGCCGTTAGCCGTTGCAACTCTTCGCAGAGCGCCGCGACGCGCGCCGCTTTGCGAAGAATTATTTGTCTCGACGGTCCAGGCCACTCCCGAATGGTCAGGGCCTGCAGCGTCCCTGTGCTCAAATATGGGCAGAAAACGCATATCTGATATTTCTCAATCAAGTGATTGATTGTGGTTATCTATGGGCGTAAAGAGGCGGCCATGAAAGTTGATTGTCAAAAGCGCGAGAGTGGCGACGAACGCCGTTTGGCGATCGCCAAAGCGGCCCGGGCTCTGATTGTTGAAAGAGGGCTCGAAGGCCTGCGGACGCGCGATATTGCAGCGCGTGTCGGCATTAATATTGCGACTCTGCATTATCACGTGCCGAGCAAAGAAGCTTTGGTTGCACTGGTCGCGCAGAGCCTTAAGCAGGAATTCAAGGATCAAGGCAATCGCAGGCCGCGCGATGGCAAGACCGGGCAACAATTGCTGCGCATGGAGATCGAGGACGTCGTCGAGTCCATGATCGACGCGCCTGATCGGCTCAGCATCATGGCCGAGCTTATCGAGCGGTCACGCCGCGACCCGTCCATTGCTGACATTATCCGACCGATGACCGGCTATTGGAAGACCATGCTTGCCGACGTTTTTGCAATCGGGGCGAAGGACGGAACCTTGCGTTCAGATCTCGATCCTGCGGCTGCTGCCCAGATCTTTTTAGGCACAGTGGCCAGTTGGCGTGCCGCAGAACCAAGCCGCGCGGAAATCGAAGCGGTGTTTTCAGAGCTTGAGCGGGCCTTTGTCGCGCCCGTCAGTAAAGGGGACTAATCATGTCTGCATCTCATGCCGAGGCGCCGCCGGATCCGCGCCGCTGGCTCTCCCTGGCGATCCTGCTGATCGCCAATTTCATGAATCTGATCGACGTCACCATCGTCAACGTGGCGTTGCCATCCATGCGCGAAAATCTTGGCGCTACCGATAGCCAGATCGAATGGGTGATCGCCGCCTATGTGCTGGCCTTTGCTCTTGGCCTGCTGCCCTTCGGACGACTGGGCGATATTGTGGGCCGCACCCACATGTTCCTGATCGGCGTGGCTGCCTTTACCGTCGCCTCAGCGCTTTGCGGGATGGCACCATCCATCGAGATGCTGATTGCCGCCCGCGTGCTGCAGGGTCTGGGTGGGGCAATGATGACGCCGCAGGTGCTCGCTATTGCCACCGTGACCTTCCCGCCGCATGAACGGGGGCAGGCCTTCTCGCTGTTCGGTCTGTCGGCCGGGCTCGCCGCCGTGTGCGGTCCGATCCTGGGCGGGTTGTTGATCGACGCGCATCTGTTCGGGCTGGACTGGCAGCCGATCTTTCTTGTCAATGTTCCCATCGGCATCGGTGCGATCATTGCTGGCTGGTTCCTTATCGCGCGCTTGCCGGGCCATCCCGATCTCAAGAATGACTATGTGGGCATCGGCTTTTTCGGCGTGGGCATCGTGGCCGTGGTCTTCCCCATCGTGGAGGGTCGCGCCTATGGCTGGCCGCTCTGGGCCTTCGGCACGATCGCCTTTGGTCTTGTCATGCTGGCGATCTTCTATGTCTGGCAGGGCCGTCGCGCTGCTGCCGGCGAGCCGCAATTGCTCAACTATGATCTGCTGCGCAGCAAGGACTTCATGTTCGGTGCCTTTGTGGTCACCGTCTTTGCCTCGGGCATTCCGGGCATGTTCATGGTGATTTCATTGCTGCTGCAGGCTGGCTTCGGCTTCTCCCCGCTGCAGTCGGGTCTGACCAATACGCCCTTTTCGGTGGGCGTGCTGATCGCCTCGGCCATTGCCGGGCGCTTTGGCTCGCACTATCTGCGCAGCCGCCTGGCCGGTGCCGGTGCCCTTTTGACCGTGGGTATTGCCTGGCTGCACTTCATCGTCGCGGGCGTGACCGATACGATCGTCCAATGGTGGTTCCTGCCGCCGCTGCTGATCGCCGGCATCGGGCTGGGCCTGGGCTTTTCCTCGCTGTTCCAATTGGTGTTGCGTAGCGTGCCGCCGCGTGATGCGGGTGCGGGCTCCGGCGCGCTCCAGGCGTTCCAGCAGGTGGGCGGCGCTTTGGGTATCGCCCTGATTGGGGAAATCTTCTTCACCCATCTGCGCAATTCCTTTGCCGCTGGCGCGGGCCCGCATGCCGCTTTTGCCGACGCTGCGGCCTTGGCGCTTTGGTATCAGGTGGTCTCGTTCGGCCTGGTGCTGGTGCTGGCCTTCTTCTTCAAGGGGTCGAGCGGACAACCACAGGGACGGCCTGCGCCGGTTGTTGCAGCGGAAGCATAAAGCAAAGGCCGCCCAATGGGCGGCCTTTCGTTTATTGGCGGGGCATGGCGAGCGGGTCCTGGTCAATGCGAAAGGCAAACAGGGCGCTTTGCATTCGGGCGGCCATCGGCATGACGATGGGCAGGATCAGATCGCGGATTTTGAGCTGCAGCCAGCCCTGTGCGAGCTTTTGCGAGCCCGTCGCGCGGCCCAGCTGTATCGCCTTGGCCACCCGGTCGCGCCGCAGGTGCACAAATCGGTCAAAGGCATCGGTCACCCGGGCTTCCGCGGCGAGGCAAGCGGCAAGAACTACAGCATCCTCTATGGCCATTGAGGCGCCTTGCCCCGAATGCGGGGCGACGGCGTGGGCGGCGTCGCCCATGAGCAGGACATGGTCGGTGTGCCAGCGTGCCAATGCCGGCATGTCATAGACCGGGTAGCTGCGGGCGACGGGGCCGGCGGCATCCAAGATGGCCAGATTGTCCAGAGGATCGTCGGCATGCATGTCGCGGAGCTTGGCGCCGAACTGCGCCGCGTCCTCTACCGGGCCGGTGGCGTTTTCAGGGGCGGGGTAATTGTTGAACCAATGGACAGGTTGCCCCGGCGCCTTGATATAGCCAAAGAAGGCTTTGCGCCCGAATGTCATGCGCATAAGCCCATCGGTCGGGGCAATCCGAGGTTCGTCGGTGATCCCGCCGGTGCCGATCTGCCCGGTATAGGCGGGTTGGGGGAGATCGGGGAAAATCTGCTGGCGGATGCGCGAGCGGATGCCGTCGCAGGCCAGGACGATATCGAAATGCTCGGTCTTGCTCCCGGCAACCAGTTCGACGCCATTCTCAGTTTCGCGGACCGTTTCGACTGCCGTCGCATCGCGGACTTCGATACCCGCCTTGATTGCCGTATCGAGCAGGATGCCTGCCAGGGCGCCGCGCTGAATGGTGACGGAGGCCGCGCCGAAGGTCTGGGCGTGGCTGGCATAGTCGACAATGGTCAGCAGCCGGCCGCGTTCATTATAGACAGCCAGGCCCTTGGTCTGGAGTCCGGTGGCCAGAACTGCCTCGGCCAGTCCCAGCGCGCGCAAGGCATTGATGCCATTGGGCGCCAGCGTCAGGAACAGGCCTTCACTGCGAAGCCTATCGGCATCCGATCGCTCGAAAACCGTGGCGCGGAACCCCTTGTTCCGGAGGGCCAGGGCGGTGGCCAATCCGCCGATGCCGCCGCCGCAAATGGCAATGGATGGTTGCGATTTGGGGGTTGCGGGTGCTGTGGTCATAAGCGACATTCATGCAGTCCAACTTATTATTAGATAATCTAACAATTAGATTGTGGAGTTAAAATGTCAAGCCCGAAGCAAAGCCTGATCGCCGATCTGGGTCTGGCGATCATGCGTTGGCAGGATCAGACACAGAAATTCGACGAGCTGGTCGGGCGCATTTACGCGCTGTCAGCGTCAGAACGGCTGTGCCTGAGTTTTCTGATGAACGGTCCGCAGACCGCCAGTGCCATTGCGCGGGAAATCCAGTTGACCCCGGCGGCCGTGACGACCCTATTGGATCGCCTCGAGCGGCGCAGTTTTGTACGGCGACAAGCTGACCCGGCCGATCGGCGCAAGGTCATGGTGGTCGCCGATGCGGCTGCCCTGGCGTTGGCGCGGGACGTTTATGCCCCGATGGCCGAGGCGGGCGCGGCCATGCTCGACCAGTTTACACTGGACGAATTGAAGGTGATGCAAAGGGTCGTGGCCGCTGCCATGGCGGTGCAGGAGAAGGCCGCGGCCGAGTTGGAGGCGCGCGGCACCGCGCGCGCCTGAAAGACGGTCAGCGCACGATCAATGTGCCGGCGCCGAATTCGGTGAACAGTTCCACCAGCACCACATGGGGCTGCTTGCCATTGAGGATCACCACGCCTTCCACGCCATTGTCGAGCGCTTCGAGGCAGGTTTCGACCTTGGGGATCATGCCGCCCGAAATGGTGCCGTCGGCGATCAGCGCCTTGGCGTCGCGCACGGTCAATTCGGGAATGAGCTTGCCATCCTTGTCGAGCACGCCGGGCACATCGGTGAGGAACAGGAGACGCTTGGCGCCGAGCGAGCCGGCAATAGCGCCGGCAAAGGTATCGGCATTGATATTGTAGGTATTGCCGTCGCGCCCCGGCGCCACCGGTGCGATCACCGGGATCAGCTCGGAGCGGGCCAGAAGGTCGAGCAGCGTCCGGTCCACCTCGACAGGTTCACCGACAAAACCGAGATCGAGTACGCGCTCGATATTGGAGCCGGGATCCTTGATGGTCTTTTCCGCCTTTTTGGCGAAAACCATATTGCCGTCCTTGCCGCAGAGGCCGATGGCCCATTCGCCCTCGGCATTGATCAGGGCGACGATTTCCTTGTTGATCGAGCCGGCCAGAACCATTTCGACCACTTCCATGGTGCGTTGGTCAGTGACGCGCAGCCCGCCCTCGAATTTGGATTCGATGCCGAGATTTTTGAGCATTGAGGCGATCTGCGGCCCGCCGCCATGCACCACGATCGGATTGACCTTGGATTGCTTTAGAAGCGCGATATCGCGGGCAAAGGCCTGGCCGAGCTTGAGGTCGCCCATGGCATGGCCGCCATATTTGACCACGACGGTCTTGCCCTCATAGCGCTGCATATAGGGCAGGGCCTGCGCCAGGATACCCGCATCATGGCTGAAGCGGTCGGTGTCGGGGGCATGGTCGGTCATGGTGGGCTATGGCTCCCTGGCAAGGCCTTGTCGTCTCGGCAAATGGGTCTAGTCGATTTCGCGTTCCTATGAAACGCCCTTGCCTAGCTTTTTTGAAGAGCGGTGATCCATTTGTCCCATGCCTGCGTAATATCGTGAAAGGCCGCGGCACGGCCTCATGGACGGGAGGGCCAGAGCCCATGCCACAACAATCCGGAACCGCCGAGATTGCGGATTTGATCGCGCGCTGTGCGCTGCGCGACCGGCTGGCATTCCGCGCTCTCTATCAACGCACCAGCGCGAAACTGTTCGGCGTGGTGCTGCGTATCTTGAAAAACAGGGCCGAGGCCGAAGAGGCGATACAGGAGGTCTATATCAAGATCTGGCAGCGATCCGACCGTTATGTAGATGGGCAATATTCGCCCATCAGCTGGCTGGTGGCCATCGCACGTAATCATGCGCTCGACATGGTCCGGGCGCGCCGGCCAGCCGGCGACGGTCTGGATGCGGCCATGGAGATTGCCGATACCGGACCGAGCCCGGAACGACTGGCACAGTCCAGCGAGGATGGACAAAGGATCGAGACCTGCCTGGCGACCCTGGAGCCGGACAGAGCCGAGGCCGTGCGCGGCGCTTACCTCGATGGCTATAGTTATGACGAGCTGGCGCAGCGTTTCTCGGTGCCGCTCAACACAATGCGAACCTGGCTGCGCCGCAGCCTGATCAAACTCAGAGAGTGTCTGACGGCATGAGCGCAGGAGACGATATTGGCGGCACGGCGCGGGGCGCGCTGGTGGCCGAATATGTCCTGGGCCTGCTCGGGCCGGCCGAGCATGCGCGTGTCGAGGCGCTGATCGCCGCCGATCCCGGCCTGCAGGCAGAGCGGGATTTCTGGGCGACCCGCTTTGCGGCGCTGGATGGCGAATTTGCCGCAGTGGCCGCGCCCGCCCATGCCTTTGCCAGGATCGAGGCACGCTTGTTTGGGCCCGCAGATAGGCCATCCTTTTGGAACAGCCTGGTCCTTTGGCGCAGCGTCGCCGCCGGCGCCTTGGCGGTTGCCGTCGCTGCCATCGGGCTCAACCTCATGCGGCCAGCACCAGATGTGACCAGCCTGACGACCCAGCTCGTCGCCGCGCTCGCGGCCGAGGGCAGCGATGTGCGGTTCCTGGCGCTTTATGACGGCTCCGGCGCGGTGCGGCTGACGGCCCTTTCGGGTGAGGTCCCCTCAGATCGCGATCTCGAACTCTGGGCCATCCAGGGTGGCCGGGATCCCATTTCCATGGGTGTTATCCCGGTCAATAGGCGCTCGGTGGTGGAACTGAGCGAGGAGGTCCAGGCTGGCTGGGGCGAAGGCTCGGTACTGGCCGTTACGCTCGAACCCAAGGGCGGGGCGCCAGAAGGTAAGGCGACCGGGCCGGTCGTGGCCCTGGGCGAAGTGCACCAGATTTGAACCGCCACCCTTGATCCCCCGCCATGGCGGGGGATCAAGGGTGGGGTGATGCCGCCGGATCGATCCGTCCGGTCAGTCGATCAGCAATTCCACCTTGATCCGTTCGTCGAAGGACCAGCCGCCAAGGGCGAGAATGTCTCCGTTGCCGTCGCGCACCAGGGGCGCGGTGCGGATGGCTTCGGCGGGCGTCGTCACCTTGAAGCCGAGAAAATTTTCCAGCCGGTGGCGGGGCATGAAGTCAGTGGCGCCGGCGACGAGGCCCGCGGTGTCCGAAACATTGGTGATGAGAAAGCGCTGGTCCCAGACCAGCTTCTCATGCGGACCGAGCGCGCAAGGCTCGGGCAGGGCCCGGCCCGGTTCGCGCGACACAGTCAGGGCCTCTGCCTTCAATCGCACCACGGCACCCAGCAAGGTCGCGGCCCTGGGCAGGTTGCCCGCCGCGATCTGGTCGTAGAGCTTTTCGACCTGGCCCAGGGCGCGCGGCTTTTGCCGGCCGCCCACAATGTTGAGGGTACGTGCCAAAACCCGTCGGCCAATGGCCGGGCTCAGCGCCTGAAAGGCGGCTTGCGGCACGCTGGCGGCACCAAAGCCGTCAAGGCTCACCAATTCGGCAAAGGCGGCGTCGGCCATCTGGTTGAGGGCGAGGTCGGCCTCGGCCATCCGGGCGGCAAAACGGGAGAGCGCGGCGCTGTCGAGGCCATCCTCGGCCAGCAGCGGCAATCGCTTACGCCAGCGTACGCGCTCATAGCTGAGATCGGTATTGGACGGGTCCTGGATCGGGTTGAGGCCGGCTTCCTGCACCACCAACGCCAGGCTGGCCGGCTCGACATCGAGCAGGGGCCGGAACACGGCCACGCCCTCGACGCGGCTCATCGGCGTCATGCCCTTGAGGCCCTCGATACCGCTGCCATGGGCCAGCCGCATCAGCACGGTTTCGGCCTGGTCGGCGCGGTGATGGGCGGTGAGCAGCAGCGTGGCGCCGTCGGCCTTCATGGCTTGGCCAATGATCCGGTAGCGCGCTTGCCGCGCGGCTTCCTGCAAGCCTGACTGCGGTTTTTCGCCGGTCCAGGCCAGGCCATGTGCGAACAATCCCAAAGCTTCGGCCTCGCGCAGCACCATGGCCACTTCCTCAGCCGCTTCAGGCCGGAGCTGATGGTCCATGGCATAGACGATCAGCCGCGGCGGCCCGGCCAGGGCGCTGGCCCAGCGCTGGGCCAGCAGCATCAGGGCCAGGCTATCCGGTCCGCCGGACACGGCCAAGCCGATTGCCGGGTGGTTTGCCGCTGGCGCAAAGAGCCGCGCCAGCACCTCCGGATCGCCCAGATCGGGCGTTAGGCCGGTGGACATTCAGCCTTTGCCTTTTCCTCGGCCAGCCGGGCCTGGAATGCCGGAATGGTGTCGGGATAGCGGGTCGAGACCTCGTTGAAGGTCCGGCAGGCGGTTTCCCGCTCACCCACTCCGGCCAGCGAAACGCCTAGCTTGAGCAGAATGTCGGGCGCCCGTTCGTGGTTGGGGTCTTTCTGATAGGCATCGACCAATGCATCGGCGGCCTCGGCATAAGCGCCGCGGGCCAGCATGGATTCGCCCAGCCAATTGCCGGCATCGACCACCTGCGGGTTGTCCGGATAGAGCTCGATGAACTGGCCGAATTGCTGTTCGGCAAATTCGTAATCGCCCGAAAGCATGGCCTCGTAGCCGGCGCGGAATTGCGCATCGGCATCCGGATTGCCGGTCTGGCTGGCAGCGGGATCATAGTTGAGATCCAGCGGCTGGCCGGTAATCAGGTCCAGCCCGCCGGCCTGTCCGGTGCCGACCAGCGGATCGCCGGAGGCGCCCAGATCGTCCATGGGCACCGATCCATCGTCAAAGGTCGGGTCGAACTCGATTTCGCCGGGCAGGGGCTGCACGCCCTGCTCGGGAATGTCGGTCAGGGGAACGTCCATTTCGTTTGTGGCTGGGTTTTGCGGCAACGCCTCAGGCTGCGTCGCGCCGCCTGCACCGGTTGCCGCATCACCGTTTCCCGGGCCACCGCCTTCCAGCGCCTGGAAGCGGAATTCGCTGTCTTCCTGCAGGCGGTTGAGAATTTCCTGAAGCTGGGTGAGCTGGAAGGTCAGGCCGTCCACCTGGCCATTGAGCACGCGGATCTGCTCTTCAAGCTGCTGCACCCGCACCAGAAGCTGGGCATTGTCCGCCTGCGCAACAAGAATGCGGCCGCCATCATTGTTGAAGCTGAGGCCGCTCAATTCGCCCGGAGGCAGTACGGTCTGTGCCTGCGCCGCAGGAGCGCAGAGGCCGACGCCCAGCGCGCATAGCGCCGCACGGCCCAGTTTCGTCAAATTCCTAAGCGTCACGCCTGCCTCCGAAATGCTGTCAATGCCGGCCAAGATGGGATTTATGCGTCCGCGGATAAAGAGCAATTTTGGTCAAAAGAAAGCGCCCGGGCCAAATTTTGGCACCGGGCACTCTTGCCTCCAGTTTTCACTGGATCTCGAAGGCTCCCCGATCCGGCGGAAAGCCGCTTTTTCTTACTGCACGACCGTGACGGCGCGGCGGTTCTGGCTCCAGCAGGAAATGTCGTTACAGATCGCCACCGGGCGCTCCTTGCCGAAAGACTGGCTGGTAATGCGCTGGGCATTGACGCCGCGGCTCACCAGATAGTTCACCACCACCGAGGCGCGACGGGCACCCAGGGCGATATTGTATTCGCGGGTGCCGCGTTCGTCGGCATGGCCTTCGATCATGATGCGGTAATTGGCATATTGGTTGAGCCACTGGGCCTGCTTGTCGAGCGTGGCCATGGCTTCGCTGGTCAGCGAGCTGGAATCGGTTTCAAAGAACACACGATCACCCACGGTGACGATGAATTCCTGCTGGCTGCCCGGCGCACCGGCGCCGGTATTGCCGACGCCGGTCAGGCCGACATTGTCGGTGGCGCTGCGCGAACAGGCGGCGATGACGACGACGAACAGCATCATGGCTGCAGCGCGCAGGGCGGTATTGATGGGGGTGGGGATGGCCAAGGCGGGCTCCTACGAGAGAAAGCTAAAATCTTAAGGGCAGCATTTACCGCGCTTAATCTTAAAACCGGGTGTGCCAGACTGGTTAATCACCAGCTAATGGGGCGCGGATGTGGCGGAAATCCTGGCTTTTTTGTGACGTTGCCGTGGCGCAACAGGGGACGCTGGATCGGGCATTAGGGTTAAAGAGGACGTGGCGCTGTTGGTGGTCTTCATCTGCCTGGGTCATACCCGGGGCTGATCGGTTGGGCGGCTTGGCGTGTTGCCCGCAATGTCGCTAACCTTCGGTAAGCTTGAATTCGATGCGGCGGTTGCGGCGATAGGCTTCTTCGTTTTCGGCAGGGTCGAGCGGGGTGAATTCGCCAAAGCCCGCCGCGACCAAGCGATTGGGCGAGACGCCGCGCGAGACCAGATATTGGGCCACCGAAATGGCGCGGGCGGCCGAGAGTTCCCAGTTGGAGGGGAAGCGGGCATTGGAAATGGGGCGGCTATCGGTGTGGCCATCAATGCGCAACACCCAATTGATGTCGGTCGGAATCTCGGTTTCGAGCTGCAGGATCGCCTCGGCAAGTGAATCGAGCTGGGGCAGGGCTGCGGCGTTCACATCCGCCTGTCCGGGATCGAACAGCACTTCGGACTGGAAGACGAAGCGGTCACCGACCACAGTGACATCGGCGCGGTCTTCGAGGATTTCGCGCAGCCGGCCAAAGAAGTCGGACCGATACCGGGCCAGGTCCTGCACGCGCTGGGCCAGCGCCAGGTTGAGGCGGCGACCGAGATCGGCGATCTGGGTGCGCGATTCAGCGTCGCGGGCCTCGGAGGCCTCGAGGGCGGCCTCGAGCGCACCGATCTGGGTTCTGAGCGCCGCCAATTGCTGGTTGAGCAAGGCGACTTGGGCATTGGCCTCATCAGAGAGCTTTTCGGCGGCTAGCAGATCCGATTGGAGCCCAGCAATCGTGTTGTCGCGTTCGTCGAGCCCGCTATCGATACCGGCCAATTGGCTGGTCAGCGCATCGTTTTCCGATTGGGCTCCGGCCAGGGTGGCGGTGAGTGTAGCCAATTGGGCGTTGAGGTCGTCGGAATTAGTGCGTTCGAGCTGCAGCAATTCGGTTAGTTCGGCGATCTGGCTATTGAGCCGGGCCAATGCCGTGTCACGGCCTTGGATTTCCTGGCCCAGGAAGAACTGGGTCAGCATGAACAGGGACAGCATGAAGATGATGACGAGCAGGAGGCTCGACAGCGCGTCGACAAAGCCGGGCCAGTAATTGGCTTCCTGTCTGCGGCGGGCGCGCGCTGCGGGCATGTTCTAGTTCCGGCGCTCGTTATCGGCTTCGTCGAGCATGGCCTGGATCAGGTCACGCAGCTTCTGGTTGGTTTCGCCCTGCTCGGTGATATAGCGGCGCAAGTCTTCCTGCTCGGTACGGATATGCTTGACCAAGCCATCGATGCCGCGCGCCAGTTCGGCCATGGCGCGAATGGCATTTTGCGAGGAGTTCTGGTTCTGCATGCTGGCGCCCATGCGCTCGATCATGGCCTGCATGTCGGCGCCGGCGACACCCATGGAATTGGCCTGCATGGCGGTGACCGGATGGTCGAGCTCGGTCATCGAGGTCATCCAGTCCTCGAGATCGGTATAGAAAGCGTTTTGCGCCTGGCTGGTCTGCAGATCGAGAAAGCCCAGGATCAGCGATCCGGCCAGGCCGAACAGCGAGGACGAGAAGGCGGTGCCCATGCCGCCCAGCGGCGCGGCGAGCCCTTCCTTGAGATTGGCAAACAGGGCCCCGCTATCGGCCGAGGTGACATCGAGCGCATTGATGACCCCGGCCACCGAACCCACGGTTTCGAGCAGGCCGTAAAAGGTGCCCATCAAGCCCAGAAAGACCAGCAGGCCGGTCAGATAGCGCGAGGTGTCCTTGGCTTCGTCGAGCCGGTTGCCCACTGAATCGAGAATGGAGCGCATCGAAGCGGGGGTAATGACCGCCTCGCCAATGCGTTCGCGCAAAATACCGGCTACCGGCGCCAAAAGCACGGGCGGGCGGGTGGTGGTGACATTGCCGTCCTGCAGGGAATTGACCCATTTGACTTCCGGAAACAGCCGGAAAATCTGGCGGAAGCTGAGGAATATGCCGACGAAGAGGGCGAAGAAAATCATCGAATTGATGAAGGGGTTCGCCCAGAAGAAGCTGACGATGTTGGTGATCAGGATGGCGGCGACCAATCCCACCAGCACCAGGAAGATCACGATTTTGACGAGGTAAACCGTCGGACTGGCGAGGTGATAGGGATCGTAAGTCTGCGTCATCTTTGCCGAACCTTGCCCCTCGCGCGCGCAAATCAACCGCCTCTGAGTCTAGAGGCGGGAGAAAGGCGTGACAATTAAAAAGGTTAACGGGATGCTATGACGGGAATACGGCAGCGCTACTGAATGGTCCGCAATGTCTTGAGCAATACGCCCTGCAAAGTCTCGTTACCGGCCACGATCTGTCCGTTCCAGACCGAGCCTGGCTGGCCGGCAAGATCGGTCACCAGGCCACCTGCCTCCCTGACCATGAGCAGGCCCGGCGCCACGTCCCAGGGTTGGAGGCCCGCTTCCCAGAGGGCGTCGAAACGGCCAGCGGCCAGCCAGGCCATGTCGATGGAGATCGAGCCGCCGCGGCGGATGCCGGCCACAGCCGGATTGACGCTGGCCAATTGGCGAAGCTGCAGGGTGTCGTTGCTGGTGCCCTGGGTCTTGATGCCGGTGGAGACCACGGCGTCGGACAGGTGCCGGCGACCGGCAACGCGCAGGCGCTTATGGTCGGCCAGCCAGGCGCCACCGCCCTTTTCGGCGGTAAAGAGCTCATCCATGATGGGATTGTAGATGACCGAGGCGACGATATCCCCGCCGCGCTGCAGGGCTATGGCGACGGCAAAGAGTGGAATGCCGTGGAGGAAATTGGTGGTGCCGTCGAGTGGGTCGATGATCCAGGTATGCTGGCCATCCGTGCCGGCCACCTCGCCGCCTTCTTCCATCAGGAAAGCATAGGTGGGGCGAGCTTTGCGCAATTCGTCATAGACAATCTGTTCGGCGCGCAGGTCGGCTTTGGAGACGAAATCGGCCGGGCCCTTGCGGGAAACCTGGAGATTTTCGACCTCGTTGAAATCGCGCGCCAGCGATTTGCCGGCCTTGATGGCGGCGCTGACCATGACGTTGAGAAGGGCGGAACGGGCCATGAGGTTTTGCTCGCGGGCTCATGCGGTGGTCGGGGCGGGCAGATTTGGTCTGCCGGCCGGCCAGGGGACCACAGGGTCCTGCCGCTGGATTGAAGTGTGGCGGGCTTATTGCCCCAGAACAGGATATGGTTCAAGGGCCTTGCGTGTCAGGATCGCTTTCGCCCGTGCCGGCTGGCGGCGCGTCGGGATTGGGATCGACCACCTGGCTCGGCGCATTGTCGGCATCGGTCGGGCTGGGCAGGACCGGGCCGTCGACAGTGGGAATGGTGGCGATCGTCTCGATAGTCAACGGGGTGGACGGCCAGAAGCGGGCCCGCTCCTCGGCGCTGGCCAGCGCATCGGGTGGTATGGAGACCAGCAGACGATCCAGATCGGGATCGGTCAGGCCCTGGCGCCGCGCCAAAGCCCTCCACATGGCGGCTTCCTCGAGATCGAGCGTCACGCCCTCGCCGACCGCGAGCAGCTTGGCATAGCGATTTTGAGCGACGACATTGCCTGCTTCAGCGGCAATTCCGTACCATTTTGCGGCTGCGGCGATGTCCTGCTCCACCCCCTGACCCAGATAGAGCAAGGTGGCGTAGTCGACCTGAGCATCGGCAAGACCGGCTTCTGCGGCACGCCGGATATAGTCGGCGCCCAGTTCGATGTTCGGCGCCAGGCCAGCGCCTTCGAGCAGCATGGCGCCATAGTCATAGAGCGCCTCTGGCAGTTCGGCGTCGGCTGCTTCTTTCATTAAGGACGCGGCGGTGGTGAGGCTGGGGTCGACATAGACGCCTTCCACGTGCAGCAGGGCCAGATTGTATTTGGCCGGGATATAGCCGGCCTCTGCCGCGGTCCTGAAGAGTTCCGCGGCGCGCTGGCGGTTGCGCGGTACGCCCACACCATCCTGATAGAGCATGCCCAATTCGAAGGCGGCGAGGCGATCGCCATTATTGGCGGCGAGCTGATACCAGCCCGCGGCGCGTTCGGCGCTTTGCGCCACGCCAAGACCGCGCGCGTAAATTTCGGCAATCAGCGTTTGCGCTGCTGCGTCGCCCTGCTCTGCGCGAGGCAGGGCCAGTTCCAGGGCCGTCAGGAAATAGCCGCGTTGAAAGGCGCCATAGGCATAATCGGTGGGATGCCGGGGGCCGAAAACATTGTCGCTGATCTGCTCGGCAGCATTGCCCTGTGCCAAAACAGGCGCGGCCAGGGCCGCAAGACACAGGATCAAAAGGGGGCGCAGGCGTTTCATGCGGCTGCCCTGGCGGCCTTGTCGAATGCCAGAAGGGCTGCGGCTGGATCGTCTGCCGCCCAGATGCAGTCGGATAGGGCGACGAATTCGGCGCCGGTGGTATCGAGCGCCGCCGCCTCGATTGCGGGGTCGGCATAGATGGCAGGCACTTCGAACGTCTCCGCCCACCAGCTCGCCAAGTCGGCGGCGCCAGGATCAGCGGGACCGCTCAGCGGGCCGAACATGACATAGTCGACATCCAGTTCGCCAAAGCTCATGGCGTCATGCCGGGAGCGGATATTGCCCACGCCGACAATGCCGTCGGGCTTGAGTGCGCCGATCGCGGCGCGAATGGCCTTGATACCGCCGCCGGTCACATGCACGCCATCGGCGCCGAGTCTCCGCGCCAGATCCACGTCGTCCTCAAGCAGGACGGCGGCGCCGGCGGCCTGGCCGATCTGAATGAGGCGTGCGGACAGGTCAGTATAACCCTGTTCGTCCAGCGAACCGCGCCGGATCAGGAGCGCGGCGATTTCGGGGCCGGACAGGACGCTCATAAGCTGGCGCGGGAACTGCTCGGATGGCGGATTTTCCGGCGTGATGAGGTAGAGCTGCGGAGCCATGATGTTCCCGGAAAGTGACGCGTCGTTCCCTATTGAGCCATTTTGGCAAGAAAGGGACATGCCTCAATAGGGGATTGACCCCATTTTAGGCAATGGCACGCCGGCGGGGATAAAGATGCGCGCGCCCCGGGAGGAAGCGCGCGCCAGCCGCGACGTTGGGTCCGCGGTGAGACGGTAGGGATCAGGCGGCCCGATCCAGATCGTTGGTCCATTCGCCGATAGCGGCGAGCGAGTTCATATGGGCGCGGTGCGCAAAAGCCTCGCGCGCCGATGTAAAATTCTCCCGTCGACCGGCCCAGGTGCGCAGGGCGACATTTTGCAGGGCGCGGCCATAAGAGAAGGTCATGGGCCAGGGCTTGCCAGGCATCCGGTTCATGGCTGAGAGGTGGGCCGTGGCTTCCTCGTCGGTCTGACCGCCCGAAAGGAAGGCGATCCCGGGCACGGCGGCAGGGACATGTTCCTTAAGGACATCGACCGTGCGGCGAGCAACTTCTTCGATGCCGGGGCGCTCGCGGGAGTTGATGCCGGGCAGGATCATGTTGGGCTTCAACAACATGCCGGCCAGATCGACACCGGCCAGACGCAGTTCCTTGAAGACATTTTCGAGCACATCGCCGGTGACCTGGGCGCAGCGCTCCATGGAGTGATTGCCCGGTTCACCATCGCCAACCACTTCGGGCTCGACAATTGGCACGATGCCAGCCTCCTGGCAGAGCATGGCATAGCGGGCCAGCACATGGGCATTGGCGCGGATATTGTTGCGGGTGGGGGCGATGTCGTTGATGGTGATGACGGCGCGCCATTTGGCAAAGCCGGCGCCCAGCTCGGCATAATGGGCCAGGCGCTGCCTGAGGCCGTCGAGGCCTTCGGTAATCTTCTCGCCGCTTTCGCCGGGCATAGGGAAGGCGCCACGATCAACCTTGATGCCGGGAATGACGTCGGCATCGGCCAGGGTGGCGCGGAAGGGCGTGCCGTCGGCGGCTTCCTGCTTGAGGGTTTCTTCGGTGAGGATGACGCCGGAAATGTAGGATTTCATCGCCTCGGTGGCGCCAAAAAGCATTTCGCGATAATCGCGCCGGAGATCGAGCGTGTTGGGCAGGTTGATCTTGGCAAAGCGCTTGCCAATGGTGCCTTCGGATTCATCGGCGGCCAGGATGCCCATGCCGGGGGTCATCAGCTTCTGGGCAATGGCATTGAGCGACTTGGTCATGGAGAGAAACCTCGAATATTGACTGGCCCCAAGATTAGACTTTCGTTACGCCGGTTTCGATTAGACCTCCGGATATGCGACGAAAGGCTAATCTTGTATGGAAGACGGACGTGGAACCCCGGCGGGGGTTGGCGATTGAGGAGCATCATCGTAAGTTGACGATCTCTCCCGCGGTGCCCCGTGCGCCCATATCCAAAAAAGTCAGGACAGACAGATGAGCACGCAACCCCACGTGAGCTTCAATGACGGCCGTTCGATCCCGCAACTGGGTCTGGGCGTCTGGCAGACCCCGAACGACGTGGCGGTCGAGGCGGTCAGCACGGCTCTCAAAACCGGCTACCGGCATATCGACACCGCCGCTGTCTACCAAAATGAAGAAGGCGTCGGTAAGGGCATTGTAGCCTCAGGCGTAGATCGCGGGGATATCTTCCTGACGACCAAGGTGTGGAATGACGATCAGGGCTATGACGAAACCCTTCGTGCCATGGATGCTAGCCTCAAACGTCTGGGTACGGACTATGTGGACCTTTATCTGATCCATTGGCCTTCGGCATTCCGGGGCAAATATGTCGAGACTTGGAAGGCAATGATCCGTCTTCGGGAAGAGGGCAAGGCGAAGTCCATTGGCGTCTCGAATTTCGAGGGCAGCTATATCGACGACCTGATCCGGGAAACCGGTGTGACCCCTGCGATCAATCAGATCCAGCTGCATCCGCGCTTCCAGCAGAAGGTGATGCGCGACAAGCATGACAAGCTCGGCGTTGTGACCGAGAGCTGGAGCCCGCTGGGACAGGGTCAGGTGCTGTCCGATCCGGTGATCGGGGAAATCGCCAGTCGCCACGGCAAGAGCCCGGCGCAGGTGATCATCCGCTGGCATCTCGATCTGGGGCTGGTGGTGATCCCCAAATCGGTGACGCCGAGCCGGATCGTCGAGAATTTCGACGTGTTCGACTTTGTGCTGAGCGATGAAGACAAGGCGGCGATTGCCGGGCTCGATGCCGCCGATGGGCGGATCGGGTCGGACCCGGTGACGGCGACGTTCTAAGGCCGCAAAGACCAAGAAGGCCGGGTTGCCCGGCCTTTTTTGTTACTTTTTCAGCGCTTCCACCCCCGGCAGGGGCTTGCCTTCCATCCACTCGAGGAAAGCGCCGCCGGCGGTGGAGACATAGGTCAGCTTGTCCTTGACGCCGGCATGGGCCAGGGCGCCGACAGTGTCGCCGCCGCCGGCGACAGAAACCAGAAGATCGTCATGGGTGCGCTTGGCGACGTGCTTGGCGATGGCAACGGTGCCGGCGTCGAATGGCTCCATCTCGAAGGCGCCGACGGGGCCGTTCCAGACCACAGTATGGGCATCGTCGATGGCACCGTTGATGCGCTCGATGGAGGAGGGGCCGATATCTAGGATCATGCCGTCCGGATCGATGGCGTCGACGCCATAGAGGCGGGTGGGCGAGTTGGCCTTGAAGTGCCAGGAGACAACCGCGTCGATGGGCAGGATAATGGCGCAATTGGACTTTTCGGCCTTGTCCATGATGCGGCGAGCCGTATCGGCGAGGTCCTTTTCGCAGAGCGACTTGCCCACGCCATAACCCTGGGCAAACAGGAACGTATTGGCCATGCCGCCACCGATGACCAGGCCATCGACCTTGGTGACGAGATTTTCGAGCAGGTCGATCTTGGAGGAGACCTTGGCGCCGCCGACAATGGCCACGACCGGCTTTTTGGGCTTGCCCAGGCCTGCTTCAAGGGCCTCGAGTTCTGCCTGCATGGCAAGGCCTGCAGCTGCCGGCAGCAAATGCGCCAGCGCCTCGGTCGAGGCATGGGCCCGATGAGCAGCAGAGA
This sequence comes from Devosia sp. XK-2, assembly GCF_037113415.1. Classification (NCBI taxonomy): domain Bacteria; kingdom Pseudomonadati; phylum Pseudomonadota; class Alphaproteobacteria; order Hyphomicrobiales; family Devosiaceae; genus Devosia; species Devosia sp. XK-2. The sequence goes on along the minus strand of NZ_CP146608.1, from coordinate 2,875,873 downwards.
AGGCGTCGTTGATATAGATGTCGCCCAGGCTGGCCATGCGCCTGGCCAGTTCGACATCGTTTTCTTCTTCGCCGGGATGGAAGCGGGTGTTTTCCATCACCAGCACTGCGCCGGCGGGCGCTTCGTCAATAGCGGCCTTGGCAGCGCTGACATCGACCCAATCGGTGGCGACGAAGCCGACCGGATGACCCGTCTGGTCGGCAACGGCAGAGCAGACCTGTTCGAGCGAAAATTCCGGGTTCACCTTGCCCTTGGGACGGCCAAAATGGCTGAGCAGGATGACCTTGGCGTCCTTTTTGACGATTTCGCGGATGGTGGGCACCAGACGCTCGATGCGGGTGGCGTCGGTGACCTTGCCATCGGCCACGGGCACGTTGAGGTCGGCCCTGAGGAGCACGCGCTTCCCCGTCAGATCAAGTTCATCCAGGGTCTTGAAGCCGGTGCTCATTATGCTGCCTCCACGGTCAGTTCTAGTCTTGCCGTGGGTAGCAGAGTGGCACGTTTGGCGGAAGCGGGGAGAGAAAATTTCTCGCAGGCATGGTTCGACGCCGGACGACGCTGACGTCTCCGGATTGGCACGGTGAAAAGCGGCTTTCGCCTCTGGTAAATAAAGAAGAGGCGAAAGCCGCTTCTCACGACCGGGATTTCGTACGCATGCATCGAGCGGCCCCCTTTTGAGGTTGCCCATCCCCTTGGGGCCGGTGAAAGGCATTTGGCCCGGACGCCGAAACATCCATCGCCGCCTGTCACCGCCCCGCAGCTGGGCGGCCGGTGGTCAGCATACACGCATCCGGCTGGGCGACCCCAACCAGCCCGTCTCCCCGCCCGGCACTTCGTCGGTACCGCGTGTTGTCGGCGGGGACGGAGGCAGTATGTGGGAGGTCTGGGCGGCGGGGATAAGTTTGTTGCAGTACCTCTTGAGGGGATCGGAATGATCTGAGGCTCAAGCGGTTATGGAGTCACGGCGAAGCTGGCGCCCAGGAGATAGAGCAGAGGCGAGAGCAGAACCTGCCCGGCCAGGCGCAGCAGATCGTCGACCATGACATGTTTGGCGAAACCGTCGCTGGCGAGGGGCGCTGTGCCGACCTGGGCGAGGATGTGGCGATGCCGCCAGGTGAGAAAGCCCAGCATGAGGGCAGCAGGAACCGGGAGCAGCCAGGGCAGGTGCAAAAGGCCGAGGAGTAGCCATGCCAGGGGCAGGCCCATGGAAATACGCTTGGTGAGGAGGAACATGTGCTGCTCCATTGCCGAGACGGATGCAGCCAATAGACCGATTTGGTGACAGCGGCGTGACTCGCGGGTGGGGTTGACGCGGTATCCGTAAAAATGTTTACGCTATGCCGTAAAGAAATTTACGGACAACGTTATGACTGACTCTGAGAGCATACGTCGGGCCGAAATCGAGAATGCCGCTTATGCGGTGATGAGCGAGGTCGGGTACAAATCGGCCTCCCTGCTGGCCATTGCCAAGCGCGCCAAGGCTTCGACTGAAACGCTCTATCGCTGGTATGGCAGCAAGCCGGGTTTGTTTGCGGCCCTGGTGGAGGGCAATGCCGCACGCGTTAGCGCCTTGATCGACAATGTGCTGGAGCAGCAGGGCGATCCGTTGGCCGGTCTCGAACGGCTCGGTCCGGCGCTTTTGGGCATGCTCACCGGCGACCGGGCCATTGCCCTTAATCGCGCGGCGGCCGTGGATGCCGCCGAAACCGGGCAACTTGGCCCGCTTCTGGCACACCATGGACGGGAAGAAGTGGCATCGCGACTGGACCGGCTGCTGCTGCGCGCCAAAGAGGCGGGGCAAGTCTCATTCGACACGGTTGCGGAGGCGCGCGACACCTATTTCAACCTGCTTATTGGCGATCTGCAGGTGCGCCGGGTGACGGGCGCCATGCCCGTGCCGAGCGACGACGTGCTCGCGAAGCGCAGTGTGCACGCCCTAGCCTGTTTTCTTCAACTGTATTCAGCCCAGCCGGGCGCATAGAAAGCGAGACAATATGCACGTTCTGATCCTGCCGATCTCGCTTCTGGCCCTGCTGTTGAGCGGAGGGATATTTGGCTTCTTCTACGCCTGGGTCTGCTCCACCATGTGGGGGTTGGATGCCGCCGACCCACGCGTTGCGATTGAGGCCATGCAAGCCATGAATGCCAGTGTGCGAAACGCTGTGTTCGCTCCGGCCTTTTTCGGCACACCGATTGTGGCGCTCGCTGCGGCGGCGTTGGCCTGGTTGGACAGTCGACACCGTGCTGCCGTTGCATTTGGTGCAGCCGGCATTCTCTATCTATTCGGCGCGTTTGCCGTGACGATGGTGGTCAATGTCCCAATGAACGCGGCGCTGGCGCAGGTCGTTATTCCCGTCGATATCGAAACGGCCGGGCAGGTCTGGACGGCCTATTCGGCACCCTGGCAATTCTGGAACGCGCTGCGCACTGTGGTCTCAGGTCTCAGCCTGATGCTGGTGGGGTGGGGCCTTGTGATGCTCAAGCGTCGCTGACGGCTCAGTCTGCCAAGCGGAATAGGCTGGGATAGTTCGTGACCAGCCCATCGGCGTCGACATCCAGCACGGCTTCGAAATTGTCGGACTGGTAGCGGAAATGGGTGGCATCGAGCCGGGCATAAATCTGCTCGGAGCGCTTGAACGAGAGGTCAGTTGCGTCAATCCAGGCCATGGCGAAGGACACCTGCTGGTTGTCCTGCCAGTCCTGTCGCCAGATGGGCAGGGAATTGGTCAGGGCCGTCGGCCAGATGTCGACATCAATGCAGCCGCGCAGGGCCGAAATGGGTTCGGCCCGATCATCTGACCAGCCGCCAGCGCCATCGGCGAATAGCTCAAGTGTCTTGCCGTCGGTTCGCTCGATTTTTACGGTTCGGGTATGGCCGTTTTCATCGAGCTTGAGCCGATAGAACAGGCCAAAATCTGGGCCGATAATGGTGCCGCGAATGCGCGTGTCGCGACCATTGGCAATGACGTGGCAGTGTTCGAGGGTTTGCAGATGCAGGCCGCGCCAGCGGATGGATCGGTTGAGGGTCATTGGTCACCGCCGGTGTGCAACTGTGAGGCACATTGCATCAACATTCTCCGGCTGTCATCCTGGCTCAGGCCGGGATTATCCTGAAATCTCATGATGGGCCCCGACTTTCGCCGGGGTGACATCGAGGTTGAAGATAGGGCGGAGCAATAAAAAGGGCGCCCCGCAGGGCGCCCTTTCCAAGTCAGTTTTGCAGTCCAATCAGAGGGTCTTGCCCAGCGCCACGGCGGTGTCGGCCATGCGGTTGGAGAAGCCCCATTCATTGTCGTACCAGGAGAGGACCGACACGAAATTGCCATCCATCACCTTGGTCTGGTCCAGAGCCATGGTGGAGGAGTGGCTGTCGTGGTTGAAGTCGATGGACACGTTGGGGAACTCGGTATAGCCGAGCACGCCCTTGAGTTCGCCGTCGGCGTACTTCTTGACCGCAGCATTGATCTCTTCGGCCGTCACATCGCGCTTGGCGATGAACTTGAAATCGACGCAGGAGACGTTGGGGGTCGGCACGCGGATCGAGACGCCGTCGAGCTTGCCCTTCAGCTCGGGGAGGACCAGGCCGATGGCCTTGGCAGCGCCGGTCGAGGTCGGGATCTGGCTGAGCGCAGCCGCGCGGCCGCGATAGAGATCCTTGTGCATGGTGTCGAGGGTCGGCTGGTCACCGGTATAGGAATGGATGGTGGTCATCATTCCCTTTTCGATGCCGAATTCCTTGTGCAGCACATAGGCCAGCGGGGCCAGGCAGTTGGTGGTGCACGAGGCGTTCGAGATCACCACGTCGTCCTTGGTGAGGGACGCATGATTGATGCCGTAAACGATGGTCTTGTCGGCGCCATCGCCGGGAGCGGAGATAATCACCTTCTTGGCGCCGGCCTTCAAATGCGCCGAAGCCTTTTCCTTGGAGGTGAAGATGCCGGTGCATTCGAGCGCGATATCAACGCCCATGGCAGCATGCGGCAACTCTTCGGGATTGCGGACAGCGGTGACCTTGATGGGGCCGCGACCGACGTCGATGGTGTCGCCATCGACCTTGACGGTGTGCGGGAAACGGCCATGCACGCTGTCGAAGCGCAGCAGGTGAGCATTGGTTTCGACTGGGCCGAGATCGTTGATGGCCACCACTTCGATATCGGTGCGACCCGACTCGATGATGGCCCGGAGGACATTGCGGCCGATACGACCAAAACCATTGATGGCGACGCGAACTGCCATGTTTTTACGCTCCTAAAGGGAGGGGAGGAGAAAGGGAGGCGGGGCTCTCTTACAACTGTGCGGTGACGGCTTCAACAACGGCCTTGGACGTAATCCCAAAGTGGGCATAGAGCGCATCAATGGGACCCGAGGCACCGAACGAGTGCATGCCGACGAAGCGGCCCTTGTCGCCCAGGAGCTTGTTCCAGCTCATTTCGATGCCGGCTTCCACGGCCACGCGGGCCTTGGCCGAACCCAGCACCTCGGCCTTATAGGCGTCGGACTGCTTGGCGAAGAGCTCCATGGAGGGCACCGAAACAACGCGCGCGGAAATGCCCTTTTCGGTCAGTTCCTTCTGGGCCTCGACGGCGATGGCCACTTCCGAACCGGTGGCGAAGATCACTGCATCGGCATCGACGGGGCCGACCAGGGTGTAGGCGCCCTTGGCGGATTTGTTCTCGGCTGAATATTCGGTGCGAACAGCGGGCAGGTTCTGGCGGGAAAGGGCGAGAATGGATGGATGCTTCTTGCTTTCCATGGCCAGTTCCCAGCATTCGGCGGTTTCCATGGCATCGGCCGGGCGGAAGACCAGAAGATTGGGAATGGCGCGCAGGGCCGAGAGATGCTCGACCGGCTGGTGGGTCGGGCCATCTTCTCCCAGGCCGATGGAGTCATGGGTCATGACATAGATGACGCGCTGTTCCATCAGGGCCGAGAGGCGAATGGCAGGGCGGGCATAGTCGGTAAAGACCATGAAGGTGCCGCCATAGGGAATGAGGCCACCATGGAGCGCCACGCCATTCATGGCCGCGCCCATTTCATGCTCGCGAATGCCATACATCATGTAGCGACCCAGGCGATTATCGGCCTGGAAGGGCAGGGTCTCGGGGGTATTGGTGAGATTGGAATGGGTGAGGTCGGCAGAACCGGCCAGCGTTTCGGGCACGGCCTTGTTGATGATCTCGAGCGCCATCTGCGAGGCCTTGCGGCTGGCGACCTTGGGCTTGTCCTCGGCCAGCTTCTTTTTATAGGCGGTCATGGCAGAGGCAAATTCGGTGGGGAGCTTGCCCATCATGCGGCGGCTGAATTCGGCCTTCTTGTCCGAGGCATTGAGACGCGATTCCCATTCGCCGCGCAGGTTCTGGCTGCGCTTGCCGGCGGCGCGCCAGGCATCGAGGATGGTGGCGGGGATTTCAAAGGGCGGATAGTCGATGCCCAGAGCGGCCTTGGCGCCAGCCAGTTCCTCGGCGCCGAGCGGAGCGCCATGGACTTTTTCGGTGCCGGCCTTTTTGGGCGCGCCAAAGCCAATGGTGGTTTTGGCAGCAATCAGGGTCGGCTTATCGGTCGAGGCCTTGGCTTCAAGCAGGGCTTTTTCGATTGCGGCCTGGTCGTGGCCATCGATCTCGATCGTGTTCCAGCCAACGGCCTTGAAGCGGGCGATCTGGTCGGTCGAGTCGGCGTTGGAGACCTTGCCGTCGATAGTGATATTGTTGTTGTCCCAGATCAGGATCAGCTTGTTGAGCTTGAGGTGGCCAGCGAGCGAGATCGCTTCTTGGGAAATGCCTTCCATCAGGCAGCCGTCACCGGCCAGCACATAGGTGTGGTGATCGACAAGGTCGGACCCGAATTCAGCAGCGAGCTTGGCTTCGGCGACAGCAAAGCCGACCGAATTGGCCAGACCCTGGCCGAGCGGGCCGGTGGTGGTTTCAATGCCCGTGGCATGGCCGAATTCGGGGTGACCAGCGGTCTTGGAACCGAGCTGGCGGAAATTCTTGACCTGGTCGATGGTCATATCGGCATAGCCGAGCAGGTAGAGCGAAGAATAGAGCAGCATCGAGCCGTGGCCGGCCGAAAGGATGAAGCGGTCGCGATCAGCCCAATGGGGATCGGCGGGGTCGAACTTCATGATCTTGGTGAACAGCACTGTGGCGATGTCGGCGCAGCCCATGGGCAGGCCGGGGTGGCCGGAATTGGCTTTTTCGACCGCGTCCATGCTGAGCGACCGGATCGCATTGGCCAAATCGTTCTGCTGGGCTGTGTTCGTCATGGAAAGACCGCTCGCTTGAAAAAGGCTAGGAATTGTCGGGGGCGGGCGCAGGGCGACCTCCTCCCAAAGGCGGGGTTGAGCCATAACAGGTTCGTCTTGCCTGTCAATGTCACCAAGGGGCGCAAGCGTTCGGCTCAAGGCCGGAAATCGGGGGGTTGGGCCTGTAACACAGTTGCAATGCCACATTCGCTGGGGCAGGCTGGACGGGTTGGAATCGTCGCGTCTTGAGGGCAGTAGCGGCCATGAGTGAGACGGAGCTTGAAGAGGGGCTGGTGGCGGCCAATGCCCGGTTCGACCGGGTGCTGGCGCGCTTGACGACGAGTGTGCGCGACCTCAATGGCCGGCTTCAGCGTCAACAGCGCATGGAAGTGGATACCCAGCGCCTCGTGCATGAGCGGGCGCGGCTGGCGACCGAGCTGGATAAGACGGCGGCCCGGGCCAAGCGGCTGGATGACAGCGCCCATGAAGTCTCGCGCCGGCTGGTCGAGGCGATGGAGACCGTGCGTTCGGTGCTGCAGAAAGCGGAGACTTAGGTGCCCGAGGTCAATGTCGAGATCAATGGCCGCAAATATCGCATGGCCTGTGAAGAGGGGCAGCAGGGTCATCTGATCGGGCTGGCGGAGCGCTTCAACACTCAGGTCGAGGGGCTCAAGGGCGCGGTGGGCGAGATCGGCGACAATCGCCTGACCGTCATGGCCGGCATTGCGGTGCTGGACGAATTGTCCGAGGCGGAGCGCAAGATCAAGGCGCTGGAAGCCCAGATCGGCGAATTGACCCAGGCAGGGCAAGAGATTGCGGCCGAACTGGAAAATACCGAAGCGCGGTTTGCCCAGAAGCTTGTTGAAGCGGCCAAAGCGCTTGAGGGCGTGGCCGATAGTCTGGACGCGGCAGCGCCATTGCCCTGATCGATCACGAGAATGAAAAAGCTGCATTGCCGCTTTGCAGCCGCGCCAACAAAAGCCTATATCTCATCTCGCTGCCCGGCGCGTGAGGACACACACATCCCCGGGGCCTTAATCGATCCTAAGGGAGCTGTCCCTGACCGGGCCCGTGGGCTCGGACATACGGCGCCCACCTACGTATGTAGGTTCCCGGGATCGCAAGTCCCACGGCCAGGGCGGCACCGAATTGAGCTTCGCGACGAGGGCGTATGGCGGACCAGGCATTGGAAGAGGCAAAGGCCGCATTGCGGGCCGAGGCGCATGCCATAAGGGCCGCCCTTTCTCAAGAGAATCGTATGGAAGGCGCCAAGGCCGCCGCTGCAAATTTCTTTGAATCGGTGGCCTATGCGCCCGAGGATGTGATCGCGGGTTATTGGCGCATACGCGATGAGCTGGATTGCCAGCCCATATTGGTGCGGCTCATGGATAGCGGACAAAAGGTGGTGCTGCCGGTCGTGCAGGGCCAAGATGAGCCGCTCGACATGCGCATCTGGGAAGCCGACGCGCCGCTTTACGAGGCCGGCTTCGGCACCCTGGCGCCATCGGACCTGGCCCCGCGCGCTGTTCCCGATGTGGTGCTCATGCCGCTGCTGGGCTTTGATAACCAGGGCACGCGGCTGGGCTATGGCGGCGGCTATTATGACCGCACACTGGCTGTGTTGCCTAAAAAGCCCCTGCTTGTCGGCCTGGCCTTTGCCGCGCAGGAACTGGCCCATATTCCGCGTGATGCCCATGATGTGCCCCTGGATGTAATTGTCACCGAGCAGGGTGTCCGCTTCTTTGGTTCGCGCGGATGAGATTTCTGTTTCTGGGCGATGTGATGGGGCGGTCCGGCCGGGATGCCGTGGCCGAGCGGCTGCCGGGGCTGGTGGCCGAATTCGGCTTCGATTTCGTTGTCGTCAATGGCGAAAACGCCAGCCATGGCAAAGGGCTGATCGAAAACCACTATCAGAGCCTGCGCGATGCCGGCGCCGATATCGTCACGCTGGGCGACCATGCTTTCGACCAGCGCGAGGCGCTGAGCTATATCGAGCGTGAGCCGGCGCTGCTGCGTCCCATCAATTACCCGCCCGGTACGCCGGGGCGCGGCGCCATGCTGGTGGAAAGCCGCAATGGGCATCGCGTGCTGGTGGTCAATGCCCTGGGCCGGGTCTTCATGCCGCCGATTGACGATCCGTTCCGGGCCGTGGATGCGGCCATTGCCGATTGTCCGCTGGGGGAGGTGGCCGATGCGGTGATCGTCGATTTCCACACCGAGGCCACATCGGAAATACAGGCCATGGGGCATTTTCTGGATGGGCGCGCAACGCTGGTGGTGGGTACCCATACCCATATCCCCACCGCCGATTATCGCGTGCTCAAAGGCGGCACGGGTTTTATGGCCGATGCGGGCATGTGTGGCGATTTCGACAGCATTATCGGCACGGAGACCGATGAGCCGCTCAATCGGTTTCTGACGGGCATTCCCGGAGGGCGCTTCACACCTGCCGAAGGCGAGGCGACGCTCTGCGGCGTGGCCGTGGAAACGGACCCGGCGACGGGCCTGGCGCGGCGGATCGGCCCATTGCGGCTTGGCGGCGTCCTGGCGCAGACCGTGCCGGAATTCCTGCGGAGCTGACGCCACAAAACCCCGAACAATTGCCCTTGCATTGCCTTGCCGGACGGCAAGCGCTGCTGGCCGGTCATCCGATCATGGGTGTATTTGGCAGATTTCTCCACTTGCCCAGACTCAAAAATTGGGTTCGGATCAAGATGTTGCGCCTGGGGCGCAGAATTGTCGGCTGGCTAAACGGAAAAAACGGGCCCCGGACGCGGCAGGAAGTGCCGATCAATCGTCCACGCATGCAGGAGTGGGGCCATGCTCGATCCGGTCATCAATTTTCTCAACGACATCTTCTGGGGCTATGTGCTCATCTATGGGCTGCTGGCGGTGGGCTTGTTCTTCACCGTGCGGCTGGGATTCATCCAGTTCGTCAATTTCGGCGAAATGTTCCGGGCGGTGCTGGGCTCGCGCCAGGGTGACAGTGCGGGCATTTCGCCCTTCCAGGCCTTAACGATCAGTCTCGCCTCGCGGGTCGGCACGGGCAATCTCGCCGGTGTGGCCGTTGCGCTTTATCTGGGCGGCCCGGGCGCCATCTTCTGGATGTGGATGGTGGCGCTGGTGGGCATGGCGACGGCCTATTCGGAATCGACGCTGGCCCAGCTCTACAAGACCAAGAACGAGGACGGCCAATATCGTGGCGGCCCGGCCTTCTATATTGCCAAGGGCCTCAAGGCGCCGTGGGCCGGCGCCATTTTCTCCGTCTGCCTGATCCTGGCCTTTGGCCTGGTGTTCAACGCGGTGCAGGCCAATTCGATCGCCGACGCCATGCAAGGCGCTTTCGGCCTGGACAAACTCTGGGTCGGCGTGGCGCTGGCTGTGCTGACGGGTGTCGTGATTTTTGGCGGTATCCGGCAGATTGCCCGCGTGGCCGAGATCATCGTGCCCTTCATGGCGGTTATCTATCTGCTGGTGGCGCTCTATGTCGTGGCCATCCATATCGGTGAGGTGCCCGGCATGCTGGGCCATATCGTCCAGAGTGCCTTCGGGCTGGATGCGGCGGGCGGCGGGCTTGCCGGAGCGCTGCTCAACGGGGTCAAGCGCGGTCTGTTCTCCAACGAGGCGGGCATGGGATCGGCACCCAATATCGCGGCGGTGGCCACACCGGACCCGCATCATCCTTCATCGCAGGGTTTTGTGCAGGCGCTTGGCGTGTTCATCGATACCATCCTGATCTGCACCGCGACGGCATTGATGATCCTGCTCTCGGGCGTAATGGTCGATGGCGGCGAATTGACCGGTACGCCGCTGACGCAGGCGGCAATGAGCGTCCATATCGGCGGGGCCGGGCAATATTTCATTGCCATAGCCATCCTGTTTTTCGCCTTCACCTCGATCATCGGCAATTACTCCTATGCGGAAAACGCCATGACCTTCCTCAAGGTCGGCAATATGCCGGGGCTGACGGTGCTGCGGCTGGGCGTTCTGGCCATGGTGGTCTGGGGCGCCTATGAGAGCGTGGCGACGGTGTTCAACGCGGCCGATGCCTCGATGGGCCTGATGGCGACGGTCAACCTGATCGCCATCGTGATGCTGTCGGGCACGGTTGCCAAGCTGACCAAGGACTACCGGGCGCAGCGCAAGGCGGGGAAAGTGCCGCTCTTCCACGCGGCGGACTATCCCGAACTCAGCGGCAAGATCGACCAGACCATCTGGAACAAGCACGATCCGGGCTGACAAGAGCGAGCCCAGGAAACGCGTCCGCCGGGCATGATGCCGGGCGGGCGCTTTATTTTTGCCTTTTCACCCCCTATAAGCACCGGCGAAATCCGTGAATTGCTTATCCGAGGTCTCTAATGGCTGGCCATTCCCACGCCAAAAACATCATGCACCGCAAGGGCAAGTCGGACGCGATCCGTTCGAAAATCTTCTCCAAGCTGGCCCGCGAAATCACCGTGGCGGCCAAGATGGGCCAGCCCGACCCGGCCTTTAATGCCCGCCTGCGCCTGGCCGTGGCCAATGCCCGCGCCCAATCCATGCCCAAGGACAATATCGACCGCGCCATCAAGAAGGCATCGGGCGCCGATAGCGAGAACTATGATGAGATCCGCTATGAAGGCTATGGCCCGGGGGGCGTGGCCGTTATCGTTGAAGCGCTGACCGACAATCGCAATCGCACTGCCTCGAATGTGCGGTCCTATTTTTCCAAGAATGGTGGCGCGCTGGGTGAAACCGGCTCGGTCGGCTTCATGTTCGACCGCGTTGGCGAGATCACCTATCCGGCCTCGGTGGGCTCGGAAGACAAGGTGATGGAAGCGGCCATCGAGGCTGGCGCCGACGATGTCGAGAGCGACGAGGACGGCCACTATATCTACACCACATTCGAGACCATGGCCGAAGTGTCGGCGGCGCTCGAGGCGGTGCTGGGGGAAGCTGAATCGGTCAAGGCGATCTGGAAGCCACAGAACCAGACACCCATCGACGCCGAAAAAGGCGCGACGCTGATGAAGCTTATCAATACGCTCGAGGAAGACGATGACGTGCAGAACGTCTATTCGAACTTCGACATGAGCGAGGAAGACGCCGCCAAGCTGGAGGGCTGAGCATTCTTCAGCCGCGCCGTCCCACTAGTTGGGGCGGCGCGCATTACGGCTTGTCGTGGGCCGATGTCCTGGGTCAGTCTCCCCTCATCATGGAGGAGAGCCAGCAATGCTCATTGTACTCAATGGCTATCCGGGTGTGGGCAAGCTCACCATCGGGCAAGAGCTGGCCGCACGCGTCGCGGGTCGTCTTCTCGATATCCACACGGTCTATAACGTCGCCTTTGCCCTGACGGAGTTCAGGTCGCCCGCTTTTGTGGCGACGGTCGAGAAAGTCGAGGCCATCGCGCACGATCTCATTCGCGACCTGCCGGCCGATGTTCCGGTGATCATTACCACCGTTTTGGCGGGTGACAGCGAATGGGGCACCGCCGAGTGGCGCCGGATCGAGGCTCTCGGGCGAGATCGTGCCCCGCTTTATGTCGTGCACCTGCATTGTGACCTCGATGAGAATATGCGCCGCATTCAAGCGGAAGGGCGGGGCGCCAAACGAAAGCCCAGGGATGGGGAAATGGCGCGCCGAAACCATGCCGAGGCAAAGTCATTGCTGGGCGCCGATGCGCCGCATCTGCTACGTCTCGACGTGACGAGGCTTATGTCGGATGAAGCGGCGGTCAGCATAATGGACTGGATTGCCGAGAAGGCCTGATGTCGGTGCCACTCTTTATTTATGCACTGCGCCTGAGGGCGATGACGGGGTGATCGTCGATATCGGCCAGGGCGGTGGCGTTGCGCCCGGCGCGTTTGGCGCCATAGAGGTGCTGGTCGGCGATACGGAAGAGCTGGGCAAAGGAGGCGGGCCGTGAAAAGGCGGCGCCGCCAATGCTGACGGAAAGGGGATGGACCTGCCCGTCGGGGGCGAAATAGGCGGCGGCGACCGACAGGCGGATGCGCTCGGCGACAATCTGGGCCTGCTGCTCGGTTACCCCAGGCAGGAAGACAGCAAATTCCTCCCCGCCCATGCGGCCCACAAAGTCGCCGCGGCGCAGGACGGAGCGAATGGCGCGGGCGATGATGGTCAGGGCATGATCGCCATTGTCGTGGCCGTAAAGGTCGTTGATGGCCTTGAAATTATCCGCGTCGATCATCAGCAGGGCGCCGATTGCGGACGAACTGGCGCTCTGCAGCCAATGTCCGACCCGGTCGGCAAAGGCGCTACGATTGAGACAGGCAGTCAGACCATCGGTGCGCGCGACGCGATCCAGGCGCATATTGGCAATGGCCAGGCTGCGCAGACGCAAGCTGCAAAAGAAAAAGAGCGGCGCTCCGATAAGGATCGGCAGAGCCGTTGCGCCGGCCAGCAGACGCCAGGCGAGATCGCCGCGCAAATCGTTAAAGGCGACCGTGGTGAAGGCGATGGACAGCAGCACGCATGAGAGCGTGCCCATAAGTGTCCACCGTCCGACGCTGGACAATGCGGGGACAGTCGGGTTGCGGCACGGCATCAGCTCGACATGCCGCCTTCCTGCCGGCGAAAATGACCGGCATGCGAAGCGTTTGGTATGGCCATGCCCAGGCAGGTGTTCCCGGCGAGCCGGATAATCGCTCCAGACATTTCTACCCCATTTGTCCCTACGTCCGCCGGGACGCTAACGGCTGGTTCGTGAATGCAAAGTTTGCCTGTTTGGTAAAACTTTAAGGCGCATTGTAACGGGCAAATTTTGTTGCCTATTTGTTCACTTCGGGCTTGGTATGGTCGGGTCTTCCCACTACAAGGAAAACCATGACGAGAGCTGTACGAATCATCGGAATCGATCCGGGGCTGCGGCGTTGCGGCTGGGGCATTATCGAGGCTGTGGACAACCGGCTGAGCTATGTGGCCGGTGGAACGCTGACCCCGCCGATCGAGGGTGCGCTGGCCGACCGGCTGGCGAACCTGGCCGAGGCGCTGGGCGCAGTGCTGGATCAGCACCGGCCCGATGAGGCGGCTGTGGAAGAAACTTTCGTCAATTCCGGTCCACGCTCGGCGCTGATCCTGGGCCAGGCGCGCGGGGTGACGCTGGTGGTACCGGCGCTGCGCGGGCTGGTGGTGGCCGAATATGCAACCAATCTGGTCAAGAAATCGGTGGTCGGCACCGGCCATGCCGAGAAGAACCAGGTGGCGCTGATGGTCAAGACGCTGCTGCCGGCGGCGGTGATCAAGGGCGCCGACGCAGCCGATGCGCTGGCGGTTGCCATCTGCCATGCGCATCATCGGGTTTCGGCGCGCCGCATGGGAGCTCTGGCATGATCGGCAAGCTCAAGGGGCTGGTGGACAGTTTCGGCGATGATCATGCGCTGATCGATTGCGGCGGCGTTTGCTACGAGGTGTTCTGTTCGGGGCGGACGCTGCAGGCGCTGCCGCGGGTGGGCGAGCCGGCGGTGGTCTTCGTCGAGACCGTGGTGCGCGAGGATTTCATCAAGCTCTATGGCTTTGCCAATGAGGCGGAAAAGAGCTGGTTCCTGCTGCTGACCAGCGTGCAGGGGGTTGGCGCGAGAGTGGCGCTGGCGATCCTGTCGGTGCTGTCGCCGTCGGAACTCTCGAGTGCGGTGGCCCTGCAGGACAAGGCGATGATCGGCCGTGCCAATGGCGTGGGGCCGAAGCTGGCTTTGCGCGTGGTTACCGAACTCAAAGGCAAGGTGCCGGCCATTGGGACTATTGATGCGGGAACGCTGGGCCTGCAGACGGCGCTGGGCGAGGGTGTCGCCAGCTCCAATGTCAGCGATGCGGTTTCGGCGCTCACCAATCTGGGTTATTCGAGCGCTCAGGCATCGTCTGCCCTGGCCCGCGTCGTGGCCAAGGAAGGCGAGGACACGCCGACCGAGAAGCTGATCCGGCTGGGACTTAGGGAATTGAGCGTTTGACCGATCTGACTTCTGCATCAAGCGGCCGGGACGATAATCTCGATGTTTCGCTGCGGCCTTCCGGTTTTGCCGATTTCGTCGGGCAGGCCGATGCGCGGGCCAATCTGGAAGTGTTCATCGAGGCGGCCAAGAAGCGTGGCGCGGCGCTGGACCATGTGCTGTTCGTGGGGCCGCCGGGGCTGGGCAAGACGACATTGGCGCAGATTATAGCCAAGGAACTGGGCGTGGGTTTTCGCGCCACTTCTGGCCCGGTGATTGCCAAGGCCGGGGACCTGGCGGCGCTGTTGACCAATCTCGAAGAGCGCGATGTGCTCTTTATCGATGAAATTCACCGGCTTAACCCGGCTATCGAGGAAGTGCTCTATCCGGCGATGGAGGACTTTCAGCTTGACCTGATCATCGGCGAGGGTCCGGCGGCGCGGTCAGTGCGGATTGACCTGGCCAAGTTCACATTGGTTGGTGCGACAACCCGCGCGGGCCTTTTGACGACGCCGCTGCGCGATCGCTTCGGCATTCCGGTGCGGCTCAATTTCTATACGCCCGAGGAACTGGTGCAGATCGTGACGCGGGGGGCGCGGCTGCTGGGCATGGCCATGGCGCCCGATGGGGCGATGGAGATTGCGCGCCGCTCTCGGGGGACGCCGCGCATTGCCGGGCGGCTTTTGCGCCGGGTGATCGATTTTGCCATGGTGGACGGCGCCAGCGAGGTCAATCGGGCCATTGCCGACAAGGCGCTGTTGCGGCTCGATGTGGATGCGCGGGGACTCGATCAGCTCGACCGGCGCTATCTCAACACCATTGCTGATTTCTATAATGGCGGGCCGGTGGGTATCGAGACCATTGCGGCGGCCCTGAGCGAGCCGCGCGATGCCATCGAGGAAATCGTCGAACCCTATCTGCTGCAGCAGGGGTTCATTCAGCGCACGCCGCGCGGACGCATGTTGACCGCGATTGCGTTCCAGCACCTCAACAAGGTCGTGCCGCAGGGCTTTGTAGGCCTGCAATCGAGCCTGTTCGAGGAGGACGGGGAATGAGCGCGCGGCATGTGATCAGTTTTCCCATCGAGGGGCAGCGTTTCAACTTCCGTGTAGCCGGGGTCATCATCGTGGATGGGCATGTGCTGGTCTGCCGCGAGGATGATGACGGCTATACCATGCTGCCAGGCGGGCGGATCGAATTGGGGGAGCCCAGTGGCCTGAGCCTTGAGCGGGAGATGGAAGAGGAGCTGGCGATGCCAGCAAATATCGGTCCCATGATCGCCACCTCGGAGAGCTTTTATCGTCGCGAGGACGAGGATTTCCACGAGCTGGGCTTTTTCTATGAGGTCAACCTGCCGGGACAGGCGCCCAATGGGGCGTCGCCCTGGCTGCAACGTCCCGATGAAGGTCATATCCTGTCCTTCTATTGGGTGCCTCTGGAGCGGGGCGAGCTGGAGCGTTTCAATCTTCTGCCGCGCTGGCTGCCGGATTTCCTGCGCAATTTGCCTGACGCGCAGGTCCATATCGCCCATGACGAGCGCGGCCCGGCATGAACGGGGTTGATGATCGCATTGTCGAGGTGGTGAAGCTGAGCCGTCCGGCACAGCGGGCCCTGGCGGCCGCGGGCATCGAGACATTTGCCGATCTGGCGACCTGGGCGAAAGCGGATGTGGCGGGCCTGCACGGGGTCGGGCCGAAATCCTTCACCGAACTGGACCCGGCCATGGCTGCGCGCGGGCTGGACTACAGGGCGCCATGAGTGCACATGCGATCAACATCCGGATCTATTACGAAGACACCGATTTTTCGGGCAATGTCTATCACGCGGCCTATCTCAAATTCTTTGAACGTGCGCGCACCGAGTTCCTGCGTGACCTCGATGTTCATCATTCCGAACTTGCCGGGCAGGGGCTGGCTTTTGCCGTCAGGGCGATGACGCTGGACTTTCAGGCGGCGGCGCGGATCGACGATGTCTTGACCGTGACCACCGATGTGGTCGAGGTCACCGGGGCCCGTCTGGTGCTGGACCAGACAATTTCGCGTGAAGACCGGGTCGTCACCAAGGCCCAGGTAACGGTCGTGGCGATCAAAATGGGCGGTGGGGCGACCCGGTTGCCGGCCTATTTGCGGGCGCGTCTCAGGCCCGGCGCATGAGGCCAGAATCGGTTTATTAACCCTTTGGTGACCATAAGGTAGGCAAAGGCAGATTTGCGCCGCGCCGGATGTCACCTGGGCCCGGAAATGCGGGCATTTCTCTTAATTTTGACAGAATTCGTCCCCATCGCACCGCCTATGGGGCCAAACGTATGGGCCGGCCGGAAGGAAACGTTTCATGGAAACCATGGATGCAGTGGGCGCCGTCGTGCCACATGCTGACTTGTCCATTTGGGGGCTGTTCTGGGCCGCCGACTTCGTTGTCAAAACGGTGATGCTGGGCTTGCTGGGTGCCTCGATCTGGTGCTGGGCGATCATTATCGACAAGACCATTACCTATCGCCGGACCCAATTCGAGATGAACCGGTTCGAGCGGACCTTCTGGTCCGGTCAATCGCTGGAGGAGCTCTATCAGCAGCAGGCCGAGAAGCCGTCGGGCGGGCTGGGCGCCGTATTCGTTGCGGCAATGAAGGAGTGGAAACGCAGCCACGAGCAGAATGCGGCAAGCTTTGTGGGCATGCAGCAGCGGCTCGACAAGGTGCTCGACGTCGCTATTTCCCGGGAAAGCGAATATCTCGAAAAGCGGTTGAGCTTTCTGGCCACGGTGGGTTCGGCGGGGCCCTTTATCGGGCTGTTCGGCACCGTCTGGGGCATCATGAACGCCTTCACCAATATTGCCGCTTCGTCGGACACCAATCTGGCGGTGGTGGCCGGACCGATTGCCGAGGCGCTGTTTGCTACGGCCATTGGCCTTGTCGCCGCTATTCCGGCGGTGATTGCCTATAACAAGCTCAGCTCCGATGCCGGCAAGATGATCGGGCGGCTGGAAGGTTTTGCCGACGAGTTCTCGACCATTCTCAGCCGCCAGCTCGAAGCGCGGGGCCGCTGATATGGGTATGGGTGTCGCATCGGGCGGAGGCGGCGGGCGACGCCGACGCCGCAAGAGCCGGGCCATTATGAGCGAAATCAACGTGACGCCGATGGTCGACGTCATGCTGGTGCTGCTCATCATCTTCATGGTGGCCGCACCGATGATGACATCGGGCGTGCCGGTGGACCTGCCGCGCACCGCGGCCAATGAATTGCCGAGCCAGACCAGGCCGATCACCGTTTCGGTTTCACCGGACGGGGCGATCTTTGTCGATGAAGCGCCCGTCACCGAGGCGGACCTCGTCACAACCATGGGCACATTGGCGACCACCGAGGACCGCATTTATCTGCGCGGCGATACGACGGCCAATTACGGCACGGTCATGCGGGTCATGGGCCTGCTTTCGGCGGCCGGCTATACCAAGATCGGGCTCGTGACCGAGCGCGAGAGATAGGCGCCAGGCATGCGTAAGGGCCTTGTCGTATCGGTATCTGCCCATGTTCTGCTGCTGGTGCTGGGTCTGGTCAATCTTGGCCTGACAGAACCGCTGCAGCCCAATGTGCAGTCCATTGCCGTCGACCTGGTGCCGATCGAGGACTATTCCAATATCCGTCTCGGGCAGCTCGATAGCGAGGTGGTGGAGACCGATACGCCTTCGGTGGTGGAGAGTGAGCAACCTGCCGAACTGGCGCAGCCCACTGGTAATACCGAGCAGAACCAGGTGACACCCTCGCCTGCCGATATTCCCACGCCTTCGCCGGTGACCGAGGCCGCGCCAGCGCCCGAGGCGGAACCGTTGCCTGAGCCGGAGCCAGAACCCGAACCTGCACCAGAGCCGGAGCCCGCGCCTGAACCGGCCCCGGCCCCCGAACCGGCACCCACGCCCGTAACCCTGCCGCAGACGCGACCGGCTGATCTGACGCCGCCGCCCGAACCCACCCCGACCCCCGAGCCCGCGCCGGAACCTGAGCCCGAGCCCGAACCAACTCCGGAACCCGTTCCCGAACCGACACCGGCGCCGGAACCGACGCCCGAACCAAGTCCGGAGCCGCCGGCGCAGGTCGATGTGGCTCTGCCGACATCGCGGCCGAGCGATCTGGCGCAGATCCGCGAGCAGGCTTTGGCGGCCGAAAAGCGCCGGAAGGAAGAGGAAGAGCGCCAGAGGCAGGCGGCGGCGGCCGCTGCGCGTCCTGCGCCGCCATCCCAGATCAGTTCGGAGACAGCTGACGAGATTTCCTCGATCATCAACAATGCGCCCACCACCGGCGCAACCACGGGGCAGGGCGGTGCGCCCACCCTGGGTGACACGACGGGAACCTCCGCGCGGCTGAGCCAGACGGCCATCGACGGGCTGGTGGCCAAGATCAAGACGTGTTGGAACCTGCTGCCATCCGACTACAATAGCGGCATGAACGTGACGCTGAGCGTGAGCATGAACCGCGATGGCAGCGTCAATGGCACGCCGCAGGTGGTGGCTGCTGACCCCTCAACGGCGGGCCAGGCGATTGCCCGCGCTGCACAGCGCGCGGTGATGCAATGCGGCCCCTATTCGATGCTTTCGGCTGACGCCTATGACGAATGGCGGCAGATCGAAGTGGAACTCAGACCCTGACCTTGAATTTGCCAGTTTGCTGGCCACACTGCGGCCAAAACGGCAAGACCGGAGAAATTTAGGACCGATGACCCTGTTCAACCGACGCGCAGCGCTCAAGCTCGGCCTCGCCGGCGGCGCCCTATTGGCCACCGCGCCTATGTCCCTGGCGCAATTGCGCATCGTGGTGGAAGGCGCCAATTTCCAGCCGCTGCCCATCGCCATCCCAGACTTTGCCTCTTCCGATCCGGCCTTCGGGCGCGAGATCGCCGATATCGTGCGCAATAATCTTAGGCGTTCGGGCCTGTTCCTGCCGCTCGATCCGGCATCGCTGCCGGTTGCGGTGGGCGATGTGAACAATACACCCGACTTCAATGTTTGGCGCACCGCCAATGTCGATGGCGTGGTGATGGGCGCGGTCGAGCGTGGCGGACAGATTACCGCCTCGGTACGCGTCTGGGATACGCAACAGGCCGCGCAGGTGGTTGGCAATTCCTACGCCACCGACCCCAATTCGGCTCGGCGCATCGGACATCTGGTATCGGACGCGATCTATTCGCAACTGACCGGTGGCACCGGCTATTTCGACACGCGCGTGCTCTATGTGGCCGAGAGCGGTCCCAAGGCCAATCGTGTGCGGCGGCTGGCGATCATGGACCAGGATGGGGCCAATGTGAGTTATCTCACCGATGGGCAAACCATGGCGCTGACGCCGCGCTTTTCGCCCAATGGCGACCTCGTCACCTATATGAATTTTGCCGAAGGCAATCCGCAGGTCTATCTGCTGCAATTGTCCACCGGGCGGCAGCAGCGCCTAGCCAATGTGGGCGCCATGACGTTCGCGCCGCGCTTTTCGCCCGATGGCGGCACAGTGGCCTTTTCGGTGGAGCAGGCCGGCGCGACCAATCTTTATGCCGTCTCGACCGGCGGCGGGCAGCCTATGCAACTGACCTCGGGCGCGGCGATCGATACCTCGCCGTCCTATTCGCCCGATGGCAGCCGCATTATCTTCGAGAGTGATCGTGGTGGCTCGCCGCAAATCTATATGATGGGCGCGGGCGGCGGAAATGCGCAGCGTATCAGCTTCGGGCAGGGGAGCTATTCGACGCCTGTCTGGTCGCCGAAAGGCGATCTGATTGCCTTTACCCGCCAGTCGGGCGGGCAGTTCCATATCGGCATCATGAATCCGGACGGTTCGGGCGAGCGCCTGCTCTATTCGGGCTATCACGCCGAGGGGCCGACCTGGGCGCCCAATGGACGGGTGATCATGTTCTTCCAGGATCCGGGCGGCAATGATGGTCCGCGTCTGATGAGCGTGGATATCTGGGGACGCGCGGCCCAGACCGTGCCGACCGAAAGCTATGCCTCGGACCCGGCCTGGTCGGGTTTGAGGGGCTGAGCGCAGCCGGCTATCCGTCCTAGACAAAAAGTCCTCCTGCTTTGCGGGAGGATTTTTTTGTTTGGGCGGGAACCTGGGGGCGAAAACGGCCTTTTACGCAGTTTCCGACCGTCTGGATCACTGCAAATTTTTCTTTTTTTGGGGGTGTCCCTTTGCGTTTGGAACACGTTTAAAGCATTGAAATAACGCGTGTTTTATAGGACTTTCCAGTATCTCCGGTTTTTTCCGGGGCGGCGAAACTGGCTGAGACGAGGCCCCGTAGCTTCCTGCGTCCCATCGCGATGAATGGGAACGAATTTCAACAGGAAGGAACTACAGATGTCTCTCTCTCTTCGTGCTCTTTCACTTGCTGCTGTCCTGGCTTTGGGTTCGGTTGCCGGTAGTGTTGTTGCCCAGGAAAACCCGATGGTGGGCGGCGCTGCCATGCCAGCGACCAACAACATTGTCGAAAATGCCGTGAACTCGGCCGACCACACTACGCTGGTGGCTGCCGTTCAGGCTGCCGGTCTGGTCGAGACCCTGTCGGGTGAAGGCCCGTTCACGGTCTTCGCGCCAGTCAATGCTGCTTTTGAAGCCCTGCCGGAAGGCACGGTGGAGGGGCTTTTGGCGCC
This sequence comes from Devosia sp. XK-2, assembly GCF_037113415.1. NCBI lineage: Bacteria > Pseudomonadati > Pseudomonadota > Alphaproteobacteria > Hyphomicrobiales > Devosiaceae > Devosia > Devosia sp. XK-2. Next base: position 2,855,082 of record NZ_CP146608.1, on the reverse strand, counting down.
CGAAGCCAAGGATCAGCTGACGGCCGTCCTGACCTATCACGTGATTGCCGGCGACATTCACTCGGGCGATCTGGTCAAGATGATCAATGACAATGGCGGTGAATACAAGGCTGCTACCGTCCAGGGTGGTGAGCTGACCTTCGGCCTCGATGGCGACATGGTCAAGATCACCGATGCCAATGGCGGCACCGCCACGGTGACCATTGCCGATGTGGACCAGTCCAATGGCGTGATCCATGTGATCGATGCCGTGCTCCTGCCGGCGATGTAACCAAAAGCTGCACACCGACGAATAGTGCAGGAAAGAGAGGCTTCGCATGCGCCCGTCCCGCTATGCGAAGCCTCACCTTGGCGTGACCGAGATAGACGCTCGCCCGCGTTCGTGGTCACGTCGTTTTGTCCTGGAGCTGCCTGGCCTGGCGCCCGACAGCGTGCTTTCGGAGGAGATGTGTAATGTCCATCAATCGTCGCGACGTGCTGATTTCCGGCTCACTCTTGAGCCTTGCAACGGCTCTTGGCTTTCGCGCCAACGCCTCCGAGGGGGACTTTCCGTTCATGCTGAGCGATGCGGCGTGGCAGGAACGCCTTTCGCCCGCCGCCTATCGGGTGCTGCGGCACGAGGATACGGAACGGCCTTTTACCTCGCCGCTCAATGACGAGAAGCGCGCCGGCATCTTCCATTGCGCGGGATGCGACCAGGCGCTGTTCTCTTCGGAGAAGAAATATGACAGCGGCACCGGTTGGCCGAGCTTTTGGGATTTCATTCCCGGCGCTATCGGCACCAAGGAAGACAATTCACTGTTCATGACCCGGGTCGAGGTGCATTGCAGCAATTGCGGTGGGCACCAGGGCCACGTGTTCGAGGACGGTCCGCCGCCGACCGGCCTGCGCTATTGCATCAATGGATTGTCGCTGCGGTTTGAGCCAGCCGCCTAAAAGAGACGGGAACGATGTGTCTTGCCGCTCATTGGCCTTTCGAAAGGAGAGAGCCAATGACAGATCAAAATGTTCCCAACCAGGACAGACCCGGCAATCACACGGACGGCAAGCTGGACAAGGTCAGCACCGGCGGCCATCTCGGGGGCACCCATTTCGGCCAGGCGGCCGGGGATGCCAAGACCAAGGACAAGCGGGACGGCGGCCGCAAGGCGCGCCCGAATGACGGCAGTAATTGAGCGTTCTGCCCGCAAGGCGTCCTGCCTGAGCCACGCGGCCGGGCGGGATCGCCAATTGTATCGGGAATGGCGGCCTGCCGGATTTTCCGGGCAGGTTTGACGCGGAAGCGGATTTACTTTTTGCCCAAACGCACTAGGTCAATAGAGAAACGACCTGGCAGGCGAAAATGAAAGTCACGACAATTGAAGTGGGGCGCGTTCCCGAGTCGTTGCAGCGGGATTATGTCCCCTATCGCGACATGTTCCAGACCATGTTCTCATCGACGGGCCTAGCATTCGAGCACGAGGCGGTCGATGTGCTTGGCGGGCAGGCGCTGCCCGATCCGGAGGGGCTCGAGGCCATCGCCATTACCGGCTCGTCGGCCGGGGTTTACGAGGACCATGCCTGGCTCGACCCGCTGCGCGACTTCATCCGCAAGGCCTATGAGGCGCGAACGCCAATGCTGGGGATTTGCTTCGGTCATCAGGTGATGGCCGACGCCTTGGGCGGCGAGGTTCGCAAGTCGGAAAAGGGCTGGGGCCTGGGACGGCACCAATATCGGGTGACCGCGCGCCCGCAATTCATGGCCGGGGCGCCCGAGACGCTGTCCATTGTCTGCTCCCACCAGGATCAGGTCATCGTGGCGCCAAGCGAGGCGGAAGTGGTACTGGCCTCCGAATTTACGCCCAATGCGGGACTGTTCTATCGCACGGGGCAGGCGCTCAGTTTTCAGCCGCATCCGGAATTCGACGACAGCTATGGCGCCGCATTGGTGGAACTGCGGCGCGGGCGGGCCAGCGACGAGGTTATCGCCAAGGCAATGGCCTCATTTGCGAGCACTTCGGACAGTGCCCGGCTCCGCGACTATATCGCGCAGTTCATGCATGAGGCGGGGGCGCGTCGCTAAGCTGGAATTAACCATGGCGGGTGGATGTTCGGAGCCAATTTCGTTCTGAACACCAGGCATATGAATGAGCCGCTTCGGTCAACTTTCAATCACGCACAAACTCGTCCTGGCCTTTGTGGGTTTCGGGATTCCCGTTCTGGGCTTTGGCGGCTTTGCCCTGGCCAAGCTCGTGGCGCAGGGCGACGTTGCCGTCATGGTGCCGCTGATGGTGGCGGGCGCCGCGGCGGCAGCGGGGTGCCTCAGCGTTTTTCTACTGTTTCGCAAGGTGGTTTCGAGCCGCCTCGCCGAGCTGGTGGAGATTACCGGGGCGCTGACGGCCGGCAATACCGATGTTTCCATCCCCGCGCAGAGCGCGCGCGATGAATTGACGGTGATGTTCGATGCCTTTGGCCGGTTTCGCGATGCCCTGGTGCAGCAAACGGCGCTGGAGGAGAGCGAGCGACAACGCGGCGTGCAGGATGGCCAGCGGCGCCGGGCCTCGGATCGGCTGACCGATGATTTGCGCGCAACGCTTCAGGCGGTGATGCAGGGGAAATTGTCGGCGCGCGTCCAGGCTGATTACGATCAGGACGAGCTGCGGCAATTGGCCAATGAGGTCAATGCGCTGCTGGCGGCACTCGACCAGGGCCTGACGGCAACCGGATATGTGCTTTCGGGCCTGGCGCGGGCCGACCTGACGCAAAGGGTGACCGGCGAGTTCACCGGCGCCTTTGCGGCACTGCGCGACAATACCAATGCGGTGGCCGACCGCATGGCGCGGGTCATGGGTGATCTGCAGGAAACCTCGCGCCGGCTGAAAACCGCCACCGGGGAAATCCTGGCCGGGTCCAACGACCTGTCCGAGCGCACCAGCCGCCAGGCCGCCATGGTCGAGCAGACATCGGCCACGGTCGAACAGCTTTCAGCGACCGTGGGCGCCAATGCGGAGCGGGCGGAGGAGGCCAATAAGGCCGTGGGTTCGGCGTCGCGCATCGCGGTTGAGAGCGGGACTGCCATGGAGGCGGCCAGCGCCGCCATGGAGAAGATTTCGGCCTCCTCGGCCAAGATCTCCAATATTATCGGGCTGATAGACGACATTGCCTTCCAGACCAATCTCCTGGCGCTCAATGCCTCGGTGGAGGCGGCGCGTGCGGGCGAGGCCGGCAAGGGCTTTGCGGTGGTGGCCGTGGAAGTGCGGCGCCTGGCGCAGAGTGCGGCCGAAGCATCCGCCGATATCAAGCAGCTCATCGATATTTCGGTGGGCGAGGTCAAGTCGGGCACGCAGGTGGTCATGCAGATCGGGGAGCGCATTGCCGCGCTTAATAGTTCGGTGACCGAAAGTGCCGGCCTGATCGGCGAGATCACCGCTGCCAGCCGCCAGCAGGCCGTGGCGATCGACGAGGTGCATGTGGCGGTGCGGCAGATGGATGAGATTACCCAGCACAATGCGGCGCTGGTGGAACAAACCAATGCCGCGATCGAACAGACCGAGGCCCAGGCTGGGGAGCTGGATCGGATCGTTGCCGTATTTACAATCGCCAAGGACGGGCAAGCGGCGCCGAAGCGGCGACAGGCGGCGTGAGACATTGAATGAAAAATGGGCGCCTCCGGGCACCCATTTTGTGTCTGGTCAGCTCTCCATCAGCAGCGCGATTTCCGTGCGCAACTGGGTGAGGCCAGTGCCTTTCTCGCTCGAGGTCAGTATGACATCGGGATGGGCCGCGGGGCGCTTGGCGATGGCTGTTCGGGTCCTGGCGACATTGGTTTCGAGGTCCGTGGCGGAGGGCTTGTCGACCTTGGTCAAAACCACCTGATAGCTGACCGCGGCGCGGTCGAGTTCGTTCATGACCGAGAGATCATTGTCCTTGGGGCCGTGGCGGCTGTCGACCAGCACATAGACGCGCCTGAGGGTGGCACGGCCGGTCAGATATTGATGGATGAGCGCCGTCCAGGCCTTAACCTTGGGTTCGGGCGCCTTGGCATAGCCATAGCCGGGCATATCGACAATGCGCAGGTTCTCGCTCTGGCTCTCGAAAATATTGAGCTCCTGGGTGCGGCCGGGCGTATTGGAGGTTCGGGCCAGGCCAGACGTGCCGCAAAGCGCATTGATCAGGCTCGATTTGCCTACATTGGAGCGGCCGGCAAAAGCGATCTCGACCCGGTCCATGGGCGGCAGGTCGGCGAGCCTGACGCAACCCTTCACAAAGGCGAAGGGCCGGGCGAACATCAGGCGGCCACGCTCGATGATATGGGGCGAATAGTCAGGCTGCGTCATCTGTGGACCCTGGAAGTGAGAAGCCCGCCGGCTGTGCGGCGGGCCTGGTCTTGGTGCTTATGCTGGATCAGCTTTTGCCGGGTTCTGCGGGTTTGGGCTTGCGGCGGAAGCTGTCCAGGATGTTGCCGAACAGGTTCACCTCGGCGCCATGGCGCTTCATGATGAACCATTGCTGGGCAATGGAGAGCGTATTGTTCCAGGCCCAGTAGATCACCAGACCCGCCGGGAAAGTGCCCAGCATGAAGGTGAAGATGACCGGCATCCAGTTGAAGATCATTGCCTGGGTCGGATCGGGCGGGGGCGGGTTGAGGCGCATCTGCACCCACATGGTAATGCCCATGATCACCGGCCAGACACCCAGATGCAGGAAGCCGCCAATGACCGGCATAATGGTCGGGTCCCAGGGGATCAGGCCGAACAGGGTGAAGATATTGGTCGGATCGGGCGCCGCCAGATCCTGAATCCAGCCAAAGAAGGGCGCATGGCGCATCTCGAGCGAGATGAAGATGACGGTATAGAGCGCGAAGAAGACCGGGATCTGGATCAGGATTGGCCAGCAGCCCGAAAGCGGGTTGATCTTCTCTTTCTTGTAAAGCTCCATCATCGCCTGCTGCTGGGCGGCACGGTCGTCCTTGAGGCGCTCCTGAATGGCCTTCATTTCCGGCTGCACGCGGCGCATGGCGGCCATGGATGCATAGGAGCGGTTGGCCAGTGGGAAGAAGAGAGCCTTGACGATGACAGTCACCGCCAGCACGGCGAGGCCGAAATTGCCCAGAATGCCGTAGAGGGTGACCAGCAGCCAATGCATGGGCTTGGTCAGGAAGTGGAACCAGCCCCAGTCGATCAGCAGCTCGAGGCGGTCAAAGCCATGGTTCTCCTGATAGGCACCAATGACGCGGTCTTCCTTGGCGCCAGCAAAGACATAGGCCTCGTGGCTGACCGTGGCGCCAGCGGGCACCATGACCGGTTGCGTTTCCACATAATTGGTCTGGTAGACATTGGTGCCGTTGGTCTGGGAATAGGCGAAACGCGCATTGATCGGCGTTTCGGGCTTGGGCAGGACGGCCGTGGCCCAATATTTGTCGGCAATGCCCAGCCAGCCCGTGGTCGAGGAGAAGTCGACCTGCTTCTCGTTCTGGAGATCGGCATATTTGCGGGCGACATAATTGTTCGAACCCAGGACGCCGATCGGACCTTCATGCTGGATGAAGAAGTTCTGCACCTTGGGATTGCCGTGGCGGACCACGCGAGAATAGGGGAACAGGGCGATATCGCCGGCGCCGGTATTCTCGACGGTCTGGGTGACGGTGAACAGATAATAGTCATCGACGGCGAAGGTGCGATGGAAGACCAGGCCTTCGCCATTGTCGAAGCGCAGGGTAACCGGGGTATCGGCGGTCAGGGTGGTGTTCTCCCCCTCGACCGTCCAGACCGACTGGCTGGTGGGCAGCGCCACGGTAGAGCCTGGGGCGGCGGCCCAGCCCTGTTCGACGAAATAGGCGTCGGCCAGACCTGCAGGCTTAAGGAGAGAGATGATTGGAGAATCGGGATCGACGGTCTCGCGATACTGCTTGAGCTGCAGATCATCGATCCGGGCACCGGTCAGATTGATCGAGCCTTCCAGGTCCTCGGTGGCAATGGTAACGCGGTCGCTGGCGGCGATGGCCGCGGCGCGGTCCGTAAAGACCTGTGGCGCGTCGGCACCGGTGGTTGCCGCAGGCGTCGCGGTGCCATCGCCACTGGTCTGGGGAACGGCGAGCTGCTCGGCTTCGGCCTGCTGGGCGGCGGTGATCTCGGCCTGGCGCTGGGCCTGTTCCAGCTGCGGACCGGCAATGAAAAACTGCCAGCCGAACAGCACAATCATGCTGAGCACGACGGCAAGGATCACATTGCGATTGTCAGAATTCATGGTCTCGGGTTCCGTTGGCCGCGGCCTGATGTTTTTCCAGTGTCGCCCAGTTTTGTGTCATGCACACGAGCGATGAGGCCGCCGAGATCGGCGACGAGCTTGGCGAAAGGCTGGCTGATGGCCTCGCGCCGCGCCAGAAGGACATAGTCATGTCCGGGCACAAAGTCACGCGCGCATGCTGCCGCAGCGGCACGCAGACGACGTTTTATACGATTGCGCTCGGGCGAATTGCCGATTTTCTTGGTGACGGTGAAACCGACACCCGGTTCGGCCTCGGCGCTGGGCACAGCCTGCAGCCCAAACGCAGAACGCCCGGCGCGATTGCCCCGGGCGGCCTTAAGAAACTGTGTGCGCCGCTTGAGGCGGCGCAATGTCGCTTTGCGCGAGGACTGCTCGGCCGTCATCCGGCCAGAAATCCTTAGGCCGAGAGCTTCTTGCGGCCAAGAGCGCGGCGGCGATTGAGAATCGCGCGGCCGTCCTTGGTGGCCATACGGGCACGGAAACCGTGACGACGGGCACGCACGAGCTTGGAGGGCTGGTATGTACGCTTCATAACATCAGACCGCGCTGTCGCACGGTTCCTCTTTCTTGGTGCTGCTTGAAAGCAGAATAATCCCTGGGGCGGACAGTGCGCCGCCTTCGCATTGGTGGGGTCTATAGGGAAAAGACGTGCCCAAGTCAACGCGCATCGGCATGGCGAAGGGGGGCTGTGGACCTGTTGTCAATCGGGGCATTCCCCCGCATAAGAGCAGCCATGGTTCTGGCCAGTGGCGGACATGGCTGAAATTTCTCGACCCGAACTCTGTATCGTGGGTGCTGGAGCGCTCGGTATCGCCCTGGCCCAGCATGCCCGACGACTTGGCGCGGAGGTAACCCTGGTCGACCGGGGACATGCCGAGCCTGGCGATGGGCCGGCGCGCGCGCTGCGGTTGGCCGCACTGAGCGCCAGCGCCTCGGCCGCGCAATCCATGCGGCGCGGCTCGGTATTGGGACTGACTGACACCATTCCCAAAATCGGCATGAAGGCAGTGCAGGAGCGGGCCGACCGGCTCGCCGCGGAACAGGCGCCATTGAGCAGCCCGGAGCGGTTGACGGCGCTGGGGATTACAATGCTGCGCGGCGAGACGCGCTTTATCGACGCCGCGACCCTGAGCGTGGGCGACATCCAGATAAGGCCGCAGGCCTTCATTCTTGCGCTTGGCGCGGAGACAATGGTGCCGCAGATAGCGGGCCTGGACGAGGCCGGCTTCTTCACACCGGACAGCATTGTCGAAAATGGCCGCAAATTGACGCATTTGCTGATCATTGGCGGCCATCCCGAGGGACTGGTCCTGGCGCAGGCCTTTGCGCGGCTGGGGTCCGAGGTGACCTTGGTTCCGCAGGGCGAGGTGCTGACCGGTTTCGATATAGAGGCCGCCAGCATTCTGATGCAGGCGCTGCGCGACGAGGGCGTGCGGGTGATCGAGGGTGGGGTGGTGGAGACCATTGTCCCGCGCTCGCAGGGGATAGGCGCCGTTGTGGGGCTGACCGAGGGTGGGCAGTCGATGCTGGACGTGTCCCATATTCTGGTGGCGGGTGGCGTTCAGCCCAATATTGGCGCGTTGGCGCTCGATGCGGCCCGGCTGCGACCACTGCGTGCCAAAGCGGGCCAGTTTGCCATTGGCGCCCTGGGCCAGACGAGCAATAGACGCATTCGCGTGGTGGGCACGGCAGCCGGTCGGGAACAGTGGCAGCATGCGCTCAGCCACGGCCGTGCGGTCGTCGAGGCCCTGATATTGGGAACGCCGGCCCATCGACCCGCGGCGCAGCCGCTTGTGGTGCAGACCGAGCCGGCGCTGGCCCAGATCGGCCTGTGGCCGGCCGATGGCGCGAAGCTGGCCGCGGGTCATGCCATTTTCCGAGCCGGGTTCGAGGGAAATGCCATGGCGCGGGCGCTGGGACAGCATAGAGGATTGGTCAAAATATTGACCGATCCCAAAGGGCATATTCTGGCGGCCAGCCTTGCGGGGCCGGATGCCGGCGAGCTGGCCGGTGTCCTGGCGCTGGCGATGGAACGCGGATTGCCGCTGGGGGATATGGCTGGGTTGAGCCTGCCGCATCCGAGCCTCATGACCGTTCTAGCGCAATTGGGCGAAAACCAGCGCGAGGCGCAGTCCGTATCTTCCTTTGCCAGATATGTCGGGGCTTTACGCCGCAACATGGGCCTGTGAAATGGATCAACTGGCACAAGAGACCTGACGGCGCCGGGCGGTCTGGCGTAGGATCGTGACGATGAATGACCAGTCCAGCGCCATGGCGGGCCGTTTTCCGGGCCTTTCGAGCAAGCTGATTGCCACGATTATCGGGGTGATTCTGCTTGTTGAAATCGTCATCTTCCTGCCCTCGATTGCCGGCTTCCGGGCCACCTGGCTGGAAGATCGGCTACAAGTGGGCGTGGTGGCGGCGCGCGTGCTCGATGCGGTGCCCGATGTGATGGCATTGCCGCGAGAATTGACCGACAGGCTACTCAATTCGGCCGGCGCTTACGCCATTGTCTATCGCCGCGAGGGGCAGAGCCAATTGATCGAGCTCACCAATCCGGTCATGCCCGACACGGTGGTGACAGCCGATCTGCGGCAGGGTGATTTGCCCAGCCAGGTGCTGGGCTCGCTCGATACGCTGTTCGCAGCCCCGGGACGCACGCTGCGCGTGGTGGGTGAGGGCGATCTCAATGAGAGCCTGGTCGAACTGCTCATGCCCGAAACGCCCCTGCGGCGCGACATGATCGACTATTCGCGTAGTTTCGCGCTGGTCTCGTTCGGCATTGCGGCCGTGACGGCCTTTGTTCTCTATGTGCTGGTGAGCCGGCTGTTCATTGACCCGGTCCTGCGGGTGACCGGGAATATGCTGGCCTTTCGCCAGGCGCCGGAAAATGCCGCGCTTATCCTGGTCCCCTCAAAGCGCGCCGATGAGATCGGCATTCTCGAGCGCGAACTGGCCGATATGGAGAGCGAAATCTTCTCCATGCTGCGGCAAAGGCGGCATCTGGCCGATCTAGGGCTGGCCGTGGCCAAGATCAATCATGACCTGCGCAATACACTGACCTCGGCGCAATTGCTGTCCGACCAGGTGGCGACGCTGGACGATCCAAAGGTGCAGCGGCTGGCGCCCCGGTTGGTGACGACATTGGACAAGGCGATCGGCTTTGCCCAATCGGTGCTCGATTATGGCCGTGAAACCTCGATCGTGCCGCAGTTCGCGCCGGTCAATCTGCGCAATCTGGTGGATGAAGCCGCTTTCGATGCCAGGGTGGCCGGTCACCCTTTCATTGCGTTCGACAATAGCGTCGATGCATCGCTGATGCTGGAGGTGGATGCGGGGCAGATGGGGCGGGTGCTGCTCAATCTGCTCAAAAATGCCCGCGAGGCCCTGGAAGCCGCTCCCAATGAGGGGCGTGACTATCGGATCGAAGTTTCGGCCAGCAGCGATGTGGAGCGCACGGTGATCTCCTTGCGCGACAACGGCCCGGGCCTGCCGCCGCGCGCGCGGGAACATCTGTTCGTGGCCTTTGAGGGATCGGCGCGCTCGGGCGGGACGGGGCTGGGCCTTGCCATTGCCCGGGAAATTACCGAGGCGCATGGCGGCGTTCTGGCGCTGGTCGATGTGGGGCAGGGCACCCGTTTCGACATTACCTTGCCTACCCGCCGCTACGAGGGATGAGTTCTTCCCACGAAAATCGTCGCAACCCCGCTTGCATTGCCCAAAGCACCCATGTATGGGTTGCCCCGCTTTCGATCGGAAGCGCCAGACGCACCGATCAGCAAAAGCCTGCCGCACAGTCGGCCTGCGCGCCCGTAGCTCAGCTGGATAGAGCACCAGACTACGAATCTGGGGGTCAGGAGTTCGAATCTCTTCGGGCGCGCCATTTCCTTTTTCTCACCGGAAATCTGAGCTAAGACCTTGAAAGGTAAGGTCAGATTTGGGGTTCTAAGTCCTTCATTTCTTCGATATTCAAGCTTGCTGCCGAACGCCAGTTTTAGCACTGTTCGGCGCATATCCAGATTGCCTGAATCCCAGAGTTTCTGCGGGTTTTCTAGGAAGGCAAGGGCGGTTCTAAGTGCTTGATCGTAGCTGAGCCTTGGTTTGCCGCTGTCCGCGATCTTTTCCCGGATAGCCAGCTTCTCCCGTTCGAAGGATTCGATGCGCTTCTCATAAGCCGCAATAACGCTTGGGAGGCTGGCGTCGAGGATGCGGTCGAGCAGCTTGGCGGCGTCTTGTTCGACCTTCGCCAGCTTGGCGTTGAGTGCTTTCACCTCATCCTGGGCCTGTGACAAGCGACGCTGCCAGAGGTCCTTGAACATGCGTGTGACTACGCGAACCAGAGGCTCGCTAGGCGTCAGGTTTTCCAGGATTTGTTCAAACTCGCCTTCCAGTACCTCGCGGCGAATGGACTTCCCATAGCTTGGGCAAGCACCGCGCTTGTTCGGGCAGAGGTAGTAGGGGTGTTTTGCTGTGCGCCCTTTGGACCAGCAGGCCGTTAGAGGTGTGCCGCAATCTGCACACATCACAAATCCCCTTAGAGGGAAGTCCTCATTCACGTTCCGCTTGCGTGGTGCGTAGATGCCGCCGTTCAGGCGATCTTGAATGCGCTGGTATGTTTGGAAGCTAATCAGTGGCTCGTGCTGGGCAGGGCGGAGGGAAATGCCCCACCGAGGCATCTCGATATATCCAGCATAGAGGCATTGTCTGAGCAGAACCGCCACCCTCTGGTTTCTGACAATGCCGCTGGAGTCTTTCGGGAATAGTGGATTGTTCTGGAGAAACCGCATGACGTCGGCCTGGGTCTCAAACCGGCCAAATGCATACCCTTCCAGTGCCTCCTGTACGACCGACGCGATTGGTTCGTTCCGCACGAGCACTTTGCCACGTCCGCGCACTTGCTGGTAGCGGAAGCCCACAGGAGCTTGCAGGGTCCAGTACCCTTGCTCGCTTCTCGACTTCATTCTGCTGAGCGTTTGCTCGGCGTTATGGCTTCGCTGGTATTCGGACACACTCGCCACGACGTGCTCTTTCAGTCGCGACGCCGAGTCATTCTTGAACTCCATATTTGGAGATTCAAGCTGCCCGCCAATCTCCTCAATCTCGTCTCTGACCATCAAGTGTCCGAAAAGGTCACGTGCAAGGCGATTGGGGTGGTCGACGATCAGGATCGCGCCACGATTTTTCTTGATGAACGCCATCGCGTTCCTGAAGCCGACCCGGTCGCGCTTCGCACCCGTCACCGTGTCAGTGAATACCTCGGCGACAGTAAGCCCTCTGCGATCCGCATAGGCACGGCAAGCCTGCTCCTGCGAGTGTAGGCCGTCGCCCCTAACTGAGGCCTGTTTAGGGTCAGAAACCCTCGCGTATATGACGGCTATTGGTTGGTCGTGCTTCATGGGCTCCTCCTCGGGCTTTCTGGGCTTGGTTGCTCTCCTTGGGTCGTCAGTCAGGATTCTACCTCATCATCTGAAGAAGAGGCGGCCTCCGTAAAATCTCCCAAAAGTTGCCCACAGAGATCGACATCTTTGAGATCGAAGCCCACCTGGACGAAATGGACGAGGATGTCGCGAAGAATGGTCAAGAGCTCGATTTTTGCGGCCTCGTCGACATCGATGCCCGCAAGATCGTCGAGGTAGTCCGACAGTTCAAATTCTGGGATGTCTCTGGCAGCGGTCGGGGACGACAATTCGCCTTTGTCCGAGCCGCGAGATGTAAAATGGTCATTCATCCTGCGCTCCTTTCAACTTCAGGCGATCATTCCTACGTGAGAACAAAATAGGAACAAATGCCTGTCAAAGTCAAGAAAAAAGTCTCGTAATTTCCGTAATTTAGGGGGGTAACAGTCACTCTATCGGGAGATGACTAATCCTCGTCACATGGCCTCCAAAAATTCAAGACATGCGGCAGGTCTATGTTCATGCGTATCTGCCGCTTGAAGGCTAAAAGCTCGCGATACATGTAATAATAGCTATGGGGAGGGCGCGCGCGTTGTCCGAGCGGGCGGCAACGGTTCCAAACCGCTATCGCGAATCGTCGAGGAGGAACTCGATGGCTTCCCTCAGGTTCGTGTCCAGGGCGCGTTTACGACAGAACGCAATCACCTCAGGGACATAGTAGTACGCGTTGCATCCAGCACGGTGACGGATTTCGTCTAGGATGCCGCTCTCAATCAGGATGCTCATTTGGCGCTCGTCGTACCCAAGCCATTTGGCTGCGACACTTGGGAGCAAAATTAGGGCAGGCGCTCTCGTCAAAGGCATTGTCTCTACCTCCTACAATCCGAGTCTGCGGAGAGCCGGCATGGTCCCTTCGCTATGCGAGATCACCATGTGCGTTGACAGGTACAATGTCAACTACAAAGAACTTCGATTGTAGTACTGTGGCGCTTAGGACAGGTTGGCTCCTGAAGGTTGCAAGCTTAATCAGCTATGGTCCACTCGGACCCTTTCTTCTGCGCGCAGCTGAAGCAAGCCTTTGCAGGCGCTTCGCCTCCTCTTCGGAAACAACGCCAATCTCTCTGTCGATGGCTTCAGATCTATCTGGAACGGAAATGTCGCCTGGCAACTTCCGGCCACGCTTAAGATAATTGTTCAGGGCATAGTAAGCAGACCGATCAATCCGCTTCAAATCAGGCCGAGTTAGCAATCCCTTCTGAATATAAGTCTGCCAATTGTCTCTCAAATACCGCTCAATGCCACCATCCATTCGGGGCGTGTAGTTGTATCTTGGTGGACTTTCTAGCAATTCCAATGGAGTCAATTCTTCGGGAAATTGTCGCGCACCCCGTGCGTTTGACTGCATGAATTCTACCACTAGAGCTTCTGCTTGCTCTGCGTACTTTTCCGAGCACCCAAAATGCTCAACAATTAATTCTTTGAAACTCTTTCCATTTTCCACCAGAAACAATAACATTTTTCTGTATTCAATTGGAATAGTTTTGTCAGAGCCGAGTCTCCATAGGAATTGAGGCAGATTAGATGTGTATTTTTCTGCAATTAATTCTTCGTCCTCGTTGAGCTCTGGTGCTTGAAAGTAGGCCTTTTGGTCAAACCCACTGCTCTGGACTGCACTTTCTCTAATTTGATGCAAAGCGATCCTAATTGACGATATAGCGTCAGATATCTCGTCTGCAGCTGACAGAACCTGTTCAAGCTGCTCTTCTGCCGCTTGCCTGAATTCGGGCTTCGAACTTTCAACGAGGGCGTTTGACAGCGTTCTCCAGTCGCCTAGGAGTTCGACCTGTCGCACCTCTTCAGCCAGTTGGCGCAACCGCCGTCTTACGCCTTCATCGGCCGGAACTCGCTCATCGTCAAAGCCGCGTATCAGGCTATTTGCCTTCGCCGTGCCGGTTCCAGTCCTTTTTATGTTTGTCGGTTTGTTGTCTGACTTACGCATTGTGTTGCATTGGCTGGAGGCTCGCCACCCATACTTGTATCATTGTGCGAAGCATGGGCACATGGCCTACCCAAGTCACCTAATTTTTGCGCCGGCGAGATTGTTCGAACGATGTCTGAGAGGAACAACGAGGCTCACGCCGCGGGCTTTCACGACAGTGAACGAGTCTATATCTCGGGTCGCCACGACCGCGAAAGCACTGCGCAGCACGAGTTAGTGCATGACCGGATATTCAAGGGTTTGCCTGATGGAATCCTAATGGCAGCCATCCGCGTTATCCAAAGTAGGACACAGAGCTCATCGATTCAGGAGGCCTTGGTGGCACTTGAGCGAGCTCTCTGGGCAGACTCTCTCCAAGCTCACGAGAGGGCTGCGACGTATTGTGGTGTGCAGAACATCCATCTCTCAAAGGATCGAGCCGCTGCACTCCGAGGCCTTAGTGCGCAGTACCGTGGGTACTTCGACTTCTTTTCGATCAGGATCGAGCGCTTAGTCGCCTCATCTTATTTGCGGTCTGCAATTGCGTGGGCAGTTACCCGTTGGGCCTTCAGCTCGCAAAGAGCAAATCTACCTACTGGCGAGTGGTTATCCGTCGATAGGTATGCCGAGGTCGCAGGGCCGACAGAGAGAATGAACCTCTGGGCGCGGCTCGACAGCTCCACTGTCGCGGGATGGGTATCCAAAGCCATCGGCCGCACCGCTGAACTTACTGGGACACCGGCTGCAGCCATTGATCAAGATATGTTCTGGCATGATTTGGAGCCCAGGCGCCAGCGGCAACTAGACCAAATGATCGGTGATACCCTATTCGCCGACCTGGTTGACATGATGGGAATGCCAACGTGCTTGTCTGACTTTTCGCAGACGAGTTTCGCCGCTGAAGCAAGTGCTATCGGGTTGCATTTTGACAAGAGGCCAATGGTCCCACTGCCGATGGATGCAGCGGACGTAACAGAGGTTTCACTTGAGCACGCCCTACAGAATGCCTCCCACGGTGACTCAATGGCCATCTATGGCAGTGACCTAGTCGATGGTGAATTCATATCACGTCAACGTCTGCTCGAACATTTGTCCCCCCTTGTGGGAGTTCAAACCCATGCATCAATTATCGTGCGTTCGCCTGACGACGTGTATCTGTTTTTGTGTCATGTGCAGGAAGGGGAGGTGTTCAGTACTAAAGAAAATTATAAGATGACGGATGGTGACATTAAAGAAGTTCTAGAAGCACTTATGGATTTTTACGCCACATCCGGCACCTACTATCCTGTCTGTATTTGCTTTGACCCGAAATTTTATGCCGAAAATAATTTTTCCGTTGTTTACGGACGAATTCCAGAGGGGGTAATAGTCGCGAGGCTGCCCTTAAAGTATGACGATGAGCCTCTGCCTTACTTTTGTGTGATCCCTTACTCCGTGGTCAGCGCGGAATTCTCCGCTTTCATCTCCACAGAAGCGGGACAATTGGCTTGTGGTGAGTTAGCCATATCTAATGCAGACGGTACTGGTCGGGTCGAATGTGCCTTTCACATCCTATTGCCATCGCGTTTCGATCTCTTTCCTTTAGTCGCCCTCCACCCCAAACTTACGCAGTCGTATTATGCGCAACTTTTGCACCTTCGCGAAAGGGAAGGAGCAATTGGCTTCCAACAGTTTGAAGCGTCATCAAATACTTACAATCAGATGATGGTGGCACTTTGGAGCGTCTTTGCCGCACCCACAACCACGAAGATGTATTGAGCTTTGGGCAACGCAAGTTGGTGAGAGCACTAAATGTACAGAGCCCCAGACATGCTATCTCCGCGTAAGGCGATATGTGCCGTTTCGGCTTAAGGCAAGATGTGCCAGTTTGGCTGAATGCAAGATGTGCCAGTTTGGCTGAATGCAAGATGTGCGGTGTAGTACCGCAATCTTGGCAAGGGGGCCGCTGCGCGCCCCCGTTGCATCCCCCAGGCCGTGGCACCTCAGAGGCGTTGAGCCTCTTCTGCGCCATCCGAACGACGCCGTTCGATCGCGCTTGGATGGAGAGCGTTCCGCCCTGTCCAAGACCTCACCCTGACCACCGTGTTTGCCGATGGAGTGCAACCAGGGACGAGCGTCGTCCTTGGAGCCTCGCCATGGTTTCGTCCATGGAAACGCCGAAAGGGCGTTCCTGCCCTCCCGACACCTGACCAACCTTGCGCAGATTGGATACGCGTGATTGCATGCGGTGCTATACTACTGTGCGCCCAGAAGGCACTGTGGGCAACCTGCGGTTTCAGCTTGCTCTTTTCGGATGCAGTATTCTACTTTTGTTCCATGCGTCCATCCAGCTCAAAAGCCGCGCCGATGGTGGCAGACTATCGGCATCTCGCCCTGACGTTAGTTCAGGGCCGCAGCGGGCCGCGCTAGATGGCAACGCACGCCCAAATCCTCTATCCGCCGCTGAAAGGCGAGAAGCCTTTCCAGGAACTGTGTCTCCGCCTTGTGCAGCACGAATGGGGCGATCCATACGCGCAACTACACGGAAGAAGCGGCCAGAAACAGTTTGGGGTTGATATCACTGGGGCCGACAAGCGCGGCAATTTCCCGATGGCGGGTTGTCAGGTCAAAGGAGCTGACAACCATGAGTATCGCAAGTTCTCGATCCCCGAGCTCGTGACTGAAGTCGAGCAGGCGAAGCAGTTCACCCCGAAACTGGATTTATTTGTCGTCGCATACATGGGGAAGCGAGACGCTAAACTCGCGGCCAAAGCCCATGAACTCGATCAGGCCAATCGCGCCGATGGCCTATTTAGGGTCGTCCTTTGGTCTTGGGACGAGATAGTTGAACGGGCCGAGCCATACCCAGAGGTGCTGAAACTACTCCAGATCGCAGAGGGCTATATCGCGCCGCTCGCCGCTCTGGACCCTAAACGTCCCGCCTCGGATTTGGTGAGCGAGGTGGTTTCATTCCGAACCACCACTGGCAAACCGGACCCGCACCTCTTGGGTGACACTTCGAAGGCTTCACCCCAATCACCGGCCGACGCCATCGCGGAAGCCAAGATCGACGTTTGGCGGGACCAGATTAGGGCTGGCAACGCGTCCGCTGTGGTTGAGCCCTTGCGCGCCTTCATTACATCGCTTGACACTGGTGCGATGCATCATGTCCGGTTCCGCGCCTGGGCCAATCTCGGGGCGGCGCTTGAGCAAGCAGGTGATCGCGCGGGATCAGAAGCTGCGTTCGAAGAAGCTGCCAATGCGGAGCCTGATACAGGGTCGAGCCATGCCTACCGATCCCGCGTCCTATTGGGGCGCGGCCAGACCGCCGAGGCCTATGCGGAAGCGGCCAATGCTCTTGAGTTGGACCCCACTCAGAGATTTGCAGCCGTGATGCTGGTCGAGGCAGCACCGAAGACTGTATCTACGAGGCAACTGGAGGATCGACTTGGAAGTCTAGCCACCCATGTCGAAGTGGGCACAGCGTTGGCGTCACGGTATTCCGATGCAGGTGAACACGGCGATGCACTCAGGGTAGCAAGGGCAACCGAGCCAGACGAATGGCCGATCTATCGAGGATCAACCATTGGCGCAGCCATCCTTCAAGGTCTCGAAAGTGACATTGAAGTTCGTATGGGAATCGTGGCGTCCGCGGAAGTCCGAAAGCTCTTAGAAGAAGCAAAGGACGTTCTCGAAGACGCGTGGACCCAAGCAAGTACCAGGGCAGATAAGGCGAGATGGTACCATGTGGCAGCCAATCTCATAGTTGCATACAGATTTGCTGGATATGACGCCAAGGCCGACGATCTAGCCATCGAACTCCACGCCTTGGTGCCGGACAAGCTCGAGCTGGTGGAACGAGCGGTTGTTGCGCTGGTCCACAAGCACCGGAGTGGTGAGGCCCTCGAACTTGCGTTGAAACATGCGGCAGACAATCTACCGCTATCCGCGCTTTTGGCGGCCGATATTGCCGCCCTAGTTGGCGACTGGACCAACTTGCAGGTTTGGGCGGAAAAGGCCTTGGATTCTGCGAATGTGGAGTTCGAGCGCAGTCGAGCCGCCGAACATATTGTTCTTGCGCTTTATCGCAAGTCGGGTGCGGAAGAGGCTCTCAATAAGGGCAAGCAGTTGCGAGAACTGTTTGCGGCCAACGTTGCTTTTGAAGCTCGCATGGCGGAGATAGCCCGGCGCAGCGGAAATCCACAGGAAGTCGAGGAAGTCGCCGCCAGGCTGGATAACTTTGATGAAGCTGCGCTGGACGCGCTTGAGCGGTTTGAATTGGCGAATGCTTACGCCGATGACGGGAAGTGGGAACGGGCCGCATCGCTCTTAGATGGTCTCTATCGGCTAGATGTTCCATCCGAACCTTTGAGCCAAAGGCTCTTTTATCTGTACCGCGCCGAACTTCGATCCGAGGCGCGGTTATTGTTTGAATCCCTTTCAGGCGACGCACTTCGCTCAAAAAGAATCCTGCGGATAGGTGCTGCCATCTATGAGCGCGCAGGATTACTGCCGCAATCACTTAGAGCTCTAGAATCTGCCTTAGAACTCGATAGCTCTGATCTAGAAACTAGGCTGGATTGGGTGCGCCTTTGCCTGCGCGCCGGTCTGGAGAAGCGCGCCTCAAAGTGGGCACGTAAGGCCGATAGGAACCTGACAGGTGATCCAGAAACGGTGCTTGAATTTGCTCAGGTTCTGGACCGCTACGGCCGCAGAGGCGATGCGCTGTCAGTCGCCTACAACATATTGCGCAACCACTGGGGACAATCGGAAGCCATCCACCTCAAATACATGTCACTGTTCCTGATGCGCTCGCGTGGCGAGGCGTTCCTAACGCCAAAGAATGTCGGAGTGGACACGGTGGTCTTTCTCCAGAACGAGCACGGAGAGCACAAGCACTATCGCCTCGAGGCCAATGTCCCAGCATCCAAGGATGTCCTCTCGCCTGATATGCCCTTTGCCAAAAGCCTATTGGGCAAAAAGGTCGGGGACAAAGTCGCCGCCGCGCAGGGGATTGGGCAACCGGGTTCCTGGACGATTTTGGAGATTAAGCACAAATACCTTGATTTGCTTCATCAGGCTCTTGAGGCACACGAAACAGCCTTTCCGGGCAGCAAAGCCTTTGGCCGTTTTAGGATTGATGCGAGCGTTGAGGGCGGGCTGGAGCCCGTGTTTGAGCAAGTGCGGGAACGCTCGCGCCACGTCGAAAACGTCATTGGCCTCTATCGTGACAACCCCGTTCCTGTTGACACAATCGCCAAACTGCTTGGTTCCGATGCTGTCGATGCGTCGAGAGGATTAAGATTTCTATCGGACATCACGCTCGATAGCTGTGTAGGGACAGATACGGAGCGTGCTCACGCCATTCAGCAGCTTACGGGAGCGAAAGCTCTTCTGGTTGAGCCGGTGACCCTCGCTCTCTGGCAGGATCTTGAGCTTCTTGACGTCGTCAAAAACATCACTGACGTCGAGATACAGATCGTGCAGGCCACTATTGACCTTTTTACCCAACGCCTGGAGCAGGCAAAGGAGAACGCAAAACAAAAGGGCGGCTCACTGGAAGCGCGCGGAGACAAGATTGCTTTCACCGAGCCCACAAAGGCGGATCGGGAAGCCAGCGTTGCTTACTGCGCTCAGATTTTGGATTGGTGCCGAGCCCACGCTAGGATCGTGCCAACCGAACCGCTCGAAACCCCGGACCAGATTGAGGATATATTGTCGCCTTCATCGATTGCCACGCTAGGCACCGCAATCGCATCAGATGTGCCGGCCATAATCGAAGACCGAAGGTTGCGGGCATTTGCGGCATCGATGGGGATAATTCGAACGGGGTGGACCCAATCCTTGCTGATGGTATGGGTCAGCGAACAAAAAATTTCGCGCAAGGACTACGTAGGGTTTGTCGCCAGACTCTCGGCAGCAAAAGTCGGGTTCGTCTCTGTGTCGCACAACGATTTGTTAGACAGCATTGCCGCTGGGGATAGCCCGGATTTTGATGCCCTGGTTGCAACTTTGAAGCCTGAGACGGTGGATCATGAATCGCTTATCGGGGTGGCTGCCTCGTTTGCCAAGGCACTATGGGTTGAGCCTAGCTACAAGGACGACCGCGACAAATTCATAAGCAGGCTGTTAGATATCCTTCTGACGAAAAAGCACGGGGTCGAGCTTTTGGCTGCTGTTTTCATCGCTGTGCGCGAGCAGTTGAGTCAGCTTTACTTTCCCATGCGCCTTATTGTGAAATGGTGGTTTGAGTATGAAGTCCGCTTTGCGGAAGGGCATTTCGTTCGCCACCTGATCTTCGGATCAAGGCCCCACAAATAATCTCACCTATTTGCCCTGCTAAGGCCCCATCAGATCTTCGTATCGGCAGTCTTCGAGGGTGAAAGCTTGCTCAGTGCAGTACCAAGCGGACATGCCGATCCTCCAGTAGGTCTAGTAGGTCCAGTAGGTAACGGTCTGCCGGATTATCAAACATGCCCCAGAATGAGGCCGATCTAGCCTACGATAGTATGAGTTCAATTGCGGCTTTGTGCCACGCATCATTGTGTAATATGCATTTTTTGGAGGATTAGATGCTGTTCTGTCTTAGCAGGCTCATCAGCTTGCAGCGTCTGCATTAAATCTATATTTTATAAAAAGTTCGGAAACTGGAGTTTGAAATGCCAAAGCACAAGGTGTTTGTAAGTTATGACCATTCTGAAGACAGGCATTACAAGTTGCTTCTTCAAGCTTGGCATGCCAATCCTGATTTTGACTTTGAATTTGATAGTCGGGGCCCGGATGTTGCGATCAACAGCACGAACGCAGGTGTAGTAAAAGCTGCACTTGCCAAGATGATGATGACCGCAACTCACATTCTCGTACTTGTTGGCGAAAAGAGCCACACCAGTTCATGGATGACGTGGGAAATTGCCCGCGCAAAAGAAGCCGATACGCGGCTTAAATTTGCTGCCGTCAAGCTTTCAAAATTGAATACCACCCCGCCCGGATTGCTAAACATCGGTACGTCATGGGCAACAAGTTTCGAACGCGACCGGATTGTTGAAGCTCTGAATAACGCAAAAGTCGGCTACTAATGTCTGGACACGCAGAGGCGGTCGTCGCCCTTGCTGGGCGTCGTATTGATGCAAAGGATGATGCGGAGCCACACTTCCCCTTAGAACTAGTCGGGCAGGTTGAGCGTGAAATAGCACGTGCCTTCAGTCAACTCGCCCCAAACTATCTAGTTTGCTCTGCTGCGTGCGGAGTGGATCTGATTGCGTTAAAGGTAGCACGTCAATCAGGGATACTATTCCACATCGTGCTGCCTTTCGACCGCGCCAAGTTTAAGAAAACGTCGGTTGAGGATCGTCCCGGAAACTGGAGCGGACTGTATGAGGATTTGATCTCAGAAGCGTCTAAAAGCGGTCGATTGATTGAGCTGGTGGGTGTCGGTGAGGGTGACGCGGCCTATAGCGCGGCTACAGCGCAAATAATAGAGACGGCCAGATTGCTAGCCGGCGGGTCGTCCAACGTTACGGCCGTTGCGGTGACCGATACAAACCCGCGCACTGGTCACGACGCAACAGCTGAATTGCTTGCACTCGCGGCACGCGCTGGCTTTGCTGAACGTACTATAGAAATTCCACAAGGTCCGTGATGTGGGGTTGGCTCAAGAACTTTAAACCGAAACCTAAAAGGTCGCTGTCCCCCGTGACGCAGTTCCGCGCAACTGCAGAGCGGGCGGCACTTATTTTCATACCGGGATTCACCGGCTCAGTTGCGGCTTCTTGGCAACCCTTTATCACACAGACATTATCTGTGCCGCAGTTAGCGTCCTGGAATATATTGGGATTAGACTATGCCTCCAAGCGCCGCGTAGACATCTCTGGTTGGGAAAAGGACCCAAGTATCGCGCTTCTGTCCCAATACTTGCGCACCGAGCTCACGGTCAGTCCACTGGCCGAGTTTGAGAGCATCGCGTTCGTCGCCCACAGCATGGGCGGACTTGTCGTCCAGCGCGCACTGGTCGACGATCCCAAATTGGCAGCCAAAGTCTCCCATGTGTTTCTCTATGGCGTACCAAGCAGGGGCCTCGAGCCCGCCGCCATGGCGCCATGGCTCAAACAACAGATCGGTGACATGGTGTTCGATGGTGAGTTTGTTCGCAAACTACGCCGGGATTGGAGACGCACATTTGGCACGAGACAGTCTTTTGAGCTTTTGGCGATTGCAGGGGATGTTGACGACTTTGTTGGCGCAAACTCCTCGCTCGAACCGTTCCCCGAATCGAGCCAAAGGGTCGTGGTAGGAAATCACTCCACGCTAATCCGCCCTGAAAACAGCGATCATCCGAGTGTTCAGATCTTAGCTAGCACCCTGCAGGGACAGGATGTACCCACGTTCATCGATAGTGCTCGGCTCGCCGTGGCGCGTCGCAACTATAAGGCCGCGATTGAACGGCTCATGCCGAATTATGCGAGCCTTGATGACGCGGCATTTGCAACGCTAGCGATGGCGCTTGATGGTGATGGGCGAGGTGACGAAGCGCTTCGGATTATGGATGACGTCTATCGAGGCGGCATACTTACCACGGCTGAAGCCGCAGGGAATTTGGCAGGCCGCATAAAGCGGCGTTGGCTCCTTGAGCGGCAGCAAGCCGACCTAGTTCGCGCTAGAGAGCTATATGAGTTCGGGTTAAAAACCGCAGAGAGCGAAAACGATCACGCGCAAGGCTTCTATCACGCCATTAATTTAGCATTCCTCATGCTCATGGCGTCGGATGCTACCGCTGATATTAGTGCCGTAACGCGCCGGATGTGCCAAAAGGCCCTGGATCATTGCGCACAAGCACAGCGCAACCATTGGTGTATTGCCACCGAAGGTGAGGTGGCTTTGATGCAAGGTGATTTTGGAACCGCGGAATCTAAGTACCGTGAAGCAGTCGCTATAACCGGGGACGTAAGAGACCTGCGATCTATGGGTGATCAAGCCTGCATGATTGCCTTTAGACTAGGTCAGAACCGATTTGAACAAGTGCAAGGTTGGTTCACAACGGAAGCCCAGGAAACCAGAGCATGATACGCCATAGTTATGATGAATGTTCCTGGATATAATCTAGTTTTCGAATAAAAGCTGCCTGCAGATCCTTTGACTGATATAATTCGGCTTCGTAAACCACCAAATAATCATCGATCAAATCTGCCAGCAAGTCTCGATTGACGATTTTATTGATCGGATCTATCGCAATTTTGTTGGCGTTGTATGCCCAAACCTTCCAGCCGTTCTTCGTCTGTGCTTCGTGCACAAGACCACAGCGCACATTCGCGTAAAAAGACTCCGCGTGGGCTTTGGTGAGGCCTAGGCTTTCAAATGGTGCGCATTTCCTCAAGAAGTCGACGAATAACTTCCTGCTGTCACCGTATTTAAAGTCAACGCCGAAGCTCGCCCCATGGCTATAATTGAAACCTAGCCTCAGCGAAGCTAGAAATTCCAGCAGCGCACATTGTATAGTAAGGATCGCAAAACCTTCTCCAGAATAGGAGCCATCGGCTCGGATACTTCTAATCGGTTTCAAGTAACGGTCCGCAAGTCGTGTTTCCAGGAAGAGTTGATAGGCCGCACGCCAACTGTCAACCGATGCGTCAGTTGCCCGTAGTGCAGCCTTCGCGTTTGGCCAACCGGCGGACATCGTGGGCCTCTTTTTTGATTTCATGCTAAGATGTTAACCCGTCTAAGCTCCTGCGTCGAACAGTATTCAAAAAAAATGAAGAATCGTGGTATCTTAGGTCAAATTGTATAATCAATGCGGGGGCGAATTTTTTGCATGTCTATTTCAACGGATCGGAGCACGCTGTCTCGCTTGAACCAGGAAATTGCCGCTCTTCGATCTAAGGAGGCTGGCGAAGTCAAGAAGGCGGCAGACGCCCAAAAAAAGATAAACTCCGCCCTTGACTCCGCGAGGCGCACAACTTCGCCCAGTTTAGCCAAAAATTACCTAAGCACAGCGGAACGCGAGACCAGAAATCTGCAGAAAGCGCAAGAAAATCAGAGCCGTTACTCATCACAGGCCGCTGCCAAATCAAAGACGGTAGCTGATCTGCAAGGTAAGATATCGAAAGAAGAAGAGCGGGAGCGAAAAAAAGCCGAGATTGCTGAAGAAAAGCGCCGCCGTGACGAGCAGTCAAATCGTGCCGCTGAAGCTCGGCGGAGGCGCGTAGCAGACGAAGAGACTGCTCGCGCGGCACAAGCTATGCAGCAACGTATCACAGAGCTTGAAGAGCAGGTTGCCGCGCAGCTAGAGGCCAAAGCAGCAGCAACGTCCCCCTTTCGTCTTGTACCTCCCGAGGGGGAAGTCGAAGCCTTTGATGTCTTCATATCGCACGCATCGGAGGATAAGCAGGATTTCGTCGACGACTTGGCCAAGAAGGCGCGTGAGGCAGGGCTACGAGTGTGGTACGACCGCTTCGCTCTCACATGGGGCGACAGTATCAGACAGAAAATCGATGCTGGTCTAGCTGGCTCGTACTTTGGCATTGTGGTCCTTTCACCATCGTTTTTTGCGAAGAACTGGACCCAGTACGAGCTGGATGGTCTATTGGAGAAGGCCCTTAGCGGCACCGGCAGGCTTCTTCCGATATGGCACAAACTATCGAAGGACGAGGTCGCCAAGCACGCGCCATCCATGGTCGGAAGGCTGGCACTCAATACTAGCTTCTTGTCTGCTGAAGAGATTGTGGCGGAACTCAAGATCTTGCGCGACCGATACCGCGAGAACGAAAGCAGCGTGCCAGAAGGAACTACTGGAGGATAAGAAAGCTCTAGTTCACAAGTATTCGGGATTGCGCTTGACGAGGTCTGGGGAATCCTGCCACGCTCAAGTTGGCCTTTAGTGCATGCCGGTGTGTCCGCCACGCAAAGCTACGCAGCACTCTCAGTAAGCAATTAGAACTCCAGTCCAATTGCGGGATCTGGTTAGTAGCGGACACCTAGTCAGATCCCATTTTTGGAAATGGATCATGACTACTAAAAACGAAATCGACACCCTCAAGACGCTCGCAAAACGCTATGCGCGGGCGAACCGGATTGCCCAGCACGAAGCGCTCAACGCGCTTGCCACCGAGTTGGGTTTTCCGAGTTGGACGAAACTAGTGGCCAAGGCAAAGCAAGGCTGGCTCCCGAGTGCCGATCAATTGGCGCAGGCCAAAGCCTTCATTCGCGGGTCTTATTCGGGCGATGATGGGCAGGAAAGCTTCATCGAGAAGAGTTTTGCCCGTCCGGTCGATGAACCGGTCAGGCAAGGAAAGATCGGTGAGCACGCATACCAGGTCTATGAGCATTTTGGCGACATTCACATGGAAGGTGAGG
The DNA here is from genome assembly GCF_037113415.1 of Devosia sp. XK-2. Taxonomy (NCBI): domain Bacteria; kingdom Pseudomonadati; phylum Pseudomonadota; class Alphaproteobacteria; order Hyphomicrobiales; family Devosiaceae; genus Devosia; species Devosia sp. XK-2. Next base: position 2,830,137 of record NZ_CP146608.1, on the reverse strand, counting down.
GATGGCGCATCCTTATTGGCGAAGCGCTCTTCTCCCAGCCGGTCGTCGAGATCGAGAAGCCTCATGCCACCACCAGTCCAGTGCGCAAACCCGACTTTCTGGCCGCCGCACTGGTGATCGCGGATGAGGAGGCGGCCAAGGTACGGGCGGGGATTTCTTCCGACTGGCCAAGGCGCGCCACCAAGCCCGATGCCGAAGGTGCGGTGCTCCATCCGCTACGCGGAGATCGATCCAGTGAATGGTATTGCCTGCATTGCGATGGCAAGATCACCGGCACGCAGCTCGCGGAAAACCTCTGGCATTGTCCTGGTTGTGGCGCATCCCCAATCGATATCTTTTCTGAGCCCGGCTGGCTGGACGGCTCCGGTATGAAGCCGAAACCGGTGGTTCTTGCGCAGAGCCAGAAGCGGGCAGAGCCCTGTATCAAGGTAGTGGATTCAAGGCCAACTTTGACGCTCAATGAGGAGAGCATTTCATTGCTCTTGCGCAATGCCCTGTTCGAGGATGCCAAGACCCCGGCTGAGCGGCTTGGGGCGCAACTGGCAGAAATCTATGTCGATGACGAGCTTGATGTCTGCATTACTCTGGATGAGGAGCTTTGGCCTGAATCCAAGGAGCCTGAGGCAGCCATCGCGGTTGCCAAACTGCTCGGGGTGGAGCTGGAGCTTGAGGTAAGCGGCATGAGCTTTCCATTTGCCTGGCCGGACTTGGGGCATGTGACAACCAGCACGCCGGAATATGTGCAGCTCCTGCTGGAAGCTCATGAAGAGCAGGGCGTCATCCTTCGCGAAATCAAAGAGGACTGATCCTGTATAACGGCGCACCCCTCCGGTTTACACTGGAGGGGCGGGCTGTCGTGTACCGAGCCAGTCGTCTCGGCCATCCGGCGTCCATCCCTTGCGCTCAAAAGAACGGCCAGCCGTGGCTGAACCTTTTTCTTTGTTTGGGGTCTCGCGACCCCGTCCTCCGTCAAGACCAAGCCCTTCGGGCGCAGCCAGCGGTATCCCCGTCCTTCCGCGCTCTGCTTGTGCAGGACGGGTGATCCCCCTCCGCTGTCTGCGGTCTTGACGGCCGTCCCCCCGCTCATTGGCGCGGGCCTAGTCCGGTTGCATGCGCAACCGGTTTTCAAACTAGGAGAAAGACCAATGAAGAACGACATTTACACCCAAGTCACCGACAAGATCATTGCCGATCTGGAGCAGGGCGAGCTGACCTGGCTCAAGCCGTGGAGCACGGAAAATCTGAATGGACGGATCGTCAGGCCGCTACGGCATAACGGGCTGCCTTATAACGGCATCAATGTGCTGATGCTGTGGAGCGCGGCACTGGAGACGGGGTTTTCTTCCCCGCACTGGATGACGTTCAAGCAGGCTCAGGAGCTTGGCGCCCATGTGCGCAAGGGCGAGCGGGGCAATCCGGTGGTCTATGCCAACACCATGACCAAGACCGAAGAAGGGGCGGATGGTGCAGAGGAAGAAAAGACCATTCCGTTCTTGAAGACCTATAGCGTCTTCAACGCCGAGCAGATCGAGGGGCTACCCGCGCATTACTATGCCAAGCCGGAGCCGGTTATTGATTCAGCCCAGCGGACAAAGCATGCGGAAAGCTTCTTTGCTGCGACCGGTGCGGACATACGGCATGGCGGTAGCCGCGCCTTTTACAGTGGCGGCAGCGACCACGTGCAAATGCCGCCTTTCGAGTGCTTCCGGAGTCCCGAGAGCTACTATGCGACGCTCGCCCATGAGCTCACGCACTGGACGAAACACAAATCGAGGCTCGACCGCGAATTTGGCCGCAAGAAATGGGGCGATGAGGGCTATGCCCGTGAGGAGCTGGTAGCCGAACTCGGGGCGGCTTTTCTGTGTGCCGATCTGGCTTTGACGCCGGAGGCTGGAGCCGATCACGCCGCTTACATCCAGAGCTGGTTGAAAGTGCTGAAAGAAGACAAGCGAGCGGTGTTTTCGGCGGCAGCGCATGCGCAGCGCGCCGCTGACTATCTCAACGGGCTGCAGCCGAAAGGAATAGAAGAGGGGATTGCCGCGTGAAGCGGCAATCCATCACCGAAATGCGCGCCGCTATCAAGTCGCTTCGGTTGATTGATGGCGGCGCATCGCTTTTGTCAGAGTCCACCGACCGACATCGTATTGGCGCGCCATTTCCGTTACGGTGATACGTCTGGAGCCAATCTCGCGGCAGGCATGTGCAATTTGATCGCTCGAAAGCTTGTAAGGGCGTCCCAATATCTTGCCCCGCGCCCGTGCGGCCGCCAGCCCTTCCTTGGTGCGGCGCGACAATATCCTGCGCTCCAGCTCGTTGTTCGCCGACATGACAGTGAAACAGTAGTACCCCTCGGCGGTGCGGGCATCGATGGGGAAGTTGACGACGCGGAAAGCGACGCCGCGCTGATCGAGCGCGCTGAACTCGTTTAGTGCGTCTCTGGCCGAGCGATAGGCTCTGTCCAGATCCCAGACTACCAACATGTCTCCCGGACGCAGTTTTTCGATAACTGCCTCATATATCGGGCGTTTTTTACTGACAGCAGACAGAGTTTCTATGTGTAGTTCATCGCATTCTGTCCGAAGGCCGTCAATTTGCCTATCCGGCCGCTGCTCCTCGGTGGAAACCCTCAAATATCCGATTTTTCTCATATTTTCAGTCGCTTGGGTCGATTATTCGCCCCTGCGTTACGCCTTAAAATCGTCCCCTTATTTGCCACCCAACTCCGCCGCACCAGCTGTTGCACTTGTATTTATTTGGCACGCGGAAATTCTATAGCGTAACTATAGAATAACATTAATGAAGAAATTATGAAAATCGACAATAATTTGGACGTTTATGAGCCGGTCTAAATGCAAGTCGATGAGATCGACTTTGAAATACTCAATGGTCGCGCTGCCGCTGATACTCGGCGTGAATTGTGCGCGCGCCGAAACCCTGACGGCTGGCGTCGCGCTGGACACTATGTCGTCGGTGGAGTTTAGCTCCTACATCCAGGGCATCGTCGAAGGGCTGGCGCAGGCGCGATACGAAAAAGACGGTCGCAACACAGATGGTATGCGCTGCATCTATGACTGGTTCTATGAAAGCGGCGATACCAGCCTGCGCGATGTCATTGGCGGATTTGAGAAGTTTGCCAGCCACTCACCAGGGGCGGTGATGTCCGGCCTGATCAATAGGGAGTGCCCGTCCTGATGAGCGTAGTGCCTCTCACATGGAAGAACGAATTCGCGCGTAGCACCGAGCCGGAACGCTACCGCGAAATCGTGCGCCGTGTGCAAGAAGAGGCGCGCCGCGAGGACAAACGGCGCAAAGACAAGGAAAAGGACGAGCAGGAACGCCGCGCGGAAGCGGATGAATTGCTAGAGGCGGTCGTATTCGCCTCTGCCACCGAGCTCGCAGCGTTCGAAGTCAAACTCAACCACTACGAAGAAGCGACATACGACGCGCTCATTGAGAACGAGCGGTTGCTCGAACTTCTGCGTGGCGAGCGTGACGACATGCTCGAAAAGGCGTTTGTGCTGCCCGACGGGACGCGGGTATTCGAGTCCGAAGACGGCATCCGCGTTTTCGATGAGCACGGAAACGAGCTCGATCCATCCGTTATTTCGGCGGACGAGATAGAGGATTGGCGCCCAAAACATGAGGCGTTCAAAGATAACCACGATTCCATCGATGCTCTGCTGGAAGAGCGAAACGCCATCATCGAATATCAGCAGAAGCTCGACGACGCCCGCGAGCGTGTCGAAAACGGCGAAATTACCTCCGAGGAATTGAAAACCCTGGAACTAGAGCTTGCGGCGGACATGCCCGAAAGCGTCCGTGCCGAACTGGCACCCGAACACCAGCCTCCGGTATTCGACGCTCAAAAGGTCGTCGAACCCGATCCGGTTCAGGCCGTACAGGCCAAGGTCATCCACGACGCCCCTGTCTTTTCCTGATTTTCTGCCAGCTCCGGTCGGGGCGAATTTTCTTGCCTATTGTTATCAGTAAGTGATAACCTATCTTATGGCTGGAGAAGAACCCGATAGCAGTCTCGACACCTTGCTCGATCTGCATGGTCAGACATTGTTCGTCGACGAGACGCATTGGGTAAAGTTCGTGGTGCGGCGGGTCGAGGTGACACCGGAGCGGCCGCACGGCCTGAACTACTCACTGACCCTGCACGATGCATCCGGTGAGCGGCTTGTCGGTTTCGACAACGCTCATGCCGTGAGCGACGTGAAGGGGCCGGGCGGAAAAGGCAAGAAGCGGTACGACCACAAGCACCGCCTGCGGACGATCCGCCCTTATGAATACAGCGATGCTGCGACCTTGCTCGGGGACTTTTGGGCCGAGGTGGACGCGGTACTACGCGAGAAAGGAGTGCTGAAATGACAACATTGCACGTTGGTATTGCCAGTTACGATGCCATGAAGGCACGCACGATGGCGATTGCGCGCGGCGACCTGAAACCAAAGAAGAGTGATCCGACCGTCTGGTTCACCTCGGTGGAAAGCTTTGCCAAGGTGCTCTCCCAGCGCAATCAGGCTCTTCTCGACCTGATCGCCAAGGAGAAGCCGGAATCCCTTGCAGAGCTCGAAGAGCTTTCAGGCCGCGCCAAATCTAACCTGTCGCGCACGCTTCGCACCATGGAGCGATATGGCCTGGTCGAACTTGCTGGTGGCGAGCGTGGCCGTGTCGTACCGCGCGTTCGGTATGACCGGATTACGCTCGATATGCCGGTGATGTCGCAGTAGATGCCCGATACGTCTGCCGAACTGTCGGATGAGGAACTTCTGTATTTGGTGGGAACCACGGACGCTGAGTTGTTCGCCGCAGGCGTGGACATCAAGCGTCGTTCTTTTGAGGTTCCAAGGCAGGTGATGCACAAGCTGGGTTATGTTGGCTTCATTTTCGCAGGTGCCGGTACGCCAAGCATATACGACCGAATCTATCGCGCATTCTCGTCGATCTATAGGCCTCAGGATCTGGCGGTCGGGGGGCACATCGGCGTCTTCATGTATCGAGATATTTTTGCCCGGATCGCAGTGCCTCACGTGTACGGAGAAGTCAGCATCAACCCATTCAAATTTGTGGAACTGACGCCCGTACAGCTTCGGATTATTCAGACCGAACCGGATCAGATGGAAATTTTCCTCGACCAGTTTGGGGACGTCGCGGACATCCAGTATGGGATTGACGAGCTGAACGAACCATATGCCAGCAATGAGCTCGTCCGCCGTTTCATAGGCTTGGCCAGGCTGCATCTTCATTCAGCGTCGGCAGTGCTGACAGGCGGATACGATTTCCGCGGTGCGGTTCAAGCTTCGCTACTCGCAGTAGAATTGGGGCTCAAGGCGGGAGCAGCCGCACATGGAATGCCCGAGGATGAAATTCGTCAAAAATTCGGCCATCGCGTTGGTGACATTGCGGGCCATCTGGCACGGCTCTGGTCGTCGTTTGATGCAAATCGCGTAGCCCGTGTCGTCTCTGCTCAGCCACAATATGTCGTCAATCGCTACTCCGCCTCCCAACCTCCTCGCCAGGATGTTGGTCACTTGACTATGGGCGCACAGTACGTCGTGTCAGAAGTGGTGCGCCAGATGTCGGATCGAAACTTCCGGACATCGATGAGCGACCCTTTTGAACGTCGGTATCCCGCTTAGACTCTCACCATAACTTTCATCGACCGGTTGGCGCGTTAGTTTTCGCCTTGTTCTGACAGGCCGCGTCCGCCCGTCAATTTCCTGCCCGCTCCATTCGGCTATCGCCTCCCGTGTTGTCATGACTGGCAGCCTTGATCGGCCTGTCCTTTGAACGGCGTAACGAGCCAACCAATCAAAGGAGAAAGATCATGGCAAAGAGCAAAACTACCGAACCGACTTCTGTGAAGTCACCTGACTATATCTGCTGGACGGTCACCGGCACTGGCGACACAGCCTTCTGGAACCGCATGGGCGCAGCCTGGCAGCACAAAGACGGCAAGGGGCTATCCCTTAAACTCGACACATTGCCCGTCGACGGACGTATCGTCTTGCGCCGACCTCTGGCATCAGCAGAAGGAGCGCGCACATGAGCGCGCTCCACACATACCGCCTCGAATGGCAGGGCATCGGCATGACAATCACTCACGCCCAAGATCAGTGGGGGATTATCGATCACATCGAAATCCTCACCGATGGCAGACGGCCCATCCCGATCACCGAGACTGGCTACCGTTCCCACTTCTTGGGTGGACAGCTCGTCGAACCATACGGCACAGCCGACGCTTTCGTGAAGGCCTGGCTGGATGCAGAGGCAAGCAACTCAGACTGGCAACAGCAACAAGATGCACAGCGACAACTATCCCTGTTCTAGGGAATGTGGCCTGCCGCCAAAGCGGCTGGCCACTAGTCATCGTGCTCATCTCCCGAGCAGTCTGAGAACTGCGGCGACGGCATCCTTCACCAGCAGCCAGAAGAGCCAGGGCATTACGATGACCAGAAACATGGCGCCGAGCACTGTGCCGACAACCTGCAACGGGTGAAGGCCCTGATCCATTCCAGACCAGAGCACCAAGCCGCAAAAGGCGCAGTATGCCCAAAAGGGGATGACGCCCGCCGCTGCCCGAACCGTCATCGGGCGATTGGGGAATCTCTTTAAGTACGCCCTGGCCAGCGCAAATCCGGCCCCTATGCTCAGCAGCACTTGCACATTCGATGGCAATGGCAGTCGCACCGATGAAGGCAAGAGCAAGAACACCAACATGGTCAGAACCGAGGCTGCGCCCGCCAAGATCCAGAAGCGGGGGTTTTTGGTCGCGTGCATTGTTAGTCTCCTATCGTGGTGAGGGGCTTTGCCAGCCGATCAAGCCAGGCATATTTGTCTGGCTTTTCCCGCACATCGCGTAGGAGACCAGCAGTCTCCGGCCGCTCCCAAAAGTTCGGAACATCGACCACGTAATAGCCGTGGTCGCGGCTTTCGAGCAGGGCGTGTTCGCCACCCGTTGCGGCGCGAATGTCTTCGGCTTGCAAGAGCGGGCGGGATTGTTCGGACAGGTTGTCGCCCGACCCGCTGACCTGGTTCATATTGACGTTGAAGCCGCGCACCATGACCGATGTCTTGCCCGAGCGGTGCTCGATATCGCGCAGCGTGTCATTGTCCGGTAGGCCGCGATAAAGCGTGTGCGCGACGGCCTTCTTCCATATGCGGGCGGCTTCGCGCCCGTATCTGGCTTCGATCTGCGCAATGGCGTTTTGAAACACGCCAAGAAAGTTGATCCCGCCTTGTCGGTACAGCGTCAGGATTTCATGGAAGTTGGATACATAGAGCTGACCCCATTCTTCGCCGACGACGAGCGCACGCAAAGGTCCATGCGCGTCGGCAAAACGCTCAATGATCGCCGCAGCCATCGACCCGACAAACGAGCGACTTGTATCGCTCCGCGCCGTGCCGATGATGAACAGAGCCGTGCGCTCGTGTTTCATATCGGCAGGATCGAAGGTGTTTTTGTCGGTGACGGCGCGCAAGGCTGTGTCCGGCTGAAAACCGCGCAGGCGTTCGATGATCAGGGAGGAATAGGCGTTCCACTGATTGGTGGATTCCGTCAGACCGGCAATCTGGCGGCACATGCCAGCCTGCGCGCCCATTCTATTGTCGGACGCCCAGACGAATAGGTCGTCCGCAATCTCGGAGGGCGTCCGGCCAAAGAAGTCCCAAAGGCCGCCCGCCGTGCAAGGCCAGCGCGGCGAGGGGAAGAGGGCGGTGACTTCATTGAAAAGCGCAAACGCATTGCGCACGCCCTGTCCGATCCAGCGATGCGCCGGGTTTGGATCAATCGGCACGTGGAAGCTCGCGGCGTCATAGGCTGCGTCACTCACAAGCGGGCGGAGCTCTGGTCTGGCAGCTATCTCCAGCAACCGGGTATTGAAATTGTAGGACTCGGACGGGTAGCCGTGGAGGCGGGCCGGATTGATAAACCGGACCCGGTATCCTTCCCGCTCCAAGGTCTTCCATGTCGACCAGGCGAGTTCGGCGTCTTTCGGATCTGTGATGATCTTGGTGAGATGAGCGGTGCGCGGCGAGACAATGTTCACGCCCAAAAAGCGCGTGAACTTGCCTTTGCCCGCCTGTGCGTCGATGGCGACCGGTTCGGTGCCATCATAAACGAGCGGGTGTCCGCGATAGAAGCCGAGCTCGATCCCGCGCCTTATGCGGTGGTGGGTGATGGTGAGGGCTGTGCTCATAGCAACCCCGACCGGATTAGCTCATTTTCATCATTGAGGCGGGCGTGTCCGAGCGACCCGCTGGGGTTTGCATCGAGCATGGCTTGTGCCTGGGCAGAGGCTTGCGCCTCCGCCCGAACACGCGCGATGCGCATTTCTTCCGCGTCCTGCCATGCCAGTCGCTGCTGGGCATGAGACTCGAACATCCAGAAGAACTGGTAGACTTCCATGAGGCGTCCGAAGCTCATCGCGGTAGCTCCTCGTCATCGTCCCAGCTCGCATATCTGAACGGCTCCTCTTCTTGTTGTTGCCAGGGCGAAGGACGCGGGTTGTTGGACTGGTGTGTGATCTGATGAGCCGGTGGCAGAACCTCCGCCTGCGGTTGCTCCGCGTTAGAATCCGCAGTGAGCAACACCCAGCCGAGCGAACCGCCGACATAGCCCACCACGAACATGTGCCCGAGGTAGCCCCATTCGACGCCCAGGCCGAACATGATGTCGCAAAAGTAGACGAACGCCGGAACAAGCCACATTCCGGCGACGCCCCGAAGAAGAAATCCACTCGCTTCTTCCGAGGTCAGAACCCGATTGCCGAGCCGTAGCGGGTGGATGCATGCGATGAGACAGAGGATTGAAAGGACGAAGGTGACGAAGGCAGCGATGGCAAACAAGAAGACTGCCAAAGCGATAAAGCCGACGCCGAGAATGCCGATGCCAGTAGCAATGGCAGAGCTGTCGTTGTTGTTCGATGACATGGGGTAGCTCCGATTGAAGATTATCGCTCCAGCCGCAGGCCGAGAGATTGATCACGGGACAGGAGCCGCGACTGGTCTCGCCCCCGCGTGAATTTGAGGAAGCGGCCAATGTCTTCACGCAGCTCTAGGAGCTGCTTGGCCTGGGCGCTTCGGAGTTGTTTGAATTCAGTCTGGAGCGCGGCGCGCTCTTCCCTCTGGGAGTCGATCTGGGCCTGACGCTCCTGACCGTGGCGCAGGGTGGTGTCCTTGGCCTCCAGTTCGTTGGCGCGCCGGACTTCCTGATATTGTCCGGTAATGCGATGCCAGAGGCCGCGCAGCCCCTTCGGCAGCCTTGCGGCACGCTCGCGGGTTTCGTTTTCCCACTGCACGGCCTGCCGTCCTTCTAGATCGGCACGGGCTTTACGGTGCTCTTGCGTCAACTCTTCTTTTTTCTGGGCGAGAAGGGTGGAGCGGCGGCGGAACTGGTCGCGCGACTCCTCGACATGGCGGCGCATCGCTGGCGTCATGCGCTCGCCAATCACCTTCCTGGTGTCATCGACGCTTTTGAGTTCGTCGCCGGACCCGAGGCGGCTGCGCACATCCTTTGTTTTTACGTCGAGGACTTTGGGGAGGAACCAGATATCCCCCTGATGATCGAGCAGGACAAAGCCGCGCTTGTCCCCTTTGGCCAGAAAGAAGCCGCGATCTTGCAGAGCGGATTCGAAGGACGCCCGATTGTCGGAGCGTTGCCAGCATTCCTGCACGGCCGACTTCAGCCAGCGCGGATCGATGCCCTGCCGCTTGGCTTGCTGCCATTCGGCCAGGGAAAAATTGGTGGGATTGCGTTCGGCAGCATTCTCAAGGCCGCGCGGCATCGACCAGCCGTTTTCCAGATAGAGGTCGCGCGAAATCCCCGTGAGCTTTGTCTTGTAAAAGCTCATCTGCTTTGCCGTCATGGTGTCGGCATCGATGCGCGACCAAACGCAATGCGCGTGGCGGCGACCTTCCTTTTCGTGGAAGACGATGGCACGCGGCTGTCCGGCAAGGCCGAGCCGCTCCTCAATTCTGCCAACGGCCTCTTCGAAGCCCTCGACCGAAACGCGGGCGTCTTCGGGCGGGCTCAATGACAAGGAAAACAGATACTGGCGACACTTCGTGCCCTTGGCCGTTGCCTCGGCTTCCTTGAATGCCCCTTTGAGGTCTTCGGAAACGAAGCCTCGGATTTGATGCACATGGACATGCTCGTTGTCGTCCATACGCATCAGGTGGGCGGCCAGCTCGGAGCCGTTGCCGCGTTGCGAGGCCTTGAGGATCATGGCGCGTCCTCCACATGACCAAGAGCGGTCATGAAGAGGTGACGCAGTTGCTTCACATCCTGGACAGCCTCTTTAAGGAAAGCCTCCGTTTCCGGTGTCACAGGCAGTACGCCGATATTCACCGCATGAGCGAGTTGGTTCAGATTGCTCGACAGGTGGGAGCGTCCGAGCAGAGCAAGGGCTTGCGCGAATGCCTCCTGATCCCGGATGGAGCCGCCTTTTGGCCGGTTTCGCTTTGCGGCCTTTCCGTCCAGCAGCTTGGCCTTGATGTATGACCCCAGCGGAGTGCCCGCAGCCTCAATAGCTAAGCGGGCACGGTCGGCCTCGCTCAGACGGATCGAGAAAGGGGCGGGCCGCTTTTGACGGGATGCCCTCGGGAGGCGGGGTGGTTTTTTAGACGGCAGAGCCTCGCCGGACGTTTTCGCGTCCAGGGCTTGCTGAATCAGGTTGGCGGATGTGTTGAAAACAGGCGTTACGGACATGGCGGCACCGGAGAATCCGAGGATTTCCGGTGCTCAAGGACGGCATTCCACTCTTCCAAAACTTCGAACAGCTGGTTCGAAGTTTCAGCGTCGAGGCGCGCCATTTTCATGCAAATGATCTGACATTCAAAGAGTGGTTCTATCCGCGCGTCGCTCCGCTCTCGTGGTGAGGTCGGCAATCCGGGGCCCGGGTTCCCGAACTGGGTGCGGCTTGGAAGAGCTGCATGAAGCGCCTTGACTCGTGGTGACAACTCCTTCACTTATGACACCGATGTCATGACATCGGTGTCATAAGAGCGCCGGCGGCATCTCGGTGGATCGATACGGCTGAACTGCAAGCGGATAGGTTTGGCCATCGATTCGACCGGAGGAGGAATGAAGTGGCTACGATATATGATGTCGCCAAGGCAGCGGGGGTCTCGCCCAAGACGGTGAGCCGGGTGATGAACGGCGATGCGCCGGTCAATCAGGCCACGCGCGAGGCGGTGGAAAAAGCCATGCTGGCGCTCAACTATGTGCCCTCGAGCGCGGCGCGCACAATGCGCTCGCAGCGCTCAGGCCTGATTGGCATGATCACCGGCGCCATCAGCACCACGCACCAGTTCGAAGATGCCGGCCTGCCTGAAATTTACCTGGTGCAAGGCGCCCAACGAATCATCGGCCAGTCGAACCGCACGCTGCTCATCGCCGATAGCGGCGGGCAGGCGGAACGCATCCCGACGCTGCTGCAGACGTTCCGCGAGCATCGCGTCGAAGGCATCCTCTATGTAGCCGAATATCACCGGGAAGTGACCTTGCCGGGCTCGATGCGCGACCTGCCGATTGTATTGGTCAACTGCTTCGACGCCGCCGACACACCCTGCGTCCTGCCCGATGACGAAGGCGGTCAATTTGCCCTGGTCGACGGGCTCATCCGGCGCGGCCATCAGCGCATCGCCTATCTGACCCTGCCCGAGCATCAGGCGGCCTGCGGCCTGCGGGTTTCCGGCTACCGACGGGCGCATGCCCAGAACGGTCTCGATGTCGATGAGCGGTTGATCCAGGTGGGCGCCTTGCCCAGCCCCACGCATGAATATGATCTGCTCTGGGACGCGCTCGACCGCATTCTCAAGGCCGATCCGACGGTCATTTGCTGCGCCAATGACAAGATGGCCATGCGGGTCTACGGCCTGCTGCGCGAACGCGGCGTCGCCATTCCCCAACAGATGTCGGTGGCCGGCTATGACGACTATCGCATGATCGCCGAACACCTGCATCCCGGCCTGACCAGTGCCGTCCTGCCCTATGCCGCCATGGGTGCGCGCGCTGCCGACAAGCTGCTGCGCCTCATCAGCGGCGCACCCAAACCCGGTGAGCCGAACCGCGAACTCGTCTCGGCTCCGGTGGCCTGGCGCGACAGCGTCCTGACCCGTGACGGCATTGTCACCCAACTGAACTCTAGGAGGAGAGAAACATGAAGTCCCTAAGCCTATTGGCCGCCAGCCTTGCCTTTGCCAGCGCCATGAGTAGCGCCGCCTTTGCGCAAACCACATTGACCATGTGGTATCACGGCGCCGGCAACGAGGTTGAATCCGACATCATCAACCAGATCATTTCCGATTTTAATGCCAGCCAGTCCGACTGGGTCGTGGAAATCGAGAGCTTTCCGCAGGCAGCTTACAATGACAGCGTCGTTGCTGGCGCCCTGGCGGGCAATCTTCCCGATATCCTGGATGTCGATGGTCCGGTGATGCCCAATTGGGCGTGGTCGGGCTATATGCAGCCGCTGCAGATCGACGAGGCCAAGATCGCCAATTACCTGCCCGGCACCAAGGGTGTGTGGAACGGCGAGCTCTATTCCATCGGCCTTTGGGATGCGGCGATCTCGCTGGTGACGCGTCAGTCCTATCTCGACGAACTGGGCCTGCGCACGCCCACGCTCGAGCAGCCCTGGACCGGCGAAGAATTCATGGATGCCCTCGCCAAGGCCAAGGCGTCCGGCAAGTTCGACTATGCGCTCGACCTGGGCACGGCTTGGACCGGCGAATGGTATCCCTATGCGTTCTCGCCATTCCTCCAGAGCTTCGGCGGTGACATTGTCGACCGCTCGACCTACACAACAGCCGAAGGCGTCCTGAACGGCGAGGCTGCCGTTGAGTTTGGTAACTGGTGGCAGGGCCTGTTTACCGATGGCTTTGCCCAGGCGACCCAGGACCCGGCCGACCGAGACAACGGCTTCAACAGTGGCAAATACGCTTTCTCCTGGAACGGCAACTGGGCCGCTCTGGGTACGCTGGATGCCTATGACGACGTGTTGTTCCTGCCGGCGCCCGATTTCGGCAACGGCCCCAAAATCGGCGCCGCTTCCTGGCAGTTCGGCGTTTCGGCCACCTCAGAGCACCCCGAAGGTGCTTCGGCCTTTATCGAATTTGCCCTCCAGGACAAATATCTGGCGGACTTCTCCAATGGCATCGGCTTGATCCCGGCAACCGCTTCGGCCGCGGCGCTCACCGAGAACTACAAGGATGGCGGGCCGCTTGCCGTGTTCTTCGATCTTTCCGAGGCCCAGGCGCTCGTCCGTCCGGTGACACCCGGTTATGTCGTTGCCGCCAAGGTCTTCGAAAAGGCCCTGGCTGACATTGCCAATGGCGCGGATGTCCAGGACACGCTGGACTCGGCGGTCGATGAGATCGACGCCGATATCGCCAAGAACGACAATTACGGCTTCTAGGATTCGCCCCCTAGAGACTCTGGATGGATCCCGGCGCAAGCCGGGGTCCCGCTCTGGAAAGGTTGATGGCTGATGGCTTCCAAATTCACACGCTCCAATTCGACCGGCTGGCTGATGGCCGGGCCGGCCACGGCGCTGATGGCACTGTTTATCGTGCTGCCCTTCATTTTCGCCATCGGCTTCAGCTTCACCAATCAGCGGCTGATTTCGCCCAATCCGACTCAGTTCGTCGGCTTTAGCAACTATTCGCAACTACTGGGCGTGGGCCTTTTGACCCTCGATCCCGAAAGGGACGATGCAGGCAATGTCGTGCGGGAGGCCGACGGCTCGCCCACCTATCCGGCCCTGCGCGGCTTCACTCGCAACAATGCCGACTATCCCCATCTCGACGGCATGCGGGAATGGTTCAGCGTGTCGCTGGGCGAAAGCCGCACCTATATACTGGCGCGCGACGTCGTCTTTATGAAGGCGGTGGTCAACACCGTCATCTTCGTCCTTGTCGTGGCCCCGCTTCAGGGTGGCCTAGCCTTGCTCCTGGCGCTGCTGATTAACCAGAAGCTGCGCGGCATCAATGTGTTCCGCGCCATTTATTTCATGCCGGTCGTGGTCTCGATCGTGGTGGTCTCGCTGCTCTGGCGCTTCATTTATGACGGGCAGAGCGGTCTTTTGAACAATTTGCTGGGCGCTCTCACGTTTGGCGCGTTCCCGCGCGTGGACTGGCTCGGCAATCCGAATACCGCGCTCGGCGCCATTATCGCCATGTCCATCTGGCAGGCCGTCGGCTTTCACATGGTCATCTGGCTTTCGGGCCTGCAGACCATCAGCCCCTCGCTCTACGAAGCTGCAGCTATCGAAGGCGCCAGCAAATGGCAGACCTTTCGATATGTGACCTGGCCCGGACTGCGCAATACGGCGGTACTCGTCCTGATCGTCATCACCATGCAGGCCTTTGCCCTGTTTGCGCAGATCGACGTGATGACCAGCGGCGGGCCGCTCGATTCGACGCAAACGATCGTGTTCCAGGCCGTGGAGCGCGGCTATGGCAAGCAGGATATCTCGGGCGGCTCGACCATCTCGGTGATCCTCTTTGTTTTCGTTCTCGCCATTTCGCTGCTGCAGCGCTGGCTCACCAGGGAGAAGAAGTGATGGCTCAGCTTTCCGCAGACAATCATGGGCTGCGCCTTGCGGTGCGCTACACGGTGCTTGGCCTGATCGCCCTGATCTTCGTGTTCCCGCTGGTGTTCATGCTGATGTCGAGCCTCAAGCCCGACGCGCAACTGCTCAGCGACACCCGCAGCCTGCGCGCCTTTTTGCCGGTGGGCGATATCTCGCTGGACAATTATTTCGACGCCTTCCGCCGCGCGCCCGTGGGGCTCTTCATTTTCAATTCGGTCATTGTCACCGGGGTTACGGTGGTCTTGACCCTATTCATCTGCTCGGCGGCTGCGTTCGCTTTCGTCTTTGTCGACTGGCGCGGACGAGATCTGGTGCTGACGCTGATCCTGGCGACCCTGATCGTGCCATTCGAGACGATCGCTATTCCGCTGCTGCTCATCGCTTCAAAGCTGCCCTGGCTGGGCTTTGACGGCCTGACCTTTGGATGGCTCAATTCCTATCAGGTCCAGATCATCCCCTTCGTGGCCGATGGGCTGACGATTTTCCTTTTCGTCCAATACTTCAAGGACTTGCCCGGCGAATTGATCGAGGCGGCGCGTGTCGAGGGCGCCAGCTGGTGGCAGGTATATCGACGTGTCGTCATGCCCCTGGCCGGGCCCGTTCTGGCGACGGCGGCGATCCTCAAATTCCTGGTCATGTACAATCAGTATCTCTGGCCGCTCATGGTGGTCCAGGAAGAGCGCTACCGGCCGGTCATGGTCGGCCTGCAATATTTCTTCCAGCTCAACCGCGCCTGGGGCGAGATCATGGCCTATCTGTCGCTGATCACCATCCCGGTGCTGGCCTTCTACCTTTTCCTGCAGCGCGCCTTCATCGCCTCGATCGCCTCCACCGGCGTCAAGGGCTGATGCGGCATCTCCTTTGAAAGACACGACAAGTGGTTATTGCCCTTAAAGACAAATGGATTTGGGACTTCTGGATTTATCGCGATGGCGATGACTACCACGCCTATTTCCTCCAGGCCGACAATACGCTCGCCCATCCGGACATGCGGCACCGCCATGTCACCCAGGGACACGCGGTCTCAAAAGACCTCGTCAACTGGACGCATCTGGGCACCACTTTTGCGCCGGCGGCGGCCCCAGCCTGGGACGACTGGACGACCTGGACCGGATCGACCCTGCGCGACGACACCGGGCTCTGGCACCTCTTCTATACCGGCACCGAACACGCCGAAGAGGGAATGAAGCAGCGCCTGGGTCATGCCACATCCACTGACGGACACAATTGGACGCGTGTGGGGAATGGGCTGGCGCTCGATCTTTCCAGCCCGGACTACGAGGAATATACGCCGGGCCACTGGCATGATCGGGCCTTCCGCGACCCATGGGTGATGAAAAACCCCAAAGGCGAAGGCTGGATCATGTATTTCGTCGCCCGTCGCCCGGGCGTGGCAGAACCCAATGCCGGCGGCACGATCGGCTTTGCTACTTCGCCTGACCTTTACACCTGGACCTTGCAGCCGCCCGTCTATGCGGGGGGCATGTTTGGCCAGATGGAAGTACCGCAGGTCTTCGAGGTCAGCGGCAAATGGTACATGCTGTTCTGCACCGATGGATCACACTGGTCGGAAGCCTATCAGCGCTTCAACACCGAGACACCTGTCCGGGGCACGCATTATCTGATGGCTGACGACCCCTTCGGTCCCTGGGAGGTCGTACCCGGCCCCTTCTTCGACGGCGCGCAGGGCAGCCGCTATGCCGGCAAGATCGTCGAGACCGACAAGGGCCTGGTTTTCATGGGCTTCCTCCATGACGCCCCGGACGGCGCGTTCATCGGCCAGGTCTCCGACCCGATTCCGGTCCGCATCGACGCGGATGGACTTCTGCACACCGAACTCGACAAGCTGCCCCCCGGCGCCAAGGTCTGATCTCAAACCCTCGCAAGGACACCAAAATGGCCAGCGTTTCCCTCAAGAATGTGCGCAAGAATTACGGCGCCGCCGATATTATCAAGGGCGTCGATATCGAGATCGCCGATGGTGAATTCTGCGTCTTTGTCGGCCCTTCGGGTTGTGGCAAATCGACCCTTTTGCGCATGATTGCCGGTCTGGAAGATATTTCCGGCGGCACGCTGAGTATTGGCGACCGGGTGGTCAACGACTTGCCGCCAAAGGATCGCAGCATCGCCATGGTGTTCCAGTCCTATGCCATTTTCCCGCATATGACCGTGCGGGAAAACCTGGCCTTCGGCCTGACCATCGCCAATGCACCAAAGGCGGAAAAAGACGCCAAGGTTTCTGAAGCAGCACGCATCCTGCAGATGGAACATCTGCTCGAACGCCGCCCCAGCCAGCTTTCGGGCGGGCAGCGTCAGCGCGTTGCCATAGGTCGCGCCATTGTGCGCAAGCCCGGCGTATTCCTATTCGACGAGCCGCTCTCCAATCTCGATGCCGCCCTGCGGGTGGACATGCGGATGGAACTGGCCAAGTTGCACAATGACCTCGGCGCGACCATGGTCTATGTGACCCATGATCAGGTCGAGGCCATGACCCTGGCCGACAAGATCGTGGTGCTCAATGCTGGCATTGTGCAGCAGGTCGGCTCGCCGCTCGAGCTCTATCACCGCCCGGCAAACAAGTTCGTTGCGGGGTTTATCGGCTCGCCGAAGATGAACTTCGTCGATGTCACAATCGAAGCGGTTGACGGCTCCTCCATGCGGCTTTCGGGACCTGCTTTTGAGGGGATGACCCTGCCCGCAACAGCGGCTCAGACCCGGATCGGTGAAAGCCTGACCCTGGGCGTACGCCCGCATGATCTGAGTGTGGCGGAGAACGGACCGCTGACCGGCAAGGTGACGCTGGTCGAGCATCTGGGTAACGAAACGCTGGTGAACCTGGCGCTTGGCAATGGACAGCCCCTTATCATCGCGCTGGGCGGCGATGCCGAATGCCAGGTCGGCCAGACCCTGACGGTTGGATTGCCCGCCAACAAGGCGCATCTGTTCAATGAGGCGGGCCTGCGCCTATTCGACTGACCATCCATTGCGGCGAGGCGTGTAGCCGCCTCAGGCGGGCTGGATCGTGCTCCTAGGACGCTCCCCGCCTTCGGAGAACTCTATTGATCATTGCCATTTGAGCGCTGTTGCCTATGGGCACTGCAACGGCCTGCTGGATATGGGCGAAGCTGTCTGCGAGGATGTGTGCGCCCGGAATTTTAGGGGCCTCCAGGGCCTCGCGGATGCCGGCCAGCGCTTGCCCCTCGCCACTCAAAAAGCGCTCTCGCGCTTCGTCCGGTGACGTAGCGAGCACAATTGGTCCCTTGGGGGCGAGCGCGGACAAGCGTGCCTGATAGGCCGCGCCTGTTGCGCATATGATCGTGTGATCGCCCTGCAGGACCTCGTCGCATGACCAGTGCTTGAGGCCGTCGCGCACCGCGAATGTCGCCTCGAGGCTGTGGTAGGGATCGCTGAAGGCAATTCGATCAGTGCGGGAGGGGTCTATTGCGAGAAAGGCGATATCCCAGCCGTTCGGCTCGGCCTGGAGGACGGATTGCGCATTGGGGTGCTCGATGAAGATCAGGGGCCTGTCCATCTCGGCGCCGATACGGTCTGCGATCTGGATAGAGGGCCCGGAATAGCCGTCGTCGGTCCGCTGCACGAGCGCGGTGTTGTTCATGTTCAGAGCCACCCGCAGGGCCGGCCGCGACGGTTCTCTCATGCCCTTCATGCCCAATCGGCACGTCGCGCGAGCGCGGATCGGCGCAAGAGACCCGTGTCGACGTCAACAGCGATGAACAGCGCGCCGGCCGCCCTGGCCTCGTGAAGAAAGGTCTGGTCCAGGGACAGAATGCCGGCCGGCATGCCCAGTTCACCCAGAAGGGCAATGCCATCGAGAATGGCCTTCCGCACCTCCGGGTGCGACGGCTGCCCGGGATAATCCAAACTGGCGGCCAGGTCGGCAGGGCCGAAAAACACCCCGTCTACGCCCGGCACCTGTGCGATCTCCTTGAGCCGTGACAAGGCTTCCCGGGTTTCGACCTGTACCAGAAGGCAGATTTCCTCGCTGGCGCGGGTGGCATAGTCGGCAACGGCACCATAGCGGGTGGCCCGGGTGATGCCGGCGACGCCCCGCATGCCATTGGGCGGATAGGTCACTGCCGCCACCGCGGCCCGGGCCTCTTCGGCGGACTGGATATAGGGAATGAGCAGGGTCTGCGCCCCGGCGTCGAGGAGTTTTTTGATCTCCACCGGGTCATTCCAACCTGGGCGCACCACAGGGCCGACCGGATAGGGGGCCACCGTGCGCAGGAAGCTGATGACCTCGTTGGGGCCAACAGTGGAATGTTCCGTGTCGAACACCATCCAGTCGTAGCCGCAACCGGCCAGAAGTTCGCTCACCGCCGGGTCCGACAGCGAATTCCAAATGCCAATCTGGACTTGTCCGGCGCGCAACGCGGCCTTGAAGGTGTTGCCAGGCAAATTCATTATCAAGTTCCAGGAGGTTGAGTTGAAGAGCGGGGGAAGGTCGCAGACGTCACTCGAACCGAACGCCCAAGGACCCCAGAGGACCATAGTCGGCGAAGATCACATCACCGGACGAAATATCGACCGGGCGGGTGAATGATCCTCCCAGCACGATGTCGCCCTTTTTCAGACCGCCGCCGAGCGGCGCCAGCTTATTCACCAACCAGGCCAGGCCCGCAGCGGGGTGGCCCATGACGGCAGCCGACACGCCCGATTCCTCGATCACCCCATTTTGCGACAGGGTTGCACCGACCCAGCGAATATCGACGTCGAAGGGACGAATGGTGCGCCCGCCCAATACGATAGCGCCGAAGGCGGCGTTGTCGGCAATGGTGTCCACGATCTGGCGCGGCACCTCGGTCCGGTAGTCGATGATCTCCAGAGCCGGTTGGACGAACTCGGTCGCCCGCAGCACGTCATGCACCTGGCATCCGGCCCCGGACAGGTCCTCGCCCATGATGAAGGCCAGTTCGACCTCCAGGCGTGGCTTGATGAACGTGCCGGCCTTGATCCGCGCGCCATCATGAAACAATGCGTCGTCCAGGATCACCCCATAGTCCGGCTCGGTGATCTTGGACGCCTGTTGCATGGCCCGGCTGGTCAGGCCGATCTTGCGCCCGATGATCTTGGCGCCCGCCGCGATGCGCGCATCGGCCCAGCGACGTTGTACGTCATAGGCGTCCTCGAGCGTCATGTCGGGCCAGGTTCTGGATGGCTGGGGGCAGACCTTGCGGGTCTGCTCGGCTTTCAGGATCGCATCGGCCGCATCCTGGCGCTGCTGTTCTGTCAACATCGTCTGCTCACTTGATCGGAGGAATGGGGAGGGTCGAAACGCCCGGCTCGAGTGTCAGCGTGTGCTCGAGTGTGTACCAATCCCCCACATCGCCATCGTCAGGATGGAGGCCGGTATGTTTTTCGAGCTTGCCAATCAGCGCCTGGGTAACCCCGAACTGGACATCGGAGGTCAGGTAGTCGGTCTCGTCGACATAGGTTTGGTTGACGAGCGTCTTGAACCCTTGTTTGTGCGCCAGGACATGGATGTGCGCCGGGCGGTAGGGATGGCGGTGCTGCGCAGCCAGAAGCATGCCGACGGTCGTCGTTGTCGGGATCGGGTAACCGATGGGCTTGACCGATTTGAACTGCACGATCCCGTCCGCGCCGGTGACGAATTTGCCACGCAGATTGTAGTCAGCCTGGCTCTCGTCCTGGTTCTCGTAAAGGCCGACGGGCGAAGCATGCCAGATGTCCACCTCCAGCCCTTCAATCGGGGTGCCTGACTGATCGAGGAAGGTGAAGGTGCCGTAGAGCCGGGGACCGGGCGTATCGGAGCGAAGAATGGAACCGCCATTTTCGGTCATAGGCTGGTTCATTCGCCAGAATGGCCCTAGCAGGGACTGGGTGGTTTCCGTCGTGCCGTTGTCCCCATTGTTGAGCAGGCAGACCAGGGACGACACACCGAGCGATCCGGCCATGAGCACGAATTCATTGTGCTTGTCGTTGCTCTGCTGCCCCATGGTGTTGAGGATCTTGGTGGCTTGCTGGAACTCGGTCTCGGTCAGACGGACCTCGCGGACGAAGCCGTGCAAATGCTTGACCAGGCTCACCATGATCTCGCGCAGGCGCGGATCGTCTGTCTGTTCCATGACCCTCAGCACGGCTGGCGTCAGTTCCTGCTGGTTGCGGATAATGGTCATCCTGGTCTTCCCTTTAAATCGCGGTGCGGGGGCCGGTGTTCTGGCGCTCTGTCATGGCGACCGGATAGAGGCGAGCTGGCAGATCCGGCGCACGCCGGCCACGTAGCCCTCAAGACCCAGGCCGGCGATGACGCCATCGGCGCGCAGCGACACATAGGAATGATGCCGAAAGGCCTCGCGCTTGTGCACCTGGCTGATATGGACCTCGATTACCGGAGGCTCATAGGTATTGAGCGCATCCAGAATCGCGATCGAGCTGTGTGTGTATCCGCCCGGGTTGAAGACGATCCCGGCGGTCGTCTCGCGCGCCTGGTGGATCCAGTCGATGAGCTGTCCCTCATGGTTGGACTGAAGCAGCCGCACGCCGAACCCTTCCGCACAGGCGGCGGAGCAGAGCCGTTCGACGTCTTCGAGCGTCTCATGCCCGTAAATCTGGGGCTGACGCTTGCCGAGCAGGTTCAGATTGGGGCCATTGAGGACAAGGATGGTCTTCATGCTCACTCCGGTGCCAACAGGGCCGAGGTTGCCGAAAAGATGGCCCGGGCCCGCTCGAGCGGCGGGCGTTTGTCGGTGGCCGAGGGCAGTTCGACGGAGATGACGGTCTCGGCCGGCAATGACTCAACAATGCCCGCAAGGTCCAACCCGCCTTCGCCCGGCACGAGACGCCCGCCACGGGCCTCGGCCAAAAAAGCCTCGATGCTGGAGGGGGCAGTGGCCGGTGCATCGCAGAGCTGGGCGGAAACGACGCGACCGGCCGGCATTTGCGCAATATCGGCGGGCGTTCCGCCGCAGCGCGAATGATGAAGCGTGTCGACCAGATAGGCGGCGCCGGAAACGCCCGATGCCTCGATCAGGTCGAGGCAGGCGCGCGGCGTATTGATCCCGCGCCAGGCCATGCATTCAAGGTCAAGACCGAGCCCGCGGTTGGCGGCCAGACCGCCTATCCTGGCGAAGGTCTCGGCAAGCCCGGGAAAGACATCTGCGCAGACGTTGACGCGCTTGCCGCCCAGCGCACTGGCGGCGTCCATTGCCGGAACCAGTGTCTCGGGCTCCAGCCCCTGGTCGATGACAACGGTTTCGATGTCGTAAAGTCCGATACCTTCGCCCTGCATGACGCGGGCAAGCTCGCGCAGGCCCGCCGCATCCGGCAGCCAGTGCAGCGCCCCGGCGGAGACCGGATGGAACCGCAGCCCGACGAAATCGAAGCCGGACCGGCGAGCGAGCCGAACCAACTCGGCCGGCGGCAGGTCCAGAAAGGTGAAATGCCCCAGACCCAGCGCGCGTTTCACAGTGGCGCTGCCGGCAGGTCAGCGGAGATAAGACGCCGCAGGTTGTTCGTAGAGCGCTCGATATGCTTGGCCAGCAGGGCCGCCGCATCGTCCGGGCGTCGTTCGACCGCGGCGTGGGCAATGGCGGTGTGCTCATCAATCACGTCTCGCTGGACCGCAACCGCCTTGAGGTAGATATGCCGATAGCGGTCGTTCATGCTGACGAGCGATTTGTACATCTTGATCAGGAGCGGCATGCCGCAGCGCTCGATCAGGGTGAAGTGGAAGGCATTATTGGCGGCCTCCCAATTGGCAAGACTAAGAGGATCGCCCGGGATCCGGTCGGTCTTGTTCAGGCGATAAAGGGCGCCCATGACGGCAGCTTCCCAATCCAGGCCGCCCTTCTCGATGGATTTGCGCAATGCATATGGCTCGAGCTCAAGACGCAAGGCGCAGACCTCGTCGAGATTGGCAACCGAGATCGGCGTCACCGTGTAGCCGCGTTGTGCCTCCGCTTCGATCAACCCTTCGGTGACCAGTCGCGTGACGGCCTCGCGCAGCGGAGATAGGCCCACATCCATCGAGGCCCGCAGCTTGTCCAGATTGAGCTTGCTGCCCGGGGCCAGGACGCCATGCAGGATGTCGTGGCGCAACTGCGCCTCGATCTGCCCCGCAATGGTGGGCTTGCCTGCTGATTTTGGGCCGAGAACCGGGATTGTCATAGCTGCGTCCTTATGGGGAGAAAATGCCCTGGGGGAAAAGCGATGTAAAGATGTAAAATCCACCATGCCAGAAAAAATCGATTTTTATTGATCTGGTCGATCGAGGGTGGTACCAAACCGATTGTCGGGTAGCCCATGCGGGAGCGAGGAGGGCGTGCCTGTAAAACTCGAGGGAGGAAAAGAATGTCTTTTACCATCACCCGCCGCGCGCTTCTGGCGGCGACCGCGGCACTTGCCATCTGCACCACCGGTACGCTTGCCCAGGACAAGATCCTGCTTCGGTTGTCCGGGGTGAACTCGGAAACCGATCAGCGCGCCATAGCAATGGTCAATGTGTTCGGTCCGGCCGTGGCCGACTTTGCGACTTTCGAACCGCACTGGAACGGCACCCTGTTCCAGCAAGGAACCGAGCTGGAGGCCATTGCGTCCGGCGACCTCGAGATGTCGATTACCTCGGCGCAGGAACTGGCCACCTTCTTTCCCGAATGGTCGGTTTTCGCCGCAGGCTATGTGCTGCAGAGTGCAGAGCATCAGGTCCGGGTTTTCAATGATCCGCTGATGGACCCCTTCAGGGAGAAGGTTGAAAACGAGCTTGGCGTTCGGCTGCTTGCGCCCATGTATCTGGGGCGTCGCCAGGTGAATCTGCGCCAACCCCGCTCGGAACTTGACGTGAAGACGCCCGCCGATCTGGCCGGTGTCAATCTGCGCATGCCTGGTACTGATGCCTGGCAGTTCCTTGGCCGTGCGCTGGGTGCGAACCCCACGCCAATGGCTTTCACGGAGGTCTATACCGCGCTGCAGACCGGCGCCGTTGACGGTCAGGACAACCCGCTGCCAACCGTGGTCGATGCCAAGTTCTATGAGGTCACCAAGCAGATTGCTCTGACCTCACATCTGGTGGACTGGAATTTCATCGCCATTTCGGCGGAAGTCTTTAACGGCATGACCGCCGAGCAGCAGGCCGCGGTCACCGCGGCCGCCATTGCCGCCGCCGACAGTGGCCGGGCGGCACAGCTTGCCAAGGAGGATGAGCTGGTGGCCTTCCTCGAAGACAAGGGCCTGGAGATCTATGAACCCGACGTCGCTGCGTTCCGCAGCGCGGTGCAATCGGCCTATCTGAACAGCGATTTTGCCGCTAGCTGGCCCGAAGGCGTCCTGGACGCAGTGAACGCGCTCGGCGACTGATCTGACGAAAAACGGTGCAGCGCGCTCGTGCGCTGCACCGCAGATTGGAGTTTCCAGCGCCCGCAGGTGCCTGGCGATGATCACCGTGTGACGCCGGCCGCGAAGTACAAAGCCTGACTCAGGAGGGCGCCGCAATGAAGGCCATGATCAGCACACTCCGCACTATGGCGGAGGGCGTCTCGGCACTGATGATGGCTGCCATTTTCTGCACCTTCATCCTGCAGATCATCGTGCGCTACGCCGTGGGCGCGCCATGGTTCGTTTCGACCTTCGGCAACGCCATCAATGCGTCCTATTTCGGCTGGACCCTCGAATTCATCCTGGTGCTCTGGCTCTGGACGATCTTCTGGGGAAACGCCTTCGTCGTCAGGGACCACGACCATGTCACTTTCGGCATCATATACGAGGCGGTCGGCCGCAAGACCCGCACCGCGCTGGCCATAATCGGTGCGTTGATCATCGCTGTGGCCCTTTGGTCTTCGATTGGACCGACATATGACAGGATGAAGCTGCTGTGGCTGAAGTCCTCGGCGACCCTGCCGGTCAAAATGATGCCGATCTACTCGATCTACTTCGTGTTTCTCGCCGCCGTCGGCCTTCGTTATCTCCTGCGCGCCTGGAACTGCGCCCGATACGGCGCCGACGGTGACCTCCAAGTGCGTCAATCCGAAGAGTCGATTCACGCGGAGAACAAGAAATGAGCCTCGAACTTGCCATCATGGTGGGATCGCTCTTCTTCCTGGCCGGAATTGGCGTGCCGATCGCCTATGCGATCATTGTGGCCTCCATGGCCTATATGCTGGCGACGGGCTCCTCCATAGGCATTGCTGGCAAGACCCTGACTGACGGCATCTATCAAAGCTTCCTGCTGCTGGCCGTGCCGCTCTTCATCGTGGCCGCGAACATCATGAATGCGGGGGCGATCTCGGATCGGCTGCTGAGCTTCTGCATTGCCACTGTCGGCCGTTTCAAGGGCGGTCTGGGCCATGTCAATGTGATGGCCTCGCTGATTTTTTCCGGCATGTCCGGATCGGCCGTGGCCGATGCGGCAGGGATCGGGAAGATCATCATCGACATGATGCGCAAGGAGGGCCGCTTTCCCCCGGGCTATGCTGCGGCGATCACCGCTGCCTCGGCCACAATCGGTCCGATCATTCCGCCCTCGATCCCGATGGTGCTCTACGCGCTCGTCTCCAATGCGTCTATCGGGGCGCTTTTCCTTGGCGGCATCCTGCCCGGACTGCTCATGGGCGCGGTGCTGATGGCCATGAATTTCTGGATCGCGCACCGCCGAGGTTTTGGCACGGAGGAGCCAGTGCCGCTGCGCGATCTGCCCAGGGCCACCGGTCGGGCCTTTCCTGCGCTATTGATGCCGGCCATCCTCCTTTACGGGATCTATGGCGGTGTCACGACGCCGACCGAGGCCGCGGCCGTCGCTGCGGCCTATGCGCTGGTGTTGTCGATTGTCTTCTATCGCTCGCTGAGCCTTAGGAGGTTGTATTCGATCCTGGTGGAAAGTTCGCGATCATCGGCGGCCGTCGGGATCGTCATCGGCGGCGCGTTGATCCTCAATTACATCGTGGCATCTGAAAATATTCCCGCAGCGCTGGCGGCCTATCTCGTCGAGGTCAACGTCTCGCCCCTGGCCTTCCTGCTGGCGGTGAATGTGCTGGTGCTGGTTCTGGGATGTCTGCTGGATGCCACGACGATCATTCTGGTTATCGTTCCACTGTTCATACCGACCTGTAACCTGCTCGGGATCGATCTGGTGCATTTCGGGGTGGTCATCGTCGTCAATTGCATGATCGGCCTGATCACACCGCCCTATGGCATCCTGCTATTCGTCATCAACGCGGTCACCGGCATTCCGCTGCGGGACATTATCCGCGAAGTGGTGCCGTTCCTGGTAGCTCTCGTGGCCGCTCTGTTGGCGATGATCCTGTTCCCCGACATCGTTCTCTTCCTTCCGCGCCTGGCGGGTTACGGGGGCTAGGTGCAAGGCAATGACAACAGGTGACACGTGATCTCGGGCAAGACCAAACTGATCGCTCATCTCGGGTACCCGACCGAATCTTTTCGGGCGCCCATGATCTACAACCCCTACTTCGAAAAGCACGGCATTGACGCGGTCGTGGTCCCGATGGGCTGCAAGTCCGAGGATTACGCCGCGTTCGTAAGGCTCGTCTTCCGGCTGTCGAATATTCACGGCGCCCTCGTGACGATGCCGCACAAGGTTACGACCATGGCGCTGCTGGACGAAGCATCCACGACTGCGCAAGTCGCGGGTGCCTGCAATGCCATTCGGCTTGGTCCCGATGGCAGGCTGGTTGGCGACATGTTCGACGGTGAGGGCTTTGTACGGGGCGTGCTGCGCAAAGGCAGGGCGTTGTCAGGAAAAAGGGCCCTGGTGGCCGGCTCGGGTGGCGTTGGATCGGCCATTGCGGCGTCTCTGGCCAGAGCCGGGGTCGCCGAACTGTCGCTGTTCGACGGCCACGAGCCTTCGATGCAGGGACTGGCCGCACGTCTGCGACGGGCCTATCCAGGCCTAATTGTGAGTACCGGCTCAAACGATCCGGCCGGCCATGACCTGGTGGTTAATGCGACACCTCTTGGCATGAAAGACGGAGATCCGCTGCCGATGGATGTGTCTCGCATCGATCCGTCGACCTTTGTCGGCGAGGTGGTGATGAAGACCGAGATCACTCCGTTTCTCGCCGCCGCGCGGGAGCGCGGGTGCAGTTTTCAGGTGGGAACCGACATGCTGTTCGAGCAAATTCCCGCCTATCTCGAATTTTTCGGCTTCCGCACGACGACGCCGGACGAACTGCGCGCCGTCGCCAAGATCGCCTACTGAAAGGTCAAGGCGAGCATCACCAGCCTTGCAATGCGCGTCCGCTCTTTTCGACCGTCGCCACGCAAAAGGACTTCCTGGCTGAGTGGAAAAGGCAGGGATATCAATCCTTTTCCGGCGCGGCATTGGAGGCCGTGTCGCCTCCGTGGGACCAGGTCAGTCCTCAAACGCAGCCCTCAACTGCACCAGGCCTTCGGCGATCTTTGGTGTCGCAATCGCGCCATAGCCGAGCACTAATCCGGCGCGGCAGCTTTGCCCGAGATGGAATGAGGATAGCCTATGTAGCTGCACACCGCGTTTGGCCGCCCTGGCGGCTATTTCGGACATCTGCTCGACGGTCGTGGATGGCGGTGCCAGGGCGGTCAGATGAAGGCCGGTGGTGGAGGGGATCAATTCGAGCAGACCGGCGAAATCCCGGGTGATCGCCGTTGCGATCATGCTGTGCCGTTCCCGGTAGACCGCGCTGACCTTGCGGATGTGAGCGGAAAAACCACCGCTTTCGATAAAGCGCGCCAGGGCAGCCTGCTCCAGTGTAGGCGAGTGCCAGTCGCTGACATATTTCGCGCGTTGAATGGCGTCTCGCAACGATGGCGGTGGCACGACGAAGCCGAGCCGCAGGGTGGGAAACATGGTCTTGGAGAACGATCCGACATAAATGACGCGCCCTGCCGTATCGAGCGTTTGCAAGGGTGGCAGGGGACGCCCCTCGAACCGGAACTCCCCGTCATAATCGTCCTCGATAATGGCGCTGCCATGCCGCTCGGCCCAACTGAGCAGCGCCTGTCTGCGGCCCAATGTCATGGTCACGGATAAAGGGTATTGGTGCGACGGCGTGACATAGACGGCCCTGGCATCGTCCGGCAGCGCCTCGACGACGATGCCATCCTGATCGACCGGCACGCCGATCACCTTGGCGCCATGGGCCTCTAATGCCCGTCGTGTCGCCTCATAGCCAGGGTCTTCGATGGCGATCTTGTCGCCGGGTGCCAGGAGTGTGCGCGCCAGGAGATCGATGGCTTGCTGGGTGCCGCCGGTTACGATGACATCGTCCTCAGAGGCGTCGACACCCCGCGAGACCCCGATATGCCGCGCGATAGCCGTCCTTAGCGCGAGATGCCCGGCGGGCTTCTCGTAGATGCCGGGAAGGGCGGATTCGTTCGATCGCAAAACTTTCGCGATCAGCCGCCGCCAGTTGAGGTGCGGAAAAAGCGAAACATCGGGAAGGCCGGTGCGGAAATCGTAGATCGCCGAGGCATCGAAGGCGGTGGGGAGGGGAATAGTCTCCCAGATCGGTCGGGGGCGAAGCGCGCCATGCGAGCGCTGACGCCTGGCGCCGGCGGCCTCCAGAGGGGCCCAGTCTTCGACAATGGTTCCCGCGCCCTGACGGGATTGAACGAATCCCTCGGCCGCCAGGTGCTCATAGGCCACGACCACGGTGGCTCTGGCCACCGCGAGTGTCCGGGCCAGTTCCCGCGTCGGAGGCAGCGTGTCGCCCGGGCGCAGCAGCCCTTCAAGAATGGCGCGCCGGATCTGCCGGTAGATTTCGCCGCTGAGATCGTCGCGCCCGACCAGGTCGATATGGAGCGTCATTGCCTTCAGACCTTAAATTGGACTGCTCTATTGCTGCATAATTGGTACTTTAGCCGATCCTCTGTCTCCAATAGCTATCGTCAGACAAATAGCCAATGAGGGAGGCGCACAATGGTCGCGGTTGAAAAGCTCAAAGCGCTGGAACCCTATGGCCTGGCGGCCCTGCGGATCATGTCGGGCCTGCTGTTCTTTCAGGGCGGAACGCAGAAGCTGTTCGGGTTCCCACCGCCACTTTACGACATGCCGATGGACGCGCTGATGATCGTGGCCGGCTTGCTGGAACTGATCGGCGGCGCCTTGATCACGGTCGGGCTGCTGACGCGGCCGGCGGCCTTTATCCTCTCGGGGATGATGGCGGTGGGCTATTTCATGGTGCATGCACCGCAGGGTTTTTTCCCGGCCAACAATATGGGCACACCCGCAATCCTGTTCTGCTTCGTCTTTCTCTATTTCGTCTTTTCGGGTCCCGGCACCTGGAGCCTAGACCGCTGGCGGGCCTTGTCCTGGCGCTGACTGAGCAAAATCGTGCCGCTCTGGCCCAATGCGCCGTTTTTCGTGTGTCTCAAACGACCGGCGGCAGCGCCTGGTTCGTATCAGCAGATCGGGGCGCGACAGGTCGAGATCCAATGACCCGACCGGCTTTTTATCTGGAGGTGAACCAGCAATGACCAAGGCGCTTTTCATATGGAGCGGCATTGCCGTTGTCGTGCTCGGCATGGCCGGCTTTGGCGGTTGGCTTTTCAGCCTTCCGCCGGCAAGTGCAGGCGCCGAGGCGCCAATGGTGCCGCAGGAGGAGGTGGAGGCCATGCTGTCGGCCCTGCGGCACGATGGCGACGAGCGCCCGCTGATTGCGATCATTGGGTTGAACGACGCCACCGAAACCACAGACTATTTGCTGCCAACAAGTATTCTTCGTCGTGCCGACATTGCCGAGGTGGTCATGCTCGCAACCGACGAGGGGGCGGTGCAGCTTTATCCCGCGCTTCGGGTTGAACCGGATCAGACCATTGCCGCGTTCGACGTCGAACATCCCGATGGCGCCGATTATGTCATCGTGCCGGCGATGAGCAGGGACGATGACCCAGCCGTACTCTCATGGCTGCAGGATCAATCCCACAAAGGCGCTCGGATCATTGGCGTGTGTGCCGGGGCCAAGGTGGTTGGCGCGGCCGGATTGCTCGATGGTCGCCGGGCAACCACGCACTGGTTTTATCTGCGCGATATGCTGAGGCGCAGCCCGAGCATTGATTATGTCGCCGATCGGCGCTTCGTTGCCGATGATGGCGTGGTGACCACGACGGGTATCACCGCTTCCATGCCGATGATGCTGACCCTGATTGAAGCCATTGCGGGGCGTGAACGGGCCGATGCGGTGGCTCGTGAGATCGGCGTGGAACGCTGGGATATGCGCCATTCGAGCGGCGCCTTCGGGCTGACCCGGCCGTTCGCGACCACCGTCCTTGCCAATTTGGCTGCGTTCTGGAATCGCGAGGTTCAGGGCATCGCCCTTGAGCCGGGCATGGACGAAGCTTCGCTCGCGCTGGTGGCGGATGCCTGGTCCCGGACCTATCGGTCGCATGCGGTCACATTTGCGCAATCATCATCCGCCATCACAACGGCGAATGGCGTGCGCGTTCTGCCGGACCGCGCGGAACGGGACTGGCCGGCGAACCACTTGGTATCGACGTTTCCCGAACAGCGCGTTGCCGACGCCCTGGACCGGACGCTCGCGGCCGTCGCCACCCGCTATGGCGAGCCCACGACGGATGTCGTCGCCATGCAGCTCGAATATCCCCGATGATCGCGCGTTTCAGGATCGGTCCCGAAACGGCAGGTGACTTTGCAGCATCATGGCTGCCGCATATGAGGCGCTCGCCGTTCAGATGGTCCGGCAATCCACTGAAAAAATTCCGCTCCGGATGTCGTAAGGCTGCGGCCCGGTTCGTCTTGGGAACAGAAGCAAAGGAAACCCAAATGAACAAGCATACGATTTTTTCCGTCATCGCCGCGGCGGCGTTGAGCCTTGCCGCATCAATCGTGACGCATGCCCAGGAGGCATCTGAGATGTTCCAGCTCCCGACTCCAACAGAATCCGGCTTCGCTGAGGTCAACGATGTCAAGGTCTGGTACCAGACCTATGGCGAAGGCGACCCGCTGATCCTGCTTCACGGCGGCCTTGGGACCGTCGAGATGTTCGGGCCCAATATCGCTTTGCTCGCCGAGAGCCGCAAAGTTATCGGCGTCGATCTCCAGGGCCATGGCGGCACCGGTCCTCTCGGCCGAGAAATGACCTTCGAGGCCATGGCGACCGATATAGCCGAGCTCATCAAGGCGCTCGGCTACGAGAAGGCCGACGTGTTTGGCTACTCCCTTGGCGGGGCCACCGCGATGCGGCTCGCCATCGATCATCCCGAGGTCGTCGACCACCTGGTCCTGCTCTCGGCCGCCTATGCTTTCGACAATTGGCACACCTACAATTTTGAGGGCATGCGCAGCATCAATGCCGATCCGGTGGCCACCGCCGAAAGCCTCATCGGGTCGCCGATGCACCAGGCCTATATCGCGAAAGCGCCGGGCGGTGCAGATAGCTGGGTCGACGCGGTCAAGGAAATCGCCACACTAGTCGGTGTCGACTACGACTTCTCGGCCGAGATCCCGGGCATCAAGGCGCCTACGCTGGTCATAGTCGCCGACTGGGATGCCGTCCGCATCAGCGCCGCGACCAAGCTCTACGAAATGCTCGGCGGCGGCGCGCAGGACGCCAACTGGGACCGCTCCGGGATGGGCCAAAACCATTTTGCGGTGATCCCCGACGCCACCCACTACGACATCATCAACACCACGGCGGCGAGCGAACTCGCCATTCCCTTCCTGGACAACTAGCGCAGGCAGAATAAGGCACGACTTCGGGCGGTTGCATGCTCTCGAGCATGCAACCGCCCGATCGCTGGAGTCCGCAACTGTTCGTGACGCACCCAGACCCCGGAGATATCAGATGGGCAAGGGAACGAATGCAGCGCATCATCCTCTGGTGACTTATGTGAACGATGTCGCCAGCGCGATGAAGCAGGCCAAGCTGGCCGCGAAGGGCAAGGGTGCATGGTGGCACCTTGGCGCAACAGGCGCTGCGCGCCGGCGTGCTGGATGAAATTCAGATCCACCAGATCCCGGTGCTGCGGGGAGCAGGGCGCAGGCTGTTCGACGGTCTGCCAGAGCGGATCGAGCTGGAGATCGTCCGAGTGATCGACACACCGGACGCCACACATATCCGCTATCGCGTGGTCAGGGACTAAGGAGGGAGGGGATTTTATGGGTTGTCCGGTGCCATTGCCGCAATAAACAGGGCCCGGTCTCGGGCAACGATCTCGGCCAGGAATTCGGAAACCAGCGCCACGCGGCGGATGGAGCGGAGGTCTTCGTGCAGCACGGTCCAATAGGAACGGGTCACTATGTGCTGCGGCAGGAGGGGGATGAGATCGCGATCGCGGCGGGCCATGAAGGCGTGCAGGATGCCGATGCCGGCACCGGCCCGAACGGCTTCAGTCTGACCCATGGCCGAGGACACCGCGATCCGTGAATGCCAGTCGCCGCTGAACAGGCCCGTATAGTCTAGCGATGCGGTATAGAGCAGGTCTTCGACATAGCCGACGAGGCGGTGGTGCTGCAGATCGTCGAGGCTTTTTGGCGCGCCATACCGGTCCAGATAGCTACGCGCGGCATAGAGCCCCAGGGAATAGTCGGTCAGCTTGCGCGCCACCAGCCGGCCTTCGCGGGGACGCTCCAGCGTCACGGCAATATCGGCTTCGCGCCGCGATAGCGAGAAGGCCCGTGGCACAGGCACCAGTTCGATGCGCATAGAGGGATGGCGCTCGGTCAGTTCGTGCAGGCGTGGCGCCAGAAAGGCCACGCCGAAGCCGTCCGGAGCGCCGATGCGGACCGTGCCTTCGATCCTGCTGTTTGCATCGGCCGATCCTGCCGCTGCAAGGCTGGCGCTTTCCATGGCCTCGGCGTGGACCAGAAACGTCTCGCCCTGCGCCGTCAGCTGGGTGCCGTTGGTGCGCCGCTGGAACAGCGTGCTCCCCAGCGCCTCTTCCAACGCCGTCAGCCGTCTCGCCACCGTCGCGTGGTTGAGGCCGAGGGCGCGGGAGGCCCCCAAGATCTGGCCGTTGCGGGCCACGGCGAGAAAGATACGAACATCGTCCCAGTTCAATGCGCTCTACTTTCTGCACAACAGATGCGCGACTGATCGCGTTGATGTGCGAAAAGCATAGTGACATTTTCCTTGCCGACCAAGGAGGAACTGCATGCGCACTATTGGACACTTCATCGACGGCGTCGAAACCACTGGCAGCTCGACCGAATTCCAGGATGTCTTCAACCCGGCGACCGGCGACGTCCAGGCGCGGGTGGCCCTGGCATCTTCGACAGATCTGGAGGCGGCCGTTGCCTCCGCCGCTGCCGCGCAGCCCAAATGGGCCGCGACCAATCCGCAGCGACGGGCGCGCGTGTTCTTCAACTTCGTAGCGCTCATCAACCAGAACATGCAGGAGCTGGCGGAACTGCTGAGCGCCGAACACGGCAAGACCATCGAGGATTCCAAGGGCGACATCCAGCGGGGGCTGGAAGTGTCGGAATTCGTCGCCGGTGCACCGCACCTGCTCAAAGGCGAGTTCACCGATGGGGCGGGGCCGGGGATCGACATGTATTCCATGCGTCAGCCTGTGGGTATTGGCGCCGGCATCACGCCGTTCAACTTTCCCGCCATGATCCCGCTCTGGATGCTGTCGCCGGCCATTGCCGCGGGCAATGCCTTCATCCTCAAGCCCTCCGAGCGCGATCCGTCCGTGCCGGTGCGCCTGGCCCAACTGGCCATCGAGGCCGGACTGCCCAGGGGCATCCTCAATGTCGTGCAAGGCGGCAAGCCTGTGGTGGATGGCATTCTGGCCCACGAAAAGATCGAGGCCATCAGCTTTGTCGGCTCCACCCCCATCGCCCGCTATGTCTATGGAACCGCCGCTGCCAACGGCAAGCGCGTGCAGGCCTTTGGTGGTGCCAAGAACCACATGATCATCATGCCCGATGCCGACATGGACAAGGCCGCCGATGCCTTGATGGGCGCCGGTTATGGTTCGGCCGGGGAACGCTGTATGGCCATTTCCGTGGCCGTCCCCGTTGGCGATGGTACAGCCGACCGCATCGTTGAGGCGCTCAAGCCCCGCATCGAAAAGCTCAAGCTTGGTCCGGCCAGCGACGCCGCATCAGAAATGGGACCGGTCATCACCAAAGCCAGCCAGGACCGCATCAAGCAGCTCATCTCCAAGGGCGTGGAGCAGGGCGCCGACCTTGTGGTCGATGGCCGCGGTTTCAGTCTGCAGGGTTATGAGAATGGCTATTTCGTCGGCCCGACCCTGTTCGATCGCGTGACGCCGGAAATGGACATCTACAAGGAAGAAATCTTCGGGCCGGTGCTGAGCGTGGTTCGCGCCGGCACCTATGATGACGCGATTGATCTGGTGATGGACAATCCCTACGGCAATGGCACGGCAATCTTCACCCGCGATGGCGACGCGGCGCGCGACTTTGCCGCGCGCATCAATGTCGGCATGGTCGGGGTCAATGTCCCGGTGCCGGTGCCGCTGGCCTATCACAGCTTCGGCGGCTGGAAGGCAAGCGCCTTTGGCGATCTCAACCAGCATGGTACGGATTCGATCAAGTTCTGGACCCGCACCAAGACCGTAACCGCACGCTGGCCCAGCGGCATCAAGGACGGCGCCGAATTCCAGATGCCGACGATGAAATAGAGCAATCGAAATCGGGGCCGCAGATGTGCGACCCCGATGTTTGCTTTCGGCACAAGCGGCCGTTTGCCAAGGTTTAGGCGGCGGACAGCCTGGCTTCCCTTTTGATCATGTCGGCGGCCTTTTCGGCAATCATCACCGTCGGGCTGGCAGTATTGCCTGAAACGATGGTCGGCATGATCGAAGCATCGACGATGCGCAGGCCATCCATGCCTCTGAGACGCAAATCGGGTGTCACCACGGCGCGGTCATCCACGCCCATTCTGCAGGTCCCGACCGGGTGGAAGATGGTGGTGGCGATATCGCCAATGCCCTGCAAAAGTTCAGCTTCGGTGTTCACCACTGGCCCGGGCAGGATTTCCTCTGGACGATAAGATTGCAGTGCCTTGGCGGTCATGATCTGCCGGGCCTGCTGCACCGAACGAACGGCAATGTCGCGATCGGCGGCGGTGGAAAGGTAGTTCGGCTGGATCAGCGGCTGGCGGGAGAGGTCCGTGCTCTCGATATGAACGCTGCCACGGCTCTGGGGACGAAGGTTGCACACCGAAATGGTGATCGCGGGGAAGGTGTGCAGCGGTTCGCCCAGCCGGTTCGTCGAGAGGGGCTGAACATGGTATTCCAGGTCCGGCGTGGCCATCGAAGGGTCGGATTTGGTGAACATGCCGAACTGGCTGGGCGCCATCGACAGCGGGCCGCTCTGGGTGAGGGCATATTGCAGCCCCATGCGCAGTTTGCCGAGGGGACTATGGAACAATGTGTTGAGCGTCTGCGCGCCGCTGACCCGGTAAACCATGCGGATCTGCAAATGGTCCTGCAGGTTTTCACCGACTCCCTGGCTTTCGAGGCGAACGCTGATGCCGTTCTTCTGCAGGATTTCGGGCCGGCCGATGCCGGAGAGTTCGAGCAGTTTGGGTGAGTTGATGGTGCCCGCGGCGAGCAACACTTCGCGACCCGCTCGCGCTTGAACGCTATCGCCGTCGTGACGATAGGTTACGCCGGCGACCCGGCCGTTTTTAACGATCAGCCGCTCTACTTCTGCTTGCGTGACAAGCCGTAGATTGGGGCGGCGGAGGGCGGGCCGGAGGAAGCCCTTGGCGGTGTTCCAGCGGCGGCCACCGGATTGATTGACCTCGAACAGGCCTGAGCCTTCATTGTCGCCATCGTTGAAGTCGGATCGCGGTTCGATGCCGAACTCGCTGGCGCCACGCTGCACCGCTTCCAGGATATCCCAGGAAAGGCGTTGCTGCGCCACCCGCCATTCGCCCCCGACCCCATGCATAGCGTTGGCCCCGGCATGGTGGTCCTCGGACTTGATGAAATAGGGAAGCACATCGTCCCAGCCCCAACCAGTATTTCCGGCCTGTCGCCAACCATCATAATCAGCGGCCTGGCCGCGCATATAGATCATGCCATTGACCGAGGTGCAGCCGCCAAGCACCTTGCCGCGTGGATAGACCAGGGACCGCCCGTTAAGGCCCGGTTCGGGCGCTGTCTTCATCATCCAGTCGGTGCGCGGATTGCCGATGCAATAGAGGTAGCCGACGGGGATGGTGACCCAGTGATAGTTGTCCTTGCCGCCTGCCTCGATCAGCAGGACGCGATTTCGTGGGTCCTCGGTGAGGCGGTTGGCGAGCACGCATCCGGCCGTGCCCGCTCCCACGACCACATAGTCATAGTCACCCTCAACCCGCATGCGGCCGCTCCGACAACAGGTCCTGCCAGATCTGGTCGCTTGCGGCGTTGAGTTTGCTCCAGATGGCATAGCGGCGGTCATAATGGGCAGCCATTGCAGGGTCGGGAACATAGGTCCGGACGGCGCGCGTCATGGCGGCAGCCGCCGCGATCTCATCCTGATAGAGGCCAATTCCCACGGCGGCCATCATGGCCGCACCCAAGGCGCCGGTCTCGCGGGCCTCGGCCACGGTCACCGGCACGCCCAGTCCGTCAGCGAAGATCTGTGGCCAATGTGCTGACCTCGAGCCACCGCCCGACAGCACTGCCTGGTCCATGCCCACGCCTGCATCTGCCAGCACCGAGACATGGCGCCGATGCTCGAACATCACGCCCTCATAAAGCGCCCGCAGCAGGTGGCCTTCGCCGTGCCAGCCGGCAAGGCCAAAAAAGCTGGCCCTGTAGTGCGAACCGAGGCGTCCGCCATAGAGAAAGGGCTGGAACAGCGGATCGTCATGGCGCGGGGTGACCGCGCCGACAAGGTCATTGACCACGCCGAAGGGATCAACGTGGTGTGCCCCGCGCTCGATCAGGGCCCGCACATACCATTCCAGGTTTGCCGCCGAGGTCGCGCTGTTCTCCATATTGGCAAAGCGGTTGGGGCCGTAGCCGGCGACCATGAAGACCCGTTCGTCCTTCACCGGTTCGTTCGAGAACACCTGGTTGATCGACCAGCTACCAGCAACCACCGAGGCCGATCCGGGCAGGGCCGCACCCGATCCCATGGCAGAAGCCACGACGTCAAAGAGCCCTGCGACCACTGGCGCGCCCTCGGCAAGTCCGGTCCGTGCAGCCGTTTGCGCCGTTATAGTGCCGACCACATCGCTGGGCTGGTAGAGGGGTGGCAGCATCCCCAATGCGTCTTCGAGACCATAGAGCCTCATCAGTTCGTCATCGTAGACGGCACCCGGCATGCGCAGGAGGCCGGCGCCCGACATGTCGGAAATCTCGCTCGCCAATTCTCCGGTCAGGTACCAGGTCAGTACATCCTTGGCGAATAGCAGCGTTCCGGCGCGCCCGTAGAGGTCCGGTCGGTTCTGCTTGAGCCAGGCCAAGAGGACCGGTGTCTGCGAAGGCCAGGGGCGTTGCAGACAGATCGCATGAAGTTCCGCGCCCGCGCGATGGTCCAGAACATTGGCCAGTTGCGCCGCCCGGCTGTCGAGGGACTGAATGCCCAGGAGTGGCTGCCGCTCCCGATCGAGCAGATAAAGTCCATTGCCGTGCCCGGCCGTCCCGACCGCCGCGACCTGGCGCGCGTCGATCCCGGCCCTGGCGATGCACTGGCTGATCGCCACCATGGCATTGTCCCAAAGCTCGGGCACCGAGCGTTCGACGATGCCTGCCGCTGGCGTATGGGTGGCGCCGTCGATGCCATGCGCCGCAACCTGCTTGCCGTCCAGGGTAAAAAGAACGGCCTTGATGACCGTGTTGCCGGCATCCAGACCCAGGAGATAGCGTGGGGCGTCAACCATTGTTGTATGTCTCCCAAGCTGCCTCTCCATCGACGCCATCATGGATAATGGCTATCAGCGCCGCAACGACCGCCCGCGGATTGGCGTGCTGGTAGATATTGCGCCCATAGACCATGCCCTTGGCGCCCTGGCGCATCAGCCGGGCGGACTTTTCGAGGACAGCCCTTAGGTCCTCCTTGCCGCCGCCGCGCACCAGCACCGGCACCCGCGCCGCCTCGACGACTCGATGGAAATCATCGGGATCGTCGGTGGGATCGGCCTTGATGATGTCAGCGCCCATTTCCGAAGCGAGACGCACGAGCGGCACGATCTTCTCCACATCGCCATCGACCTGGTAGCCGCCGCGCATGTCATTGGGCAGCATGACCAGAGGCTCGATCATCAGCGGCATGCCGTATTTGTGGCAATCGGCCCGCACGCGGCTGATATTGTCCACGCATTGGCGAAACAGTTCGGGTTCATCAGGCAGCATGAAGAGGTTGACCACGACGCAGGCCGCGTCCATTTCCAGCGCCCCGATGATCGGCTCGTCGCGGTTCTGCAGCATCGACCACATCACCCGGTGCCGCTGGGCGTTATAGGGGTTGCCCATGTCAATGCGCATCACCAGCGCCGGCTTGTCCTGTTCCGGACGCGACTGCAGCAGGTCGGCCTGTCCATAGGCCATCTGGATCGCATCGGGCCTGGCGGCGATCAAGGCATTCACCACCCCGGCCATGTCCTCCAGGCCAACAAGAAAGCTCGGCTCGTTGCAGACCCCATGGTCGATGGCGACATCGAGGCACCCTCCGTTGGTGAAAAGCCGGTTCATCCGGGCTTTGGTGCTTATGCGCATATTTGTCTCCCCGCTCAATTGCGCTGCGTCAGCATGTCTGCCGAGACGCCGTGATAGGTGTGAAGTTGATGGGTCAGGTCCGCGACCTGCTTCTGCCGTTCCGCCGGCGTCCAGCCCAGTTCAGCGGCCAGGACCGCGGCGAGCGCTTCCAGCCGCCTGGACGAAATCAGGCCTGTGATGGCCAAAGGCAGGCGCCGCAGCGCCAGATCGGCAAGGTGCACGACATGTTCGTGCTGGGCGAGATAGGCGATTTCCGCCGCGGTAACGTCCAGCCCCGTATCAAGGGGCACATCGTCTTCCCGCGTGCGGCAGAAGGACAGGACGGCGTCGGCCCGCGTGCCATAGAGACCCACCAGCCAGGTCGCCCGGTTAGCACCGATGCCATGTCGGGCAATGAGCTGCCGCTCCAGTGCCTCGGGCTCCTCCGGAAACCCCGCACCGCCGCCGATGGGCAGATCATAAGTATCGCGAACCCGCGCCTTCCCGAGGAAATCGAGCACAGCATCAGTAGTCTGCTCGGCAAAGGCGCGGAATGTCGTCCACTTGCCCCCGATCATGCAGAATTGCGGCACTGCCCCGTTGATCCGGCGGATCATATGGCCGCGCGATATGCGGCCCGTGAAGGCGTGGTCGCTCCGGGGCAGGGGGCGGATGCCGCTATAGGTATAAATGATCTGCTCGGCGTTGAACGGGATGGACGGAAACACCCCCCTCAGCGCATCGAGGATGTAGTCCCGTTCTTCGTCAGTGCAGTAAACCCGCTCGGCCTTCTCGACCCTTATGTCGGTGGACCCTGCCAGAACCTTGCCGAGATAGGGAAAGACCACGCAGACGCGCCCATCGCCATTCTCGAAGAAGATCATGTGCCCCTTAAGGGCCGCATGGAGTTCGGGATGGTCGAGCACGATATGCGAGCCCTTGGTGCCCGAGACGTACCGCTCGCCATCGATGCCCTGGCTGGAAAGGGCCGCCAGCGACTCGTCGAGCCAAGCCCCGGTGGCATTGACCAGTGCCTTGGCGGCAATGGGAAACTCCCGCCCCGTCAGGTGGTCCCGCACGGCGTAGCCGGTGTCGCGCCGAACCAGTTCGGCATAGTTGAGAGCAATACTGCCCGGCGCTTCGCGACCGCTGTCGAGCAGCAGTTCGATGGCCAGGCGCTCGGGATAGCTGATCCAGGCGTCAAAGAAGGTGGCCGAACCGCGCAGTTTTGGCGTCAGGCGCGGCCATAGCCGCAGCGTTTTGGTGGCGGACCGGAACTGGTGCGGTGGCAGACGGCGGCGCTTGCGCGTAATCCAGTCATACATCGAGAGTCCGGCCTTGAGCGCCAAGGCGCCGCGCCTTGCGGGTGGTGTGGAGAGGCCCAGAAAGCTCGCGGCGCCGTTCAGCAGCCCGGAAAAGGTAGAGGTGATGGGAACTGTTGTCGGCAGCGGCCGCACCATATGGGCAGCATTGGCGAGCAGGGCATCCCGCTCGCGCAGTGATTCCTTCACAAGCGAGAATTCGCCATTCTCAAGATAGCGCAGGCCACCATGGATCATGCGGGACGGAGCGGCGCTGCAGCCCGAGGAGTAGTCGTTGCGCTCGACCAGCAGCACCCGCATCCCTTGCAACGCCAGCTCCCTGAAGACGCCGATGCCGTTAATGCCGCCGCCGATGACGACCACGTCGAAAGCGGGATCGGCGCTGATCCGGTCGAAGCTGTCCTGGCGTGTTACTGACAATAGAAATCCTTCCGCTGTCTCGCGACAGCGCTGCTTGTGGTCTCGGCGATGTGGTTCTGGCCCTAGGTGTCG
This sequence comes from Devosia sp. XK-2, assembly GCF_037113415.1. Lineage (NCBI taxonomy): Bacteria > Pseudomonadati > Pseudomonadota > Alphaproteobacteria > Hyphomicrobiales > Devosiaceae > Devosia > Devosia sp. XK-2. The sequence continues at coordinate 2,790,134 of NZ_CP146608.1, read as the reverse complement.
AGTGTTGAGAGATGTCTGGTCACGGCATCATCCATGGTCCGAACGTCCTGCTCACTCAGTCGTATCCGCGCCGCGGCGGCATTCTCGCGCGCCTGTTCGGGGGTTCGGGCGCCGCATAGGGCGAAGGTGATCCCCGGCCTTCGCACCGTCCAGGCAATGACCAGCTGGGAGAGCGTGGCATCATGCGCCTTTGCGATCGGCGCGATCTCCTCCATCAGTGCGGCCACCTTGATCCTGTTGGCGGTCGAAAAATGCGGATCGGTCCGGCGCTGGTCGTCCCCCTCGAACTGGCGATCCGGCCCCACCTTGCCGGTCAGCAGGCCGCGCGACAGCGACGAATAGCTGAGGATTGAGACGCCGTTCTCCTGGCACAGCGGCAGCAGGGTCCGTTCGAGGCCACGCTTGGCCATCGAATACTCTTCCTGGATGGCGTCGATCTGGCCCGCCGCGAGATAGGCCTTGAGATCGTCCTCAGACACATTGCTGGCGCCAATCGAGCCGATCTTGCCCTGCCGCTTCAGGTCCTCGAGCGCATCCATGGTCTCGGCAATTGGCGTGGTCGGGTCCTGCCAGTGGGTGATGTAATGATCAATATGGTCCGTCCCCAGCCGCCTCAGGCTCTGCTCCACTTCGTAGAAGATCGCGTCGCGTCCGAGATAGCGATGGACGGGCTTGCCGCCATAGTCGAAGAAATGGCGACCTTTGTCGGTATGCCAGACCAGACCGCATTTGGTGGCGATCACGACCTCGTCGCGGCGCCCCTTGATGGCGCGGCCGACCAATTCCTCGGCAAGGCCCTGGCCATAGGCCGGGGCCGTGTCGATCAGGCTCACACCCTCGTCAATCGCGGCCCGGATGGCGGCGATGGATTGGGTTTCGTCGGTTCCACCCCACATCCAGCCGCCGATCGCCCAGGTGCCCAGCCCCACCGGAGAGGCCTTGATCGCAGAGGTGCCGATGCGGCGATTGCTCATGTCATGCAACATGCGTCTGACCCTCCATCGCTTGCAGGACCTGAGATGCGGTTTCCTCATCGACAACCAGCGAGTTGAGAAAGCCGCCATTGAGCACGGCGCGGATTGGCAGGACCTTGTCCGAGCCGGCGGCGACACCGATGACCTTGCGGCAGTTGGAGAGCTCCCCGGGCGCAAGCGCGACCAGCCGCGAATTGAGCGAATAGTCGGCTATGGCGCCGCTCTCGTTGATAAGGTGGGCGAGAAATTCCGCCACCACGCCGCCCCGGATCAGCTTTTCCCGGTCGGCGGTAGAATCGGGGTGCAGGTCGTAATAGCTCGAACCGGCCGTTTGAATGGAGCCTACGCCCACCAGGGCGATAGCGGCCTGCCGCGCCAGATGAAGGGTTTCCTTGACCGAGGGCAGGTCCATGAGCATGTCGCGTTGTTCGACGCTTTCGGCAAACAGCGGGGCGTGCATCAGATGCGTCTGTCCACCGAGGCGTTCCGCCAGGCGCGAGGCCAAGTGGTTGACGTCAGTATGATATTTGCCCTGAACGCCGCCGGTCAGGGGCACGACGGTGATATCGAAACTGCGCTCGGGCTCGAGATTGTCGACCACCGCGCTCATGGCCTTGCCGCCGGTGATGGCGATAACGTCGCCGTCGCGCAGCGATTCCAGCAGCTGGTTGGCTGCAGCACGACCGACCTGCTTCAGCGTGGTGTCGAGATTGCCGGAAATTGTCGGCGTGACCACGGCATTGGTGAGTTGGGTCGCCTGCACCAGCAGGCGCTCGATCTCCATCAGCCGCTGGAAGGGCGACTCGATTTCGATCCGCACCATGCCCTGCTTGCGACCCTGGGCAATCAGCCGGTTCACCTTGGACGTCGACAGGTTCAGCATTTCGGCAATGTCGGATTGCTTGAGGCCTTCCAGGAAGTGCATCACCAGCACGGTGTGGATCTGACGCGCGGATTCGAACTCGCTATTGTCCGTCATTTCTTCGCCCAATCGCTTCAACATGGCCTCAGCCCCGCCGCTTGCTCAGATAGTGATCGATGGTCACCGCAGCCAGCAGGATGGAGCCCCGGATTATGTCCTGCCAGTAGACCGATACGTCCAGCAGGGCCAGTGAGCTTGACACCACTGAAAGCAGGATCGTCCCCAGAATTGCGCCCAGAATGGTGCCCGATCCGCCCGAGAGGCTAGCGCCACCGATCACCGCCGCGGCGATGACGTTGAGTTCCATGCCGATGCCGAATGTGGGTTGCGCCGAGCCGAAGCGCGCCATGTAGATCACGCCGGCCACACCGCAGAGGGCCGAACAGAGTGTGGTGGTGAGGAAGATCACCTTCTTGGTGCGGATGCCCGAATAGGCGGCGGCCTTCTCGTTGCTGCCTGTATAGAACACTTTCCGGAACATTGTGGTGCGGCGGAGCATGAAGTCGAAGGCGACGACCACCAGGATGAAGATGATGATGACCACGGGTATGACCCCAATCGAACCCTGGCCGATGAACTTGAACTCGGGCGGCAGGGTGAAGAGGCCGAGCGGCCGCCCACCGGTTCCGAGCAGACAGGCCCCTCGGGCAATCACCATGGCCGCCAGCGAGACGATGAAGTGGTGCAGGCCCACCTTGGTGACGAAAAAGCCCATGATGGCGCCGATGGCCGCGCAGGCAAGGATGGCGATCAATGACGCGGTCCAGGGGTCGACGCCATTGAGAAACAACAGGCCGGCAATCACCATTGCAAGGGCGGTGACCGAACCGACCGACAGGTCGATGCCGCCGGAGATCAAGAGGATCGTCATGCCGACCACGACAATGCCTTCGACTGCGAAGGCCATGGCCATGGCGCGCATGTTTTCCCAGGTGAGGAAATAGGGCGAGGCGAAGGACATCGCGGCAAACAAAGCCAGGATGATCAGGATCAGGCCGATCTCACGCATACCAGCGAGGCGGCGCCAACCTGGGGTCGGCACAGGTTCTTCCATCTGTTCGTCTTTGGCAGCCATATTGGTCTCGACCGTACTCATGAAGCCATCTCCTGGGGCAGATCGGCGCTGATGGATGCCAGATGCATGATGCGTTGTTCCGTCATGGTTTCGCCCGCGACCTCGCCGTTGACCCGCCCTTCGCGCACCACCAGGATACGGTCGCAGCAGCCGATCAATTCCGGCAACTCAGAGGAAATCACCACGATACCGACACCACTATTGGCGAGGTCCCGCAGGATCCGATGAATTTCGAGCTTTGCCCCCACATCAACCCCGCGGGTCGGTTCGTCGAGGAAAATGACCTTGGGGTTGACCGAGAGCAGTTTGGCAATCGCCACCTTCTGCTGGTTTCCACCCGATAGCGACGAGACAGGGTGTGAGAGACTGCCGTATCTGAGGTTGAGGCGGCGGCCCAGTTCACGCGCCAGCGTTGCCTCACGGCGGCTGTCGATCAGTCCGGCCCTGCTGATCTGTTCCAGCTTCAGCGCCGAAACATTTGCCTGGATGGGCAGATCGAGGAACAGGCCGTCTCCCTTCCTGTCCTCAGAAAGATAGACCATGCCAGCGTCAATGCTTTGCTGGTAGCGGCGCAACGGCAGCACATTGCCATTCAGGCGCACGTCGCCGGTGGCATGAGGATCAATCCGGCAGATACCCTTGACGATTTCACTGCGGCCGGCCCCGATCAGCCCGCCCAGCCCCAGGATTTCTCCGTGGTGGAGGGTGAAGCTGACATCCTGGAAGCGGCCAGGGCTCGAGAGTCCGTCGACCTGAAGGATGACCTCCCCATCGGTGGGAGTACCGACGGCCTTGGCCGGATAACGCGCATCGATCTCACGACCCACCATGGCGTTGACGACCTGGGTGGGCGTGGTTTCGGCAACATGATGCGTGACGATATATTGGCCGTCGCGGAAGACGGACACACGATCGCAATGGTCGAAAATCTCCGCCATGCGGTGGGAAATGTAGATGATGGCAATGCCGCGCGCGGCCAGGCGATGCATGATGGCAAAGAGCGCCTGGGCCTCGCGCTCAGTCAGCGCGGCGGTCGGCTCGTCGAGAATGAGAATGCGGCAGTCCAAAGTCAGGGCCTTGGCGATCTCGACCAGTTGCTGCTGGGAGATGGACAGGCCGGCGACGAGCGCGGACGGATCGATGTCACCCAGCTCCGACAGGATATCCCTGGCGCGCCGCCTGAGGCTGGCATAGTCCACCAGTGGAGCCCGGCTGACATTGGTGGATGCCATGAAGATGTTTTCGGCTACCGACACGTCCGGACAAAGCGCGATTTCCTGATGCACCTGGCCAATGCCCAGCCGTTGTGCCGCCGCCGGCGAGGCGATCCGCACCGCCTGATCGTCAATGCGGATCTCTCCGCTGTCTGGCTGCAATATGCCGTTGATGATGTTCATCAGCGTGGATTTGCCGGCGCCGTTCTCTCCGGCAAGCGCGTGGATCTCGCCGCGTCGCAGCTCGAAACTGGCGTCGCGCAGGGCTTGAATCGCCCCAAACGCCTTACTCAGCTTGCTCACCCTCAGGATGACGTCGGACATGGTGTTTCTCGCCTGGTCTGGAGCCCACGCCGGAATCCTTGTCACGGCGCAGGTCGTTTGCCGGAAAGCCGGATCGTCAGTTGGGATCGCGGCCGTCCATGTAGACGTTGAGATCGAAGGAGTCGGCATTGTCCTTGGTGATGACGGCAAAGCCATTGTCCACGAAGGGGATTTGCATGGGATTGTAGCCCGAGACCTTATAGTCGTTGAACGGATCGAACATGTCCGAATGGGCGGCGAGGAAAGTGGCCAGGAAGCCAACAAAGCCCTGAATGCCCTGGTTGGGATTGAGCGCCATATGGATATTGCCGGCGCGGATATGTTCCAGCGTCGTTGGCGTGATGTCGGCATGCATGATCAGCACGTCCGACTTGGCTTCCAAGACGGCTGCGACAGCGCCTTCGGCCGAGCCGGCCTCGGGAATCCACATGGCGTCGAGCTCTGGATTGGCCTGCAGGATGGAAGCCGTGGCGCGATAGGCGGCATTGCTGTCCTGATTGGTAGCCTGGCGCCCGACCAGTTCCATATTCGGATAGTTCTCCGCCATATAGTCGATGAAGGCGGTAACGCGCAGGTCGTGATTGCTCTGGCCCGGGTTTTCCAGCACCGCATATTCCCCGGTATCGCCGACCTGTTTGACGATCTCCTCGGCGGCGAACTTGGCTTCGGCCACATTGTCGGAGGTGATGTAGGCGGTGCGGTTCGAATTCGGCGAGTCCGCCGCGAAAGTCACCACTTCCACCCCGGATTCGATGGCTCGGTTGATCGGCTCGATGAAGGGATCGGACTGCATCGGGTGGAGCAGGATCCCTGCCGGCTTTTTCACCAGGTCCTGCTCGAAAGAGGCAATCTGCTTGGTGATGTCGTAGTCAGGCGTGCCCGAGAAGACCGTCTCGCAGCCCATTGCTTCGGCTGCCTGCTTAAAGCCCTGGTACACTGGTACCCAATAGGGATGCGCCGAGACCATCACGTTCATGATGTAGGTCTCGCCGGGCTCGCATTGGAACTGGCTCTGCGCCTGGGCGGATGGGATGCCGGCGGATGCGAGCGCGCCGGTCAGGACGGCGACAGCGCCGACCTTGAAGAACTTCGTCATAATCTCTCCTCCGATGAAACGAGATAGCATCCGGCCCTCCCGGCCTTGGAAAAAATCTCGTGCTGCGGTTTTTATTGCAACGCGATGCGGTGTAGCCCGGGCTGCTCCGTGAGTCAACGGAATTGAGGAAAATTCTATGATGTGAAATTTATTGCAAGTGTCCATCTGGACCGTCGCGGTGGTCGCGCCTATCCGGTGCCCGGAAGGGCAATAGGTCCGTGGTGTCTGTGTTAGCGCCGTTGCAACCCGTCGTGCCGCCGGACGTGTTGGGTCGCCAGTCGGTCAAAAAGCCAGCGGCGGGCAGAATGATGGGGTGCGCATGGGCAGGCCGGCCCAGGCTAAGCTATTGCAATAGCAGGCCGCTATTCATGAAGTAGCGCTCGAAGAGCGGTGTCGTGGCTGCGCCGATGGCGCGGGCATTGAAGCCGACAGCCGCCGCCTCCACCTTTGGTGCGATCAGGCCCCGCATATCCTGATTGACCAGATAGCGCCGCGTGCGCTCGACCAGTTCGTGCCTGACCGAGGGCGGAAAGGCGCCATCGATGAGGATTGCCTCGAAATCGATGACCGCGCAAACCGACAGGCTGGCTCGGGCCAGCTCCTGTGCGGTGCGGCCAAGCCATGGCTCGACAAAGCGCGAGAAACGATCCCAGTCCTGTGGCTGCTCCCAGAGGGCTGCGGGGTCGTGGCCATTTTCGGCCAGGCGCGTTTCGAGCAGGTGGATCGAGGCGGTGTCGATCAATTGCTGGCTTTCGCCCTGTGGCCCAAAGCTGCGCAGCGAACCCAGAGCCCCAGCATTGCCGCGGTGTCCCTGATAGACCGAGTGATTGAGCACGATACCGCCGCCAACAAAGGCACCAATAAAAAAATAGGCGTAGTCGCGAAATTCTTTGCCGCGCCCATAGATGTGCTCGGCCTGGCATCCAGCCGTGGCATCGTTGACAACGTACACCGGCAGACTGGTGAACCTGGCCACTTCGGCGGCGATGTCGATATTCTGCCAGGAGGCGGTGAACTGGTCTGGTGGCGCGCCCACCAGTTCGCTCCATTTCCACAATTCGAACGGCATGCCGACGCCGATCCCGCATATGCGGGCCCGCTCCGCTGGCGTGCAGTGTTGCTGGATTTCGGCGATTCCCCGCTCGAGAAAGGCGAAGATCGGCCCGGGCAGGGGATAGGGATAGGTCATCTGCAATTGATGCCGCACCGTGCCGCGGAAATCGGTGAGCAATAGCACCGCGCTGCGGCGCCCAATCTTGCAGCCGAAGGAAAACACGCCGCCCTCGGCCAGGCTCATGGGTACCGAGGGCTTGCCCACCTTGCCCTTGACCGGCGTTCCGCGGGCCAGCAGCCCCTCGGCCTCCATCTCGCGCAGGATGATCGACACCGTCTGCGGCGATAGATTTGCCAGGCGCGCCAGATCGCTGCCGGCCATCGGGCCATGGCGCTGCAACAGCGTCAGCAGCAGGCGCTCGTTATGGTCGCGAACCCCACTCTGGTTCACGCCGCGGCTGACGGTTCTGATGATCGGCTCTCCCATGGCGGGCACCATAGAGACAGCTTTTGAGAAGCGGAAGATGGTCCGGGCATAATAAATAAATAAATTAGATTTATATATTGACGGGCCGCCGGAATGCCGCCACGATAATGGCGTCAATCGTGCAAGGCCGAGGTCGAGCGGGGCGGAGGAGCCCCGTCAAAGCCGGCCGAAAGGGAGAGAGAATCTTGAAAAAGCTGCTTGTTGGCACAGCACTGTGCCTCGCCGCCATGACCGGTACCGCCATGGCCCAGGACGTTTCCGCCTGCCTTATTACCAAGACGGACACCAATCCCTTCTTCGTCAAGATGAAGGAAGGCGCTGAAGCCAAGGCTGCCGAGCTTGGGGTGACGCTGAAGTCGTTCGCCGGCAAGATCGACGGCGATCACGAGACGCAGGTCGCGGCCATCGAAACCTGCATTGCGGACGGCGCCAGCGGCATTTTGCTGACGGCTTCAGACACCTCGGCCATTGTGCAGTCGGTACAGAAGGCACGCGATGCCGGACTGGTTGTGATCGCGTTGGACACGCCGCTCAACCCGATCGATGCGGCTGACGCGACCTTCGCAACCGACAACTTCCTGGCCGGTGAACTGATCGGCAAATGGGCCGCCGGTAAGCTTGGCGCCGATGGCGTAGCCAATGCCAAGATTGCCATGCTCGACCTGGCTGTCAGCCAGCCCAGCGTGGACGTGCTGCGCGATCAGGGCTTCCTGACCGGCTTCGGCATTGACGTTGCCGACGGCAACAAATGGGGCGACGAGACCGATCCCCGCATCGTGGGTCACGACGTCACCGCAGGCAATGAGGAGGGCGGCCGCAAGGCCATGGAAAACCTTCTGGCCAAGGACCCCATGATCAATGTGGTCTATACCATCAACGAGCCTTCTGCGGCTGGTGCCTATGAGGCGCTTAAGTCCTTTGGTCGTGAAAACGACGTGCTGATCGTCTCGGTCGACGGCGGCTGCCCCGGCGTAGCCAATGTCAAGGATGGCGTGATCGGCGCTACCTCCCAGCAATATCCGCTGCAGATGGCAGCGCTGGGCGTGGAGGCGATCAAGGCCTGGGCCGACAGCGGTGCCAAGCCTGAACCGACCCCTGGCAAGGACTTCTTCGACACCGGCGTGAGCCTGGTGACCGATGAACCCGTCGATGGCGTCGAATCCATCGATAGCACCGAGGGTGCAGCCCTCTGCTGGGGCTAAGCTGAAATCTGAGATATGATCTGGCAGGGGTGGCCGTGGCCGCCTCTGCCAGGCCAATGGGATCCGGGGAGGAAATCCATGTCCAACCAGTCGGGGGCCGATAGCGGCCTCGCGCCCGGCGGCGACGCCGTTGCCAGTTTTGCCTATCAGCACACCCTGTTGTCGCGCGTGCAGCATGCGCTGCATTCCAATCCGGCACTGGTGCCGCTGATCGTGCTGATCCTGTCGATCCTGGTCTTCGGCGCGTTGCTCGGCTCGAAGTTTTTTTCGTCCTTCGCGCTGACGCTGATCCTGCAGCAGGTGGCTATTGTCGGCATTGTGGGGGCGGCGCAATCGCTGGTGATCCTCACCGCCGGTATCGACCTCTCGGTGGGTGCTATCATGGTTTTGAGCTCGGTCATTATGGGCCAGTTCACCTTCCGCCTCGGTCTGCCGCCTGCATTGGCCGTGGTCTGTGGATTGGCTGTCGGGACCTTTATCGGCTTTATTAATGGCTGGCTGATTGCGCGCATCAAGCTGCCCCCCTTCATCGTCACCCTGGGCATGTGGCAAATCGCGCTTGCCACCAATTTCCTCTATTCGGGCAATGAGACGATCCGCGCCCAGGAAATCGAAGTCAGCGCACCGCTGCTGCAGTTCTTCGGCCAGTCCTTTTCGGTGGGTGGCGCAGTGTTCACCTATGGGGTGATCTTCTTCATCCTGCTGGTTCTGGTGTTGGCCTATATATTGCGGCACACCGCCTGGGGCCGCCATGTTTACGCCGTTGGTGACGACCCCGACGCGGCTGAGCTCTCCGGCGTCAATTCGCGCAAGGTGCTCATTTCCGTCTATGCGCTGTCCGGGCTCATCTGTGCCTTTGCCGGCTGGGTGCTCATCGGCCGCATCGGCTCGGTTTCGCCCACTTCCGGCCAGTCGGCCAATATCGAATCCATCACCGCCGTGGTGATCGGTGGCATTTCGCTCTTTGGCGGGCGCGGCTCGATCCTCGGGATGTTCTTCGGGGCGCTGATCGTCGGCGTCTTCTCGCTGGGTCTTCGCCTGCTCGGGGCGGACGCCCAATGGACCTACCTCCTTATCGGCGCGCTCATCATCGGCGCTGTCGCCGTGGACCAGTGGATCAGAAAGGTTTCTGCCTGATGCAACCCGTTCTTTCCGCCCGCGCCCTCAACAAGCGCTATGGCCGCGTCACCGCCCTGGACAATTGCGATTTCGACCTGATGCCGGGGGAGATCCTGGCCGTCATCGGCGATAATGGCGCCGGCAAATCCTCGCTGATCAAGGCGCTTTCCGGGGCCATTCAGCCCGATAGCGGCGAGATATTCCTTGAGGGGCAGCAGGTGCATTTCTCCTCCCCCATCGACGCTCGCAATGCCGGGGTTGAAACGGTCTATCAGACCCTTGCCATGTCGCCGGCGCTCTCGATTGCCGACAATATGTTCATGGGCCGGGAAATCCGTAAATCGGGCTTTATGGGCCAGGTACTACGCCAGCTCGACCGGCCGACCATGGAGCGCATTGCGCGGGAAAAGTTGTCCGAACTCGGATTGATGACCATCCAGAACATCAACCAGGCGGTGGAAACGCTGTCCGGCGGCCAGCGTCAGGGCGTGGCAGTGGCTCGTGCGGCAGCTTTCGGCTCCAAGGTCATTATTCTGGACGAACCGACGGCAGCGCTGGGCGTCAAGGAGTCGCGGCGGGTGCTGGACCTTATCCAGGATGTGCGGGCGCGTGGTATTCCGATCATCCTGATCAGCCACAACATGCCGCATGTGTTCGAAGTGGCGAACCGCATCCACGTGCATCGACTGGGGCGACGCCTGTGCGTCATCGATCCCAAGGACTATACCATGTCCGATGCCGTGGCTTTTATGACCGGTGCAAAGGCGGCTCCTGGAAGCACCGCCAACGCCGCCTAGTCGGTCGCGCGGTCTGATCGGGCGATCAGGTGATGCATAAAGGGCTGCCCGGCGTTGTCAGGGCGAAAGCCAATAGGCCGGCGCCGATCAGGATTGCGCCGGCCAGTTTGCGGCCGGGGCCGGTGCGCCAGCCAGCGGCGCGATGGAGCGAGAGTGCCGAGATCATGACCGGGACTGTCGTGACCAGGCCAAAGACCAGCATCATGAGCATGGCTTGCTCGACCGAGCCAAGCAGCATAGCATTGAAGATAGCAATATAGACCAGGGGGCAGGGCGTGAGCCCCCAGAGGAGCCCGGAGACGAGGTCCAGTTCGGGGCCCGATTGGGAAAGAAAGAAGCGCGCCCGCGCCACCTGGTTGGCCATTGGCGCAAGGGCCCGATCCAGGCCGGCCACCGAAGGCACGAGGCCGGCAGTCGACAGGCCTATCCAGAGAACGATCGTGGCGGCAAGCCATTGCAGCGCCACATGGACGGCGCTGAGATCGAGCGCGCGATAGAGGCCTGCGCCGAAGGCGCCAAAGACCAGCCCCAGCATAATATAGGCCAGGACGCGGCCGACCTGCATCATGGCCAACCTCTGCCAGGCGGGACGCGTGGTGGCGTCAGGCCCGGCCGCTGTCAGTAGGGCGCAGCCGATTGCCCCGCACATGCCGGCGCAATGGAGTGCCGCGCCCACACCCAGGGCGGCGCCCCAGACTACAGCATCAGAGATCATTGCAGACCCGAATTGGGGCGCGTCGCGGGCGTTATGGGCGCCACTTGCCGCGTCGGGTCCGGTGACGCATCCGCCGAAGTTGCCTGTTTGCGATATTGGGCGAGAACCTGACAGAAGCCGGGCCTGGCGGCTGCCTGGTTTGGCGCCGACTGATGGCCAGGTTTGGATGGTGCCGGTTTCATTGCAGTTCCTCCAATGCTTGCGGGGACAGCATCGCAGCGGCACTGAACCGGTCCTTGATCCAAATCAAAGTCTGCCCCTGTGGCTGCGCATACTTAGCCTGACGGCAGGTCTGTGCCGGCTAGGCTTGGGGAAACGATGTGAACAAGGGATGGATTATTGGCCTTGGTGGCGGAACACTGGCTGCGGCGCTGCTTTCCGGGCTGGCCGTAGACGCACCATTTCGCCTGCATATGGGTATATTGACCCTGGTGCTAGGCCTGGCAACGCTGGTGGCCTTGCGATTGCCCAATCGTGCGGAAAGTGTCGCAGGCGAGGCCAGCTATATGGATGGCCCGGTCAGGGTCGGCTCGCTGCTGACCGTATTCTGGGGCGTTGTCGGCTTTCTGGTCGGGGTGGTGGTTGCGACGCAACTGGCGTTCCCCGAACTCAATTTCGGCCCATGGCTTACCTTTAGCCGACTGCGGCCGCTGCATACATCAGCGGTGGTTTTTGCATTCGGCGGCACTGCACTTCTGACCACAAGCTTCTATGTGGTCCAGCGCACCAGCCGGGCCCGCCTGTTTGGGGGCGATCTGGCCTGGTTCGTGTTCTGGGGCTACCAGCTTTTCATCGTTATGGCGGCGACCGGCTATCTGCTGGGCATCACGCAAGGCCGCGAATATGCCGAGCCGGAATGGTATGTCGATCTGTGGCTGACCGTGGTCTGGGTCGCGTATCTAATCCTGTTCCTGGGCACGCTCCTTAAACGCAAGGAGCCCCATATCTATGTGGCGAACTGGTTCTACCTGGCCTTCATCGTCACGGTGGCGATGCTGCATGTGGTCAACAATCTGGCGGTGCCGGTCTCGGTCTTCGGATCGCGGAGCTATTCGCTGTTCTCGGGCGTGCAGGATGCGCTGACCCAGTGGTGGTACGGCCACAATGCTGTGGGCTTTTTCCTCACCGCCGGCTTTCTGGGGATGATGTATTACTACATGCCCAAGCAGGCTGAGCGCCCGGTCTATTCATACCGGCTCTCGATCATCCACTTCTGGTCGCTGATCTTCCTCTATATCTGGGCCGGCCCGCACCACCTGCATTATACCGCGCTGCCCGACTGGGCGCAGACGCTGGGCATGGTGTTTTCGGTCATGCTCTGGATGCCGAGCTGGGGCGGCATGATCAATGGCCTGATGACCCTGCGCGGCGCCTGGGACAAGCTCCGGACCGATCCGATCATCCGCATGATGGTCATTGCGGTCGCCTTCTACGGCATGTCCACCTTCGAAGGCCCGGTCATGTCGATCAAGTCGGTCAACGGGCTCAGCCACTATACCGACTGGACCATCGGCCACGTGCATTCGGGTGCCCTGGGTTGGGTCGGCATGATCTCGTTCGGCGCCGTCTATTTCATGGTGCCGCGCCTTTGGGGTCGCGAGCGGCTCTATTCGCTGCGCATGGTCAATTGGCACTTCTGGCTGGCGACGCTGGGCATCGTGGTCTACGCGGCTGCCATGTGGGTCGCCGGCATCATGCAGGGCCTGATGTGGCGCGAATACGATAGCCAGGGGTTCCTGGTCTATTCCTTCGCCGAAACCGTGGCGGCCATGCACCCCTACTATGTCATGCGCCTGGGTGGCGGCCTGCTCTACCTGATCGGTGGCCTGGTCATGGCCTACAACGTCTTGATGACCGTCGCCGGCAGGGTGCGCACCGAGCGCCCCATGCCGAGCCCGGCCAACCTGCAGCCCGCTGAGTAAGGAGCTCACAATGTCCATTCTTGCCAAGCACGGCATTATCGAACGCAATGCTTCGCTGCTCCTGGTCGGTTCGCTCATCGTGGTGGCCATTGGCGGCATCGTGGAAATCGCGCCGCTGTTTTACTTCCAGAACACCATCGAAAAGGTCGATGGCATGCGGCCCTATTCGCCGCTCGAGCTGGCGGGGCGCGACATCTATATCCGCGAAGGCTGCTATACCTGTCACAGCCAGATGATCCGTCCGTTCCGCGACGAGGTCGAGCGCTACGGCCATTACTCGCTGGCGGCGGAGTCGATGTATGACCACCCGTTCCAGTGGGGGTCCAAGCGTACCGGCCCGGACCTAGCCCGTGTCGGTGGCCGCTATTCCAACGAGTGGCAGGTTCAGCATCTGAGCGACCCGCGCTCGGTCGTGCCTGAGTCGGTCATGCCGAGCTATTCATTCCTGTCGCTCACCACGCTCGATTATGGGACCATTACGGGTAAGTTGCAGGCCAATGCCACGGTCGGCGTGCCCTATACGCCCGAGATGATTGAGGCAGCCACCGCGGACCTGCTCGCCCAGGCCACGCCTGATGCGGACACGTCTGATCTGACAGCCCGTTATCCCAAGGCAGTGGTGGGTGATTTTGACGGTGATCCGAGCAGGGTCACGGAAATGGATGCCCTGGTCGCCTATCTGCAGATGCTCGGCACGCTGGTCGAATTCGACAGCTACGACGCCGAGGCCAATTTCCGTTGAGGATGTGACGATGGATTATGACGCTTTGCGGCACTTCGCCGACTCCTGGGGACTTGTCTACATGTTCGGAATTTTCCTGGCGGTCATCCTCTTCCTGCTTCGTCCCAGCGCCCGCCAGCGGGCGGTAGACGCAGCCCAGATTCCTCTGCGTGAGGGCGCCATGGAGATCGGCCATGACTGACAAGCACAACGAAAAGGAAATCGACGCCCTGACCGGCACCGAAACGACCGGGCATGAATGGGACGGTATCAAGGAGCTCAATACGCCCATGCCGCGCTGGTGGCTGTGGACCTTCTACGCCACGATTGCATTTTCGGTGGCTTATACGGTCCTGTTTCCTGCCTGGCCTTTGATATCGAGCGCCACCGGCGGCGTACTTGGCTATTCAAGCCGCGCCGACCTGCATCAGGATCTGAACAATGTGCAGGCGGCCAATCAGGAGGTGATCGATCGTATCGCTGCTTTGCCGCTGGATGAAATCCTGGCGGATGCGGAGCTGGTGCGGTTTGCCAATGCGGCGGGCGCCTCGGCGTTCAAGGTCAATTGCTCGCAGTGTCATGGCACGGGAGCGGCGGGTGCGGCGGGCTATCCAAACCTGAATGACGATTCCTGGATTTGGGGTGGCACAATCGAGGATATCCATACCACGATCGCCCATGGTGTCCGCTCGGCCACAGATCCCGATACCCGCTATAACCTGATGCCCAATTTCGGCACCGATGGCATGCTGGATAGCGCCCAAATTCACGACATGGTGGCCTATGTGGCGAACCTGTCGGGGATCGAGAGCGAGCCGGCCAGCGCCGATGCGCATCAATTGTTCCTCGATAATTGTGCCGGTTGCCATGGCGAGGATGCCAAGGGCATTGCCGAACTCGGCGCACCCGACCTGACCGATGCGATCTGGCTCTATGAGGGCTCTGTCGCTTCGATCGAGGCGCAGCTGACCAAGGCGCGCCATGGCATGATGCCCGCCTGGTCGGAAAAGCTGGACGATGTGACTATCAAGGAGCTGGCGGTTTACGTGCACGGTCTGGGCGGCGGTCAATAAGCGTCCGGCAGCGTTCCGCCCAATATATCGAAGGCCGTGGCGACCAGCCGCGGCCTTCGTTGATTCAGGTCAAATGTGCGCGAGCCAATCCGTGACAAGGTCGGCGCGACAGGAGCTCCATACTATGACGACCAGCGCCACCGATCCGGCACCAACCCGCATTGATGTCGAGGCGGTCAATTCGGCCAAGACGCGGCAATCGCTTTATGCGGCCAGGCGCAAAATCTTTCCCAAAAGGGCGGACGGCTTCTTCCGGCGTCTCAAATGGATCGTCATGGCGATTACGCTGACGATCTACTACGTAACACCCTGGCTGCGCTGGGATCGAGGGGACTATGCACCGGATCAGGCGGTACTGCTCGATCTGGCCAACCGCCGGTTCTACTTCTTCTTCATCGAGATATGGCCGCAGGAATTCTACTATGTCGCCGGTCTTCTGGTTATGGCGGGAGTGGGCCTGTTTCTCGTCACCTCGACCGTTGGGCGGGCCTGGTGCGGCTATACCTGTCCGCAAACGGTGTGGGTCGATCTTTTCCTTGTGGTCGAGCGGGCTATCGAGGGTGACCGCAATGCCCGCATCAAGCTCGAGGCGGCGCCCTGGTCATTCGACAAACTGGTCAAGCGGGTGTCCAAGCATGGCATCTGGCTGGCCATCGGGGTTCTGACAGGGGGCGCCTGGGTCTTCTACTTTGCCGATGCGCCGACGCTACTTGTCGACCTGGTGACATTGCAGGCGCCATTGGTGGCCTATGCGACTATCGCGATCCTCACCGCGACCACATATACATTCGGTGGGCTGATGCGCGAGCAGGTCTGCACCTATATGTGCCCCTGGCCCCGCATCCAGGCGGCGATGCTCGACGAGCATTCGCTGACCGTGACCTATAATGACTGGCGCGGCGAACCGCGCGGCAAGCATGCCAAGAAGACCGCTGCGGCCGGCCAGGCCGTTGGCGATTGCGTGGATTGCAATGCCTGCGTGGCTGTCTGTCCAATGGGGATCGATATTCGCGACGGGCAGCAACTCGAGTGCATTACCTGCGCGTTGTGCATCGATGCCTGCGACGACATCATGACCCGCCTCGGTCGGGATCGCGGGCTGATATCCTATACGACATTGAGCGATTACAATGCCAATATGAATGCCGCGACCGGACCGCAGGGTATCGACCCGACACGGGTCCGCAAGCCCGGAGGCGGCTGGGTCGAGACATTGCGCCACACCAATTGGCGCTCGGTCATCCGTCCGCGCACGCTGATCTATTTCGGTGTGTGGGCACTTGTCGGTCTGGCGATGCTGGTGGCCCTGTCCATGCGCAGCGAGCTTGGCCTGAACGTCTTGCACGACCGCAATCCGCTCTATGTCCTGTTGTCCGATGGCTCGATACAAAACGGCTATGACGTCAAGATTCTCAATATGACCAATGCGCCGCGGGAGGTGAGTTTCTCCATCGAGGGGCTGCCGGGCGCGACCATTACCTCGCCCAATCTGGCCGATGAGCCGACCGATATGCTCGACCTGATCGTTGAGCCCGACCTGGTCCTGCCGCTGCGCATCTATGTTCGCGCGCCCAAGGGCCAAACGGCTGGACAGACCGATTTCACCATGCTGGCCAAGGCCGCCGACGGCTCGGCCATCGCCACCGAACATGTGCGCTTCGAGGCTCCAGGACCCCTTCAATGAACACGACCGCCAAGCCATTCACGGGATGGCATATGCTGGCCATTATCTGCACCTTTTTCGGCGTGGTGATTGCCGTCAATGTGACCATGGCCGTCTCCTCCATGCGCACCTGGACAGGGCTGGTGGTTGCCAATTCCTACGTGGAAAGCCAGCGCTTCAACGAAAAGCAGCACAGGATTGCCGCGCAACGGGAGGCTGGATGGTCGGTCCAGACCCAATATAGGGACGGGCAGATTGTCTTTGCAGCCCGCCAGGCGGATGGAGCCGCGCTGACCCTTGAGGCGGTCTCGGCCTTTGTGCGCCGTCCTGTCGGCGGGCATGACGATGCCACTATCGCCCTGGTGCGGGAGGGCGGCGCCTATATTGGCGCGCATGAACTGGCCGCGGGCGTGTGGGACGTGATCATTACCACCGCGCCGACAGCGCTGGGCGCTATCGAGTATGAGTCCAGGATTGTCGTGGAATGACAGTCGAGGCCGCAGGTCCGCCGGCCGCGCATGGGCCGGAGCTTCTCTCCGATCTGGTGCGCCATAATGGCGAGGGCGAGCGGGAAATCTGCTTTGCGGTGCCGGATGCCTATTGTGCGGCCTGCATCCAATCGATTGAATCGGGCTTGGCGGCGGTGCCGGGGGTCACGGGGGCACGGGTCAATCTGACACGCCGCCAGGTCACCATTCGTCACGACGCGTCGACCGATCTCGAGGCCCTAGCGCCTGCCATTCTGCGCAGCGGCTATCGTACCTTTGCCATCGACCCTGCCGATCTTGCCGAGAAGGACCCCGTGCTCTCCGAACTGGTGCGCAGTTTGGCCGTGGCGGGGTTTGCCGCGGGCAATATCATGTTGTTCTCCGTGTCCGTATGGGCCGGGGCCGATCAGGCGACGCGCGACATGTTCCATTGGCTCTCGGCCCTATTGGCATTACCCGCCGTGGCCTATGCGGGGCGTCCATTCTTCCGGTCGGCCTGGTCGGCAGTGCGGGTGGGACGCGCCAATATGGACGTGCCGATTGCCATCGGCGTCATCGTTACGACGGCCCTCAGCCTTTATGAAACCGCGACGGGCGGTGCGCATGCCTTTTTCGATGCATCGACCATGCTGCTGTTCTTCCTTTTGGTTGGGCGCACACTGGACCATGTGATGCGGATGCGGGCTCGGAGCGCGGTGGAGGGACTGTCCCGGCTGCAACCACGCGCTGCGACACGTCTGCTCGAAGACGGCAGCCTGCAGGTGGTGCGGTTGGCACAGATCGAACCGGGCATGACCCTATTGCTGCGAGCCGGCGAAAGGGTGCCGGTGGATGGCCGGTTGTTGTTCGGACCGGTGCAGGTTGACCTTGCCATGGTCAGCGGAGAGTCGCAGCCGGCTGTGCTGGATGCCGGTGCGGTGCTGGTGGCGGGTGCCGCGGTGCTCGACGCCGCTGCGCGACTCGAGGTCCTACGGCCAGCTGCCGAGTCCTTCCTCAGCCGCATGGCCGAGATGATGCAGGCCTCCGAGGATGTGCGCACGCACTATCGTCGATTGGCAGACCGGGTGGCCAGACTTTACGCCCCGGTGGTTCACCTCACCGCCGCTGTGACGCTGGCTGGTTGGCTTTTGGCCGGCGCGGGCTGGCATCTGGCGCTGCTCAACGCCGTGTCGGTGCTGATCATTACCTGTCCTTGCGCGCTTGCCCTGGCCGTCCCGATTGTTCATGTGGTCGCCGCCAGCCGGCTGTTTGGCGCCGGCGTCCTGGTGCGTGACGGCGCAGCATTGGAAAAATTGAGCCGGGTGCGCATCGCTGCTTTCGACAAAACGGGCACGCTCACCGAAGGGCAGTTGCGGCTGATCCCGGACATGGCAATCGAGCCGGCCCTGCTGCGCCGGGCCGCCTGGCTGGCACAGGGCAGCAACCACCCATTGTGCCAGGCTCTGCTGGCGGCCAGCCCGGCGGAACAGCCAGCGCCGCAACGAAGCCGGGAAATCGCCGGCGCGGGGGTCGAGGCCTTACAGGACGGCGTCGTCTGGCGCCTCGGCAATGCTGCTTTTTGCGGCGCCGCGGACAATGGTCTCCATCCCGGCAGCCAGGTCTGGCTCAGCCGGAGCGGCGAGACGCTGGCCTGTTTTCGGTTTTCTGACCGGCCCCGAGCCGAGGCCAAGCAGGCGCTGGCGGCGCTGGCCGAGCAGGGGGTGGAAACCACCATGTTGTCCGGGGACCGGCCTTCGGCGGTGGAGGCGGTCGGGGCGGCAGTCGGGTTGACCTCATTCAGAGGCGGTTTGCAGCCTGCCGACAAGGTCGCGGCCATTCAGGCACTTCGGTCGCCCGAAGCGGCGGTTCTGATGGTCGGCGACGGTATCAACGATGCGCCAGCCATGCGGGCGGCCGATGTGTCCATGGCGCCCGGTAGCGCGGCTGACATTGGGCGGGCGGCAGCGGACCTAGTGATGACACGCAACCGCCTGACCGATGTGCCCTTCGCAATTGCCGTGGCGCGCAAAGCCGACCGGCTGGTCCGGCAGAATCTTGTCTTTTCGCTGGCCTATAATGTGGTTGTTTTGCCGCTGGCCATCGCTGGCCAGGTGTCGCCGTTGATCGCTGCGATAGCCATGTCCTCGTCGTCGCTGGTGGTGGTTCTCAATGCCATGCGGCTCAGATTTGGAATTTCGGAACCTTAGGAGCGTGCGATGTCCGGCCTCGCCATTCTCATTCCATGCGCTCTCGGTCTCGGCGCGCTCGCCCTGGCGGCCTTCTACTGGTCGCTCAGTTCCGGTCAGTTCGACGATATTGAAGGGGCGGGGCAAAGAATATTGCTGGACTCGCCAGGCCCGGACGTCGTTCGCCCCAAGATTGCCGCGGACACGACGCCTACGCCGCCGCGCGACGGCCTAGTGAAGTGAAGGGCCGGCCGGCTTGGTATCCTCGACCAAGGCCAGTAAATCCCGCTGACGGCCAATATGCCGCCTGATGCCTTCGAAGAAGGCCCGCAGCAGATAGCCCGTGGCATCGGTGGACAGGATCGGCCGGCCATGGGCAAAGGCCTTGAGGACTTCCTCCACCTCCATTGCCGCTTCGCTATCGACCTTGTGGGTTTGGTCGATGTCTTTGGCAATCCTATTGAATTCCGGACGGCGCGAGGCGCGCAAGAGGGGCAAGAGCAATCGCGTTTCGCAATCATGCATATGGATCAGCGCTGCGACGGTTTCGTCGGCTGCCTTTTCGCACTCGCCTGCCGCCACGCGGTCCGGCAAGGAATCGGCGATGGATTCCAGCGCATCACACGCCACGGTGATCCGTTCGTAACATGCCAATAGCGGTTTCAGGGTCGGGCCTTGGGGCATTTTTGTCTTGTGACCAAAAAGCGAGACATCGACACTAGCGCTTTGCCGGCCTTTTCATTTGAGATGGATCAAAGATTGACGAGAAGCGCATTTCGGGGGCGCTTCGGGTGCGGGCATATAGGCCCGGCCCTGTCGCCGCGCCCTGTGGGCGGAGAGACTTTTGTTGCTCGCCGGGCCTTTGGCACGCGATCGAAACTGGGTAATCTGGCCGAACCAACAGCCCCAGCGAGCGAGCCGTGAGCGACCCACAGACAGACCATGCTGCCCTGATTGGCCAAGCGCGCAAATTGCAGGCCATGCTGGAATCGGCGGTGGACGCCATTATTACCATCGACGGGGCGGGGATCATCACAACGGTCAATCCGGCGGCGGCGCGCCTGTTCGGCTACCCGCAGGATGCCTTTATCGGTCGGAATGTGCATTTCCTGATGCCCGAACCCTATCACTCGGCGCATGACGGCTATATCGCCAATTACCGCAATACCGGGGCCCGCAAGATCATCGGCATTGGCCGGGAGGTCACCGGCCGGCGCAGCGACGGCTCCACCTTTCCCATGCATCTGGCGGTCAGCGAATTCGAGATGGACGGGCGGGTCCATTTCACCGGCATCATTCACGACCTGTCGGGGCAGAAGGCAACCGAGCAGGCGCTGCGCCAGGCCCAGAAGATGGAAGCCATGGGGCAGTTGACCGGTGGCATCGCCCACGATTTCAACAATCTGCTGACGGTCATTATCGGCAATCTGGAAATGCTCGAGGCCAAACTGACCACGACGGCGCAGCGCGAACTGGCGACGGAGGCTCTTGAGGCGGCGGATCTCGGCTCTCGGCTTACTGCGCGCCTATTGGCCTTTGCCCGGCGCTCCCATCTTGAGCCGGAAGTGGTCAATCTCAACGATTTCGTGCTCGGTCTGACAGACATGCTGCACCGCACGATCGGGTCGACCATCTCCCTGTCCAACGCTTTGACGCCGCGCCTGTGGTCGACGCTGATCGATCCGTCCCAGGTCGAGAGCGCCATCGTCAACCTTGCGGTCAATGCGCGTGACGCCATGCCGGATGGCGGGCGGCTGATCATTGAGACGGGCAATGTGACAATCGACACCGCAATGTCGGAAGAGCTCGATGCGCTGGCTCCCGGCGACTATGTGAGATTGTCGGTGGCCGATACCGGGCTTGGCATGCCCAGATCTGTGCGCGAGCGCGCCTTCGAGCCCTTTTTTACGACCAAGGAGAAAGGGCGCGGCACGGGGCTGGGGCTATCGATGATCTATGGCTTTGCCAAGCAGTCGGGTGGGCATGCCAGCATTTACAGTGAGCCGGGGCGGGGGACGACGGTCAATATCTATCTGCCGCGCCACGGCGCTGTGGCGGTCCAGACTGAAGCGGTGGACGAAACCGGCGCAGGGGTCGCCGGCAAAACCATCCTTGTGGTCGAGGACGATCCCCGTGTGCGCAAGCTCACCGTCAATCGACTGGAGGCGCTGAACTATGCGACGCTCGTTGCGGCCGATGCGCAGGAAGCCCTGACGATCCTGGGCAGTGGGGCCGAGGTCGATCTGGTTTTCACCGACCTTGTCATGCCCGGCGGCATTTCGGGCTATGAGCTGGCGCGGCGGGTTGGGGTGGACTGGCCGGGGCTGCCGGTTCTTCTGACCTCGGGCTATGCCGACGAACTGGTGCGGCGCGATGCCGATGCCATTGCCGAGCTCAAAGTGCTGGGCAAACCTTATCGCCTGGCCGATCTGGCGCGGGCCATTGCGGAGGCGTTCGAAAAGTGAGTGCGATCAATCCAGGCTGTTCGGCGTAAACGTATAGCCGGCGCCGCGCACGGTCTTGATGAGCTTGGGATTGCGCGTGTTGGTCTCAATCAGTTTGCGCAGGCGTGCCACCTGATTGTCGATACTGCGGTCGTTGGGTGCCCAGTCGTGGCCCTTGAGCAGGTCCATGATCCGGTCGCGGCTGAGCACGGCATGGGCATGGCGCGCGAACAGCAGTAACAGGTCGAATTCGCCGCTGGTGAGTTCGATGGCCTGGCCGTCGGGCGCGGCAAGACTGCGCCGGGCCGGATCGAGCACGAAGCCGTCGAAGCGGATTGCCCCGGCATCGGCGGGCGTGGGCGCATTGCCGGCACTGCGGCGCAGAACACTCCGAATGCGGGCCAGCACCTCGCGCAGGTGGAACGGCTTGGCAATATAGTCGTCAGCGCCGAGTTCGAGACCGACAATGCGGTCGATCATATCGCCCTTGCCGGTGATCATGATGATGGGGACATCAGACTGCTGGCGGATGCGGCGGGCAATCGCGAGACCGTCTTCATGACCGAGATTGAGGTCCAGCGTGACCAGGTCGAGGCCGCTGCGCAGGGCCGCCTCGATACCCTCGCCACTTGATTCACTGACGCGATAGCCCTCGTCCTCTAGGCAGCGACGCAGCATGCGGCGGATTTGCGCGTCGTCATCGACAACAAGGATGTGGTGGCTCTGCATCAAACCGGGGCCGGTGTGCCGTTACAATCGATTACAATAATCGGATAGGCCGATTACCTGGTCATGGTCAATTCCGATCCGCCATAGCAGAGCGGAGCCGCAGCGATGTACGTGTTAGACCATAGTGTGCCTGGTTCGAAGGATGTCGAGCGGACATTTGCCGCCGGACCTGGACGCGTGATTGGCGCGACCACTGTTCTGTTTCATGAAGGCGACAGGGCGGACGCGCTATATGAGGTGGTCTCCGGCGTCTTCAGAGCCACCAAGGTCTTCCAGGATGGCCGCCGCCAGGTCGTCGCTTTTGCCTATCCCGGCGATGTTATCGGTTTCGGTCATGGCGATGCCTATCGCTTCGATTGCGATGCATTGACGCCCGCGCGGGTGCAAGTCACGGCGCGGGGAGAGATCGGCCGCGTCATGCGCAGCCGGCCCGAACTGGGTGAGAAGCTGTTGGCCATGGCCGCGGGTGAAGTGGCCAGCATGCACGAATTGTCGGTTCTGCTGTGCCGCAAATCGGCGGTGGAAAGGATCGCGGGCTTCCTGCTTTCGCTCGCGGGCCGCACCGGCAAGCTCGGCAATGAGCAACGTGTGAGCCTGCCCATGTGCCGCGCGGATATTGCGGACCATTTGGGGCTGACCATCGAGACTGTCAGCCGCAATCTGACCAAGCTCAAAGTGCGCAATATTATCGACCTGCCCGATCGCGGCAGCTTCATCCTTCGGGATCTGGACCGCCTGAGCGCCCTGGCGGAATGCGAGAGCGTGGTGCACTGAACCATTATGCCACGCGCCCGCCTTGCCATTGCGCATTTTGTCAGCGCCGAGTCCGCTGCGGATGTGCGCCGGGACCTGATCGCCCAAGGTGCCAGGGTCGAATTGTCCAGCGAGCGGGATGGGCCCCTTGGCGCCTATCGACTGGAAGTCTTCCTGCCCGCCACCGATGAGCGCCGATTTCTCAACGTTTTGCTGAGCAGCGATGCGTCGCGGGTCTATATCCACGACGCCGGCTGACTGGGCGGTTCGCCTAGACCGCAGCAGAGTGGCGGGCGGTTCCCGTGCCGAAATAAGCGTCGAAGCGGGCCGCGACGGCGCGAACAAAGGGCCGCCCCTTGTCGGTGACGACAAAGGCCCCGTCGCGCATTTCGGTTAGTCCGTCTGTATCGACCAAAGCGGTCGCGGCAGCCTCCCTCAGGAGTGCGGTCGCGGCGGCGCCAAAGCCAGCCAGGTCGCGCTCATCGATACGGAAATAGCAAAGCAGGCTCGCTATGGTGCGGGCACGCAGTTTGTCGGCGGGCGCCAGGGCGAAGCCCTTTGCGGTTGCGCCCGAACCTGAGCTGACGGCCTTGCTGTAGTCGGCGGTCGCCGTAATATTTTGCACATAGCCCTGCGGAAGCTGACCGATGGCCGAGGCGCCCAGACCGATCAATGCCTCGGCCGCGTCGTCGGTATAGCCCTGAAAATTGCGGCGTAGCCGGCCTTGCCGTGCCGCCACGGCAAGCGCGTCGCCGGGCAGGGCGAAGTGGTCGAAGCCGATCGGTTCCAGCCCAGCGGCCGCCAGCAATTCTGCGGCCAGGGCGGCCTGGCTGAAACGGGCGTGCCGGTCGGGCAGAGCGTCCTCAGGGATCATTTTCTGATGCGGCTTCATCCAGGGAACATGGGCATAGCCGAACAGGGCGACACGGTCGGGTCGCAGATCGAGGGCGGACGAGATTGTGCGGGCCAGGCCTTCCTCGGTCTGGAACGGAAGCCCATAAAGCAGATCGAGGTTGACCGAACCGACGCCGCGGGCGCGCATGGCATCGACGACGGTCTTGGTTTGCTCAAAACTTTGCAGGCGGTTTATCGCCCTTTGCACATGCGGGTCGAAATCCTGTACGCCCAGGCTGGCCCGAGTCAGGCCGAACTGGGCCATCGCATCATAGCGTCCCGCATCGAGATCGTTCGGATCGATCTCGATGCTGATCTCCGCATCCTCGGCGATGTTGAAGGCGCCGGAGAGCTTGGCCTTGAGGGTCAGCAAATCTTGTGGGGAAACGAGCGTGGGCGAGCCGCCGCCCAGGTGAATAGCCGTCACGCGACCGCGCCCGGCAAGCTTTGCGCCCACCCAATCGATTTCGTTATGCAGCGCCTCAAGATAGGCCGCTACCGGTTCATAGCGCAGGGTGTGCTTGGTATGGCAGCCACAGAACCAGCATAGTCGGTCGCAGTAGGGGATGTGCAGATAAAGCGAAATCGTTGCGTCGGGTGCCAGCGCGCCGAGCCAGCGCGCATAGGTGTCCGGCCCGATGCCGGCATGGAAATGCGGGGCCGTGGGATAGCTCGTATAGCGGGGCACAGGGGCGGAATAGCGATCAACCAGATCGCGGAGTTCGGGGTGCATGGCAGGCTCGTCTTGGCGTCAGTCCGGCCTCTGTAGCAGGGCGGGTGCGCGGGCAATTTGTTCGATATCAACTCAGCGGCGTATCGCGCAAAAATGGGTCAAAACCTCTAATGGGTTGGAATTGTTGTGTTTTTGGATTGGTTGACATTGAGATGGTTCATGGTAACGTTCCCACGAGCTGCCGATGAGAGCGGCGGGAGGAGAATTCGTGCGCAAGCGCCGGCCGACCATTATCGATGTTGCGGAACGTGCCGGGGTGTCCAAGAGCACGGCGGCGCGGGCGTTGACGCTGGGCGAGAATATCCTGCCCGAGACGCGCGAGCGGGTGCTGGCGGCGGCGCGGGCGGTCGGTTACGAGCGCAATCACCTGGCGGTGGGCATGCGCTCGGGGCGCTCGGGCATGCTGGGCCTGGTTATTCCCGATATCACCAATCCCTTCTGGGCCGATGTGGCGCGTGGCGCGCTGGACCGGGCCGCGGAAGCGGATGTATCGCTGCTGGTCTTTTCCTCGGACTGGGATCCGGCCAAGGAAGAAAACCATCTGCGGGCCCTGCGGCGTGCGCGGGTGGACGGCGCTATCGTCAATCCCGTCTCGGACGCGTTGGACGATCTGGATCGCTTCGGCCTGCCATTTGTGCTGATCGGCTCGAGTGCGGAGCGCTTTGCCGATGTATCCAGCGTCGGTTCGGATATCGCCCAGGCGGTCAAGCTGGGGCTGGATCACCTGGTTTCCAAGGGGCATCAGGCACCGACGCTGATTGTGGGGCCCAAGTCGCGCCTGGCGCGAACGCGCTTTCTCAACGCGGTGCAGCGCCACAGCATTGAGCGTGACGTGGACCCGGCGCAATTGGTGATCGAGGATGGCGAATATACGCTGGAGGGCGGGCGGCAGGCCATGTTGCGCGTGCTGGACAGGCCGCATGTCGGCCATGTCTGCGTTTTCGCGGCCAATGACATGATGGCGATCGGCGCCATGATGGCGGTGCGCGAACGCGGCCTGAATTGTCCGGACGATGTCTCCATTCTGGGGTTTGACGGCATTCCCTCGGGTGCTTTCACCTTTCCGGGTCTCACCACAATCGCCAAGCCTGGCCGGGATATCGGTGCGCGGGCGGTGGAGAGCCTGTTCGACGAAATCGAAGGACGGCCGGAACACGGCCGCGTCTATATGCCGTGCCGACTGATCGACCGCGATTCACTGGCCGATCTGTCGCGCAAGCCACGTCAGATGGCGGGGTAGGAGGAGTTGCAATGACGGAGCAGGACAGCGCCCGCATTGATGTATCAAGATATGGGAACGTTCCCAACGTCTCTGAGGCTGGTGCTGCCCTGCCACCACGCCAGGACCGCCTGAATGAACGGTTCCTGAACGGCGTGCGGCAGTGGTGGCCTTATTATGCGATGATGGCACCGGGGCTGCTGTTCTTCGTGATCTGGCACTATGTGCCGATCTGGGAGGCCAAGATGGCCTTCGAGCAGGTCCGGATCATTCCGCCCAATATCTGGGTGGGTTGGAAGAACTTCCAGACTCTGTTCTCCTCGCCCATTTTCTACCAGGTGCTGGCCAATACGCTGATCATTTCGGGGATGAAGATCATCTTCGTGTTCCCGGTGCCGATCATGGTGGCGCTGCTGCTCAACGAAATCCGCAGCGGCAAGCTGCGCGGCGCGATCCAGTCGGCGGTCTATCTGCCGCATTTCCTGAGCTGGGTGGTGATATCGGGCGTATTCATTGCGCTGCTTTCTCCCACCGATGGCGCGGTCAACCAGATCGGCCAGGCCATGGGCTTTACGCCGGTCAACTACATGACCAATACCGGCACGATCCGCTGGGTGCTGGTGGTGTCGGAAATCTGGCGCTCGGCGGGCTGGGACAGCCTGCTTTATCTCGCGGCCATCTTTGCCATCGACCCTCAGCTCTATGATGCGGCCGAAATGGACGGAGCCAATCGCTGGCAGAAAATCTGGTACGTGACCATTCCGGGCATCGTGCCGACCATTGCCACGCTCTTCATTCTCAATATGGGTATGTTCCTGTCGGCTGACCTCAACCAGGTCATCAATATGCAGAACGCGGTCAATGCCTCGACCATCGATATCATCGATACCTATGTGTATCGGCTGGGGCTTTCGACCGGCGAATATGCGCTGGCCACCGCTGCGGGCCTGTTCAAGGCGGTGATCGGCATGATCCTGGTGCTTGTGTCGCACCTGGTCAGCAAGCGGCTGACCGGCAAGGGGGTGTGGTGATGGCCATGCATACCCGCCGCACGCCGCTTGAGCGCATCGAATATATCATCATCGTCTCGACCCTATTGCTGCTGGTGGTGTTCACCCTGCAGCCGCTCCTCAACCTATTGGCGCTGTCGCTGTCGGCGCCAGAGAATGTCGCCGGGTTTTCGGGCCTGTCGATCCTTCCGGACGGGTTCTCGCCCGATGTGTGGATGCTGCTGTTGCAGCACCCCAATGTGCAGCGGGGCATTTTCAACTCGGTGTGGATGACGACAACCAGCGTAGTGATCGGGGTGTTCTTCACCGCGCTCATGGCCTGGGGCATGTCGCGGCCCGGCCTGCCGGGGCGGCGGATCATCTTCATTCTGGTGCTGGTGACCATCGTTTTCGAGCCCGGCATCATCCCCGATTATTTCCTGATGAAGCGGCTGGGCCTGCTCAATACGCCCTGGTCGGTGATTATGTATAAGGCGATCAGCGCCTGGTACCTGATCATTCTCATCCGCTTCTTTGAGGAAATTCCCAAGGAATTGCTGGAAGCGGCCGAGCTGGACGGCGCCAATCCGTTCCAGACCTTCTTCATGGTCGTGCTGCCGCTGGCCAAGCCGGCGCTGGCCACCATTGCGCTCTTTTATTTCGTGCTGCACTGGAACGAGTTTTTCCGGGCCATGATCTATCTGACAGACCAGAGCAAATGGCCGCTGCAGGTGGTGCTCCGGCAATTCGTGATCGAAGGCGACAAGGTCGCCATCGTCGGGGCGAATAATGTCAACAACAATCTGGGACTGGCACAGATCAATATCCGCGCCCTCAAGGCCGGCATGATCCTGATCACCATCGTGCCGATCCTGGCCATCTATCCGCTCATCCTCAAATTCTTCACCAAGGGCACCATGTCGGGGGCCGTGAAGGGATGAGGAAGGAACACAACATCCAGGAGCTTTCGCCTCCCTCCCCCTTTAGGGGAGAGATCGAGGGAGGGGGGCATCAGTGTCCCACGGAACTACCCCCTCCCCAGCTCTGCTACGGCCCTTTGGGCCGAGCGGCGCTACCCTCCCCTCAAGGGGGAGGGAGGGCAGGGGCCGCCAAATTCAACCAATTCCGCGCAAGCGGTGGGAAGCAAAACAAAAAACTTAGGAGGAGAATACCAATGACTTTGAAGAAACTGCTGCTGGCGACAACCGCCATGGCCATGCTGGGCGGGCTAGCCGCACCGGCGATGGCGCAGACGACGATCCGGTTGGTGAGCAAGGACCTGCTGACCACCAATCCTGATGACGTCAAGGAGATCGAGGCCATCGAGGCCGGGCTCAAGGCACAGGGCACCGATGTCGATATCCAGATCGTGGACATGCCCGGCTCGGGCTATGCCGATGCGCTGGGCGTGATGCTGCTTTCGGGAGACATTCCCGACATCATCTATTTCCAGGGCGGCGACCAGAAAATGGCCGAGCAGGGGATTCTCGAAGACCTCAATCCCTGGATCGAGGGGTCCGCGCATATCAAGGACGCGCTCTGGCCGCATAATGTGGAGCGCCTCGCGAACTATCCCTACCTGCTCTACATCTATCCGCCGCGGGCGCCCCAGCCGGTGATGCGCAGCGACTGGCTCGACGCGCTGGGCATGGAACCCCCGACTACGGTCGAGGAGTATGAGGCCCTGTTCCAGGCCATTCACGACGCCGATCTCGATGGTGACGGCACGACGGGGAATACGTTGGGCCTGACCGGCTATGGCAATACGGCGGAACTGGATTCAATATTCAACCAGGCCTTCGGCGTGACCGGCACCTGGATGAAGAATGCCGAGGGCCAGTGGGTCAATTCGCGCGTCACCGATGCGGAAAAGGCAAAGATCGAATTCTATGCCCGGCTGGCCGAAAAGGGCCTTTATGACAAGGAATTCGTCACCAATACCTGGGATGTGAAGGAAGACAAGTTCTATTCGGGCAAGGCCGGAGTGATCTTCGGCTCGTCGCCCGAAGTGATCGACATCTATACCGGCAAGATGCGCCAGGCCCATCCAGGCGAGGATATCAGCTTGACGCTGCTGCCCGCGCCCAAGGGGCCCGGCGGGCAGGGGCTGGCCGCCGTCGATGTGGCCAAGGAGGCGCGTGGTTTTGCCATTTCCTCGCTGTCGGAGAACAAGGAAACCGCGTTCAAGGTGCTCGACTTCATGGCTTCCACAGAGGGCCAGAATATCGACCGCATGGGCTTTGAAGGCACGCAATATACCAAGGACGCGGATGGCAAGGTGACTTTCACCGACCAGATTTCGACCTGGTATGCCCGCTTCTTCAACGCCGCCAACTGGCAGCCGCCGACCCCGCTGCTGGGCGACACCGCGCAGCAGGCGCTGGACAATCTCAAGAGCGATTTCACGCCCGACAATGCCTTTGTCTGGCCGGCCGACTATGCCGCCGATGTGGACGCCACCGAGCAGGTCTATCGCGCCTGGGTCGCCAAGTTCATCACCGGCGAGGCGGGCCTGGACCAGTGGGACCAGTTTGTTGCGGAGTACAATGCGGCGGGTGGCGAACGCATGGCCGAATACGCGCGCAGCGTGCTGGGCGAATAAGGAGGCGGGGGCCGATAGCCCCCACCGACCCACCCCTCCCCCTGAAAAGGGGGAGGGAGACGATCAACATCGGCTGGCGGAAGACGATGACAAATCACGAGAACACAATGACCCCATCTTTCCGATCCCGCATCCGAGCCATGGTCTATGGCGTGGCGCTGGGCGATGCCCTGGGCGCCCCCGTGGAAAAGCTTTCGGCCGAGGCCATTCGCAACCGCTACGGGCGCGTGGAGAGCCTAAAGACGCGCTGGCACAAGATGGACCTGCCGCCAGAGCAGCGGAACAATCGGGTGCGGGGCGACGGCATCGTCACCGACGACACGCTGATGACGCTGGCGCTTTGCGATGTCTATGCCGAAACCGGACGGCATCTGGACGCCTGGGACATGGCCGACGCCATGGTGCGCCAGATTGCCTGGGTTCCGCGGTGGATCCCCGAATTGCAGCGCGAGGCCATGCTGCTCGACCGGCTCTTCTACCCCGAGAAATGGATCTTCCAGCGGCACCAATTGAGCTCCTGCGATCCGCGCCAGGGCGGGATCGGCAATATGGTCAATTGCGGGGCGGCCATGTACGTGGCGCCGATCGGCGCCGTGAACGCGGCCAATCCGCGGGCTGCCTATGACGAGGCCATTGCCTTTGCCTCGGGGCATCAGGAAAGCTATGGGCTGGAGGCAGCCGGGGTGCTCGCCGCCGCCGTGGCTGCGGCCTTCGTGCCGGGGGCCGATATCGAAACGGTGGTCGAAACCGCCCTGGCGCTGGCCAAGGACGGAACCCGCAATGCCATTGCCGATATCTGCGCCATTGCCCGCGAGGCACGGGGCAAGGAGTGGGATCATGCGGCGATCGTTGCGGACTTTCACCAGGCTATAAGCCGCTATTCGCCCATGGGCGACGACGTCAACCACAGCGCCGAGAAGGCCGGGCGGCTGACCGATGCCTATCAACCTTCGCGCCTCAAGGCCATCGAGGAATTGCCGCTGGCGCTTGGCTTCTGCCTCATCAATGACGGCGATTTCCGCGCCTCGATTGCCGATGGCATCAATTCGGGCCGCGACACCGATTCCATCGGGGTCATGGCCGGCGCCATTCTGGGCGCCCTGCATGGCGAAGCGGTGATCGACAAGGCCGATCTCGACCGGCTCGACCATGCCAATCGGCTCGACCTCATGGCCTTGGCCGACACATTCGCGGCGGAGGCCGCCAGCATTATCTCCGGGGATCGCGCGGCCGCCGTGGCCCGGGATGCCGCCTATTCCCAACTCGACCTCGCATAAATATCCGAAAGTTGCCCATGCTGTCCGAAACCCAAATCCTTGAAAAAATCTATGCCGGCTTTATCGCCAAGGCCATCGGCGTGCGGCTGGGGGCGCCGGTCGAGCCGACCATCTGGAGCTATGAGCGCATCCGCGACACCTATGGCGAGGTGACCCAATATCTGCGCGATTTCAAGAATTTCGCTGCCGACGATGACACCAATGGGCCGGTCTATTTCATTCGCGCGCTGCGCGATTACGGGCTCGACTGCACCGCCGAGGATGTGGGCAAGACCTGGCTCAATTATGCGGCCGAAGAGCATGGCATGTATTGGTGGGGCGGGTTCGGGGTTTCGACCGAACACACGGCTTACAAGAACCTGCAGGCCGGCATTCCGGCGCCGCTTTCGGGCGCCATCGCCACCAATGGCACGACGGTGGCCGAGCAGATCGGCGGGCAGATCTTCATCGATAGCTGGGGCTGGGTGAATCCGGGCAACCCAAAGCGCGCGGCGGAAATGTCGGCCATGGCGGCGTCGGTGGCCCATGATGGCGACGGGCTCAACGGCGCGCGGTTCTGCGCGGCGGCTATTGCGGCGGCGTTCGAGGCCAAGAGCATCGACGAGATTATCGAGACAGCGCTGGCGACGATCGACGCCAAGTCCACCTATGCCAAAGTGTGCCGGGCGGTGATCGATTTCCACAAGGCCAATCCGGGCGATTGGCGCGCCTGCCGCGACATGCTGACTGCCGAGTGGGGCTATGACCGCTATCCCGGCGTCTGCCACATCATTCCCAATGCCGGGGTGACGATCATGTCGATCCTTTATGGCGAGGGCAGCCTGCCGCGTACGGCCGAGATCGCCACCATGGCGGGCTGGGACACGGACTGCAATGCGGGCAATGCGGCAGCGATTGTGGGGACCTTCCAGGGGCTGGACGCGAGCTGGGACAAATATCGCAAGCCGATCAACGATTTCCTGGTGGCATCGGGGATCGTGGGGTCGATCAATATTGTCGATATACCGAGCTTTGCGCGGGAACTGGCGGTGCTGGCGCTGCAGCTTGCGGGGCGTGAGGTGCCCAAGCTGTGGCTGGAGGATTTCACCCGGCGCGGGTTGCGCTTCGATTTCGACCTGCCCGGGTCCACCCATGGGTTCCGGACCGAGGGGTTCAACCAGATCAGCCTTCGGCATTCGGACGAGAGGCAGGTCGAGGGGTCGCGCGGGTCGCTGGAAATCCAGCTCGATCGGCTGGAGCGCGGGCAGGGCGGCCGGGTGTTCTGGAAGCCGTTCTATCGCCGTTCCGATTTTGACGACGAGCGCTACCGGCCGATGTTCTCGCCGGTGGTGGATGGGGGCCAGGTGGTGCGGTTCAAGCTGTGGCTCGATCCGTGGAACGGGGACGGCAATCTGCGGGTGGCGCCCTATGTGCGGCGCACGATGAGCGGGGCCATCGAGGAGACGGGCGCCTGGGATGTGCCCTCGAGCGAAGGCTGGCAGGATTATGAATTCGTGGTGCCCGAGGGTGTCGAGGCCATCGACGAGATCGGCATTAGCATCGAATATTTCGGGCGGCTGAAGTTTTTGGGCCGGTTGTTCCTGGCGGATCTTTCCGTGTCGGGGCCCGGGCATCTCGAAATCGATCCCAAGACCGAGGTGCAGGAATGGGGCGCGATTTCGCGCTTTACCTGGAACCGCGGGCACTGGACCAAGAGCGATGGGCGCATTCACGCGCATACGGCGAGTAATGCCGATATGTGGTCCGGGCATTATTACGCGCGGGACGTGGTGGTGAGCGCCGATATCGAGCCGCTGGCGGGGCAATCGCATCTGGTGACAGCGCGGGTCATGGGGACGGACCGGTTTTATGCCGGGGGTTTTCAGAATGGCGAGGCGGTCATTCTCAAGCACGATTTCGGGCAGACGGTGCTGGCGAGTGTGCCGTTCACGCCGGAGGCAGGCCGGATTTATCGGGTGGAGCTGGCGGTCGAGGGGGACAGGCTGGAGCTCTCCATAGATGGCAAGGTGGTCACCAGCGCGGCAGACGGGAGCTTTGCTCACGGGATGAGCGGGCTGCGGCTGGGATCTGTCGGGCGCATGGCGGTGGATCGCTTTGCGGTGCGAGAAAAATAGGAGGCAGGCATGCCCGAAATCGAGCTGGACAGGGTCAGCAAGAGCTATGGCGGGGTGACCGTTATTCGCGATCTCTCGCTTAGCATGGAGACCGGAGAGTTCGTGGTGCTGGTGGGGCCGTCAGGTTGCGGCAAATCCACCCTGCTGCGGATGATCGCCGGGCTTGAGGATATTTCGGGCGGTGAAATCCGGATCGGCGGCAAGGTCGTCAACAACATGCCGGCCAAGGAGCGAGACCTGGCCATGGTGTTCCAGTCCTATGCGCTTTATCCGCATATGAAGGTGGCCGACAATATGAGCTTTGCACTAAGGCTCGGCGGCGTGCCCAAGCCGGAGCGAGACAAGCGCGTGGCCGAGGCGGCGCGTATTCTGGGACTGGAAGACTTGCTCGACCGGCTGCCGAAGGCCCTTTCGGGCGGACAGCGGCAGCGGGTGGCCATGGGGCGGGCCATTGTGCGCAATCCGCGCGCCTTCCTGTTCGATGAGCCGCTCTCGAACCTGGATGCCAAGCTCAGGGTGCGCATGCGGGGCGAGATCAAGGCGCTGCATCAAAGGCTGGGCAAGACCACAATCTATGTGACGCATGACCAGACCGAGGCCATGACCATGGCCGATACGATCGTGGTGCTCAATGGCGGCAAGATCGAGCAGGCGGGAGCGCCGCTGGAGCTTTACAACAATCCGGCCAATCTGTTCGTGGCCGGTTTTATCGGCTCGCCGGAAATGAACCTGCTGCCGGTGACGGCGCTCGGACCGGATAAGGCGAGGGTGGCCCTGCCGGACGGAACCACGCTGCCGACGGCCAGGCCGCTGGGGCTCGCCGCTGGTACGGCACTGGTCTATGGCATAAGGCCGCAGCATATGGTGCTGGCGGAGGATGGGGTGCGGACCGAGGCCCTGGTCGTGGAGCCAACCGGCGAGGCACAGGAGGTGCGGGCCCGGATCGGCGAGACCGAACTCAGCGTCGTTATTCGCGACGCGGATCTCCTATCGCCTGGCCAGTCCATGGCGCTCGGGATCGATGCGGAGAAGGTGCTGCTGTTCGACAAGGCGAGTGGGGAAAGGCTGCGCCCGTGAGTCTTAAAAGACATCATTTCGATGCCGAAGCGACCGGACCCCTGGCAGGATTGCGCGTGGTCGACCTGTCGCGGCTGATGGCGGGCAATATGCTCAGCCTGCAATTGGGCGATTTCGGCGCCGATGTGATCAAGGTGGAGCCCCCCGAGGGCGATCCGCTGCGCGACTGGAAGGAGGATGGTTATTCTTTTTTCTGGAAGGCCTATGGCCGCAACAAGCGCTCGATCTGCCTCAATCTGCGTGAAAAGGCGCAGATGGATGTGCTTTGGGCGCTGATCGGGACGGCCGATGTGCTGATCGAAAATTACCGGCCCGGGACGCTCGAAAAGATGGGGCTGGCGCCCGACAAGCTGCTGGCGCGCAATCCAAAACTGGTCGTGGTGCGGATTTCCGGCTTCGGGCAGACCGGGCCCTATGCGCATCTGCCGGGCTTCGGGACGATTGTGGAAGCCATGAGCGGGTTTGCCGACCGCACCGGATTTCCGGATCGGGAACCGGTTCTGCCGCCGCTGGCCCTGGCCGACATGATTGCCGGTATCTATGGCGCATCGGCCACGATGACGGCGCTTTACGCGCGCGATGCGCGGGGCGGGGCGGGGCAGGTGATCGACCTGTCGCTACTCGAATCCATATTTTCCGTGCTTGGCCCGGAAGCGGGGATTTACGCCAAGACCGGACAGATCAAGCAAAGGGCCGGCAGCGCGTCCAATACGGCATCGCCGCGCAATGTCTATCGCTGCGCCGATGGCTCATATGTCGCCCTGTCGGGGTCGACCCAGGCTGTGGCGCGGCGCATTTTCGAGATCATCGGCCATGCCGAAATGAATGACGATCCCCGCTTTGCCACCAATTCGGACCGGGTGAAGCACCGGGACCTGGTCGATGGGGCGATATCGGCCTGGTTTGCAACGCGCAATCGGGCCGAGGCGCTGGCAGAAATGCGCGAGGCCGGGGCGACGGTTGGCCCGGTTTATAATATCGCGGACGCCCTCGATGACCCGCACTTTGTAGAACGCGAAATCGTGGTTGATCTCGATGACGAGGCCTTTGGCGGCATGCCCATGCATAATGTGGTGCCGCGCCTGTCGGCAACGCCGGGACAGTTCCGCCGACCGGCACCGGCTCTGGATGAGAATGGACCCGAGCTTCTGGCCGAACTCGGCTTTGATGCGCAATTCAGGCGGATCGCGTAATGCGATCCTGGCTCTATGTCCCTGCGGATCAGGAACGCTTTGTGGCCAAGGCGCATTTGCGGGGCGCCGATTGCGTGATCCTCGATCTCGAAGATGCAGTGACCGATGAGAACAAGGCGGCAGCCCGGGCGGGGCTGGCCGCCGCCGTAGAAAGTCTCAGGCAGGGGGCGGGCCGCGTTGCCGTCCGCATCAATGCGGGGGTGGCAGAGGATATCGAGGCGGCTATTGCGGCCGGTGTCGATTGGCTGGTTTGCCCCAAGGCCGATATGGCCGCGCTGGATGACTTGGCGGACAGGGTGCGCCTAGCGGGGGCGTCCGACCTGCCGGTGTTGGCGACGATCGAAGGCCCGGCGGCATTGCTGGATGCGGGGGCGATTGCGCGCCACGCCATAGTGCGGGCGCTCAATCTGGGCAGTGAAGACTTTGCGCTGGCGCTCAATGGCCAGCCCGACCGCGATGTGCTGATGCAACCCAAATTGATGGTGCATTATGCCGCCAAGGCGGCGGGCAAGCTTTCGCTGGGATTGCTGCGATCCATTGCCGACTATGCCGATCTCGACGGATTGGGCGAAGCGGCGCGGGAGGCGCGGCGGCACGGCTTTGATGGATCGACCTGTGTCCACCCCTCGGCCGTTGCCATTTTGAACGTCGCCTTCGCGCCCAGCGAGGCCGATCTCGTCTGGGCCCGGGCCGTGATGGCGACCAAGGGCACGGTGAGCCTCAATGGGCAGATGATCGACAAGCCGCTGCGCGAGCGGGCAGCGGCGATTTTGCGGGCGGCCGGGGACGATTGAACGTTTCACGTTCAGGTTGACGTGGTTCTAACGCTTCCCTCCCCCTTGAGGGGAGGGCAAGCAGAGCTTAGGTCCGTCAGGACCTTAGCGACGCTCGGGTGGGGGGCAGCGCCTCCAGTAAGCATCGACATCTGCAACACCTCCGGACACCCCCACCCTAGTTACGCTAGGCTGCTCCGCAGCCAGCTTCACTACCCTCCCCTCAAGGGGGAGGGTGATAAAGGGCCGATGGCCTCGCGCATATTCAAGCGCTCCATCTGAACAGTCCCCTGCGGGAGGGAGGCAAGGAGCCATGTCTCGAGCTGGGGGCGGCACGGCGTCAGGCGGTGAATCAGGGGTTCAAATGCTCAACCTGCCCCGGGGGCTGGTTCGACTGGCCCTCGGATCAAGTCCGAGGGCGGAATTGTGTGTTTTGGGGCGCCGGTTTCAATCAAATGCCCAGCCGGTCCTTGAGGGCGTACCACCACGACCCAAGCGTTGAATATTGCGCGCGGAACAGGCGGCCGCCGGGGAAGGGAATCCAGGGGAGGCTGGCAAAGGTGTCGAAGCGGGTCATGTCGCCGCGCACGGCTTCAGAAAGGATGCGCCCGAACAGATGCGAGCCAGTGACGCCATGGCCGGAATAGCCATGGGCGAAGTAGATATTGTTGCCCAGGCGCCCGAGCTGGGGGACGCGCGAGAAGGAGAGGGCAAAATTGCCGCTCCAGGCGTAGTCCACCTTCACGTCTTTGAGCTGCGGAAAGACCTTGTCCATATTGGGCCTGAGCTTGGCTTCGACATCGGCCGGGTCAGTGCCGCCATAGACTACGCCCCCGCCGAAGATCAGCCGGTGGTCGGCCGAGAGGCGGAAATAGTCGAGAATATAGCGCACATCCTCGACGCACATATCGGTGGGCAGCAGGGTCTTTGCGCGTTCTTCGCCCAGAGGCTCGGTGGCCATCATCTGCGTCGAAACGGGCATGACGCGGGCGGTCAATTCGGGCACGACATGGCCGAGATAGGCATTGCCGCAGATGAGCGCGGTTTTGGCGCGGACTTGGCCCTTGGCTGTGTGGACTGTGGCACCGGGCGCATCCTGTTCGACCCGGGTGACGGGGGAATGCTCGAAAATTGTGCCGCCAAGACTTTCAAAGGCAGCAGCTTCGCCAAGGGCCAGATTGAGCGGGTGCATATGGCCGCCCGAATGGTCGATCATGCCGCCTTGATAGACGGATGAGCCGATATGCTGGCGGATCTGGTTTTTGTCGAGCAGTTCATGGTCGTTCATGCCATGGGAGGCCCAGAGGTCCTTCTTGGCTTTGAGCTCTTCCATGTGCTTGGGGGTATAGGCGGCATAGATATTGCCGCGTTTGAGATCGCATTGAATGGAATAGCGGGCGACGCGGTCATAGATGATGCCGGCGCCCTCCTGGAGCAGGCCGCCAACGAAATTGGCCGTTTGCTGCCCATAGCGACGCTGGATGGTGCCAAGGCTGGCATTGAGACCATTGACCACCTGGCCGCCATTGCGCCCCGAAGCACCCCAGCCGACTTCGGCGCCCTCGACAACCACGACCTTGAAGCCGTGTTCGGCCAGACTGATCGCTGCTGAAAGCCCCGAATAGCCGGCGCCGACCACGCAGATATCGGCCTCGATGCTCGCTTCCAGTTTTACCGGCTGGCGGATGATATTGCGCGAGGCGGCGTAATAGCTGGGGGGATAGGCGCCATCGCCGGCATAGGACGGTTCAGCCATCAGATGGCCTCCAGATAGGCGGAGAATTCCAGATCGGTGACCTGGGAGGCAAAGCCCGCAATTTCCTGGCGCTTGCAGGCGACGAACATGGCGTGGAGTGAGGAATCGAAGATGCGCGGCACCATGTCCCCGTCTTCAAAGGCGTTGACCGCCGAGGCCCAGTCGGCGGGCAGTTTGGGCAGGCGCTCGGAATAGGCGCGACCCTTGAACGGCTTTGGCGGCTTGATCTGGTCTTCGATGCCGACAAGTGCGGCGCCGAGAATGCCGGCCAGGACCAGATAGGGATTGGCATCGGCGCCCGAGACGCGATGTTCGATGCGGCGGGCCTTGGGATTACCGCCGGGAATGCGCACGGCGGTGGTGCGGTTTTCGTAACCCCATGAGACGGCGCTGGGCGCATGGGTATCGGGCCGGAGGCGGCGATAGGAATTGAAATGGGGGGCAAAGAGCAGGGTAGTCTCTGCCATGCCGGCGAGGAGGCCCCCTACGGCATGGTGCATGACTTCCGACCCGCTTTCGGTGCCATCGTCAAAGACATTGTTGCCAGCCGAATCGTTGAGGCTGAAATGGACGTGGAAGCCATTGCCTGAGCGGGCGCCATAGGGCTTGGCCATGAAGGTGGCGACCAGATTGTGCTTGCGCGCGACGCCCTTGACGATGCGCTTGAACAGGACCGCGTCATCGGCGGCCTTGAGGCCATTGGTGTGCAGGAGATTGATCTCGAACTGGCCGATGCCGTTTTCGGCCACGGCGGTGTCGGCAGGGACGTTCTGCTGCTGGCATTGGAGATAGACGTCGCGGAAGAACTCGCCGAAATCCTCGAGCTCGTCGAGTGAGAGAATGGCGTCCGAATCCAGGCGCTTGCCGGTATAGGGCGAGATCGGCGGCTGGGCTGAATCGGGGTCGGGATCGACGAGATAGAATTCGAGCTCGGTGGCGACCACCGGCTCAAGCCCCATTTCGGCATAGCGGCGCAGGACATGGGCCAGGGCCTGGCGCGGATCGCCCAGGAAAGGCGTGCGCGCATCCTGAAACAGCCAGAGCGGGATCATGGCGCTGGGGCGGGTGGTCCAATTGATGGGCAGGGCGCCGCGTCCCGTGGGGCTGCAAATGCCGTCGGTATCGCCGGAGGAAAAGACCATCGGGTTGCCCACAATATCTTCGCCCCACACATCCACGCCGACGATGGAGAGCGGCATGCGGATGCCATTTTCGGCGACGCGGCGGGCCTGATCGATGGGAATGCGCTTGCCGCGCAGAATGCCGTTGAGATCGCACACGGCGGTGTGCAGGACTTCGATCTGAGGATTGTCCGCAAGCCAGGAGACAATATCTGCATTTGCGGTCGGATCGGAACTCATGCCTGTGCGTCGCCCTTTTTGTGTGACATAGCATCAGACTAGCAGGTGCTGACGCGTTGCGGGAAGCGGGTGCCTAAAGATTGCCGCGGCGCTGGCAAAATGGTGGACCGGAGGTATGGCATGAGCGGATTGGAGACGCGGCTGTTTATCGATGGTGCCTTCGTTGCGGGCGAAGGCGAGATCGAGACGGCGTTCGAGCCGGCCTTGGGCAGGCCCTTGGCCACAGTCGCTTCGGCCAGTGACAGCCAGATCGAGATGGCTGTTGGGGCCGCCGACCGCGCCTATCGGGACTGGTCAAAGCGCACGCCACGGGAGCGCAGCGCGGCACTTCTGGCCATTGCCGATGCCATCGAGGCGAGGGCCGAAAGGCTGGCCGATGTGGAGTCGCGCAATGCGGGCAAGCCGTTGCGCTTCGTCAAGGCGGGGGAACTGGCCAATGTGGCCGATGTGTTCCGCTTCTATGGCACGGCGGTGCGCAATATGCCGGCGCCGGCGGCGGGCAATTACCGGTCTTCGACCCGCACAAGCCTGGTGCGGCGCGACCCGATCGGGGTGATCGCGCAGATTGCGCCCTGGAATTATCCGCTGCTGATGGCGGCCTGGAAGATTGCGCCGGCCATTGCGGCGGGCAATGCCGTGGTGATCAAGCCTTCGGAGATGACGCCGCTGAGCCTATTGGCGCTCAGCGAGATATTTGCCGAGGTGCTGCCGCCAGGCGTGGTCAATGTGATCTGCGGCAATGGGCCGGATGTGGGCAATAGGTTGATCTCGCATGATCTGGTGCGGATGATTTCGCTGACCGGCGATGTGCGGACGGGCCGGGCCGTGTTGCAGGCGGCGGCGGGCAATAGCATCAAGCGCACGCATCTGGAACTGGGTGGCAAGGCGCCGGTGATTGTTTGCGCGGATGCCGATCTCGACAAGCTCGTCAAAACGCTGCGCGAGGCCAGCTTTTACAATGCCGGGCAGGATTGTACGGCGGCCTGCCGCATCTTTGTCCATCGCGACGTGGTTCAAAACCTGACCGACCGGCTGGAAGGGATGGTGGGGTCGCTGGTCTATGGGCGGCCGGAACGGGACGATGTGGAATTCGGGCCCGTGATCAGCCAGCGGCAATTGGAGCGGGTGGAGGGGTTCGTGTCGCGGGCCCGGAGCGCGGGCTACGATGTGATGCAGGGCGCGACGGCCGAGGGGGAGGGTTACTTCTTTTCGCCAACGCTGGTGGCGGCGCCAATCGAGGCAGAAATCGTGCAAAAGGAAGTGTTCGGGCCGGTGCTCAGCATTACGCCATTCGAGGATGACCAGCAGGCGGTCGATTGGGCCAATGCCTCGGAATATGGATTGGGATCGTCGGTCTGGTCGCGGGATGGGAGTAAGGCCATGGGCATTGCCAATGCGCTTGAATATGGGGTGACCTGGATCAATACCCATGGGGTCATGGCCACCGAAATGCCGCATGGCGGCATGAAAAATTCGGGCTATGGCTCGGACCTCTCGATGCAGTCGCTGATCGATTACACCCAGATCCGCCACATCATGATTGAATAGGGTCCGGCTGGCCGGACCCGAGGCGTTCAGTCGGCCTTGGCGACGAAGTCGCGGCCGGAAATGTGCGAGATGATCATGTAGCTCAAAACGCCCAGCCCGTAATAGGCCGAGGCCGAGGCCTCCTCGCGCGGAATGACGATCATCTGGTTTTCGCGGCAGGCATGCAGGAAATTGCAGAAGCCGGGCATGACCTCATTGAGATGACCGATCGCATCGTCCGGCGTTTCCAGAATATCGGTGCGATAGGTGACAAACAGGAAGTCGGCATCGAGCGCGGGAAGTTCTTCGGCGCTCATGCGGGCGAGATCGCCTTCGGGGATCTGATTGACCCGGTCGGGAAAGGTGAAGCCGGCATCGCGCAGGACCTTGCCGAGTGCGCCATAGGTGTGCCAGCTCAGGACCTCGCCATTGACGCCCTGGATGACATTGACCGAGATGTTCGCCGTATCGATCAGGCGTCTGATCTGGGCGACTTGACCCTCATAGCGGGTCTTGAGCACGGCCAGGCGATCCTCGGTTCCGGTGATTTCGGCCAGAATATCGTGCATGCCCAGATCGCCGCGCTTGGAATTGTCCAGGACCAGAGTAGGGGCGATGATATCGAGCTGCTCGACGGGTGCAGTCTGCCAGGGCGTGGTGAGGATAAGGTCCGGCTCAAGCGCCGAGATGGCCTCGACATCAGCCGGCAGATTGCCCACGAACTTGATGTCGGAATTGCCGAAGTCCACGCCGGTCAGCACGTCGCTGGAGCGGATGAACGGCTCTCCCTCTGCCGTGGTGCGTCCCTGGCTGCCGACCGGGCTGATACCCAACTCGAGTAGCGGTACGGTGATCGCGAGATCGTGCAGGGAGATGATGCGTAGCGGCTCGGCTGGGATGTCCACCGTTCGGCCAAGGTCGTCGGTGAAGGTGCGGGTATCCTGGGCAAGAACAGGCGCGGAAAGGGTGAAGGCAAGCGCACTCGCCGCCAGAAGATTGGAGAAGTTCATGTCTTGATCCTTGTGCGGCGCGACTATCGGGCGGGCGGCGTGGTCAGGGCGATCATGGAATAGGCCAGGGTACCAAGCGCGTTGTAGGATGTGACAAAGGTCTCGTCGCGCGGGATAGCGATGAGACGGCCATTCTGGCAGGCGGTGAGGAAGGCGCAGAAACCGGGCACGGCGGCTTCGAGCTGATCATAGGCATCCTGGGCGGTTTCGCCCTGTTCGGCGCGATAGGTCACGAGGATCAGATCGGCATCCATTTCGGGCAGCATTTCGGGGCTGTAGTCCTGATATTGACCAGAGGGTACGTCCCGAACCACCTCCGGCATGGCAAAGCCGGCATCGTCGAGCACGCGGCCCAGAGCGGCGAAGTGGCGATAGGAACGGACCTGGCCGTCGACAGCAGCAATCACATTGACCGAAATGGACGGGGTATCGACCACAGTCTTGAGCTGGGAAAGCTGCTGCTCATAGCGCGTCTTGAGCAGGTTCAGATTGGCCTGGGAGCCGGTGATTTCGGCGAGCCGGTCATAGAGCGCATATTTGTCCGAGAGACTGAAGTCGAGCAGGATGGCCGGCGCGATGCTGGCGTAAAGGTCGGGGTCCTGGTTGGTCGAGAGCACGATCAGGTCCGGTTCGAGGGCAGCAATGGCCTCGGGGTCAATCTCGGTGCCGGTGCCAAGGAAGGTGATGTCGGCGGTATCGAAATCGACGCCAGTCATCATTTTGGACGAGCGCATGAAGGGCTCGGTGCCCTCATCATTGGACCGGCCGTGGCTACCAATAGGCAGAATGCCCAGCTCGATCAGCGGCACCGAGAAGAACAGGTCATGCAGCGAGACAATGCGCTCCGGATGGGCCGGAATTTCCACGCTCCGCCCGGCGTCATCGATGAAAGTGCGGGTGTCTTGGGCGAAGGCGGGGAGGGCAAGGGCTGGCGAGGCCAGTATGGCAGCGAGGATCGCCGCGATAAGGGTGGGTCTGATCATTTGGGACGAGGCTCCGTATGGCTGGCCGCCGGATTGGCGGTGGGTTCAGGTGGGGCCTGAAAACGGGGATTAGGACGCAGTGCTGGTTTCGGGACCGATGCTATCGAGGCACCAGCGCAGGGTCATCTTGCCGCCGCCTTCGGCCACGGTGGCGCAATTGCCTTGGACCATGAAGTTCTGTGCATGGAGGTGAATGGAAAGGCGTTCGCCGCCGATCTCCGCGCCCAGAGTGAGCCGCGTGCCCTCCGAGATGTGGTCCGGAATTGTGCCGGACAAGGGCACGTCCGATAGTGTGCGACCGCGCTCGTCGGCCCAGCGCATGGCGGCCAGTTCGGCAATCTGGACCGGCTCGGGCTGGCCGGAACGGCCCTTATAGGACGGCAGATAGATTTCGCCGCGTTCGAGCGCGGCTAGAAAGGCCGGGGCAAGGCCCGCGCTCATGCGGCCATAGCGTTGGCGCTGCGGCATGACGAGCAGGGAAGCGGCAAAGCGGCAGCCGCCAATATGGGTGGCCTGGACGATGTTGAAACGCTTGGGATCGGCAATGGCGACAAGCGCTTTGTAGGTCGAAAAACCATGCCGCGCGCAACAGGCATCGCGCCGGCTATCGGTGCAGCAGATGATGGTGGGGCGGGTGTCGCGCTGCCCGGCAAAGAGCTGCCCGTCGACATATGCAGCGATGGCCTGGATCAGGTCGGCCTCATCGGCAAAATCGGCAAAGACATTTTCGGGCAGGGCATGAAGGGTGGGCAGGCTGCCCGGCGCTTCGACCTTGTCGACCAGTGCGACATGAAGGCCAGCCTGCGACGCCTCATGCAGCGCTCGAGTCAAAGCCGGCGACATGTCGACCGATTCCCAGCGCGGGGTGCGCCACTTGCCGCGCGGCCAGGCCAGCATGAGGACGCGCTGCGGCGCATCTCCAAGCC
Organism: Devosia sp. XK-2; assembly: GCF_037113415.1. Classification (NCBI taxonomy): domain Bacteria; kingdom Pseudomonadati; phylum Pseudomonadota; class Alphaproteobacteria; order Hyphomicrobiales; family Devosiaceae; genus Devosia; species Devosia sp. XK-2. The sequence goes on along the minus strand of NZ_CP146608.1, from coordinate 2,746,764 downwards.
CCTCGAGCGGTTCGCCGCGCTCGCGGCAGACGTCGGTGCAGAAGACGTGGCTCATGGTGTCTATTCTTCGAAGGGCGTGTAGGCACGGGCCGCGACATGGCTTTCGACCAGTTCCAATGCCAGTTCGAGACCGGTCATGGTCGAGCCGAATGCGGGGCCGGGCAGAAGAATGAACTGACCGTTGCGGCAGGCCGTTAGCACCTGACACCAGCCGGGGGCGAATTTTTCATAGGCGGCGAAAATAGCCTCTGGCGTGGCATCGGGTTGCTGGCGGTAGAAGCCGAAGACGAAATCGGCATCGAGCTGCTGGATCAGCTCGGCGCTCCAGGACGCCTGATTTTCACCCAGCGCGGCGACAGCGGCGGGCTGGGCAAAGTCGAGATCGGACAGGACCTGCGAAATGGCGCCAAGACTCGTGCGATAGACCCAGAGCTCCTCGCCGGCGGGGAACATGAAGGTCATGGTTGCCGAGATGGAGGATGGGTCGCCGATATAGCTTTTTGTGCGCTCGACATTGTCGAGATAGCGCTGGTAGCGGGCTTCAAAATTGCCGGCCTTGCCGCTGAGATTGGCCAGGGTTTCCAAGGTCTTGATCAGGCCCAGGCTGCCATTGTCGATGACCAGGGTCGGGGCAATGGTCTGCAACTGCTCGACCACAGCCGGGTCGGTATAGGTGCCGCCGATGATGAGGTCGGGCTGCAGCGCAGCAATGGTCTCGATGTCGAGGGCGTTGAACGCACCGACATATTCGATATCGGTGTTGGCATAGTCGATGCCCAGCGTGTCCATGCCGCCGCGCATGAAAAAATTGCCATCGGCATCGGTGCGCCCGGCGCTGCCCACGACCGGTGCCCCCAATTCGTAGAGCGGCAGGGCGATGATCTGGTCATTGAGCGCGACAATGCGTTGCGGCACGACGGGAATGTCGAATGTGCCATTGGCGGCCGTGAAGGCGCGGGTTTCCTGAGCGAAGGTGGATGTTGCGAAAGCAAGGCCGAGGGCGCAGGCAAGGACGAGCTTTTTGAGCATTGGGTTTCTCCAAAATTAGCTGGATGAGGCCGGCTGGCTGCGAATGAGCAGCAGCACGAAGATCGGGACGCCGATCAGAGCGGTGAGGATGCCGGCCGGGACCTGGATGGGGGCGAAGGCGGCGCGGCCAACAAGGTCGGCCAGGGCGACCAACAGGGCGCCGAAAAGGGCCACCAGCACCAGGTGCAGGCCCATGCCCGCGGGCGCCAGTCGCCGGGCGGCATGGGGCGCGACGAGGCCGACAAAGCCGAGCGGGCCGACGACCGAGGTGGCAATGGCAGCAAGGCCGACGGCAATGGCCAATTGCACATTGCGGACCAGGGTGACCGGCGCGCCTAGGCCAATGGCGGTGATGCCGCCAAAGCGCAGCGCGCTCATGGAGCGGCTGAGTAGGAGCAAAAGGGGGAATAGCACGGCTGCCCAGCCTAGCAATGTCCAGACATCGCCCCAGCTTGCCGCATTGATCGAACCGGCCAGCCAGGCGAGCGCCGCCATGGCCCGGTCGATTTCGCCATAGGTGAGCAGGATTGAGGTGATCGAGGAGATGAAGGCGGAAAGGCCAATGCCCATCAGGACAAAACGGATGGTGCTGGGGCCGTGATGCGTCTGGGACAAGGTTCGTATGGCCATGGCCACCAGGATCGAGCCGGCAAAGGCGATCCAGGGGCGCCAGCCGCTACCCAGCTCAGGGAAGAGAATGGTGAGCGTGACCACGGCCAGCGCGGCGCCCTGGCTGACGCCGACCAGAGACGGATCGGCCAGACTATTGCGGGTAGCGTTTTGCAGCACGGCGCCGGAGAGGGCCATCATGGCGCCGACCAGGGCCGCGCAGAGCGTGCGGGGGAAGCGGAATTCCCAGATGACATTGTCGATGACGCGGCTGATGGTGATGCCGCGCAATGTCTCCCAGACCTCACCGAGGGCAACGCCATAGCTGCCTGTGGCCAGGCTTATTGCGGAGACCAGAAGCAGCGCCAGCAGCAGCAGGCCAGCTACGACGAGGCCGCGTAGCGGCAGGCGCAGGGCGATCAATTGGCGCGGTGTGCGCAGGACGAGTTGGCGGGGTGGGGCGACCGTGTTCATCAGCGAGCCCTCCGGCGCACCAGATGCACAAAGAGCGGGGCGCCAACGAGGGCGGTGATGATGCCGGTGGAAATTTCGCGCGGTGGAATGGCAATGCGGGCGACGATATCGACCGAGATCAGATAGGCGGCGCCCACAAGGGCCGAATAGGGCACGATCCAGCGATAGTCGGAGCCGACATAGAGGCGCACGACATGGGGAATAACGAGGCCGATAAAGCCGAGTGGACCGGCCAAGGCTACCGAGCAGGCCGTCAACACGACGACAACGGCGAGCAATTGGGCCTTGAGCCAACCCGTCTTGACCCCCAGCCCCTGAGCGACCTCGTCGCCCATGGCAAGTACGGTAACGCGGGGCGCGAGCAGGACGCCGGCGACAAAAGCGATCAGCATCCAGGGGCCGGTATACCAGAGCAGGGTGATGTCGCGGCCGGCCAACGAGCCGGTGAGCCAGACCCGGAGATTTTCGAATGTATCCTGATTGAGCAGGTGAATGATGGAAATGATGGTGCCCAAAAAGGCGCTGACGGCGGCGCCGGCCAGGGTCATGCTGAGCGGGGTGGCGCCGCCCGGGACCAGACGGGAGATGAAAAAGACGATGACGGCTGCGCCCAGGGCGCCGGACATGGCGATCCAGGGCATGGCCGCCAAGGCCGCGACGCCGAAAACGGTCTGGGCGAGAACGACGGCAAAGGCGGCGCCGGTGGTGAGGCCGAGAAGGCCCGGATCGGCGAGCGGATTGCGGGTGACGCCCTGCATCAAGGCTCCGGCCAGGGACAGGGCGGCACCCACGACAAGGGCAAGCACGGCACGGGGCAAGCGCAGATTTTGCACGATGACATGGTCGAAATTGGTGGGGTCGAAGCTGATCAACGCGTCAAAGACCGTGGTGACCGGCAAGGGCTTGGCACCGACGGCAATGTGAAAAAGAAAGGCGCCGGCCAGCATGGCGAGCAAAGGCAGGACACCGCTCCAGGCGCGTATCCTGTGCCGGACCGGCTCTGATGCCGTGATCTCGCTCATTGGGCGGCCTCGGGGACGCGGCGACGGCCACTGAAAGGGACGCAGACCAGTCGGCCGCTTGTGGGATCGCGCAGGACATTGGCGTCCAGATCGAAGACATGCTTGAGGCGCTCGGCGGTGAAGATGTCGCCCGGCTCTCCGGCGGCGACGATCCGGCCCTGCTTCATCATCACCAGATGATCGGCATAGGCGGCGGCCAGGCTCAATTCGTGCAGCACGATGACCAGGGTGCGGCCGCGCTCATGGGCGAGCCCGGTCAAGAGGTCCATCAGATCGACCTGCACCTTGAGATCGAGAAATGTGGTGGGTTCATCAAGCAGGATCAGCTCGGTTTCCTGCGCCAGCACCATGGCGACCCAGCAGCGCTGGCGCTGACCGCCCGAAAGCGTATCGACGGCGCGGTCGGCAAAATCAGTGATGCCGGCAGTGGCCATGGCGCCATCGACCGCGTCCTCGTCGGCCCGGGTCCATTGACGCAGCAGCGACTGATGCGGAAAGCGGCCCTGGGTCACCAGTTCGCGGACCGTCAGGCCCTCCGGAGCGATCGGACCCTGCGGCAGGAGGCCGAGTTTGGCGGCAACCGATCTGGTATTGAGGGTGTGGATGTCCTTGCCATCGAGCAGGACATGGCCCCGCGAGGGGGCAAGGATGCGGGCCATGGTCTTGAGCAGAGTGGATTTGCCACAACCGTTCGGCCCGATCAGGATGGTGACCTGGCTATCGGGAATGGCCAGGTCGACCGAACGGAGGACGGGAGTGTCGGCATAGCCGGCCTGGATATCGAGTGTTTCAAGCCGGCTCATGCGTCGACCTTCCCTTGAGCGTCAGCGGGTGGAGGCGAGGCCGTAAATGGCTTCGATATCGTCGAGCATGATGTGCGCGGCATAGATGCCGCCGGCTGAGTTCCAGATGATCTCGCTCACGCGCTGGGCCTTGCCGGCCTTCACGCCCTCAAGGCTCAGCCAGAGCGGATCGCTGAGCCAGTCCTCAAGATTTGCCGCAGCTTCTTGTTCGTTGAGATCGTTGGAGAAGTAGAAAATGCGGTCGCCGTCCATTTCCGGGATGCGTTCCTTGGTGACTTCCTCGGCGAATTCGTCCTTGTCCTGAGCGGCGGGGCGGGCAAAGCCGATCTGATCCAGGATCAGGCCGCCAAAAGTCTGCTTGTAGTAGATGCGGGTGCGGTTGGGCGAGAAGCGAACCAGGGAGATTTCGTCGTTCTTCGCATCACCCAAGGCATCGCCGATGGCGGCGGTGCGGCCGGCGAATTCAGCGAGGGCAGCTTCCCCTTCGGCGCTCCTGCCCAGAACGTCGGCGTAGAATTTGAGATTGTTCTGCCATTCATCGCCAATGGTCTCGCTCATCACGGTTGGGGCGATGGCGGAGAGCTGCTGGTAGATATTTTCCTGGCGCACCTTGGTTCCCAGGATCAGGTCGGGCTCAAGGGTTGCGAGGACTTCGAGATTGACGGCCAGCTCGGTGCCCAGAGCGACCGTGTCTGCGAGGGGCGCGGCGATGTGTTCATACCAGGGGTTGCCATGCCAGCTTTGCACCGCGCCGATGGGCGCGACGCCAAGATAGAGCAGGGCCTCGGTGCCCTCATTGGTCAGTACGACGATACGCTCGGGGCTGTCGGGCACGTCGGTGACGCCCATGGCATGGGTGATTTCGCGGGCGCTGAGCGGTGTGGCGAGGGTGAGGATGGCTGCAATGGCAGCCAATGAACGGGCAAGGTGACGCATGTTTCTCTGCTGGTTCGGGGGGAAGGTCCGGCCGGCTCAAGGCCGGCCGGAGGGCTGTCAGCGGGTGGAAGCGAGGCCGTAGACGGACTCGATGTCGTCGAGCAGGAGATTGCCGGCAATGATGCCGCCGGCGGTGTTCCAAACGGCGTCGGAGACCTCATGCACCTTGCCGGCCTTGACTACTTCGAGGTTCTGCCAGAGCGGGTCGGCGAGCCAATCCTCGGCCTGGGAATTGCCCTCGCCATTGCCGGTTTCGTAGGTGAAATAGAACAGGCGATCGCCCTCGAATTCGGGGATGCGCTCCTTGGTGATCTGCTCGGCGAATTCGGGCTTATCCTGGCTGGCGGGGCGGGTGAAGCCGAGTTCGTCCAGGATCAGGCCGGAAAAGCTATCCTTGAAATAGATGCGGGTCTGGCCGCCCATGAAGCGGGCGATGGAGATCTTTTCCTTGAGATTGTCGCCTAGCGCGCTGGACAGCGCCGCAATGCGGGCATCGAAGGCGTCGAGCGCGGCCTGACCTTCGGCGCCCTTGCCGGCAGCGTCGGTATAGAGCGCCATATTGATCTTCCAGTCGCCGCGCAGGCGCTCGGAAATCACGGTTGGGGCAATGGCGGAGAGCTGTTCGTAAATGGCCTCATGGCGCTGCTTGGTGCCCAGGATCAGGTCCGGCTGGAGGGCGACGAGCGCTTCGAGATTGACCGCCGATTCTTCGCCGACATTGGTAACATCCGTCATTTGGTCGGCAATGTGATCGTACCAGGGATTGCCCAGCCAGGACTTGGCCGCACCGACCGGGGTGATGCCGACGGCCAGCAGCGCTTCGGTGCCTTCATTGGTCAGGACGACGATGCGCTGGGGATGGTCGGGCACGTCGGTGACGCCCAGGGCGTGGGTGATTTCGCGAGCCTGGGCAGCCGAGGACATGGCCCCGGCAAGCACCGCTGCGACGAAAAGCATGTGACGAGGGGACATGATTGTGTTTCCTTAACTTGACAAAAAGGCTCTGAAATTGGATGGCTTCATCCATCAGAATTTAATCTGACTGTCAATATCATGTATTGGAGTTGCCGTGACGAGCCTGGCTGAGGTTGCATTGGGCAGGACGCAGGCCGCCAGCGCGCGCTGGCCGGTTTATGCCGCGCTGGTGTCGGTGCTGGCTGCAGCAATGCTAGCGAGCCTGACCCTTGGCTATAAGCTCTATGGGCTGGACCAGGTGTGGGCGGCGCTGTTTGTCAATGACGGTTCGGAAACCGCAACCGTGATTGCAGGGCTCAGATTGCCCCGAGCGGTCATCGCGCCCATGACCGGTGCGGCCCTGGGCATGGCCGGGGTGATGGTGCAGACCCTGTCGCGCAATCGCATCGCCTCGCCCGACACGCTGGGCCTCAATGCCGGGGCCTCGGTGGCGGTGGTCCTGGCCACGGTGGTTTTCGGCGTACAATCGCTGGTGGGTCTGTCGCTGGCAGCCGCATTCGGTGCCTTCCTCACCAGCATTATCGTTTTTGGCGTGGCCGCCGGGGCGGGTGGCTTGTCGCCGCTCAAGATCGTTCTGGTCGGGGTGACCTTTGCCAGCCTGGCCCATGCCGTGGTCGAAATCATTCTCACCAGCAATGAGGCGCAGTTGCAGCAATTGCTGTTCTGGCTTTCGGGTGCCTTTGTCGACCGGCCGATCAGCCTGTTTTTCAATGGCCTGCCGGTGGTGCTGGCGGGGGCCGGGCTGGCATTTGCGCTGCATGTGGCGCTCGATGCGTTACAGGCTGACGATGCGACGGCGGCTAGCCTGGGCGTGCCGCTGGTTGCCGTGCGAGGCCTGACTTTTGTGGCTGTCTCTCTGCTGACCGGGGCGGCAGTGTCCATGGCCGGGCCGGTGGCCTTTGTCGGTTTGGTCGTGCCGCATGTGGCGCGGCGGCTGGTGGGGCTGAGGCATCGCCACCAGTTGGCCGCCGCAGCGCTGGTTGGGGCCATCTATACGACGCTGGCCGATGTGGCGGCTCGCTTCGTGATCTATCCGGTGGAGGCGCCGGTGGGGGCCATTACCGCCGTGGTGGGCGCCGGGGCGTTGCTGGTGATCCTGATGCGGAGGCTGGCATGAGCATGGGCGCCTTGCCGTTGCGGCGCGGCACGCCCGGACCGGTGGCCCTCGCCGTCCTGGTCGTTTCCGCGGTTTTTGTCCTGCTGTTTCTTAGCGGCGTCGGCTTTGGCTCGACCTGGATACCGCTTGAAACAGTGGCCCATGTGCTGTTCGGCGGGGGCGAGCGTACCGACAGGCTGGTGGTGCTGCAATTGCGCCTGCCGCGTGTCGCGGCCGCGGCCATTGCGGGCGGTGCCATAGCCTTTGCCGGCTACCTGCTGCAGCGGATTACCCGCAATGAACTGGCCTCGCCGGGTGTTTTGGGGGTTGTCGACGGAGCGGCGCTGGGCGTGGTGTTGTTTCTTGCGATCTTTTCTGACGAGACCAATGCGCTCATGGTTTCTGTTGCCTGGCAGCCGCTGGCCGCCGCCATTGGCGCCATGACGGCCATCGGCCTGGTTTTTCTGCTTTCGGGACGGCAAGCCTCCTCGGCCATCAGGCTGATCCTGTTCGGCATTGCCATTGCGGCGGTCGCCAAGGCATTGACGACCATTTTCATGTTGATCGGGCCGATCTACCAGGCTGGACAGGCCGCGCGCTGGCTGGCCGGCGCGGTCAATACCATCAACTGGACCGAGGTGCAGATGATGGTCGCCATATTGGTACCGGTGGGTATCGTCGCGGCCATTGCCGCCCGGAATTTGCCGCCCGCGGATCTCGACGATGTTTCCTCGCGCAGTATCGGGCTCAACCTGCCGCGCTATCGTATCCTGATTTTTCTGCTGGCCGCCTTGCTGACGGCGGGGGCGGTGTCCTTTGCCGGCGGGGTCGGCTTTATCGGGCTGATTGCGCCCCACCTGGCGAGGCTTCTGGTCGGGCGGGCGCGGGCGGCGGGGATTGTAGTGTCGATCCTGCTCGGCGCGATTATCCTGGTGGGGGCGGACCTGCTGATCCGCGTTGCCTTCGCGCCGCTTGAAGTGCCCGCGGGGACCGTGACGGCCATTATCGGGGCGCCCTATTTTCTCTATCTGCTCATGCGCAAGGACAATGCCAATGGATGACCGGATGGCCAATCGCATCGAGGTCAAGGACCTGACCCTAGGCTATGGGTCTGAAACGGTGCTGGATGCATTGAGCCTGCCTATTCCGCTCGGCCAGATCACGGTGCTGGCCGGGCCCAATGGCTGCGGCAAATCCACATTGCTGCGGGCGATCCGCCGCCTGCATGCGCCGCAAGCGGGGCAGGTGCTGCTCGATGCGGAAGATATTTCCAAGCTCAATGGCAAGGCGCTGGGCCGGCGGATCGGTCTATTGGCGCAAAGTCCGAGCGCGCCGCAGGACATGAGCGTGGAAGAGCTGGTGCGGCTGGGCCGCTATCCGCACCAGGCGATGTTGCAACCCTGGAGCGCCGGGGACGACGCGGCGGTGGCGGCGGCCATGGAGGGAACGGGGGTCGCCCATATGCGGCATCGGCGCATCGGCTCGCTTTCCGGCGGGCAATTGCAGCGCGCCTGGATCGCCATGGTGCTGGCGCAGGAGACTGACGTTATTTGCCTGGATGAACCGGTCAACCATCTCGACATGGCACATCAGCTCGATTGTCTCGAACTGGTCACCAAGCTCAATCGCGAACAGGGACGCACCATCGTTCTGGTATTGCACGATCTCAACCTGGCGGCGCGCTATGCGGACCAGCTTGTGTTTGTCTCAGAGGGCAAGGTGCGCGAGCGTGGGGCCCCAGAGGCGATGATGCGGTCCGACCTGATCGCGGAGGTGTTCAACGTCACCGCCGAAATCATCACCGACCCGGTGCATCAGCGCCCGATCTGCATTCCCCACAAGCGGGGCTAGACTCTGTCAGTTTTGACGGAAACGAGAGGCTGGGTTGGGGGCCATCGGCGACCCACAAAACCACCCCCACCCTCGTTCCCTCCCCTCAAGGGGGAGGGAGGCGCAGGAACCGCCGATTCCGATCAGCGTTTTAGAGCCGATAAATCCGCCTGGCATTGCCATTGAGCAATTTGGCTTGTTCCTCGGCGCTGGCGCCCTTGATGATCTCGCGCGTTGCACCAACCCAGTCGGTCAGAGAACCGCCCAAGGTAACGACCGGGTGGTCCGATCCCCAGACGACGCGATCCCAGCCGAAGCTTTCGATAATGTGCTCGACATAGGGGCGGATAGCATCGAGGGTCCAGCCCTTGCCGGCATAGGCGATAATGCCGGACACCTTGGCCACGAGGTTGGGCCGCCGCGCGATTTCGGTGATGTATTCGCGCCAGGGCGAGAAATTGCCCACGGTGATATATTGCGCGCCGCAATGATCGAGGATGAAGGTCACATCAGGGCAGCGATCCACCAGAGACTGGCCGATGGGCAATTGATCGGGGCGGACGCAAAGATCGAAGGTCAGGCCATAAGCGGCAAGGCGGCCGACATTCTGCGCGAAATGCGGTGTCTGGCTCAAAGTGCCGGGCGCTTCGTGCAAAATGCGGCGCAGGCCGCGTATGCCCGGAATGGCGGCCAGGTTGTCCAATTGGCGTTCGAAGTCGAGGGTTTCGGGGCGGCAGGCGGCGACAGCGCCGGCAATGCCCTTCAGCCCCAGAACGAGGCGCGTTTCGGCCTCGATATCCTTTTCGTCGACATCGACCTCCATGTGCAGAGCCGCCTCGATGCCAAGGGGGCGGGCTTCGGCCCAGTAATCCTCAACATGCCAGGGCCGGTTGATGGCCGGTGCGCCCGATAGCCAGGGATAGGCGATGCGGTCGGGATAGATCAGGTGCAAATGAGTGTCGATAATCGGGATCATGGGTTTGGCCTGATTGAAGCGGGGCGTGTTCTCGAGTGCCGCATCGGGGCGGCGGGGTCAACGCCATAGACCGCGACGGGGCGTTTTCTAGCGCGGAAAGGTGCGCGATGCGTCGATGGAAGCGGGACGACCAGCGAGCGACAAGGTGCTTTCTCGTCGCGGAGCTGAGGCGATGACTTTGCCCGATTTGATGACGGCGAGGCGAGTGGCCTTCAAACGGATGGCTTCGATGGGGTCGGCGGCCTGCAGCAGCATCATATCGGCCTTGTTGCCGATGTCGATGCCGTAGCCGTCGAGATGCATGATTGCGGCGGGGCCCTTGGTCACAAGGTCAAAACAGGTGCGCATGGCCTGGCGGCTGGTCATTTGGCCTACATGGAGACCCATGGAAGCCACTTCGAGCATGTCGGCCTGACCCAGCGAATACCAGGGGTCCATGACGCAGTCATGGCCGAAGGCGCAGGTGATGCCATAGGTCAGCATTTCGGGGATGCGGGTCATGCCGCGGCGCTTGGGATAGGTGTCGTGGCGACCCTGGATGCCGATATTGATCAGCGGATTGGCGGTGGCGCTGACACCGGCCTCGGCCATGAGCGGCAGGAGTTTTGAGACGTAGTAATTGTCCATGGAGTGCATGGAAGTGAGGTGCGAACCATTGACCCGGCCATTGAGGCCAAGGCGCTGGGTTTCGTAGGCCAGGGCCTCGATATGGCGCGAGAGCGGATCGTCGGTTTCGTCGCAATGCAGATCCACCAGCAGGCCGCGGGTGGCGGCGATTTCGCAAAGGGCTTTCACGCTGGCGGCGCCATCGGCCATGGTGCGCTCGAAATGGGGAATGCCGCCGACCACATCGACACCCATGTCGAGGGCGCGATTGAGGAGGTCGATTGCGCCGGGATAGCGATAATAGCCGTCCTGGGGGAAGGCGACCAATTGCAGGTCGATATAGGGGGCGACTTGTTTTTTGACCTCGAGCAGGGCTTCAACGCCGAGTAGCCGTTCATCGCAGATATCGACATGGCTGCGGATGGCGAGGAGGCCCTGCGACACGGCGAGATCGCAATAGTCGAGCGCGCGTTGAATGACCGCGTCCTGTGTGAGCAGGGGCTTGAGCTCGCCCCAGATCTTTATGCCTTCGAGCAGAAGCCCGCTTTCATTATGGCGAGGGAGGCCGAGCGACAGCGTGGCATCCATATGGAAGTGGCAATCGACGAAAGGCGGGCTGACCAATTGCCCGGCGGCGTCGATGGTTTGACCTGCTTCGCCACCGAGATTGGGTTCGAGCGCGGCAATGCGGCCGTGCCGGATGCCGATATCCATGCCGGCGCGGCCGTCGGGCAGGGTGGCATTGGTCAGTTTGAGATCGAACATGGTCATTCCCCGCCGCGCCTGTGCGCCTGGCCCAGCTTAAAGCAAAAGGCGCGCTCTGTGGCGCGCCTCGGGATTATTTGCGAAAGGCCGGAATGACATGCCTGCCGTAATTGGCGATGATTTCTTCCTCGTCGCCGCTATCGAGATAGATGTTGAATTGGGTGACGCCCGCTGCCTCAAGATCATGCAGCTTTTTGATGTGGTCTTCGGGCTCGCCCAGGACGCAGAAACTCTCCACCACGTCGTCGGTGATGAAATCGAGATAGGGATTATCGGCCTGGCCATGCTTGGAATAATCGTAGCCACGGCGCTTTTCGATATAGGAGGTGAGGCTCGAAGGCACCTTGTCGCTGTCGGCGCCATATTTTTCGACAATATCGGCCACGTGATTGCCCACCATGGCGGGGAACCATTTCACATGCTCGATGGCGCGCTTCTTGTCGCCGAAATAGGCGGGGGCGGCGGCCATGGAGCGGAAGCCCGACATGTCCTTTCCAGCGGCCTGGCCGGCGTCGAGGCACTGGTCGGTGAACCATTTGCAAAGGCCCGGATCGGCGATCTGCAGCACGACGCCATCGGCATGTTCGCCGGCAGTTTTCAGGGCGAGCGGGCCGTAAGCGGCGATCCAGCTCGGCATTTCATGACCGACCGCCCAGGGAAATTTCACGGCGGCGGGAATTTCGCCATAGGTGACTTCCTCGCCGCGGACCATGGCCTTGGTCTTGTCGATGAATTCGGCAACGCGCTTCAAAGTAGCGGGCTTTTTGCCCATGACGCGCATGGACGAGTCGCCACGGCCAACGGCCAGGTCGAAGCGGCCACCGGACTGCTTGGAGAGCGAGCCGAAAATGGAGGCGGCGACCGACCAGTCGCGCACATCGGGATTGGTCACCAGCGGGCCGAAACGCATATCGCTGGTGTGTTCCATGCACATGGCAATGGCCGCGTAGCAATCGCGCCAGAGGATGTGGCTGTCATAGAACCAGCAATAGGAAAAACCGGCATATTCAGCGGCACGCACCAGATAGCGGGCGCGCTCATGCTCAATAAAACCCTTGAAGGTGATGCCGAATTCCATAATGTCCCTCTGCGCTCCCTAATGGTCAAATTTTGACCAGTCGATCAAATTTTTGAGTGCCTGAGGCACGATTGTCAATCGGGTATTTGTGGTGGGCCTGCGCCAATCGCCTCGTCATAGGCGATGAGTGATCGGCCGGACCGGCCATCGGGCACGAGGCGGGCGGAAACTCCATAGACGGCGCGCAGCAGATCGGGCGTCAGAATCTCCGCCGGGGCACCGGTGGCGGCCAGGCGCCCGGTGGCCAGAACCACGAGATGAGTGCAGAAGCGGGCCGCCAGATTGAGATCGTGCAGGGCGATCACAATGGTCATGCCTGCCTCAGCCTTGCGCTCCAGAAGCGAGAGCAATTGCAATTGGGCGCGGATGTCGAGATGGCTGGTGGGTTCGTCGAGCAGCAGGAGACGGGGCTGTTGGGCCAGGGCGCGGGCTACGTGAACGCGTTGCTGCTCGCCACCGGACAGGGTGGAAAAACGGCGGGTGGCGAAGCTCTCCATGCCGGTTTCGGACAGGGCGTTGGTGATGATGGCTTCGTCTTCCGGGCCGGGGGCGGCTTGCCAGGCGGGCTCGAAGGGGATGCGGCCAAGGGCAACGACATCGCGGACGGTCAGGCGTTCTTCGGTCGAGGCGGATTGCTCGACATAGGCCATGATGCGGGCGCGCTCGCGGCGCGGCATGTCGGAGAGGTCGATGCCGTCAAATGCGGCTTTACCCTCAGCAGAGACCAGACCCAAAAGGCCGGTGAGCAAGGTGGATTTGCCGGCGCCATTGGGGCCGATCAGACCCGTAATGCTACCGCTTGGTGCGCTGAAACCGACATTGGAGAGAATGGCTTTGCCAGCCTTTTTGACGGAAAGGCCCGCGACCGAAAGGCTCATGTAATCCTCCGGTAGCGCAGGAGCACATAGAGAAAGACTGGCGCGCCAATCAGCGCGGTGATGATGCCGACGGGCAATTCACGCGGGTCGAACAGGGTGCGGGCGGCGGTATCGGTCCAGAGCATGAAAATGGCGCCGGTCAGCATGGCGTGAGGGAGCAGGACCCGGTGTCCGGAGCCGACGGCGAGGCGCACGGCGTGGGGTACGACCAGCCCGACAAAACCGATAGCGCCGCCAATGGCCACCATGATGCCGGTGAGGAGGGCCGTTGCCGCGAGCAGCGTCCAACGCAGGCGCGGCACATTAATGCCCAGGCTGGCAGCCGCCGCGTCGCCGAAGGCGAAGGCATCCAACGCCCGGCCATTGGCCAGGATCAGCGGGGCGCACAGGAGAAGCGCCAATGTTACCAAACCGGCATCGGCCCAGAGCGAGCCCGAGAGCGAGCCCATGAGCCAGCTCAGGATTTCGCGATAGCTGTCGCCGGTGGCCGACCAGAAGATCAAGAAGGATGTCGCGGCGGAGGCCAATGCCGAGATGCAGATGCCGGTCAGGATGGCGCGGCTGGGGGTGGCGCCGCCCAGCAATTGCGCGATCAGAAGCGCAAAGGCCAGCGCGGCCAGGCTGCCGAAAAAAGCGCCAATGGGCATGAGCAAGCCAAATCCGAGCAGAAGAAAGGTGACGGCGCCCAGCGCCGCGCCCGAGGAGAGGCCAAGCAGATAGGGATCAGCGAGCGGATTGCGGGTCAAGGCCTGCATGACCGTGCCGCACAGCGCCAGGCCCGCGCCGACGCCAAGCGCGGTCAATATGCGGGGCAGGCGCAGCTCCCAGACAATCGCATCGCGCAGGCGGGACATGGGGCTTTCGGGCAGGAGGCCAAGATGGTGGGCGATGACCGACCAGACTTCGCCCGGCGTGATCTCGGCGGGACCGAAGGTCACTGCGATGATGGCGCTGAGGAGGAGGAGCACCAGGAGGGCGGGGAGGGTGAGGCGGGTCATGTGTGGATGCGGAATCGTTGAGCCCCTTGTGGTCTTCGATGTCGGCTTCACCTCTCCCCTGAGGGGAGAGGTCGCCCCATCGGGGCGGGTGAGGGGTTCAGAGTGCGTCTTGTTCAGCAGGTCCAAGGCCAACGCTGAACCCCTCACCCCACCCTCTCCCCTGAGGGGAGAGGGGGCGATGGAACCGGAGCCCGGCTTTACTCGAATGTCAGCCTTGCCAGTTGTGCGGCCATGTCGGCCGTTGCCGGGACATTGCGCACACCCGCCTCGGAGGCCGGGAAGGGTATGATCAGGTAACGTTTGTTGACCACAGCACCGAGCTCTTTGGTGATGGGGTTTTCCGCCAGAAGCGCCTTTTTCTGCTCGGCAGAGTTCCAGGCGGCATCGACCAGGACAATGACGTCGGGATTGGCGTCGACGATGGCTTCCCAACTGGCCGAGGTCCAGCCTTCATCGATATCTGCATAGATATTGGTGAGGCCAAGCGCCTCCATGACCATGGCCGGTGCATTGCTGCCGGCACCGACATAGGGCGTCTTGGTGCCGGAGGAATACCACAGGGCGGTCAGGCCGCGATCATCGGGAACGATGGTGTCGAGCACGGCCTGCTGCTCAGTGATGAGCTTGGTGGCTGCGTCTGCGACGTCGAAAATGTCGCCCATTTCGGCCATATCGGCAAAGAGCTGATCGAATGTGAGTTTGACCGGCTTGATGGAGCGGCAGGCTGCCGGGGCCACGTAGGTGGCGACGCCAAGGCCGGCCAAAGTGGGGCGTTCGCCGGCGCCGTCGGCGGCAAAGTTGCTCTCCCAGCCGCCATAAACAAAGTCCGGTTCGGTTTCGAGTACAACTTCCTGGCTGGGCAGTTTGTCCGAGAGGACCGGCATGCCGGCCCCGGCCATGGCCAGATGTGGCGGCAGGGGACCATCCTGAAAGCCGACGCCGACAATGTGGTCACCCAGGCCGAGGGAGAGCAGCAGTTCGGTGGCGGTGGATTTGATCGCGACGACGCGCTGGGGGGCACTTTCGAAGGTTACGGTTTGCCCGCAATTGTCGAGGGTCAGGGGATAGGTAGCGGCCTGTGTGGGGGCGGCCAAGAGGAAAAAGAGGGCCGAGAAGCTGCCGAAATGACGCATGAATTTAGTCCTGACTTTGTTTGTTTTTTGCCTTGAGCTCGGCCAGTGCAGCCTCATAGCCCAGGCGGTAGGCCTCGGCACTGCCGAAGCGGAACATGTCGTCGTCGCCGGTGCGCGCCAGGGTGCGGGCGCCGGGTGCGTCAAGATTGGTTACAAAACGGGCAAGGCCGCGGACGACGGCGACCGGAATACCGGTTGTCTTGCCTTTGACGAGATCGGCGGCACCGGCAATTTCGTCGGCGATGACAGCCTGGGTCACATGCAGTGGGCGGCCATTGGCATCATTCTCGCCGCGCAGGTCGTCGGTCAATTGCACGCCAGCAGCGCCGATGGCCATGTCGGTCTGGCCGATGCGCCAGGCGCGGCCGATGGTGTCGGTGACAATAATGCCCAGATCCACCCCGAAATGCTGACGGAGGCCGGTGCAGAGGGCCCGGGCCGAAGCGTCGGGGTCGGCGGGCAGGCGCAAAGCCGTGCCCTCGGGCACGTTCGACATGTCGATGCCGGCGGCGGCCATGACGAGGCCCTGACGGGTTTCGACAATGCGGAAGGTGCCGCCAGGATGCACGCGTTCGGCCACGACACGCACGGTGTCGGTGGCGATGGCCTTTTCGCGGTCGGCGGCGGGCACCTGCATGCCTTCGGCTTTGGAAACTATTTTGGAGGTGATGACGAGGATGTCGCCCGCTTTGAGGGCGGCGTCGGGGTCGGATCGGGTCTGGTCTTCGATGGCGGCGGCAATCAGGGCGACGAGGTCGTCACCGGGTTCGATTTCGGGAATGCCGGGAATGCCCCAGACGTAGTAGCGGGGGGTCATGGGGTCGGATCCTTCGCCTCCCTCCCCCTTGAGGGGAGGGATTGAGGGAGGGGGTGGTGCGGTTTTTCACAGATGGACCCCCACCCCAGCCCTCTCCTCAAGGGGGAGGGGGCGCAAGAGCCTGAACGTTGGAGCATAGCCAATGCCATCTATCCCACCAGTTTCCGTAGACGCGGGAGGATTTCTTTCGCGTAAAGAGCCAGAAACCGGCTCTGATCGGTGCCCGGTGCGTGGAAGACCAGATGGTCGAAACCATAGTCGATATAGGTTCTTATTTGCGCGACATGTTCGTCGGGATCGGAGGAGACGATCCAGCGTTTCGCCACCCGTTCTATGGGCAGGGCGTCGGCCAGGCGCTCCATTTCCTCGGGGTCTTTGACGGAGTGCTTTTCTTCGGCGGACAGAGAGAGGGCCGCCCAGTTGCGGGTATCGTTCAAGGCTCGCTCGGCGTCGGTATCGAAGGAGACCTTGACCTCGATCATGCGCTCAAACGGCTTGTCCTTGAGAGCACTTTCGGCGCGGCCGGCTTCCACATTGGGCAGAAGCTGATCGACATAGAGTTCGGCGCCCTTGCCCGAGGTGCAGATGAAACCATCGCCCGCGCGCCCGGCATATTTGGCGTTAAGCGGACCGCCTGCAGCGATATAGATCGGCACGGGCTCGGCGGGCTTGTCATAGATGGTGGCGCTGACGGTCTTGTAATAGTCGCCCTCGAAGGTGACGCGATCCTCGCGCCAAAGCTGGCGGATGAGGCGGACCGCTTCGCGCAGGCGCGCCGACCGTTCCTTGAGTTCGGGCCATTCAATACCGGTCGCCGGAACCTCGTTGAGACCTTCGCCCGTGCCGACGCCCAGAATGACGCGGCCAGGAAACATGGCGCCCATTGTGCCAAAGGCATGGGCAACCACGGTGGGGTGGAGCCGGAAAGTCGGGGTGAGTACCGAGGTACCCAGAACGATTTTTTCGGTGCGGGCCAGGACAGCGGACATCCAGCCCGGCGCGAAGGGCGCGTGACCATCAGTGTGCTTCCAGGGCTGAAAATGGTCGGAGACGAAAACGGAGTCGAAACCGGCCTGCTCGGCCTCGACGGCGAAACGCAATAGCGTATTCGGCGCAAATTGCTCGGCCGAGGCCTTGTATCCGAAGCGCATCGTCGTCCCTCCCGATCGCTGTCATCGATTTTTTGATCGTTTGGTCAAAAATGGTCGATAGTCAAGGTGCTTCATGCTAAAGCACCGCAGCGACAGATGATCAAGATTGGGATAGAGGCCTGTCCCGACAAATTGCCGGCGCCTGCCGGCCAAGAGAAGCGAATGAGACGATGAAAGTCATTTTTGATACCGATCCGGGCATCGACGATGCCATGGCGCTGCTTTACCTCAGCAAGCTGCCGGAAATCGATCTGCTCGGGATCACAACCGTGGTCGGCAATGCCGACATTGCCACGACCACGCGCAATGCCCTTTTTCTCAAAGAACGCTTCGGTCTTTCCGCCCCTGTGGTACAGGGCGCGGGCAAAACCCTGGACGGGGTGGAAAAGGCCGAGCCGGTTATCGTGCATGGCGTTAATGGGCTGGGCGAAATCGACATTCCCGAGGTCGATGGTGACGGGTTGGCGCCTGGCGAGGCCAGCCAGTTCATTATCGACATGCTCAAGGCCCATCCGGGCGAAGTGACCATTATCGCCGTGGGGCGGATGACCAATCTGGCGCTGGCCCTGAGGGCGGAGCCGGCCGTTGCCGGACTCGCCAAGCAGATCATCATCATGGGCGGCGCTTTTGGTTATGCGGGCCGGAGCGGCAATATCACCCCGGCGGCGGAAGCCAATATTCATGGCGACCCGGTGGCCGCTGACGAGATTTTTGCCGCCGACTGGCCGGTGGCCGTGGTCGGGCTCGATGTGACCCATGACATTATCCTGGACACAGACTATCTGGCGGCCCTGTCGCGTGATGTGGGCGAGAACGGCGCCTTGCTGGCGCAGATGTGCGAGCATTATGCGCGCTTCTACAAGGACGTGATGGGGCTTTCAGGCGTGGTCGGACACGATCTGCTGGCCGTGACTTATGCCCTGCATCCGGAATGGTTCGAGACACGCCGGGGGCCGGTTTTGGTGGTGCGGGACGGTATTGCCGTGGGGCAGACTATCCAGATGCCAGAGACGCGCAAGGGCGGCCATCCGCACTGGGCTGATCGACCGGTTCAGACGATCTGCATCGGCGTCGAGGCCGGCAAAGTCCTTGATCATTATCGGGAAACGGTGGGCCGGTAGCGCCTGTCATCGATAACAGGCGCGAGCCGGACATATTGGCCATTGTCCTGACAAAAGAAGTTTGCCTAGTGTTTTTCCCGATGGGGGAAAGACGGTGGCTGAGCGAGATAGGTCAGATGGTTTCGCCGACGGTTTCCAGCGCGGTTTCGCGCTGGATGATGCGGTGGCTTTTCGTCGGCTGATGCTGGACATTTACGGGAACCGCTGTGCGGTGACCGGAAAAGTGTTCGCTCAGGACGAGGCGGACACCGATCTCGAAGTGTTCCTGTTCCAGCCGCTCGTCCATGGCGGCAACATGTCGCCGAGCAATGCCATTGTCGTTGACACGGTGGTGGCGGGGCTGCTCGGCAAGGGGCATATTCTGGTCAGCGATGCCTATAAGGCCTATACGCTGCACCCTGAAATTGTTGGCATGCCGGTTGAGGCCGGCGACGAGCACGGCCGCAATATGGCGCTGCCCGAGAATGTTTCGCTTTGGCCGGCGCCAACAATGGTGAGCTACCACCGTAGCCTCTTCCGCGCACAGTGATCGGTGCGCAACCTGCGCCATGGGCTGGAAAAATCGGCGCGGTGAGGGCAGATTGCGCAAACTTCCATTCAAGTTTGCGGTCCTGATCATGCCCTTCCCCGAACTCACTCATCCCGCCATCGATGCTTATGAAAGCGCGGTGACCATGCCTGCTGATTTCGCGTCTTTCTGGCGCGAGACGTTGAAAGAGGCGCGGGCTGCTGGTGGCGCGGTCTCCATTGTGCCGGCCGACACGACCCTTAAAGTGATCGAGGTTTTCGATGTCACCTTTCCCGGCTTTGGCGGACATCCGGTCAAGGGTTGGCTGATGTTGCCCAAGGCGCGCGCCGGCCGGCTGCCGCTGCTGGTCCAATATGTGGGCTATGGTGGCGGGCGGGGTTTCCCGCATGAGGGACTGCATTGGGCCGCGTCCGGCTTTGCCTATTTCCGCATGGATACGCGCGGGCAGGGTTCGGGCTGGAGCACCGGGGCAACACCCGACCCGGTGGGGTCGACCAGCCAAATCCCCGGTGTGATGACCAAGGGCGTTCTCGATAAAAGCGACTACTATTACCGGCGCTTGTTCACCGATGGTGTGTGCGCCATCGATGCGCTGATTGACCAGGATTTTGTCGATCCGGACCGTGTCGCGGTTTGCGGTGGGTCGCAGGGCGGCGGTATTGCGCTGGCGGTGGCCGGCATCGACGAGCGCGTCAAGGCGGTGATGCCCGATGTGCCGTTTCTGTGCGATTTCCCGCGCGCGGTGCGCGTGGCCGGGCGCGACCCTTATGGCGAGATCGTGCGTTTTCTCGCCCAGCACCGGGACAAGACAGATGTTGTGTTCGAAACGCTGCGCTATTTCGATGGCGTCAATTTTGCCCGCCAGAGCAAGGCGGCGGCGCTGTTTTCGGTGGCGCTGATGGACGATATCTGCCCGCCCTCGACTGTCTACGGCGCCTATAAGGCCTTTGCCGGCGCGGACAAGACCATGCTCGAATATGAATTCAACAATCACGAAGGTGGCGGACCGTTCCAGGATCGCCAGCAGATGGTCTGGCTGACCAAGAGGTTCTTCTAGGCATCGCTTCCAGCTTTTTCCAATCGGGATGTCCTGGCGGTTGGCCGCCGCCGAATTTGATCAGGTGGAACCGGAACTTCGGTTGCGGCCCACCGTTGCATGGCCAGCGTCATCATTCCATTCCGAACTGGAGCTGAAGACAAATGGCTGACAAGCAATTGGACGACCTTTTCCTCGATACCCTCAAGGACATCTATTTCGCCGAAAAGCATATTCTGAAGGCGCTGCCCAAAATGGCCAAGGCGGCGGTGTCGCCTGATCTCAAGGCTGGCTTTGAACAGCACCAGGCGGAAACCGAAGGCCATGTCGAGCGGCTGGAGCAGGTATTTGAGCTGCTGGGTAAGACGCCTCGCGGCAAGACCTGCGATGCCATTCTGGGGATCGTCGAGGAGGGCAAGGAGATCATGGACGAGTTCAAGGGCAGCCAGGCCCTGGATGCCGGACTGGTCTCGGCCGCACAGGCCGTCGAGCACTATGAAATTGCGCGCTACGGCACCCTGGCGACCTGGGCCAAGCAGCTCGGCCATACCGAGGCGCTCGACCTGTTGCTGGAAACGCTCAAGGAAGAAGAAGCCACCGACGAGAAGCTGACCAAGCTGGCCAAGACGACGGTGAACTTGAAGGCCGCGGCTTAAAGGCTGCAGGTTCTCGATAATGACGACGGGCCCCAAAAGGGGCCCGTTTGTATTGGCATTGTGCCCGTTGAAGGGCTGGGCCCTACGACCGCAGGTCCTCCGGGCCTGAGTTGCTCAAAAAGCTCCCCTGGAGCTTTTTGACCGCGCGGAGCGCGAACGCAACTCAGTCTTTCGCACGCTCCACGTAGGAATTGTCTTCGGTGAGGATGACGATGCGGGTGCCGGTGTCAATATGGGGCGGGACCATGACGCGCAGGCCGTTACTGAGAACGGCGGGCTTGTAGGAGGAGGAGGCCGTCTGGCCCTTCACCACCGGTTCGGTCTCGACGATCTCGAAGGTCAGGCGCTGGGGCAGTTCCATGGAAAGCGCGACGCCTTCATGGGTCATCAGGTGCACCTTCATGCCGTCGGTCAGATAGGCCTTCTGGTCGCCGATGACGTCGTCAGAGACGGTGATCTGCTCGAAGCTGACGGGCTCCATAAAGTGGTGCCCCTCGGCGTCAGAATAGAGATAGTCATATTCGCGATCGTCGACATCGGCCTTTTCGACCATCTCCACGGTGCGCCAGCGGCCGATCACCTTCACGCCATCGGAGATGCGGCGCATATTGACGTTGGTCACCGAATTGCCTTTGCCGGGGTGAACGTTTTCGGCCGTCAGGATGACGTGGAGATTGCCGTCTTGCTCGACGACATTGCCTTTGCGCAGGGACGAGGCGATGACCTTGACCATATTTCTTCCTTGTTCGTATCGTTGGCGCGGGCTAGAGGCAGGACCTTCCGCGCGCCGGAATATGTATGTGTGGTGCGCCCGATACCCTATTCCGCGCCCTTTCGCCAGACCGGACGGCAAGAAACCCGACAATGACGGCAATTCAGACATCGCCCTGGTGGCATCCCGACCGTCACGCGGATCGTCGTCCGGCGCTGCTGGCGCGGGCGCACATCGAGGCGGCGGTGCGTGGCTGGCTGGCGGACCGTGACTTTCTGGTTGTCGATCCGCCCGGGCTGCAGCGCTCCCCGGGCAATGAGACGCATCTGCATGCCTTCGGCACCAGCATGATCGGCAATGACGGCGTGGGGCAGACGATGTACCTGCATACATCGCCCGAATTCACCATGAAGAAACTGCTGGCGGCGGGAGAAACCCGGATTGCGAGCCTTCAGCATGTGTGGCGCAACCGGGAGCGGAGCGCGTTGCATCATCCCGAATTCACCATGCTCGAATGGTATCGGGCAGGGGTGCCTTATGAGACGATCATCGCTGATACGCTGGCGATTATCCGGTTGGCGGCAGAGGTGACCGGGGTCGGGCAGTTCGCTTTCCGGGGCCGAACTTGCGACCCGCGTGCTGAGGCAGAGCGGATCAGTGTGGCCGAGGCATTCGAGCGCTATGCGGGTATTGATCTGCTCGCGACCATTGACGCGGACGGGGTGCCCGACGATGCGGCGCTAGCGGTGCAGATGGAGCGGGCCGGCATGACGCTGCCCGAAGACCGGAGATGGAGCTATCTCTTCACCCATGTGTTGGTCGAAAAGGTCGAACCGGAATTGGGCAATGGGCGGGTGACGGTGCTGGATCGCTATCCGGCCTCAGAGGCTGCATTGGCGCGGCGGGTGCCGGGGGACCGCCGCGTCGCGCAGCGGTTCGAGGTCTATGCCTCGGGTGTCGAGCTGGCCAATGGCTTTGGCGAATTGACCGATGCGGACGAGCAGCGGGTGCGGTTCGAAGCGGAAATGGAAGAGAAGCAGCGCATCTACGGCGAGCGCTATCCGGTGGACGAGGATTTCCTGGCGGCGCTCGGTGTCATGCCGGAGGCGAGCGGGGTGGCGCTTGGATTTGACCGGCTGATCATGCTGGCCACGGGGGCGCAGCGGATCGAGGCGGTGCTGTGGGCGCCGGTGGCCGAATGAGTGAGTATAGCACGATGCCCACCTCCCCCCCGAGGGGAGAGGTCGCCGCGAAGCGGGGGTCAGAGGCTTGGAAAGGGAATTTGCCCCATTTAGTCACTGAACCCCTCACCCCAACCCTCTCCGCCCAGGGGAGAGGGGGTAGGCTGGCGCAGCCGATCAAATCCGTCGGCGATCTTGAAGCTGCCGGTTTAATTCCAGCGCATTCCAATCTCACGCCGGTCGCCGAAAAATACGCCATCGGCATTACGCCCGCCGTGCTTGATCTCATTGATCCGACCGATCCGGACGATCCGATCGCGCGGCAGTTCGTGCCTCGGCCAGAGGAGCTGGTAACGATGGCGGACGAGCGCGCGGACCCAATTGGCGACCTCACCCATTCGCCGGTGGAAGGCATTGTGCATCGTTACCCGGACAGGGTGCTGCTCAAGGCCGTGCATGTCTGCCCGGTCTATTGCCGCTTCTGCTTCCGGCGCGAAATGGTGGGACCGCAAGGGTTGGGTACGCTGACAGGACCGCAATTGGATGCGGCCATCGCCTATATCGCGGCACACAGCGAGATCTGGGAGGTGATCCTGACCGGGGGCGATCCACTGGTGCTCTCGGCGCGGCGGTTGCGGGACCTGATGGAGCGGCTCAGGGGCATCGAGCATGTGAAAGTCGTGCGGTTTCACACGCGTGTGCCGGTGGTGGAGCCGGAGCGAATTGACGACGATATGGTTGCGGCCCTGACCGCGAGCGGCAAGGTGACTTATCTCGCGGTTCACGCCAACCATCCGCGGGAGCTGACAGCGACGGCCAGGGCCGGGTTCGAGCGCATGCTGGCGGGCGGCATTGCCTTGATCAGCCAGACCGTCTTGCTCAAGGGCGTCAATGACGATGTCGAGACGCTTGCCAGCCTGATGCGTGGCTTTGTCGAGAACCGCATTCGTCCCTATTACCTGCACCATCCAG
Source organism: Devosia sp. XK-2 (assembly GCF_037113415.1). Classification (NCBI taxonomy): domain Bacteria; kingdom Pseudomonadati; phylum Pseudomonadota; class Alphaproteobacteria; order Hyphomicrobiales; family Devosiaceae; genus Devosia; species Devosia sp. XK-2. The sequence goes on along the minus strand of NZ_CP146608.1, from coordinate 2,723,381 downwards.
ACCTGGCGCCGGGCACTGGGCATTTCCGGGTGGAGATTGCCGAAGGGCAGCGGCTGGTTGCAGCGCTGCGGGGGCGTATTTCGGGCCTCTGCCAACCCACCTATGTGCTCGATATTCCCGGTGGCCATGGCAAGGCCGATATCGGCGCTTCGGCAATTGCCGGCACCGATGGCTGTTTCACCGTGCGCGATTGGCAGGGTGGCGAACATGCCTATCCGCCTGCAGAAGCGCCGTGATCGCCGGCCGACTGCTGGGGGCGGGGCGTCTGGCCGAGGTGTTGGAGGACGGCGCCTATGTCATCAAGCTCTATCGGCCCGGCGTCGGCCCTGAACAGGCGCAGCACGAAGCCAAGGTGCTCGATGCCCTGCGCGGTACGTCGCTGGTCGTGCCGGACAGCCTGGGGGTCTGCCGGGTGGAGGAGCGCTGGGGCCTCAGGATGAGCCGCCTGCCGGGCGCGGCACTGGGCTCGTTGATGAGCGAGGGTGACATGCCGGGGCTGGTGGCGATATTCGCCGGTCTGCACCGGGCTGTCCTTGCCAATACCGCCAGAGGTCTGCCGCCGATCAAACCGCGCCTGATGGATCGCATTGCACGCGCGCCGCATCTGGCGCCAGCAATGCGGGAACGGGTTCTGCAAAGGCTGGCGGCGCTGCCGGATGGAGACCGGCTTTGCCACGGGGATTTTCATCCGTTCAACATCATGGTTGACGGTGACAGGTCGGGCATTATCGATTGGCTGGACGCGACCCTCGGACCGGCGGCGGCTGATATTGCACGAAGCTATATGCTGGTTGCGCTGCACAGGCCTGCCCTGGCGGCGCTCTATCTTGAGGCCATGACCGAGGATGGCAAGATCAGTCGCCAGCAGGTGATGGACTGGTTGCCGGTGGTTGCTGGTGCGCGCCTTGCAGAGCAGGTGGATGGCGAAGCCGACCGGCTTCTTGCCTGGTGCGAACTGGCCTAGAGCATTTCACCGTTTCGTTGAAACGCTGAAACTGCTCTAAGTTCTTGTTTTATCGCGTTTCCGAACCGCAAAACCGTTGCCACTTTTGCTGGAAACGCTCTAATGGCCAGTCCGCGACGTAAGGGTGTCAATCGACGACGCGCGGGTCGACATCCTTGGCATAATCCACCCCGCCCACGGCAAAGCCGAATAGACGCATGAACTCTTCGCGATATTTGGGCAGGTCGGCCAGATCGGCCAGGTTCTCGGTATTGAGGACAGCCCAGCGCTTCTTGAGCTCGGCCTGCATGGCGTCGGACAATTCCCAGTCGTCGACGCGAATGCGGTTATCGTCGTCGAGCACGATGGTGCCCTGCAGCTTGTCGCGGAACAGGCGGTCGATCTGGTGGATCGGGCCTTCGCCCAGGCCCATTTCGTCCTCAACCTTGATCAATAGCGTACCATAGAGTGGCACCACCGGAATGGCGGAGCTGGCCTGGGTGACCACGGCCTTGAGCGCAACGACATGGGCGGCATTGTCGCCATGCCTGGCGCGGATGGCGGCGGCGGCGCGATCGAGATCGGCCTTGGCCTTGCCCAGAGTGCCCTTGTGGTAGATGGGCCAGGTCAGCTCGCTGCCGAGATAGGTATAGTTGAGCGAGGCGAAATTATCGGCGAGGACGCCGGCTTCGGAGAGGGCCGCGATCCAGAGCTCCCAGTCCTCGCCGCCCATGACCTTGACGGTGGCGGCGGCCTCCTCTTCGGTGGCCGGTTCGACCGTGACTTCGGAGACTTCGCCGGTGCCGGTATTGAGGGTTTTCGAGGTGACCTGCTGGCCATAGGGCTTGATGGCCGAGCGATAGGTGACGCCGTCCTTGGGGTCGGTGCGGACCGGGGAGGCCAGCGAGTAGACGATGAGGTCGACCTGGCCCAGGGTTTCCTTGATGGCCTCGACCGTCTCAACCTTCACCGCATCGGAAAAGGCGTCGCCCTCGATGGTCACGGCCTTGGCGCCGGCGGCGCGGGCACGATTTTCAAAGGCGCGATTATTGTACCAGCCAGCGGAGGCGGGCTTGGTTTCGCCCGGTTCGCGCTCGAAGGAGACACCGACCGTATCGGCGCCAGAGCCAAAGGTGGTGACGATGCGGGAGGCCAGGCCATAGCCGGTGGAGCAGCCGAGCACCAATACCCGCTTGCGGTCGGAGGGAATGGGCCCCTTGATCACGACATGGTCGATCTGGCGCTGCACATTGGTGGCGCAGCCAGTGGGATGGGCGGTGGTGCAGATGAAGCCGCGGATCTTGGGTTCGATGATCATGGGATTTGCTCCTCAGTTTGACCAAGGCAATAGCGGGAATGGAGTGTGAGGGCTAGGGGTGGGTTAGGACAACCCCCACCTTGAGCAGGGGGTTCTACCGCCTCAATCCACCTTGGCCGGACCAGCAGGAAATATCCCCGACATGACGACAAAGCCGGGCACGCGGCGGACACGGTCGGTCCAGCGGCGGAGCGCGGGATAGTCCTGGCGGGAAATGCCACCTTCTTCGGAGAGCATGACATAGGGGAAGCAGGCAATATCGGCCGTGGTCGGATGAGCGGGGGAACAGAGCCAGTTGCGGCCCTGGCGTTCGCCGAACCAGAGATGTTCGTCCATCAGCCGGAAGATGCGGTGGGCGCCCTTCTGGCATTTCTCGATGTCGAAATCATAATCATAGCCCAATGCCAGGCGGGCAGCAGAGCTGGTCGCGGTGATATCGTCGGCCACGGCATGCCAGCGGAGAATTTCAGCCATAATGGCGGGATCGTCGGGGAACCAGAGGCCCGAGGTGTCGTATTTTTTCGCCAGATAGGCGAGGATGGCGCCTGAATCGGACAAGACCAGATCGCCGTCCTTGAGAACAGGAAGCTGGCCAAAGGGGTTGAGCCGCAGGAACCAGTCGGCCTTATGCTCGCGGCCGGGGAAGAAATCCACCGGCACGATGTCATAGGGCAGGTTGAGGATGCTCATCAGCAGCCGCAGCTTGTAGCAATTGCCGGAGAGTTCGAAGTCGTAAAGGGTGATGGTCATTTCACGAGACTGTGGGTTCTGGCCACCCTCCCCCTTGAGGGGAGGGCCGGAGAGGGGGTGGTCGAGATCGGTGCAGGAGCCCAAGGACCCCCACCCCCCGCCCCTCCCCTCAAGGGGGAGGGGAGATGTAGGGCCGCCACATTAAGGTGAGTTGTGAGCATCATTAGATATCCAGCACCAGCCGTGCACTCTTTGCCCGGCTCACGCAGGTCATCATGCAGGTGTTGGAGGCTTTTTCGGTTTTGTTGAGATAGACATCCTGATGGTCGACCTCGCCCTCGATGACGGTGGTGAGGCAGGTGCCGCAGGCGCCCTGTTCGCAGGATGAGGGGACCGTGAGGCCCGCTTCGCGCATCACTTCGAGAATGGTCTTGCCGGCGGGGACGTGCAGCGTCATGGCCGACCGGGCCAGCTCGATGTCGAAGGCGGACGAAGAATCGATGACCTTGTCGTTCTGGAAATATTCGAAATGCACGGCGTCATCAGGCCAGCTAAGCGCAGTGGCCGTTTCCTGGACCATTTCGAGCATGGCGCCGGGCCCGCAGATATAGACGTGATTGGCGAATTGGTGCGGGCCGAGCACCTGGTTGACCGTGCCTTTGATGGCATCGCGACCGAGCCCGGAATGGACATGCACGGCGCCATGCAGGGCTGCGAGTTCGGATTTGAAAGCAGCGCTTTCGCCCGTGCGGGTGAAATAGTGCAGTTCGTAGGGCAGGCTCGACTTATCGAGGAAGCGCGCCATGGACAGGAGGGGCGTTATGCCAATGCCGCCGGCGATCAGCACGGTGCGCGTGGCATCGCGACGAAGCGGGAAATTATTGCGTGGCTCGGAAATGGCCAACACATCGCCTTCGCGCACGGTCTCGACCAAAATCTTGCTGCCGCCCTTGGACGCGCTTTCGGCCTTGATGCCAATGACATAGCTCGAGAGGTCGCCGGGGCCATTGGTGATCGAATATTGGCGCACCAGGCCATTGGGCAGGTGGACGTCAATATGGGCGCCGGGTTGGAAGGTGGGCAGGTGCTTGCCGTCGCGGTCGGCCAGTTCGAGGCCGATAACGCCCTCGGCGCTTTGCCATTTGCGCTTGACCACGACATTGAGCGTATTGCCGCGCGGGACAGCAATGTCGGGCATGGTGGCGAGGTCCGCAGAGAGCTTTTCGTAAAGCGGTTGCAGCGGCTCGGGCGCCGGCTTTTTGGCCGCGGCGCGTTCGAGGCGGTCGCGCAGCTTGCTCAGCAATTCGTTGTAATGGCGAAGGCTGGCCAGTTCGTCGGCGGGCTTTTGCGGCAAGAGACCGCGAATAACGGCGCGGCCGGCATCGACGGGCTGAACGAGATAGACCACGGCGCCCAGGTGCACGATCAGACCGGGCAGGAGATCGGCGGGCTGGTCATCGGGGGCGAGCCGGGAGAGCCCGGCCACGACATCCTCAGGCGCCGCATTGACCGGCATGGGCCTTAGGGCAAACCAGTTCTGACCCTCGGCACCGGAGAAGGGCGCAAAGGGCTTTTCGTCATTGGCAGCCGACCAGACGAGGCCGAAGGCTTCCTTGACTGGATATTTGCGGTTTTCGATGCGGCGGGCGGGCGCGTCGGCAGGATGGGCGGGGATATAGGTACAGCCGGCGGACTGATTGGCATAGCGCCAGCCATGATACTGGCATTTGAGCTCCTGGCCCTCATTGATGCCGATGGAGAGGCGCACGCCACGGTGGAGGCACCGGTTTTCCCAGACATTGACATTGCCATCGTCGGCCCGCCAGACGGCGAGTTCGCGGCCGAGCAACTGGCCCTGATAGACATGGCGGAAGGGCAGGTCCTCGCTTGAGGCGATGGGGTACCAATTGGGATCGGATAGGGAGAGGGGCATGTATCTCGTCCGTCAAAGCCGACAGCCGCGCCACGGCTGCAGATATTGTGGACTGGCTGCCGGGGGCCTTGGCGTACGAGGCGGCAGCCGAGCAATCAGCTCGCTTGGGGAATGACCCCATAGGTGATGCCCTTCTGGCTGAGCCAGCGGCGATAGGCGATGGCGCTCTTGTCGGCGCGGATCGGGGTTTCCGCACGTGGGTCAAGCGGCAGCTTCTTGGGATATTGGTTTTCGAGGATCGGCTTGTCCTGACCGAAAATGGTCTGCTGGAAGCGCCGGAGATCGGTGATGGTCGAGGTCGAGTCGATCATGGATTGCAGGAGGTGGGCGCGGCAGCGCTCCTCGGTCATGGGCTGAAGGAAGATGCCGATGACGTCGCGACGCGATTCGTCCTCGGGGCAGGACTTGTAGAGCACCGAGCAGAAGGGGTGCGGCACGCGATAGACATATTCCACCTCCATGGCATGGGTGGCCGATTTGGCGGCGCGGGGCTGCATGAAGCGGCATTTGGTAGCCAGGACCTCATCGCGCTCCTCGGAGACCTCGACGTCATATTCCTTGACCTCGGTATGGGGTTCGGAGCCGAGAATGTCGGTATGGACATAAGGGAAGTGACCCATATCGAGGAAGTTCTCGACGGCGCGCGGGGCCGAGACGTGGATGCCGATGGAGCCGCAACTCATGTTCACCCGGTCGGGCTCGGCAAATTCGGGAATGGGGAACAGGTCCTGGTTGGGTGTGCCAAGGCAGGTCCAGGTATAGCCATAGGCGGTGCGGACCGGCAGGCGTTCGAGCACTGTATCGGGATCGATCTCGTCGCCGCGCTCCTCATCGCTGCGCAGCCAGACGACCGGCTCGCCGTCATTGCCGCGCGTCAGCGCCAGTTTCGTATCGAGCAGGAGCGTTGTTTCGACAAGGCCGATGGGCAATTCATCGGTTGCGGCGACAACGTGCCAGAGATTGCGGGTGATCGGATCGGGTGCTTGGGGCATGGGCAGTCTCTACTTGGTCGGTCCAGCATAGCCCGCTGAGCGATGGGTGCCAGCACAAAGTTGCGGAATGGGTCATGCGGTGGAGGCATGACGGTAGACAGCAAAGACACCAAGACCTCATGGTGCCCCCTGTCGAGCCAATAGGCCGACTGGCCGGAGACTGCTGCTTTGCACCTCGGCCGTTCAGAACGAGATCTATAAGGATGACGCGCCGTGGACAGTGACGCCCCCCGATTTGCCGAAACGCTGCTTGCCGCACGCGTCAAGGCCAGGCTGGCCGAGGCGGGCGCGAGCGCGCCGTCGCGGGCGGCGGCGGTACAGGCGATGATGCACGCCTCCCGGCTGGGCATCGACAGCCACGGTGTGCGCCTGACCGGGCATTACTGCGCGATGCTGGACGGCGGGCGGCTGAACAAGGACCCGCAACTGGTTGTGGACAGGCGCGGCGCAGGCAGTGCCATGGTCGATGGCGACGATGGGCTGGGGCATTATGCGGCCTATAAGGCGGTCGAGGTGGGCATGGACCTGGCGCGGGAGGCCGGGATCGGCGCAGTGGGGATCAAGAATTCCTCGCATTACGGCGCGGCGGGTGCCTATGCCCTGGCGGGCGCCGAACAGGGATTTGTCACCTTTGCCACGACCAATACCGATTCCATGGTGGCCCTGTTCGACGGGGCGCAGAAGTTTCATGGCACCAATCCGCTGGCCTTTGCCGCGCCGGTGCCGGATAGCCGCCCCTGGTTGCTCGACATGGCGACATCGTCCATACCGCTCAATCGCGTGCTGCTGCACCGGTCCCTGAACGCCAGCCTGCCGGTCGGCGTTGCGGCGACCGAGGATGGTCAGCCAACCACCGACCCGCATGAGGCCGATATGCTCTTGCCGCTTGGCGGGGTCGATTATGGTTATAAGGGAGCGGGCCTGGCCGGGGTGGCGACACTATTTTCCGCGCTCCTGACCGGCACGACGCTCGACCCCGATTTCATCCCCATGTATGGCGGCGCCGATATTTCGAGCCCAAGGAATATGGGGCATTTCGTGATGGTCATCGATCCGGACAAATTTGCCGGCCGGGCGGTGTTCGCTTCGGCCATCACCACCTATCTCGGTGCCCTGCGCGGTTCGTCCGTGCGCGAAGGGGGCCGGGTGATGGCGCCGGGCGACCGGGAATGGGCGGAGATGGATCGACGCGATGCCCAGGGCATTCCCGTCGATCCCGATACGGTGGCTTTCCTCGCGCTCTAGATCATTTCTCGCGATAGATGTCGAAGGGGCCGATGGCCTGGGTGGTGGCCATCAACTGGATCTTGTTGACATTGACATGCTCGGGCAGCGAGGTCGCCCAGAAGACGGACTCGGCGATATCGTCGGCATTCATGGCCTTGGTGTCCGCATAGACATTGCCGGCCCGGTCCTCGTCGCCCTTGAAGCGAACCAGCGAAAATTCGGTTTCGGTCAGACCCGGCTCGATATCGGTGACGCGGATATTCTTGCCCTGCAGGTCCGAGCGGATGGAGAGGGCGAAATGCTTCACGAAGGCCTTGGAGGCGGCATAGACCGAGCCGCCGGGATAGGCGAATTCGCCGGCCACCGAACCCATGGTCACCACATGGCCGCCGCCCCGAGCGATCAGGCCCGGCAGCAGCAAGCGAATTGTATAGACCAGGCCCTTGATATTGGTGTCGATCATGGTCTCCCAGTCATGGAGGTCGGCCTCCTGGGCGGACTGCAAGCCCAAGGCCAGGCCGGCATTGGCCAGCACCACATTAATAGCGTCGAAGGGCGCAGGAATGGCGGCGATGGCGGCCTCGACAGCATTGCGATCACGCACGTCGAGCGGGATGATATGACATTTGTCGTGACCCAGTTCGTCGCGCAGGGCCAGAAGGCGATCCTCACGGCGGCCGGTCGCGATCACCTTGCCGCCGGCAGCCACATAGCGGCGGGCGGCGGCGGCGCCGAAGCCGGACGTGGCGCCGGTGATAAAAACGACAAAGCGGCTGGGATCGAGCAGCGGATACATAGGGGTCCTGAGGGGATGTGTTCACAGTGTGCGGCGCAGGGTGGACCGCGGGCCTGGCCTCGTCAACATGTCCAAAGTTTAATGCGCCTTGCTCAGAGCTAACGTGAATTTACCGGACTTTGGGCGTATGAAAACGGCATATTGCAATGATTGAGAGCTCCTGCGAGCCATGAAGCGATTTTTCCGATTTCTGCTTGTCCTTCTTGTTTTGGGTGGCGCTGCGGCGGGGGGCTGGTGGTATTTTCTGGGTCCGACACAGGCCAGCACCGCGCCTGACACCGTGTCCGTGGCGCGCGGCGATATCGAAACCACGGTTCTGGCATCAGGCGTATTGGAAGCGAGCGCGCTGGTCAGCGTGGGCGCCGAGGTTTCGGGCAGCATCAAGGCGGTTCATGTCGCCCTGGGCGATACTGTGGCGAAAGGCGAGTTGATCGCCGAGATCGACAGCCTCAATCAGGAAAATGCGGTCAAATCCGCGGAAGCGGCGCTGGCCGGCATCCGGGCGCAACGGCGCAATCAGGAAGCCACGCTGATCAAGGCCGAAGCGGCGCTGGCCCGGCAGCAGCAATTGAGCGCCAATAGCCTGGTCTCGCAGACCGACCTGGAAACCGCACAGGCCGCCGTGGAGCAGGCCAGCGCCCAGATCGACCAGCTTGACGCCCAGATCGCCCAGGCCGAACTGACGGTGGAATCGGCGGAGCTGGACCTGGCGCGCACCCAGATCGTGGCGCCGGCCGATGGGACGGTGGTGGCCCTGCTGGTGGAGGAGGGGCAAACGGTCAATGCCAATTCGACGACGCCGACCATCGCCAAAATCGCCAATCTCGACACCATGGTCATCAAGGCCGAAATTTCGGAAGCCGACGTGGTCAAGGTGACACCGGGCCAGAAAGTCTATTTCACCATATTGGGCGAGCCGGACCGACGCATCGAGGCCACATTGCGCGAGATCGAACCGGCACCAACATCGATTGCCGACGACACGAACAGTTCGGGCAATGCCGTCTACTACAATGGGCTGTTCGATGTGCCCAATCCCGATCATCGCCTGCGCATTTCGATGACAGCGTCGGTTACCATCATTCTGGCGGAAGCCCGCAATGTGCTGACGCTGCCCGCCAGCCTTGTGACCCGCAAGGCGCCGGATGGCAGCACAATGGTGCCGGTTTATGATCCGGCCACAGAAGAAATCCGCCCGACGCGGATCGAGGTCGGGCTCAACAACAATATCAGCGCTGAAATCATCTCCGGGCTCGAGGAAGGCGATCAGGTGGTCAATGGCACCGGCGCCCGGCTGACCACCACCCGCAGCGACGGTCCGGGTGGCTTTGGCGGGCCGATGCTGATGCGGCGCGGGGGCTAGGCGGGCGATGAACCGTCACGTCAGCGATCAGAACCGGCTTGGTGCAAAGCCAGTCGCGGCCGAGGCGCCGATTATTTCGATCGAAGGATTGGTGCGCCGCTTTCAGGCGGGCCCGGAATCGGTGGCTGTGCTCAGGGGCGTCGATCTCGAGATATATCGCGGCGAGATGGTCGCGATTATCGGGCAGTCCGGTTCAGGCAAGTCGACGCTGATGAATATTCTGGGGTGCCTGGATCGCGCCAGCGAGGGCCGCTATCGCTTTGCGGGCAAGGACGTCAGCTCCCTCGATGCCGACGAATTGGCAGCGCTGCGGCGCGAACATTTCGGCTTCATTTTCCAGCGCTATCAATTGCTGCCCGATCTCGACGCGGTGGAAAATGTTGAAGTGCCGGCGGTCTATGCCGGTGTCGATGCTGCGGCGCGGCGCGAGCGCGCCATTGCGCTTCTGACCCGTCTGGGCCTGGGCGAACGGCTGGATCACCGGCCCAACGCGCTTTCGGGCGGACAGCAGCAACGTGTCAGCGTGGCGCGGGCGCTGATGAATGGCGGCGAGGTTATTCTGGCCGACGAACCGACAGGTGCGCTGGATTCCCATTCGGGCAGGGAATTGATGGCCCTGCTCAAGGAATTGCACGCCGATGGTCATACGATCATCATCGTGACCCATGATCCGCAGATCGCGGCGCAGGCCGAACGCGTGATCGAAATTGCCGATGGCGAGATCATCGCCGACCGGCACAATGTCGAGCCCCGGCGGGTGGCCAGGACAGAGCCGGGCATAAAAACTGCCGCAAGCTGGCGGCGCGGGCTGGACAGCATGGGCGAAGCGCTGCGCATGGCGTTGCGGGCCATGGGCGCGCATAAGCTGCGGACGTTCCTAACCATGCTCGGCATCATTATCGGCATCGCTTCGGTGGTGGCGGTCGTGGCGCTGGGGCAGGGCAGCCAGCAGGCTGTGCTGGAAAACATTTCCTCGATCGGCACCAATACGATCAATGTCTATCCCGGCTCCGGCTATGGCGACATGCGCTCGGGGCGGGTGCGCACGCTGCGGGCTACGGATGCCGAGGCGCTGGCCAAACAGGCCTATGCCGATAGTGTCACTCCGCAGGTCTCCGCCAATGCCACCGCCCTTTATCGCAACTCGGCCAGCAATGCCTCTGTGACTGGGGTCGGCGCGGATTATTTCCAGGTCAATGGCCGCAGCTTTACCGCCGGCTCGGGCTTTGACGCCGACAGTATCGCCAATATGGCGCAGGAAGCGGTTATCGACCAGAATGCGGTGAACGCCATATTCGCTAATGGTGAGGATCCGCTGGGCGAGGTGATCATGCTGGGCAGGGTGCCGGTGCGGGTGATCGGGGTCGTCGAGACCAGCACGGGCTTTGGGCCGGGCGGCAATAATGCCAATGTCTATGTGCCCTATACTTCGGCAATGAGCCGCATTCTGGGCCAGGATTATCTCAATGCCATCGCCGTGCGCGTGGCCGATGACTATGACACCGGCCAGGCCGAGGCGGAGATCACCGAATTGCTGACGCGGCTGCATGGCGATACGCAGGACTTTTTCCTGCAAAATACCGATACTATCCGTGAGACCATCCAGTCCACATCGGCGACGCTGTCCATTCTCATTTCCACCATTGCCGTCATTTCCCTGGTGGTGGGCGGCATCGGGGTGATGAATATCATGCTGGTCTCAGTATCCGAGCGAACCAAGGAAATCGGTATCCGCATGGCGGTGGGGGCGCGGCGCAGCGACATCATGCGCCAGTTCCTCACCGAGGCGGTGCTGGTTTGCTTTGCCGGCGGCGCGGCTGGCGTGGCGCTGAGCTTTGCGCTGGGGCAGGGGCTGACGACCATCGTTTCGGGGGCGCGGCTGGCCTATTCGACCGAATCGATCGTGCTGGCGATCCTGTCGGCCAGTATTATCGGGGTGGTCTTCGGTTTCATGCCGGCCCGCTCGGCGGCGCGGCTCGACCCGGTCGAGGCGCTGGCCAGGGAATAGGAGTGGGGTGCCTGGGTGTCCCGCCACTGACATGATTGGCCCTGCGGGACGGTTCGAAGCGTGACCCATCGGCCACGGATCGCGGGTCAAAATCGAACAAATTCAATGCAAAGGGTATTCGTCTGCCGGTGGTGGCCCTAAACTTGCCATGAAATCTCCGCCTTTTTGGCCGGAGCATAAGAGGGCGGGGAAGGATTAACGCGATCTTTCCGTCCATGCGGTAATCATCGCTTCGGCCCGGTTTGGTAGAAGCGTAAAAGGGCGGGATAGAGCACTGCGAAGCGCGCGTCTGGTATCGAGTTTTGGCGCCTTGTGCATCGGTCTGGCCTTATCGGCCGGAGCGACGCTGCCGGCTGCCGGCTTTGAACTGTTCGGCATGAAATTCTTCGAGGACCAGTCCGAGATCGATGCCGAAGCGGTGATCGTCGATCCGCAGCCCTATATTGTCACCTTCACCTCCAGCGAGGGCGGCAATGTCGAGGCGGCATTGCGCAATGCGTCAGCCCTGTTAGCTGACGAGGCCGAGCCGGCCTCGGGCGCTGCAGGACTGATCGCCAAGGCGCGAGGGGACTATCGGCGGCTGCTGGCGGCGCTATATGGCGAGGGCTATTATGGCGGGGCGGTAAGCATCCGTATCGGTGGAAAAGAGGCGGCAAGCCTGGCGCCCGATACAAACCTGCCCGATCCGGTGGACGTTACAATAGCGGTGACGGCGGGCCCGCTGTTCCGCTTCGGCGATGTCTCGATCGTCAACCAGGCGCCGCCGACCGCCGATCCCTATGATCAGGTCGATCTGCCGGTGCTGCGCGGGTTCGGCGCGGGGGAAATCGCACGGTCGGCCGTGATCTTAAGGGCCGAGCAATTGGCGCTGAGGGCCTGGCGGCAGCAGGGCTATGCCAAGGCCAGGATCGTCTCGCGCGACGTTGTGGCCGATCATGCGACCAATACGGTTGCTGCAACCATCACGGTCGATCCGGGGCGCCTGGCGGCATTCGGGCCGGTGCGGGTGACCGGGACGGCCCGGATGAATCCGGATTTCGTGGCGCAGCAGACCGGCCTCGCTGTGGGGCAGGAATACGATCCGGACGATATCGAGCGTGCGCAGAAGCGGCTCGACCGGCTGGAGGTGTTCCGGGCCGCCCGTCTCGAAGCCGCCGAGAGCATCGGCAGTGACGGATTGCTGCCCTATGAGTTGATCGTGGAAGAATTGCCGGGGCGGCGCTTCGGTGCGGGCGCGACATTCTCCACCGTGGATGGGCTGGGGCTTGAGGGCTATCACCTCTGGCGCAATCTCTTCGGCCAGGCCGAAAGGCTGCGGCTCGATGCGCGGGTGGCCAGCATTGCCTGGCCGATCGATACGGCCCAGTTCGACTATTTTATCGGCGGCACCTTCACCAAGCCGGGATTTTATCATCCGGACGTGGATCTGGTGGCCTCGATTTCGGCGGAACGGACCATCTATCCAAAATATACGGAAACGTCGGCCGGTGGACGCATCGGACTGAGCTGGTTCTTTTCGGATGAGCTGACCTTTGAAGGTGGCGCCAGCTTCGAGGTGGCGCGGTTCGACGACACTTTCGGAACCCGCGACTTCCAGACAGCCGGGCTCTATGCGGGCGTGGTTTATGACGGGCGCGACAGCAGCGTCGATCCGACGGAGGGCTGGTACGCTTCGGCCAATGTCGAGCCCTTTTTCGACCTGCTCGGCGGCAATCCGGGTGGACGGCTGGTGGTCGAGGGGCGGACTTATTTCGGCTTTGGTGAGAACGACCCGTTCGTGCTGGCGGGGCGGCTCAAGGCTGGTGCGGTGGTCGGACCGGCCCTGGTCGATATTCCGCCTGACAAATTGTTCTTTGCCGGCGGTGGTGGCTCGGTGCGCGGCTATGCCTTCAAGTCCATCGGTGTCGATGATGGCATGGGCAATGTGACGGGCGGGCGCTACCTGCTCGAAGCCTCGCTCGAAGCACGCGCGAAGGTAACCGAGGATATCGGCGTGGTCGGTTTTCTCGATGGCGGCTATGTGGCGGCCGATACGTTCCCGGGCCTTGAGGACCTCAGGCTCGGCGCCGGGCTTGGCATCCGCTATTATACGGGTTTGGGACCCTTGCGTCTGGACGTGGCCGTGCCGCTCAACCGCAAGGCGGGCGATCCAGACTATGCCATTTATGCTGGCATCGGGCAGGCTTTCTGATGGCGGGTTTGTCTGAAAAGAACCGCCGCCGCTTCTTCATTGCCGCGCTGCTGCTGGCGCCGGCTGCCGTGCCGGTGGCCCTCGTGGCCCAGGACATGAACAATGAGGAGCAGAAGGACTGGCTGACCGGATTTGTCGAAGGCCAGCTCTCCACGCCCGAGCGGCAGATACGGCTCTCCAATATCGATGGTATTCTGGGTTCGGACGTATCGATCCGCGAGATTACTATTTCCGATGCCGAAGGGGTTTGGCTTCGGGTCAATAATGCCAGTCTCAACTGGAACCAGGCGGCTTTGTTCGGCGGGCGGCTCGAAGTCAACTCGCTGCGCGCGGAATCCATTGACTATATCCGCAACGCCATCCCGGTAGAGGGTGCGGTCGACCTGCCGCCGCCGGAAGCCGGATCACTGGAAATCCCGGAATTTCCCGTGGCCATCCAGATCGGCGAACTGGCCGTGCCGAGTGTTACCTTTGGCGAGGGTGTGTTCGGCCTGGGCTCGGAAATTTCTCTCAACGGATCGATGACGCTGGAAGGCGGTAATCTCGATGCCGTGCTCGATATCGCGCGGCTCGATGGTCCAGGCGGCACGCTGGACCTTGATGTCGTCTATCGGCGCGAGGGCAATACAATCGATCTGGGGCTGTCGCTGATGGAGCCGCCCAATGGCGTCCTGGCGAACCTGCTCAATATCCAGGACCGGCCGGCCATGACGCTGAGCCTTCAGGGCGAGGGGCCGGTGGCCGATCTCACCACGCAAATGCAATTGCTGGCCAATGACCAATTGGCATTGGCAGGCACTGCGGTCATCGCCCAGCGGGAGGACGGTTTTGCGATCAATGCCAATCTGGGTGGTCCGCTTTCCACCCTGATTGCCGAACCCTATCGGGCGTTTTTTGGTGCCGAGACGCGGCTGACGACGGAAGCGCTGGTGCGCAGCGCCGGTGGGCTGGATATTTCCAACCTGACGCTGAGTGGCGGGCAATTGGGCTTGACGGCCCGGGCCCGGACCACGGCGGACAATTTCCTCAGCTTGCTCGATCTCACCGCTACTATTGCCGATCCCGAGGGCGGCAAGGTTACGCTGCCGGTGCCGGGCAGCTCGACCCTTGTCCAGGGCGGACAAATCCGTGTGGCCTTCGGTACCGATGCCAGCGAAGAGTGGCAGGCGCGGTTCGATCTTGAGGGGTTCGAAACCGATGGTTTTGCCGCGCAGACATTCGGCCTCGGTGTTGGCGGGGTGGCGCGCAATCTCGAAGACACCAGCCGGCGCATGGTGACCTTCAACGGCGATGGCGCATTGTCGGGGATTTCGGCCGATCCGGGCGTGGAAGCGGCGCTGGGAAATTCGGTCGGGCTCGGGCTTGCCGGGCTCTGGAATGCGGGCGAGCCGATCGAATTGGCCGAACTGCGTGTGGCCGGGCAGGCGCTGACGGCCGCTATGGCCGGGAAGATCGACGGGACCGATTTCGACGGGCAGGTCCGGATCGCGGCCGGGAGCATTGCACCCTTTTCGGCGCTGGCCGGACGCTCGCTTTCGGGCGCGCTGGAGCTGACAGCTGACGGGCAGATATTCCCAGTTTCGGGTGGGTTCGACCTGGTTTTCGACGGTACGGGTACCGATTTGCGGGTCGATGACCCCACTGCTGACAAACTGCTGGCAGGGCGGGTCGACCTGTCCGGGCGGTTGGCGCGTACTGAGGCGGGCATAGACGCCGACAATTTCACCATTGCCAATGATCAGGTGCAGTTCCGGGCCGATGGCAGCTATGCCAGCGAGGTGTCCGATTTCAACGTCGCCCTGGATCTGGCCGATCTCGGCCTTGTCTCAGAGGAGGCCAGCGGTGCGTTGGCGGTGCGTGGCTCGGCGCGGTCCGCCGAGGCGGATGCACCTCTGGTGCTGGTGCTCGATGGCGAGGTGCCGAGCGGATCATTGGGTCGCTATGGGCTGCGCGATGCCAAACTGAGCGTGGCTGCGACAGTGCTCGAGGATGTGGTCAATGGCGATGTAACGGGCGTGGCTATGCTCGATGGTCATCGCGCCAGCCTGGAAACGCACTTTAAGACCGATGGAGACAGCCAGATTCTCTCCGGCATCGCGTTCGATATCGCCGGGACCCAGGTGTCGGGCGGCCTGACCCGGATGGTCGAAACGGGTCTCCTTGACGGACGGCTGGACGTTGCTGCGACGGATATCTCGCTGGCGGCGGCGCTGCTGCTGGCCGATGCGTCCGGCGCGATCAATGCTGCAATTGAGCTGACGCCGCAGAATGGCGAACAGGGCGCCGGCGTTAGCGCCAATGTCGCCAATCTGCGGATCAACGATATTGCCGTGGGCCGCGCCGATATTTCGGCGGGCATTTCGGACCTGTTCGGCGTTCCCGCGATCAATGGCACGGCCACGGCCAGCGCCATAACGGCCGGCGGAGTGGAGGTGGAAAGGCTTTCGGCCCGCGCGAGCCAGTCCGGCGAAACGACCAGCTTCGATGCGCAGGCGGGGCTGGCGACCGGCACCGATATCGATCTTACAGGGTCCTTAAGCCCGGTGAATGGAGGCTATCGGCTGGCGCTCGACCGCGCCAATCTGGAGCAGGGCGCGCTTGCGGCGCGGCTCGCCAATCCGGCTGTGTTGATGGTCGCGGGCGACAGTGTTGCGCTCGATGCCCTGCGCTTCAATGTCGGCTCTGGCAGCATCACAGCGACGGGAACGGCAGGCCAGTCACTGGAGATGGTGGTCGACATTGCCGAATTGCCGCTGTCCATCGCCAATGCGGTGGTGGCGGATCTCGGATTGTCCGGGACGCTCAACGGGCGGGCCACGGTTTCAGGCGCCGCTTCGGACCCGCAGGTTGTTTTCCAGGCCAGTGCCAACGCGGTTGGGGCGAGTGCCATCGCACCCTTTGGGATTGCGCCGCTGAGCCTTGCTGTCTCTGGCAGCTATGCGAACAATGTCGCAACGCTCGATAGTCTGAGCGCCAGCGGCAATAGCGGATTGTCGGTGCGGGGGGCGGGCCGCGTGCCACTGGCGGGGAATGGCGTGTCGCTCTCGCTTGACGGTTCGGCGCCATTGGCCCTGGCCAATAGATTTATGTCCGACCGGGGCGCGCGGCTGGCCGGCACGGCCAATTTCAATGCGCGGGTCGGTGGCAGCCTGACCAGCCCCCAATTTTCCGGCAATGTGGCGACGACCGGTGCCGAATATGTCGATCCCGAGCTTAATCTGCGCCTGACCGGCATTGCCGCCCGCGTGGCGCTTTCTGGCACCAGCGCCAATGTGGAAAGCCTCTCGGCCAATCTGGCGACAGGCGGCAGCGTGTCGGGATCGGGCAGCATAGGCCTGATCGGGGGCATGCCGGCTAATCTGTCCCTGCAGATCAATTCGGCACGCTATGCCGATGGCGATCTCTTTGTCGCTACGCTGTCGGGCGGGCTTACCCTGACCGGCAATCTCACCGGCGCGCCGCTATTGGCGGGCAATGTCTTTGTCGAGCAAGCCAATATCACCGTCCCCGAAAGCCTGGGCGGCGGGGCGCAGTTGATTGATGTCGAACACCGGCGCGCGCCTGACGCTGTGCAGCGGACGCTGGATCGGGCAAAAATCAATGATCGGACAGGTGTTGCCACGGCTGGTGGCGGGCCGCAATTGCAGCTCGATGTCAATGTCAACGCGCCAAACCAAATCTTTGTTCGCGGACGCGGCCTCGACGCCGAGGTGGGCGGTTCGGTGCGCCTGACGGGTCCCGTGACCAATGTGCGGCCGGTGGGGGCGTTCAATCTCATCCGCGGCCGTCTGTCGATCCTGGGCCAGCGTGTCGTCTTTGAAACCGGTACGGTGACATTGGTGGGTGACCTTAACCCGCAGCTCAATTTCGTGGCCCGGGCCGAGGGCGATGGGATCACGGTCTTCGTGACGCTGTCGGGCCGGGCTTCGGCGCCCGACATTACCTTCAGTTCCAACCCCGTCCTGCCGCAGGATGAGGTTCTGAGCCGGTTGATCTTCAAGCGTTCGATGGGAGAGCTGTCGCCGATCCAGCTTGCGCAACTGGCTGCCGCGGCGGCCGAACTGGTCGGGGGCGGTGGTGGTGGCGGTCTGGTGGAGAGCCTGCGCGGGGCCGCCGGTCTGGCCGATCTCGACGTGGTCACCGACGATGATGGCAATGTCGGCGTTCAGGCCGGAACCTATATCCAGGACAATGTCTATCTCGGGGTGACGGCAGGCGCCAATGGCCAGTCCAAGGTCAGTATCAATCTCGACGTGACCGAGGACCTCACCATCAAGGGATCAGCCGGGCAGGACGGCAATTCCAGCGTCGGGGTGTTCTTCGAGAAGGATTATTGAGGGCACCCCTTCTCTCCTTGTGGGAGACGGTTGGGGTGACGGGCTCGCGGGCAATGAGGCACGTTCGGGCCTCCTGTGCGTGGCCTACCCCCACCCTTGGTCCCTCCCCACAAGAGGGAGGGAGACGATGAACACCGACGCCGCAACCTGCGCCTCCCTCCCCTTGATGGGGAGGGACTGCGGGTGGGGTGACGCCTCGCCGGCAGGAGAATGACCCCCACCGGCGAGGTTTGGCCTGCCGAACCGCTATTGCCCCGCCCCGCCGGTCTTTTCCGCCTTGGCCTCATCCCACCACCAGAGCGAGGGGAAGCCCGACGAAAAGGCGGGGAGTTCTTCGGGGCGGCTGAAGCGGTCCCAGCGGGCCGAGCGCGTGGTGCGCAAGGTATAGCTGGGGATGACGAAATGCTTGGCCAGGAGCACGCGATCCAGCGCCTTGGTGACGGCTTCCTGCGTTTCGCGGTCATCAGCGACGATGAGCTTTTCGATGAGGGCGTCGACCGCCGGGTCGGCCACGCCGGCATAATTCTGTGCGCCCTGCTGATCGGCCGTGGATGAGCCGAAGAAAAAGCGCTGCTCATTGCCGGGCGAGAAGGACTGCACCCAGCCCGAATAGATCATGTCGTAGTCAAAGCTGCGGGCGCGGTTGATGAATTGAGGGCTATCCACGGTGCGGATGGTGGCGTTGATGCCGATCTGGGCGAGATTGGTGACCAGGTTTTGCGCTACGGGCTCGATGGTGGGGCCATTGAGCAGGATTTCCAAGGTGAAGGGCTGACCGCTGGGGGCGAGCATCTGCGTGCCCTCGAGCTTATAGCCAGCCTCGGCAAAGAGATTGACCGCCGTGCGCAGGTTCTCGCGTAGCCTGGTGGGATTGCCGCTGACCGGGTTGGCATAGGGCGTATTGAAGACCTTGGCGGGAATCTGATCGCGTATGCTTTCGAGAATTTCCAGCTCTTCGCCCTCTGGCAGGCCGGAAGACTTGAAGGGCAGTCCGAAAAAGAAGCTGTCTATGCGCTCATACTGGCCATAGAAAAGCGTGTTGCTCAGCTCTTCGAAATCGAAGGCATAGTTGAGCGCCTCGCGCACTTTGGGGTCAGCGAACTTGTCGCGCCTCAAATTCATGATGAAGCCGACCATGAGACCACTATCGGCATAATCCTGCGGGAACAGCTCCTTGACGACACGGCCTTCGGTGACGGCAGGGAAATCATAGGCGGTGGCCCAGCGACGCGCCTGGTTCTCGCTCCACCAGTCGAACTGGTCACCCTTGAAAGCCTCGAATTGCACGGTCAGGTCGAGGAAATATTCGATGCGGTATTCATCGAAATTGTTCTGCCCCACCTGGGTTGGATGATCGGCGCCCCAATAGTCTTCAACCCGCTCATAGGTGATAGACCGGCCGGCATCGAAACTGGCGAGGCGGTAGGGGCCGGAGCCGAGCGGTGGTTCCAGGGTGGATTGGGCGATATCGCGTGCCTCGCCCTCGGCATTAGTACCCTCCCACCAATGCTGGGGCAGGACCAGCAATTGACCCAGAATGAGCGGCAATTCGCGATTGTCGGTCTGGTCAAAGGTGAAGGTGACTTCACCCGGTGCGGTCACTTCGGCCGAGGTGATATTGGCATAATATTGGGCACGATCGGGATTGACCTCGATCAGTTTCTCATAGGTCCAGACGACGTCCTCGGCGGTCACCGGTTCGCCATCATGCCATTTGGCATCGGGGTCCATGCGGAAGGTGACTGCGCCATAATCGGGCGCGATCTTGAGCGCTTCGGCCAGGTGGACATAGTAGGTGTTTAACTCGTCCGCCGATGGGGTCATCAGGGTTTCGTAGAGCAGACCGATGCCGCCGGCCACTTCGCCCTTGGGCAGGATGGGGTTGAAGGTGTCGAAGCCGCCAAGACTTCCCAACCGCACCGTACCACCCTTGGGAGCATCGACATTGACATAGTCGAAATGGGTGTAGTCGAGCCCATATTTGGGCTCGCCCTCAAGCGTGAAGGCATTGGTCCAGACATCGGTGGGTGTTTGCGCCTGGGCCGGGGCGGCCAAGCCAAGGGCGAGAAGGCCCGTCAGGAGAAGCGAGGACAGCTTGAAGGGCAATGGCATGGCTTGGCTCCGCAGGAGTGGATTGGGCAAAGACTATTCGGTCGCGGGCGGTGTCGGCAATGCGCCCTCCGTCACAATCGGTGGCGCGGCCAGGTCGAAAGCGGCGGAGAGCAATTGGCGTGTATAGAGTTCGCGCGGCTGGGCGAAGATGTCTTCGGTCCGGCCCTGTTCGACCACGCGTCCGCTGCGCATGACGATCAATCGATGCGCGAGGGCCCTGACCACGCGCAGATCGTGGCTGATGAACAGATAGCTCAGTTGCCGGCGCTGCTGGATCGCTCGCAGGAGGTCGATGATCTGGGATTGGATGGACACATCCAGCGCCGAGGTCGGTTCATCGAGAACCAGGAAGTCGGGCTCGAGCACCAGCGCGCGGGCAATGGCAATGCGCTGGCGCTGGCCGCCGGAGAATTCGTGCGGATAGCGCGCGGCCGTCGCCACATCCAGACCGACTTCGTCCAGGGCTGCGCCGACCCGGTTTGTGCGCTCCTCGGTCGACAGGTCGGGCATATGAACCTTGAGCCCTTCCTCGACGATCTCGCCCACCGACATGCGCGGGCTGAGCGAACCGAACGGGTCCTGGAAGACGATCTGCATATGTTTGCGCAAGGGGCGCAATTGTCGCCAGGAGCGGGATTGCACGTCATTGCCGAGCAGGACAATGCGGCCCTTGGAGGGGATCAGGCGCAGCAGGGCATAGCCGAGCGAGGACTTGCCCGAGCCGCTCTCGCCCACCACGCCCAGGGTCTCGCCCTTGCGGATATCGAGATCGAGGCCGTCGACCGCGCGAATATGGCCCGTTGTGCGGCGCAACAGGCCCCGCTTGACGGGAAACCAGACCTTGAGGTCGCTGGCCGAGATGATGCTGGAGGCATCTTTGGGCAAGGGCGGAGGGCTGCCCGAGGGTGCGGCGGCCAGGAGGCGCTTGGTGTAGTCGTGCTGCGGGTTATCGAAGATGGTGTCCACGGCGCCGGTTTCGACGATCTTGCCCCGGGTCATCACGCAGACGCGGTCGGCTATGCGACGGACAATGGACAGGTCATGCGTGATGAAGAGCAGCGCCATGCCATTCTGTCGCTGCAGGCTTTTAAGCAGATCGAGTACCTGCGCCTGAACCGTCACATCGAGTGCGGTGGTCGGCTCATCGGCGATCAGCATTTTGGGATCATTGGCCAGGGCCATGGCGATCATGGCGCGCTGGCGCTGGCCGCCCGAGAGCTGGTGCGGAAAATCGTCCACCCGGCTTTGCGGGTCGGGAATGCCCACGGCGTCCAGCAGTTCGATGGTGCGGGCCCGGGCGGCATTGCGGCGCAGGCCCTGGTGGATTGCCAGGACCTCGCCGATCTGGCGGCCGATCGTATGGACCGGATTGAGCGAACTCATCGGCTCCTGGAAGATCATGCCGACACGATTGCCGCGAATGGCGCGCAGCGCCGCCGCGTCGGCGCGGGCCAAGTCGGTGCCGTCAAGCAGAATCTCCCCAGTCATCGTGGCAGCAGGTGGTTGCAGCCCCAATATCGATAGGGCGGTTACCGATTTGCCCGAGCCGCTCTCCCCGACCAAAGCGACTGTTTCGCCAGCCGCGAGATCAAATGAAACGCCGTCGACAGCTTGGGTGGCGCCAAAGCTGAGGGAGAGGTCGCGGACCGATAGCAGAGGGGCCGTCATCGGAACGTCTTTCTGGGATCAAAAGCGTCGCGGACCGCTTCGCCGATAAAGACCAGCAGGGTCATCATCGCCGCCACTGTGAAAAAGCCGGTCAGCGCCAGCCAGGGGGCGTCGAGGCTGGATTTGCCTTCCGCCAGCAGACGGCCGAGCGAGGGATAGGTCACCGGCAGGCCGAAGCCGAGAAAATCGAGCGAGGTCAGTGTCGCCACTGAGCCCGACAGGATGAACGGCATGAAGGTCAGCGTTGCCACCATGGCATTGGGCAGGAGGTGTCGCCACATGATGATGCGGTTGGATACGCCCAGGGCGCGCGCGGCGCTGACATATTCGAAATTGCGGGCGCGCAGGAATTCGGCGCGCACAATGCCCACCAGCGTGACCCAGGAAAATAGCAACAGGATGCCGAGCAGGACCCAGAAGCTGGGGGCAATCACCGAGGAGATGATCAGCAACAGGTAAAGCGAGGGTACCGAATTCCAGATTTCGATCAGGCGCTGGGAGACCAGGTCGATCCAGCCGCCGAAATAGCCCTGTATGGCACCAGCGCCCACACCGATGATCGAGGAGAGGATGGTCAGGACCAGGCCGAACAGGATCGAGATGCGGAAGCCATAGATCAGCCGGGCCAGGACATCGCGGCCGCCCCCATCTGTGCCCAGCCAATGGTAATTGCCGGGCACGCAGAGCGGGTCGGCCGTGCCTGCAGGATACCTTTGGCAGAGCTGTTCACGGGTCAATAGCCAAGAGGGAGGATTGGGCCCGGGAAAGGCGATATAGGTGTCCACAGTATTGTGGTTGAAACGGATGGGCGGCCAAAGCATCCAGCCATTGGCCTCGATCTCAGCGATATTGACCTCGTGCCGGTAATTGGTCAGCCCCAGAAAGCCGCCGAATTTGGACTCGGGATAGTCGACAAAGGCGGGGACCAGCAGTTCGCCCTTATACATCGCCAGGATAGGCCGATCATTGGCGACAAATTCAGCGCCAAGCGAGAGGATGAAGAAAAACAGGAAGACCCAGAGACTCCACCAGCCGCGCCGATTGGCGCGGAAATTGGCAAGCCGCCGCTGATTGAGCGCGGAAAGGCGAGGCGGCCTGGTTGGCGATGTCCCGGCGGCCAGTGTCATACGTCGCGACTTTCGAAATCGAGGCGCGGATCGACCCACATATAGGTCAGGTCCGAGATCAGCCCGATGACGAGCGCCATCAGGGAGAAAATATAGAGGGTGGCAAAGACCACCGGATAGTCGCGATTGACCACGGCCTCAAAGCCCAGCAGCCCCAAGCCGTCGAGCAGGAAGATGGTTTCGATCAGAAGCGAGCCGCCAAAGAACACACCGATAAAGGCGCCGGGAAAGCCGGCAATGATCAGCATCATGGCGTTGCGGAAGACGTGGCCATAGAGCACCTGATTTTCAGTCAGGCCCTTGGCGCGGGCGGTCACCACATATTGCTTGCCGATTTCGTCGAGGAAGGAGTTTTTGGTGAGCAATGTCGCGGTGGCGAAGGCACCCAGGCCCATGGCGGTGATGGGCAAGACCAGGTGCCAGAAATAGTCGAGCAGCTGCCGCCACCAGGGAAAGTGTTCCCAACCCGGCGAGGTCAGGCCACGGAGCGGGAAAAATTGCCAAAAGCTCCCGCTGGCAAAGAACACCACCAGCACAATGGCCACCAGAAAGCCGGGCACAGCGTAGCCGATGATGATGATGGTCGATGTCCAGACATCAAAGCGCGAGCCGTCGCGTACCGCCTTGGCAATGCCCAGGGGGATAGAGACCCCATAAGCGATTAGCGTCATCCACAGGCCCAGCGAGATCGAGACCGGCATTTTTTCGAGGATCAGATCGATCACTGAGATGTCGCGATAATAGCTCTCGCCGAAATCGAAGCGCAGATAATTGCCCAGCATGGAAAAGAAGCGTTCGAGCGGTGGCTTATCGAAACCGAACTGTTTTTCGATGCGGGCTACCAATTCGGGCGCCAGGCCCTGGCTGCCGCGATAGGCGCCGTTGCCCTGGCTGGGCTGGCCGGCAAAGTCACCGGCCTGATTGCCGGTGACGCGCTCGATTATGCCTGAATTCTGTCCGGAGAGATTGGCCAGGGCCTGCTCTACAGGGCCGCCCGGCGCGAACTGCGTGATGAGGAAACTGACGGCCA
Organism: Devosia sp. XK-2; assembly: GCF_037113415.1. Taxonomy (NCBI): domain Bacteria; kingdom Pseudomonadati; phylum Pseudomonadota; class Alphaproteobacteria; order Hyphomicrobiales; family Devosiaceae; genus Devosia; species Devosia sp. XK-2. The sequence goes on along the minus strand of NZ_CP146608.1, from coordinate 2,699,646 downwards.
TGATGCCGAAAACCGTCGGGATCATCAGCAAGAGACGGCGGATGATATAGGCGCCCATTCCTGCTCCGGCACTCCCCATGTCTTGCGCGGGCCGTCGTGCAAATCACCGATCGGCCGGAAATGTCCCAATGCAACATTTCGATGACGGCTTGGCAAGCCGGGCGGCGCCAACTGTGCGTGATCGGGCTCAAAGCCCTTGCGGGGACGGACAGGACTGGTCACGATCGGCCAGCCAAGGAGCGTTCGATGAAATTTGCCCCCATTATCCAGGTGAAGAACCAATCTGTCGCTCGTGTGATGATCGTGGCGTTGCGGGCGCATGGTTTTCACCCGCTGGAGCCGCGCGAGGGCGGTCTGCCGGGTGTTCCGAATCTTTTTGGGGCCGACGGGGTGGTTGTGGAGGTGCCCGAAGACGAGGTGGCCGATGCGACGGTTTTGGCGCAGGATTTGCTCAAGGACATGAGCTGAGCCAATGTGGTGGAGTAAATGTGACGATTGCACGGAAAACGGCCATATTGCTGTGCAATAGCGACAGAAGCGGGTCGGGCAATTGAACAGGGTGGAGGCTTTGGGTATAAGCCGCCACAAGTGTTAATGTGCATTAAGCCTTTGCGGCAGGAGTGATCAATGCAGGATTGGAAGCGCGGCGCTTCATCCGTTGTGGGCCTGGCAGCCCTCGCCCTTCTGGCGGCGGCCTGTTCCCCGTCCAGCCGGACCAATACGGCAAATCTCAATGTGGTGGGCCAGCCCCAGCAATTGCAGCCGGTGCAGAATTCCACCGTGCAGCAGACCACGCTGCCGGCAATTGGCGCAACCGGCACGCCGGCGCCAGGGCTTTCCGGCCAGCCGGTGCTGGGTGGCCAGACGAGCACGACAACCACGGTAGCCGGAACCGGCGCCGGGTCGATCACGACCGTTGGCACGCCGTTGGCCACGGGCATTTCGAGCGGACCGGAAGGCGCCTGGAACGTGGTCGCGGCCGGGCAGACCTGCCGTCTCAACCTGCCGCTTACCGCCAAGACCGGTACCAATTATTACCGCGCCTCGGCCCCCGGTTGCACTGTGCCGCAGATCGCTTCGGTTACCGGCTGGCAGCAGGTCGGCTCTCAGCTTCAGCTTTATGATGAAAACGGCAATATCGCCGCCTTCCTCGCCCCCTCGGGCGGCCGCTATATCGGCACCATGGGTGGCGGCCAGGCCGTTTCGATGTCTCGCTGAGTTTTTTAAGAGCCGGTCCGAAAGGGCCGGTTTTCTTTTGACCAAGGACGCCCGCTTCATCCACGGTTCCGCCCTCGGGCTTGACCCGAGGGCCATTCATAACGCAACGGATGTGGCGACTGGCCCCTGGGTCAGGCCCGAGGGTGGCTCCGGATTAATTCATGTCTTCAAGTATCTCCGCAAGAAGTGGTTCCGTCCTCAGTGCCTATCATGACCTGGTTGCTCGTGGCGCCCTGACGCCCGATCCGGCGCAGGTGGAGGCGGCGCGCGCGCTTGACCGGGTTCTGGCCGATCTCATGGCTCACAGGCCCAAGCGCCTGTTCGGCTTTTTCGAGAAGCGGCCGGCGGCTGTTCGCGGCCTCTATCTTCATGGTGAGGTAGGGCGGGGCAAAACCATGCTGATGGACCTCTTTCATGCGGCCGTGCCCTTTGGGGAAAAGCGACGGCTACATTTTCATGAGTTCATGGACGAGGTGCATGCCGGGATCGCGGCTTTCCGCAAGTCGGTGCGCGGCAAGGACGATGATGCCGACCCGGTCGAGGCGGTGGTCAGGCCGATCCTCAGATCAGGATTGCGGCTGTTGTGTCTCGACGAATTTCATGTTCATGACATCGCCAATGCGATGCTGCTCGACCGGCTGTTTTCAAAGCTGTTTGCCGGTGGTGTGACGCTGGTGGCGACGTCCAATGTGGCGCCGGACGGGCTCTATAAGGACGGGCTCAATCGCCAATTGTTCCTGCCCTTCATCGCGCTTTTGAAGGAAAAGACCGTGGTCGCCGATCTGCCGAGCGCGCAGGACTATCGGAGGCTCAAATTTGCCGGCCAGCATGTCTATGCCTTTGGTGCTGGACCGGACGTGCGCGAGGCGATGGACCAGATGTGGCTGCGCATTACCGGCGGCGAGCCGGGGGAGCCGGGTGTGGTGGAAAGCATCGGGCGGAAAATTCAGGTGCCGCTGATGGCCATGGGTGCGGCGCGGTTCGGCTTTGCCGATCTTTGCGAAAGGCCGCTCGGGACGCGCGACTTTGTGCGGATCGCGCATCAGTTCGATTCCATGGTGCTGGACGGTGTCCCCCAGATGGACCGGACCAAGTCGGATGCGGCCAAACGCTTTATCCTGCTGATCGATTCGCTCTATGACCGGGGCGTGAAACTGGCGGCGAGCTTTGCCGTGCCGCTGGAGGAATTAGGGGCCGACGACAAGACGGCGTTCGAATTCCAGCGCACATTATCGCGGCTGACCGAGATGCAGTCCGAGGACTATCTGGCCAAGGGTCTCAGAGATGCGGCGCCGGCAGAGGCGGAATAGCGATGGATCGGGTCATGATCATTGGCGGGCCCGGCTCTGGAAAGACTTTTTTGGCTCACGAACTGGGACGACTGACCGATCTGCCGGTCATCGCCGTCGATGATTTCGTGCATGACGAAGCCGGCGGAGTACGCGCCGCAGAGCGTATAGACACCGATTGCAGGGCGGCGGCGGACGGATCGCGCTGGATCATCGAGGGGGGCAATAGCCGCACCTATGACTATCGTGCCGCGCGGGCCGATTGTTTGATCCGGCTCAACCCTCCTTTGTGGCTGCGGCTGTGGCGTGTCTTGCGCCGGGACGGGTGGAACTGGCAGTTGCTTTTGTGGACTTGGCGCTATGATCGCGTCTTCGGACCACGTAACCAGAAGGTGATGGCAAAGGCCGAAGGCACAATCGCGGTGGTGGAACTGGACGGCCGGCAGGCAATTGAGGCCTTTCTCGCCACCAATGCCCAACGGGCATCGCCCCATCGCCCATCAGCATGAGCTAAAACCCATTTACGACGAAGGGTTCACTTGCCCCTCTGTCCTGACAGGGTTAATAGGTGCGCCAATTCAACGCAGTCCGGGATGAGGATTTATGGCGCGCAAGAAGATTGCCCTAATCGGTGCAGGTCAGATCGGCGGGACGCTGGCTCTGCTGTCGGCTCAGAAGGAACTCGGGGACGTCGTGCTGTTCGACGTGGTCGATGGTGTGGGGCCGGGCAAGGCGCTCGACATTGCCCAGTCGGCAGTGACCCAGTCCTTCGATGTGAAGATGAAGGGCACGTCCGAATACAAGGACATCGAGGGCGCCGATGTGGTGATCGTCACCGCCGGCGTGCCGCGCAAGCCCGGCATGAGCCGCGATGATCTCCTGGAAATTAACCTCAAGGTGATGGAGCAGGTGGGTGCGGGCATCTCCAAATATGCCCCCAATGCCTTCGTTATCTGCATCACCAATCCGCTGGACGCCATGGTCTGGGCGCTGCAGAAATTCTCGGGCCTGCCCGCCAATAAGGTGGTCGGCATGGCCGGCGTGCTCGATAGCTCGCGCTTCTGCCACTTTATCGCCGACGAGCTGGGCGTCTCCATCGAAGACGTCAACGCCTTCGTGCTGGGCGGTCATGGTGACACCATGGTGCCGCTCGCTCGCTACTCCACCGTTGCCGGCATTCCGCTCACTGATATCGTCAAGATGGGCTGGATGACCAAGGAAAAGCTCGACGAGATCATTCAGCGCACCCGCGATGGCGGCGCCGAGATCGTGGGTCTTTTGAAGACCGGTTCGGCTTTCTATGCCCCGGCCGCTTCGGCCATTGCCATGGCTGAGAGCTATCTCAAGGACAAGAAGCGCGTGCTGCCCTCGGCCGTGCAGCTCAATGGCGAATATGGCGTCAAGGGCACCTATGTCGGTGTGCCGGTCGTCATCGGTGCTGGTGGCGCTGAAAAGGTCGTCGAGATTGCGCTCAATTCTGCGGAGCAGAAAGCGTTCGACAAGTCGGTTGGCGCTGTGGAAGGCCTGATCCAGGCCTGTCAAAAGATCGCGCCGAAGCTGGCGTAAGGTTCCAAGCCGCTGGCCCTGCCAGCGGCTTTTGGCTTTCCGGCTCCAGAAATGCCGGATTTGATGTCTGCCCACCCAAGGGGAAAAGAATGAATATCCATGAACACCAGGCCAAGGCGCTGCTGAAGGACTATGGTGCGCCGGTTGCTGCGGGCGTTGCCATCTTCTCGGCCGATGAAGCCGAAGCCGCCGCCAAGTCGCTGCCCGGCCCGCTTTATGTGGTCAAGAGCCAGATCCATGCCGGCGGTCGCGGCAAGGGCAAGTTCAAGGAACTGGGTCCCGATGCCAAGGGCGGCGTGCGCCTGGCCAAGTCGGTCGAGGACGTCATCGCCAATGCCAAGGAAATGCTCGGCAATACCCTGGTGACCAAGCAGACCGGCCCGGCTGGCAAGCAGGTCAACCGCCTCTATATCGAGGACGGTGCCGATATTGCCCGCGAGCTTTACTGCTCGCTGCTGGTGGATCGCGCCACTTCGCGCGTCTCCTTCGTGGTTTCGACCGAGGGCGGCATGGATATCGAGGCCGTTGCCGAAGCGACCCCGGAAAAGATCATCACCGTTGCGATCGATCCGGTGGCCGGCGTGACCGAGGCCGATGTGGCCAAGATCAATTCCGCGCTTAAGCTTGAGGGTGATGCGGCTCAGGACGGCAAAAGCCTCTTCCCCATCCTCTACAAGGCCTTCACCGAAAAGGACATGAGCCTGCTTGAGGTGAACCCGCTGATCGTGATGGACAATGGCCATCTGCGCGTGCTCGACGCCAAGGTCTCCTTCGACAATAACGCCGCCTTCCGCCATGAAGAGCTGAAGCCGCTTCGCGACCTGACCGAAGAGGACGCCAAGGAAATCGAGGCGTCCAAATACGACCTCGCCTATGTGGCGCTGGACGGCAATATCGGTTGCATGGTCAATGGCGCGGGCCTGGCCATGTCGACCATGGACATTATCAAGCTCTATGGCGCCGAGCCGGCCAACTTCCTCGACGTTGGTGGTGGCGCCTCCAAGGAGAAGGTGACGGCGGCGTTCAAGATCATCACCGCCGATCCGGCCGTGAAGGGCATTCTGGTCAATATCTTTGGCGGCATCATGCGCTGCGACGTCATCGCCGAAGGCGTGATCGCGGCGGTCAAGGAAGTTGGCCTCAAGGTCCCGCTGGTGGTTCGCCTCGAAGGCACCCGCGTCAAGGAAGGCAAGGAAATCCTCGACAATTCCGGTCTCGACGTGATTTCCGCCGATGATCTGGACGATGCCGCCCAGAAGATCGTCAAGGCGGTGCAGGGCTAAGCCGATGCGCGCGAGCCTCGCACTCGTTCTGGCGCTGGGACTGGTTGCTCAACCGGCCCTGGCGCAGGGCAAGACCAAGGCGTCTGCGGCCGACGAGGCCGTGGCGGCGCTGGAGATGTGCGAGGCTTTTGCCAAGGGCGATGTGCTGGCGGTCGATGAGGCCATCGGCGCAGGCTGGGATGCCTACGAGGATGAGTCGGAGAGCCCGTTCATCCGGTCCTATTCGGCGGGGCGGGAAATGCCCGGCATTGGTTGGGGCGACATGTTCTCGCTGGTCGAGAGCTATCCGAACCGCGTGCTGGGCTATTGCCGCATCGATGTCGCCGAACCCAGAGGGCAGGGGGAGGCAGCCATCGAGGCCCTCGCCGCGCTTGAGGACTATGAGGGCGAGGTGACCAACGAAAATGGCGGCGCCTATGCCAGCCTGGTTGGTACCGGCGCCGATGACAGCCTGCTCATTGCCCATTGGGACCATGTGGGCTTTGTCATCCAATTGACCATCCTCACACCGAAACCCGCCACGAGCGAAGAGTAATCCGCCCCAGTCACGGGCATGAATTGGCGCTTAGCGCCCAGAGACGGAAGAGAAATAGATGTCCATTCTCGTCAACACAGACACCAAGGTTCTTGTGCAGGGGCTGACCGGCAAGACCGGCACCTTCCACACCGAACAGGCCCTGGCCTATTTCGGGACCAAGATGGTCGGCGGCACTCACCCGAAGAAGGGTGGGGAAATCTGGTCCTCGGGTGTCGACGGCACCGAATTGCCGATCTTTGCCTCGGTTGCCGAAGGCAAGGACAAGACCGGTGCCAATGCGTCCGTCATCTATGTGCCGCCCGCTGGCGCCGCTGTGGCCATCGAGGAAGCGATCGATGCCGAGATCGAATTGATCGTGTGCATCACCGAAGGCGTGCCGGTCATGGACATGGTCCGCGTCAAGGCCAAGCTCGAAAAGTCCAAGTCGCGCCTGATCGGGCCGAACTGCCCCGGCGTTCTGACCCCGGAAGAATGCAAGATCGGCATCATGCCCGGCTCGATCTTCTCCAAGGGCTCGGTCGGTATTGTTTCGCGCTCCGGCACGCTTACCTATGAAGCTGTGTTCCAAACCACCAATGAAGGCCTTGGCCAGACGACCGCTGTCGGTATCGGCGGCGACCCGGTCAAGGGCACCGAGTTCATCGACGTGCTGGAGATGTTCCTGGCCGATGAGGCGACCAAATCCATCATCATGATCGGCGAAATCGGCGGCTCGGCCGAAGAGGAAGCCGCCCAGTTCCTGATCGATGAAGCCAAGAAGGGCCGCAAGAAGCCGATGGCCGGTTTCATTGCGGGCCGCACCGCCCCTCCGGGCCGCACCATGGGCCATGCCGGTGCGGTGATTTCCGGCGGCAAGGGTGGCGCGGAAGAAAAGATCGCGGCCATGGAAGCGGCCGGGATCAAGGTTTCGGCTTCGCCGGCGCGCATCGGCGCGACGCTGGCGGACGTTCTGCGCGGTTAAATCGCGCGGGAAATATAGCCCCGCCCGGAAGGGCGGGTGCGATCATGCGACTAATGTCGGTCGCCCTTCGGTCAAGGTTCGGTGTTAGGCCGGACCTTGCGGTGTTTGGAACACAGATGAGTGAGCCGTGGCGCCTTGCGGGGCGCCGCAAGCCTTAACAAGATACAAAGGAAACGCGGTCAATATTCGGCCCACTTTTTGGATGACCGCATCTGACACCTGTATGGATATTCCATGCCGGTTCGTTGAGAAGGATGGCAGGGCGCAAGGCCTTGCGACAAAAGCGATGACACGACAGGAAAAGAACGACACGTTCTTGCTGACCTCGTTCCTCTATGGGGGGAACGCCGACTACATCGAACAACTCTATTCCCGCTTCAAAACCGATCCTTCCAGCGTCGATCCGACCTGGTCGAGCTTTTTCTCACGGCTCGATGATAGCCAGGCGGAGGCCAAGAAGAATGCCGATGGCCCGAGCTGGGGCCGCAAGGACTGGCCGCAGGCAGAAAGCGGCGACCTGATCAGCGCACTCGATGGTGATTGGGGCCAGGCCGCGCTCAAGGTCGAAAAGGCCGTGAGCAAAAAGGCGGCTGCCGAAGGCAAGCCGGCTCCGAGCGCTACCGATGTGCTGCAGGCGACGCGCGACTCGATCCGCGCCATCATGATGATCCGTGCCTATCGCATGCGCGGACACCTGCATGCCGATCTGGACCCTTTAAAGCTCAAGACCGACGAACCGGCGCCCGAGCTTGATCCGGCCAATTACGGCTTCACCGAAGCCGACTACAGCCGCAAGATCTTCATCGACAATGTTCTGGGGCTCGAATACGCCACCATCCCCGAGATGCTGGCCATTCTCAAGCGCACCTATTGCGGGACGCTGGGCATCGAGTTCATGCATATTTCCGATCCTGAAGCCAAGCAGTGGATTCAGGAGCGCATCGAAGGGCCGGACAAGGAAATCACCTTTACCCCCGAGGGCAAGAAGGCGATCCTTTCCAAGCTGGTCGAGGCCGAAGGCTTCGAGAAGTTCCTCGATGTCAAATATACCGGCACCAAGCGGTTTGGCCTGGATGGCGGTGAAGCCACCATTCCTGCGCTCGAGCAGATCATCAAGCGCGGCGGTGCGCTAGGCATCAAGGATATCGTTTTGGGCATGGCCCATCGCGGCCGCCTCAATGTGCTCACCCAGGTGATGCAGAAGCCGCATCGTGCCCTGTTCCACGAATTCAAGGGCGGCGCCTTCTACCCCGACGACGTCGAAGGCTCGGGCGATGTGAAGTACCATCTGGGTGCCTCGTCCGACCGCGATTTCGACGGCAACAAGGTCCACCTGTCGCTGACGGCCAACCCGTCCCACCTCGAAATCGTCGACCCGGTCGTGCTGGGCAAGTCGCGCGCCAAGCAGGACCAGCACATTGCGCCCGATGGCAAGCTCGTCAACATCGCCACCGACGGCAAGCCGGACCGTTCCATGGTGCTGCCGCTGCTGATCCATGGCGACGCCGCCTTTGCCGGCCAGGGCGTGATTGCCGAATGCCTTGGTCTCTCAGGCCTCAAGGGGCACCGGACCGGCGGGTCGATCCATTTCGTGATCAACAACCAGATCGGTTTCACCACGAGCCCGATGTATTCGCGCTCTTCGCCCTATCCCACCGACGTCGCCAAGATGATCGAGGCGCCGGTGCTGCATGTGAATGGCGATGATCCGGAAGCGGTGGTGTTCGCCGCCAAGGTGGCTGTCGAATTCCGGCAGAAATTCGGTCGTCCCGTGGTCATCGACATGTTCTGTTATCGTCGCTACGGCCACAATGAAGGCGACGAGCCCAGCTTCACCCAGCCGACCATGTATGCCAAGATCCGTGGCCACAAGACCACGCTTGAGCTTTATGCGGAAAAGCTGGTCGGCGAAGGTCTGCTGACCGAGGCCGATGTCGAAAAGCTCAAGACCGACTGGAAGGCTCATCTCGAAAACGAGTTCGAGTCCGGCCAGGACTACCGTCCCAACAAGGCCGACTGGCTCGATGGGCAGTGGAAGAGCTTTAAGCCGGCCGAGGATGAAGGCCCGCGCCGCGGTGAAACCGGTGTTGCCGTCGACAAGCTGGTCGAGATCGGCACCAAGCTGACGGTGGTGCCCGAGGACTTCAACGCCCACAAGACGGTCAAGCGCTTCATGGACAATCGCCTCAAGGCGATTGAGAGCGGCGAGGGGATCGACTGGGCAACCGCTGAGGCCTTGGCCTTCGGCACGCTGGTGACCGAAGGTCATCCCGTACGCCTTTCGGGCCAGGATTGTGAACGCGGCACGTTCAGCCAGCGCCATTCGGTGCTCAATGACCAGCAGGTCGAAGCCAGGACCTACACGCCGCTCAACAATCTCGACCCTGAACAGGCCCGCTACGAAGTCATCAATTCCATGCTGTCCGAAGAGGCGGTGCTGGGCTTTGAGTATGGCTATTCGCTGGCCGAGCCTAAGGCGCTGACCCTTTGGGAGGCCCAGTTCGGCGACTTCGTGAACGGTGCTCAGGTCGTGATCGACCAGTTCATCTCCTCGGGCGAGCGTAAATGGTTCCGCATGTCGGGCCTGGTGATGCTGCTGCCCCATGGCTATGAGGGTCAGGGTCCCGAGCACTCCTCGGCCCGCCCTGAGCGTTTCCTGCAGCTTTGTGCCGAAGACAATATGCAGGTCGCCAATTGCACGACGCCGGCCAACTATTTCCATGTACTGCGCCGTCAGCTCAAGCGCGACTTCCGCAAGCCGCTGATCCTGATGACGCCCAAGAGCCTGTTGCGCCATAAGCGTGCGGTGTCGGGCCTGGTGGAAATGGGTGCAGATAGCTGCTTCCACCGCCTGCTCTGGGACGATGCGGAAGCCCCCGGCGTGCCCAAGACCACCATCAAGCTGGCGTCGGATGACAAGATCCGTCGCGTCGTGCTGTGCACCGGCAAGGTCTATTATGACCTGCTCGAAGACCGCGAGAAGAAGGGCATCAATGATGTCTATCTGTTGCGCGTGGAGCAGCTTTATCCGTTCCCGGCCAAGGCTGTGCTGGACGAATTGAGCCGCTTCCCCAATGCTGACGTGGTCTGGTGCCAGGAAGAGCCGCGCAATATGGGTGCCTGGGCGTTCATCCAGCCCTATGTTGAATGGGTGTTTGACCAGATGGGCCGCGGCGGCGAGCGCGTGCGCTATGTCGGCCGTCCGGCGGCAGCTTCCCCGGCCACGGGCCTGATGCGGACGCATCTGGCACAGCTCCAGGCCTTCCTTGACGACGCGTTTGCGCAGTAACCCGATTTAGAAGGACAAACCAATGTCGACAGAAATCCGCGTCCCGACCCTGGGTGAAAGCGTCACCGAAGCCACGATCGGCCAGTGGTTCAAGAAGGTGGGCGATGCTGTTGCCGCCGACGAACCGGTGGTGGAGCTGGAAACCGACAAGGTGACCATCGAGGTGCCGGCACCGGCCGCCGGTACCCTTGAGGCCATTGCCGCCCAGCCGGGCGAAACGGTCGATGTTGGCGCCTTGCTCGGCGCCATCGCCGCGGGCTCGGGTGCTGCAGCATCGGCGCCCGCTGCGCCCCCGGCCGAGCCCAAGACCGATACGCCGGCCAATAACGCCGCCGGTCCCGAAGTGATCAAGGAAGAACCGGCAGCAAAGCCGGTGACCGCCACCGATCGCGCTCCGGCACCCTCGGCCCAGAAGATGATCAACGAGAAGGGCCTGGACGCTGACGCTATCTCCGGCTCAGGCAAGGCCGGTCAGGTGCTCAAGGAAGACGTATTGGCCGCCCTGGCAAAGCCAGCCTCCGCGCCGGCACCCGCCGCGGCCAAGGCAGCCGCTGCGCCGCGCGCGCCGGTTGCCGCGGATGATGCCGAGCGCGAAGAGCGGGTGAAAATGACCCGCCTGCGCCAGACCATTGCGCGGCGCTTGAAGGATGCGCAGAATACCGCTGCCATGCTGACCACCTTCAACGAGGTGGACATGAAGCCGGTCATGGACCTGCGCAATCAGTACAAGGAGCTCTTTGAAAAGAAGCACGGCGTCAAGCTTGGCTTTATGGGCTTCTTCACCAAGGCCGTGGTTCACGCGCTCAAAGAAATCCCGGCGGTCAATGCCGAGATCGATGGCGATGACCTGATCTACAAGCAATATGCCCATATCGGCGTGGCCGTGGGCACCGATAAGGGCCTGGTGGTTCCGGTGGTGCGCAATGCCGACCAGATGAGCATTGCCGAGATCGAGAAGGAAATCGGCAATCTGGGCAAGAAGGCCCGCGACGGCCAGCTCTCCATGGCCGACATGCAGGGCGGCACCTTCACCATTTCCAATGGTGGTGTTTATGGTTCGCTGATGTCGACGCCGATCCTCAACGCGCCCCAGTCGGGCATTCTGGGCATGCACAAGATCCAGGAACGTCCGGTCGTGGTCGGCGGGCAGATTGTCATCCGCCCGATGATGTACCTGGCGCTGAGCTATGATCACCGCATCGTGGACGGCAAGGAGGCCGTGACCTTCCTCGTTCGCGTCAAGGAGAGCCTGGAGGCGCCCGAGCGCCTGGTGCTCGACCTCTAATCCTCGCCACATTTATGCGTTTGAAAGGCCCGCTTCGGCGGGCCTTTTTCGTGTTCACCGATTGGTGTGTGGAGCGGCTACGGCCCGGTAAGGTTCCGTTAGGATTTGACCCGGATAGGGATAGTGGCGTGGGCGCGCATATTGGCGTTCAGGGAGTTGGTGTTGAGAACAGTATTGGCCGCATGGATGGCGTTGATCGCGGCTGCGACGCCGGGTTGGGCGCAGGAGCAGTCCGAAGCCGACGTGGCTCTGGTCGGCGAATTGATGGCGTTTCACGGCTCCAAGGCCATTGTCGAGGTGATGACTACCCATTGCTATGAGACCACCGGCCTCGACAACGCCTATAAGGACGCGGCCGCGAACTGGTATCTGCGCAATGTCGGCTATCTCGATCTGGCCGACCGGGTTATCGCCCGGCTCGGCGGAGGCACCGAAGGGCAGCAGAAAGCGGCCGAAACCTATGGTGGCAGCCAGATTATGACGGCCTACAACCAGGCACCCGACAAGGATGTTTTCTGCCGGGCCTTTCTCGAACAGATCGAGAGCGAAGCGCTCGATATCGACCGGCAATTGCCCGACATTCTCAAGCGCGCGCAGGATATATCGGCGTCCTGATGGCGACCTTTCGGTCCTCCCTTCAAAAGGCCTTGCCGATTGGGCAGGGGGACTTGTGACGTGCTCCGTTGCCCCATGGGGCGGGCTGGTGTAACCGTTAGCGCGATATTTTGCGGCGGTGGCACCGATGGACTTTCCCTGGTTCGAATTTCTCGGCCTGATGCTGGCCTTCGGCATCAATGCCGTCATTCCGGGTGCCGATTTTGCCATGGTGCTGCGCCAAGCCGTGGCGCATGGACGGCGCGAGGCGCTCTTCACCTCTGCGGGCATTGCCACCTCGATCCTGGTCCATGGCACCTACACACTGCTGGGCGTTGGTGTGATCGTGGGACAGTCGCTGCTGCTGTTCAACATTCTGAAATGGGCGGGTGCGGCCTATCTGGTCTGGCTCGCCATAGCCGCGCTTCGTAGTCCGCCACCGCAACCACCGCAGGTGTCCGACAACGCTGCCGCGCGTAAAGGCGACATGGCCGCTTTCGCGCTGGGCTTCCTGACCAATCTGCTCAATCCCAAGGCGGTGCTGTTTTTCCTGGCGCTGTTCACTTCACTGGTGTCGGTGCATACCGGTGGCCAGATCAAGGTGGTCTATGTGGGCAGCATGAGCATCATGCTTTTTGCCTGGTTTGCATTGGTCTCGATCTTCTTTACGACCCCTTCGGTGCGGCAGGCCTTTTTCCGGTTCGGCCGGTGGTTTAATCGGGTGACCGGCATTACATTCCTGGCGTTGGCTGTGCGCGTCGCATTGGCACAGCAACGCTGACCAACTCTGTTGAGGCTTTAGGACAATGGCAGACCAATTCGACCTTACCATCATCGGCTCGGGCCCGGGCGGCTATGTCTGCGCGATCCGCGCGGCGCAGCTGGGCATGAAGGTGGCTGTGGTGGAAAAATGGGCGACCCTTGGCGGCACCTGCCTCAACATTGGCTGTATCCCCTCAAAAGCGCTGTTGCATGCTTCGGAACTGTTTGAAGAGGCCGGGCACGGTTTCAAGGCGCTGGGCATCGATATTCCCGCCCCGCAGCTCAATCTCAAGCAGATGATGACCCACCGGTCTGAAACCGTGGCGTCCAATGTCGGTGGGGTCGATTATCTGTTCAAGAAGAACAAGATCACCGTGTTCCGCGGCATCGGGTCAATCCCGGCTGCGGGCAAGGTGCTGGTGACGCCACAGACCGGCGCGCAGACCGAAATCGCCACCAAGAATATCGTTATTGCCAGCGGTTCGGTTTCGGCCAATCTGCCGGGCATCGAAATCGACGAAAAGCGGATCGTCACCTCGACGGGCGCGCTGACGCTGGAACAGGTTCCCAACAAGCTCGTCGTTATCGGCGCGGGCGTGATCGGGCTGGAACTGGGCTCGGTCTGGATGCGGCTTGGTGCCCAGGTGACCGTGGTGGAATATCTCGATCGCATCCTGCCCGGCATGGATAGCGAAGTGGCCCGGCAATTCCAGCGTATGCTGCAAAAGCAAGGCATGGAGTTCAAGCTGTCGAGCAAGGTTGCTGGCATCGATAAGCAGGAAGACGGCTCGCTCAAGGTCAAGGTGGAAGCGGCCAAGGGCGGCGAGGCCGAGGAGCTCGACGCCGATGTGGCGCTGGTCGCCATCGGCCGCAAGCCGTTCACCGAAGGGCTGGGTCTCGATATTGCAGGCGTGGCGCTGGACGAGCGCGGCCGGGTGCGTGTGGACGGCCACTTCAAGAGCTCGGTGGATGGCATCTATGCCATCGGCGACGTGATTGCCGGCCCGATGCTGGCGCATAAGGCTGAGGACGAGGGCATTGCCGTCGCTGAAATCCTGGCCGGTCAGGCCGGCCATGTGAACTATGCCGGCATCCCGGCTGTGGTCTATACCAATCCCGAAGTGGCTTCGGTGGGTAAGACCGAGGACGAGCTCAAGGCCGAAGGCGTCAATTACAAGATCGGCAAATTCCCCTTCACCGCCAATGGCCGCGCCAAGGCGATGCTGGCCACGCAGGGCTTTGTGAAGATCCTTGCCGATGTCGAGACCGATCGGGTGCTGGGCGCGCATATCGTGGGCAAGAATGCTGGCGAGATGATCCATGAGCTGGTGACGCTGATGGAATTCTCCGGCGCCTCAGAAGATCTGGCGCGGACCACTCATGCGCACCCGACCCTGAGCGAAGCCATTCGCGAGGCCGCGCTGTCGCTCGGCGACGGTGCCATCCACATCTAGTCGCGGACCGTTCTGCGAACGGCCCTTTGCCATATAGAGCAACCTCCCGGAGCCTCGGCTCCGGGAGGTTTTTTGTGGCCGAGAAGGTACCTTGTGAAAAGTCATCATACAACGTTCCAAAAGTTGTATGTTGACTGATTGATCGGGGACGCATAGCGTCATCCTGCACGCGGTCCTGCTGTCCTATCTTCTTTCTGGAGGCGGCGCAGGATCGATGGAGGGGAGTGTTCCGAATCCGGTTCGGATATGGCCGGATTCCCGGTCGCGCAGCTCGTGGTGCGGCATAGAAACGAAACTGGTATGGAAGATGTGTTGACACGGATTTTCATCTTCCATACAAGATTGACGTCAGGCACGCGGACGTTGGAACATGCGACTGCGGGTCTTGGGATCAGGGGAGAATATCTCGTCCGTGCATCTGCGGCATCGGTGGCAGCGGCGTTCGGGCCGGCCCATCCCTTGCCAGTAACTCATTGGGAGGACAACTATGTTTCATCTGCCTAAGATGGCGGCTGCTGCCGTCGTCGCGTCTACACTTATGGTTTCGGCGGCCAGCGCCCAGACGGTGCTGCGCTCGTCCGATACGCATCCGGACGGCTATCCGACTGTCGAGGCGGTCAAGAAGTTCGGCGAATTGCTGAGCGAAAAAACCGACGGCCGCTATTCGGTGGAAGTGTTCCACTCGGCCCAGCTCGGTCAGGAAGCCGACACGATCGAGCAGACCCAGTTCGGCGTCATCGATCTCAACCGAATCTCCATCGGCGCCTTCGGCACCCAGGTGCCTGAAGCGACCGTCACGCAGCTGCCCTATATCTTCCGCTCCGCCGAGCATTTCCACAATGTGCTCGACGGTCCGATCGGCGAGGAAATCCTGGCCGCCTTCGACGCCGTGGATGTGGTCGCGCTGGCTTACTACGATGGCGGCGCCCGCTCGTTCTACAACAGCCAGAAGCCGATCAATTCGCCTGCTGACATGGAAGGCCTCAAATTCCGTGTCATGGGCTCGGACATTTTCGTGGACATGGTCGGCGCCTTGGGCGGCAATGCCACCCCGATGCCCTATGGCGAAGTTTATTCGAGCATCCAGACCGGCGTGATCGACGGCGCCGAGAACAACTATCCCAGCTATGACACCGCCGGCCACGCCGAAGTCGCCCAGTTCTATTCGCTGGACGAGCACCTGATGGTGCCCGAAGTGCTGGTCGTCTCCAAGATCGTCTGGGACGGTCTGAGCGCCGAAGACCAGGCCGCCATGCGCGAGGCCGCCAAGGAATCAGTGGCCTATCAGCGTGAGCTCTGGACCGCCAAGGAAGTCGAATCCAAGGCCAAGGTTGAGGCCCTGGGCGTGACCATCAATGAGGTCGACAAGCAGCCCTTCATCGATGCGATGAAGCCGGTCTACGAAAAATATGTGACCGATCCCAAGCTGCAGGATCTGGTCGCCCGCATTCAGGCCACTGAGGGCTGATGCGATTTTCCGGGCCGGCTTGCGGCCGGCCCGGGCTCTTATCTGGGAGAATGAGCCGATGAAAAACGGGCTCCTGGCAGCTAGCCGCGTGTTTGGCGCGATATCGACTGCCGCTCTTTGGCTTGCGGGAACAGGCCTGGTCGTCATGACCATCGTTGTCGCCTATCAGGTTTTCATGCGCTATGTGATCAATGCCTCGCCGCCATGGACGGAAGGCGCCTCGATCATGATCATGAGCTGGTTCATTTTCCTGGGCGCCGCGGTCGGCGTGCGCGAGAAGTTCCATATGGGCTTCGATGTGCTGCTCTATGCGCTGCCCAATAGTGCCAAGCCCTGGCTGCGCGGTATCAGCGACATTGCCATTTTTGCCTTCGCTTTCGGCATGGTCTGGTATGGGCTGGAACTGGCCATTCGGGGCTGGGGCGTACGCATCCCCGTGCTCGGCCTGCCGCAGACCTTCACCTATCTTCCCATCGTGGTGTCCGGCGTTCTGATCTGCCTGTTCATTGCCGAGCGCATGGCTTTGAGGCTTGCCGGTGAACCGGTCGATGCCGAAACCACCGAACACGCCGTCAACGAGGCCTAGGCAAAATGGAATACTGGATTCTCTTCGGCACGTTTGGCCTGCTCATGGTGGTGGGCACGCCTATCGCCTTTTCCCTCGGCATTGCCAGCTTTGCCACCATCGTCTATCTGGGCCGGCCGCCTGTGGTGGTGTTCCAGCAGCTCAATTCGGGCGTCTCGCCCTTTACGCTCCTGGCCATTCCGTTCTTCATCTTCGCCGGCGACCTGATGATGCGCGGCGGCATTGCGGCGCGGATCATCGCCTTTGCCGGGGCGGTCGTGGGCCATATCCGGGGCGGATTGGGCCAGGTCAATGTGGTGGCCTCCACCCTTTTCGGTGGAATCTCGGGCTCGGCTGTTGCCGAGGCGGCCGCGGTGGGCGGCATCATGATCCCGCAGATGAAGGCCCGTGGCTATGGTGCCGATTATGCAGTCAATGTCACCTCAATGGCGGCGCTGATTGCGCTGCTGCTGCCGCCCAGCCACAATATGATCATCTATTCGCTGTCCGGTGGCGGCCGTATCTCGATTGCCGATCTGTTCACCGCCGGCGTCATTCCGGGCCTGCTGCTGGCCCTGGCGCTGATGTTCACCGCCTATGTGGTTGCGCGCCGCCGCGGCTATCCGACCGAGCCGTTTCCGGGGTTCAGCAAGGCCCTGCAATATTTCCTGATTTCCATCCCGGGCCTGTTGCTCATTGCCATTATCTTCGGCGGTGTGCGCTCGGGCATCTTCACGGCCACGGAAAGCTCGTGCATTGCGGTGATCTACGCGTTCCTGGTGACGCTGCTGGTCTATCGCACGATGAACTGGTCCAATTTCGTCCATTGCGTGACTGGCGCGGTGCGGACCACAGCCATGGTGCTGTTCATCATCGGCGCGGCCGCCTCGTTCGGCTGGTTGATGGCCTATCTCAAGGTGGCGCCAATCCTGACCGAGTTTGTCGGCCAGCTCACGTCCGACCCGCTGATGGTGCTGCTGCTGATCAATGTGCTCCTGCTGATATTGGGCACCTTTATGGATATGGGGCCGCTGATCATCATCACCACTCCCATTTTCCTGCCCATGGTCACCAGCTTCGGCGTCGACCCGGTGCATTTCGGGGTGATCATGATCCTCAATCTGGGCATTGGCCTTAATACGCCGCCGCTGGGACCGGTGCAGTTCGTGGCTGCCGCCGTGGGCAAGATCTCGATCTGGGCTGCCATGCGCAGCGTCTGGCCGTTCTATCTGGCGGGCATTCTGGTGCTGGCACTGGTCACCTATATTCCCGCCTTGTCGCTGTGGCTGCCGGGCGTGTTTCGGTGATGCCATGTCCGTGACTGGTTTTTCCCTTCCCAACCGCAAGCCAAAACTGGCTGAAATGGTCGTCGATGCGCTGCGCAAGCGCATCGGCGCGGGGGAATTCGGCCCGGGCGAAAAGCTGCCGACCGAGAGCCAGTTGACCACCACATTCGGGGTCAGCCGCACGGTGGTGCGCGAGGCGATTGCCGCGCTTGCCGCCGATGGCATGGTGCAGCCGCGCCAGGGTGCCGGCGTCTTCGTGATGGCGCAGGCGAGTTCGACGTTCAGCACCATTGCGGGCGAGGGCTCGAACAAGATTTCCGTCGCACTCAATGTGCTCGAAGTGCGCATGGGGATTGAAATCGAATCTGCCGGTCTTGCGGCAGAGCGGCATAGTGCCAGCCAGGTGGCCGCCATTCACGAGGCGTGGAATGAATTCGGCCGGCTCCTGGCCGAGGGCAATCCCACCGGCAAAACGGATTTCGCCTTTCACCGGGCCATCGCTGCGGCCACCAATAATCCCTTCTATCTTGAAGTGCTCGATGCGCTGGGCAGCCGTACCATACCTTGCGATGTCGCTTCGCCATGGGGGACCGAAAGCGTGTTGACCCATGATTATCAGGCGGGATTGCACGAAGAACACCGGCGCATTTTGAACGCGATTGCGGCCCGCAACGCCGATGGCGCGCGCGAAGCCATGCGCGATCACCTTTCGCGTAGCCAGGAGCGGTATCGGGCCCGCCTGGCGGAACAAAGCCTCAAAAAGTAGGACATTTTCATGAGTACCGATTTCGACATTCGCTTTGCTATCGACCCTTCCGCGGCCGCGGCCATGGGCACGGACGAATTGCGGGAGAATTTCCTGATCGACGACCTGTTTGCCGCCGGCGAGGTGCGCTGGACCTATACCCATTATGACCGCATGGCGGTGGGTGGGGCCGTTCCCAATGGTGGCGCGCTCAAACTCGATGCCATCAAGCCGACCGGCACGGCCAATTTCCTCGACCGGCGGGAGATGATTGCGGTCAATATCGGTGAGGCGGGCACGATTTCTGCCGATGGGGCCGATCATGCCGTTGGGCCGCGCGACATGCTCTATATCGGCATGGGCGCAAAGGATGTGCTTTTTGCCGGCGAGGGCGCCAAGTTCTATCTGCTGAGCGCGCCAGCGCATGCCAGCTATCGAACGACGCTGCTGCAAAAGAGCAATGCCAAGCGGCTGGATCTGGGCAGCAATGAAACCGCCAATGAGCGTTCGATCTTCCAATATGTGAATGCGGACAGTGTCAAAACCTGCCAGCTCGTGGTGGGGCTGACCCAGTTTGCGCCGGGTTCGGTGTGGAACACCATGCCCGCCCATGTGCATGACCGCCGCATGGAGGCCTATCTCTATTTCGATCTCAAGCCGGACGCCTTCGTGGTGCACCTAATGGGTGAGCCGGATGAGAGCCGCCACCTGATTGTGCGCAACGAGCAGGCGATCCTCTCCCCGCCATGGTCGATCCATTGCGGTGCGGGCACCGGCGCCTATACCTTCATCTGGGCCATGGCCGGTGACAATGTCGACTACACCGATGTCGAGAAAGTCGAAATGACGGATCTGCGCTGATGGATCTCAGCGCTTTTTCCCTTGCGGGCAAGACCGTGATGGTCACCGGCGCCAATACCGGCATCGGTCAGGGCATTGCCCTCAGCATCGGTCGGGCCGGCGGCAAGGTCATCGGAGTGGGCCGCTCGCCCATGGATGAGACCGTCGCTCAAATGGCCACTATTGGCGCCGAGCTGATCGCCGTGCAGGCCGATCTCGGCTCGACCCGCGATGCGCAGGTCATGTTCGACGCGGTCTGGGACAAGCACGGCCCAATCGACGGGCTGGTCAACAATGCCGGCATTATCAAGCGGGTGGATGCGCTGGACTTTACCGAGGACGATTGGGACTCGGTGATGGATATCAACCTCAAGACGATGTTTTTCCTTAGCCAGTCCCTGGGGCGGAAGGCCATTGGGGCGGAACGCAATGCCCGGATCGTCAACGTTGCCTCCATGCTGAGTTTTCAGGGCGGCATTCGCGTCGCCAGCTATACGGCGTCAAAAAGTGGGGTGCTGGGCATTACCCGCTTGCTCGCCAATGAATGGGCCGCCAGGGGCATCAATGTGAATGCGGTGGCACCAGGCTATATCGAAACCAATAATACAGAGGCCCTGCGTAACGATCCGAACCGGTCGGCGTCCATTTTGGGGCGCATTCCGGCGGGCCGCTGGGGCGTGCCTTCCGATATTGGTGATGCGGCGGTGTTCCTGCTCGCCCCGGCTTCCAACTACATGCATGGCGCCGTCATTCCGGTCGATGGCGGCTGGCTGGCGAGGTAATCAAAATGACTGAACAGATGTTTTTTGCGCAGCCCGATGCCACCGGGTGGACCGAACTGGCCCCCGGCAATACAAGACGGGTGCTGATCCATACTCCGGAGCTGATGCAGGTCGAATTCGGCTTTGAGAAGGGCGCTGTCGGTGCGCCGCATAGCCACCCGCACATCCAGGTCAGCTATGTTATCGAGGGCAGCTTCGAGGTCACGATCGACGGCAAGACCGAAGTGGTCGGACAGGGCGGTAGCTTCATTGTGCCATCGGGCCTGGTTCATGGTGTCGTGGCGCTGGAGAAGGGCCGCCTGGTGGATGTGTTTACGCCCATGCGGCAGGATTTCATCTAGCCGATCTCATCCAGCATCGATGCATAGGCTCCCTCGTGCCGTCCCGCCCAATTGGCCATGCCCGGCTTGGTCAGGCGACCGCGGCAGGGTGGGATAAAGCTATAAATCGAGCGCGCCGGGTCTTGGCGCCATTGCAGGTTGAAGGCCGCGAATTTGGGAAAAAACTCCATGTCGGAATAGGGCAGGTGATCATGTACCCACCAGGCCATGGCCTCCCAATCGCCGGTTCGCTCGTAATAGGGAATGAAGCGGTTGACGACGATGCAGGCGGTGGCGCCCATGCGTCCCTGTTCATCGCGCCGATCCCAGATATGGCCGGCAAAATTCTTCTCATTGGTCGAGCAGTTGAGCTTATGGGCGTTGCCGAAGCCATTGACCTGGGGTGAGCGATAGGCTGAGCGGACCGAAAGACGCCCGAAACGTGCTTGAAGCGGCTCGAGCAGGTCCTCGCACAGGCGCCGTCCCGCCATAATGGCTAGATCGGGGTCGTCCGGCAGGTTGGGAAAGCCATTGATGGCGGCAATCTCGGAATAGAGAAAATCGCGCATGAAGAAGCTGTCGCTCAAGCGGACGCGGCCGAATGCTTCAAGGGCTTGGACAGTGCGAGGTTGGCGCATGGGGCTTGCCTGGGGTAGAGGCGACGGGTCAATCCTGATGGGCTAAGCTCGTCCGGGCAACCCGGTTTCGACGCATCGGAGAAAATGCGCCATGCTGCTCATCGCCTTTTACATCGCCATAACAGTGGAGGCCATGACGGCGGCCCTGGCAGCGGGACGGCGCAATATGGATTGGTTCGGGGTATGTCTGATCGCGTGTGTGACCGCATTGGGTGGGGGCACCCTGCGTGACATTTTGCTCGATCACTACCCGCTGATCTGGGTGAAAAACCCCTATGTTCTGTTGCTGGTTTGCGGGGCGGCGCTGCTGACAATTCCGCTGGCGCGGCTGGTGGATCGGCTGAAATGGCCGTTTCTGCTGCTCGATGCGCTGGGCCTGGTGGTCTTTACCGTTATTGGCTGCAATATCGGCATTGAAGCGGGTGTGCATCCCATCATCGTTATTGTCGCCGGCATGGTCACGGGGACGGCCGGCGGCGTGTTGCGCGATGTGTTGTGCAACGATATCCCACTGATCTTTCAGGGCGAGCTTTATGCGACGGTCTCGCTGGTGACCGGGACGATCTATTATCTGGGCCTTGTCAACGAGATGCCGGGCGACCTGATGGTGCTGGTCGGCATTGCCAGCGGCTTTACGCTGCGCGTTCTGGCTTTGGTGCTAAAGTGGGAAATGCCCAAATTCGTCTATGATAGGAATATGCGCAAATGAGACCAGCTCGAATTGTGCTTTCGCGGCGGGCGGGTTTTGACCTGCAGGCGACCTCCCAGGCGCTCAACGGATTACCGGCCCAATCTGTCGCGCGGCCGGGGCCCTGGGGCAATCCCTTCACCATTGCCGCCGTGATGGCGGAGACCGGCCTTGGCAAGGATGCGGCGCAGGCCGAGGCCGTGGCGCGCCATGCGCGTTGGATGGCGGGTGAAATCGACGCGGATCGCCCGCGTCCGTCACACGCCGATATTCGACACGCGCTGGGCGGCAAAAACCTGGCTTGCTGGTGCCGGGCGGGCACCCCATGCCACGTCGATACGCTCATCGCGCTGGCCAATGATTGAGGCTTCCGAAGCAGGTCCAGATGTGGCATTGAACTTCCATACAAGAGAGGAGTTTTGACTTGCGACAGACGTGGCGGTGGTTCGGCCCCAAGGACCTCACCAGCATAGACGATATTACCCAGGCCGGCGCCGCGGGCGTCGTGAGTGCGCTGCACCATGTGCCCAATGGTGTGGTCTGGACCCAAGAGGAAATCGCCAAGCGTCACAGCGAGATTGCCACCCGCAAGGACGGGTCGGCGTCGGGCCTGACCTGGGATGTGGTGGAAAGCCTGCCGGTCAGCGAGGATATCAAGAAGCAGAAGGGCGACTGGCGCGAGCATATCGCCAATTACAAGATTTCGATGAAGCATCTGGCAGAGAGCGGCATCGAGACCATTTGCTACAATTTCATGCCGGTATTGGATTGGACACGCACGGATCTCAGGTGGACGGTGCCCAATGGCGGCTCCTGCATGCGCTTCGATATCAATGATTTCGCGGCGTTCGACATTCATATCCTCAAGCGCCCGGGGGCGGCGGTCGATTTCACCAATGCCATTGCCGATGAAGCGGCACGGCGTTTCGTCGCCATGAGCGAGGACGACAAGACGCAGCTGGCCCGCAATGTCACCATGGGTCTGCCGGGTTCGACCGAATCCATGACACTGACTGACGTGCAGGCCCATCTTGACGAATATGGCGCGATCAGCCGCGAGCAGTTGCGCGAGCATTTCGTCAATTTCCTCGAAGAGGTGGTGCCGGTGGCCGAAGATCTCGGCCTCAGGCTCTGCTGCCACCCTGACGACCCGCCATTCGCACTTCTGGGCCTGCCGCGTATCATGTCGACCGAGGCGGACTACAGGTACATTCTCGACGCCGTTGACAGCCCCGCCAATGGCATGACGCTGTGTTCCGGTTCGCTGGGGGCGCGGCCGGACAATGACCTGCCCGGCATGATGGAGCGCTTCGGCCCCAAGGTGCATTTCCTGCACCTGCGCAATGTGAAACGCGATGGCCAAGACATTGCCGGATCGTTCTATGAGGCGGAGCATCTAGGCGGCGACACCGATATGGTGGCTCTAATCGCCGCTATTCTGACCGAGGAGCGCCGCCGCAAGGCCGAGGGGCGCAGGGATTGGGAAATCCCCATGCGCCCGGACCATGGCCAGGATATTCTTGACGACCTGGGTCGACGCTCCCAGCCGGGCTATCCCACCATTGGCCGTATGAAGGGGCTCGCCGAACTGCGCGGTGTCATGACTGCGCTTGAGCATGCGCAATGGGGATTGACGGGGCGCTGAGCGTGGGGTGAATACTTGTCGGCAATAACGCGAAGCTGAACCCCTCAACTGGCCCGCCGCGGTCTGACTAACTGGACGTCAGTCCTCAAGCAGATAGCCGCCGGCGCGCATGGGCAGGATTTCGGTGCCCACGATTTTGGCCACAGAGGCCCCGGCCACGACATATTTGGCGCTGGCGCGGGAGAGGATGAACCCATCTGTTCCTGCGTGCAGCGGTGTGCGGGCCAGGAAGGCATCCGGGCCATCCATGGCGATGATGTCGACCACGATGTCACCCTTTTTGACCCGGTCGCCGAGGGCAACGCGGTAGGCCAATAGGCCCGGCCGGTCGGCCCGCAGCACTTCTGTAGCCTCGAAAGGAGTGGGGCCGGGGGCGGGTGTGGCTGGCTCGGGCGTGGCAACGATCAGGTCGCGGCCGGCGAAGAAATCGAACAGCCCTTGCGCATCTTCACGGCCAATAGCGTCGTGAGTGTCCGCCTGGCCGCGATATTCCAGCGTCGCGGTTTCGGCGCCCATGGGTATGGGAAGGTCTGGATTGGCGCGCTGGGCCTTGCGGTAGAGATTGGGCAGCACCTCGTCGAAGGAGCCACCGCCACTGTCTTCGGCGGTCAGGGTTGCGGCCGCCTGCATGCGATCGGCCAGGTCCTGCAGGCCGGGCATGAGGTCGGGCGAGGTGAAGATGTGTTTCAGGCTCTCATCGTCGCAGTGCAGGTCGAGCATGATATCTGCGTCATGGGCGGATTTGAGGATCAGCAGGCGGAGCCGCTGTGCCGCCGTGGCCGGTTGCTGCTGGTCGATCCATGCCCCCACGGCGCCGCGAATGGTTCGCAGGTTCTCGGCCGGATCGCCGGTCAGCTTTCCCGCAATATCCCCGGCAATCGCCGGGTAGAGATCAGGCCAGCGGCGATTGAAATTGACGCCGGTCTCAAGATCATAGCGGCCGATATGGCGGCGCAATAGGCGGGTCGCCAGGCCCAGCGGGTTGACCGAAGGAAAGACGACAAAGCGCGCGTTGAGCTTTGCGGCGGCATCGGCATCGCGCAGCATGGGCAGCAGGTGATGCAGCGCCATGGTGCCCGGCTGTTCGTCGGCGTGAAGCGCGGCCTGCAGATGCACTTTGGTCGGGGCATCTTCGGGCCCGGCGGTGTACCAGTAAAGTGTGGTCGTCTGGCCCGGAGCGTCCCCGGTGAGCACGCTCGAATGCTGCTGGAAAGTCATTGTCTTAGCGGAACCATTTAGGGACGTAGCGCAGGCCGGGCTGCGGTGGCAGATGGCGCATCAGCCGCTGATAGACCAGCCCGAACAGGAAGAAAACCACCAGCGAGACCGCGAGAAAATAGAGTGCCGCCACGGAAAAATGCAGGAAGGCATTATAATCGCGCTCGAACAGGGTCTTGGCGGTGATCATCAGGTCGGCCTGCGGCCCGATCACGGGCAGGGCGAAATAGATGAGGGCCGTGCAGTGGAAGAGAAAAATGACTTCATTGGTATAGGCCGGCCAGGCGAGACGGATGAGGTTGGGCCAGACCACCCGACGGAATTGCTGGCTGCGGCTCATGCCATAGGCCCTGGCGGCCTCCACGGCGCCGCGCGGCACGGCCCGCAGCGCCCCATAGAAGATCTCGGCCGTGTAGGCAGCGGTGTTGAGCACCAGCACGAGCGGCCCCACGAAAAGCGGGTGCAGGACAAAGCCGGAAATACCCAGAGGCCGCCAGACGCTGATATTGAGCGACAGCGCCAGAGAATAGAACATAAAAAGCTGGATGAAGAGCGGTGAGCCGCGGAAAGCGTAGATATAGCCACGCGACAACCGGTTGATCAGCGGGTTGGACGAGGCCTTGCCCAGCGCCAGAAAGACGGCGAAGACGAAGCCGAGCGGGATCGAGGCCGCGGCGAAATAGATGTTGAACATCACCGCCGGGGCCATGATGGCCAGATCGTTGAAGAACCCCTGCATCAGGCCGGTACCTCGGAAAGAATGCCGCGCCCGGCGCGGCGCATGATGGCCTCGAAGGCGCGCTCGGACAGCCAGGTCACCAGGATATAGAAAACGAAAAGCACCAGGTAATAGCGCCAGCGCCAGTCGTCATGGACCAGGCCGACTGCGGGCAGGAAATTGGGTGCTCCGAGACGATCGGCCCAAAGCACGATATCGGCGATCTGCAGCAGCGAGAGCAGCGAGGTCGCCTTGATGATCAACATCCAGACATTGGAGAGGCCGGGTAGGGCGTAGACCCACATCTGCCGGATGTGGACACGCCAGAGCACCTGGCTTGCGCTCATGCCATAGGCGCGCGCCGCCTCGAGCTGTCCGGCCGGTACGGCGCGCATGGCGCCGTGAATGACATTGGTGGCAAAGGCGCCATAGACGAGGCCGAGCGAGACGCTGGCTAATAGCAGATATTCGGTCGTGCCCAGGAACCAGTTGGCATCCCGGCAAGGCGGCCACAGCGCGGTCTGGGCCGCGATGGCTTCGGGTGAACAGACCTGGGTTGCGACCAACCACTCCACGCCCTGCTCGAAGGCGAGCGGGAAAAACAGGAAGAACAGCACATCGGGCACGCCGCGGACGATGGACGAATAGATCGAGCCGATCAGGCGCAGTACAAAGAAGCGCGAATTCTTGAGCGTTGCGCCGGTCAGCCCGAAGACCACCGCCAACGCGCCGCCGAGAAGGGCGGCATAGACCGTGAACTGAAAGCTGGCATACCAGGTCAGGTGCTTGCCATTAGTGATGTAGCTGAGCCAGTAGGTCAGGTCTTCGATCATGCCGCCAGTCCGCGGTTGCGCCTCCCCCGGTGGAACCGGGAGAGGCCGGATAGGTCAGAAATTATTCGGCGAAGTAGGGGCCCTTGCCGTCGAACCACTGCGCGATCAGCGCGTCGACGGTGCCGTCTGCCTTGAGCGTGGCCAAAGCGGCGTCGATCTTGCCCTTGAGTTCACCGTCTTCCTTGCGGATACCAGCGCCCACGCCCGAACCGATCATGACGTCTTCGCCGACAAACTCGATGGCGCCATTGGAGGCGTCAACCACTGGCTCGAGATAGGCGCCATCGGCCAGGATGGTGTCGAGATTGCCCGCGGCAAGGTCGGCCATGGCCTGGTCGGCAGTGGAGAACGCGACAATGGTATTAGCGCCGCCCAGATTTTCTTCGGCATAGGCCGCCTGGATGGTGCCGCCCTGCACGCCGACGCGGGCGCCCGAGAGCATGGCAAAATCGAGGTTGGCGCCAGCGGTGGCGACAAATTTGGACGGGTCGGGCGGGAAGTAGTTGTCCGAGAAGTCGATGGTCTCGAGGCGCTCCTCAGTGATCGACATGCCGGCCATGATCAGGTCGTAATTGCCCGCGAGCAGGTTCGGGATGATGGAATCCCAGTCATTGATGACCCATTGGCAGGAGAGGCCGGCGGTCTCGCAGATGGCATTGCCCAGATCGATCTCGAAGCCGGCTGGTTCGCCCGCGTCATTGAGGAAGTTCCAGGGGGCGTAAGCGCCTTCGGTAGCAATGCGCACAGTGTCCTGCGCCAAGGCAGGGGTGCCCAGCGCCAGAACAGCGGCGGCTGCCAACATCATCTTCTTCATGGTCGTTCTCCGTATGATTGTTCGTCTAGTGGTGGCGCCCGGTTTTCCGGGTCGTTTTCCATGCGTGTCAGCTATGGCTGGCGGC
Source organism: Devosia sp. XK-2 (assembly GCF_037113415.1). Taxonomy (NCBI): domain Bacteria; kingdom Pseudomonadati; phylum Pseudomonadota; class Alphaproteobacteria; order Hyphomicrobiales; family Devosiaceae; genus Devosia; species Devosia sp. XK-2. Next base: position 2,672,762 of record NZ_CP146608.1, on the reverse strand, counting down.
ATTGAGAAATTGCTTCAGGCGGGCCGATTTGGTGGCGCCGAAGACCTCTTCGGGCGACCCCTCCTCCTCAATGAGGCCCCGATGCAGGAAGATCACGCGGTCCGAAACCGAGCGGGCAAATTCCATGTCATGAGTGACCAACACCATGGTGCGGCCTTCGTCGGCCAACAGCTTGATGACGCGCAACACCTCGACTTCCAGTTCGGGGTCGAGTGCGGAGGTGGGTTCGTCAAACAGCATGACGCGGGGATTGATGCAAAGCGCCCGGGCAATGGCGGCCCGCTGCTGCTGGCCACCGGACAATTGGGCGGGATAGGCATCGGCCTTGGCGCCGATCCCAACCTTTTCCAGCATGGCGCGGGCCTCGGCCTCGACCTCGGGCCGGGCGCGCTTCTGCACGATCAGTGGCGCTTCCATGACGTTTTCCAGCACCGTCATATGCGCCCAGAGATTGAAGGACTGGAACACCATGCCTAATTCGGAGCGGATGCGGCGGATCTGGTGCTCGTCGCCAATGCTGCGGCCCTGGCCATTGCCCTTGAGGCTGATCATCTCGCCGTCGATCAGGACGTCGCCGCTATCGGGAATTTCGAGCATGTTGATGCAGCGCAGCAGCGTGGACTTGCCTGATCCGGACGACCCGATGAGTGAGACGACCTGCCCCTCGCGCGCGGTAAAGGAAATGCCCTTGAGCACTTCCAGGGCTCCAAAGGACTTGTGAAGGTCGCGCAGTTCTACAACCGGCGATGGCTCCGCTTTTGCGGGCGCTGCCTGCTTCATGCTCACCATTGGTCCGTAACGGACGCTTCCTGACTGGCGACTGCCTTATTATTTCGCTGGCAATCTTGACCGTCTGGTAGAAAACCAGAAGCTTGTGAGATAGCAAGCGAAAAAGCGGGATTTACCCGCATCCGCGCGAGGTTGTGGGCCGCATGTTCTTTGTTGTTTCCAAACTGTTCTGGCTGGTCGCGCAGCCGGTCAGCATCCTGTTTCTGCTTGTTCTGGCCGGCCTGGTGCTGCTGGTCTTGCGCCGCCGCAGGAGTGCCATTGCCGCCCTGGTGCTGGCGCTGACACTGACGGGGCTGATTGGCTATACAAGCCTGGGCTACGTCGCTATCGGACCGCTGGAGAACCGGTTTGCCGTGCCGGCAACGCCACCCGATAACGTTGGCGCCATTATCATGCTCGGTGGCGCGACCGATTCCCATGTCAGCGCCTTTCGCCAGACCGTTGCTTTCAATAGCGCCGGCGAGCGGTTGACCACGACGCTCTGGTTGGCGCGTCGCTACCCCAACGCCAAGATCGTGCTTTCTGGCGGGGGGGGCTCACTTAGCCCAGAAGCGGAAAGCGAGGCCGAAACCGCCCGGCGCTTTTTTGTGGAACAGGGTGTGGACGAGACCCGCCTGATCCTTGAGGCGCATTCGCGCAATACGATCGAGAATGCTGCCTTTACCCGGGACATTCTGGAGCAAGGCGCTGGCCAGACCGTTCTGGTCACCTCCGCTTTTCATATGCCCCGGTCCGTCGGATTATTCCGGATGCAAGGCATTGATGTGGTTCCCTGGCCCACCGACTTCCGAAGCACGGGGTCGGAAATGTTCGGGCTAGACCTCGCCGATCCGGTCGAAAATCTCGTGACGACTTCGACCGCGATGCGGGAGTGGATTGGCCTCACCGTCTATTGGGCGACCGGGCAGATCGGGACCTGGTTTCCCGCACCTTGAATAAACAAGAGCGGCGCCGTTTGGGGTGCCGCTCTTATGTCGTGCTCTGCGTTTCTGTTTAGGTCCGGCGGAAGAGGCCCACCACCAGCGAGACAACCAGAAACGCCAGGAATAGGAAGAACAGAATCTGCGCAATGCCCGCGGATGCCCCGGCGATGCCGCCAAAGCCAAGAACGCCAGCAATGAGTGCGATGACGAGAAAAACAAGCGCATAGTACAACATGACAAACTCCAAGTTTGGAAACTTGTCTATTAAACGCCTGGTCAGGGAAGCCAGTTCCAAAGTGCAAGAAAAAGGCCGGCTTGCGCCGACCTTTAATTTTTGAACCTTTTGAACGATCAGGCCGCAGCTCTTGATCCTTCGTCAAAGAACAGGGCCTGGCTGATCAGCGCCTTGACCATGTCGGGGTTGAACGGCTTGGTAACCAGGAAAGTGGGTTCGGGACGCTCTCCGGTGAGCAGACGCTCCGGGAAGGCGGTGATAAAAATAACAGGCACCGAATGGGTGTTGAGAATATCGTTGACCGCGTCGATGCCGGAACTGCCGTCGGCAAGCTGAATGTCGGCCAGGATCATGCGCGGCCTGGTCTTGTCGAACAGGTTGACCGCCTCCTTATGGGTACGGGCAATGCTGACCACTTTGTGCCCCAGGCTCTGGACCATCTGTTCGATGTCCATGGCGATCAGGGGCTCATCCTCGATGATCATGATCTCGGTGGCGACCTGGCGGGAGATTTCGGTCGAGGCTTCGTCGAGCAGGCCGGCGAATTCTTCCTCGCTCATCGACAGAATCTCGGCGCCCTGGGCGTGACTGAACCCTTCGACCGCCACAAGCAGGAAGGCCTGGCGCGGCAGCGGGGCGAGGTTGGCCAGATTGGCGGCGGCGCGCTGTTCCCAGGCGAAGCCTGAAGCGGGCTGGGGCACGTTCACGGCAGTCGAGGAGAATAGTGCGGAGAACAGTTTATAAAGCGCAATGCGGTCTGTGCTGGCCTCGGGGAATAGGGAGATGTCGGCAATCAGAGCTTCAAGGGTGGCGGCGACATAGGCATCGCCGGAGGTCTGCGAACCTGTAACGGCGCGAGAAAAACGCCGCAGATAGGGCAGATGCGGTGCGATCCGCGTGGACAAGGACATAGACGAAAACTCCCGGGTGACGCTTGTTGTTCTTTACCTCACGAAGGCCCAAAACGTGTTGGGTCAAAGAAAGTTCCAATTGGGCGGGAACTTTTCTCCTGGCTCGCGCATTGGGGCCACGGTACAGCGCGGAAAATTAAGACTGATCGGTCGAATACGGAATGAAAAAGGATAATCTGGTGACCCAGCAACGTGTGCGCATGCAGGCGGGGCGGGCCGATGATGGGCTCGGTCCGACCTCGGATATCGGGTCGCGGCTCCGCGCCCTTTATGGCGCAGTTCAGGACGAAGGCGTGCCTGATCAGCTCCTGGATCTGCTCGAAAAGCTCGATAGCGCGGAAAAGGCTCAGAGTGACAAGTCTGCCGATCGCGGTGGAGAGTAATCGCATGAGCGCCGAGGGAACCTCGTTCAAACGCGAGATGCTCGCGACCTTGCCCAGCCTGCGCGCCTTTGCCGTATCGCTGACCGGCAAGCACGACAAAGCCGACGACCTGGTGCAGGACACCGTGATGAAGGCCTGGGCCAAGCAGTCCAGCTTCGAAATGGGCACCAATATCAAGGCGTGGCTCTTCACCATTCTGCGCAATGAGTTCTATAGCCAGATGCGTAAGCGTGGGCGCGAGGTGCAGGACACCGATGGCGCCTTCACCGAACGGCTGTCCGTGCACCCATCCCAATATGGATCGATGGATCTGGAGGACTTCAAAGCGGCGCTGACCAAGCTTCCCGATGACCAGCGCGAAGCGATCATCCTGATTGGGGCTTCGGGCTTTTCCTATGAAGAAGCGGCGTCGATCTGCGATTGTGCCGTGGGCACGATGAAGAGCCGGGTGAGCCGGGCGCGCACCCGCCTGACCGAACTGCTCAAGATCAGCGGCGAGTCCGATTATGGTCCGGACGCTGTGTCTGCGCAGGTGACGTCCGGCAATCATAGCTTCTGATCGAGACGGGACCGGATGGTCTGGGCCAGATCGGCGTCAGGCAGCGGCTTGATGAGAATGGGTATGCCGGGCAGTTCTGGCAAACCATCGACCAGTCGGCTATCGGCGCTGAGCCCGATGACGGTTACCCCATGCCGCACCAGTTGCAGCGCAAATTCGATCAGGCCGGGCTTGTCGACTTCGATCTCGACGATCGCCAGGGCGAGGATCGACCAGTCCTCCAGCAGGGCGGCGGCCTCGTCAGGGCTCTTGGCCAGAACGACCTCCGACAAGCCCAGGGTCTGGAGGGTATTCTGGATGCCCAGGGCGATGATGAATTCGGTCTCGACGATGAGTATCGCCCCATTACTCGACATTGCTGCGCTTTCCGATGGTGAAGGCCACTGATCGCCCCCAGGGGCAGTTCTGTCATTTAACTTTGACATGCGGGGAACGCGCGCTGAGGCTGCTGCGTTTGGTTTCCAAAAGCTAAAGCGTCAGGCATTTCAATTGAGTCTTGTTCTCCCTTCATCGGGTCGCAGAGTGTCCTGTGAACAATGCCCGTTGCGCGGCCTCCCTGTGTTCCGCGACTTCTCGCCTGGCGAACTCGCATTCGTTTCCAGCTTCAAAGCGGGGGAAATGACCGCGGAGGCAGGCACCACCATTCTGAGCGAAGGCGCGCATAGCGCCCATCTTTTCACCTTGCTGTCAGGTTGGGCATTTCGGTTCAAAATGCTCGATGACGGGCGCCGGCAGATTCTCAACTACATCCTGCCCGGCGATCTGGTTGGCCTGCAGGGCTCGGTGATCGGTGAAATGGAGCACTCGGTGGAGGCCCTTTCCCCGCTGGTCCTATGCGTCTTTCAGCGCGACCAGCTTGACGAACTTTTCCGCAATCATCCCGGACTGGGCTTCGACGTGACCTGGCTGGCCGCGCGCGAGGAGCGCATGCTGGACGATCATCTGCTGAGCCTGGGCCGACGCACCGCCCTGGAGCGCGCGGCCTATCTCCTGGCCTTTCTTCATGAACGGGCCGTTTCGGTCGGGTTAAATGGAGGGCGGGTCACCATTCCGCTGACCCAGCAGCATGTCGCTGATACATTGGGACTGTCCATCGTTCACACGAACAAGACCTTGCGCAAGCTTTCGAACAAGGGTCTCATCCACTGGCAAGGACGGAGTTGCGAGGTACTTGATGCAGTGGAACTGGCACGCATCGCGGGCTGGGAGGGGCCGGGCGAAAGCATGCGCCCGTTGATCTAGCAGTGATGGCCTCAATGCTGCCACCGCCTAAGGTCAATGCTCCACCGGCATCTATCTGTGCCAGCAATGGGGGCGGGCAATGAGCGATCTGGTTGGCCGGTCAAAAATCGCCGATGGACCGCGGCTTTCGCGGCGGGGAACGAGGCGTCTCGCCGTGTGGGTGTCGCTTGGTCTGGTTTGCCTGGCGGCTTTTGCCGCATTGATGCTGATGCAGGGCATCGACCGGCAGCTCAATGACATCACCAAGACCTATGCCGTTCGCAATGCCGCGCGGGAATTGACCCATGCGCTCAGCCAGGCCGAAGCCAGCCAGCGCGGCTTTCTGCTGACGGCCGATCCGCAATTTCTGGAACCCTATCGTGAAGCCGTATCCAGCCTGGACCGCCGTGTCGCAGCGTTGATGGAGATGACGGCGGACGATAGCGGCCAGGCGGCGCGAGTGGCGAGCATTACCGGCGATATCACCAGCAAGATGGCCGAGATGAACCGCACCGTGGAACTGGTAGCGACGCGCCGCAATGCGGAAGCGCAGACCCTGACCGAAACGGGCATGGGCGCGCGGCTGATGGCTGAGGTCAGCAAGACGCTGGAAGATTTCATTGCCGAGGAAGATGCCAAGCTGACCAGCCGCAATGCCCAGATCGACCAGACCCGGACCGGGCTGGTTGGCGCGCTGATCGCGGCTCTGACGGCGGCGGCCATTCTGGCCTATGCCCTGCTGATGCGCAGCCAGAGGCAGGTCAGTGCCCTGGCGCAACGGCATCTGGGCCTGGTCAGCCAGAACGAGGCGCTTGAGGCGGAGATTGCCGAGCGCACCCGCGATATCGAGGAGGCGCGCGCGCATGCCGAGCGCGAAAGGGAGCGCGTCGAGGCGCTGCTTCAGGATACCAATCATCGTATCGGCAATTCGCTGGCCACCGTGTCTTCGCTCCTGGCCCTGCAGGTCATGCGGACGCAGTCCGACGACGTCCGCAATGCGCTGGAAGCGGCGCGGTCACGCGTTCATGCGGTGGCTTCAGCCCATCGCCGGCTGCGGCTTGGCGACGACTTGGAAACGGCCAGTGCGGACGAATTTCTCGCAGCCGTTCTCGAGGACATAGCCGAAACCCAGATCGATAGCGGCCGTGTCCTCGTGCGCAGCGAGCTTGCGCCAATAGAGGTGGGCGCCCGCGATGCCACCACGCTGGGCATTCTTGTCGGCGAATTGGTGACCAATGCGCTCAAACATGCCTTTCCAGGTGACCGCCGCGGCGAAATCCTCGTGACGCTGGCGCGCACCGAAGACGATGTTCCCGCGCTTTCGGTCAAAGACAATGGGGTGGGGATTGCCCCGGACGGGGAGATGGGTGAAACCGGGCTGGGATCGGTGATCGTGCGGCAGCTATCGAGCCAGTTTGGCGGAGAGCCCGAATATCGCGCAGTCGAAAGCGGGGGCCTGGAAGTCACGGTCCTGCTGCCGGAACTGGGTAGTGCGGCACCGGCCCGGGATGACGAAGTTTGAAGTTCCGCGCGATTCTGAACCGGGATGGCGGTACGCTCAGAACAATGGATCTCGACACATTCTGCGCCCGCGCGGAGAAGGTGTTCGCCGACCATGGGCATAGGCTTGAATGCCATGTCGTGGCGGGCAAGGACGTTGAGCGGGAGCTGCGCTTGGCGGCCGATGATCCGGATGCCGAGGCAATGATCGCCGGCGGCGGCGATGGCACCATTTCGGCTGCTGCTGCTGTCGCCTATCGTAGCGGCAAGGCATTGGGCGTATTGCCCGCGGGGACCATGAACCTGTTTGCACGCGCTCTGGGCATGCCGCTCGATCTCGATGGCGCGCTCAGGGCCATAGCGCGGGGCAGCGTGGAACGCGTGGACATCGCCACGGCCAACGGTCGGCCTTTCGTCCATCAGTTTGGCGTCGGCATCCACGCCCGCCTGGTCCGCATCCGCAATGGCATGGCCTATAGCAGCCGGTTGGGCAAGATGCTGGCCAGTTTGCGGGCGATCTTTGCCTCGGCCGTCAACCCACCGCGTTTTGATGTGGAGTTGCACACCAGCAAAGGCGACCGGCAGATGGCCGCAATGGGTGTGGTCGTGTCGAACAATCCGCTCGATGAGAGTCCCGTGCCGGTGGCTCAGATACTCAATTCGGGGCGGTTGGGGGTCTATATCGCCCAGAGCGTGACGACCCGGGAATTGCTGAACCTGGTGCTCGATGTCATGACCGGGCGCTGGCGCGCCAACCCGGCGGTCAGCGAAACCGAAGTGCGCGATCTGGTCCTGCGCTTTCCCAAGCGCAAGAAGGGGACGCATGCGGTAATCGACGGGGAGTTGATCGACCTGGCCTCCAGCGTGACGCTGCAAATTCACCCGCTGGCTTTGCCGGTAATCCGGCCTAATGTTACCGAGACGGTCGGGCGCGCGTGACGCGCAGCCGCATCAGTCTTCTTTTTCATTGTCGCGCAATAGCGCGAAAGCGGCGATGGCCGCCGCGGGCAAACCCCATCGCACCAGCGTGGGCGACTTCGATAGAAGCGGCAACGCGACAAGAGCGGCACTGGAGAGCAGTGCGCCGGTTTCAGCGGAACGCCGCCGCTGCGCAAACTTTCGCTGGCGGCGGCGGCTGGCAATAAATGCACCAATATAGATCGCCAGTGCGAGTGCCAGAAAACCGCCGGCCAGAATGAGGGCGGCCACTATGGCACCGGCCCGTTCGGCCAAAGCCATATAACCAGCGGCAATAAGGAAGCCGGAGGCCACCGCGCTGAATAGGACGATCAGCCCATAGACCAGCAGGTTGGACTTCGCCTTTGCCAGCATTTCTTCAAGTTCCAGCCCAAGCAGGGACGCGAGCTGCGCGAGCACGGTCATGATGCCTAGTGCCGGGTGAGCAAGGCGAAGAGGAAGCCGATCCCGGCGGCGGCGACCACGGCCGTAAGGGGCTTGTCGCGAATGGTATCTTTGAGCTGCTTTTCCGTTTCGCCCATCTGGTCCTGCGCCTGGCTCAGCATTTGCTGGCCGCGCTCCCGCAGATGCTGGACTTCGCTGGTGGCCAGGGAACGCGCTTCGCCGACCTTCTCGCCGGTCAGCTTGCTCAGGGTCTCGGAAATCGCCTTGAGGTCGTGTTGCAGTTGGACGACCTGGCTCTCGAGCTGCTGTTCACGGGTTTCGGCCTTGGTGGCGCTGCGGCCATTGCCGGATTTGCGGCGGGTGGGGGCCATGTCTGAGGTCGTAGCCATTGGACACTCCTTGTTGTCTTGTCGATGTAACGCGGTGCGTGCGTGCGAGTTCCGGGGGCGATGGCACGAAAAAATGTCCCGACAGGCACTTGGGCTTGCCGGGACGAAAGGCGCGGGCCGAAAAGGGGGGCGGCCATCGGCCCGCAAAGGGCACAATCCTTTTCAGAGGAAACCAGAGGGACCTGGCGTGCCCGTTTGGGAATTGGGACGGCTAAATTCTGCCCATCAGCATCAGGACCAACACCACAACCAGGATGACGCCGAGAATGCCTGAGGGGAAATAGCCGAAGCCACGTGAATATCCCCAGGTCGGCAGCGCGCCGATCAGCAAAAGAACAAGAATGATAAGAAGTATCGTACCCATGGAACCCTCCTGGAACTATTGTTGGCTGGCTTGCCGTCTTGACCCTAGAGCAGGGCAACCAGCAGCGCGGTGGCAGTGGCCAGGATCAGGGAGGCGGGAAGAAGGGCCATGGCGATTTCACCGAAATGCGGGTGATGGCTCAGGGCGTCGTCGCTCCAGACCGCTGCGGCTGGCCGCCGGGTCGTTTCAAACGTTCTGAACTTTGCCTGGCTCATGCTCGTTCTCCTGCGGTCCGGATTGGCCGGACCTTTCCTGGCAGGCCGTCCGGCCCGCGTGCCAAGAGAACGAGGCGAAGATGATTTTGGTTCCGTTGCGGGTCTTATTCGATGCGCAGCACGTCCACCGATTGCTTGGTTTCGTGCGAGCCGTGGGTACGCAGCACGCCGACAATGGGTGAAATATCGGAATAGTCGCGGCCATGGCCGATCGAGATATGGTCGGGCCCGGCAATCATGGCATTGGTGGGGTCGAATTCGACCCAGCCCAGATGCTGGCCACACCAGGCTCGCACCCAGGCATGCATGGCATCGGCGCCCTCGAGACGCGGCTGACCCTGGGGCGGATTGGTGCGCAGGAAACCCGACACGTAACCAGCCGGAATGCCGACGCCGCGCAGCCCGGCAATCATGACATGGGCAAAGTCCTGGCAGACGCCCTTGCGCAAGGCAAAGGCCTCGGCCGGACGTGTCTCCACATCGGTGGCCTTGGGGTCGTATTCGAAATCCTTGTGGATCGCCATGCAAAGCGCGGTGGCGACGGCAAGCGTGGTCTGCTCGCCTGCAGTCACCTCGCGTACATAATTGGTAATGGCCGGAACGATCTGCACGCGGGACGAGGCCGCCAGAAAATGCTGCGGGCTGGTGGGTGCAACAGACCAATATTGCCCGACCTCGCGGGCCAGTTGATCGAGTCGCGGCGAGAGATCGGCCGGCGGGGTCAGGTCCTCGACCTGCACCCGGGCGGTCAGGCGCACGGTCAGTTTGTCATGCGGCTCGGTCATGGTGATGGCGGTGACCGAATTGCCAAAAAAGTCGAGAAAGCCGCTCTGCCGTGCCGGCGCCGGGTCGACGTTCAGCGATGAGGCGATGACGCGCTGCAGGCCAGGCACATTGGCGGGCGCGACGCGAATGTGGTGGCGGCCGCCATGCACGGGCGAGTCATAATCATATTCAAGCGTCAGGCGGATATCGTAGAGCATCTGTCCCGGCCTCAGGTGAAATAGGCCGCAGCCACCAGGCTGGACAGCATGCCGATATCGCGGGCCAATTGTTCCAGGCGCTCCGGCGTCATGCTGCCGGCTTCGGCAATCACCAGATCGGTATGAATTTGCAGGGCCAGCTTGGCTGTGGGCGAAAGCTGTTCGTCATCAATGCCGCCGGGCAGGGCTTCGACCTGGTGCCGCAATTCAGCCAATTGGAACAGCACGGAGCGAGGGTTGAGCGGGTCGAGCACCAATAGGTCGATCGCGCTCTGGGCGCCCGCAGTCACCGAATAGCGCCGCCGGTGCGACATGACGCTGTCGCCGATTTCGAGCAGCATTTCCACCGAACCGTCGGGCGCGTCGGGGGCCGTCAGCCAACCGGTGATGCGGGCGATCTGAATTGCCCGCTCCAGGCGTCGTCCCAGTTCGAGGAAGCGCCAGCCGGCGAAGCGGTACATGTTTTCATGCACAAGGCCGGAAAAGCCCGCCAGCTTGCGCAGCAGTACGGTCATGGCGCGGGTTGCGTCGTCGCCCACCGCGATCCGGCGGGCAAAGCGCTGGGCGGTTTTCTGCAGATCGTTGAGGGCCAGCCAGCCATCGGGCGAGAAACGGTCGCGGATTTGACCAGCGCTGTGCACGGCGCTGTCGATCGAAGCCAGGAGGCCCTGCGGCATGGCCTCATTGGCATCGACATCGACGGTTTCGAGGAAGGCGGCGCCATGGGTCAGGATGGGCAGGTCCGGCTTGGACAATTCGGCCAGCCGCGCATTATAGGCGCGCAGAATGCGCACGGTGGCCTCGCAGCGTTCGGCATAGCGGCCGAGCCAGATCAGATTATCCGCGGCGCGGCTGGGCAGGCTGCCGGGCGAGTTGCGCACCAGCTTTTCACCCTCTTTGGGCAATAGCGAAACCTGCTCGACCGGCTGCGAGGAGAGCACCCAGACGTCCGCCGCCTGGCCGCCGCGCTGCATGGCCAAGGCCGTCGTGTCGGTGGTGGAGCCGACACGGGCAAAGCCGCCCGGCATGATGGTCCAGCCATTATCGGTTCGGGCTGCATAGACGCGCAGGGTAATGGGGCGGGGCTCCAGCTTGCCTTCGATATAGACCGGGGCCGTGGACAGGCGCACCGGCTCCTGACCCACATAGGCCCCACCCTCAAGCGCAATCCGGGTCTTGAGATCGGCCTTCTGCTCCGCCGTCATGCTGGCGCCAAGGGCGGTGCCGCGCAGATCGTCGAAGGGCAATTGATTGGAAAAGGCCGGGCCGATCATCAGGCTATCGAAATTGTCGAGCACATATTCGCGCTCGGCGCCCTGGCCGCACCACCAGGTGGCGATTTCGGGCAGTTCGAGCCCGGTGCCCAAGAGGTGTTTGCAGAGGCGCGGCATGAAGGCGGCCAGCGCCCGCGTCTCCAAAATGCCGGTCCCGAGGGCATTGATCATGGAGATCGAGCCTGAGCGCAGGGCCTCGACCATGCCGGGCGTGCCGATGTGGCTGTCATAGCGTAATTCGAGCGGGTCGGCGAAACTGGCGTCGAGGCGCCGCCAGAGCACGCTGACAGGTTTGAGGCCGGCAACGGTGCGCACCATGACCTGGCCGTCCTCGACCACCAGGTCCTCTCCTTCGAGCAGCATCAGCCCGAGATAACGAGCGATATAGGCATGTTCGAAATAGGTTTCGTTGAGCTGGCCGGGCGTCAGAATGCCCACGCGTCCGCCATCTCGCCGCGCCTGGGCAAAGAGCGTGTCGCGGAAGCCGCGGAAGAAGCCGGCCAGGCGATTGATATTAAGCGAGGCATAGATTTCGGAAAGTGCACGCGTGGTGGCGACGCGGTTCTCAAGTGCAAAACCGGCGCCTGAGGGTGCCTGGGTGCGATCACCCAGCACCCACCAGGCCCCATCGGGGCCACGCCCCAATTCGAAGGCGCAGAAATGCAGGTAGTGGCCGCTGACCGGATGGACGCCGACCAGGGGCCGCAGGAATTCGGCGTTCTGGGCGATGAGTTCGGGCGGGAGCAAGCCTTCCTGCACCAGAGTGTTGTTGCCATAGATATCGGCGACGATGCGTTCGAGCAGTTCGGCGCGCTGCGTCAGCCCGCTTGAGATCTGCACCCAATCGGCTTCGTCGATCAGTAGCGGAATATGGGCCAGCGGCCATGCGCGCTCCTTGCCCTCGGCGCCATCATATTTGCGATAGAAGACACCGGCATCGCGCAGATATTGGTCGGCGCGTTCAAAGCGGGCGGCCAGTTCGGTCGGGCCCAGGGCGTCGAAGGCCGACATGAGTTTGTCCCAGCCAGGCCGAACGGCGCCGGACGGGTCAATCATCTCGTCCGGCACGCCTGGGAGAAGCCGATAGTCAGCGATGATGCTGGGTCCGGCGGGAGGCTTGCCGCGGCTCTGCTGATTCCGCGAAGTCATGGATTACGTGAACCGTGGCGGACGCCTGAGGTCAAGCGTCAGCGGAAATTCGTCCGCAGGCTTTTCAGGGCGCAGCACATAGCCACCGGGGGTGTAATTGTGCGGCACGAAGCGGGCGAGCCGCCGCGCCTCAGCCTCATTCCCATTGACCGGGAAGGTTTCGTAATTACGGCCACCGGGATGGGCGACATGATAGGTGCAGCCGCCAATGGGGCGCCCGGTCCAGTTGTCATAGATATCGAAGATCAGTGGTGCGTGGACGCGAATGGTGGGGTGCATGCCCGAGGCTGGTTGCCAGGCCTTGAAGCGAACACCGGCAACCGCTTTACCGCTCACGCCCGACGCAGTCAGCGGCACGGGACGCTGATTGCAGGTGACGGTGTAGCGTTTGGGATTGTCGGTTTCGAGCCCGACTTCGAGCCGCTCGACCGAGGAATCGACAAAGCGCACCGTGCCGCCAATGGCGCCCTGTTCGCCCATGACATGCCAGGGCTCCAGCGCCTGTCGCAGTTCCAGTTTCACGCCGTCCGCCTCGACCTCGCCACAGAAGGGGAAGCGGAATTCGCGCTGGGCGGTGAACCATTCCGGTTCTAACTCAAAGCCATGTTCGCGCAGGTCTGCGAGGATGGAGAGGAAGTCCCGCCAGACGAATGAGGAGAGCATGAAGCGGTCGTGCAGGGTGGTGCCCCAGCGGGTGAAGTCACCGGAGAGCGGATTGGTCCAGTAGCGCGCGATTAGCGCCCTGATCAGCAATTGCTGGGCCAGCGACATGCGCGCATTGGGCGGCATTTCAAAGCCGCGGAACTCGACCAGGCCCAGCCGCCCGGTCGGACCATCGGGGGAATAGAGCTTGTCGATGCAGATTTCAGCGCGGTGGGTATTGCCGGTGACGTCGACCAGCAGATTGCGGAACAGGCGATCAGTCAGCCAGGGCAGGGGGGCTTCGCCTTGTCCCGGCGCGGGCACCTGGGCCAGCGCGATTTCAAGTTCATAGAGGCTATCGTGCCGGGCCTCGTCGAGCCGCGGCGCCTGGCTGGTGGGGCCGATAAAGAGGCCTGAGAAAAGATAGCTCATCGAGGGGTGGCGCTGCCAATGCAGCACCAGCGATTTCAAGAGGTCCGGCCGACGCAGGAACGGGCTGTCATGCGGCGTGGCTCCGCCGACCACGACATGATTGCCCCCGCCGGTGCCGACATGCTTGCCATCGATCATGAACTTGTCGGCGCCCAGGCGGCACTGGCGCGCCTCCTCGTAGACGGCCTCCGTGGTGGCCACGCAATCATCCCAGCTTGACGCGGGATGGATGTTGACCTCGATGACGCCGGGATCTGGCGCGACGCGGATAACATTGAGCCTCGGGTCCTGCGGCGGTGCATAGCCTTCGAGATGGATCGGCTGGCCGATCTGCTTGGCTGCGGCTTCAGCGGCTGCGATCAGTTCGAGAAAGTCCTCCAGTGCCTCCACCGGGGGCAAGAAGACGCAGAGGCGGTGCTCGCGCACTTCGGCGGTGACGGCGGTGCGCACCTCGCCCTCGATCTCGCTGATCACCTGTTCGGTGATGTCCTGCTGCTCGGTCGCCGCAGTAAAGCCGGCAGCGGCCTGGGCGCGCGGATCGGTTTCAAGCCCGGTCTTGCTGCGCGCCAGGATTTCTTCGGGATCGGGCAGGGGGCCGCGCGGCGCGCCCGGATCCATAGGCACCACATGCGGAAAGTCCGTGGCCTTCAAATGCTTGAGCGAACTCAAGGGCAAGCGATAGCCGGCCGGGCTGTCGCCGGGCGCCAGGAACAGCTTGCCGCGCCGCGTCTTCCATTTTTCCGTCAGCCATGGGCTGGAGGCCTTGGCGTTCCAGCGCTGCACGGGCAGCACATAGCCGGTGGGATTGGTCAGGCCGCGCTCGAACACTTTGGCAATGCGCGAGCGCGCCTCAGGATCGGCCAGTTCGGAATTGGCGGGGTCGACATTGGTCGGCAGATTGGCTTCCTTGAGCAGCCATTCGCCGGGGTCTTCATAGGCCTCGTCGATGGTCTCGCCGGTCAGTCCGAGATTGCGCGCAAAAGCATCGAGGAATTTCCGCGCATCCTCATGCGTGGCGTTGGTCCTGACACCTTCCCGGGCGATCAGGCTTTCGTCCTGCCAGACCGGCTTGCCGTCGACGCGCCAATAGAGCGAGAAGGTCCAGCGCGGCAGGGTTTCCCCCGGATACCACTTGCCCTGGCCATGGTGCAGCATGCCATTGGGGGCAAAGCGCTGGCGCAGGCGGCGGATCAGTTCATCGGCCAGGCGCCGCTTGGTGGGACCGACTGCGCCGGCATTCCACTCATCGGCTTCGAAATCATCGATGGACACAAAGGTCGGCTCGCCCCCCATGGTGAGGCGCACATCCTGCTCGATGAGTTTTTCGTCGACCTTTTTGCCCAGTGCGTTGAGCCGGTCCCAGCTTTCGTCCGAAAACGGCTTGGTGATGCGCGGGTGCTCGGCAACGCGTGTCACCTGCATGTCGAAGGCGAAATCGACTTCCGCATAGGAGGCGAAGCCCGAAATCGGCGCGGCATTGCGGTAATGCGGTGTCGCCGCGAGCGGCACATGGCTTTCGCCGGTCAGCAGGCCAGAGGTGGGATCAAGGCCAATCCAGCCTGCGCCCGGGAGGTAGACTTCGCACCAGGCGTGAAGATCGGTGAAATCGTGGTCCGTGCCTGCCGGTCCGTCGAGCGAAACCAGATCGGGCTTGAGCTGGATCAGGTAGCCGGAGACAAAGCGCGCAGCGAGACCGAGATGGCGCAGGATGTTGACCAGTAACCAGCTCGAATCCCGGCACGACCCCTTGCCATTGCCAAGCGTCTCCTCGGGTGTCCAGACGCCGGGCTCAAGGCGGACAATATAGTTCACCACGCTTTGCAGATGTGCATTGAGTTCGGTGACGAAAGTGACGGTGTTTTTCGGGCTCTTGTCGAGCCCATCGAGGAATTTCTGCAGCAGCGGCCCTGCCGGCTCGGGCTTCATATAGATCGTCAGATCGTCGCGCAAATCCTCGGGATATTGGAAAGGCCAGGTCTCGCCGCTTTCCTCGACGAAGAAGTCGAAGGGATTATAGACCGTCATATCGGCGACCAGATCGACCTCGATCTTGAGCTCGGTCACAGACTCGGGAAAGACGAAACGCGTCAGGAAATTGCCATAGGGGTCCTGCTGCACATTGACGAAATGCAGCTCGGGGGTCACCCGCAGCGAGTGGCTGAGCACTTTGGTGCGTGAATGGGGCGCAGGCTGCAAGCGGATGATCTGCGGCTGCAGAACGACAGGCCGGTCATATTTGTAATGGGTCAGGTGATAGATGGCGGCTTTGATCGACATGCAGCTTTGTCGCTCGCTTTCAGGCCACGGATTTCGACTTCCCGATAAAGAGCTTAGCGGGGATCGTGGGGCTTGGATAGCGGGCAGAGCGTTGCTTTTCGCGCCGTTCGATCAGCGGGCGAGGACATGCGGATTGAGCTTGCCGGCCCGCATAAGGTGCTGAAGCGCATAGCTGACCGACAATGCGTCATCGAGCGCGTCGTGGCCGCGCAGGGGCGGGTGCTCGATACCATAATAGTTCGAGTGTTCATTGCTCGGCGTTCTGGCAAGGTCGTCAACGGGCATGCCTGCGGCCAGCAGCAATTTGACTGCGTTGTCGAACCGCGTTGCCGGAATGGGGGGAGCGATCCCGGCGACAAAGCAGCTGATGGCCAGCATGTTCAGTTCGTCCTTACCCCAGGACCAGCAAAGATCTCCGCTTGAGAACTGGTCGAATGCCAAGAGAGCCTCTTGGAGAGGGATACCCTTGTCATCGATGTCCGCGTCCGCAATGCCGGTCAACTTCGTGAAGAATTGATCGATAACATAGCGATTACCGAAGCGGTCCACGGGTCTGACATAGGCCCGAAACGTGCCTAGGATCGGGATATCTCCTTCAAGGCCGAGTCGAACGGCTCCGATTTGAGCGACAATAGGATCGGGGTCGTGAGCGGCACACCAAAATCGGCGCTGGGAGCCTTCGAGGCAAAGAAACTCGCAGTCGAAAATCACCGCTGACGCCATGGAACCCTCCGAACCGTTTGGCATTCACTCCAACCCGTCGATCACCTGACGCTGGCGGGTCATCTCAAGGAAAATACGGTAGTCGCGGTCAAACTGCGTCCGGGCCGCCGGATCGGGCGCCCGCGAGGTGCCGCCCTGCTGCATGGCAAGACAGGCCCGATCAAGACTTGGATAAAGGCCTGCCGCATTGGCGGCGACCATGGCCATGCCCAATAGGGTCGCGTCGGGCGTCGATGGTTCGACCACGGTGCAGCCGGTGGCGTCGGCATAAAGCTCCATCAGCAGCGGATTGCGCGTGTGGCCGCCGGTAATGTGCAAGGTGTCGATGGCGTAGCCCTTGGTATTGAGCGTATCCAGGATATGCCGCACACCGAGAGCAATGGACACGCAGGTGCGCCAATAAAGCCGGCAGAGGCTATCGAAATCGCTGTCCAGCGTCAGGCCGGAAATGACCCCCAAGGCCGATGGATCGCCCAGGGGCGAGCGATTGCCGTGAAAATCGGGCAGGACATGCAGCCGCTTGGCGAGGGATAGCCCCTCGGTCTGCCGCAATTCCATGACGCGTTCGCAGATGGCCAGATGCTTGTCCCGTGTCGGTTCGCCACCCGCACCATGCCAGCGGATGAGATGGTCGAGCAGGGCGCCGGTCGCCGATTGCCCGCCCTCATTGAGCCAGACGCCCGGCAGCACGGCGCCATAATAGGGGCCCCATACCCCCGTTGTAGGCCGATCTTCGGCCGAGAGTGCCATGACGCAGCTCGATGTGCCGGCGATCAGCGCAAGGTGCCGGTCAATGGAGCCGACATCGGCGGTGAAGGCCCCCAGAACCCCCAGCGCTCCGGCATGGGCATCGATGAGACCGGCGCCGACATGGCACTGCGTTGTGAGCCCAAGCTGCTCGGCCGCGGCGGCTGTCAGGGCGCCTAGATCAGCGCCAACGGGGCTGGCGATTTGGGGAAGCGCAGCCTTGTCGATGAGGTCGTCCAGCCCTACGCGGGCCAGAAAATCGTGCCGCCATTTCTGTTCCGAATGGCCGAGATAGGTCCATTTGCAAGTCAGGGTCGATTGCGAACGGGCCAGAGACCCGGTGGCTTTCCAGGACAGGAAATCTGCCAGATCGAACATCTGCCCGGCCCGGGCCCAGCTTTGCGGCAGGTGCCGCTTGAGCCACATCAGCTTGGGCACTTCCATTTCTGGAGACATGACGCCGCCGGCATAGTGCAGCACTTCATGGCCGGTGCGGGTGCATTCATCGGCTTCGGCCAGGGCGCGGTGGTCGAGCCAGACAATCGTGTCCCAGCGGTCTTCGCCGTCGCGCGAGACGGTGACCGGAGCGCCTTTCGCGTCGCGCACGACGAGCGAGCAAGTGGCATCAAAGCCGATGCCTGCAACATCTTCTGGCGCCGCCCCGGCCTCGGCCATTGCTATGCGCACAGCCGTGCAGACGGCGGCCCAAACGTCTTCGCTGTCATGTTCAGCGAAATTGGCGTCGGTGCGTCGCATCAATATGGGGTGTTCGTGACGGCCAAGCAGGCGTCCATCGCGCGTGAAAATGCCCGCCCGGGCGCTGCCGGTCCCGACATCCACTCCCACCAGGAGGTTTTGCGACACGCCGCCCTCTCTTTTTCGGTCCGCGCGGACCTTAGCGGATGGTTCGGAAGGGGGCTAGAGGCGGCTGCATGTTCCCGGCCTTCGCGATTGAAACGGCATGAAGACCGGGAAGTTGCGGCCTTAGAGCTGGTCGGCCAGATAGGCATCGAGCGTGCGGGTTGTGCCCTGCATCCACAGGGAATGGAGCGCCTTGGTGAACGCTTCGATGAAGTCGGGCGCCTTGGCCAGATCGCCATAGATGTCGCCCATTTCGAGCCAGGCCTTGGGATTGTCCCTGGCCTTGTGCGCCTGGGCTGTGAGCCGGTCCCAGCTCGGGTCATTGGGGGCGATGGCCGCGCCGCTTTCCGAGGTTCCATAGCAATAGCGGCACCACAGCGCGGAGACGAGCGCCAGCCCCATCACCGGCAGGCCGTGGCGAATGCGATCGAGCGCGGTGGGAATGATGAATTTGGGCTGGCGGTTCGAGCCATCCAGCGCCAGTCGGCGGACCGTGTCGCCGATTTTGGGATTGGCGAAACGCCTTTCGCACAGGGCAAAATAGGCATTGAGGTCGGTATTGGGCACTGGCGGCACGACGGGGATGATTTCGTCGGCCTCCACCTTTTTGAGGAAGGCAGCGACCAGCGGGTGTTCCATGGCCTCATGCACGAAATGAATGTCGAGCAGACCGGCGGGATAAGCAATGGTGGCATGGCCGCCATTGAGAATGCGGATCTTCATATGCTCATAGGGCGCGACATCAGGCACGAATTGCACGCCGACCTTTTCGAGGGCCGGGCGGCCGGCCGGAAAATTGTCCTCCAGCACCCATTGCTTGAAACTCTCGCAGAACACGGGCCAGGCATCGTCGATTCCGAACTGGTCGGCCAGCAGCTTTCTTTCGCGGTCCGAGGTCGCGGGCGTGATCCGGTCCACCATGCCATTGGGGAAGGCGACCGATGACGTGACCCAGTCTGCCAGTGCCGGATCGATTAGCGCGGCCAGGCCCGCAACGGCGTTTTCGGTGACATGGCCATTGCCTGGAATATTGTCGCAACTCATCACGGTGAAGGGCGCAAGTCCGGCAGCGCGGCGTTTGACAAGACCCGCAAGGATCAGCCCAAACGCGGTTTTCGGTGTGTCGAAATGAGCGGCGTCCCAGACAATATCGGGATGGGTCGGATCGAATGTCTGGCTGGCCGGGTCGATATAATAGCCGCCCTCGGTGATGGTCAGCGAAACAATGCGGATGGAGGGATCGGCAAGCCTGGCGATGACCTCCGCGCTGTTGCCGGGCTGGATATAGTCGATCATGGCGCCGGTGACATGGGCGGCGCTGGAGGAGGCCTCCTGCTCCACCACGGTGGTCAGCCAGTCCTGTGCCATCAGCTTTTGCCGCATGGCTTCATCGGCCTCGCGTACGCCAGCCCCGATCAGCGCCCAATCGTGTCCCTCGCCCAGATTGAACAGGGCGTCGAGATAGACCGCCTGATGTGCGCGATGGAAATTGCCGACGCCGAAATGGACAATGCCGGCGCTGAGATCGGCGCGGGTGTATTTTGGTGTCGCAACGCCGGTGAGCGCGGGCAGGGTGGCGAGGGAAAGTTTGGTGGTCATGTATCAATGCTCGGTGCCGGTGCGTGTGGCTCCCTCCGCACTTGAGGGGGAGGGTTGGGGTGGGGGGTGATGCAGTGAGCGTTGAGGCCAGTATGCGTCGGACGGTCGACCCCCTCCCCAGCTTTGCCAAGGCCTTTCAGGCGCGGCGTCGCTACCCTCCCCTCAAGGGGGAGGGCGGGCACAACTGATGCTGGGGTGATGTGCATGATCAGAGCGCCAGGCCCGCCGCATCGAAGCGGTAGATGCGGTCGGGGTCGGGCGTCAGGAAGACCTTGTCGCCATGGCTGAAGGTCTGGTCACCATCGGTGCGGACGGTGAGCAGGCCGAAATTGCTTTCGACATGGAGGAAGGTGTCCGAGCCGAGCTGTTCGGCCACGCTGACCGTGCCGGCCCATTGTCCGGCGCCTGCCGCGGTCGAGAGTGTAAAATGCTCGGGGCGCACGCCGATGGAATGAGCCTTGTGTTTTTCGGCTTCCGGTCCGTCGATGAAGTTCATCTTGGGCGAACCGATAAAGCCGGCAACGAAGCGGTTGGCGGGTTTTTTGTAGAGTTCGAGCGGCGAGCCGAACTGTTCCACATTGCCCGCGTTCAGCACCACGATGCGGTCGGCCATGGTCATGGCTTCCACCTGGTCATGGGTCACATAGATCATCGTGGTCTTGAGCTGCTGATGCAGCTCGGTGATTTCGAGCCGCATATTGACGCGCAGCGCCGCGTCCAAGTTCGAGAGCGGTTCGTCGAAAAGGAACGCCTTGGGTTCGCGCACAATCGCGCGGCCAATCGCGACACGCTGGCGCTGGCCACCCGAGAGCGCCCGCGGGCGGCGGTCGAGATAGGAGCCGAGGTTCAGCGTGCGCGCCGCATATTCGACCTTCTGGTCGATCACGGCCTGCGGCGTCTTGGCCATCTTCAATGGGAAGGCGATGTTGTCGCGCACGCTCATATGCGGATAGAGCGCATAGGACTGGAACACCATGGCGAGGCCGCGTCGCGCAGGCGGTGCGCCGGTGACATCCTCGCCGTCGAGCTTGATATGGCCAGAAGTGGTGTCCTCGAGCCCGGCGATCAGGCGCAGCAGGGTGGACTTGCCGCAGCCCGAGGGGCCGACAAAGACGACGAATTCGCCGTCTTTGATCTCCAATGAAATGTCCGGGATGATTTCGACTTCACCGAAGGACTTGTTGACGTGTTCGAGCGTGATGGAACCCATTTTCTTACAGTCCTTATTTGACGGCGCCGAAGGTGAGGCCACGGACGAGTTGCTTCTGGCTGAACCAGCCCAGCAGCAGGATTGGTGCGATGGCGAGCAGGGATGCGGCCGAGAGCTTGGCCAGGAACAGGCCCTGCGGCGATGAGAACGACGAGATGAAGGCGGTCAGCGTGCCGGCGCGGCCCGAGGTCAGGGTGATGGTCCAGAAGGCTTCGTTCCAGGCGAGGATCACGTTGAGCAGAAGGGTCGAGGCAATGCCGGGCACTGCCATGGGCACGAGCACGTGGACGATCTCGTTCCAGAGCTCGGCGCCATCCATGCGGGCCGCTTCCAGGATATCGACCGGGATTTCCTTGAAATAGGTATAGAGCATCCAGATGATGATCGGCAGGTTGATCAGCGTCATGATGATGGTCAGGCCATGCACGGTATCGAGCAGGCGCAGGTCACGGAAGATCAGGTAGATCGGAATAAGAACGCCCACCGCCGGCATCATCTTGGTGGAGAGCATCCACATCAGAATGTCCTTGGTACGCTTGGTCGGCGCAAAGGCCATCGACCATGCCGCCGGAATGGCGATGACAAGGCCCAGAAGCGTCGAGCCGACCGAGACTACAATCGAGTTCCAGGCGTGCTTGATGTAATCCGAACGGTCCTGCACATCGCCGAAATTGTCGAGTGTGAAGGTTTGCGGCAGGAAGGTCGGCGGGGCGGCGATGGCCTCGGCCTCGGTCTTGAACGCCGTGACTATGGTCCACAGGATGGGCGAGAACAGCAGCAGGGCGACTGCCCATGCGAGTACTGTGAAGCCGATTTTGGTCTGGACGGATGCGCTGCGGGCCATGATACTTCTCCTTACGCGTCCAGGTTCTTGCCGACGGCGCGCATCAGGAAGATGGCGACGATATTGGCGATGATGACGGCGACCACGCCACCGGCCGAACCGGCGCCGATGTCGTTGGAAAGGATGCCGGTGCGGAACACCAGGAAGGCGATGTTGGTCGATGCATAGCCAGGCCCGCCGCCGGTGGTGACGCGGATTTCCGCAAAGATACCGAGCAGGAAGATGGTCTGGATGAGGATGACGATGGTGATTGCCCGCGCCATATGCGGCAGGATGATATAGCGGAAGCGATTGACCGCATTGGCGCCATCCATCTCGGCGGCCTCGCGCTGCTCTTCGGACAGCGATTGCAAGGCCGTCAGCAGGATGAGCGTGGCAAAGGGCAGCCATTGCCAGGCCACGATCACGATTACCGAGAACAGCGGATATTGCGCGAACCAGTCGACCGGCTGCAGACCCAGCGCCTTATAAAGGTGCCCGAGCATGCCATAGCCGGGATGCATGAAGCCGTTCTTCCAGATCAGCGCGGCCACCGGCGGCATGACGAAGAAGGGGGAAATCACCAGGATGCGCAAAATGCCCTGCCCCCAGATCGGCTGGTCGAGCAAAAGCGCAAGGAACGTGCCGCCGATGACGGTGATCAGCAGTACTCCGCCGACCAGCAGCAATGTATTGACCAGAGCCTGGGTAAAGCTGGGATCGCCGATCACATAGATGTAGTTCCCCCAGCCGGCAAAGCCAGTCATCATCGGGTTGATCAGGCTATAGTTCTGGAACGAAAACCACAGCGTCATTGCCAGGGGCACGGCCATCCAGATGAGCAGCACGATGACGGCGGGTGCCATCATCGTACGGGCGAGGGTTCGGGTTTGTCTGGTTGCCATTCGTGGTGGTCTCCTTGCCGGTGCCCTGATGGACCGATCTCTCCACATTCACCATGCCGTCCTCGGACTTGATCCGAGGGCCATTCTTAACCCGCACCGGACCGATGGTGGCCCTCGGGTCAAGCCCGAGGGCGAGTCTGCCGTTGTGGTACTCAGCGCCGGCCATTCGCGCATGGCGCTCACGGCCTTTCACCTAAATTCGCCCCACCGGAGCGAATTTGCCTCACGCCCCCCATCGAAGCTGCCAAAATCCGCCCGGCCGATTGAGGGAATGATCGGTCGGGCGGTCGTCGTCGGGAGGAGGCCTATTTGATATAGCCGGCGCGGGTCATGTCGCGGGTGGTGGCGTCCTGGGCCTGAGCCAGGGCGTCATCGGCCGACATCTGCCCGGCCAGCGCTGCCGAGAAGAGCTGACCCACATTGGTCGCGATACCGGCAAATTCCGGAATAGCCACGAATTGCACGCCGACATAGGGCACCGGCTCGACGGTCGGATGGGTCGGATCGGCTGCATAGATCGAGCCCAGGGTCATGTCGGCGAAAGGTGCCGCGGCCTGGTAATCCGGGTTCTCATAAAGCGAGATGCGCGTGCCCGGAGGCACATTGGCCCAACCTTCCTCCGCCGCAACCATTTCGAGATAGTCCTTGGAGGTTGCCCAGCCGATGAACTGCTCGGCGGCATCGGCATTCTGCGAGCTTGCCGGGATGGCCAGCGACCAGGCCCAGAGCCAGTTGCCGCGCTTGCCCAACCCGGTGTCCGGCGCCAGGGCGAAACCGACCTTGTCGGCGACCGTCGAGTCATCGGGGTTGGTCACGAAGGAGGCCGCCACGGTGGCGTCGATCCACATGCCGCATTTGCCCTGCTGGAACAGGGTCAGGTTCTCGTTGAACCCGTTCGATGATGCACCGGACGGACCAGCATCGGCCATTAGCGAGAGATAGGTGTCCAGCGTTGCCTTCCATTCCGGCTGATCGAACTGCGGCATCCAGTTTTCATCGAACCAGCGGGCGCCGAAGGAGTTGGACATGGCGGTTAGGAACGCCATGTTCTCGCCCCAGCCGGCCTTGCCACGCAGGCAGATGCCGTTGATGTCATTGGCACGGTCGGTCATGGCGCGGGCGGCTTCGCCGATGAATTCCCAGGTTGGGGCCTCCGGCATTTCCAGCCCGGCTTTTTCCATCAGATCGGTGCGATACATGATGAAGGAGCTCTCGCCATAGAAGGGCGCTGCATAGAGCTTGCCATCGACCGACAGACCGTCCCGGATCGGCGGCAGCAGGTCATCGACATCATAATCGGCATCGGCCGCCAGGCCATCGAGCGGCTTCAGCCAGCCCTGCTTGGCCCAGATCGGGGCCTCATAGGTGCCGATGGTCATGATGTCATATTGGCCGCCATTGGTGGCGATGTCGGTGGTGACGTTCTGGCGGAGCGTGTTCTCTTCCAGAACCACCCAATTGAGCTCGATACCGGTTTCCGCCGTGAAGGCGTCGGACAGGCCCTGCATGCGGATCATGTCGCCATTGTTCACAGTGGCAATGGTGAGCGTCTGCGCAGAAGCGGTGCCGACGAGTGCGAGCGAAAATAGGCCCGCGAGAAGCGGTGTCAGTTTCATCAAAATCCTCCCAGATGCGAAGCGAGCATTTGCTTCGACGATGAGCAAATGTTCATCAACCGAGCGAGGGAGTCAAGCGGCGTTTTTGCTTGTGATCATGCGGCACGTGCGTCAGAGAGATTGGAGTTGCGCGTTTTACGCCGTAGTGCGTTCTGGGCGCATGTCATTTGGCGTAGCGAATGCCCGGTAGTCTGCCGCAGTGACCTTGGCCGGAACGCCAGGGCGGGTCATTGAGTCGGACTTGCGCTGCCGTCGCCTCTGTTCGCTCAATGTTGAGGGGCGATAGAGCCGCGTCGGCCCCAATGTGAAAGGGTCTAGGATTTTTGCGATAGGGCCGCCAGCAGCCCGGCCAGCTGCTCGGCCTGACCATCGTCAAGCTTGCTGCCCAGATGCTGCTGCAGCGCTTTTGCATATATGATCCACATATGCGCCTGCATGGCACGGCCGGCTTGTGTGATGATGACCCAGCGTCCCCGGCCGTCCTCAGCGAACACTTCGCGCTTGACCAGACCTGCCTTGTCCATCCGGTCGAGCAGCCTGGAAAGATTATGCTGCGCCAATAGGGTGCGTTCCTCGATTTCGAAGGGCCGCAAGCGGCCGTCCGTGGCCCGCGACAGTTCGAGCAACACATCATACCAGCCCAGTGGCGGCAGATCGGCCACCTTCAAATCCTGTTCGATCGCGGCAAGGACGATCCGCTGGGCACGCATGAGCCGTATCCAGGCCCGGGTGACGGCCAGGGATGGTTGCGGGGTTTCAGTCTCTGCGTGATCGGACATAGATGCAGTTACATGCATATTGACCGGGAAGGCAAGCGGCCATATAGATGCAACTGCATATATTTACGGAACGGAGACTTTCCATGACTCAAGAGCGGCTAACGGACTATGGGGTCACGCTGCTGCGCGTCAGCCTGGGCGTGATGTATCTGGCCCATTCCATTGGGCTAAAGCTGTTGACCTTCGGCCTTGCCGGCACGGCAGGCTATTTTGAATCGATCGGTCTGCCTGGCTGGCTGGCCTATATCACCTTCGCGGCGGAAGCGGTTGGTGGCGCGATGCTGGTTCTGGGCATCTATGCGCGTTGGGTGGCCGTGATCCTGATCCCGGCGCTGGCCGGCGCGATCATCTGGGCCCATGGCGGCAACGGCTGGGTCTTCAACGCGCCGAATGGCGGTTGGGAATATCCGCTCTACCTCATCATCCTGTCTGTCGCCCAATTCCTATTCGGTGACGGCCGCTACGCGTTGCGCCCTTCGCCCGCCTTTCGCTGAGCCGCCCAAGGAGATTTCATCATGTCCGATACGAAACTGACCCTTATCAGCCATCATCTCTGCCCCTATGTGCAGCGGGCCGCCATCGCTCTTTCCGAAAAAGGTGTGCCGTTCGAGCGCCGCTATATCGATCTGGCGGCAAAGCCGGATTGGTTTACGGCCATTTCGCCGCTCGGCAAGGTGCCGCTGCTGATCGTCAGGCAGGACGATGGCGCGGATGCCGTGTTGTTTGAGAGCGCCGCCATCTGCGAATATCTCGAAGACACGCAGCCCGGCGCCGCTCTTCATCCTGCCGATCCGCTGACGCGGGCGCAGCATCGGGGCTGGATAGAATTCGGTTCGTCCATCCTGTCCGACCTCTGGGGCTTCGAGACGGCAAAGGACGCTCTAAACTATGAGGCCAAGCGCAAGGCGCTGCTCGGCAAGTTCGGTCGCGTCGAGGCCGAGCTCGGCGACGGGCCGTTCTTTGCCGGCGCCGCGTTCAGCCTGGTCGATGCGGTTTTTGCGCCCATCTTCCGCTATTTCGACGTGTTCGACGCTATTG
Source organism: Devosia sp. XK-2 (assembly GCF_037113415.1). Classification (NCBI taxonomy): domain Bacteria; kingdom Pseudomonadati; phylum Pseudomonadota; class Alphaproteobacteria; order Hyphomicrobiales; family Devosiaceae; genus Devosia; species Devosia sp. XK-2. The sequence goes on along the minus strand of NZ_CP146608.1, from coordinate 2,646,853 downwards.
CGCCATCCGGGGTATTCGAGGGCCTGCCGCGCGTGACCGCGTGGCGAAAGGCTCTTTCTGCCCGCCAGAGCGTGCGCGAGGCGGTCACCGGTGACTATGGCGAGCGGCTCAAGGTCTTTCTCGACAACCATGATGCATGGTTGCTGAAAGCCAATGCCTGACGGAACCGCCGGATGCGGGAAATACAAGGCCGCCCGGAGACCAGGCGCTGGGACAGAATGGTGGCGAAACGGTTTTTGGAGCATCCCCACCCAACCTCCCCCTGAAACAGGGGCTTCGATCCGTGCCGAAGGCCAAATAGCGCCAGTGGCGCTATTTGAGGCGAGAGGGCCATGAGCGCTATGCGCGAATGGCAAGCGTTCCCGGGAAGGCGTTCGTTTCAGTTTTTAGTTTCAGGGACGGCAGCCGTCTCGGGACTCCGCTCTTTTCTCGTGACCACGAGGCCGGGCGGCGCGTCAACACGTCGTCGGAAAGGGACTTTGCGCCATGGGCATGGAGTCAGGCCAGCAGCAATTCGGCTGTTCGCTCATCGGTGATCAGGCCATTGACGAGACGCCGGGTCAGCGCGGCGCGAATGGCGGCGGCTTTGGCCGGGCCCATGGCCAGGGCGATGACGCGGCCCTGTTCGCGGCTGGGGATGGGTGCCGATGCCACCCGATCATTGGTCAGTCCCTCGATCAGCCGGCCCTCGGCATCGAAGACCCAGCCGCAAATCTCCCCAATAGCCCCGGCTTTCAGCAGGGCCTTGTGTTCGGCTTCGCTGATGAAGCCATCCAGCAGCAGGGGCGCATCGGATCCCAGATGGCCGATACCGACAAAGGTGATATTGGCGCGCGCGGCCAGATCCAGGGTCGAGGCGATCATGGGCTGGCTGTGGAGCATTTCCCGCTCCCTGGCCGAGGAAGCGATGACGGGCAGGGGCATGGGAAAGCTGCGCGCCTTGACCGTGTCGGCCACGTTGAAAATCACGTTATAGAAGGCGGCCGAGCCATCGGGCGCGATATTGCCGGTCAGCGAGACAACCGTGTGATGGGGACAATCCATGGGTTGGAGCTGTTCGATAGCCGCTTTCAGGGTCCGGCCTGTACCGATGGCGATGATCACCGGGTCGGGGCTACGCAGACAGCGTTCGATTTCGGCAGCGCCGGCCTCTGCCACCCCAATCGTTGTCGAATTGCTGGCGGCATCGGACGGCACCACTTCGCACTGGTCCAGGCCATAGCGGCTCTTCAGGCGTTCGGCCAGGTCCAGGCAATGGCCGATGGGGTGGTCGAGACGCACCTTGATCAGTCCCTCGCTCACAGACAGCGACACGAGACGCTGCGCCGACTGGCGCGAAATTCCCATCTTGCTGGCGATTTCTTCCTGCGTATTGCCGGCGACATAGTAGAGCCAGCCGGCCCGTGCGGCATCGTCCAGCCGGGTCGCAGAATTGTCGTTTCGCGCAGCCATGGTTCCCCATCCCTTATCGTTTCCGCGATTATTCCGATGCCGCGCCCAGTCGCAAGGGGTTATGACAAGGTCCATGCGGCCAGTTCAACACAGCGCGCACAAACAATGGGATGCCGAATGGATCGGCATCCTCTGGGCGTTTGGACTATCGGTGGCTTGGTGCCGCTTGGCTCTTCGGAATTCTCTGGCCGTGCACAGTGCCCTTGTTCAGAAACCAGGCATGGTCGAATATCGTCAGGTCGAGCGGGTTGGGCAGCCGAATATCGTCAAGGTCTGGCATTGGTGCTTCTGCCATCTCGAAGGCACGATCTACCTGGCAGATAAAGGCGATGACGAGCCCGCGGGTGCGGGCAAATTGGGCCAAAGCGGTAACCTGTTGTTGCAGCGCCGGCGTCGATCTCTTCTGGTCGAGCAATTGCAGATAGTCGATAACAGCCAAAGTGCCGCGGGGCGCGGTGTCGAGCGTTTGCATGACGTAGTCGGCGCAAATGTCGTCAGAGCAGTCGATGACGAGTTGGGCGGCGAACTGAGTGGGGGCCACGTTGATGGCATCGAGCTTCGTGCGCACCTCTGCAGGGGTACAGTCGAGCGAGAAGAAATAGGCCTTCTGGTCCGGCCCAGCAGCTGCCGTCGCCATCTGCAGGGCCAGAAGCGTTTTTCCCTGGCGAGGCCGCGCGGCGATCAGCACGAGATCGCCGGGTTGCAGCTGGTTGCCGATGGTGCTCGGGTCGGTGACCTCTTCTCCGCTTTGCGAACTCAGCAGGCTCCAGCTCACAAAGCCTTCTGCCGCGGCAATCTGGTCAAGCGCTGCGTGCAGAGGAATGCCGTGGTCGCGGGCCTTCAGTCTGGCGGCGCGTTTGGGGCGGTAAATGGGTGCGGAAAGTCGCATGGTCTTGCTCCAGTCGTTACTGGCTCAGGCAATCCCTCCTTATGCCGTCGCACGACGGGGCTGATACTTTGGCAGTCAATCCGGCAGGTCAGCTGCTTTCCCGGTGGAGGGGGGAGGCGTGGATCGCGCCTGACCGCATGCTAGCTGATTCCGACCCGCCGCGGCGAGTGGGTTGACGGGGTGTTCTTATTGTAACTAAAGGAGTTACATATTAGCGCCGGAGCCTGCCATGACATCGCCGATCAGTGCCATCAATGCCTATGCCGAGGGCGCCTTCAAGCAGGTGCCGGGCCTGGCCGGGCTGCATCGGATGACCGAGTTGCTGCTGGCCGAGCGCGTGCCCGAGGCGGGGCGCGTTCTGGTGCTTGGCGCCGGCGGGGGTGTGGAATTGCACAATCTGGCGGCCACACATCCCGGCTGGCGTCTTGATGGTGTCGACCCCTCCGACAGCATGCTCGAAGCGGCCCATCTGGCGACGGCAGCGTTTGGCGACCGCGTAGCGCTGCACAAGGGCACAATCAAGGACGCGCCCGAGGGGCCGTACGATGGCGCGACCTCATTGCTGGTCTTTCACTTCGTGCCACTGGCTGAACGCCTTGAAACCCTTCGGGGCCTCCATCGTCGCCTGAAGCCGGGCGCGCCCCTGGTCCTGGCCCATATGAGCTTTGTGCAGGACAGAAAAGCCGTGATCTCTGGATGAAGCGACACGCGGGTTTTGCCATTTCCAACGGCGTCGACCCGGCCCACGCCGAAAGCGGGCGGCAGGCCATGTTGGATCGTCTGTACCTGCTCGCGCCGAAGGCCGAGGAGGCCATGCTGGCCGAGGCCGGCTTCACTGACATCAGTCTGTTCTTTGCCGGCTTCGATTTTCGTGGCTGGGTGACCTATGCCTAGAGCGGTTTGCCCTCGTTATCGACAAGGCCGTACTGCTGGTAGAGGCCCATCTCGTCGCCAGCGATGAAGGCAAAAATCTTCGGTCCGTCATCGGTCCTCTGGGCAAGGTAGGTGACGTCGAAGTCGATGGTGAGATCGGATCCATCCTTCCGGCGATAGCCGGAGGTGTAGAAGACCCGGACGCTGTCGTGATTGTAAGCAATCTCGGTCACGTCGACGCGCCGCACCTGCATGCTCGTCGTGCCGATTGCCTTGTAGAACTGATAGCCCTGCTTGAGCGTCTGCACAAAACCCCGGTCATTCTTGCCGACGTTGATGCCCCCCGATGTCGCCGGGGCCATGATATCATCGGCAAAGAAGGAACGGATGAGATCGGCCTCGACATGGTCGCCGAGTGATTGCTCATAGGCCTCGGCATATCGACGAAAGTGGGCAAGGTAGTCGGGCTGGGTTGGCATGGGGACACCTTCTGTCTTGACAGGAAGGGTGCGGGCGTCGTGAGGGTTCCCGCTCAGCTCTCTATCTCAGCATCCTTGTGGGCGCCCCATTCGGCCCAGGAGCCGTCATAGACGGCAACGTCCCGGGCACCGGCTTGTTCAAGGGCAAGCGCCAGGGTGACCGCGGTTATACCCGAGCCACACGAGGCAATGAGTGGCTTTTGCAGGTCGACGCCGCGATCGGCAAAGATGGTGCGCAATTCGTCGGGCGCTTTGAGCTTGCCGCCTTCGGTAAGCAGGCTCACCGGCACGTTGAGGCTGGCCGGGATATGACCCGATTTGAGACCCTTGCGCGGTTCGGGCACTTCACCGTGAAAGCGCGGCGCGGGACGCGCATCGACCACCTGCGCGGCGTGGCTGCGCAAATTGGCCGAGACGGTTTCGAAATCGACCGCGGCATCGGTGTCAAATCTGGCGTCGAAACTGACTTTCTGGCGTGGCACCAGACCGATTTGCGTGGGGCGCTTTTCCGCACGCCATTTGGGGCCGCCGCCTTCGAGCATGAAAACCTTGGTTGCGCCGAAGCTGCGAAAAGTCCACCAGACGCGTGGGGCGCTGAAAAGCCCGACCTCGTCATAGACGACAATGGTCATGTCCTCGCTGATGCCCAATGCGCCGACGGCTCGGGCGAAATCGGCCGGACTGGGCAGCATATGCGGCAGGTCTGTGGTGGTGTCGGCAATGCCGTCGATATCGAAGAACACGGCGCCGGGAATGTGACCCGCGAGATATTCGGCTTGGGCATTGCGCGCTGCGTTCGGCAGGTGCCAACTGGCATCGACGACAGCCACGTCCGGGTCGTCCAGGTGATCGGCGAGCCAGGCGGTCGTGACGAAAGGCGAAGGCATTGGCAACTCCGGACGCGTGATGGATGTAGTGATAGCGCTGCGCCGCCGAACGCGACAAGCACTAATCGGTTACCACAGCAGACGGGCAATGTGGCAGAATCAAGAGGTCCCGCGCGGCGGCCGACGGGGGTGGCGCGTGGCGCGACGACGGTCAGCGCTTTGGTGCCGGGCCCGAACTTTCGCGCAAAACCAGTTCCACGGGCCAGAGTTCATGGACGTCCGCCGGCGGCTTGCCGGCCAGAATCTGTGTGATCAGCTCGGCTATGCGTGTCCCCGCCTGGCGGATGGACGACCGCGTCGTGGACATGGTGGGATACATGTTGTCGGCATTGAGATAGGGGAAGACGTCGTCATGGGCGATCATGGAAACGTCGGTGCCCAGCTGCAGCCCTGCCTGGCGGATGGCCCGGAAGACGCCGAGGGCGGTCATCATCGAACCGGCCAGGAAAGCGGTCGGCCGGGGCCGCAATTCGAGCATGGCCTGGGCCATGCGGAAGGCGATTTCGTCGGTGAAGGCGGAATTGCCCAGGAGCGCGGGATCGACCGGCACGTCGCGCGCTGTCAGGGCGGCGTGATAACCGATCTCCCGGTGTTCGGCAAAGGTGCGACCCTTGACGCCGTTCAGCAGGGCGATGCGCTTGTGACCCAGATCGAGCAGGTGGCTGGTGGCGCGCTCCAGGGCGCTGGTATTGTCAATGTCGAGCCAGGCCACGGGCTGGCCGATATTGGTCCGGCCATGAAGCACGAAGGGAACCTTGAGCTCCATCAGCAATTCGGCTCGCTCGTCGCTGATGGTGGGCGAATGGAGGATGACGGCATCCACCTTCTGGCTGGCCGCCAGGCGGCGATAGGCCGCCAGCTCTTCCTGGTGGCTGGCAACGGTGGACACCAGCATGTCGATTTCCTGGGACGCCATATAGCTGCCGACGCCAGAGAGAAACTCGGACATATGCGGCCCCAGTTCATCGGCGCCGCGCAATACCAGGCCGACCGCACCGGCGCGACCGGTGGCCAGGCGCAGGGCGCTGGCATTGGGTCTATAGCCCAACAGGTTGGCTGCCTCGGCCACGCGCCGGCGTGTGGCTTCATTGACTTCCGGATAGCCGTTGAGCGCACGGCTGACCGTGGTTTGCGACAGGCCGAGATGCTCGGCGAGGTCCTTCAATCTCATTGCGGCGTTACGGCCCGTAAGGTTTGACGCTCCGGTCGATAGTCCGCTGCAAAGGCGAAAAGCCGGTCGTTTCAGCCATTAGGGCAGACATGTCCCCTTGAATAGAGGGGTTATGCCATTCTCCTCCCAAACCTATTCAAAGCGATTTCAAATTTTGAAGCAAGCCCATGCAATCGTTTCAGGCAAATGAGGTGCGTACATCACTCTCTGTTTGACAATTTTCGGCGAGAGAAATGCTCCCATCTTTTCAACACTTTGATTTTGCAGTTAAAATTACTCCGTCTGCGGAAAAGTTCAAGAAATCACCTCCTGCGGCGCTTGACAGTTTTTCGGGGCTCTGGTTCCTTATCTTCCAAAGCGCTTTAAATCTGAACGGCAAAATCGGTTCAGCGGGTGCTTTTGTAGGGGAGGAGAATTGGCCTGGCGCCTTGGCGCAGGGTCAGTTCGGTATGACCTCCCCATGACATGTCTTTTCGGGAGGATTTCCAATGAAATTGAAAACGCTGCTCGTTTCCATGATGGCAAGCGTGACGCTGGTGGCCGGTGCGGCCCAGGCGGCCGAACTTTCCATTGTGTCGGGCGACACCGGCAATGGCCTTGCCTTCCTGCGCAGCCAGCTGGACAAGTTCGAAGCCGAAACCGGCCACACGGTGACCGTGGTCCCGATGCCCTCTTCGACGACCGACCAGTTCGGCCAGTATCGTCTGTGGCTTGCCGCGGGCAATACCGATATCGACGTTTACCAGACCGACGTGATCTGGGCGCCGCAGCTCGCCGATCAGTTCCTGGACCTGACAGAGGCTGCCGCCGATGTCGTTGATCAGCACTTCCCCTCGATCATCGAGTCGCAGACCGTGGATGGCAAGCTCGTCGCCCTGCCGGCCTTCACCGATGCCCCGGCACTCTACTACCGCACGGATCTTCTGGAAAAATACGGCAAGACGCCGCCGACCACCTGGGCCGAGATGGAGGCAACCGCCAAGGAGATCATGGATGCCGAGCGTGCCGCCGGCAATTCGGAAATGTGGGGCTTCGTGTTCCAGGGCAATGCCTATGAAGGCCTGACCTGTGATGCCCTGGAATGGGTCATGTCCAATGGCGGCGGCCAGATCGTTGAGGCCGATGGCACCATTTCGATCAATAATCCGCAGGCCGCGGCGGCTATCGATCGCGCTGCCGGCTGGATCGGCACCATCTCGCCGGAAGGCAATCTGGCCTATCAGGAAGAAGAAAGCCGTGGCGTGTGGCAGCTTGGCAATGCCGTGTTCCACCGCAACTGGCCCTACGCCTACTCGCTCGGCAATGGCGCCGACTCGCCGATCGCCGGCAAGTTCGACGTGGTGCCGCTGCCCAAGGGTGATGGTCCCGATGCCCGCTCCGCCGCAACGCTGGGCGGCTGGAACGTTGCCGTTTCCAAATATTCGCCCGATCCGGAGGCTGCCATCGAACTGGCTCTCTTCCTGAGCTCGGCGGAAGTGCAGAAGGAACGCGCGATCAATCAGTCGAACCTGCCCACTATCATCTCGCTCTATGACGATGCTGATGTTGCGGCGGCTCAGCCGATCATCCCGGCCTGGAAGGATATTTTCCTGAACGCGGTGCCGCGTCCCTCCGCTCCGACCAAGACCGATTACAACGAGGTCTCCTCGCTGTTCTGGAGCGCCGTGCACGACACCTTGTCGGGCAATGGCACTGCTGCGGAAAACCTCGAAGTACTCGAGGCGGACCTCCAAGACCTCAAGGGCGACGCCTGGTAAGTCCTCCCGGCGGCCTTGGCCGGGCGGGCGGTTGGGAAACCCGCCGCCCTCCCGGCGACTTCTGATAGATTGGGGAGGAGAAGAGTATGGCGACCGACGCCATGGCGCCGATAGCGGCGGCGAATACAACCAAGATCAAATCGGAGCTTTTGCAGCAACGTGTGCGTGCCGCGCGCTGGTTCCTGGTTCCGATGCTGGTCGCCCTGGCGATCGTGGCCGGGTGGCCGCTGGTGCGCTCGATATGGTTCTCCTTCACCGATGCGACGCTCAATGACCTTTACGGGGCCGAGTGGGTCGGCTTTGGCAATTACCTGCGCTGGCAGGTGCTGGAAAGCGGCACGGTGCGCTATCGCGGCGTGTTGGCCGATCCGGACTGGTGGAACGCGGTCTGGAATACGGTGCGCTTCGCCTTCTGGTCCGTGCTTTGGGAAACCGTGCTGGGCATGATCGTGGCGCTGGTGCTCAATGCCGAATTCCGCGGACGGGGCATTGTGCGCGCCGCTATCCTGATCCCCTGGGCCATTCCCACCATTGTTTCGGCCCGCATGTGGGGCTGGATGCTCAACGATCAGTTCGGCATCATCAATGATCTGGGCATGAAGCTGGGGCTGCTGGCTTCACCGGTCGCCTGGACCGCTTCGGCCGATACCGCAATGACCGCAGTGCTGATCGTGGATATCTGGAAGACCACGCCCTTCATGGCGCTGCTGATCCTGGCGGGCCTGCAGATGATCCCCAAGGACATCTATGAGGCGGCCGAGATCGACGGCGTGCATCCGGTCAAGCAGTTCTTCCGCATCACCCTGCCGCTGGTGCGGCCGGCGCTGATGGTGGCGATCATCTTCCGCGTGCTCGACGCGCTGCGCATTTTCGACCTGATCTATGTGCTGACGCCCAATTCGCGCGCCACCAAGACCATGTCCGTGCTGGCTCAGGAAAACCTGTTTCAGTTCAACAATTTCGCTGAAGGATCGACGCAGTCGACCCTGCTGTTCCTGCTCATCGCCATCTTCACCATCCTGTATATCTGGCTGGGCAAGGTCAATTTCGAAGGGGGAGACCGCTGATGGACACGACCTTCGACTATTGGAAGCTGACCAAGACGGTGCTGTTCTACGCGCTGGTGGTGTTTATCGTGGTGGTGTCGGTATTCCCGTTCTACTACGCCATCCTGACCAGCCTCAAATCGGGCACGGATTTGTTCCGGGTCACCTATTGGCCTACCTCGCTCAGCCTTGACAATTTCCGGCAGGTTTTCACCCAGGGTGCGTTCCCGCGCAATCTGCTTAACTCGGTCTTCGTGGCCTCTGTCACAGTTGTGCTGGCCCTATTCCTGGCCATTACGGCCTCGTTCGCCCTGAGCCGGGTGCGGTTCCGCGGCCGTAGCCTGTTGCTGATGACGATCCTGGCGGTCTCCATGTTCCCGCAGATCGCGGTATTGGCCGGTCTGTTCGAGGTGATACGGTTCCTGCGCATCTACAATACGCCCTGGGCGCTGATCTTTGCCTATACGATCTTCACGCTGCCCTTCACGGTATGGGTGCTCACGACCTTCATGCGCGACCTGCCGATCGAGATCGAGGAGGCGGCCATTGTAGATGGGGCATCGCCCTGGGTTATCATCACCCAGGTATTCATGCCGCTGATGTGGCCGGCGCTGGTGACCACGGGCCTTCTGGCCTTCATTGCGGCCTGGAACGAGTTTCTGTTCGCACTGACCTTTACAGTGTCCAATGAGACCCGCACCGTGCCGGTGGCCATCGCGCTGCTGTCGGGCGGTTCGCAATACGAAATTCCCTGGGGCATCATCATGGCCGCCTCGGTGGTGGTGACCGTGCCGCTGGTGGCCCTGGTTCTGGTGTTTCAGCGCAAGATCGTGTCCGGCCTCACCGCTGGCGGCGTCAAGGGATAAGGAGAAGCCAAAATGGCATCAATCGAACTACGCAATATCCGCAAGTCCTTTGGCGCAGTGAACGTCATCAAGGGTGTCGACCTGGAAGTGCGCAAGGGTGAATTCATGGTTTTTGTCGGCCCTTCGGGCTGCGGCAAATCCACCCTATTGCGCCTGATTTCGGGCCTTGAGGACATTACCTCGGGCGAGATGTTGTTTGACGGCAAGGTGGTCAATGCCTTGACCCCGTCCAAGCGCGGCATTGCCATGGTGTTCCAGTCCTATGCGCTTTATCCGCATATGACGGTCTATGAGAACATGGCCTTCGGCCTGAAGCTCGAGAAGGGCCACAGTAAGGACGAAATTCGCCAGCGCGTTGAGAAGGCCGCGGATCTCCTCCAAATCCGGCAATATCTCGACCGCCTGCCCAAGCAGCTCTCGGGCGGCCAGCGCCAGCGCGTCGCCATTGGCCGGGCCATCACCCGCGATCCCAAAGTGTTCCTGTTCGATGAACCCTTGTCGAACCTGGATGCGGCGCTGCGCGTGGCGACCCGTATCGAGATTGCCAAGCTGCATGAGGGCATGCACGACGTCACCATGATCTATGTGACCCATGATCAGGTGGAGGCCATGACGCTGGCCGACCGCATCTGCGTGTTGCGCGACGGCCTGGTCGAGCAGGTCGGCACGCCTATGGAGCTTTATGAAAAGCCCGACAGCATCTTTGTGGCCGGCTTTATCGGTTCGCCCAAGATGAACTTCCTGACCGGCGAAAAGGCCGCGGCCTTCAACTGTACCACGCTGGGCATTCGCGGCGAGCACATGCAGGTCAAGCCGGACGGCATCTGGGAGGGCGAGGTCATCCACACCGAAAATCTTGGGGCGGATACCTATGTCTATCTCGATATGGGGCAGGAAGAGCCCATCGTCGTCCGTCTGGAGGGGGCTCTGCAGCATCCCAGCGGTTCAAAGCTGCGTGTGTCCCCTATGGAAGACAAGATTCATCGCTTCGATGAGGCGGAAAAGCCCATCCGATAAACGAAAACGCAATAGGTGGCGGTGGTTTGGCCGTTGCCTTTCCGACACCGTGTCCTCCCGCGGGAACCTCAGTTGAGCAAACAGGGGTTCCCGATTTTGCGGGAATGACGCAAAACCAAGAACGCCCGGCGCCTCCCATGCCGGGATATTGATATTAGGAGACCGTCATGCCGATCCGTACCCTGGTCTGGGGCGAGAATGTTCACGAGCAGAAGAACAAGGTCGTCGCCGAAAATTACCCCAATGGCATGCACAACCAGATTGCCGCCCTTCTGCGCCAGGACGCCAATCTGGAGGTAAAGACCACCACGCTTCAGGAACCCGAACATGGTTGTACGGAAGAGGCGCTGGCCAATACCGATGTTTTGCTCTGGTGGGGCCATGCGGCGCATGACAAGGTCGACGATGCGGTGGTCAAGCGTGTCATGGAGCATGTCTGGCAGGGCATGGGCCTGATCGTTCTGCATTCGGGCCACCATTCCAAGGTGTTCAGGGGCCTGATGGGATCGCCGGCCAATCTGCATTGGCGCGAAGCTGGCGAGCGCGAACGGCTCTGGGTCGTCAATCCCGGCCATCCGATCGCCAAGGGCCTTCCGGCCTATTTCGAGCTCGAATATGAAGAAATGTATGGCGAGCCCTTCACTGTGCCCGAGCCGCTCGAAACCGTGTTCGTTTCCTGGTTCCAGGGTGGTGAAGTGTTCCGCTCGGGCCTGACCTATCGCCGCGGCGCGGGCAATATCTTTTATTTCCGCCCCGGCCACGAAACCTATCCGACCTATCACGATACCAATGTGGGTCAGGTGCTGCGCAATGCGGTGAACTGGGCCTATCAGGGCGAGCGACACGCTCATCTGATGAAGGCGCCGAACACGCCTGTTGGCGAGGCGATCGAAAAGATTGAAGAGCGCGGCGCCAAGCTGAGCGCCGCCGATCATGCCGGCGAGGTCAAGAGCTAGTCACCGGGAAAGGTCCTGGCCGGGGGATGATATCCCTTATGGCTAAACCGGGGTCCCCGCCACGGCGGGGACAGGCCGGTGTGAAATCAACAGTCGAACGGTCGCTTTCGGCGGCCAAGGAATAGAAATATGCGTATCCTCATCCTGGGTACCGGCGGCATGGCCAATACGCATGCCAAGAGTTTTGCCAATATCGAGGGGGTTACCCTTGCCGGCGGCGTCGACGTCGATCCGTCGCGGGTGGAGGCCTTTTGCGCGGCGCACAATATCGAACGCGGCTTTGGCTCGCTGGATGCGGCGCTGGCCTGGGGCGAGTTCGACGCTGTCGCCAATGTGACGCCGGATAGTGTGCACTATCCCACCACCATGGCGGCGCTGGCGGCGGGCAAGCATGTGTTCTGCGAAAAGCCGCTGGCGACCGACCATACTCGCGCCATGGAAATGACCGAGACGGCCGAGCGGCTGGGCCTGGTCAACATGGTCAACCTGACCTATCGCAATGTCGCCCAATTGCAGAAGGCGCGCGAAATCGTGCAGTCCGGCCAGGTCGGGACCGTCAAGCATTTCGAGGCGAGCTATCTCCAGAGCTGGCTGGTATCGCGCGCATGGGGGGATTGGCGCACGGAGAGCCAATGGCTGTGGCGCCTGTCGAAAAAGCACGGTTCCAATGGCGTTCTGGGCGACATTGGCGTCCATATCCTGGATTTCGCCGCGTATGGCGCAGGGAGCGATTTCTCGAAAGTGTTTTGCCGTCTGGAAACCTTCGACAAGGCGCCGGGCAACAAGATCGGAGAATATGACCTGGACGCCAATGACAGTTTCGCCATGACCGCGCAGCTTGAAAATGGCGCGCTGGGCGTTGTCCATGCCTCGCGCTGGGCCACCGGCCATTTCAACGAATTGCGGTTGCGCGTCTATGGCGAGCTGGGCTCGCTGGAAGTGCAGCACCGCCACGACTGGTCTAAGCTCTATGCTTGCCTGGGGCAGGACGCTGAAACCGGCACCTGGACCGAAATCGAGGTCGATCCGGTACCGACCAATTACGAGCGCTTTGTTGAGGCGTGCCGCAAGGGCCAAAATCTGGAGCCCAGCTTCCGCCATGCCACCAATATCCAGAAAGTGCTGGATTTGGCCACCGTGACTGATCGCGAGCGGGCAGAGCACACCGTCTGAAAGTAAAAAAAGGCCCCGGCATTTGCCGGGGCCTTTCAGTTCCAATCACGCGATCGATTATGCGCGGTCGTCGACATAGACGATGACGGCGCCATCGGCCTTGGTCTTGAGGCTGACAACATCCTCGACCGCATAGCCTTCAGCTTCCAGCTCGGCCATGATGGCGGCATTGTCCGAAATGCGCGCATGCAGGCCAGCCTGCGCCTCGGCATTGGCCGTCAGCTCATTGTCGAGAGCAGCGGCTTCAGTTTCGGCATTGCCCTTAAGCGAGGAGATGGTGACGATGGTGATGTCCGTCTCCTCGGTAATGGCGCTCAGGTCGAGATCGGCATTGGCCTTGATCGAGGTCATGACCGAACCATAGGTGTCGTCCGCCGCGTCAGCCGAGGCATTTGCGTTAGCGTTCGCATTGGCACCGACACCCGCGTCCACATTGACGCCGCCTTCCGAAGCGTCGAGGCCGGCATCGACACCTGCGTCGACACCCGCATCTGCGCCTGCATCAGCCTGGGCGGTCAGAATGTCCGAACTTACGCCAAACCCGGCGCCGGCCTTCAGGTCGAGCGACGAATTGGCGGCGATGGCCGGCAGGGCGCTCGAGGCAAAAAGGGCGGCGATGGTGGTCGCAATGATGGTCTTCTTCATAGTCAGAACTCCATTTGTGGGATGTGCCCCCCACTTGAACAGCCCCACAACGACCCATCACCGCGATGGTTGCGCCCCTATCGATCACGATGCCCGATCAAATTTGCGGGCCACCTTGCAACCTGTTGGGAAAATACCAAATTCCCGATCAACAAAGGAGATTGGGCATGGGCATCATCTGGGCCATCATCATCGGGTTCCTCGCTGGGTTGATTGCCAAATGGATCACGCCGGGCGACCACAAGCCGCGCGGGTTTATTCTGACCACCGTATTGGGCATTGTCGGCTCGGTGCTGGCGACCTGGCTGGGGCAGCAGGTCGGTTGGTACGGGCCCAATGACGGTGCCAACTTTATCGGTGCCATTGTGGGCGCGGTCATTATCCTTCTGGCCTGGGGCCAGTTGGCGCGCCGGGCCTGACACGAGGATAAAAAGAAGGCCCCGACAGGATTGTGGGGCCTTCGTCATTTGGTGCTGGTAGCGCTTACTGGATGCCGAACATGGCCTTGGCGGCCTCTTCGGCAGCGTCGCCGGCCTGCTTGACCTGCTCGTCGCTGAGACCGGCGGACTTCGCGGCAGCCTCGGCCTGTTCGCGGGCATCCGCGACCGCCTGCAATTTCTCGGCGTCGGTCAGCTCAAGCTGTTCGACCTGGTCCTGCATGGACTGCATGGCGTCCTGAACGGTGGTGTCGGTGCCAGGAATGACGGCATCGGCAGGCACTTCGATCGTCATTGCCGGCGCTTCGGGTTCCGGCTCATTGTCGACAACAGGCGTCGGTTCGGGCGCCGGCGCAGGGGTCGGTGCTGCCTGTTCCACAGGTGCCGCCGCTTCTGCCGGTTGTTCAGGTGCATCGCCGCAGGCGGTCAGGGTCAGGCAGGCGGCGAGGGAGGCGGCGATCACAAACGGTTTCATCTGAAAACTTTCATCGTCAAGGGTTTAGGTGTCTTCACGAGACCGTGATCGGGTGCAGGGGGATATTGGCCAAGTTTGGGCGAAACCGGCGCAAAACCAAGGCAATTGCGAGTGTCCATAGAAAAGGGGCGCACAAGCGCCCCTTTGTTGGCTTACTGATCGGGAACTCTACTTCACTATGGTGATGCGGCCATCGGTGAAGGGAGTGTATTCGCCGCCCTGCTTGGCGATGTAGTCCGCCAAGACCTGTTCGAGTGGCGGGCCGAAGTCATAGGCATTGTCGCCCTCGGCAAAGGTGCCGTATCCGTCGCCGCCGCCCCGCATGTAATTGTTGGTGACGATGGTGAACGTGGCGTCCTCATCGATCGGTTCCCAGCTATCGCCGGAGCCGACCATCACGTCGCTGATGCGTTCGCCGGCTGGCTTGGTCAGGTCGGCGGTATATTTGAGGCCCGCGACCTGCGGGAAGCGACCGGCACCGTTTTCAACGTCGCTGACGCCGTTTTCGAGCGCCTCGATAACGTCCGCGCCCGAGATGTCGACGGTGGCCAAGGTGTTCGAGAAGGGCAGCACGGTAACGACTTCACCCATGGTGATGTCGCCCGCATCGATGGAGGCGCGCAGGCCGCCGCCGTTCTGGATGGCGATCTTGACGCCCTGATCGGCGACGCGGTCGAGCATGGCCTCGGCCACCAGATTGCCCATCGAGCATTCCATGGCGCGGCAGACGTCGCGCGATCCTTCGATTGCCTCGGTTGCCGTGCCGATGACTTCGCCCATGGCTTCCTCGATCGGGGCAGCCAACGCCGACAACTGGGTTTTGAAGTCCTCGTCGCCGGTGACCGATGCGTCGATCAGATAGGGCTCGCCTTCGGCCTTGATGACATTGCCTTCGTCATCCCAGGTGATGGCGATATCGCCCAGATGCTTGCCATATTGGTTGGCCTGCACCACCGGGACCTCGATCCCTTCGGGATTGGTGACCATGGTGGGGTAGGGCCCCACGGCCTTTTCATCGGTATTGGACAGCAGCGTATGGCTGTGGCCGCCCACGATCACGTCGACAAGCGGCAGGGCGGCGGCGACTTCCATATCCTGATTGTAGCCGATGTGGCTGAGCAGGATGATCTTGTTGATGCCGGCCGCATCTAGCGCCTCGGAGGCACCGCGGACATATTGGATGATGTTGGTGAATTCGACGTCGTCGCCGGGCGAGGAGATTTCCGGCGTGTCTTCGGTGGTAGCACCGATGATTCCGATCTTCTCGCCGCCAACATCCACGACAATCGAACCATTGATCTTGCCGCGCAGGTTCTCATCGCGGGTCACGTCGAAATTGCCGCCGATAATGGGGAAATCGGCCGCCTCGATGAATTTCATGAATTCTTCGGGGCCGTCATCGAATTCGTGATTGCCGGTCGCGACCACGTCGAAGCCCATCTGGTTGAAGAAGTCGGAGACGACCTTGGACTTGTAGGTGGTGTAGTAGAGCGAGCCCTGGAAGTTGTCGCCGGCTGAGAGCAGCAGAGAATTGCCCGTTTCATACTTGGCGCGGGTATCGTCGATGATGGTCTTGAGGCGGGCTATGCCGCCGAAACATTCGCCCGCGGCGTCGGTCTCGGCATCGCAATTGGAGTCTGTGCCGGTGATCGGGTCGAAGCGGGAGTGGAAGTCGTTGATATGCAGAATATTGAGCGTGAATTCGGCATGTGCGGCCGTGGCGAAGCCGGCGCAGAGCGTGAGCGCGGTTGCACCCAGAAGCAGTTTCTTCATCCCTGATGTCCCTTTTTGCTTATTGCGGTCGACATAGCATCTGCCTAGTCAGCCCGACGCCTTATGGGCTGCCAGCAGCGTCATAAAACAACTAATCAGGTAATTGTGACAGTGGAAAGTGGACCTTTTGGTCAAATTTTTAACCGCCCCGTCCACACGAAATATTCGGCTTGAACGTAAACACGCCTGCAACGGTTTATGTGTATGGGTCGTTGCCAATGATGATGCCCGCCCGAAAGCCCCTGCGATGAGCCTTGCCCTTGAAAGCCTGATGCGGGTCTATCCGGATCGTCCTGATGGACGGGTGGCGGGCGGCGGCATCGTGCCCTTCGTGCTGATCGGGGGAAGCGGGGCGCTGGGCTTTATCCTGTCGAGCAGCGCCTTGATTGCCGCCCTGCCGATGGTCGAGGCCTGGGTGATCAGCGTGCTGTGCTATGCCGCTTTCATCGTGCCTATCTACCTTCTGCATCGGCGGTTTACCTTTGGCGCTACGGCAGCGCATGGCCAGGCCTTGCCGCGCTATGTTGCGGTGCAAATGCTGGCACTGGCTTTGGCGGCGGTGTTCAGTTTTCTGTTTCACGGGACATTGGGCCTGCCCAGCCTGCCCGCTGCCATTCTGGTCAATCTCCTGACGGCGGGCGTGAATTACATGGTCCTCAAAAGCTGGGCCTTTGCCGCGTCGCGGCGGCTCGCGGCCGCTGCTGCCTGAGGCGGCAGGCCTTTTCCATCCTGGCGGGTGATGCCGCTATCGGCAGGGGCCGGACACATCAATCGCGCGGACGGGCTTTCAATACCGGCTCAGTCGGGTATTCTCCGCGCCGTTTGATTTGCAGGAGGAATGCTCATGCGCAGTGCTTTGATTGTTTATGGCGGCTGGGAAGGTCACGACCCGGAGGAATGCGCCACCATATATCGCCGCTGGCTGCATGAGGATGGCTATTCGGTGCGGACTGCCACCGAAACCAGCGCTTTTGCGGATCCCTCGATTGCCGATCTGTCGCTGATCATCCCCATCTTCACCATGAGCAAGATTGCCAAGGAAGAGGTCGAGAACCTCACCAAGGCCGTGCGTGGCGGCGTGGGGTTGGCCGGGCACCATGGCGGGATGAGCGATGCCTTCCGCGATTCGGTGGACTACCAATTCATGGTCGGCGGCCAATGGGTGGCCCATCCGGGCGACATCATCGACTATACCGTGGATGTGACCAAGCCGGACGATCCGATCATGGCGGGCATCAAGCCGAGCTTCTCCTATCGGTCCGAGCAATATTACATGCATGTCGATCCGATGATCGAAGTGCTGGCGACCACGACCTTCAGCGGCGAGCACGCGCCCTGGATCAAGGGCGCCGTGATGCCGGTGGTCTGGAAACACCGCTATGGCCAGGGCCGGGTCTTCCACATGACACTGGGCCATCAGGCCAAGGAATTCGAGAATACCAATATGGCCACGATCATGCGTCGCGGCCTGAACTGGGCGGCCAGGGACGAATAGTCCGGCCGCCTACCAGCGAAGTGCAAACCGCCCGATGATCGCGCCAATGAGCGCGGTCAGGGCGATACCCAATGAATACCAGACCGCCATGAACATCATGCTGGTTTCCCCGCAATAGAAGGCATAGGCGGCGGCGCCGAAGCCGCCGGCCAGCAGGCCCGCGGCAAGGCCTGCCAGCATGGGCGAGGCCGGTGCGAAACGGCGCATGGCGCTCAGAAGCACGCCCAGAAGCGGCGCGGCCGTCAGAATGATGAGCCAGGGGCAGGCCAGGGCCGTGCCGCCCATCAGGACCGGCATGGCCCAATCCGACTGCATCCAGTCCCAGGTGCCGGCCACAAGCGCCAGCAATACCAGCGCGCCGGCCGCCAGCAGGGGCCAGCGCAGGAGCCTGTCGGGGCGCGACAGAACGGGCACTGCGACGAGGCCCAGGGCGCCCAGGCCAATGGTATAGGCCAGCTTGCTCCAAAACATGGAACTGCCCCATGCGCCGCCGAACGGCCGCCCGACCATGAGGTCAAGCACGAGCGGCCCCATCAATATCGAGCCGATAAGTCCGATTGCCACGGCCAGCCACAGCCACCGCTCCAGGGCGCGCGGCGGTGTTGGCGCAAGATCGGCGGAGAGACGTTCGATCAGGTCGTCGGTCACTTGGTCCCTCCCGCAAATTTATTCATGAGGGACTTGATGCCGCGATGAATGGAGACTTTCGCCGCCGTTTCGCTGATGCCGTGGCGCGCGGCGGCTTCGGCGACACTGGCGCCTTCAATGCGTGTCTGGCGAATGAGATCGGCGGTCCGCTCCGGCACTTCGGTCAAAACGGCCTCGACGTCACGGCGGTCTGCGGCATTGGCGCTGTCGTCGACGGCGAAAATAGGCGCGTCGTCGTCGAGCGGCACAGTGGGGCGAATGGCATGGCGGCGGACATGGTCGACGAATTTATGATGCGCAACGGCGTGCAGCCAGGCCGTGAAGGGACGGTTGCGGTCATAGGTCGATCGTTTCGTGTGCAAGGCCAGTAGTGTTTCCTGCACGAGGTCCTCCGCGTGCGAAGCATGGGACGGGCTCAGGCGGCGGGCAAACCAGGGCCGCAAATAACGCGTGAGCTCGGCCAGCAATCGGCGATAGGCGGCTGCGTCGCCGTCGAGTGCGGCGAGCATCAACTCGCGCATCCGTTTCTCGGTCGCATCCGCCTGCATTGGTTCTCCATTCGCACCGGTTGAACAGGAGGTTACACGCTGCGAGCAAAAAAGCGAGCGCTGAACACGGCTGCGTGATCGGGTAACCTCCACGGTCTGCCGACGAATGATGAGCGATAAGCATGCCGCATGCAAAGATACCAGGCTTGCCGTAAACTCGATGTGATGGTGAGCGTGATTGCGACGGGATAACGTTACTGCAAGCACGGGGCGGCTTGGAGCGTTTCGAGCAAAAGTGGCAACGGTTTTGCGGTTCGGAAGCGCGACAATACAATAGCTTGGAGCAATTTCAGCGTTTCGGCGAAATGGCGAAATGCTCCAGGTGCTGGAAAAGGGGAGAGACGATGTCAGAGGAAAAGGGCCTACCGGTTACCAAGGGGCCGCTGGTCTATCGGCAATCGATCTGGACCCGGGTGACACATTGGGTCTGGGCGATCTGCCTGTTTTTTCTGCTGCTTTCGGGCCTGCAGATATTCAATGCGCATCCCAATCTCTATATCGGGCAACAATCCGGCTTCGAGTTCGATAACGCGATCCTCAGGATCGGGGCCGTCAATACGCCGGAAGGGCCGCGTGGCCGCACGACACTTTTCGGGCGGGAGTTCGATACGACGGGCGTACTTGGCATGAGCGGGCCTGCGGCCAATCCCAGCTTTGTCGGCTTTCCCGGAGCGGTGACAATTCCGTCTTTCCGGGATCTGGCGACGGGGCGGGTTGTTCATTTCTTCTTCGGGTGGATATTCGTCGCAGCGCTGTTCGTGTGGTTCCTGGCTTCGTTTGTGAACGGCCATTTGCGGCGGGATATTCTGCCCAGAAGCACTGATATCACCGGATTGCCCCGCGATGCATTGGAGCATGCGCGGCTCCGCCTCCATCATGGCCGCAGCTATACGCCGCTACAGAAACTGAGCTATTTCGTTGTGTTCTTTGTGCTGTTTCCGCTGATCATCCTGACCGGATTGACCATGAGCCCGGGCATGGATGCGGCCTGGCCGTGGCTACTCGATATTTTCGGGGGGCGACAGACTGCGCGCACCATCCATTTCACGGTCATGGCGCTGCTGGTGCTGTTCTTTATCGTCCATATCGTCATGGTGCTGCTGGCCGGACCGCTCAATGAGCTGCGTTCCATGATCACCGGCTGGTATCGCGCCAGTCCCGGCACGCCACACGAACAGGGAGACAAGCCATGAGCGGTCTGATCGTCAATCGCCGCAAGTTCCTGATCGGGTCGGCGGCCCTGGGCTCGTCATTGGCGCTTTCAGGCTGCAACCAATTCGACTTCCTCGGTCAGCGCGGTAATCCGGTGCGCCAGGCGCTCGAGCAGGCCAATGTCCTGACCTATTCCGCACAAAGGGCGCTGATTGGCGATCAGGTGCTGGCGCGTGAATATGCGGAAAGCGAAATCCGCCAGGGCCAGCGGCCAAACGGCTCCACCGACCCGACCACGCCCGAATATATGTTCCTGCGCCAGGCGAATTTCGAACCCTATCGGCTGACCATCAAGGGCATGGTCGAGAAGGAAGTCAGCTTCTCGCTGGCCGAATTGCGCAATATGCCGGTCCGGACGCAGATCACGCGGCATGATTGCGTCGAAGGCTGGAGCTGCATTGCCAAATGGACCGGCACGCCGCTTGGGCCGGTGCTGGACCAGGCCGGGGTGAAGCCGGGCGCGCGCTATTGCGTCTATCACTGCTACGACAATATCCAGCGCAGCATATCGGGCGACATTCTCTACTATACCAGCTCGGACCTGGTGGATGCCTATCACCCGCAGACGATCCTGTCCTATGGCCTCAATGATGCGGTCCTGCCGGTCAGCAATGGTGCGCCGGTGCGCCTGAGGATCGAGCGGACGCTTGGCTACAAGCAGCCCAAATACCTCCACACCATCGAACTGGTTGATGATCTGTCGCCCTTCGGTCGCGGCAAGGGCGGCTATTGGGAGGACAATGGTTATGACTGGTATGGCGGGATTTAGCAAAAACCCCCACCCTTGATCCCTCCCCACAAGGGGGAGGGAGACGATGAACACCGACGCTTCGGCCCTGCGCCTCCCTCCCCTTGATGGGCTTCGACTTGTCCCGAAGGGCAAATCTCTCCGGTGGAGAGATTTGAGAGGAGAAGGAATGAGGGTGGGGTGACAGAGGTCCATCCACCCGCACCCCTCCCATGCGTGCCCTTGGCTTGCTATTTTCACGCTTCTCCCCCATATGTGCGTCACGTCGCGGCAGAATAGCTGCTGATGGACTTCTCTTCTTACTCACGCGGTGAGCGGCGAAGTCAGCCCGGATACCCCAATAGCGCGGTCCGGGTTTGAGCCAGCACCCGCGCGATATTCCCTATCGCCCGATTGCATTTGAATTGACCAGCGCCCGCATGCTGCGCGGCGTTTCCGCGCGATTTCGCGCATGATGAAAGACAAGAGTTTGAACGATTTCACCTCGCTCGGCCTGCCCGCCCAGATCACCGACAGCCTGGCGGCCGGCGGTTTCACCGAGCCCACCAAAATTCAGGCCCAGGCCATTCCCAAACTGCTCGAAGGGCGGGACATGCTGGGTATTGCCCAGACCGGTTCGGGCAAAACAGCCGCCTTTGGCCTGCCCATCCTGGCCGGCATTCTGGGCCTTACTGGTCGTCCGCGCCCGACGACCACGCGCGCGCTGATCCTGGCGCCGACGCGCGAACTGGCCGTGCAGATCGACGAGAATATCCGCAAATTTGCCGGCTCCAAGATGAAGCTCGACACCGTGCTCGTTCTGGGCGGTGTGTCGCGCTACCACCAGGTGCAGAAGATCGCCAAAGGCGTCGACGTCGTCGTCGCTACGCCGGGCCGTCTCAAAGACCTTCTGGACGACAACAAGATCCGTCTCAATGAAACGCGCTGGCTGGTGCTGGACGAGGCCGACCGCATGCTCGATATGGGCTTTATTGCCCCGGTGCGCGCCATCGCCAAGGCCATCGGCCTCAGGCGTCAGACCATGCTGTTCTCCGCCACCATGGCGGCAGAGGTCGAAGATCTGGCCAAATCGCTGCTCAAGGAGCCCATCAAGGTCGAAGCGGCGCCGCAGGGTTCCACTGTGGTCAAGATTGACCAGCGCGTGATCATGTCGGGCTCCAAAGCCAAGCGTGGCGTGCTCAACGATCTGCTGGGCGACGAGAAGGAAGGCATGGAGCGCGTCATCGTCTTTGCCCGCACCAAGCATGGGGCCGACCGCGTGGCCAAGAACCTGGCTATTGACGGTCATGAAGCGGCGGCCATTCATGGCAATAAGAGCCAGAATGCCCGGCAAGCGGCGCTCAAGGGCTTTGCCAGTGGCAATGTGCGTATTCTGGTTGCGACCGATATCGCCGCGCGTGGCATCGACGTGCAGGGCATTACCCATGTGGTCAATTATGACCTGCCGGACGACGCTGAAAACTATGTGCACCGCATCGGCCGCACCGGCCGCAATGGCGCCTCGGGTATTGCCATCACCTTGTGTGACGGCACTGAGAAATCCAAGCTGCGCGACGTGGAGCGGTTGATTCGCCGGACTTTGCCGGTTTCGGGCGATGTGAACCTGGTCGAAGAAGCGCCAGTGCAGCGCCAGCCGCGCAATACTGCCGGTGCGCCAGGCGGCGCGCGCAGCGCCCGCAATCCCAAGGCCAAGAGCCAGCGCAAGTTCAATACGCCGCGGCCCGGTGGCGAGCGCACCAAATCGGCCGATGGCAAGCCGCAGGCAGTACGTCCGGCCGATGGCAAACCGGCAGGCGCCAAGAGCGGCAAGCCGCGCTGGAACAAGAGCCAGCGCGATGCCGGGCGGGCGCGGCGCGCATCGGCCAACGCATAAAACCGACAAATCGGTTACAAACAGTGGGCGGCCTTCGGGTCGCCCACTGTTTTTTGAGGGGAGGATTGCCATGACACATATCGCCATTGTTGGACCGGGGGCCATTGGCGGCACTCTTGCGGCATGGTTGGCTCAGGATCCCGATCTGTCGGTCTCGGTCTGCGCCCGCTCTCCACTTTCCGATCTCATGGTTGAAACGCCGCAGGGTACGATCCGTGCTACGCCGGAGGTGTTCACCGATCCGTCGCAGGCGCGTCCCGTCGATTGGGTCGTGATTGCGACCAAGACCTATAGCGCCGACGCAACTGGCCCCTGGCTCGAGGCTCTGTGCGGTCCGGATACCCGCGTCGCCATCGTCCAGAACGGCGTTGAGCACGCGCGCCTGTTCGAGCATCTGGTGCCGGCGGAACGTTTGGTGCCGGTGATGATCAATCTGCCCGCCTCGCGCAGCGCACCTGGCCGCATTGTGCAAAGCCGTCACGGCATTATCGCGGTGCCGGCGGGGCAGAATGGCGAGGATTTCGCCGCCTTGTTTGCCCAGACAGAAATCGAGGCGGCAGCGCATGAGGACTTCCTGTCCCAGCTCTGGGTCAAGCTGTGTGGCAATTGTGCAGCCATTGTCCCGGCGCTGACGCTGCGGGCGACGGGCCCGGTATGGTCGAGTGACATGGAAGCGGTCGTCCGCGCCCTCGCCGAAGAATGCGCTGTGGTCGGTCGCGCCGAAGGGGCGCAGGTGCCGCAATCGGTGGTTGAAACAACCATCGAAAACATGCGGACCATGAAGGAAGGGGCAATCGCCGGCTCCATTCATGCTGACCGACTGGCCGGCAATCCCATGGAGATCGATGCGCGCAATGGTGTCATCGTCCGCCTGGGCGAAAAACACGGCATTGCCACGCCGGCCAACCGGATGCTGGTTACGCTGCTGGCGGCGTCTGGGACGCCATGGCTTCCGGGAGACTAGCCGGTTGGGTCGAAGATGCCAGGTAGAGCACGTCCCGCGTCGCACTTGGCTTGGCTGAGGCGTTCTGGGTCAGGTGGTCGAGGAAGCCAACCGCCCAATCATCGACATTGTGCTTTTGCGCAGATGCCATCAGCGCCGTCCAGCGTTCCTTGCGCTCGTCGAGCGGCATATCGAGCGCCATGCGCAGAGCCTCGGCGGTCTCGTCGGTGTCAAACGGGTTGACCAGCAGCGCCTCGGGGAAGATCTCGGCCGCCCCGGCGAAGCGCGACAGCACCAGTACACCGGGATCGTCCGGATCCTGGGCGCCAATGAATTCGTGCGCGACCAGGTTCATGCCGTCGCGCAGCGGGGTGACCAGACCAACCCGCGCCATGCGGTAGAGGCCGGCAAGGCTCGGCTGGCCATAGGCACGCTTCACATAGGTCAATGGCTGCCAGTCCGGCTCGGCAAAATGCCCCATGACGCGGCCGCAAATGGCATCGAGCGTGTCGCTGGTTTCCTGATATTCCCTGATGCTGTCGCGCGAGGGCGGTGCAACCTGCAGCATATGTACCGAACGGCGCAGCCTGGAATTGTGGGCCAGTAGCTTTTCATAGGCTTCGACGCGCTGCGGCAGGCCTTTGGAATAGTCCAGCCGGTCAACGCCCAATATGAGCCGCTGCTCGCCCAGAACCCGCCGCATGCGATGCACCATTTTGGTGGCTGCCGGGCTGACGGCGAGCTTTGCGAAGGCGCCGGGGTCGGACCCGATGGGGAAGGCTTCGACCTCGGTGCGGCTGAAGTCGATGGCCTGCACCTTGTGGCCGCCAAAGGTGGATGGTGCCTGATGCTCGGCAAATTCGGTAAAGGCCGCCACGTCGCGCTTGGCCTGCATGCCGACCAGATCGTAGCGCGAAAGATCGCGCATCAGTTCTTCATGGTGCGGAATGGCATAGAGCGCGTCGGTCGTGGGGAAGGGGATATGAAGGTAGAAGCCGATACGGTTGCGCGCGCCAAGCTGGCGCAATTCGGAGGCCAGCGGGATCAGATGATAATCGTGGACCCAGACGACATCGTCGGGCTTGAGCAATGGCAGCAGGGCGCGCGCGAATTGCTGGTTCACCCGGCGATAGCCCTCGTACCAGTGACTTTCTATGGTCGCCAGGTCGAGGCGAAGGTGAAAGCTGGGCCAGAGGATGGAATTGGAGAAGCCGGCATAATAGGCGTGATGATCGTCACGGGTAAGATCGATCTGGGCAATCTCCAGGCCATCGATAGTCTCGAAACGGGCTTCGGTGCTGGGTCGATCCGTCAGCTTGCCCGACCAGCCGAACCAGAAGCCCTCCCGTTCGCTCAGTACCTTGCGCAGCGCGACGGCGAGGCCGCCGGCGGCGGGTCCCTTGCCGGGCGTGCGGTTCGATACAATGACGATGCGGCTCATGTGACTGGTGCCTCTTTGACTGATTGATGATGGAGCCGGTCCATCCGGACCGGCGGAACGCAACCTAGTGGGCGGTCGTGTCCGCTACGATTGGTCTGTCCTGGCCGGCTTCATTCCTGGCGGAGGGTTGCGTGGCCATTTCGGCCAGGCCCTGCAGCAATGCGTGGACCGAGGCGACGTCGGCAATCCGCATGCGGGCGACCGTCGCGCCCGGCCCGAGCTTGATGCCGATGCCGCCCAGTTCCTGGGCTACGCGGAATGCGTCTTCGTCCGTCTTGTCGTCGCCGATGAAAATCGGGATGCGCCCGGCAAAGGGCTCTTCCTGCATGAAGGCGCGCAGGGCACTACCCTTGTCATAAGCGGCGGGGCGGGCCTCGATGACCATCTTGCCCGGTACCAGGGTGAAATCGGGGTGATCGGCAATGGCCTCCTGCATGGCCAGAAGACATTCTTCTTCCAGATGCGGGACCTGCCGGAAGTGCAACGCAACCGCGCCGTCCTTGGGCTCAACTATCAGGCCGGGATTTGCAACCAGCAGTGGCGCCAGCCTTTCCGCGATGGTGTCGGCGGCGCTGCTGATATGGGCGTCAATTTCCAGCAATGTGCCGTCCGCCCGCCGGCGCTGGGCGCCATGGGCGCCAGCCACCGGGAGGTGAAGGGGCGAGAGGAAACGATCGATATCGGCGATCTCGCGACCGGTGATCACGGCAAAGGCGTGGCCCAGATCCCGCGCCGTCCGATCGAGCTGTTCGGTCAGCGTGGGCGAAACTTCGACGGCATCAGGCGTTTCGGCGATTTCAACGAGGGTTCCGTCGAAATCGGTGAAAATGGCGAGCAGCGGTGCTGCGCCGCCGGACTGTGCAATCGGTTCGGACATGGCCACACCCTTTGGTTGCATTGATGGACACGGGTTGCAACGCGGCGGGGGGCAAAAAGTTCGCGTCTCATGGCTGGTATGCGCCGGACGGGATTTATGAACGTCACATTAATGGTGCATTGGTCCAGCGTTCAAAGCGGCGTGTTTAGAAAGGACAAAGGCGGTGCGGGCGATCCGGACTGCCGCAGATAAAATGAGGGTCCTTCACATCATGTCACAGCTGTTGCTTACCGCGCTGTTCGCCTTGTCGATCAGCTTTCTCACCTTTGCCGCCTCCTTTGCAGAGGCGCCGCGCAGCGAATATCTTCCGGCATCGGCGCTGGTCCAGCGCTAGGCGAGGGGAATGCCCTTCTTGCCTTTGCTCTTCTGATATTTGCCGGAGAGGTCCGCATATAGCGCGTTGAGGTCGTCAATGCGCGCCAAAAGGGCTTCGCGGCCGGACCGATCCAAGCCTGCGATCATGTCCTGCAGGCCATGACTGGTCCAGAATTCATTACGACGATTATAGAGGTCGCGGCCGGGCGGCACTGCGCTGGTTCCCGGATCGGGCACGGCATAGACGGCCTTCAGGATCTGGATATCGTAGGGAATGGCGAAGCTGTCGCGACTGTCCTGGTGGCTGAACAGATAATAGAAATTGTCAAAGCCCGACCAGGTGATCCCCGAAAGGCAGAGCGAACAGGGTTCGTGGGTGGCCAGAAACAGGCAGTCCCTGGTGGCCGGCCGCCGGTCTTCGGGTAGCTCGAAGAAACGCTTGATGGCGTGCATTTCGCCATGCCACAGGGGGTTCTCGACCTCATTATTGGTTTCGGCCACCACCACCGAGAGATCGGATTTGCGCAATATGGCGGCACCAAAAAGCTTGTTGCCGCGCGCCACGCCCTTGGCGGTCGCCGGGGCAATGTCCTTTTCGATGACATCGAGAAGGCGCGAGATCAGTTCGGCAGTTTCCAACCTCGTCTACTCCGTCGCACGCACCAGGCCGATGAGGGGAATGCCGGCGGCATCGAGCAGCCGCAGGCCGTGCTTGTCGAGCTCAAAGGATGCCACGGCCGTCAGTGCAGCAAAATAGGCGGTTTCCTGATCCATGATATCGACCGCGCAGGCCATGCGTGTCGCGGCGGCCGGGCCGAAGCTGAGGGCCTCGCCGTCCACGCTGGCTTCGGTGAAATAGTTGTTGCAGCCGCCAAAGCCCCCGGCGCGATGGTCGGCGGCAATGGACAAGGTCGGGCGGCGCTGGCCGATGGCCGGCTGCCCGCCAATGCTGGTGACCGTCCAGACCGCGCTGAATAGTTCCGCCGGTGCGGCCGGGGTGGCAGGCGGGGGCGGCGGCGGCGGTGCGCGGAACAAGAGGACGTCTACCGGAGCCGGCTGGCCGATTTTTACCGGCGCCGGATGCTCGGTCCGAAACAGGACCACGCCGCCGCTGCTGATTTCTGCAGCAAGGCCATAGGTGCCACCGGAATGGTCGATCTGCGAATGCACGTTGAGCGCGAAGCCAAGGGGTACCTGACCCCGGGCGGGTATGCTGGCGGAGGCGCCGACAACGGGTGCCATCGTTGCCATGTCGATCAGGGTGACCCTGAGCCAGGCATTGTCCGGCAGCGCCATGCGTTCGCGATAGGTCGCGGTGCCGCTGATGGTCGTTGTGGCCAAAGCGGGCGCCGACATGAGTAGCAACAGCGCAACGAGCGCCCGGGTGAGCCTAAAAATGTGCATTTCCGCCTCCGTCCCTTAGCGGCAAGTTACAGCATGCCGACCGTGCTTGCGAGACAAGAGGCGGTTCAGGGTTACCGCGTCACCCGGCGGCGACAATCCAGGGCGTCGCGAAATGGTGCTCTTCAAGATTATTGCCCTCGCCGCCCCGGTCGACGACGAGATAGGCGCTATTGCGTTCAAGCGGGGTCAGCACACCGTGCCAGGTATTGCGCGCCAGATTGACGCCCTGGCCAGGTTCGGGCCGAAAGGCTCTTGGTTTTGCTGGTTCACCACCATTGTCTTCGGCCACAATCACGAGCCAGGGTGCGTCCGAGAGCGGGTAAAAGGCCTGGCTGCCCAGCGGATGGCGTTCAACCATTTTGAGTGTCAGGGGCAGGGCATAGGGCAGGCCATCAAAAATCGAGATCAGCGGACGGGCAAGGGGGCCGGCCAGTTCTATCTTTGCCAGATCGTGGTAGCGCTCGGTCATGCCGGCATTGATCGGATAATGGTGCGCATGGGCGCGCTCGATCACCTGGCCGAAAGGGGTGAAAGCCTCGGCGGTGAGCGGCTCGATATGAATGGCGCGGCTCTGGTCCATGCTCAGAACGGCAATTTGGCGTGGCGGTTGACGTCCTTGTAGAGCAGGTAGCGGAAGCGCTCTGGCCCCGCATAGCACGCCTGAGGGCAGAAGGCGCGCAGCCACATGAAGTCCCCCGCTTCGACCTCGACCCAATCCCGGTTGAGCCGATAGGCCGCCTTGCCTTCAAGCACATAGAGCCCGTGCTCCATGACATGGGTTTCCTCGAAGGGAATGACGGCGCCGGGTTCGAGCGTGACGATATTGACATGCATGTCGTGCCGCACATCCGTAGGGTCCACGAAGCGGGTCGTGCCCCAGGTGTTTTTGGTGTCCGGCATCCAGATAATGGGCTCGTCCTGCTCATTGGCGACAAAGGGCTGCGGCACCTCAACGCCGTCGACCCGCTCATAGCGCTTACGTACCCAATGGAAGCGGGCCGGCTCGGTGGATGTGTTGACCAGGCTCCAGGCACAGCCCGGCGGCAGAAAAGCATAACCCCCCTCCTTGAGCACATGGCTCTTGCCCTCAATGATGAGGCTCACCTGGCCGGCCACGACGAAGAGGACCCCCTCGGCCTCGGAGTTCTCTTCGGGCCGTTCGCTGCCGCCGCCGGGGAACACTTCGACGATATATTGCGAGAAGGTCTCAGCGAAACCGCTGAGGGGCCGGGCGATGATCCAGAGCCGGGTATCGCGCCAATGCGGCAGATAGGAGGTGACGATGTCGCGCATCACGCCGCGCGGGATGAAGGCATAGGCCTCCGTGAAAGTGGCGCGGCCGGTATGCAGGTCCATCTGGCGAGGCAGGCCGGCAATTGGCGAGGCATAGCTGGTCATGGTGGTCTCCGGTCAGGCGGTGCGGCGCAGGTCGGTGAGGATGGTGCCGGCCGCCAGCACTTCGGCCTCGTGATCCGGTTCCCGCCAGATTTCGGCAATGCCAGCTTCGTACCATTCCACCATCGGCGGCAGCGCCCGCAAGCGGGCCGCATAGGCATCGGGCACGGTGCCAAGCGACAGGCCATAGGTCTGCAGGCGCAAGGCCACGGGCGCGTAGAAAGCGTCCGCGGCGGTAAACCGGTCACCGGTCAGGAATGGTCCGCCAAAACGTTCAATGCCCGTTGACCAGATTTCGGCAATCCGAGCCAGCTCGCGGTCGAGGGCGGGAGACCGTCGGTGCAGTTGGACGCGCAATCCGCAATTCATGGTGCAGACATTGCGCAGTTCGGCAAAGCCGGAATGCATCTCGGCCGCCACCGAGCGGGCATAGGCGCGTGCCGCCCGATCGTCCGGCCACAATTGGGGATGCGCCTCTGCCATATGCTCCACGATGGCCAGGGAATCCCACACCTGGATATCGCCATCCACCAGCAATGGTACGCGGCCAGTGGGTGAAAAAGCGCGAAACTTGTCATGGCTACCGTGGTCGACGAAAGGCTGCAGTTCCTCCTCAAAGGGGATGCCAGCCATGCGAAGCGCCAGCCATGGCCGCAGCGACCAGGACGAATAGTTCTTGTTGCCGATGATCAGCTTGAGCATAGAAAAGATCTCCTGGCTCAAGGGAGTAGCGCGGGGCGGGGTTGCGTCGCAAGCCGTTAGGCGTCGACGCTGTGCTTGAGCCGGCTCAGCATGGAAGCGGCATAGGCCGCATAGGGACCGATCCAGCGTTCCTGGATGGCATGGACGGGCAGGGCGTCCAGATGGTTCCAACGCTCGCGCCCGCGGCGCTCTGCAACCACCAGACCTGCCTCTTCCAGCACCCTCAGATGCTGCATGACCGTACAGCGGTCGAGATCGGGGAACAGGTCGCACAGCACGCCCGTGGTGCGCGATTCCGTTTTGAGAAAATCGAGAATCCGCCGGCGCACCCGGTGTCCCAGGGCCTTGAAAACCAGGTCATCTGCGTCGTCATTTGACATGTTATAGAATTATAACATATGGTGTGCGATGTCAAGGCGAGGAGTAGTGCTATGGCGTATGAATTCACGGTTCGCGGCCGCATTTCCAGGCCGGTCCACGAGGTGTTCGAGGCGGTGGCAGACCCAAAGGAGCTATCGGCCTATTTCACCACCGGCGGGGCCAAAGGGCGCCTGGAGACCGGCGCCGTTGTGACGTGGGATTTTCACGATTTTCCTGGAGCGTTTCCCGTGCATGTGGTCGAGGTGGTCAAAGACAAGAAGATCGTTCTCACCTGGGATGCGCCGCCCGACGACGATCCGGCCGGCACTTACCAGACCACGGTAACCATGGGCTTTGAGGGCCTGGAAGACGGGCGAACGCTGGTCTCGATCCATGAAACAGGCTGGCGCGAGAATGCGGCGGGACAGAAGGCGTCCTACGGAAACTGCGAAGGCTGGACCGGCATGCTGTGTGCCATGCGCATGTGGGTGGAGCATGGCATCAATCTGCGCGAGGGCTTCTACAAGTAAGCGGCCGGATTGAGGGCGGAGCCAGTGCTTCCTTCAGAGCATTTTGAGGATTTTCATGACCAATATCGTTGCAGTCGCCGACTACACTTTTTCCACCCTTTCGCCCCAGCAGGTCTACAATACCTGGCTTGATCCCAGGCTTGTTCGAAGATGGATGAGCCGCAACATGGGGGCCAAGTTCGACGATTACGAAGTTACCGACGTCGAGATCGATCCCGTGGTCGGCGGCCGCTTCTTCTTCGGGGGCAAGCAGGGTGGGGAGCAGTCCGACGCCTGGGGTTATTAGCGTGAGCTCGTTCCGGGACGCCGCATCGTCTTCACCTGGTTTGTCGATGAGAGCGAGGAGAAAGAAGACAACTCTACCGTCATGCTGGACCTCGAAGCCTCTGGCTCGGGTACGCGCGTCCGGATGTCGCACGAAATGGACGAGCAGTGGGAGCCCTACGCGGCCCAGACTGCGGAAGCCTGGCGCGGCATGCTTGCTGCAATCGACAAGACCCTAAGCTGAACCGGCTGCTTCCAGGGCAAACTGTTCGTTAAGGTTACGCAATCTTCAACACTTGGCGCTATCCTTTGAGGATCATGCGTCAAGTGTTGTTGAGTATCGGCGTTCCCCCGCACCATTGGGTGCAGCACAACCTGCCCTGGCTGGCCGTGCTGGCACTGGTCTTTGGTTTTGAGCGGGACGACGCGACCGTCGACGAGCCGCGCCGCGAGCGCTAGGGCAAGACGGCCTTCAATCTTAGCAGGGCGATGCGCTCGACCTGAGCGCAGGCGGTGGAGAATTCTGCTTCCGCGCTATTGGCGATGCGGGTTTCAAAATTCTCCAGGATCGTCGCCTTGGTGTGGTCGCGCACGGCGATGATGAAGGGGAAACCGAATTTCTCGACATAGGCGGTATTGAGCGCAGTGAACTTTTCGCGTTCACCGTCCGTCAGGGCGTCGAGACCGGCTGAGGCCTGTTCGGCCGTGGACTCAGCGGTGAGGCGCTTGGCGGCGGCCAGTTTGCCGGCCAGGTCCGGGTGGGCGCGCAGCACAGCAAGACGCTCTTCGGGCGTGGCCATGCGGAACTGGCTGCGCAGGGCAAAGTGCAGACCGATGGCTGTGTCATTGGCCGGTCCCATTTCGGCTTCCCATGCTCGCTCGGCAATCCATGGAGAATGCTCGAAAATCGAGCCGTAGCGGGCCACGAAATCGGCTTTGTCGAGCTCGCTGGGCAAGACCTCGGGCGCGATATAGGGGTGCTCCTTGGCCCAGTGCTGGGCCATTTCCAGCCGCGTCGGCACCCAGACCTTATCGAAGCCCCTGATGTAGTCGATGAATTTCTTGAGGCCCTGATAACGGCCCGGCTGGCCGACCAGGCGGCAATGAAGGCCAATGGACATCATTTTGGGCGCGCCGGCCCGACCTTCGGCATAGAGACAGTCGAAACTATCCTTGAGGAAGGTGAAATATTCTTCGCCATTGTCAAAGCCGGGGGCCGTGACGAAGCGCATGTCGTTGGCGCTCAGCGTATAGGGAATGATGAGCTGCGGCTTGCCGGCGATCACCTTCCAATAGGGCAGGTCGTCGTCATAGGTATCCGAGATATAGGCAAAGCCGCCCGCTTCGGCCACCAGGTCGACCGTGTTGAGGCTGGAGCGGCCCGTATACCAGCCGAGCGGGCGCGACCCGGTGGCAATGGTATGCAGGCGGATGGCCTCGGCGATCTGGGTGCGCTCTTCGTCGGGCGGCATGTCCTTGTGCTGCACCCATTTATAGCCATGGCTGGCAATTTCCCAGCCGGCTTCCTGCATGGCGGCGAGCTGGGCCGGGGCGCGCATCAGCGCGGTGGCGACGCCATAGATGGTGACGGGCAGATTGGCCTCGGTGAACAGGCGATGCAGGCGCCAGAAGCCGGCGCGGGCGCCGTATTCATACATGCTTTCCACATTGGCATGGCGCTGATTGGGCCAGGGCGCAGCGCCCAGCACATCGACCAGAAAGGCCTCGGAGGCGCCGTCTCCATGCAGAATGTTATTCTCCCCGCCCTCTTCGTAATTGAGCACGAATTGCACCGCCACATGGGCGCCGCCGGGCCAATTGGCGTGAGGCGGGGTCTGGCCGTAGCCGTGCATGTCGCGGGGATATCGGTTCATGGGAAGGTCTCTACAACGTCAGGTGGGAGACCTAATGGTAAGCAGAAGCGCCGCCCTTGCGCTAGCCAGGAGCGACGCTTGGCAGGCCTGAAATCTGTCAGCCGACTGTTTCGGCGACGGTTTCGAGCTTTTCCAGGAACTGTTTCCAGCCGGCATGAGCGCCACCATAGGCCTGTTTCTGCTCGGGGCGGAAGCCGGATTGCTCGACCCGCAAATGGGTGCCGGTGGCTGTTGGGGTCAGCGTATAGGTCACCACGCTTTTAAGGGCATAGAGTGGGTCGTCATTGTCGTGGTCCCAGGCATAGGACAGCGAGCGCTCCGGTTCGATGGCCAGCACTTCGCAGTCCAATACGCCGCCCCATTCGCCGCGCAGCTTGAACTTGTGTCCCACCTCGGCCTTGAAGTCGTTGTTCATGAGCCATTCCGAGATCAGGTGCGATTGCGTGAGGGCCCGCCATATCTTGGCGGCAGGCTGGGGGATTTCGCGTTCAACGACAACGGAACGGGTCTGGGCAGCTACGGTCATATGCTTGGTCCTTATCCTCTGGCCTTGCCGGCCGGCTTTTTGAGTTTGGCTTCGCCATTGGCGGCGGCGGCGGCCTTGATCAGGTCCTTGAATGCGGTCCCATCGATGGCCTCGCCCTCAAAGAAATCGATGGCACGGCGCACATTGCCCTCCATGCTCGAATTGAACAGGTGGTCCGGATCGTCGAGCGACGCGCCTTTGGGGAAGGTGGTTTTGACGGCGGCCTTATAGACCTCGCCGGTGCACAGGATGCCATTGTGCGACCAGACCGGCTTGCCCCACTTCCATTCCTCCTCCACGTCAGGCAGCGCCTCGTGGATGAGCTTGCGCAATTGGGCGAGCTTTTCGCCGCGCCAGTCAGGCAGGTCGGCAATGCGCCTGTCGATCAATTCGGTGGGTGTGGCGCCGGTCGCCAGGTCCGCTGCACTGTTCTTGGAAAATGTCATGGGTCCAGGTCCTCACATTTTTTCGCCCGGCAGGGCGCTGGCCTGCCTGATCCAGTCGGCGAATTGTTCTTCGTCGATATCATCGTGCTCGTATATGTCGAGATAGCGCACCGCGGCCTGTTTGGAGGTGCCGGGTGGCTTGGGGTCGAGCTGGGTGCCGTTGTGAAAGGCCACCTTCACGTATTTGGTCATGCAGTGATAGCTGACAAAATAGACGTCCTTTTCCAGTCCATAGAAGGGCGTGTTCCATTTGACCGCCTTGCTGACACCGGGCACTTCGCGCGTAATGATCGCATCGAGTGTCTGGCCGACCCCGCGCTGCCAGCCGGGCATGGCGGCAATGTAGCGCTGCACCACCTCATCACCATAGCCCTTGGCAATTTGCGGATTGCCGCCGGCCAGCCGGACGATGCCGTCCGGGCCGGGCGTTAAAGGCGGGCGCTTTGCCCGGCCCTCAGGCATGGTCTACAGCGGCGCGGCGGCGCGCGACATAGGGCTGGAAGAACATGAACAGGCCCGAAAACAGCAGCAGGAACAGCGGCAGGAGCGGGGAATAGGTGACGAGCGGTGGCACGTCGGCCTGGCCCAGCATGCCGATGGCGACGAAATTGGCGATGACTGTCAGCGTGAAGACAATCGAGGTCCAGCGATGGAAGCTGCGAATGAAGCGCGAAAAGGTCATTGGTCTATCCTTGTGAGCAAATTTTCGAGGACATCGAGCCGCGCCTCCCAGAAGCTGGTCATTTCCCGGGTCCAGTCCATGAGGGGGCCGAGAGCCTCGACGCGAGCGGTGTAGTGCGTTTGCCTTCCGGCGTGCCGGTCTTTCACCAGCCCCGCCTGCTTGAGCACGGCCAGGTGTTTGGAGACGGTCGGCTGGGCCACGCCGGCATTATTGGTCAGCGTGCCGACTGTCTGTTCGCCCTGTTTGCAGAGCTGTTCAAAAATGGCCCGTCTGGTTGGGTCGGCCAGTGACCGGAACAGCGCATCCTGAAGGTCGTTCATATCAATTCATTCATGATTGGCTATGAATTCAATTCATAGCTGATCGTGAATGAATGTCAAGCGCGCTGGTGATTAAATCGCACCTGGTAGCGAGATGGTCTCGAAAAACGCCTTGGCATGCTCAAAGAAGATGGCCGGGGCGAGATGCAGCGCGCTGCCGGAACGCACCAGAATGCCGAAGCGATTGGTGGGCAGGCCGCTATCGTGCAATGGGCGAAAAACCAGACGTCCGGAGGCGACCTCGTTCTGGGCGCCGATAGGCGTCATGATCGACGCATAGTGTCCGCCCAGCGCCAGTTCGACCAATAGGCGGATCGAATTCACCTCCACCATTGGCGGGGTGATGCTGGCCGAGGTTTTGAGGAAGGGCTCGATCACTTCCCGAATCGAAATTTCCGGCTTGCCGACGGCCAGGGGATGTTCGAGGCATTGCGCCATGGTGAGTGCCTTTGCCTCTGCCAGCGGATGATCGGGCGTCATCACGGCGCCGATGGAGACGTCGCGGCGGAAAGCGACATCGACCTGCCGCGGCGGTTTGGCAATGAAGCCGAAGCCGATATCGATCCGCTCGTCGACGAGGCGTTCAACCACTTCGGCGGATGGGATGATGGAAACATCCAGTGTCAGGCGGGGATAGCGCTTGCCGAAATCGGTGAGAAGCCTGGGCAGGAACGAGAGGCCAACGCTTTCCGCTGCCGCGATCCGCACCGAACCGGCCCTGACGCCGCGCAACAGTTCGATTTCGGAAACCGCCGCCTCCATCGGGGCGACCAGCCTGCGTGAATGCCGGAACAGGATTTCGCCGGCCGGCGAGAGGCGCAGACGCCGCTTTTCGCGCAGAAACAGGGCAATACCCAGCGCGTCCTCCAATTGGGCGACCTGACGCGTGACGGCGGAGGAAGCGACATCGAGGCGGCGGGCGGCCTCGCGGATGGACAGATGCGTGGCGACAGCGTTGAAATAGAGGAGCGACGGCTGGTGAAAGACACGGGCCAGGAGACCCGCCGAAAGGGCGTGTTCGCGCGGGCGTTCGGGGGGCGTATGTGGGTCCATCTGGCTGATCCATTGTTGCCATATCGGCAGCATAATGCTCCCAATTTGAGAGTATCAAGAGCAAGTGTCCGTGCTATTGTGCCTGTTGGGAACGAATACGGAGCAGCAAGAATGGGCGGAGCCCTGACCACCCATGTCCTGGACACCATGCATGGCAAGCCGGCGCGCGGCATGCGGCTGGAATTGCACTATGTTCATGGCGATCACACCCATCACCTGCTCGACAGCTATACCAATGAGGACGGAAGGGTGGATCGGCCGCTTTTAAGCGAAGAATTCCAGCTTGGCGAATATGAGATCCGCTTCCATGTGGGGCAGTATTTCGAGCGCATCGGCGTCGAGCTTGAAACGCCGTTTCTCGACGTGGTCCCGATCCGTTTCACCATTTCCGAGGATAAGCACTATCACGTGCCACTTCTGGTCAGTCCTTTCGCCTATTCGACGTATCGGGGGAGCTGAGCCATGGTCGAGGTCAGCAATGCCATCCGCTTCCTCCTCAATGGCAAGGAGATCACACTCACTGATGTCGCGCCTGACCTGACCCTGCTTGACTGGCTGCGCCTTGAGCGCCGTCTTCGCGGCTCCAAGGAGGGGTGTGCCGAGGGCGATTGCGGGGCCTGCACGGTGCTTGTCGGACGGCTCGTGGATGATGAAATCATCTATGACTCAGTCACCGCCTGCATTCGCTTCGTCGGCAGTCTGCATGGCACGCACATCGTCACTGTCGAACATCTGCGCGGTGAGAATGGCAATCTGCACCCCGTACAGCAGGCCATGGTCGATCATCATGGGTCGCAATGCGGCTTCTGCACGCCCGGCATCGTGATGAGCCTTTATGGCCTGTGGATGCGCAATCCCGATCCATCGCGCGCAGTGATCGAAAAGGCGCTGCAGGGCAATCTTTGTCGCTGCACGGGCTATGCCCCGATCATTCGGGCGGCAGAGTCCATGTCCAGCTACGGCAAGCCGCAGGGCGATCCGCTCTGGGTTGAGCGCATTACTGTCAGGGACACGCTCAAGGCCATGCAGGACGGGCGACGTGTCGAAATCGGCGGTGGCGACCAGCGGATCATCATCCCAGCCTCGCTCGATGATTTCGCCGCCGTTTATGAAGCCAATCCCGATGCGCGGATTGTGGCCGGGTCCACCGATGTGGGCCTGTGGGTCACCAAGTTCATGCGCAAGATCGGGCCGGTCATTTTCATTGGTCACTTGCAGGAATTGAGGCGCATCGCCGACAATGACAGCGAGGTACGCTTCTATGCCGGCGTATCATATTCCGACGCGCAATCGGTGATCGCTGCCAGCTTCCCCGAACTGGCCGAACTCTGGGATCGTATTGCCGGTGAGCAGATCCGCAATATGGGAACGATCGGGGGCAATATCGCCAATGGCTCGCCCATCGGCGACACGCCGCCGCCCTTTATTGCACTGGGTGCCAAACTCGATCTTAGGCGCGGCGAACACCGCCGCGAAATCAAGCTCGAGGATTATTTCCTGGCCTATGGCAAGCAGGACCGGCAACCGGGTGAGTTCGTGGAGAGCGTGACGATCCCGCTGCTGCCAGCAGGCGAGAAATTCGCCACCTACAAGATATCCAAACGCCGCGAGGAAGACATTTCGGCGCTGTGTGGCTCTTTCCGCATCTTCGTCAACGATGCCGGCACGGTGGGCATGGCGCGCATCGCTTTTGGCGGCATGGCGGCAACGCCCAAGCGGGCCAAGGCTGTGGAAGCCGCTCTGGTCGGTCAGCCCTGGACCATGGAAACCGTCGAAGCGGCGATTAGCAAGTTCGCCGAAGATTTTCAGCCGATCAGCGACATGCGCGCCTCGGCGCAATACCGCCTGCTGACGGCGCAGAACCTGCTCAAGCGGTTCTACCTCGACACCACGGGGCAGGGCGAACGGCTCAGCAGGAAGGTGGCGTGATGAACAAGCAGGCCGACATTTCCCTTGCCACGCTCCACAAGCCCTCGCGTCATGACAGCGGTCCCAAGCATGTCACCGGCACGGCCGAATATATCGACGACATGGTCGAACCGGTCGGCACCATGCATGCCTATCTGGGACTTTCCACCCGGCCGCATGCCGAGATCGTCAGAATGGATTTCGCGGAGGTGCTGAAGGCACCCGGCGTGATCGGCGTTTTGACCAATGATGATGTTCCGGGCGAACTCGATATCAGTTCGGCCCATGTGCATGACGAACCGCTATTTGCGGATGGCGAAGTGCATTTCTGGGGGCAGCCGATTTTTGCGGTGGTTGCGGAAACGCGCGACCAGGCGCGTCGCGCCGCCCATTTGGCCAAAGTTGAGTACAAGGACCTTCCCTTCTTTACCGATGTGCGCTCGGCGCAGGCAGCTGGCGGCAAGCAAGTCACCAAGCCGCTGAAGCTGGAGCGGGGCGAGGTCGAGGCGGGGCTTGCGGCGTCTCCCAAGCGGGTCAAGGGCGCCATCACCATTGGCGGGCAAGATCACTTCTATCTCGAAGGCCAGATTGCTTTGGCCGTGCCCGGCGAGGATGAGGACGTCACCGTTCATTCCTCGACGCAGCACCCGAGCGAAGTGCAGTTGATCGTCGCGCACGCTCTGGGCATTCGGCAAAATGCCGTAACAGTCAATGTCCGGCGCATGGGCGGTGGTTTTGGCGGCAAGGAAACCCAGGGCAATCTTTTTGCCGTGGTCGCCGCTCTGGCGGCCAAGAAATGGAACCGCGCCTGCAAGATCAGGCCGGATCGCGACGACGACATGAGCGCCACCGGCAAGCGCCACGACTTCGTGGTCGACTATGATGTCGGCTATGACGAGGACGGCAAAATTCTGGCGGTCGATGCCGTCTATGGCGCGCGCGGCGGCTTTTCGGCCGACCTTACGGGGCCGGTTTCAGATCGGGCGCTGTTTCACTGCGACAATGCCTATTGGTATCCGGCAGTGCGCGCGGTCAGCCAGCCGCTTTATACCAATACCGTCTCCAATACGGCCTTTCGCGGCTTTGGTGGCCCGCAGGGCATGGTGGCTTGCGAGCGCTGGGTGGAAGATATCGCCTATGCACTGGGCAAGGACCCGCTTGATATCCGCAAGGCCAATTTCTACGGCACCGATACGAATAATGTGACGCCCTATCACCAGGTGGTGGCGGACAACATCATCCATCGTGTGGTCGACGAGCTGGAAGCGTCCTCGGACTATCAGGCGCGACGGCAGGCCATAATTGCCTTCAACAAGACCAGCACTGTCCTCAAGAAGGGCATTGCGCTGACGCCGGTCAAGTTCGGCATTTCCTTCACCGCCACCTGGTACAATCAGGCTGGCGCCCTGGTGCATGTCTATAAGGATGGCTCGATCCATCTGAGCCATGGCGGCACCGAGATGGGGCAGGGGCTTTATATCAAGGTGGCCCAGGTCGTGGCCGAGGCGTTCGGGGTCAATCTCGACACGGTCAAAATTATGGCCACCTCGACCGGCAAGGTGCCGAACACCTCGGCAACTGCCGCATCCTCTGGTTCAGACCTCAATGGCATGGCGGCCTGGGATGCCTGTGAACAGATCAAGGCCCGCATGCTGACCCATGCAGCCAAGCTCTACGACGCTGATGAAGCTGATTGTCGCTGGGTCAGTGGCGGTCTCGATGTCGGCAGAAAGCATGTGCCTTTCGCCGAGCTTGCTGCCTCGGCCTATATGAACCGGGTACAGCTTTCGGCGGCTGGCTTTTACAAGACCCCCAAAATCCATTGGGATCGCGCCACCGGGCGCGGCCATCCCTTCTATTATTTCGCCTATGGCGCCTCGGTCAGCGAAGTCACCATCGATACGCTCACGGGCGAATATGGTGTCGACCGCGTCGATATCCTGCACGATGTCGGCAAGTCGCTGAACCCGGCAGTCGATCTGGGCCAGATCGAGGGCGGGTTCATTCAGGGCATGGGCTGGCTGACCACCGAGGAATTGGTCTGGGACGACAAGGGGCAGCTTCGCACCCATGCGCCGTCCACCTATAAAATTCCTCTCGCTTCGGATGTGCCGCCGGTCTTCAATGTCAAAATTGCCGAATGGTCGGTCAATCGCGAGCCGACCATTGGCCGCTCCAAGGCCGTGGGCGAGCCGCCTTTCATGCTGGCCATCAGCGTTGTGGAGGCGC
The DNA here is from genome assembly GCF_037113415.1 of Devosia sp. XK-2. NCBI lineage: Bacteria > Pseudomonadati > Pseudomonadota > Alphaproteobacteria > Hyphomicrobiales > Devosiaceae > Devosia > Devosia sp. XK-2. Next base: position 2,607,164 of record NZ_CP146608.1, on the reverse strand, counting down.
TGGGTATGGCCGTGGCCAGCGTGGCCGATTACGCCCAAGCGCCCCAACTCGATACCCCTGTCACACCCGAGCGGGTCTTGATGGGGGTGGAGCGGATGAAGGGGGGTAGCGCCTGACATGATGACCCCTGCCGCGCTCGAAGGTTTTTTCGCTGCCAATCCCGACGCGATTGCGTGCGAACTGACTTCGGTGCGCGGTTCCTCGCCGCGCAGTCAGGGTACGTTCATGATCGTGGGCCAGGCCTCGATTTTGGGGACCATCGGGGGCGGCGCACTCGAATATATGGTCATCGACCATGCCCGCCGATTGATCGCTGAAGGGCGGGCCGCAGAGGCGATGGATGTGCCCTTGGGCCCGGAAATCGGGCAGTGCTGCGGCGGGCGGGTGATGGTGACCTTGCGCTATGCGGACGATAGTGTTCGGCAAGAGATTGCTGAGCGTCTGGACGCAGAAAAGCGAGCAGAACCAAATATTTACATCTTCGGTGCTGGTCATGTGGGCCGTGTTTTGGCCCAAATTCTCAGCCTTCTCCCGGTCAGGATCGAGGTGATCGATACCAGGCAGGACGAGCTTGACGCCCTGCCGCCAGGCATTCCCAATCGTCGTGTCGCCATGCCCGAGGCGGTGGTACGCGTGGCGCCTCCGGGCAGCACCTATGTCATCCTGACCCACGACCACGCTCTGGATTTTCTCATCGCCAATGAAGCCTTGGCGCGTCCGGACAGTCCTTATATCGGTATGGTGGGGTCGCGAACCAAGCGAGCGAAGTTCTCCAGTTGGTATCTGGAGCAGGGTGGCGAACGGCAGTCTCTGGACCGTTTGATTTTACCTATTGGCGCGCAAGGGCTTGGGGATAAAAGGCCTTCGGTTATCGCGGCACTGGCGGCGGCCGAAATTATGGTCCACATTAGGGCCCGGGAAGTTTCTGTCGGGCCGGTGTCCGCCCCTGGCAAAGAGGGGGTGGTGAGTGGATTCTGATATGCCCAACCGGCTCGAATTGAGCGGCATCACCAAGCAGTTTCCAGGCGTATTGGCCAATGACAATGTGTCATTCGTGGTCAAGCCAGGCGAAATCCATGCTCTGCTGGGCGAAAATGGGGCGGGCAAGTCCACTCTGGTCAAGATGATCTACGGGATCATGCAGCCTGATAGCGGGGAAATCCGCTGGAATGGCGAACCGGTGGTCGTTCCCAATCCCAAGGCCGCTCGCAGGCTGGGCATCGGCATGGTGTTCCAGCATTTCTCGCTGTTCGAGGCTCTGACGGTACTGGAAAATATCGCGCTGGGAATGGATGCCAAAATCCCCACACGCGAATTGGAAGCGCGGATCGGCGAAGTCATGCGGACCTATGGTCTGCTGCTCGATCCGCATCGCACGGTGGCGACCTTGTCGGTGGGCGAGCGACAGCGCATTGAAATTGTGCGTGCCTTGCTGCTGAACCCCAAGCTTTTGATCATGGACGAGCCGACTTCGGTGCTGACGCCGCAGGAGGTGGACCAGCTCTTTACAGTGCTGCGGCAATTGGCGGCCGAGGGATGCTCGATCCTTTATATTTCGCATAAGCTCCATGAAATCAAAGCCTTGTGCGACACGGCGACGATCCTGCGCGGCGGCAAGCTGGTCGATACATGCGACCCCAAACAGGAGACCAGCCGCTCTATGGCCGAAAAGATGATCGGTACGGGCCTGAAGGATATCGTCAAGCCGGCGGGCCGCACTTTTGGTGAGCCAAAGCTTGTCGTCAATCGGCTGACAACGCATAAGGCCGGACATTTCGACGTTCCAGTCGACAACGTCACCTTCACGGTACGTGCCGGTGAAATCCTCGGCATTGCGGGCGTCGCAGGCAATGGCCAGAACGCGTTGCTCAATGCGCTTTCGGGTGAAATCAAAGGCGTGGAGCGCGATGCCATCACCATCGATGGATTGGGCATTGGGCTGATGGACACGACCGAACGTCGCCGCCATGGACTATGTGCCGTGCCCGAAGAGCGCAATGGCCACGCCGCGGTGGGCGACTTCACGCTTAGCGACAATTCAGTGCTGACGGCGCGCGACCGGCTCGGCATGGTGGTCATGGGCCTTATCAATTCGGGCGCCGCCAAGACCTATACGGGCAAGGTGATCGCCGATTTCGCCGTCAAAGCACTGGGCCCGGCCGCGACGGCGGGATCGCTCTCGGGCGGAAATCTGCAAAAATACATTATGGGGCGGGAAATCCTGCAAAAGCCGACGGTTCTGGTGGTCAGCCAGCCGACCTGGGGCGTGGATGCCGGGGCGGCTGCCGCCATCCACCAGGCCTTGGTCGATCTGGCCGCGGCAGGGTCCGCCATTGTGGTCATCAGCCAGGATCTCGATGAGTTGCGGGCGCTGGCCGATACGCTGGCCGTGATCAATCTGGGGCAGTTGAGCGAAGCCAGACCGGTTGCCGATTTCAGTGTCGATGAAATCGGCCTGCTTATGGGCGGCGTTCATGGGGCGGAGGCGGCATGACGCAATATCGCCTGGAAAAGCGACGCGAGCCCTCCCGCTTCATGCTTTATGCAACGCCGGTCGCGGCCGTTGCGCTGACCATGATCATCGGCGCGATCATCTTTTCCGCCATTGGCTATAATGGCATCGGGGCGGTTCGGGAAATCTTCCTGACGCCTCTGACCAATTCCTTCAAATGGCAGGATCTCGGGGTCAAGGCAGCGCCACTGATCATTATCGGGGTGGGCCTGTCCATCGCCTATCGCGCCAATGTCTGGAATATCGGCGCTGAGGGCCAATATATCATGGGAGGGTTGGCGGCGACCTGGGTGGCGCTGGCCAGCCATGGCGCTGGCGGCTGGTGGACCTTGCCGGTGATGATGCTGGCTGGCATTGTCGGCGGCGCGGCCTATGCGGCCATTCCGGCCCTGTTGCGCACCCGGCTCAACGTCAATGAAATCCTCACCTCGCTGATGCTGACCTATGCTTCGGTGCAGCTGATCTATTATCTGGTGCGGGCGCCCTGGAAGGACCCCATGGGCATGGGCTTTCCGCAGACGCGGCGCTTTGCCAGCGAAGCACTCCTGCCCAATATTATTCCAGGGACGATCGTTCATGCGGGCGTGCCCATCGCCATCATTGTGGCGCTGGTGGCCTGGTTCATTATGTCCCGCTCGGTCTTCGGCTATCAGATGCGGGTGGTTGGCGCTGCCCCGCATGCGGCCCGCTATGGCGGCTTCTCGGAAAACAAGACCATCTGGCTCGCGCTGCTGGTCAGCGGTGCGCTGGCGGGCCTTGCTGGCATGCTTGAAGTGGCCGGCCCCTTCCAGCGCATGGTGCCCGGTTTTCCCACCAATTACGGCTTTACCGCCATTATCGTGGCCTTCCTTGGGCGTCTCAATCCACTGGGTGTGATCTTCGCCGGTATCGTCATGGCCATCACTTTTGTCGGCGGCGAGGTGGCGCAGACCACGATTGGCCTGCCCAATGCGGCGACCGGTGTATTCCAGGCCATGATGCTGTTCTTCCTGCTCGCAGGTGACATTCTGGTGCGCTACCGCCTAAAGCGGGTGATTCCACAGGCGGAGAGACCCGCATGACGCTCGGATTGGCCATTGCGATCATCGTCACTGTGGTCGGGGCGTCGACGCCCATTCTGATCGCCGCTCTGGGCGAACTTGTGGTGGAAAAATCCGGCGTGCTCAATCTGGGTGTGGAAGGCATGATGCTGGTCGGCGCCATTGCCGGCTTCGTCATCGTCTTCACCACCGGCAATCACTATCTCGCCATTTTGCTGGCTGCGGCTGCGGGCGTAGCCGCATCGATGATCTTTGCGTTTCTGACGCTTAGTCTCTCGGCCAACCAGACGGCGACGGGGCTCGCCCTCACCATTTTCGGTACCGGGTTTTCCGCCCTGGCCGGCCAGGGCTATTCGGCCCGGCCAGTGACCTTGCTCGGACCGCTCTTTCCCGCAGAATTGGCGACCCATCCTGTCGGCCGGGTGCTCTTTGGCTATTCGGCGCTGGTCTATTTCTCGCTGATCATGGTCTTTGTGGTCTGGTGGTTCCTGAAAAAGACACGGGCCGGCCTGATCCTGCGGGCCGTGGGAGAGAATGATCAATCCGCTCATTCCATCGGCTATTCCGTTATCGGTGTGCGCTATGCCGCCGTCGCCTTTGGCGGCGCCATGGCGGGCATTGCCGGGGCCTGCTTCCCGCTGCTTTTGACCCCGCAATGGGCCGAGCGCATGACCGCCGGACGCGGCTGGATCGCGGTTGCGTTGGTGGTCTTTGCCAGTTGGAAACCATTCCGCTTGCTTGCGGGCGCCTATCTTTTTGGCCTGGTGATGACCATGGAACTCTATGCCAAGGCTGGCGGCGGGCCGCTCTCGGCCATTCCTGCCGAACTCTGGGCGGCCATGCCCTATCTTGCCACGGTCGTGGTGCTGGTGCTGATATCGATCCGGCGCGACGCCTCTTCCAACGCACCGGCCTGTCTCAGCAGGCCGTTCCTGCCCAGCAATTGAGGTGGCGCGAAACGACCGCCTCGATGAACACATGACGTCCTACAGGAGAGAACACATGACCCTAAACCGTCGTAATCTGCTCAAAATCGGTGGCGCCGCCGCAGCGCTGCCGCTTCTGGGCTCGAAGGCCTTTGCCCAGACCGAACCGCTCAAGGTCGGCTTTGTGCTGGTTGGCACCATCAATGACAATGGCTGGAACTACGGCCATAACCAGGGTCGCCTTTATCTCGAGGAGCAGCTGGGCGATGCTGTCGAGACCGTTTATGTCGAGAACGTGCCGGAAGGCCCGGACTGCGAGCGTGTGCTGCGCGAGCTGGCCCAGCAGGGCTGCAAGCTGATCTTCGCCACCAGCTTCGGTTTCGGCGACTCGGTGATCAAGGTGGCCGAGCAGTTCCCCGACATCGTCTTCGAGCATGCCACCGGCTATATGCGTTCGGCGAATGTGGGCACCTATAATGCGCGCTTCCATGAAGGCCGTGCGGTCTGCGGTACCGTCGCCGGGCACATGTCCAAGACGGGCAAGGCTGGCTATATCGGTTCCTTCCCGATCCCCGAAGTGGTCATGGGCATCAATGCCTTCGTGCTCGCCGCACGCAAGGTGAACCCCGACTTCACCATCACCCCGGTCTATATCTCGACCTGGAACGATCCGGCCAAGGAAGCCGACGCGGCCCGCGCCATGATCGACCAGGGCATTGACGTCATCGCCCAGCACACCGATGGTCCGGCAGCCCTGCAGGTCGCCGAGGAGCGTGGCATTGTGGGCGGCTTCGGCCAAGGTGCCGATATGAGCGCCTTTGCGCCCAATGCCCAGTTGACCTCGATCATCGACAATTGGGGTCCGCACTATGCCAAGACCGCTCAGGCCGTGATCGATGGCACCTGGGAAAGCAAGGATAGCTGGCCTGGCCTCGCCGAAGGCGAGGTCGAGATCGGCGCCTATGGTCCGACCGTTCCAGAAGACGTTGTCGCTGCCGCCGAGGCTATCAAGCAGGGCCAGATCGATGGTTCCTTCAACATCTTCACCGGCCCGATCAACGATCACACCGGCGCTGAAAAGGTGCCCGCGGGCGTGACCCTGACCGATGCCGAGCTGCTCAGCATGGACTGGTATGTCGAAGGCGTCATTCCGCCGGCTTGATCGGGTTTGATGGCTTAAATTGAGGGGGCGGGTTTCGGCCCGCCCCTTTTCACGAGTTTGGCTCTGACGAGGAGCGAGAGTCGACGGGACGGAGACTAAAATGGGCGATCTGGCCATATTTTACGAATGGGCGATGTTTGCGGCGCGCTGGCTGCATGTTGTGACAGCCATCGCCTGGATTGGCTCGTCCTTCTATTTCATCGCGCTTGATCTGGGCCTGAGGAAGACCCCGAGCCTGCCACCGCTGGCCCATGGCGAGGAATGGCAGGTGCATGGCGGCGGGTTCTACCACATCCAGAAATATCTGGTGGCGCCTGAATTCCTGCCCGAGCACCTGACCTGGTTCAAGTGGGAGAGCTACGCGACCTGGTTTTCGGGCGCGATCCTGCTTGTCCTGCTCTACTATGTCGGCGCGGATCTGTTTCTGGTGGATCGCAATGTGCTCGATGTACCCAACTGGGTGGCGATCCTGATTTCGGCAGGCTCGATCGTGTTGGGCTGGTTGCTCTACGATATGCTGTGCAAGTCGCCCATCGGGCAGTCCACCACCGGATTGATGCTGGTGCTCTTCGCAATCCTCGTGGCCATGAGCTGGGGTTATACGCAGCTGTTCACCGGCCGCGCCGCCATGCTGCATATGGGCATTTTCACCGCCACCATCATGACCACCAATGTGGCGGCGATCATCATCCCCAACCAGAAGATTGTGGTGGGGGATCTGAAGGCCGGGCGGGTGCCGGACGCCAAATATGGCAAAATCGCCAAGCAGCGCAGCCTGCATAACAACTACCTGACGCTGCCCGTCATCTTCTTCATGCTGTCGAACCACTATCCGCTGGCCTTTGCCACGCAGTGGAACTGGATCATCGCCTCGCTGATCTTTCTGGTCGGCGTGGTCGTGCGGCACTATTTCAACACGCGCCATGCGCGCAAGGGCAATCCGCATTGGACCTGGGCCATTGCCGTCATTCTCATGCTGATCATCGCCTGGTTGTCGACCGGCCCTAAATTGCCGAACCCCGACGATGGGACGCTGGTGACGGCAACGGGTCAGCGCTTCATGGCGACAGAGCATTTCGCTTCGGCAAGCCTGACTGTGCAAACGCGCTGTGCCATGTGCCACACGGCCGAGCCGGTCTGGGAAGGCGTTTATGAAGCGCCCAAGAATGTCATTCTCGATAATGACATCGCTATTGCCAATCGCGCGCATCAGATTGCCATGCAGGCTGGCTGGAGCCATGCCATGCCACCGGGCAATATCACTGAAATGACCGATGAAGAGCGGGCCCTGTTGGTCGAATGGTATCGCGAAGGGTCGGGCTCATGAGCCGGACCATATTGCGGGGTCGGGTTCTGAGCTTTCACAGGGCGCCTCAAGCTATCGATGACAGCCAAAGCTATTTCTATCTCGAAGACGGCGCGGTCGGTTTAGAAGACGGGATTATCGTTTCGGTCGGCGATTTTGCTGCCACCGATACGGCGGGAGCGGTGGTGATCGACCATCGGCCGCACCTGATCACGCCAGGCTTTATCGATCTGCATTTGCACTATGTGCAGAGCCAGATGATGGCCGCCTATGCCGGTTCGCTGCTCGAGTGGCTCAATACCTATACATTTATCGAGGAGCAGAAGTTCTCCCAGCAGGGCCACGCCGATGCCGTCGCGGTGGATTTCTACGATGCGCTGATCCGGCATGGCACGACCACGGCCGTGGCCTATTGCTCGAGCCATCCACGGTCGGTGGACGCCTTTTTTGCCGAGGCACAAAGGCGCAATATGCTGATGGTGGGCGGCAAGGTGATGATGGATCGCAATGCGCCCGAAGGGCTCTGCGACACGGCGCGGTCGGGCTATGACGACACCAAGGCGCTGATCGCGCGCTGGCATGGCCGGGGAAGGGCGCTCTACGCTATTTCTCCGCGCTTTGCCATTACCTCGACGCCCGAGCAGATGGACGCTGCGCGGGCTTTGGTTGCCGAATTTCCGGACTGCTATGTGCAGACGCATTTGAGCGAGAACGACGCCGAGATCACCTATTCCATGGAGCTCTATCCGGGTTCTCCCGACTATACCGGCATCTATGAAGACTACGGATTGCTGGGACCCAAGACCCTGCTTGGCCATTGCATCCATCTCAATCATCGCGAAACGGCCGTTCTGGCCGAAACCGGGGCGGTGGCCGTCTTCTGCCCGACGTCCAATCTGTTCCTGGGTTCGGGCCTGTTTGATCGGGACCGGCTGATTGGGCACGGGGTACGCGTGGGCGTGGCGACCGATATTGGCGGGGGCACCAGCGTTTCCATGCTGCGCACGCTCGACGAGGGCTATAAGGTGTTGCAATTGCGCGGGCAGCGGCTCAATCCGCTGGCCTCCTTCCATATGGCGACGCGTGGCAATGCCGAAGCGCTGGGGCTGGAAGGTACTATCGGCTCAATCGCGCCTGGCATGGCAGCTGACCTGATTGTCCTTGATGCCGGCGCCACCCCGACCATGCGGATGCGGCAGGCGACGATGAGCACGTTGGCCGAGGAATTGTTCCTGCTCCAGACCATGGGCGACGATCGTGCCATTGCCGAAGTCTATGTCGCTGGCGCAAGGGCGAAGTCGACTTTAGGCGGGTTGTGAGCGCGCATGGGCTGCTCTAAGGCTTAGTCGTCCAAAGTTCAGGACGCGATCACCGAACTTCGTCATTGCCCGGCCTGACCGGGCAGTCCAGCGATGTGGCGCCTTCCCAAAGGCTACCCGGTCAGGCCGGGCGACGACAGCCTGTCGTGATTGCGTGCAATGAGAGATGTTGAGGATCGCCATGACTGATTATCTGACCAAATCCGGCTTGTCCGTGCACAAGCTGCTTGTCGACTTTGTCGAAAAAGAAGCGCTTCCGGGCCTGGCGGTATCAGCGGATCAGTTCTGGGACGGGCTGGCGCATCTGGTACGCGAACATATGCCCACCAATGCGAGACTCCTGGCCAAGCGCGACGATATCCAGGCCAGGATCGACGAATGGCATCGCAAATATGGTCCGGTGGCCAATAATGCGCAGGGCTATGAATTCTTCCTCAAGGAAATCGGCTACCTCGTCGAGGAGCCGGCCGATTTTACTATTGAGACCGAAAGTCTGGATCCGGAAATTTCCAGTGTGTGCGGGCCACAACTGGTGGTGCCGGTCTCCAATGCCCGCTATGCGCTCAATGCGGCCAATGCCCGGTGGGGCAGCCTCTACGATGCGCTTTACGGCACCGATGCGATCAGCCGCGACGGCGATCTGGCGCCGGGCCAGGCCTATAATCCGGCGCGCGGCGCGGCTGTGGTGGCCCGGGCGGCCCAGTTCCTCGATGAGGCCTTTCCGCTGACCACCGGCAGCCATGCCGATGTGACCGCCTATGTGGTGGCCGAGCAGGGTGGGCCGGCCAATCTGGTCATCGATACCAAATCGGGTCCGGCGACGTTGAAGAACGGTGCTGCCTTTGTGGGTTATGAGGGGGCCGGCGAAAAGGCCGAAATCGTGCTCCGGCATAACGGGCTGCATGCGGTGCTGGTCATCGACCGGTCGAGCGCTATCGGCAGCACCCATGCCGCCGGGCTCAGCGATGTCATTGTCGAGGCAGCACTGACGACCATTCAAGACTGCGAGGATTCGGTGGCGGCGGTAGATGCCGAGGACAAGGTCGGGGTCTATCGCAATTGGCTGGGGCTGATGCAGGGCAATCTCGAAGATACGTTCGAGAAGGGCGGCAAGACCATTACCCGCAAGCTCAAGGCGGACCGCATCTATAAAGGCGCCGACGGCAAGGAACTCGTGCTCAAAGGCCGCTCGCTGCTCCTGGTGCGCAATGTGGGGCATTTGATGACCACGGACGCGGTGCTGCTTGATGGCAAGCCGGTTGGCGAAGGGCTGATGGATGCGGCGGTGACCGCACTTTGCGCCATGCATGACAAGGGCAATAATTCGCGCAATGGCTCGATCTATGTGGTCAAGCCCAAGATGCATGGACCCGAGGAAGTGGCTTTTGCCTGCGCCATCTTCGCGTCGGTCGAGAACGTCCTGGGGCTGAAGTTCAATACGATCAAGATCGGCATCATGGACGAGGAGCGCCGAACCTCGGCCAATCTCAAGGCCGCAATCTACGAGGCGCGGCAACGCGTGTTCTTCATCAATACCGGGTTCCTCGACCGCACGGGCGATGAAATCCACACCTCGATGGAAGCCGGCGCCGTATTGCGCAAGGACGAGATCAAGTCCGAAAAGTGGATCAATTCCTATGAGGACCGCAATGTGCTGATCGGCCTAGCTTGCGGTTTTTCCGGCAAGGCACAGATCGGCAAGGGCATGTGGGCGCGGCCCGACGATATGGCGGCCATGATGGACGCGAAAATCGGCCACCCCAGTGCTGGGGCCAATACGGCCTGGGTGCCGTCGCCGACGGCCGCGACCTTGCATGCCCTCCATTATCACCAGGTCGATGTGTTCGAGGCGCAAAAGCGCCGGCACAATCAGGCCCTGCCGAGCCTCTCTGAGCTGTTCTCCATGCCGGTGCAGGCGCCCTATTCGCTCAGCCGCGAGGAGATTACTCGCGAACTCGAAAACAATGCCCAGGGCATTCTGGGCTATGTGGTGCGCTGGGTGCAGCAGGGCGTGGGCTGTTCCAAAGTGCCCGACATCAACAATGTCGGCCTGATGGAAGACCGCGCCACTTGTCGAATTTCAAGCCAGGCGGTGGCCAACTGGCTCCGGCATGGCCTGGTCAGCAGAGACGAGGTGACCTCGGTTTTCGAGCGCATGGCGAGCGTCGTGGACGAACAGAATGCCGGCGATCCGCTCTATCGGCCCATGGCCGAGAACTTCCAATCTGTCGCTTTCCAGGCGGCGCTGGACTTGGCGCTGCACGGTGCCGACCAACCCAGTGGTTATACCGAGCCCCTGCTGCATGCCGCAAGGCGCAAGGTCAAGGCGCGGGACGCGCACTGATCCATGCGCCGCCATTCGGCCATAGGCCGAATGGCCTTCTCACCTAAATTCGCGCCGCAGGCGCGAATTTGCCTGCGGCCGGTTCAAAGCCCGCCATCTGGCGGGCCCTTTTGGTATTATTCGCAGGTGAAGCTTTCGTGGTTGGCTTCATCGCCGCCCGCATAGCGGGCAATCTGCGGATAGGGGCAGAGTTTGCGGGTGATGCCGATCATGTCCGGGATATATTCGTTGTCCGGTGTGACCTCGGCGACCAATGCGCCAGGTTGATTACCGTTCTCCACCCAATCGACCAGCGCCGAGAAGGCGTCGAATTTATCGGTTGCTGGGCTGCCTGACCCGTGACCCATTCCGGGCACGGTATAGAGCCTGGCGAAATCCTCGGCATTGCCGCCATTGTTGGCATCGAGCTTTTCGTACCAATTGATGGTGTCCATCACCGAAAAAACCGGGTCGCTGATGCCGTGGAAGACGATCAGCTTGCCGCCAGCGCCGCGGAACTCGGCCAGTTTCGGACTGTCGACATCGGTTGGCGTCATGAACGCGACCGGTGACTCGGTAAAGGTCGCGTCGGCCGCCGAAACGGTGACGTCTGTGTCGAAATCGTAATCGAGCAGGAATTGTAGGAGCGAATTGGGGTCGCCGGCGACCTCATTCGGCGGATTGGAAAAGATCATGGCCAGCGAGGAAGCGCCCATGGTGGCGATCAGCGGGAGATGGTCCCAAGGCGGAATGGGACTTTCCAGCTTCCAGAAGCGCCAGTCTCCCGTGGCAATGCCGCGGTCCCAGGCCCAGTTTGAGTAAAGGGCTTCGCCCTTGGAATTGGTGGGCCCGGCATGGATGCGTTGCAGCGCCTCGATTTGAGCCGGGCTGAGGCATAGATTGGTTGCGCCTGCGGCGCAGGTGAGGCTGGTGATGTCGAAGACCGTCTGGCAGGCGGGGCTGTCGGCGATGATGCCGTCCTCGAGGCCGTCAAGGCCGTCACAGGCCGCGATCACAGCCTCGCCGACCAGTTGCAGGTCCTCCGGCGCGAAGGCTTTGCGCACGTCGCCATTGATGGCGTGGAAGCTTTGAATGTCCCAGGCGTGCTGGACTGCCGCGCGCGGCAGGTTGAAGCCGGGGAAACCAGCGAGAATGCCGTCAAACGCATCCGGGGAGCGGGTCGCCTGCACCATGGCATGACGTCCGCCATTGGAGCCGCCGACGCCATAGCTATAGGCGATCGCCTGGCCGTAATAGTCTTCCACCAATTTGACCGCGGCAGGGTTGAGCTTCATCACGGCGCCATAGCCATAATCGCTGCGCGCCTCAGGATCGAAGCCGAACACGGCGCCACCGGCTAGGCCGGCTTCCGGATGCGCGGCGCCATCGTGGCCGGCATCACTGGAAACGACGGCATAGCCGCGCGCCAGGGCGGTATCCGACGGGTCGCCATTGAGCAGATTGCCTGTTGCGGGAACGACGGTGCCGTCATTGCCACCGTTGAACTGGTGTACGAAGCGGCCATTCCAGTCGTCCGGCAAGCGCAGCTCGAAACTGATCTTGTAGGTGTTGCCGTCTATGCCGGTGCGTTCGCCAACATGTCCCTGCACCAGACAGTGTGGCACCGGCGAATTCTCGCCGACCGCCTCGGCGGTCGCGGACGTCACGACCAGTCCCTCAAAGGCGAAGTCGTGGGCTGTGATATCGGCGCAGGTCAGCACCGCGGCTTGGGCGGTTCCGGCCCATGCCGTTGCCGTGAGCAACGCGCCAAGGCCTGCCGCATATTTCCATTTCAGTCGCATCTCATCTCCTCCCTGAGAATGGCGAAGCCTAAAAATAGTTATGTAAAATAACAAACTTGGCAATGGGTCAAACGACTTTGAGGGCAATTTTGATGCGGCATGGGGGCAGAGAGGAAAAGCCGAACGCGCTCGCGCCGGCCATGACCATCGATACGACTGGCCGTGGCAAGGACCGGGATATGTGCGTCAGTCCAGTGTATAGGTCGGTAGGGTAATCGTCGTCCCGGCGTGGAGAATTTCAATCTCGTTGGCGAGCATGGTCGTGGCCGTGGTGATCGGCTCGGCGGTGCCCATATTACGGGCATAACGCGGATGGGCGCCTGAGGCGATCAGCAAACGCAGGCGATGGCCGGCGCGGAAGCCGTGCGCGGTGGCGTGCAGGTGGACGGTCAATCGCCAGGTACCGTCGGGTCCTACCGGCGTCTCGGGGGTGGTGCGCACGAAGCCGTCGCAGACATTTCTCGAAATGCCGTCCGGCCCGACATCATTGAGGCGCACGAAGAAGTCGGCATGGGGCAGCGCGGCCCGGGCCTGGAGCATAACAGCGCACTGGCCGATGATCGTCAGGTCGGCAAGGAGCACCTGGCTTGTATAGGCCAGCACGTCGGGGCGGCTTTCGAGCGGTGCATTATCGACCGGCCCAGCGCCGGTAAAGGCAAAGATGGCGCCACCCAGATTGGGCGTCGGGTCCGCCGGGTCGTAGCGGTACTGGTCCGAACCGTGGGCGCGCGTGCCCGCGTTCGAAAGCCGGTTGGGTCCCGAAATGAACCAGGTCTGCGGGCTGGCTGGGCCGGGTGGATAATGATCGAATTCGTGCCATTCGTCATGGCCGGCAATATGGATACGCACTGGCCGTCTTCTGAGGGCGGATTTGTCTCCCAGAAGCCAGGCGCGCATCCAGGCCAGCGTTTCGCGCAGATTGTCCCGCTGCAATTCTTCGGCGACATGGAACCAGCTACCGACGGTCAGATAGGGTTGGTGTCCCAGGGAGACGAGGCGTTGATAGTCGGCCAATAGCGGATCGACCATGAAGTCATACCAGCCGGAAATGAAATGCACCGGCGGCGTCTTTTCGGTCAGTCGATGGCGATGGTCCAGCTCCGCCCAGAAGGCATCATTGCCAATGGCGTGCTCGAACCAGTAACGCCAGAAGCCGACCTTGTGATTGACCACGGCCTTGTCCGCCTCGATCAGGGGCAGGGTAGTGGCCGCCTTTTCGGTGCGCCGCTCGATATCGCCGGAAAACATGCGGGCGGCGGTGGCCAAAGGGCTGGTGCGCAGACCTTCGACCACCTGCACCCAACTCAGCCAGAGGTTGAGGTGAAAAGCGCCTGCAGGAAAGACCACGGGACGGAAGTCTGCCGTGGTGACTTTGGTGGCCATGGCGGCGGTTTCGGGCAGTGCATCGCAAATGGCCCATTGCGCATAGCCGAGATAGCTGGGGCCGGTCAGGCCGATGCGCCCGTCATACCAGTCCTGCTGCTTGATCCATTCGAGCGTGGCCAGCCCGTCGGCCCGTTCATTGGCGAAGGGGTCAAATTGGCCACCGGACCGTTCGGTGCCGCGGCACGCCTGGACGACGACATGAAACCCACGTTCTGCATAGGCTTCCGCGATGGGCCCGAAACCGCGCCGGCCATAGGGCAGGCGCATGAGAATGGTTGGGTGAGGGCCGGGGGCGTCGGGCGCGTAATGGTCGGTCTTGAGAATGACCCCGTCATCCATGGCCAGGGAGATCCCGCGATGTTTGCGTACGCCATTGAGGCGCGGCGGCAGATCCTCCACCCAAGCCAGATAGAGCGATGATAGGCTCATCGGGTCAGCTCACGAAGTCGAACTTGTCGACATCGAAGAGCCCTTTATCGGTCATTTTGAGATGGGGGATAACCGGCAGCGCCAGGAAAGCGACTTGCAGGAAGGGCTCGGGCAGGACGCATTCGAGAGCTCTGGCGGCGTCGCGCAGGTGGTGCAGATCGTGGGCGACCTCCTCGAAGCTTTTCAGACTCATCAGTCCCGCTATGGGCAGGGCGAGTTCAGCGGTAATTTTGCCATTATCCGCCACCGCAAAGCCGCCACCCATCGCGATCAGGCGATTGACGGCCACGGCCATGTCTTGGTCGGTCGCGCCGACCACGGTAATATTATGGCTGTCGTGACCAACCGAGGAGGCGATGGCGCCGCGTTTGAGGCCAAAGCCAGTAACGAAGGAGCGACCAATATTGCCATTCTTGCCGTGGCGCTCGATGACGGCGACCTTGATGACGTCGGCTTGAAGATCGGGCTGGAGGCCTACCTCGGTATTGGCAAGGGTCGCTTCTTCGCGGAAAGTGAGGATCAGGCCGGGCCTGACACCGATTACCGGAACACGGTTTTGCCCGGGCTTTGGCTGGGTGATGAAGGCCTCGGCGGTGACCTTGCGCGCCTTGACCGATTGCAGCCCGACTGGCGCCACGGCTCCCCGTGTCTCGAACAGTTCCGGCGTCACCAGCCGGCCAGCGGAAATGACATTGGAAACGCGGCAATCTTCGAGGCTGTCGAGGATGGCGATGTCGGCCCGCCAGCCGGGGCCGATCAGCCCGCGATCGCGCAATCCGAAAATGCGGGCCGCCGAGTGGCTGGCGGCACGATAGACATGGTGTAGCGGCCGGCCCATGGCGATCAGGCGGCGAATGGAACTATCCAGATGCCCCTCTTCGGCTATGTCCAGCGGATTGCGGTCGTCGGTGCAAAGCGCCACGAAGCTTGAGCTGTTTTCATCCAGGATTTCGGCCAGGGCGTTGAGGTCCTTGGAAACCGAGCCCTCGCGAATGAGAATGGCCATGCCTTTGGCCAGCTTTTCGCGCGCCTCGGCGGCGCTGGTGGCCTCGTGATCGGTGCGAATGCCGGCTGCCAGATAGCCGTTGAGCGCCTCGCCCAGCAGTAGCGGGGCGTGCCCGTCGATATGGTCATCCTGAAAGGCGACCAACTTGGCCAGAATGCCCGGATCGGCATTGAGTACGCCGGGAAAATTCATCATTTCAGCCAGCCCCACCACTTTGGGGTGATTGCGGAATGGCAGGAGATCATCGATTTCGAGCTGCGCGCCGGCGGTCTCGAATGGCGTGGCGGGCACGCATGACGAGAGATTGACCCGCACATCCATAATGGTGCGCTCAGCGCTGTCGAGAAAATAGCGGATGCCTTCGACACCCAGCACATTGGCGATCTCATGTGGGTCGCAGAGCGCCGTCGTTACGCCATAGGGCAGGACGCAGCGGTCGAATTCGAGCGGGGTGACCAGGGAAGATTCGATATGCAGATGCGTATCGATGAAGCCGGGCACGGCATATCGGCCGGTGCCATCGATAATCCTGTCGCCATTATAGCTGGCATGCGTGCCCACAATGCGATCGCCGACAATGGCAATATCGGTGATGGTCACGGCGCCGGTGATGACGTCGAGCAGGCCGACATTGCGGATGACCAGGTCGGCCGGGATTTTGCCCTGTCCGGCCATGATCATGCGGGTGAGCAGGGCGGGACTGGTCATGGTCTTGTTCTCATTGTTGTTCATGCCGAAAAGTCGGTCTCCCCGGTGCCTACGTCAAGTGGTTGTGAGCGCAAACCAGGAACCCGCGGACGGGGTGTTCGTTGGTCTTTTTGACCCAAGAACAGGAGTGCTGCATGGAAACCTATGATCCGGACAAGAACACGACCGAAGTGCGCCAGGCAAATCCGCGCCGCATGAACCTGCGCGTCCTGATTACCTCATTAATCGGCATCGTTGTGCTGTTTGCCATCATCTATCTGGTCTTTGGTATGCTGCAACCGGCTCCGGCCGGCGTATAGACCGGCGTTGCGCTTTGGCTGCGGGGAACCGCCAATGGTCTTGCGGGTTGTGAAGGCAGCGTCGCAATTCCGGAACAGATATAATGGATATCGGCAATTCTATTGGTTGGGTGGATAGCTATCTTCCTGCGCATATCATTGCCATTCGTCTCGCCATCGCGGCAGTATTAGGTGCCCTGATTGGTTTTGAACGGGAGGTCAATACGGCCGAGGCGGGCCTCAGGACCCATATTCTGGTGTCGGTGGCCGCGGCGCTCTTTACCATCTTGGCATTTGAGATTTTTCACACCATCCAGGGCGCAAGCCAGACCAATCCCGATCCGATCCGCGCGGTGGAGGCGGTAACGGCCGGCATCGCATTTCTGGGCGCGGGAGCCATCTTCCGCAGCGGCGCGGGCGTTCAAGGTCTCACCACAGGTGCCGGAATGTGGCTGGCCGGAGCGGTGGGGGTTGCCACCTCGCTTGGCTACTATCTCATCGCGACGGGCGCGGCGCTATTGGCCGTGCTGGTCATGGCCGCGCTGCGAGCCTTTGCGCATCATGTCGTGCGCGGAAAGGCCGGAAAGCAGGATTGAGTCTTTGCGGGGCTGCGGGGAGAAGCAATAGGCGTGCCGCATGGCGCTGAGGGACAGGCGCCTCCGGCGTTGCTTCTCCCCTGCTACGGATACGACCGGGAGGTGTCGCATCCGTGCCCGAGCGTCAGGTCCGCAAAGGGCTGGGACCGCGCTAAAGGGCCGGCGGTGGTGCAGTCCGCCAACCTTTTCAAATGGCGGAGAGGACGCTTGGGAATGTAAGCCGGTCCTGGGACCGGCTTACAGCATCACTCTCCGCCTGACGGCATGTAACCTGTGGACGCAGGAGTCACATGCCAACCGCATCTAGGCGCTGGTTGCGCGCCCAGAAACTGACTATGGCCGCCGCCTCGTGCCGATAGGCATCGAGTTCGGCCTGCCGAAAGAACACCGCGGCCGCGCCCGCATCCTGCAGGGCCCGGCATCCGGCCCGGTCCGTGGTCTGCGTCATCACGGCCAGGGGAATGCCTTTTTGCTGAAGCAGGGCATGATTGCGGGCCAAAAAGTCCAGATTGGCGCCGCTGTGGGCCTTGAGGTCGACAATCACGATGCCCGGCCATTCCTGGTCGACATCGGCCAGGCGCTGCGCGAGAAAGGCTTCGCCTGCTTGCACAGAACCGAAATGCATGATCCGGGGCGAGCCGTGAGCAAGCAGCATGCGGGTCAGCAAGTAAGCGGAATGGCCGTCATCATCGATCAGGGCGATGAAGGGCAGATTGTCGGTTACATCGCTCAATGGTCACCTCGGCGCCGCGCCGCGCAGGTCGAACACAACAACAAAAGCCCGCATGGTTCGAGAACGCCGGGTCCCGAAACAACGTGGCTGATCTGGTTTGTAGAACTCGTCCGGCGGGGCCTAGCCGCCGGGTAACATGTCGAAATAATGACATCGACTGCGGGGCGTATGATTGATGCGGATCAATTTCGGGAGGCAAAATCGGGTAAAACGGGGGTAAGTCGCCTTGCGTTTTACATGTAAAGAGTCACAATAGCCCAGGCGGTACGGGAGGTCTTGTCTTGGCGGAGGGTCCTGATCGGGAGGCGGTAGATCAAGCGCTCGCCAGCCTCCTCGACTGGCCCGAGATCGCTCGTTCGCCGCAATTGGCCCGGTTTCTGGCCTATATCGTGGGGCGCCGGCTCAACGGTGACACGCAATCGATCAAAGCCTATTCCATTGCGGTGGATGTCTTTGGGCGTCCCCCCGATTTCGATCCGCAGGCCGATCCCATTGTTCGTGTCCAGGCCCGCCGACTGCGCTCGCTGCTGGATCAATATTATCTGGGGCCGGGGGCGAAAGACCCGTTACGCATCCAATTGCCCGTTGGGCGATATGTTCCGGACTTCATCAAATGGGATCTGAGCGAGGCGGCGCTCCCTGATACACCAGAGGCGTCGTCGGGCGCCGAGGAGACAGCGGCCGCGCGGCCTGGTCATGTCACTGTTTCCTGGTTCGTCCTGCTGGTTCTGGCGCTTGGCGCGACCGCACTGACCTATGCGCTGTCGACGATAGGGCTCAGGCAGGCACCGCAGGACAATCAGGTCACGGTCAGCGCGGCCATGCAGCCTCCGCGCCTGAGGGTGCTGGAATTTCAGAACCTGACCGGTGACACCAGCCTTGCGCCGAACATATCGGCGCTGGCCATCGAACTGGTGACCGATTTTGTGCCGCTTCTGGTTGTCGATGTGGCCCTTGGCGGCCGAGCGGACCCCGAAAGGGCCGAACCGGAGGCCGATTTTTCGCTGACCGGTATTGTTCGCGCCGATCGGGATCTGGAGGGGGAATATCAGCTCAGCGCGATACTGACTGACCTGGCCGCCAATTCGATCGTCTGGAACTGGTCGATGGCGGTGTCGCGCGAACAGCTGGCCGAGCGGGGCGGTATCGATGAGATCGCCCAGGAGCTGGTTCGCCGGCTGGGCGGAACGCGTGGCCCGCTCCATGACCGCGCCCGGCAATTGCTCAGCCAGAGCGATATCAAGGGGCAGGAAAATTTCTATCTCTGTGGTGTCCTTTTCAGCATGTATCGCACCTCCAATTCACCTGGCCTGGCCGAGCGGGTTGGGGCCTGTATCGAAGGTCTGCCCGAGAAAGAGCGCGAGGGCGGCAATGTGCTTGCGGCACAGGCCAGTCTGACTGCCGAAGGCGTGGCGAGCGATGGAAGCGCCCTTGCGGTCGAGGATCGCTTGGCCCAGGCCGACGAGATCATGGACAGGGCCGTCAGGGCCGACCCGACCAGCAGTTTTGTGTGGGAACAAAGGGCTCGCCTGGATGAGGTTGCGGGTGAACATGATATGGCCGAGGCTGCCTATGGGACCTCATTGCAGATCAATCCGGCAAATATGGACGCTTTGGCCGCCCATGCGCGGCATCTGGCGCTGATCGGGCAATTGGAGAGCGGCGCCACGGCGGCGCAAAGAGCGCTGGAATCGGTGCCGCGCACGCAGGTTCCGGACTGGTATTATTGCGCACCGGCGATTGGCGCCCTGAGCGAGCAGGATTATCGCGATGCGCTGACCTATGCAGAGCGTTGCGCCCGCATCGATGTGGAACTGGGCTCGGTGCTTGCGGTGCTGGCCGCCCAGGGCCTGGGCGATGCCGCCCTGGTTGCGCAGCAATTGCCGCGGGTCCTGGAGGTGCCCTCGTTCCGGCAGGCCGGCATTGTCACCCGCATGAAACAGCGCGGGGCAAGCCAGGCGCTGGTCTATCGCATTGCCAATGGGCTGACGCGGGCCGGCGTGCCAGCCTCGTCCTTGATCTCGCCCTATTAGCACCGCGACGCGGCTCGCTCTTGCTGAACGGGCCGTAGAGCTCCCATTTTATCGCGCTTCTCAACCGCAAAACCTTGGCCACTTTTGCTAGAAGCGCTCTAGCTGAAATGGGTCCGGCAGAGGGCGACGAAACGGCTTCCGCGTTCTTCGAAATTCTTGAACTGATTATAGGAAGGGGCGCCGGGCGAGAGGATAAGCGTGTCGAACCGTTCGCGTTGTGCGGCCAGGGCGGCCACGGCCTGGTCGAGGTCCGGACACTGGATGACGGCGATATCGGGCGCACGCTGTTCGGCGGCCTTGGCCAGCCTGAAGCCGGTGACCGGAAGCGTGGCGAGGAGCCGGACACCGCGCGATGCCAGCAGGCCGGCCAGCTCGGCATAGTCCTGCTCGCGCTCATGGCCACCGGCGATCAGCGCAATGCGCCGCCCGGGATAGGCGGCCAGGGCCGCCTTGGTGGCCTCGGGCGTGGTCGAGATGGAATCGTTGACGATTGTCATCTCGCCGAAGCGATGCTCCTCGAGGCGATGGGGCAGGGGATGAAAGGCGGCGATACCCTGGACTATGCCATCCATGGACCCGCCGACGCCCAGCGTGATCTGGGCGGCCAGAAGCGCATTGTCCAGATTGTGCGCGCCACGCAGCCGCGAGCGGGCCACCGCATTTTCAATGACGAGGCTCTGCTCCGCCGTCAGGTCGGGCAGGAGACGGCGGTGGTCGCGCACGGCGCGGGCGACCAGCGCATTGCCCCTGGCGGCAGCGCCCAAGGCCACGGCGAAGGTGCCGTCCCGGTCGATCAGGTGGAGCTTATCGGCATAATAGCGCTCCACCGAACCGTGCCAGTCGACATGCTCGGGATAGAGATTGGTCAGCGCCGCCACATCGGGCAGGAAATTCATGTCGGCGGTCTGGTAGCTGGACAGCTCGAAGATGACGACGGCATGGCGATCGGCGATTTCGAGCGGCGCCAGACCGACATTGCCCGCCAGGCCTGCATCAATGCCCGAGCGGGTCAGCATCAGATGGGTCAGCGTGGCGGTGGTCGATTTGCCCTTGGTGCCGGTGATCGCAACCACGGTGCGATCGTGGCGATAGCTGGCGCCCCAGAGATTGAGATTGGAAGTGACCGGAATGGCGCAATTGCGCGCGGCCTCGAAAATGGGCTTGTAGCGCGACACGCCGGGGCTTTTGACGATCAGTCCGAAGCGGCGGGTGGCCATGGCGGCGGGCAGGTCCGCGATATCAATGGGTTCGGTTTCGGGGATATCCGCATTGCCGCTGTCGACGGTGACAAAGACCTTGAGGTCGGGCTGGCGCGCCTTGAGAAAGGCGCGCGTGGAGAGGGCCTCGCGTCCTGCGCCATAGAGCAGGACCGGTTCGTCAAACTGCATAGGCGGCCACCTTGGCGGCCAGTGCCGGCGGAATGTGATGATCGTGGCTGTCGGTCAGGCATTCGGCCATGGCGCGCTGCAGTTTTTCTTCGCCATATTGGGCGAAGAGGTCCGCCTTGACTGCGCGCACAATGGCATCCTCGTGCCAATCGGCATGGCGAGTGAGGGTGTAAAAGCACGCCGCCGCTTCCAGGATTTCGCCAACGCATTCCCAGGGCTTCTGGCCGGTCAGGCCGGCCAATTCGCGGAAGGATTGTTCATTGGCGGGCTCATCGAGCAGGTTCTTGCCGAAAATGGCCAGCATCCGGTCCTTGGCCATGAAGGGCGCAAAGATCAGGAAGACGAAATGGCATTTGGGGCATTCGCCACACCAGAGCGGCCCATCATTGCCATTGAGGCGGAAATTGCGGTTACAGCTCGAAAACACCGCATCGAATTTGTGCTCCTTGGTGAAGAGCGAGGCGATGCGCGCTTCCGAATAGGGCCGCAGGAGCGAGAAATATTTCAGCGCCCCGCCGGTGGCATTGGCCAGGGTATCGGCGATGAGCAGTTCGAAGCCTAGAGACTTTGAATATTGGTGATTGGTCTCGCGCCCGTCGAACATGACATTGCCCTCGCTGGCCGAGCGCTCATTGGAGAGCACAATCTGGTCATAGCCAAAGAGCAGGGCGCAGAGTGCGGCGATCATCGAGTTGATCGCGGTCGAGGGCACATGGCCATTGTAATAGCCCGGCTCCTGACCGAGACGGATCATCTCGGGGTCGAGTTTGCGCGTCACATAAAGCGGCGGCGTGCCAATGGCCTCCACCGAGGTGAGGATTGGTCCCTTGGGATTGACCGCAAAGGGCGTGAAAGCCTGTCCGGTATGGGTCAGGAGATCAACGCTGACCAGGGAATCCTTGCCCCCGCCAATAGGCAGCAATGTGCGCTCGGGCAGTTTGGGCGCGGGCTTGCGCGTCTCGTCGTCCTCTGGGGCGGTCAGCACCAGCTTGCCGAAGCGGGCCAGTTCGTTGCGGGCATAAAATTCGCCCAGGCCGTTCTCATAGACATCGATGACAAAGGCACGCTCAGCGGCAGTCAGCGGGATGCCGGGCGCGTCGATGGCGAGGGGTGCGCGCAGCTTGAAATAGGAGACGCCCAGAACAATCGCGGTCAGTCCGAGCAGTTTTGCAAAGGCGGGCGAGGCGGCGTTTTCCGCATCGGCGCCGGCCGGCAGCGTCAGGCGCTCGGTGAAGGTCAGATCGTTCAGCCGATAGGGAAAGCGCGCCTCACCGGTCGCAGGGTCGAAGGAGGGGCTTTCAATGCGGAAGAATTCGGTCACGGGCAACTCGCTGGCTTTGATCATCATATAGGTGATTTGCGCCTGTGACGGGAGTGGGGCATTTCTGCCATGTATTGGTTCGATGCTTCGAAAGCCTCGCGGCCACGACCCAGCGCCGCCCGGCCACTTGGCGTCGCGGTTGCACGGTGAAAAGCGGCTTTCGCCTCGGTTAAATTAAAGAAGAGGCGAAAGCCGCTTCCCACGAACAGGATTTCGGACGCATGCATCGAGCGGCCCCCTTGCGGGTTGCTCATCCCATCCACGACCGGCACAGACTTTGGCCCGGATGCCGAAACATCCATCGCCGCCTGTTGCCGTTCGCTTCAGTTGAGCGACCGGTGGTCAGCATACACGCCTCCGCCCGATCGACACCGTGCGGCCTGCCTCCTCACCCCTTGCCATTCGAGCGCAGCTCTCATGGCCTTCTTGCCTCCAGCCGCGCCACCGGCGCGTCCGGCCCTTCGGGACGGCTCGAAGTTCGTCGGTACCGCGTGTTGTCGGTGAGGACGGGGGGAGTATGCGGGAGGTTGGAGGGGGCGGGGATTATTTTGTGAATAGCCTGTCGTCTCAAAGCGTTGAGAGGCCGACACCCCCACCCTGCTCGATTCAACGGACTTAGCTGACGCCAAGTCCTATCTCGCTTCCCTCCCCACAAAGGGGGAGGGACCAAGGGTTAGGGGCAAGGTCAGAGGGGACGGCAGGTTACGACCTGAGCCTATGTGAAAACTCGGCTTAGCGCGAAGTCGATAGAACGATTTGCTGCCGCCCATTGCCGGGCGCCAGTTTCCACCGGTCGAAAGGCCTGCCGAGCGCCGCAAGTTTTCAAATTGGCCGCCGAAAACTGCGCGCTCGAATGGCAGATGGAATTGCTTTCCAACTGCGGTTTCCGGCACCGGGTTTTCACACAGCCTCGACCCTAGTGCAGTCACATGGGCGTCCTGTGCTCCTCACCAAGAGCGGACATGCTGCCTTCAATTATGTGGTTCTGGACACAGTGCTTTCGGGTTGGCGGGTTAGCAGGGCCGCAGCCAGGGCAACAACCGCAGAGGCCAACATCACGAACAGTAAGCCTGGCCGGGCATTTTCCTGCGTCAAAACGGCGCCCGCGACCGCGGCCATGATGGAGGCGCCGGCGACGGTGATCGCACTGGCCAGTCCGGCTGCGCTTCCCGTGTGTGTTGGGTGAACTGAAATCGCCCCAGCGCTGGCGCTCGGTTGCGTAAGGCCGTTCGACACGCCAACGAACAGGCAGGGCCCGAACAATGCCAGCACATGGTCGATGCCGGCGGCGTATAGGATGAGGCCGAGCGAGAGGCCGGCGCAGGCCAGGACCCGTCCGGCAAGCAATATGGTGGTCATCGGCAATCTGCCGGCGAACCGGCCGGCCAGAAAGCTGCCGGCCATGAAGCCACCTGTGATTGAGCCCATGTAAAGACCGAGGATCGCAGGCGACAGATCGAAGGCTGAAGCGGCCAGCGGTGCGCCGGCAAGGAAGGCATAGAAGGCGCCGACCGAAAAGGCGCTACACAGGCAGTAGGCCCAGAAGCGCTTCGAGCCAAGGAGCTCGGGATAGGCCCGATATTGTTCTGCCATCGTGTCCGAGGGGGCGCTGTTCGTTTCGCGCAGGTCGATCCAGCATAGGGCCAGAACCGCGGCACCAAAGAGCGCCAGAACGCAGAAGCCAGCTCTCCAACCCAGCACCTGATCGAGGAGTCCGCCAACCGTCGGGCCGAGCATGGGCGCTATGGCCCAGGCCATGGCCAGATAGCCGAACTGGCCCGCTGCCTCGTCCCTGCTGGTCGTGTCGCGGATCACGGCGAGCGACACCGCATATGTTGGCGCGATCACGGCCTGGACCATTCGGCAGGCGAGGAAGGTCCACGCGTCAGGCGCCAGGGCGCATCCAACGGTCGCTGCAATGAAAATGACCAATGCCCAAAGGATTACCGGCCTGCGGCCGAAGCGGTCGGAAAGGGGACCGAGAACCAATTGAAGGCATGCCGACGCCCCCGCATAGACTGCCAGTGAAAGGCCCATAGTCGCGTAGTCCACATCGAACTGGGCGGCCATGCCCGGGAGCGATGGAAGGAAAAAATTGATCGGAAGAATGGCGAGTGCCGACAGCAGGACCAGCGTGGACAGGCGAGGTCTGCGCAACAGATTTTGCATGATGATGACCGCTTAGATTGCTTGACCAGTAGACGGGCAATAAAAAAGCCCCGCTTGGGGCCGATTTACCGCGCATGGGTGCTTTCGCCTGACAGCTATGCTGCCGTGCCCATGCGCCCACCTACTACAGCCAGATAGCTTCCTGTCATCATTCAATAATTTTAGGGTGCGACGTTTCCTTCGTCAACTGGTCATCGGCCAATGCAGCGATCGAACTGCCGGCGCCAAAGCGAACTGTGTGCTCCCTACCCCGTTCCGGCCGCGCTGACCCGGACACCCCGGCAGCGACCGTCTTGCAATATGTCGACCCCGCACAAAAAGAACGCCCGGCCGCGTTTGATCGCGGTCGGGCGCTCCGGGAGACTGTGCGGCCAAAAGGCCGCCCAGCTTACTTCAGGAATTCATCGACATTGTCGGCAGTGACGATGTCATTGCCGGTGTAGATGATTTCGTCCACGGTTTCGCCATTGACGATAGCGAGCAGCGTGTCCATCGACACCACGCCCATTTCATAGGGACGCTGGCCGACCAAGCCATGGGCATAGCCTTCGCTCAGCAGCTGGAGCTGCTGGGGCAGGGTATCGGCGACGACAAGGGCCAGGGCACCGCTATCGACATCGGCCTTGTACTGGTCAACGAAGTTTTTCCAGCCATCGGGCGCGAACATGGGCCAGCCGCCGACCGGCACGATGGCCTTGATGTCGGGATTGGCGGTCTTGAGATCGCCCATCTGCTGCACGGCCAGGGCGATGTCGTCGTTCGAGAAGGTCGGCGAACCGGGCACTTCGGTCCAGTTCGAACCGGCCAGGGCTTCACGCACGCCATCGACACGCAGGGCAAGGTTCGGAGCGGCAGCGCCACCCGAAATCATGCCATAAGTGCCGCCATCGGGCGCGATCTGCAGCAGGAGCTTGCCCAGGTCTTCACCGAACAGCTTGTTGTCGGTGCCGACATAGGCGGTGCGGGTGCTGTCGGGCGCGTCGGAGTCGAAGGTGATCACGGCAATGCCGGCTTCGGTGGCGCGATCGATCACAGTGGTGGCCGCGGCAATGTCGGACACCGAAATGGCCAGGCCATCGACGCCCTGGGTGATCAGATCTTCGATGATCTGGGCCTGGGTGGTGGCTTCATGTTCCACCGGGCCGATATAGAGGCAGGTGACATTGCCCAGTTCGGCGGCGCGAGCCTCGCAACCATCGCGGGTCAGGTCGAAGAACGGATTGTTCATCGCCTTGGGGACGACGGCAAAGGTATAGCTATCCTGCGCAATGGCGGTGCCGCCAAGGAACAGGCTGGCGATCGTGCCGAGCACGATGGCTGTCTTGGTCATAGTGGTCTCCTCAAATGAACCGGATGGTTTGATCCGGGTAACCGAACCGGCGAGCCATTCGCCGGCCTCCCTTCGGTGCAAGCAGTCGTTGCCACAGCACCGATCTCGTTGGAGCCGCGCTTGCGCGGCTCCGGATGTCTGTTCGATCAGCCGTTTCGGCTTGAGCGCAGTCGGTCCACCAGCACGGCGGCAACGATGATCGCGCCCACCAGGGTCTGCTGCCAGTAAGGATCGACACGCGCCAGGACGAGGCCGTTGCGGATCACCTCGATAAGCACGCAGCCAATAATGGCGCCGGCCGCCCCGCCGACACCGCCGGCCAGATTGGCGCCGCCAATCACGGCCGCGGCAATGATGGTCAGCTCATAGGCCGTGGCCAGATTGGCAGGGGCCGAGCCGAGCCAGCCCGAAATGATGATGCCATTGAGACCGGCAGCGAGCGAGCACAGCACATAGACCTGGATCTTGACCCGATCGACATTGACGCCGGTCAGCCGTCCCGCATTCTCATTGCTGCCGATGGCAAAGACATGCTTGCCCCAGGCTGTGTGGTTGAGCGCCACCCACATCACAGCGGCACAGATGATGAGATAGATGAAAGACACCGGAACGAATTCGAAGATCTTGCCGGCGGTGACGGCCAGAAACAGCTCCTTGTCGGGGCCTGCGGGGAAGGTGCCCCGGCCCTGGGTGGCCACATAGACCAGGCCGCGCACCATTGAGAGCGTGCCAAGGGTGGTGACGAATGGACTGAGCTTGAGCTTGGCCACGGCCAGCCCGTTGAACAGCCCCACCGCAGCGGCAGCCAGAAGGCCCGCGACCAGCGAAATGATCAGGGCGCTGCCGGGGAAGGGGTAGAACTCCACGGTGTTCAGGCCATTCATGGTCAGCGACGTGGCCGTGGCCGAGAGGGCGATGGTCGAGCCGACCGAGAGGTCAATGCCGCCGGTAATGATCACCAGCGTAATTCCCAATGTCGCAATGGCGATGAAGGAGAAGTTGCGGGTGATATTGGAGATATTGCCGCCCGTCATGAAATTAGGGGAGAGAATGCTCATCACCACAATCAGGACGATCAGTGCTGCCAGCACATAAGCGGACTGGCTGGCCAGAAACCCTTTTTGCCAGAAGCGGGTCTGCCGCACATTGGTGAAGGTCGAAGCATGGGCGTCGGTCATCACGCGGCCTCCTTGGCGCCGGTGATCAGCGCGGTCACTTCCTCGGGCGAGGAATTGGCAATGGGTTTATCGGCCACCTTGGTGCCGCGGCGCATGACGATAACGCGTTCACAAACCGCGAAGACGTCCGGCATGCGGTGGGAAATCAGGATCACGGCGATGCCGGCCTCCTTGAGGCGGTGGATGAGGTTGAGCACTTCGGCCACCTGCCGCACCGAGATTGCCGCGGTCGGCTCGTCCATCAGGATCAGCTTGGCGTCAGAGAGGCGCGTCCGGGCAATGGCCACGGCCTGGCGCTGGCCGCCCGACATCTGGCGCACATAGTCGCCGGCGCGCGTTTCGGATTTGAGTTCGTTGAAGAGCTCGGCGGCCCGATTATTCATCGCAGCGTGGCGCAGGAAGCGGAACGGACCGACCTGACGCTTGAGTTCGCGCCCGAGAAAAATGTTCTCGGCCGCTGTCAGGTTGTCGGCCAGAGCGAGGTCCTGGTAGACGGTCTCGATGCCCAGCCGGCGGGCCTCGCCGGGACTGTGGATATGGGCGTGATCCCCAGCAAAGTGCAGGCTGCCGGCGGTGGGCTGGTAGATGCCGGAGATGATCTTGACCAGCGTGGACTTGCCCGCGCCATTGTCTCCCATCAATCCCACGACTTCGCCGGGCTGGATTGCAAAGCTGACATCGGACAGGGCTCTAATCGGCCCGAAATCCTTGGTCACGCCACTCAGTTCCAAGAGTGCCAACACGTCCTCCCTTGTTGGCGTCGTCTGATGTACGTACCTTTTTCGGGATCATACTGTGCCGCTTCTGGCTGACCGATAAGGGGTCTGGCGCATGCGCGCCCCAGCGCCACCAATTGAGTGGCGACAGCGACAACCGCGTCCTCCCAAAAGCGATCGCCACCGGAGTCTTAAGTCAAAGTTATTAGTATTACAATATGATATTTTTTTGCCCAGAGGACCATCCGGGTCAAAATAAGTGCGTGTGACGAATTTATGGCTAAGCCGACCAGTGGACCCCGTCAAGGGACTAGGCCAGTGGACCGGGGGTGCTGGACACAGCCGGTGGCGGTCAGGGTTGTTGCGGTTTTGGCAGTATTGCCCGTCGTCAGGAGAGGCCCCAGGCGAGAGCGATGAGCTGGGAATTCTGCGGTGGCTCAATGGCAGAGGTCCGCGCGCATCGTGGCGGCAAGTCGTGTCCCGGCTGTTAACGCATGGCGTTAGGAGGGCCCGTAGGGCAACAACAGTATTGCCGTTCGCCAAGCGGCTCAGGGTGCCAAAAATACGCCAATGAAATCAATGGTCGGGCAGGCTGATCTGGCTCGGCTGCTTTCAGACCAGCGTTAGGATAGCAACCCTTTCAGTCACGTAGGGCTGCAAAGTGTGGCCTGAAACCCGACTGTCCGCTTAGGCTATAAAGGTGGCAGCTCACGAATAAATTCGATGGATTTCGCTCTCAGCAACTAGGCTCTGGCCTCGACCAAGGCCGCAATGCCATCAAGCAGCCGTTCAAGCCCAAAGGTGAAGGCCAGGTCGGGATCGCCCAGGCCGTAGAGTTCTCCGACCACTGGCCCCACTCTGGCGGCGGTGGGGTAGGGCGAGAAATCGATGGTCTCAAGAAACGGGGCAATTGCGTACCACCATTCGTCATCGCTCAGCCCCGTTTGTCGCTTGACCATATTGGCCCTGGCGACATCCCTTACGGCGCCAAAGACATAATTGGTGATCAGGGTCACGGTCATATCCATTTCGACCTCGCTGAGGCCAAGGCCGTCCACGGCGATGAGAATGGCCTCATAGGCGCGCAGCGTATTAGGCCCCAGAACCGGACGATGCGTGCTGACCTGTAAGGCCCAGGGATGCTGCAGATAGAAGTCGCGATAGGCTGTGGCGACCAGAGTGATGTTGTCCCGCCAGCGAGCCGGATCAAACACCGGCATCGGGGCATCCACCGGCCCGGCTGCGATCGCATCGAGCATCAGGTCGATGAGAACGGCCTTGTCGGGTATGTGCGTGTAAAAGCTCATAGCCGATATGCCGACCGCTTCGGCCACGCGGCGGGTCGACACGGCCTCGATCCCCTCCTTGTCGGCGATTTCAACCGCTGCGGCGACAAGCGCCTTGAGCTCGACCTTGCTCTTGGGTCCACGCTTGCCAGGTTCGGTCTTGCCCCAAAGCAGTAGCAGTGACCTCAGCGGGTCGCCCTTGCCGGAAATGTCTTCGGCCATGCCATCCTCAAAATACTCTTTACACCGCACATTGTTCTGCTAAACATTGTGCGGCGTACAAAGTTTATAGCGGTCCATCTGAAAAGTCGAGCGCCTGTCGATATCGACGCTGCTGACACGTCGTGTCGGCAGGCATGGAGACATTGCGGCGGGGCGCAAGGGGGAAGAAAATGATCAATGCATGTGACCTGACCCGCAGCTTCAAGACCAAGGCCGGACCGGTCGAGGCCGTCAAAGGGCTGAGCCTCGACGTGGCCGAGGGGGAACTCGTGGCCTTTCTAGGCCCCAACGGTGCCGGAAAATCCACCTCGGTACGCATGCTGACCACGCTCCTGCCGCCCAGTTCCGGCAGTGCCAGCGTTGCCGGCTGCGATATTGCCGGCGATCCCGCCGGTGTGCGCCGCAAGATCGGCTATGTCGGGCAGGGGAGCGGGGCGGGGCAATATTACAAGCTGCGCGACGAACTTCTTACCCAGGGCGCCGCCATGCGCATGCATCCGGAGGATGCGAAGAAGCGCGCCGACGCGCTGATCGGCATGCTGGAACTGTCCGGCATGGAAGACCGCATCGGCTCGACCCTGTCGGGTGGGCAGAAGCGGCGGCTCGACGTGGCGCTCGGCCTGATGCACAGTCCCAGCCTTCTCTTCCTCGACGAGCCCTCCACAGGGCTCGATCCGCATAGCCGCGCCAATCTCTGGGATCATGTCCTGAAGCTCCGGCGCCAGACCGGCATGACCATTTTCCTCACCACCCATTATCTCGAAGAGGCCGACACCATGGCCGAGCGGGTCATGGTGATGGACAACGGACAGCTGATTGCCGACGACACGCCGGCGCGATTGAAGGCCAATCTGGCGGGCGACCGCATTACCATTGGCCTGGCCAATTCCGACGCGGCCAAGGCCGCCGAACTGGCCAAGAACCTGCCCCAGGCGCGCGAGGTCGCCGTCACGGACTGCAAGGTCGAGGTGACGGTGGGAGAGGGGGAGGCGCTGTTGCCCGAGTTCATCCGCCGCTTGCACGAAGTGGGTGTCGACATTGCCAGTGCCAATGTCCGCCGCCCCACACTCGACGACGTTTTCCTCGGCCTCACCGGCCGCACCCTGCGTGAAGCGCAGGGCACCGTGGCCTGAAGGAGCGATAGAAATGGATTTCCTCTACGACGTGAAGACCAGCTTCGTCCGCGAGATGAAGCCGTTGATCTCCGGCTGGGTCTGGCTCGCCTTCGGCCTCGTGCAGCCCTTGCTCTATATCGGCCTCTTCGTGCCATTGCTCGGTGATGTCGGCGGCGAAGGCGTCTCGCCGCTGCAATGGTTCATCCCCGGCATGATGGTCATGCTGACCCTGTTCGGTACCGCCATGGTGGGCTGGAGCCTCACGGAGGAATTGATGAGCGGCGTGCTCGAGCGGTTCCTTGCCACCCCCATGTCTCGGCCGGCTTTGCTCATGGGCCGGGCGCTGAAAGAGATGTTCCCGCTCTTCTTCCAGGCCGTGGTGATGATCGTCATCGCCATTCCCTTTGGCCTGAAGCTCTATCCCATTGAAATGCTCTATGGCCTCATCCTGCTCGGCCTTTTCGGCGTGGGCGTCGCGGCTCTGTCCTATGCCTTGGCCATTGCGGCCAAGGACAATACGTCTCTGTTCTACATGGTCAGCCAGTCGGTGGCCCTGCCGCTGATGCTTTTGGGCGGCGTGCTTCTGCCGCTCGAAACCGGGCCGGACTGGCTCTACATTGCCAGCCGCTTCAACCCGCTGACCTATCTCATCGAGGCGGAGCGGGCGCTGTTCATCGGCCAGATGCTCAATTTGACCGTGCTTTGCGGCACGCTGGTTGTGGCCGGAACCCTGCTGGTCGGATTGGCCATCGGCGCTAATGCCATCCGCAAGGCCAGTATCTGAATGGAATTAAACCCACCGTCACCAGCGGGCTTGTCCCGGTGGTCCACGCCTTCTCTAGTTGAATTGCCGGGACAGGCCCGGCGAAGACGAAGGATGAGGCGTTTGTGTCGGTTTGACGCTGAGTGAATGACCTACCTATCGGGAGACGACATTGCAGGACGATCTTTATGGGGCCATCCGCATCCGCGGGGCGCGCGAGAACAATCTCAAGAATGTCTCGCTCGACATTCCCAAGCGGCGTATCACCGTCTTTACCGGTGTCTCCGGCTCGGGCAAGTCCTCGCTGGTCTTCGGCACGATCGCGGCGGAAAGCCAGCGGCTGATCAACGAAACCTATCCGGCCTTCGTGCAGCAATTCATGCCCAGCTATGGCCAGCCGGACGCCGACCAACTCGAGAACATCTCGGCTGCCATCATTGTCGACCAGCAACGCCTGGGCGGCAATTCCCGGTCCACCGTTGCGACGGTGACCGACGCGGCGCAAATGTTGCGGGTGCTGTTCTCACGCCTGGCCGAACCCAGGCTCGGACCGCCGGGTCTCTATTCCTACAACGATCCACGCGGCATGTGCCCGGATTGCGAGGGTATCGGACAGGTCGCGGCCATGGACATGTCGGCCGTCATCGATGAGAGCAAATCCCTCAAGGGCGGCGCGTTGCTGCCTAAGGACTTCGCCGTCGACAGCTGGTATTGGGAGATCTACGCTAATTCCGGCCTGTTCGATCTCGACAAGCCGATCAAGGATTATTCCGAAGAAGAGCGGCAGAACCTTCTCCACCTCGATGATGGGCGCAAGGTCAAGGTCGGCAAAATCGGCCTGACCTATGAGGGCGTCGTTGCCAAACTCAAGAAAGGCCTGGGGTCCAAGGATCCGGAAAACCTGCAGCCGCATGTGCTGCGCGAATATGAAAAGATATTCACGCGCGCGACCTGTCCAGCATGCTCCGGCACGCGCCTCAATGAGAGCGCAAGGACCAGCCTGGTCAATGGCAAGTCTATTGCCGATCTCTCGGCCATGCAGGTGTCCGATCTAGCGCCTTTCATCAGGGCCATTGACGCGCCGCAGGTCGGCCCCATGCTGGAAGCTCTGGCGCTGCGGCTCGAAAACCTGGTCACCATCGGCCTGGGGTATCTCAGCCTGGACCGGGAAAGTTCGACCCTGTCAGGCGGCGAAAGCCAACGGGTCAAGATGGTGCGGCATCTCGGTTCGTCGCTGACCGACATCACCTATGTCTTTGACGAGCCCTCGGTGGGGCTGCACCCGCATGATGTGGGGAGCCTGGCCACGCTGATGACCCAACTGCGCGACAAGGGCAATACCGTGCTGATCGTCGAGCACAAGCCCGACATGATCGCCATCGCTGATCACGTCGTCGATATGGGTCCGCATGCCGGCTCACGCGGCGGCGAAGTGGTCTATGAAGGCGATTATCCGGGTCTGCTGACCTCTAGCACGCTCACCGGCAGGCACATGAAAAAGCACCAGTCGATCAAGACCCAGGTGCGCAAAGCGTCGGGCGATCAGCTTCGGATCGAGCACGGCAAGATCAACAATCTGCAGGATGTGTCTGTGAATATCCCGCGAGGGGTCCTCACGGTGGTGAGCGGCGTGGCCGGTTCGGGCAAGTCCAGCCTCATTCAGGGGTGTCTGCCCAAGGCCTATCCCGAAACCATCATCATCGACCAGAACCTGGCGCGCGGTTCGCGCCGTTCCAACACCGCCACCTATACCGGCCTGCTCGATGGCGTGCGCAAGGCCTTTGCAAAGGAAAATGGCGTCGAAGCCTCGCTGTTCTCGGCCAATTCCAAGGGCGCCTGCCCGGACTGTAACGGGCTTGGGGTGATCTATACCGACCTGGCCCATCTCGATCCGATGATCACCACCTGCGAGACCTGTGAGGGCAAGCGCTTCCTGCCCGAGGTGCTCGCCCATCAGCTGCGCGGCAAGTCTATCGCCGATGTCTATGAGATGAGCATCGAAGAGGCCACCACCTATTTCACCGAACCGACGCTGAAGAAGACTGTGCAGGGCCTGGTCGATGTCGGCCTGGGCTATCTGACCCTCGGCCAGCCGCTCTCGACCCTCTCGGGCGGGGAACGGCAACGCCTGAAGCTGGCGGCCGAGCTGGGCAAGAAGGGCAATATCTATGTGCTCGACGAGCCAACGACGGGCCTGCACATGAATGACGTCGATACGTTGATCGGCCTGTTTGACCGGCTCGTTGACGCTGGTTCTACCGTGGTTGTCATCGAGCACAATCTGGATGTCATCTCGCGTGCGGACTGGATCATTGATATGGGCCCCGGCGCCGGTCATGACGGCGGCAAGGTGCAGTTCGAAGGCGTGCCGGCGGACCTGGTCAAGTTCAAGCACTCGTTGACTGGACAGTATCTGGCTGAACAGACGGTGCGAACATAGGGGCTTGGCACCTGGGCATTTCACACCAAACGTCCGGCCTCAGTGCACGGTGATCGAGGCTCTCTGACCCCCCGATGACCTTGAGGCTCAGGTCAAATAGGCCAACAGATAGAAGCAAGTTCGTCCGCGCCGGGCAAGCCAGGATCACTTCCGTTATTTGTCGTCGTGGTTGCCGGCTCCGGCTCGGCCTTAAGTACCGAACGAAGCTCAACAGTCTGCGAAAGAGAACATAACGGACAGGGTGGGTCAGTAGATCCGCATCTGCATGCGCATGACGATGTCGGCGCCCAGGCGCTGGAAGCCGTATTCGCGCATGGTGCAGCGCCATTCTTCGCCGGATTTTTCTATGCGGAAGAGGTTATAGCGGGCCGGATCGTCGAGCGTTCCGCCCTGGGCGGCGCTGGCAGCGGCGACGCCGATTACCGGCACTTCATGGGTTTTGCCGGGAATGTGGTGGATGGAGGAGCGGTGCGTGTGTCCGTGCAGGACCAGTTCGGCGCCCTCTTCGGCGATGACGCGGCGGAAGATGCGGTGGCCTTTGAGACCGAAGCTGGGATGCTGCAATTCGGCATTGGGCGGGTGGTGAATGAGCACCACGCGGAAATAACCGGCATCGCCAAGCAGCTTGAGGATACGGGCCAGGCGAGCGGCCTGTTTTTCCTCGAACCGGCCGATGGCGAAGAAGGGCGGGGTGGGCACGGCGCTGGAGCAGGAGACAATGGCCATTTCCCCAATGCGGCGGACAAAGGGAAAGGCCTGGCCTTCGATCGTCTCGCCCCTGAGGTAATCGCCCCAAACGTTCTGGGCATATTCGAGCGCGCCGGGCACATAGGCGTCGTGATTGCCGGGGCAGACGGCCGTCCGCTCGGCGCTGCCGAGATCGCGCAACCAGCGGCCGGCGCGTTCCACTTCGCTATTGAGCGCCAGATTGGTCAAATCGCCGGTCACGGCGGTGAAATCGGCCTGCTGGTCCCGCATATGGCTGACCAGCCGGGACAGCGTTTCGGTATTCATCTCGCCGTGGCGCTTCAGCTTCCAATTGAGAAAGCCGGTCAACCGCTTGCCCAGCAGATCGCCAAAACCCACCTCGGGCATGGGTGAGAGGTGGATGTCGGAGATGTGCGCCAGGGTGATCATCGCGAGGGGTTTTGCCAGAACGGCTCGTGCAAGAAAACGTTCAATCGACACAGTGCACGATTTTGTCGCGGATCAAGCTCTGATACCCAGTGGTCAAAAGGAGATGCGGCCAATGATGAATCGCTTTCAGCGCGTGCGCGCCAAGGTATTCCTGACGCTCAAGGGGCTCTGGCACCGCATGACGGTGGGGACGCGGGTAATGGTGGTGGATGGCGACAAGGTCTTGCTGATCCGCCACACCTATGTCCCGGGCTGGCAATTTCCCGGTGGCGGCGTCGGCCCGGGGGAAACCTTTGCCGAGGCAGGAGCGCGCGAAACGCTGGAAGAGACCGGCTATCGGGTGACCGGGCCGATGGAATTGTTCGGACTTTACCACAATACCAGTCCCGTCACGAACCGGGACCACGTGGCCTTTTATGTGGCCAAGAGCTTCGCCCACGAATTCGAGCGCAAGCCGGACCACGAAATTGCCGAGGTCGGCTGGTTCGATCGCCACGACCTGCCCGAAAAGGTGACCCCGGCGACGAGCCAGCGGATCGACGAATATTTCGATGGCGTGGAGAAGCGGACGGTCTGGGGATATTGAGGGCCCTTCACCTCTCCCTTGGGGGAGAGGTCGGCGCGTCGCGCCGGGTGAGGGGGCCTTCCCATGGCGATGTGTTCGCCATCAGGCCCCCTCACCCCAACCCTCTCCCCCAGAGGGAGAGGGGGCGCAGGGGCCGCCCATTTTGCATCAATCCAGAAACGGCAGTTCGGGTCCAATCGGGATGATCCGATGCGGATTGATCGTGGTATGGCTCCAGTAATAATGGGTGCGGATATGGTCGAGATCGACCGTTTCCTTGACCCCCGGAACCTCATAGAGCGCCTTTAAATAGTGGCTGAGGTTGGGATAGTCGGCGATGCGCTTGCGGTTGCATTTGAAGTGGCCGACATAGACGGCGTCGAAGCGCACCAGTGTGGTGAAGAGGCGCCAGTCGGCCTCGGTGATGGTGTCCCCGGTCAGATAGGCGGTCTCGCCCAAGAGGTCCTCGACCCAGTCCAGCGCATCGAAAAGCCGTGAGACGGCCTCGTCATAGGCCTCCTGCGTGGTGGCGAAGCCGGCCTTGTAGACGCCATTATTGATGTCGTCATAGACGCGGGCATTGATGGCGTCGATCTTTTCGCGCAGGGCTTCGGGATAGTAATCCTCGGTATTGCCGGTCAATTCGTTGAAGGCCGAATTGAACATGCGGATGATTTCCGAGCTCTCATTGGAAACGATGGTGCCGGTCTTTTTGTCCCAGAGCACGGGCACGGTGACACGACCGGTATAGTCGGGCACCGCCTGGGTATAGACCTGCCAAAGGGTGTCCTTGCCGAACAGCGCATCGCCGGTCGAGCCTTCTTCGGTCTTGAAGCTCCAGCCGGTCTCGTCGGGCATTTTGGGTGACACGACCGAAACGGAGATAAGCTTGTCCAGCTCCTTGAGTTTGCGGAAAATCAGCGTGCGGTGCGCCCATGGACAGGCCAGGGACACATAGAGGTGATAGCGGTCGGCCTCGGCAACAAAGCCACCATCGCCGCTGGGGCCGGGGGCGCCATCGGCAGTGACCCAGTTGCGGAAGCCGGCCTGGCTGCGCACGAATTTGCCGCCGGTATTGGCGGTGTCATACCACTGGGTCGACCATTTTCCGTCAATCAAACGTCCCATCTGGGTTCCCTTTCGGTCATCTTGCTGTCGGCATTGGCGGCTTTGATGCGCCTAGCCTGCCTGGTTCGGTGTTGTCCTTAGCTAAGGCCTCAGGCGGATCGTAAAAAGGTAGGCACTCGCAACACACTGTTGTGCAATCGCGAAACGGTGGCGCCGCAAAGCAAGGATTTTGCCAGCATGATCCCAAGATTCCCATTTACGGCCAATCATGTGGGTGCTAATGCGATTTCAGACGTGGAGGCGTCCAGGATGGTGAAGGTTTTGCAGATGAACCGACGACCCTAAGCGGTCGTTTTAGGCGGAGGGCCATTGGCCGGTCCGCATGTTTTTCTGCACATCTTTTCCTGGATCAGACCCATGACCACGCTCGTTGCGGCCGAGGCCGCCGCTCCCCCTGTCGCCGGCCAACCCAATGTTCGGCCCGCAACTACCGCTGACGATATCTTTGTCGAAGATCTGCAGGCCATTGCCTTTGGCCCGGGCCGGTTTGCGCGCACGGCTTTTCGGGTGCGCGAGCAATTTCCCATCGATCCCGGCCTCAGCCTGATCGCGGAAGTGGACGGCACGCCTTGCGGCTCGGTCTGGATGACGCCGATCAGCGTGGACGGCATCAAAGGCTATCTGCTCGGGCCATTGGCGACCCACCCCAATTTCCGCAAACGGGGTGCGGGCAAGCTGCTCGCGCGGGAAGTCAGCAAGCTGGCGCTGGCGCGGGGCGAGGGCAAATTCGTGCTGCTGGTGGGCGACCAGGATTATTATTGTCCGCTGGGCTGGGAGATCACGACGCCGGGCAATATCCAGTTCCCTGGGCCTGTCGATCCCACCCGCGTCCTGCTGCTATCCGAGGACAAGAGCCTCGCCAAATCGCTCAAGGGCTCGATTGCCG
This sequence comes from Devosia sp. XK-2, assembly GCF_037113415.1. NCBI lineage: Bacteria > Pseudomonadati > Pseudomonadota > Alphaproteobacteria > Hyphomicrobiales > Devosiaceae > Devosia > Devosia sp. XK-2. Next base: position 2,569,961 of record NZ_CP146608.1, on the reverse strand, counting down.
CTTTCGACGAGACGGTCTGAGAGCAAAAACAGGTGCAGGATCGGGACGGCATGCTTACATTCGTGTCGTCCTTATTGATTTTGTGCCGGTTTCGTTTTGCCTCCAAGCCCTGACATTGCCCAAATGCTCCTGCCCCGGCTGCTGGCCGAGCCGCCAGCCATGCCGCATAGGGCCGAGCTGGTGCCAGACTGGCGGCCGCTCAGGCCGTTCGAGCGCCCTCCGGTTCCTGCCGCAGTGCTGATCGCGCTGATCCGCCGCCCCGAAGGCCATACCGTGCTTTACACCGAGCGTTCGCCGGATTTGCGGGCGCATTCGGGGCAGGTGGCCTTTCCCGGTGGCAAGATCGACCATGGCGATGCCGATGCGGCTGCGGCGGCCCTGCGCGAGGCCCATGAAGAGGTTGGCCTATTGGCCGAGGATGCGACCATTCTGGGTTATATGCCGACCTATTATACCGGCACCAATTACCTGATTACGCCGGTCGTCGCCGAGGTCGACCCGGCCGGGCCCTTCGTGCCCAATCCGGGCGAGGTCCATTCGGTATTCGAGGTGCCGCTCAACCGCATCCTGGATGCGCAGAGCTATGGGCGCTTCCGGATCAGCCGCGGCGGCAGGGAGCATTCGACCTGGCAGATCGACCATGATGGACATGTGATCTGGGGAATTACGGCCAATCTCACGCGCCGTTTCAGGGATATGGCAATGGGCGAGGCCGCGGCATGATTCCAGACCGGATCGAGAATGCGGCATGGCTCGAAAATCCGGCGGTTCAGGCCATTTTTGCCGCGCTTGATGGCGACCAGGGCCGCACCCGCGCGGTGGGCGGCGTGGTCCGCGACAGCCTGGTGGGCCGCATGCGCGCGCATGCCGATATCGACATGGCCACAGAATTGCTGCCTGTTGCAGTGATGCAGCGGGCCAAGGCGGCGGGGATAGACGCTTATCCCACCGGCATCGACCATGGCACGGTGACGCTCCGCCGCGATGGTCAGACAATCGAGGTCACCACCCTGCGGCAGGATGTGGTGACCGATGGCCGGCACGCACAGGTGCAGTTCGGGACCGACTGGGTGGCCGATGCACAACGGCGCGATTTCACCCTCAATGCGCTTTATTGTTTTGCCAATGGAAAGCTGTTCGATCCGCTTGGCGGGGCCGGTGACCTGATCAATGGCCGGGTGCGCTTCATCGGCGATGCCGCGCAACGGATCGCCGAGGATGGGCTGCGAGTCTATCGCTTCTTCCGCTTTTCGGCGAGCCATGGCGGCGAGCAATTCGACGCTGAGGGGCTGGCGGCCTGCCGCGACGCGGCCGAGGAGCTGGACCATATTTCGCGCGAGCGGGTTGGAGCCGAGATGCTGCGCATGCTCGATCTGCCGCGGATTGCCACCACATTGGGGGTGATGGACCGGCTCGGCCTGTTGCGCCTGGCGCCTGGCGCCGTCATGGCCCTTGCGCGCTATGAGGCGCTGGGCGGGCAGGGCGCGGCGGCACGGCTGGCCATGCTGGGGCGCGATGGCCTGGAAAAACGGCAGGCGGACTGGCGGCTGAGCAAGGCCTTGGTTGCCCACGCCGAACATATTGCGGAGGCCGCGACCCTACTACGCCGCGGCGATATCGGCTGGGCCGCCTATCGCTTTGGCGAAGATGCCGTCGAAGGGCTGGCGGTGGCGGCCGCCGAAGAGAATTGGCCGCGCGAACAATTGGCCGAACTGGCGCGCGATCTGGGCCGGTTGCCGGTGGCGCCTTTGCCGGTTGGCGGGGCGGATCTGGAAGCGCGCGGCATGAGGCCGGGGCCGGATATGGGCGCGGCGCTGGCCATCATGGAGCGGGCCTGGGTGGAAAGCGAATTCTCCGCCAGCAAGGACGCGCTGCTCGAGCGGATATTTCACTAGCGCTTAGGTGTAAAAAAAAAGCCCCGGAAAACCGGGGCTTGAATGATCAGTGCCGGGTTTCCCGGCCCATGTCGTCGATATCGACAATGCGTTCCTTGATGCGCTCGACCATATCGGGCCGCACTTCGGTCTCGCCATTGAGATTGCGCATGTTTTCGACCGCTCGCCGCACCACTTCGGCCTCGGTCTCGGCCTCGGCGCGCCAGGTGGACCCTGGAATGAGTGTGCCGGAATCAAAGCGTTTCATGGCTGAACCTCCTATTGTCACTCCCTTTGGCGGGTCTGAACAAACGCGCCGGTCCGCAAAAGGTTCCCGCTAATCGTCGGGGAAAACGCCGATATCCGAAAGGCCGTCGATCCAGGTGGCGCCATCGCGGCGAATGACGGTGCGTGGCGTAGTCCCGGTTTCCTCGGCAATGGCCGCGGCCAGGGGCGCGGAATGGGTGACGACCCAGACCTGGGCGCGGGTCGCCGCCCGGGCGATGGCTCGCGCTAGGGCAGGCAGGAGATCGGGGTGCAGCGACGTTTCGGGCTCGTTAAGCGCAATGAAGGGTGGCAGTCGATAGGCCAGCAGGGCGCCGAGCAGGGCCAGGAATTGCAGCGTCCCATCGGACAATTCGGCCTGGCCGAAGGGCCGATGCGGGACTTCAGGAAAGATCATCGAGAATGCCGCATCCCGTCCCGGCGGCGGGATGTCGAGGCGCGCGCCCGGAAAGGCCTGGTCGATTGCGGCATCGAGGTCGACGGTATCGCCCCTTATATGGCGGAGCGTCGCCAGCACCGCGCCCAGATTGCCACCATCCGCATCGAGTGTGGGTGCTGTCACCGCCAGGGACGGCCGCCGAAGTGGAGAGTCCGGGTCGGTGCGAAAGCTGTGGTAGAAGCGCCAGCTCGAGAGCAGATGGCGGACGGCGTCGAGCTCAGGCAGGGTGCCACGCAGGGCCGAGAGAGCGGTTTCGCTGGCCAGCAATGGATGGTCGAGCTGGCGCATGCGTCCGTCGTGGTCGCGATACCAGGCGACCGGGCCTTTGCGCTCGAGCAGTGTGACTGTCCGTCGGCCGGGCAGGATGAGGCTCTCGGCCTTGATCTTCGGTTCCTCGGAAAAGATCGCCTCATAGCGGCTGTCGCCAAAGCCAATCTCCACCGAATAGCGTGGCAGGAAGGCGGCTTCTTCATCACTGGGCAGGATGGTGTCGAGGCCCACATCCAGAGCCAGTCGCGGCTTTTCATTGGCGCGGCGCTGCCCGGCCCACATGGTGGATGCCAGGCCGCCTTCGCGGGCGAGGCTCAGGGCAAGATCGCCATTGGCCGAAGCGTGCACCAGTTCGAGCGCGCGATAAAGATTGGTCTTGCCCACGCCATTGCCGCCGACCAGCACGGTCAGGCGTTTCAGAGGAAAACGAATGGAGCGGACGGATCGATAGCCGGTGATGTCGAGATCGGTGAGAGACATGGGGGCGATGTTAGCCGGATGTGACTGGAGGGTTCCATAGGCGTTTCCACGCACTGCACCGCCCTCGGGCTCGACCCGAGGACCAATTATCACATCGCGGCCCTTGCGACCTGCCCTCGGGTCAAGCCCGAGGGCGGGCTCAGGGTTTGCCGCTACTTCACGGCCATTTCACCGCCGGGGGCATCGAAGAGAGGATGGAATTGACATTGCCGCCGGTCTTGAGCCCGAAAGTGGTGCCGCGATCATAGAGCAGGTTGAACTCGACATAGCGACCGCGGCGGATCAATTGTTCGTCGCGCTCGGCTTCGGTCCAGGGGTTTTCGAAATTGCGGCGAACCAGCTTGGGATAGATGCCGAGAAAGGCCTCGCCAACGGCTTTGGTGAAGGCAAAGTCGGCATCCCAATCGCCGGAATTGAGGTGGTCGTAGAAAATGCCGCCAATGCCGCGATGCTCGTTGCGGTGCGGCAGGAAGAAATAGTCGTCGCACCACGCCTTGAAGCGCTCATAATCGACGCCGGGACGATTGTCGCAGGCCGCTTTCATGGCGGCGTGAAAATCGAGCGTGTCCGGATCGGTCTGGGTGCGCCGGGCGTCGAGCACCGGGGTGAGATCGGCGCCGCCGCCCCACCACTGCTTGCCGGTAACGATCATGCGCGTGTTCATATGCACCGCCGGAACATGCGGGTTCCAGGGGTGGATGATGAGCGAAATGCCCGAACTCCAGAAGGCGGTGCCCGCCTCGGTGCCCGGCATTTGCCGCGCGAAATCCTCGGTGAAATTGCCGTGTACAGTGGAGATATGCACCCCCGCCTTTTCAAAGACCCGGCCATGGAGCATCGACATTTCGCCGCCCCCGCCGGCGGCGCGATCCCAGGGGGTGCGCTCGAAGGCGCCCGCATCCCTTTCGGCATTGGGGCCAGTAACCTCGGTTTCGATGGTCTCCAACGCGGCGCAGATGCGGTCGCGCAGGGTGCGGAACCAGGCGCTGGCGGTGGCCTTTTTTGCCTCGATATCGGCGGGAAGGGGGATTGCTGGCGAAGTCATGGCGGGGAAATGGACCTTCAGCGCGGTTCTGTAAAGGGCGTCATCGGGGCAGGGCGCCGGTCTGGCGCAGCGCTTCGCCCAATATCATGCCGCCGGCCAGCGCGACATTGATCGAGCGCAAGCCGGGGCGCATGGGAATGCGCAGCCGCAGGTCGCATATTTCCGCCACGCTATCGGGCACGCCGGCGCTTTCGCGGCCGAGCAGCAGAATGTCGCCGGAAGCGAAATTGGCCGCATAGGCCGACTCGGCGCTTTTGGTGGTGAGCAGCACGAGCCGCCGCGCCTGGGCCAGCCGCCAGGCCTGGAAGGCGGCGAAGCTGTCGTGTTCGACCAGTGCGGCCTTGTCCAGATAGTCCATGCCGGCGCGTGCCAGATTGCGGTCGCTCAGGGCAAAACCGGCCGGGTGGACGACATGCACGACAATTCCCATGCAGGCGCCCAGGCGAAGCAATGTGCCGGTATTGGCGGCGATATCGGGCTGATAAAGGGCCAGATCGATGGTCATGGCAGGGCTCGCATAGATGATTGGCAAGGCCCGGTTTTCGGGCTGCCTCGGGTATAGTGTCGCAGTTGGGGGCTGTCACGGCGCCTGCACTGGACAAGTTCATGTGACAGTGCAAAAAGGACGGACCTGACGGGCCGCTTGAGGGCGCACGGCGGTCGATTCTGCTTATGCGGTCGGCTGGGCCGGGGCCGGTTCCGTCAAATGTGCATGTTACGGGGATACGGACCTTGGCCACGCAAGCAGAACATTCATCCACCAACCGGCGGGACTTTCTTTATGTCGCCACCGGCGCCGTCGGCGCGGTCGGCGCTGCCGCCGTGGTCTGGCCGCTGATCAACCAGCTTAACCCGGATGCTTCCACCCTGGCGCTGGCCAGCATCGAATTCGATATCAGCGCCATTCCCGAGGGGCAGTCGGTGACGATCACCTGGCGCGGTTTGCCGGTGTTTGTGCGCCATCGCACGACGGCCGAGATCGAAGAGGCCAAGGCGGTGCCGCTCAGCGACCTCAAGGATCCGCAGACCGACGAGGAACGCACCAAGCCAGGCCATGAGCAGTGGCTGGTGATGATTGCGAACTGCACGCATCTGGGGTGTATCCCGGTGGGTGAATCGGGCGATTTCGATGGCTGGTTCTGTCCCTGCCACGGTTCGCACTATGACTCGGCCGGTCGTATACGTCGTGGTCCCGCGCCCAAGAATCTGGTCGTGCCGCCTTATGAATTCGTCAGCGATACGCTGATCCAGATCGGTTAGTGGGGGCTTTTCCGATGTCCGAACATTCTACCTATACGCCCGGAACTGCCGTCGAGAAGTGGCTCGACGACCGTCTGCCGATCATCCGGTTCTCCAAAGAGCACCTGATGGATTTTCCCACGCCCAAGAACCTCAACTATTGGTGGACCTTCGGGGCCATCCTGGTGCTGTGCCTTGGCGTGCAGATCGTCACCGGCGTTATTCTGGCCATGCATTACACGCCCAATATCGCCATGGCCTTTGACTCGGTCGAGCATATCCGCCGTGACGTGAATGGCGGCCGTATCATTCAGGCCGTCCATGCCGTGGGTGCTTCGATGTTCTTCGTGGCGCTCTATACCCATATGTTCCGTGGTCTCTATTACGGCTCCTATAAGGCGCCGCGCGAGATCATCTGGATCCTGGGCGTCCTGATCTTCATCCTGACGGTCGCCACCGCCTTTATGGGCTACATCCTGCCCTGGGGTCAGATGTCCTTCTGGGGCGCTACGGTTATCTCGAACATCTTCTCGGCCATTCCGGTGGTCGGCGAGAATATCAAGCAGCTGGTCCTGGGCGGCTTTGCCGTGGGCAATCCCACGCTCAACCGCTTCTTCTCGCTGCATTACCTGCTGCCCTTCGTGATCGCCGCCATCGTGGTGCTGCACATCTGGGCCCTGCACGTGCCGGGCAATAACAACCCGATCGGTGTCGAGGTGAAGGAAAGCCGCGATACCGTGGCCTTCCACCCGTATTATACGATGAAGGACCTGTTCGCGATGGTGGTCTTCATGATCCCCTTCGCCTGGTTCGTGTTCTTTGCGCCCGACATTCTGGGTCACCCCGACAACTACATCATGGCCAATAGTCAGGTGACGCCGGCCCATATCGTGCCCGAATGGTATCTGCTGCCCTTCTATACGATCCTGCGCGCCATCGACTTCAACGTGCTGTTCATCGACTCCAAGCTCGGTGGCGTCATCGCTATGGGCGGCGCGCTGGTCATGCTGCTGATCGTGCCGTGGCTGGATACCTCCAAGGTCCGCTCGGGCACGTTCCGCCCGCTGTTCAAGTGGTTCTACTGGCTGTTTGTGATCAACTTCGTGACGCTCACCTATCTGGGTGCGCAGCCGGCCGAGGCGCCCTATACGTACCTGGCCAAGATCTGCACGGGCTACTACTTCCTCTACTTCCTGGTCATCCTGCCGGTCCTGTCGCGTATCGAAACGCCCAAGCCGCTGCCGACCAGCATTTCCGAGAGCGTTCTCGGCAAGGCACACGCGTGATCGGGGCGATAGACATGTTCAAGACCAAGTTCATCATCGCCGCCTTTGCAGCCGTCGCTGGTTTGACGGCCGTGTCCGCCCAGGCCGCCGAGGACGCACACGCCACCCCGCATATCGAACGGCAGGGCTGGAGCTTTGCCGGCATTTTCGGCACCTATGACGAGCACCAGCTTCAGCGTGGGTTCCAGGTGTTCCGGGAAGTCTGCTCGAGCTGCCACAGCGCCCGGCTGATTTCGTTCCGCACCCTGGCCGAAGAGGGTGGTCCGGGCTTTTCCGAGGAGCAGGTCAAGGCATTGGCGGCCGAATATGAAGTCGTCGATCCGACCGCAGAAGGCGGCGTCCGTCCGGGTGTTCCGGCCGACCGCTGGCCTTCGCCCTTCGCCAATGACCAGGAAGCCCGTGACGCCAATGGCGGTGCCCTGCCGCCGGACTTCTCGGTTCTGGCCAAGGCCCGCGGCGTGACCGATCCGTTCCCGACCTGGGTGTTCAACTATTTCACCGGCTATCAGGAAGGCGGCGCGGACTATATCCATGCCCTGCTCAATGGCTATCACGAGGAGGCCCCCGAAGGCTTCGATCTGGCCGAGGGCAAGTATTACAACGAGGTCTTCCCGGGCAAGGCCATCGGCATGGCCCCGCCGCTGGCGGAAGGCTCGGTGACCTACGAACCGGGCGAAGACGGCGTGACCGTTCCCGAAACGGTCGAGCAATATTCCACCGACGTGGCGGCCTTTATGATGTGGATGGCCGAGCCGCATCTGGTAAGCCGCAAGCAGACCGGCTTTGTCGTGCTGCTGTTCCTGGTGCTGTTTGCCGGCTTGATGTACGCCACCAAGCGCAAGCTCTGGGCGGGTATCGAGCACTGACCACTGGCCGCTTCGCGGCAAAATCGCCCCAGTGGGGCGATTTTAGGTGGTCAGGCCCGAAGAGCTACGCTCGCAGGGCATGCACTGAGTTAATATCAAGGGGCCCCTTCTGGGGTCCCTTTTTCACTACGCTTCGCGGCAAAATCGCCCCAGTGGGACGATTTTAGGTGGTCAGGCCCGAAGAGCTACGCTCGCAGGGCATGCACTGAGTTAATATCAAGGGGCCCCTTCTGGGGTCCCTTTTCACTACGCTTCGCTGCAAAATCGCCCCAGTGGGACGGTTTTAGGCGAGAAGGCCACGAGACCTATGGTCGAGCGGCGGCTATGCTCCGAGGGCATGCACTGAGGTGTCGAAGGGCCCCGTGAGGGGCCTTTCTTCTTTGAGTTCCACGGCCTTCATTCCATCATTGCGCCGCCCTCGGGCTTGACCCGAGGGCCAGTCTTTTCCCGCCAACACTATCGGCGTGAATGGAAAGCGGCCCTCGAGCCCGAGGGCGGCACGGCGGTTGCGGGTTGTGCCTTGCCTGTCAACCACGATCAATTGCGCCCGAGCGCGTCACTCCGCCCCTTGCCTTCGATGGCTCCAGCCGCGATATTGCGCGCATTCGGGATTGTTGAAGGAAACCGCGATGTCCGCCGTTCGCCTTGCCGTCACAGTGGTCAGCACCGCCCTTGCCATGAGCCGCCATCCGGCGGTGCGTGCGGGCGTGCAGGCCGTGGTCAACAATCCCAAGGCGCGGGAGACGGCGATCAGTACCACGCGCAATGTGGCCTATAATGCCGGCGTCATAGCCCGGCATGTCCTGGGCCGGCATAAATCCTGACATTCCATTTCAACCGACAAGGCCATCGATGTCGCTCGACCTGAAGTCGCTCGTCCGCACGATTCCGGACTATCCCAAACAGGGCATTTTGTTCCGGGACATCACCACGCTGATCGAGCATCCCGAGGGGTTTCGCGAAAGCGTCGAGCGTATTGCCGAACACTATCGGGGCCAGGGCTTTACCCATGTCGCCGGGATCGAGGCGCGTGGCTTCATCTTCGGTGCGGGCGTGGCAATTGCCATGGGGGTGGGCTTCGTGCCGGTGCGCAAGCGCGGCAAGCTGCCGGGCACCACGATCGGGCAGAACTATGTGCTCGAATATGGCGTGGACACGATCGAGATCCACGCCGACGTGCTGAGCAATGTGCATAAGGTCCTGCTGGTCGATGACCTGATCGCCACCGGTGGTACGGCCATAGCCGCTGTCGGCCTGATGCGCCGGACCGGTGCCATTTGCGACGATGCGGCATTCGTCATCGATCTGCCCGATATCGGCGGGGCCGCCAAGCTCGAGGCAGAGGGCGTCAAGGTCCGTTCGCTCATGGCCTTTGACGGGCACTGAGCCGCTTTTACCAGCTCTTGCGGCCGTCTACGCGCTCGACGGCGATCCGTGACCAGTCGAGATCGTCGACCAGGTTCAGATTGACGGCGTAGATGCGCTCGGTGGGCATGGCATTACTGTCGCCGTTTTTGGGCGTGCCATCGGCGTTGTACATGGAGGCCCAATCGGGGGAATCGCCCCAGGTCTGCATGCCGCAGGTGCCGCAGAAATGGTGGCGATTGAGCCCGCTCTCGCCAGAATAGGTGGCCTGGTTATCCTGGGCGAGGAAGGTCAGCTCGCCGGGCCTGTAATAGGCCCAGACGGCCGCAGTGCGGGCGCAGAAGCTGCAATTGCAGGATTTGGCATGCGTGGGATGCTCGGGCAGGGCAATGCGCGTGGCGCCGCAATGGCAGGTGGCGGTCAGGGCCATGGTGGTGCTCCATCTGGTTTTCGCCAGATTGGCGCAAAAGCCGGACAGGGCATGTCAGCATGGCACGGGCGGCCGGCGGCTAGGCAGCCTGCTCGACCTCGTCGGCCAATTGCTCCTCCCGCTTGTCGACCAGGCAGAACTGGTTGCCCTCGGGATCGCGCATCACCGTATAGGTGGGCAAAACGCGGTCCACGGTCGCACCGGCCTGTTTCAGGCGCTCGACCTCGCTCGACCGGTCGCTGACCTCGACGTCGAAATGAACGCGATTATTGTCGGGGCGTTGTCCCTCGACATTCTGGAAGCAGATGGAAGGGCCGGGGCCATCCAGCATCAGGATCGTGGGCACGTCCGGATCGAGGCCGAGCGCAAGGCTCATGGCCTGGCCTGTCGGGTCCGTTTCGCGCAAGGCGTAACCCTCCAGCAGATCGGCCCAGAAAGGGGCCAGCACGGCGGGTTCGACACAATCAAAGACGATTTCATGGATAGCGCCCATTGGCCTGTCTCCTTTGTCACGATGACATTTGGTTAACGGCCAATTGCGGCAAGACTGGTGCAACGGGCCCGCGCTGGCTTGCGGGGGCCGTCGCGACGATTTGTGATCGCCTGCTGCTACTCGGCTGGCTGCGGCGAATGATGACCGCTGGTCCTGGCATTGGCCAATTGAGCCTGGCCGGCCAGCACGATGGCCAGGGAAAGGAAACCGGCAATGACGGAAACCCAGAAACCGTTATGGGCACCGAATGTGTCTACCACCCAACCGGCCAGGAAGGCGCCGAGCGCCATGCCAATGCCAATGCCGGTCATGACCCAGGTGATGCCTTCGGTCAGCAGGGCCGCGGGAACGCGCCGCTCAATCAGGCCGAAGGCGGTGATGAAGGTGGGCGAAATGGCAATGCCGCTGACAAAGACGGCCAGGGCCAGCAAGGGAACGGTGTTGACGAATAGCAGGGGGATGGTGGTCAGGGCGATGGTGCCGACGGCAATGGCCAATTGGCGCTGCATGGGCATGCGAATGCTCAGCGCCCCCATGACAAGGCCGACCACAAAGGAGCCGGCGGCATAGACGCCGATCACCAGGCTTGCAGCGCCGGGTTCACCCAGAGCTTCCGTAATGGCCACGGCGCTGACTTCGGCAGTGGAGAAGATGACGCCGATCAGGATCAGAGCCAGGGTGACGATCTGCACCGGACGCTGATGGATGGCCGAGCCGGTGCCAACCTCGCTGACCGCGGAAGGGGTGGGCTCCGTGCCGCGTTGCGCGATGAAGGCGAAGCCCCCAATGGCCAGGGCTGCCGTGCTGGCCAGCATTCCGGCCTCTGGAAAGAACATGACGCTGAGACCGACTGAGAGCGAAGCGCCGGCGATATAGACCAGTTCGTCGGCCGCCGATTCAAAGGCGAAAGCGGTGTTTAGTTCAGGCCGGTTGCGGAACAATTCGCTCCAGCGGGCTCGAATCATGGCCGGGAAACTGGGCATCAGCGCGGCGGCGAGCGCCGTGGCATAGAGGGTCCAGACGGGCCAGCGTTGATGGACGGCCAGGATGAGCAGCGCAAAAGCGGCGATTGCGACGAGCGTGGTGGGCAAAAGGATGCGGCTTTGGCCGAACCGATCGACCAGGCGGGAGATTTGCGGGGCCAATAAGGCATTGGTCAGGGCATAGGTGGCTGAAACCGCGCCGGCAAGCCAGTATTCGCCATAGGTTTGCGACAGCATGGCCACGATGCCGATAGGCGCCATAGCCATGGGCATGCGGGCCAGAAAACCGGCAGCGGCGAAGCCCTTGGCGCCCGGAGCGCGAAAGATTTCCGAATAGGGATTGGGCATGTCAAAATCCTCGACATTGAATGCGCCGCAGCCTAGGCATATTTATACGCGGCGTATGTGAATACGTATGTTCATACGAGGCGTATGTCAATTGGCATACGCGGCGTATAAATTTGAGGACTGAATGGCAGGCAGAACCAGGGGCGAAATGATCGCCGAAACGCGCGCAAAACTGCTGGCGGCCGGGCGCAAGGCCTTTGGCGAGATCGGCTATGCCGATGCATCCATGGACGATTTTACGGCCAAGGTGGGCCTGACGCGCGGCGCGCTCTATCACCATTTCGGGGACAAGCGCGGCCTATTCGAGGCGGTCGTGGCCCAGATCGATGGGGAAATGACGGTGCGGCTCAAGGCACGCGCGGCCAGAATGGCGACGCCCTGGGAGAGTTTCATCGAAGAGGGCATCGGCTATATCGAAATGGCCCTCGAGCCGGAAATCCGCCGTATCGTGCTGCGGGATGGCCCGGCGGTGCTCGGCGATCCCGCGGGCTGGCCAACGACCAATGGCTGCGTGACCGCGATGACGGAGTGCCTGGCAGAACTGGCCGAGGATGGTGTCATCCGGGATGTCGACCTGGAAGCGACGGCCCGCATGCTGACCGGGGCATCCTGCTATGCGGCGACCTGGATCGCCAATGCCGAGGACCCGCAGGCCATATCCGCTCGTGCGACGGCCGCCTATCGCCGGCTAGTCGAGGGGCTGTTGCGCGATCCTGAGTGAGCCGACCCCGGTGGGGAACCGGGATCGGCGGGTTCGGTCAGGTGCGCGGCCCGCGTTTCAGCAGGTCGTCAAGCGCGGGGAGTGGCGCGGGCTCCCTTATAGGCTGGCTGCGCCTGACCTCCGGCTTGCGCTGCGGAATGGGGGCGCCGTGGCGCGGCACATTTTGGGTGTGTCGGACCGGCAGGGGGCGCTGGAATTGATTTTTAGGCATGAGATGTCCTTTCCCGCCCGGCAGGCACTGCGCGGGCTGGCTGAAAGCAAAACGATGCACGGCAAGCCGCGCGGTGAAGCGGTTTTGGATAGGACGCCGTGGATGCGGGAAAGGTGGAGGGCCGGAAACGGGCCGTCAGGGCACCAATCTGTCGATCTCGTCGAACTTCGCAACCAGCACAATCCGGTCACGCGCCAGGCGCGGAACGGGTGTGGGGCAGACGTCCAGGACGAGTTCTCAGATCATTTGGGTGCGAAACCTCCGAATTGGTGGCCGCACCATAATCAAGGAGAAAGGCCGGCGTCAACCGCCGGCCTTCTGTGGGAGTTACGGCTTCAGTTGGCCGGTTTCCGGTTCGTCCTCGGCGCTGATATCGGGCTCGTTGCGCGTCTTCCACAGCGAGTAGAGAATGCCTCCGGCCAGGATCGCGATGGTGGCGCCGAGCGAGAGCATGGTGTCGATCTTGATGCCCAGGGGCACGAGGAAGATCTTGATGCCGATCAGCACCAGGATGATGGCGAGGGAGATCTGCAGGTAGCGGAAGCGGTTCATCGCCGCTGCCAGGGCGAAGTAGAGCGCGCGCAGGCCAAGAATGGCGAAGATATTGGACGTATAGACGATGAAGGTGTCCTGCGTGACGGCGAAGACGGCCGGCACCGAGTCCACGGCAAAGATCAGGTCGACGATTTCGACCATGATGAGCGCCACGGCCAGCGGCGTGAGCCAGGTGACGATCTTGCCGGTTTTGGGATCGGGTTCCTTGACCGCGAAATGGCGTCCGCGCAGCTCGCTGGTAATGCGGAAATGGCGGCGCAGGAATTTGAGGATTTTGTTGTTCTCCATATCCGGCTCTTCGTCGGAATGGGAGAACATGCGGATGCCGGTAAAGACCAGGAAAGCGCCGAACAGGAACAGAATTGCTTCGAACTGGTGGACCAGGGCGGCGCCGACACCAATGAGAATGGCGCGGAACAGGATGACGCCCAGAATGCCCCAGAACAGCACGCGGTGCTGGTAAAGCCGGGGAATGCCAAGAAAGCCGAATATGGTGGCGATGACGAACATATTGTCCATGGCCAGGGACTGTTCGATCAGATAGCCGGTATAGAATTCCAGGCCGGATTGCGCGCCGCGGCTGACCCAGACCCAGGCGCCGAAGGCCAGGGCAATCAGGACGTAAAAGCCGTAGAGCATCAGGCTCTCCTTGGCTTCGATCTCGTGCTCATCGCGGTGCAGGATGCCGAGGTCGAAAACAAGCAGGCCAATGACGATCGCGATGAACGCGATCCAGAAATAGGTTGGTGTACCGAGAAAATCGCCCGAAAGGGCGGCAATAAGCGATTCCATCGCCGGACCTTCTCCATGTGACTAGGTGGAGTAACTCCGACATCGCCATGGAGGGTCCATGACCAGAGGGGCCCGGCGTTACGCGTCTTAAATGCGGCAAATGGGCAAAAGGTTCAACCCCTGCTTTTGGAGAAGGGGTAGCGGCGGTCTCACATATTTGTCACTGCCCCGAGGGTCGGGGCACGACGAGGGATGGGACGGTGTTGGTCGGTCGGCCGATGGGGCGTGTCAGCGCGGATTGCACAGCATGACGATAGCGTCCGCCGTTTCGAGCTGCAGGGCCGAGCCATAATTGACATCGTCGATCAGGCGTCCGGCCTGGATGGCCGCATTGGCGCGCAGATTGCCATCGTTGAAGCCGACCCCGTCCTGATAGGGGGTCAGGGTGCCGGTGCCGGAATTGGGGTCATTGGCGACACGCGAGGCCCAGCCATAGACCTGGCCATAAATGGTCAGGATGCCGGCGCGATTGGTGGTGGCGTCCCGGCAGCTCCAATTGCCCTGATAGGCCTGGGCGAAGGCCGGGGCGGCGGACAAGGCGATGAGGGCGAGGCAAAGGGCGAATCGGCGCATGGCCAGAGCATGCCGACGCGCCGCGAGACGATCAAGAGCCGCGCCTGATCAGCTTTCCGAGAACGGGCACTTTTGTCAGAGCGAGCAGAAGGCGCAGTCTGAGGGGCATGACATAGTCGCGCAGCTTGGAAAATCCAACCAGATGCGCCTCATAGACCAGTTCGCCATGCTGGTTTCTCGCCGTGATCTGGTTGAACAACAGGCCCCAACCGGGAATGGAATTGGAGGGACGCTTGTCCGTGATAGTCAGCGTATAGGTTACTGTGTCGCCGGGGCGCACCGGTGCCTTGAAATCCATGGCGTTGACGCCGGGAGAGGGACCCGAGACGCCGGGTTCCTCACCGAGGCCACGCAGGCGCTCCTCCTCAGCGTAAAGCGCGTCGACCATTTTGCGGTGTCCCACGCTGACCGTATGCCAGCCCGAGGCGATCAGCCCACCGAAATGGCTGTGTTTGGCGAGGTCCGGATCGGTATGGAAATATTGCGGATCATAAGCCACGCCAAAGCGGATGATTTCCTCGGCCGTAAAGGTGTGATCGCCCAGGGGGAAGGGCTCGTTCACGCTGATGTCCTCAAACCAGCGGGTCATGCCAGGCCCTCCGGATTGCGGCATTCGACCAGATTGGCCAGCCGCATGGTCATGACCGACTTCCGCTTCTGATTGCGGATGTCGAAATCGAGCGTGACAACGCCCCATTGCGGGTGGCTGGCCGAGCGACGCAGCTCGGCAATGGTGACGGTGCCGCCAATGGTATCGCCGACCATGACCGGCGTTTTCCATTTCAGGTCGCGGAACCCCAGCCCGCCGCAGGAGGCGATTTTGGAGAGGAAGCTGTCGACCAGCATTCTGAGGCTCAAGGCACCTGTTTGCCAACCGCTCGAGGCCAGGCCGCCGAGCAGGCTGGCCCTGGCAGCCTTTTCGTCGATGTGAAACGGCAGGGGATCGAATTCGCGGGCAAAGGTGATGATCATCTCTTTGCTGACGCGGGTCGATCCCAGGTTGATGACTTCGCCAATAGCGAGGTCCTCGAAATGACGCCGATCGGCGGTGACAGAATTGGTCATTTGCTTGCCCTATACGTCAACGTGCTTTTCGCATGTCGCGCGGCTCGGGGCAAGGGTGGCGGTGGTGGGCGTTGAGGGAGTGGTGCTAAGAACGAGGAGCCCGCAAGGGCTAGCGAGCTTCTAGTTCAATCATGATGAGATATGCTTGCGGGAATGATTTCGCCGTCTTCGGCATATTCCCTGATTTTGTTTCGCATCGTCCTGATCGATATTCCCAGGAGATGAGCGGCGCGCGTACGGTTGCCGTCGGTCAGCCGCAATGTCGCCAGGATAAGGCTCTTCTCGACCTCGGCGACAGGCAAACCAACCAGTGACTCGGCGGCAGCGGCGTTCGGTTCAAGCTGACGCATTTCGATCCCTTTCTTTGCTGTCCTCTCCTTCATTCCCAAACCAACGGAGTTAGGCTGTTCCTCAATGGTTAAGGCCCTGTTAAGAAATTGAGGCGGCATCGGGGCGATGATGTGGTGGAGACAGGCGGGCGCCAAAACATTGACATCGGCGGCGATCCCGCCCAATTGGAGCGCAAAGATTTCCCGGAGACAGTCATGGGCTTCAAGATGGGCATTGTCGGCCTGCCGAATGTCGGCAAGTCGACGCTTTTCAATGCATTGACCCGCACCGCCGCTGCGCAGGCAGCCAATTTCCCCTTCTGCACCATCGAGCCCAATGTGGGCGAGGTGTCGGTGCCCGATCCGCGGCTGGAGAAACTGGCGGCCATTGGCAAGTCCATCAATATCCTGCCGGCGCGCATGAGCTTTGTGGATATTGCCGGTCTGGTGAAGGGTGCCTCGCAAGGCGAAGGGCTGGGCAATCAATTCCTCGCCAATATCCGCGAGACCGATGCCATCGCCTATGTGCTGCGTTGCTTTGAAGACAGCAATGTCATCCACGTCGCCAACAAGGTCGATCCGCTGGCCGATGCCGAAGTGGTCGAGACCGAGCTGATGCTGGCGGACCTTGAAAGCCTCGAAAAGCGCCGCCCGAACCTTGAGAAAAAGGCCAAGGGTAATGACAAGGAGGCCAAGCAGGTGCTGGAGCTGGTCGACCGGGCCCTGGCGGTCCTGCGCGAAGGCAAGTCGGCCCGCTTCGTCAAGAGGGACCCGGAAGAAGAAAAGGCCTTCAACGAACTGCAGCTCCTGACCAGCAAGCCGGTGCTCTACGTCTGCAATGTCGATGAGGCATCGGCGGCAACGGGCAATGAGCATTCGAAAAAAGTCGAGGACTATGCCGCGGCCAATCATGCCGGCGTGGTCATCATCTCGGCTGAGATCGAGAGCCAGCTCGCGCAGCTTCCTGATGAGGAACAGGCCGAATACCTGGACTCCCTGGGCCTCGACCAGCCCGGCCTTAATCGCCTGATCCGCGAGGCCTATGACCTTTTGAACCTGCAGACCTATTTCACTGTTGGCCCCAAGGAGACCCGCGCCTGGACCATCCATCGCGGCGACAAGGCTCCGCAGGCGGCAGGCGTCATCCATACCGATTTTGAGCGCGGCTTCATCCGCGCCCAGACCATCGGCTACGAGGACTTCGTGACACTGGGCGGCGAAGTGCCGGCCAAGGAAGCGGGCAAGGCCCGCGACGAAGGCAAGGACTATGTCGTCAAGGATGGCGACGTGATGCTGTTCAAGTTCAACGTCTGACCGGTTCGGGATTATTGCGTTGAGGGGACGCCGGTAGCTGCGCGAAACGCAGCGCCGGCTTTCCGTTTTTCCGGGTGACGCGATAGTCGACGAGATCACCCCAATCAGCATGCCAGTGCGCGGGGTCGTCCAGTAGAATAAAGACTGCCGCAAGGTTCTGTTGCAGACGCAACAGGGCGGCGCGGAACAGCGCCAGGTCCGGCGCACTTTCGACCTCCTCGGCATCGCCCGGGATGGAGGCGAGCAGGGCACTGTCACCCTGCCGGATGCGCACCATAACGGCCTGCGGTGGCAGGTCTGCCGCGTCCTGCAAGCGATAATATCTGTCCCGCATGGCATGCTCCGATTGCCATGCCAGCCTGATCCGATGCGGTTACGAGCGGCCTATTCCGTCTATGCGTGAAAATCCGCAGGCGGTCAGTGTGGGCCGGTCGGGATTGGCTGGGCGGTGCCGCAGGGGCCGCCATCCATGTTGACGGCAATGTCCCGGGTTTCCCCGGCAAAGCTGATCGCCTCATACCAGTGGCTGATTTCGACGGTGCTGGCCGGCACATAGTGGAAGATCAGTGAACGGCGGAAACGGTCTGCACTGGTATTGGGCGTTGAGCCGTGGATGACGCTGCCATTGAAAAACAGCACATCGCCGGCCTTGAGGTTCATCATCTGTGGCTCGAGGCCAGCTGGCGGCTCGACATGGTCAGAGGTGAAGAACAGCGCCGGATCGGATGGTTCGGGACAGGCAATGTCGAGGCCATTGGTCCGGGGCACGCACATCATGCCACCATTGCCTTCGTCGGCATCGTCGACCGCGATCCAGGCAGCCATGCAAGTGCCCGGCTTCACGCGCAGATAGAAATTGTCCTGATGCAGATCCTGTCCACGGGCGCCGGGTGGCTTGAAATAGAACATGGACTGGCAGGCATAGGGGGCTTCGCCGAAAAGCTCGGTCAGAATTGGCTCGAGGCGGGCGTCGAGCATGTAGCGGCGCGCGAGCGGGCCGACCGGCTTATCGTCATGCTTGTGCGGGTGCATCATGCGTGGATAGCGCGCCAGCGGGTCGTTGCCCGTCGGATTGCCGCTGCGCATGTCGGAAAGCCCCGGGACCGGGCCATCACTGGCCTGCGCCATGAAGGTGTCGCGGATAAGCGCAATTTCGTCAGGGCCGATCAAGCCGCGCAGGGCCAGGAAACCGTCCCGTGCATAGGCAGCACTTTGTTCACTCGAAAGGGTCATGGGCAATCCTCCTATGCACCAACATAACGGTCAGGCGCAGCAGGGCCATGGCCTGGTCTGCTGAAGACATGTATTATTCTGCTATGAGCTCGACTGGCGAAACCCCGCATGACGACGTCCTGCGCCTGTTGACAGGACATTTTGACGAGGCCGCGGGCTATCGAGCCTATCGGCCAAAAGGTGTCGGGGACTGGCTTCTTGTTCTGACCTTGTCCGGCGGCGGCCGGTTCGGGCATGCTGACGGCTTTTATCGCGCCGAGGTTGGGGATTGGGTGTTGCTGCCGCCGGGAACGCCGCATGACTATGGCGTTGCCGACGATGCTGCGCGGTGGGAACTGGTATGGGCGCATTTCCAGCCGCGCCCGGACTGGCACGACTGGCTGCGCTGGCCACGACTGGATGGAGGGTTGAGGGTGCTGCGACCGGAGGGAGAGCAGGGCACCCTGATCGCGCAATTCCTGCATGTGCACAACCTGCTAGGCAGTGGCCAGCGACGCGCCGACGCATTGGCGATGAATGCGCTGGAAGCGCTGCTGCTGCAATGCGATATGCATAATCCGACTGAAAAGATCGATCTGGACGGCCGCGTGCAACGGGCCATGGCGTTCATGGAAGCGCATCTGTCCGAGCGTGTGGGCATCGCGGATGTCAGCCGGGAGGCGGGCCTGTCGCCATCTCGACTGTCGCACCTGTTCCGCGCCGAAACGGGGCAAAGCGTGCAGGCTTATCTTGAAGGGGTACGGCTGCGGCGGGCCAGCGACCTTTTGCAGCGCACCGGTTTTCCGATCAAGCAGATTGCTGCGGAAGTGGGTTTTGACAGCCCATTCTACTTTTCGCGACGGTTTAGCCGCGCGACAGGGTTCAGTCCGCAGGCCTTCCGGCGCCGCGGCGGGCAGTCTCGCAGTGTCGTCGAGTGGAATTCTTAGAAAGCCGGAATAAAGGCATTCTATCCCGGATTGCATCATCGGCAATGAACGATAGCATTGGGATCAACGCGGCAGGAGGAGCCGCAGGCCGGTCCCGGCCCACTACGGAGCATCCCCAATGGCAAATCCCAAGATCACCTTCATCGGTGCCGGCTCGTCCGTGTTCATGAAGAACATTGTCGGCGACATTCTGCAACGTCCGGCTTTGGCTGGCGCGGAAATCCGCCTGATGGACATCAATCCCACGCGCCTGGAAGAAAGCGCGATCATTGCCGGCAAGCTGGTCAAGACGCTGGGCGTTCCGGCGACCGTCAGCACCTATTCCAACCAGCGCGAAGCGCTGGACGGCACCAATTTCGTAGTGGTCTGCTTCCAGATCGGTGGCTATGAGCCGTCCACGGTGGTCGATTTCGAGGTGCCCAAAAAGTACAATCTCCGCCAGACCATCGCCGATACGCTGGGCGTTGGCGGCATTATGCGCGGCATCCGCACCGTGCCGCATCTGTGGAGCATCTGCGAGGACATGATGCAGGTCGCGCCCGACGCGGTCATGCTGCAATATGTGAACCCGATGGCCATCAATACCTGGGCGATTGCGGAAAAATATCCGTTGATCAAGCAGGTGGGCCTCTGCCACTCGGTGCAGGGCACGGCCATGGAATTGGCGCACGATCTCGACATTCCCTATGAGGAAATCCGCTATCGTTCCGCCGGCATCAACCACATGGCGTTCTATCTCAAATTCGAGCATCGCCAGCCGGACGGTACCTATAAGGACCTCTATCCTGCGCTGCACCGCGCCTATGCCGAAGGCCGCGCCCCCAAGGCCGGCTGGAACCCGCGCTGCCCCAATAAGGTGCGCTATGAGATGATGACGCGTCTCGGCTATTTCGTCACCGAAAGCTCGGAGCACTTTGCCGAATACACGCCCTATTTCATCAAGGAAGGGCGCGAAGACCTGATCGAAAAATTCGGCATTCCGCTCGATGAATATCCCAAGCGCTGTGTCGAGCAGATCTCGAACTGGAAGAAGACCTCCGAGGACTACAAGAAAGCTGACCGAATCGAGGTCAAGCAGTCCAAGGAATATGCCTCCTCCATCGTCAATTCGGTGTGGACGGGCGAACCTTCGGTGATCTACGGCAATCTGCGCAATAATGGTGTCATCACCTCGCTGCCGAACAATGCCGCCGTCGAAGTGCCGTGCCTGGTCGACGACAACGGCCTGCAGCCGACCTATATCGGCGAATTGCCGCCGCAACTGACCGCGTTGATCCGCACCAATATCAATGTGCAGGAGCTGACCGTGCGGGCGCTGATGGAAGAAAAGCGCGAGCATATCTACCACGCCGCCATGATGGATCCGCATACCGCCGCCGAACTCGATCTGGACCAGATCTGGAACGTCGTTGACGACCTGATTGAAGCTCATGGCCAGTGGCTGCCCGAATGGGCCCGTGGCCCGCGCAAGGCCCAGGTGGCCTGACACGCGACGAAATCCCTGTGAGGTAAACTTGAACCACCCGGCTTGCCCGGGTGGTTTTTTCTTTGTCGTCGGCGCTCATGGCGCCAGCGCGTCAGGCCGATGCAGACGGCGCGGGTCGCCGGCCAATGCCCTCGATAACGATACGAACGGTATGTTTGATCTCGGCGTGGTTGAACGGCCGTCCCGCGAGCACCGTCAGCATCGCTTGCCCGTAAATTCCAAGCAGCACCAAAGCCATGAAATTGGCGTCATCATCCATACGGATGCGACCCTGTTTCTGGCCAAGCAGCAGAATATCCCTGATCAGCCGCTGAAAGGATGGCCGGTCGGCAGGCGGTTCAAGCGTTGGCCGTTCGGCGGGTGCGAGGGCCAGTCTGGCCAGGGCCGCATTGGCTAGACACCATTGCGCGCTGTCGAGAAAAACATCTTCGAGCAGAGCCAGCGCGTCCTCTCCGGCGTCCATACGGTTGCGATAGGGCGCGTCATTGGCTTCCACGAGAGCGATGAGCTGGAGGGCAATGTCCTCCTTGGAGGCGAACAGGTTGTAGACCGTCTTGCGGGTCAGGCCTGCGCGGTTCGCGATGTCCTCCATTGTGCTTTCGGCAAATCCAAATTCCCGAAATGCCGCATCGGCCGCCTGGAGAATGAGCGCGCGGGATCTGTCGGTTCGCTTGGGCATTGTCATTTTTACATTGTTGTATAAATTTACACGCGTGTAAATATAGTGGAGGGCGTGCGTTGCTGAAGGAATTTGGACCCAATATCTGGACGGTGGACGGGCCTGTGGTCACGGCAGCGGCCGGATTTCGCTATCCCACACGCATGGCAGTCATCCGTCTGGTCGGTGGCGATCTGGTCCTGTGGTCGCCCACAGCGCTCACTGACGACCTGCGCACCAGCATCGAGAATTTGGGGACGGTGCGCCATCTGGTCCCGCCCAATTCCCTCCACCACACATTTCTGGGGGAATGGCAGCGCTCCTATCCCGACGCAAAGGTCTATGCGCCACCCGGCCTTCGCGAGACGCGCCAGGACATCAGGTTCGACACCGATTTTGGCGATGCCCAGATCGCGGCATGGGCAGGGGAGATCGACCACGCGATCATCTGGGGCAACCGGATCATCAGCGAGGTGGTGTTGTTTCATCGCGATAGCGGCACGACGATTTTCACCGATCTCATTCAGCAATTGCCGCCCGGATGGTTCACAGGCTGGCGCGCACTCGTTGCCCGTCTGGACCTGATGACGGCCGAACAACCGGAAGTACCAAGAAAGTTCCAGGCCGCCTTCACAAACAGGCCCGCCGCCCGAGCCGCCCTCGCGCAGGTTCTCGCCTGGCCCACAAAGCAAGTCATCATGGCCCATGGCCCCCTGATCCACACAGACGGTCAGGCGTTTCTGAAGCGCGTATTTCGCTGGCTGGTCGGCTGAAGAGGGTCGCCCGACGCCGTCACCTTGGGTGAGATCGAGGGGGCACTTGATTGGCAGCAGTGGGGTGGGAAGGGGACAGACTGGTTTCAAGCTTTTAGGGATGAAAGCGGTTGCGCGTTGTGTGGCTTATCTCCCCTGTCATCGTTCATAGCCTTCGGCAGGTCACTCCACCCCCGGCCCGCTGGGGGTGGAGTGGTCTTGAATAGGTCCAGGGATCAGGTGGCGCTCTTCCGTGCCAGCCAGTCAATGATTGCCAGGTTGGTTTCCTCCGGCTTTTCTTCCTGGATCCAATGGCCGCAATCGAGGCTGACCACGTCCACATTGGGCACGAAATCCGCCAGTTTTTCAGATTTCGGAATCACATCCCGGTCGCCATAGATCATGAGCGTAGGCTGATGGATGATGGGGTCCACGTCCTCCAGTAGGTGCCAGTTGCGGTCCAGGTTGCGGTACCAGTTGATGCCCCCTGTGAACCCGGATCTTTCAAAGGCCGAGACGTAAACGGCCAAGTCGCTATCGCTCATCACAGGCTCACCGAGCGGCGTTTCCGCTCTAGCTAGGTTGATCATGACCATGCCCGGCTCGGGCGCGTGGAGGGGCACGTTCTTGCGGTAAAGGTTGCGAAGAAAGCGGAACGCATTCTCGTCCAGTACGGCGTCCGCCACGCCAGGTTGCCGATTGAAGTGAACGAAGTAGTAGTCGCTGCCCAGGATCAGCTCCAGGAACTCGATCCACGGCATTTCGCCTCGCTCCTGATAAGGCAGGCTCAGATTGATCACTTTGTTGACCCGGCTGGGATGCAACAGGGTCAACCCCCAGACAACCGCCGCGCCCCAGTCATGGCCGACAAAGGTCGCATCCTGGTATCCGTAGTGATCGAGAAGTGCGACGAGATCGTCCGTCAGGTGTTCAATATCATACTCCGACACATCGTCCGGGCGGGACGAGTTGCCATAGCCCCGCTGGTTTGGAACGATGACGTGGTAGCCCGCAGCGACAAGGGCGGGTACCTGATGGCGCCAAGAATAGGCATGCTCGGGCCAACCGTGACAAAGCACAATGGGCTTTCCTTTGTTTTCTCTGCCTGCCTCGAAGACCTCGAGTTCTACACCATTGACAGCGATAAGGGTGGGCTTGGGAAAGTCGACGGTATTGAGCATTGATAATTCGCCTTGCTAACATGTGCAGCGGTTGCCTAAAGGCGAATGGTGCCAAACTTTGACACCATTGAATGACAGCGTTGCCGAATGACAGCTCGCCTCCGACAAGACGCCATCGTGCGCAGCCTTCGCCGCAACGGCACTTCGACAGTCGCGGACCTGGCGGGGGAGGTTGGCGCGTCCAGGCGCACGGTGTTGCGTGACATCAGCGCGCTGCGCGATGAGGGTTTTGTCATTCACTCCGAACCGGGGCGCGGCGGCGGGGTGCAACTTGATCCGCAATCGGTTCAGACCACGGCGCGGCTCTCGGTCGCCGAGGTCTTTGCGCTGCTCATCAGCGTTGCATCAATGCGGGCCGCCGGGAATTTGCCCTTTGCGGGGCTCGCGGATGCGGGGCTTGCCAAGATCGAGAGGGCCCTGCCGCCGGACAAGGTACGCGACCTGCGCCGGTTTCTGGACTGCCTCTATGTCGGACGGCTTTCACCGCTGGTGGACATATCGGATTTGGCGGCGATGGATCCCGCACTGCTGCCCGCATTCGAGACAGCTTTTCTCCAGCGGCAGTACCTGGGCTTCCAGTACCGTGACGCAAGAGGGGCCGTAACCAATCGTGTTGTTGAACCGCACGCCATGCTGATCCTGCCACCGCTCTGGTATCTGGTGGCCTGGGACCCTGCGCGCGAAGATTTCCGTCATTTTCGAATGGATCGGATCAGCAGACCGGCGGTCGACGAAGGCGCCACTTTTCAGCGGCGACACGTGCCGTTCGAGGATCACGTTCGCCCGGTTCGTGACTTATCCCGCTAGACGTCGCACGATCTGCGTTGAGACGTCGGCGATTGGGGACGGCAGCTTTCAAGAAGCCGTCCTGAGCCGCGGGACGACCGCAATGGGGGCGGCAGCAGTCTGGCAGCGACGCGCCCCAAATCGGACATTGCCCGGATAGCGGCCGCAAGCCAGAAGCGGACGGCAGTTAGGTGTCATAGGCTCGCTTTCGCGCGTTCGCCCGACGGTTGAATGCGTTTAGGCAGGCGCCAATATCGCGTCTCGGTGCGGTACTGGCGCCTGTTGAGTGGCTAGTAGCGACCCGAGAACAGGTCCTTCTTGACGATGGCATGGACACCCCAGTTGCCGTCCACCACCTGCGTTATGCCGAAGTCCACGCCGATGGACATCAGCGAGATCGCCTCATCTTCCGTTAGATCCTTGGTGGTCATCAGAAAATGGCGCATCTTGCGGAAGGCGTCGCGAAGGGCAAGATCGACCGACGACTTGCCGTAGATATCGCTTTGCGCCGTGGGCCCGAGCTCATCGAGATAATTGGCGAATGAGAAGCCGTGGACCAGCCACTCCGTCTGGGTTTCCAGCATCGGATAGTTAAGCTCTTCGAGCGGCGTCCCGCCGAGGTCGGCCTTCTTGTGCAGGATTAGCTGGAACGTGCCGGTAAGAGAGCACTCAATGGCCGTACCACACAATTCACTGTCGCCCTGGCTGGCATGCGGGTCGCCGACGGACAGAAGTGCCCCTTCCACCGACACCGGGTAGTACATGGTTGCGCCGTTGCCGATGCGCCAGTTGTCGATATTCCCACCCGTATAGCTGGGTGGAACGGTATCGACATAGTCGGCCTCCTTGGGGGCCAGACCAAGCGTGCCGAAATGGGGACGGATCGGCATACGAACACCCTTGAGCACGTCGAAATTCCGCGTCGTCAGGCTGTGGTCAACCGGCACGCCGGGATAGTCGATGGTCTGGTGGACAATGCCATAGGGGTCGGTCTGCGGAACCCATGGGAAGCTATAGACGGCCTCGGCCCAGTTCTTGGCGCCGCTCGTGTCCACCTCATAAATGGTGATCACCTCACGCTTTTGGCCACCCAGCATGTCGTTGTAGTGGAAGCCCCAATTGGCGGCGGCGTTTGAGCCATAGGCTTTTCCGGCAAATTCTGGATTGGCAGAGGGCCTGGGTTTGCAATCGACAATGCGCACTTCCAGCACATCGCCTGGCTCGGCGCCCCGCACATAGACAGGGCCGGTCATGATGTGAACGCCCTGCCCCTCACCCGACCCTTTGGTATAGACCGATGGATCGGTTGAACCGGCGCCGCGGCGCTCAACGCCCTTCTTGTCCTTGGTCCAGAGATAGACGCTTTCAGCGCCCTCATCGCCCTGCACCATACGCTCCAGATCATCGCCCGCATGGTGGGTCAGAGTTTCAATAGTGACGAAGTCGCCAGACTCCACTTCGACTTTCGGTGTCAGCGTCTTGCTGAAATAGCCCCAATGCACAGTATCGGCGTTGGCAGGCAGATAGTGATAGGTCGGCTGACCCGGCTGACGCGCCGCACTGGCCTGCGCCAAAGCGGGTGTCACCAGCGACAGACCACCAGTGGCGCCAAGCGCCGCGACTCCGCCGGCAGCGAACAGCCCCCCGCGCAGAAAATTGCGCCGCTCCGAATTCAGATCGCCCCGGAACGCTTCGTAGTGTTCCTGGAATTGCGGACAGTGAACATCATCACCCTTGCACATGTTTCGATTGGTCTCCCGATAAGTGTTTACGTGCCCAAGGATGACCACGACCCGATGGCTCCACAAGCGCCCACCAAATGCCCAACTCGACCAAATCAACTGAATATATTGTTTATTATCAATGATTTAAATCGAAATCACCTCGCTCTCAACCGTTCCAGTGCAGGTCAAAACACAAGAGATTGTACGTCTCGAGACAAGCGGTGCCGAACAATGATGGATAAGGTACAGTTCGAGCCGGGAAGCTCTCATTGTTGGTTGGCCTGACGGACCGAAAGGACCGGCCATGCACCTTGTGCGGCAGGCAATGAGTTTTGATCACATTCCGCTCGATCAGCGATCGAGCGCATGGGCTAGTCGCCTCTCAGAGATCGCTTTGGCGCCGTCCGACGCCAGCACCGGCTCAGGCGTGATTGACTGGTTTCGGTCCAACTCGGACGCGATTTTCGCCAGCCTGTCGGGCGAAAAGCAGCGGCTGGACAATGCGGTCCCAACCAACGGCCGCATAATTGTCCTGCAACCGCGCAGCGGTCGACTTAGCCTGCAGACCGAAGCGGGCACCCGCGAACTCACCAGTGGGGATCTGGTAGTGATCGATGCCGGGCACAGCTTCAGCCTCGATGGGCGCGACGATTGGGAAGCCATGTTCATCCTGCTCCCCGCCGCGCCACTCATGGCCCGGCTCGGTCGACGCCGCGTAGACTATCCAGTCATTTTGGGCAGCACAGTCGCCGGGCAGGCCGCTCGCGCCCTGGTGCGATCATTGGTCACCAATCTCGATAGCCTGGAACAACCCGATGCGAGCGCCGGTGAGATCGCCCTGATCGAGCTTCTTGCCAGCGCCATGCTGGGCGAACTCCGGGCACCGGAAGGCGATCTCAGCAGCGTGCAGGCCGGCCACTTCCGCCGTATTGTCGCGGCTATTGATCGTGTCCTCAGTGACCCCGATCTCCATCCCAGCCGCATTGCCCGTGATGAAGGTCTTTCAACCCGCTATCTGCAGCGCCTGTTCGAAATACGGGGAGAGAGTTTCTCCGACTATGTCCGCCAGCAACGGTTGCTGCGCTGTCGAACGGATCTGCTCAATCCCGATCATGACGGAGATAGTATAGCCTCGATTGGATTGCGCTGGGGGTTCCGCGACCAAGCCCATTTCAGCCGCGCCTTCGGGGCCGCCTTTGGCGCCACGCCCAGCGAAATGCGGCGCCTACGCGGAACGGACGCGCACCCCTATGGCCTGCGCGGCAAGCCATCTCAATTCGTGGCGCCACCAGACGCCCCGCCGCGACTGGGAGGACCGGCGACTGCCGCCTTGGCTCCCGATTATCCACCCACGCTTGAGCGGCATTATCTACCGGCAACCGCCCAGACGGTCCATTGGGGTTATCTCAGTCATAGCCTTCCACCCGCCCTGCGCGTTGATGCAGGCGACCTCGTCACCATTGAAACCCTGACACAGCATGCTGCTGACGACTGGGACCGTATGGTCGCAGGTGATCCTGGCGCGGAGAACGTCTTTGCCTGGACGGCGGAAGGCAAATCTGTCGAGCGGCGCGGTGCCGGTCCTATTGATGCATCCGTTTTTGGCCGGGGGGCAGGCGAAGGCTTTGGCGTCCACATCTGCACAGGGCCGGTCTATATCCGCGGCGCTGAGCCAGGAGACATTCTGGAAGTCGAGATCGTCGACATCCGCCCCCGACCTAGCGGCAACCCTGCCCATCGCGGCAAGGCCTTCGCTTCCAACGCATCTGCCTGGTGGGGCTACCACTACAACGACCTGCTCGACCTTGCCGATCAGCACGAGACCGTTACGATCTTCGAAATTGATCTCGACCACCCTGATATTGCCGCGCCGCTCTACTCGTATCGCTGGACGCCACAGACGGACCCTTATGGCGTGGTCCATGCCACCATGGACTATCCCGGCGTCCCGGTAGACCATACAACGGTGGAACACCGGCAAGGCCCACTCAATGCCGTCCGTGTTCCGGCGCGAATGCACTTCGGCTTCATGGGCGTGGCGCCCCGCGAAGCCGAGCTGGTCGACACAATTCCGCCCGGTCCATTTGGCGGCAATATCGACAATTGGCGGGCCGGCAAAGGCTCCCGCATCTATCTGCCCGTTGCGGTCGAAGGAGCCCTCTTTTCCGTCGGCGATGGCCACTTCGCTCAGGCTGACGGGGAAATAAATGGAACCGCGCTGGAGTGCTCGCTGACGGGCGAATTTCGGTTTCACCTGCATAAAGCCAAGCAAGAGCCCAAACATCTCCGCGGCTTGAAAGGCCCACTCATCGAAACGCCCGATACTTGGGTTATCCAGAGCTTCAGCTACCCCAATTATCTGCGCGAGCTGGGCCGAAGCGCCCAATCCGAAGTCTATCGCAAATCCACTGTCGACTTGGCTTTGCGGAACGCCTTCCGCCAAGCCAGACGCTTCTTGATCGACACACACGGCTTCAACGAGGACGAGGCTCTCGCATTAATGTCACTTGCTGTCGATTTTGGCATTACCCAAGTGGCCGATGGCAACTTTGGCGCACATGCCATCATCCAGAAATCTACGCTTCCCTGTCTGCGGGACGTCTAGCGCCAGAGTCAGTTAGAGTCAGGTCATGAAAGACATCAGGGTGAGGTCTCCTCGCGATCCGCAACGCGCCCCATTCTCGCCCTTCGCCATCCAACCTCACGGTTTTGAAAGCCGTCCGTCCGCTAAACATGCCGCGCCTGTAGCTGAGGGTGGAAGAGGACGGGCAGGCCTTGTTTGCGGACCATAAGAGCTACCACTGGCTCCGATCCGTGAAGAACTCCCCATACGTCCGTCGATCAAGCTCCGGCGGCCGCCTCATCGACGACAAAAGTGACGTCCTGCGCGAATTGTAGTGCCGATCCTGGCACCTCCACGTTCGGCTCTTCGCGAATCGACCTCCGAACGGCCTCTGCCTTGGCCGCACCCGTGGCGAGTACGACAATCCTCCGGGACTGAAGGATCGTAGCAATTCCCATGGAGATCGCCTGGCCGGGCGGTTCTTCTCCCGAGGCAAAATGAAGTTTGTTGGCAGCAAGCGTCAATGGCGCGAGATCGACCAGGCGGGTCCGTGAGGTGAAGGGCGAACCCGGTTCGTTGAAACCGATATGCGCGTTGCGACCAAGCCCGAGCAACAGCATGTCTATGCCCCCTGCCTGATCGATCGACGCTTCATAACCTCGGGCTTCTGCCACCGCATCGGTGGCGCAACCGTTCGGGATGTGCCGTTGGCGAAGCGGGCAGTCGACGTGATCGAAAAGCACTCGCCGCATGTACGCGGCGTAGGACGTCAGGTGGTACTCGCCGAGGCCCCAGTACTCATCGAGATTGAACGTTGTCACCGAACGCCAGCTGACCGCGCCAGACCGATAGCTCTCTACCAGTCGAACGTACACCCCCAGGGGCGTAGCGCCGGTGGGAAGGCCGAGGACAGTCGATGGTTTTGCCTTGAGGTGCTCGACAATCAGGCCATGCGCATAAGCGACCGCGGCATCCGCCGTGGGCAGGACTACGACTTCCATGTTGCGTACCTAGTTCAAACGCAGGCCGCTATCGGCCGCAAAGAGCGAAGCTTTGGCAATGTCCAAAATCACCCCGACCGTGGTCCCCGTCTGCACGCTGGCCGTGGCGAAACGAGCGAACGCTCTCTGACCTCGGATCGTGAGCACGACATTGTCCTCAGGACCAGTCGGTTCGACCGCCTCGACGATCGCTTTCTCTCCCGTGCCGGGAGCGGCCAGCGCGATGTGTTCGGGACGCAAGCCAAGCAGGACCGATTTACCAATGGCCGAGCGATCGGCGCCAGGGACCGGGACGGCCCATCCGTTGCCGTCATCGAAAACTAGCTCGCCGGCCTGGTCGCTGACCAGGCTTCCCGAGAACATCTGCATGGTCGGAGACCCGACGAAACGGGCCACGAATAAGTTGGCAGGGCGATGATAGACATCATGCGGCGTTCCGATCTGCTGGATGTCGCCCTTGTTCATCACCACGATCTTGGTCGCGAGCGTCATCGCTTCGATCTGGTCGTGGGTCACGTAGATCATGGTCTTGCCTAGCTGCGCGTGCAGGCGCTTGATCTCGGATCGGGTTTCGACGCGAAGGGTCGCGTCAAGATTGCTGAGTGGCTCGTCGAACAGGAAGACTTTGGGGTCGCGCACTAGTGCGCGCCCGATGGCGACGCGTTGACGCTGGCCGCCCGAGAGTTCGCGTGGGCGGCGCTGCAGCAGCGGCTCGATCTGCAACAGGCGAGCCACCTCCGCGACGTTCGCTGCGATCTGGTCCGCGGGCATTTTCCGCATCCGGAGGGGGAAGCCGATATTCTGCGCAACGGTCATGTTCGGATAGAGCGCGTAGGACTGGAAGACCATCGCCACATCCCGGTCGCGTGTTGGCACGTCGGCGACCGAGCGTCCCTGGATAATGATGTCACCGCCATCGATCGGATGGAGGCCGGCTATGGCATGCAGCAATGTCGACTTACCACACCCTGATGGACCGAGCAGGACGACGAAGGCCCCTTCCTCCGCTTCTACGCTGATGCCTTTTAGAACCGGCGTTGCCCCGTAGGACTTGGTAATGTTCGTGAGCTGGAGCGAAAGCTTTGGCATGGAATCTATCCTTTGATGCTGCCGAGCGACATGCCGCGGACGATCTGGCCTTGAACCAGCATGCCAAGCACCAGCATGGGCAGCATAACCAGCGTTGCGGCGGCGGTGAGTGGACCCCACTGGACGCCCTGGAAGGTGAGGAAAGAGGTGATGCTGACGGGCAAGGTCTGCGTGTCCCGACCGGTCAGCACCAGTGCGATGAGAAACTCGTTCCAAGTGAACAGCACGCACATGATCAGCGTAGCGATGATGCCGCCCTTGGCCACTGGCAAGAACACTTCCCGGAAGATCGTGAACTCGCGGGCACCATCGACCTTGGCCGCATCGCGCAGTTCGCGCGGGATGTCCTCAAAGAAGGTCAGCAGCATGGAGATGGCGAAGGGAATGTTGATAAAGGCATAGACGCCTATCAGCAGCCAATGATTGTTCAACAGCTTGAGTTGCGAGGCCAGGAAGTAGGTCGGAATGACGAAGATGATCGGTGGCGCGATGCGCATGCTCAGCACGAATTTTTCGTTGCTTTGCTTGACCTCTTCACCCTGCTGCACGAGCCCGTAGGCAGCGAGCGCCCCGATAGCCACGGCGATGATGCTGGCGGTAAACGAGACAAGGACGCTGTTGACGAATGCCCGGAGGAAGACCCCGTTGTTCAGCACACGACCGTAATTTTCCCAGGTCGCCTCGAAAAGCCAGACCGGAGGGATGGCAAAGGCGTCGCGGCTGGATTTGATTGAGGTGACGACGACCCAGTAGAGCGGGAACAGCACAACGACGACTAGCACTGCGATGAGAATGTAGAAGGCGAGCTTGCGCATGGGTTTCATCCACTCTTTTTAGGGCGGAAAGCCAGGCCATAGACTGCAAGTAGTGCGACGTTGGTCAAAATGGTCAGCACCATGGCGATGGTCAGTGCATAGGAGATGTCGAAGTTGGTGAAGGCAACGATGTAGCCATAAAGGTTCAGCGTCTCGGTGGAGAGCGCCGGCCCACCGCGGGTCATGATGTAGAAGAGGTCGAACGCTTTGATACTGTCGATCGCGCGGATCACGCCCACGACCAGCAGCGCCCGCTGCATCATCGGCAGGGTAATGTGCCAGAGCACCTGCCATTCGTGGGCGCCATCAACACGGGCGGCATTCTGGGGATCCCCGGGCAGCGATTCCAGCGAAGCCATGGTCAGCAACACGACAAACGGGGTCCACTGCCAGATATCGGCAATGAGTAGCGAGAAGATCGCGACGTTGGGACTGCCTAGCCAGTCGACGGCACCGAACCCGACGACAGACAGGAGATAATTGGCCATACCGCTGGAGGGATCGAACATGAAGCGCCAGGTGAGACCGACCACAACGGGGGTCATCACGATCGGCACCAGGATCAGGGCGCGGACGACGCGCTTTCCGAGAAATTCCCGATCAAGCAGGAGGGCGATGCCCAGTCCGAGCACCAGCTCGACACCCGTGGCGGCTATGGTGAACATCACGGTGCGGCACAGGGCCGATAGCCCACGCATATCAAATAGCAGCCGGATGTAGTTTTCTAACCCTACGAATTGCTGTTGTCCCGGGCGTAGCAGCGAGATGTTCTGCATCGTTAACCACAGCACATAGACCGTAACCACGACGGAGACGGCTCCCATGAGGACCATGACCGGGCGATAGAAAAGGGTCGTTGCGTCGTTGGTCATGGCAAATCCTTCAAAAGGGACCCCGTCACGCGGGAGAATGAACGTGACGGGGCCGCCGGCACTCAGCGCGAGAGCGCTGCCGCGTTAGCGGCATCCGCTTCGGCCAAGGCGTCGCTGGCGCTGGCAGTGCCGGCCAGGACCTTGGACACGGCGATGCCGGCATTGTTGATGATCTCGTTGGCCGCGGCTACCGTCGGCAAGTATTGCGGGTTGCCCTGGTTGATCGAGGCGATCATCGCGTCCTTGAAGGCACCGTAACGAGAGTTGAACGCCTCGGACGACAGTGCCCGCAACGAGGTCACACCAGAATTAGGTGCGATCTCGAGAGACTTGATCTGTTGTTCCTTCGCGGTAGCCCACGAGGCGAAAAGCCAGGCAGCTTCCTTGTTGGCCGAAGCCGACGAGACATACAGGCTGTGCACAGCTAGCGACGAGGATCCGCCTTTGGCCGCATCCGTCTGTACCGGCACGGGCACGTAGCCAACCTTTCCGACGACCGACGAAATGGCTGGGTCTTCATTGAACGCGCCGTTGACGGTCGCATCCAGTGTCATGCCGGCCTTGCCTTGCTGGAACAGGACGCGGTTTTCTTCCCAGCCGAAATTTGCCACGCCAACCGGGCCTTATTCGTTGAGCACACGGGCAAAGGCCTCAAGGGAAGCAGCTGCTTCCGGTGTCGCCAGTGCCGATCCGCCTTCGCCATTGATGAATTCACCGCCGAAGCCCCAGAGGTAGCCGGCCCACACATAGACGCTCTGAATGCCCTGGGCACCGCGCATGGTGATGCCGGTGATCTCGCCGTTCGACCTTTCCTCGATCGTCTTGGCTGCCGCCTCGATGTCGTCGAAGCTTTCCGGAACGGCGATGCCGTATTCCTCGAACAGGTCCTTGCGATACATCAGGAACGTGCTCTCGCCGTAGACCGGCAGGCCATAAAGCTTGCCGTCGAGGATGTTCGTGTTGAGGTAGCCCGGCACGAAGTCAGCACGATCGATGAAGTTCGGGTTCTCTACTTCGAGCTGATCAAGCGGCTCGATGTAGCCAGCTTCGACGAAGCCGGGGACGAAGATGATGTTGTTTTGCACCACATCGTAGCGGCCCGAGCCCGAGGAAAACTCAAGCAGCATCTTGGCGGTGATGTCGGATTCCGGAACCACCTCCAGCTCGACTTCGATGCCCGTGAGCTCGGTGAACTCTGGCAACAGCGCTTGGATGCCGTCGGTGGTCGGATGACCTTCCATCAACACGGCTAGGCGCGTGCCGGCATATGGTTTGTTGGCATCTTGAGCAAAGGCCGGTAAAGCGGCCGTAGCAGCCAAAGCTGCCGTCAAGGCGATCAGATTGCGTCTCTTCATCTTCTCATTCCCTTCGTTCCGTTCCCTGTTCGGCACCGCTGCGCGGGGCCATGCGATCGACGCTAGAGCCGTTCCACTAATCCACTCTCGGCGGAACGGATCATGGCTCGCGTCAATTCCAAAGAGCGCAGTGCTTCCTCGCCCGTGGCGACCTGAGAAGGCCTGCCATCGAGCCATTCGAGCACGCTGCTCAATTGCTGGCGCAGATCGCCCCCGACCACGTCGCCGAAGCTCGGCCAGTGCTGGGTGTCGATTTCGCGCGATGTCTGGTTGTCGGCGAAGTAGAGGCCGCTGTCGCCGCACTGGACCTCGAACGACCCCTCAGTGCCGATCAGCTCCATACGGGCATCGATCATATGTCGAGCCCCGGCCGGCAGTGACCAGGCACTCTCGAAGGTCACGAGCGTCCCGCCCGAGAAGCGGACCATGGCGGCGATGGTGTCCTGCGTGCCGGTCTTGCCGAGCAGGATGTCCGTCTGCTGGGCATAGACAGACACTGGTGTCTGCCCCTCGAGCATCCACAGCACGAGGTCTACATCATGTACGGTAACATGCAGTGCCAGCGGCAAGGTACCGCCGTAGCGCTTGGGGCCTTCCGTCCGAGCGCTGTTGCGACGGGCATAGATATGGATCGGTGTGCCAATCTTGCCGGTCTGCATTAGCTCGCGCGCCTTGAAGTAGCGCGGGTCGAACCGCAGCAGGTAGCCAACACCTAATTTGACGCCGGCAGCCTTGCAGGCATCGACGATTTTCTGCCCGTCCTCGATGGTGGAGGCGATCGGCTTTTCGACGAAGAGATTGATGCCCTTGGCAGCGATATCGAGTGCCGGCTTGAGGTGGAGATGATCCGGCGTACAGATGCTGACAAGGTCGAGCTCCTCTGCCGCCAGCAACTCCTCATGGCTGGCATAGGCCTTCACTTCATTGCCCAACCGAGCCGCGACCGAACAGGCCAGTTCGATATTGTAGTCGACGATAGCCACCATCTTGGCGCGTGGTTCGCGCGAAAAAATCGAGGCATGCATCGATCCCATGAAGCCAGCACCGATGACGGCGACGCGAAATTGAGTGGTCATGCGGTTTCTCCAAGTCGAGGCTGGGCCGCTGCGGCTACAGCGGCGGCATAGCGGCGGGTGATGTCGTCGGGACGCGTAATCGCCGAGCCGACGACAACGAACTGGGCGCCAATGGCAATGGCCCGCGCGGCCTCGGCGGGGTCCCAGATGCGGCCCTCGGCAACGAACGGCAATCGCGCCGCTGCCAGTTCGGTCATCAGCGGAAAGTCAGGGCCGGCGAGCACAGAGGAGTGTTCGGTGTAACCGGCAAGTGTCGTGCCGGCGACATGAGCCCCTGCCTCGATAGCAAGGCGCGCCTCGGCGATGGTGCTGATGTCCGCCATAACAACACGATCGCGACGAAGGATGGCCGCTACCAGTTCGGCGACTGGCACGGGCCTAGCCCGATCGGTGGCGTCGAAGGCAATGACATCGGCACCGGCGTCGACCAGAGCGTCGACTTCGTCGACTGTCGTCGTGATGAAAGCCTCGAAGCCCGGATGCTGCGCTTTCACGATCCCGATGATCGGAACGTCGACGGCGGCGCGAACGGTCTGGACGTTGGCGATGCCTTCAATGCGAACGGCCCTGGCACCGCCAATGACCGCAGATTGCGCCAGCGCCGCGATATGAGCAACCGGCGCCATCGGGCTGCCGGCAGCTGCCTGACAGGACACGACGAGCTGGCCGCGCAGTCCGTCCAACAGTGTTTTTGCGGAGATAGTCATCCGAGCTCCTGAACCTATGAGGCCCATTGCTAAGCTAGATGACTATTTTCGTCAATATCAAAACTTCAATGAAAATTTCCGCCATTGACCAGTGCGGCCACCCCGAGCAGGCCGGCGTCCGCACCCGTCCCCGCTTTCACGATCGGCCGCCGATAAACCGCCGGCAGCGTCTCCATCGACATTTTCACGCGCTGTAGAAATCCTTCGGCCAGCCCAACGCCCCCGCCTAGTACAATTCGATCAAGGTCCAGGCTTGCCACCAAATCGCAAAGCGTGTTGGCCAGGGCTGCTGACGCCCGGTCGAGCAAGTTGGCGCATCGCTCGTCGCCAGCCTCAGCTGCTGCGAAAACTTCGGGGGCGGCGACGGGTCTTCCTAACATCTCGGTTGCCAGCATCCCGACGGCACTTCCAGAGGCGACCCGTTCAACACAGCCACGCCGACCGCACCCGCATGTGGGCCCTGCGGCATCGCTCACCATGTGGCCGACATGACCCGCCAGACCCCTGGCCCCCGATTGCAATCGACCATCAAGAACGAGCCCTGCGCCAATGCCGGTCGACACGGTAACGAAAATCATCCGGGCTGCGCCCTGGCCCGCGCCGATGCAGTACTCCGCCCAAGCAGCAGCCTGCGCATCGTTGATTGCCAGAATGGGTCGGGACAGGCGTTGCCCTAATGCCTCGACCAACGGAAAACGATCTTCGATGGGCAAGGTGGCGGGGTTGAGTGCCGTCAGATGTCCATGGTCAACGATGCCGGTCGTGGCAACGCCAGCTGCGGTAGTCCGCGGCAGAAGTGTGGCCTGTCCAGCGATCGCCTCGACAATGTCCGTCCCACGTCCAGACCTGGGTGTCGCAATCTGAACTCTGTGCGTTACTTGGCCACTGACGACGATGGCCAGCGCGACCTTGGTGCCACCGATGTCGATCGCAAGCACCGGATGTTCAGAAGTTTCGGTCACTGACACTGCTCGCTGTATCCATGATGGTGTCGACGCGATCAGGGTCAGCGTCCGTAATGTGGGCAACGAGCGCGTCCACGATCAACAACTGGCTGATCTTGGAGGGGAATGCGCCCCCCGTCAGCGGCGTCTCGGGCCACGAAGCCAGCAGCACATGGTCGCTGATGG
This sequence comes from Devosia sp. XK-2, assembly GCF_037113415.1. NCBI lineage: Bacteria > Pseudomonadati > Pseudomonadota > Alphaproteobacteria > Hyphomicrobiales > Devosiaceae > Devosia > Devosia sp. XK-2. The sequence goes on along the minus strand of NZ_CP146608.1, from coordinate 2,533,644 downwards.
CTGCCAGAGGGCTTTTGGATCGATTGGTGATGATAATGGTTCGAGCACCTCTGCTGTGCGCCAGCTCCGCCACGCGCACCGTGTCGATCGTCGAACCGGAACTGGACACCAGGATCTGCACGGTAGATGGTCCAGAGGTGGCCGCGATCATTGTCGCCAGATGAGCGTCCGCTACCGCGCGCGCCCTCAGTCCTAGGCGAGTCAATTTGTACTCCAGATACTGGGCGGTGATGGCGGACGCTGCTACGCCGAAAATCTCGATCTGCGACGCGGCAAGCAACTCGCCGGCTACTGTCGTCAGAATCGTTCGATCGAGGAGCCGCTCGGTCTCGTCCAGTGCAAGCTTAGCGGTCTCGATCAACGACTGGACGGAATCTGCGCCAGTCACCGGTGTGTTTGCCTGCCCCTGCGTCGCCAGGTCCTGCGCCAGCAACAACTTAAACTTCTGAAACCCGGAGAAACCCAGCTCGCGACAGAAGCGCATAACGCTTGCTTCCGATGAACTTGAGTCTTCTGCCAGCTCGGTAATGCTCCGGTAGAGCACCGACTGCGGATTGGCGAGGACATGGTCGGCGACCCGCGAAAGGGCCGGTGTCATATTGGGTGCCGCCGAACGAATGTTGGCTATCAAGGCGCTTTGCATCATGGCTCCATTGGTCAGAAGTGCTCGCCAACCCATGGGGCCGGTCCGGCAAACAAGGTGTCGCACATCCGTATCGCTGCCGGCCCGCCCGTCAATACGCCGGCACGGGCCAGAAATCCTGCAGACCGATGACCCGTCAACAGGGTTCCGAAGTTGCTAAGGGACACGCGGATCTTCGGCCGATCGTCGGCGGGGGGCGCGCAGAATCCTTTGCCATCGCGGATGGTCAGGAGGAGTTCGGTGATCCCCTCACCGGTCGTTAGTTCCAGACCAAGCTCGCCGTCTGATCGATAGCCGCGTTGCTGTAACGCCAGATCCGGGTCGAGGACACGGGCCAACCACTCTTCCTGATGCACGAGCTTCCACCCCTTGTCGGGCATTGCGAACACGAGCGCATCGTGCGGTGAACCGTGCCATCGAACTCGCGGATACACGGAGGAGAAGGTGCCGAGCAGAGTTAGAATGTGGGCTGCGGCATCTCCGTTGCGAGCGACCCAGTCCCTGACCACCAAACAATCCGGGTCCGACGTGTCTATCACGACGTAGCCCGGCGCTGCCGAGGAGGTGCTCGAATAAACCGATGGATTCCCTGTTAGGAGACTGGCCCAATGGGCTTGCCCGCGCAGCAGCACACCCGCCTCTTCCACGCTCTGTTCGCGATGGAGTATCTTCATCGCCTCCATGGCTTCTGTCTCAGGCAACCGCCGAAAGCCTGTGCCTCGCACGCGAGGCATGGCCGAAGTCTCGGCCTCGTAGATCAACTCTACGCCTGCCAAGGAGAAGCCGGAGCGCCGGTATACAGGACGCGTGGACGCGAAAAGTGTGGCGAGGGCGCTACCGCTAGAGACAGCTTCCGAACACACCATGTCGAGAAATCGACCCGCCACCCCCGATCCACGCCAAGCGGGATTGACGGCCACGTGGGCGATGTTGACCGCTCGAACTGGCTTGCCGCCAATCCAATGCGCCGTTTCGATTGCGGCCATCACGGCAGCGAACTCGCCGCCCACCCGCAGGACCCTGAAATTCTCCAATCCCACCTGTCGGATGTAGCTATCGCTTCGTTGCGCGGCGAACCCGAAGGCTTGGTGATACGCGTCGGCGATGGAAGACCGGTCGCCTTCTTCGGCACGAGTAACGCCTGACTCACTAGATAGCTCCTGTGACATTTTTCTCCACAAACACCAATTCTGTGGCGAAAATCTTTATCAGTGAATCTATGTCGCTGTCTACGTCGGATGTGGTGCAGCTGTTTGCCACCGGCGGCCTTGGTTTGCCCCCCCCCCCCCCGCGAGAAAAGCGCCAGGCCGCTAACGACCCCGTTCGAGCCGAAACACGGGTTCATTTCGAACGGCAGGTTTCGGGCGGCGGGCAAACCCAGCTGAACAAGCGAGGTCAGTGGATGCCTTGGCTGTTGCATGGCCGCTATCTCAAGGCCGGTGCCCAAAAGCGGCCAGCCTGCATTCGTCACCGGCGGACCCAGCGGGAAGGGCAGGGGTTTCCATTTTTCGGCCGGTCGAGTAGGCACCCCATTTCTGCTGTTAAAGCGGCTAGTACGGCTCCTCGCAAGCTGTCATCCCCAATGGGTCGCTGACAGAGTCTTGACGTTTATCTGGCTCCGACTGACTTAGACTCGCTTGCCCTGTTCCAGCGCCAGGCAATCGGCAAAGCGCTTGCCCCGCTCATGGCGAAAGGTCTTGCCTGTTTCTTCAATGCTTTCGATCCGATCGACACGGAAATGCCGGAAGCCGCTTGAGCGCTCACACCAGATGGTCAGCAACCACACAGCATAAAACAACGTAAGCCCGAGAGGACGCGCCAGGCGCTCACTTCCGCGACCGGACAAGTCTCGATAGCGGATACGCAATACTTTCCTCTCGCGGATGACGCGGCGCAGGCTGTCGAGGCCGGTATGTGGCATTTGCGCGCTCGGCCCAACCTCCATGGGGGTATCGAGCAGGGCTGCCCGGTCCTCTGCGCCAACAGCAGAGGCCAGCTTCGCCACAGCCGAGCTGGCGGCCTCCGCCAGGCCATCACCACCACGTGCCGCGGCCAGACGGGCCCCAAAGGCCAGAGCTTCGATTTCGTCCGGACTCAGGTGCAGAGACGGCATGAAATAGCCGTGATCCATGACATAGCCGACACCACCCTCGCCACGAATGGGGGCGCCGAGAGCCTGTAGATCTGCCAGGTCGCGATAGATGGTTCGCAAGGAAACATCCATCTCGACAGCCGGCGTTTCCGCGCTGACCGGCACGCGGCGAGTGCGCAGGCGGTCAAGCAGATCGAAGAGCCGATAGAGACGCATGGATACCCTGCCGGTTTCTGTCAGTGAGCAAGACTATGACATGGGCGTCAACAAAAAAGGAGGGGCCGATGCGCCCGATACTAATGGCGGCCGCGCTGGCCGCAGCGATGACACCTGCCCTCACTCATGCCCAGGAAACCACGGCTATGTCCGACAAAACTGCAGTTCTGCAGACTATTCAGACCATGACCGACGCGTTCGCGCGCGGCGATATCGACACTGTCATGTCCACCTATGCGCTGCCCGCAAGCGTCGTGGCGGCGCCCGGCCAGGTAGTCAGCGGCGACCAACCCTTGCGTGCCATGTTCGCTGAATTCGTGGCGTCGGGGGTCAACTTCACCTATGGGGCGCATGAGGTGGTGCTGGCCGGGGACATAGGCCTGCACCTGATGGCCTGGGAAGCCCCCAGCCCGGACAATGGCACCATGCGGGCTCTGTCGGTTGCCGTTCTGCAGCGGCAGCCGGACGGCAGCTGGAAAATGGTGATCGATCACCCCTTCGGTGACACCGTTATGGCCACAGAATGAAACAGGGGGCTTTTGCCCCCTGCGTTGTTCTGGCTCATCGGCCTCCAGGTCAATCGACTGAGAGAAGAACAGGCAGGGTAATGAACCCTTGCCCCAATGGCAGCAGGGCGCCCCGTTCCGGCCGTTCGACAAGCCTCCGCGACTTCCCGAAACCTGCCTTATGACTTGACGCGGCCCTGACGTAGGGGCGTGACAGGCAGCAAGCCAAGGAAAGTCATTGAAGGGCAAGTTCCGGCACTTTGTGCCCCCTGTTGCAACAAGCCCTGTACGGAAGCTTGACACAAGCGGCCGGGCTACAGAAGAGACTTCGACTGACGTCATCCGGTTGCATTGAGGACCGCCTTCTATGCCTCACCTCTTTGGAACGCTGGCAGGACGAGAAGCACGTTTCTGTGCAGCGATGCGGAACGGCGCGTTGATTGCCCCAAAGCCTGCATAGGCTCCTTTTCTCTGGACGATTTCAAAAAAGAAGCCATCGCCGACATTGGCTGAGTAGAGTTGAAAATACTCGCCCTTTTCGTCTCGGTCATAGAGCAGATTGGCGTTTTTCAGCTTGGCTATTCTCTCAGCCCCGAGGCCAAGCCGCGCCTCCAGGTCGGCATAGTAGTTTGGCGAGATTTCCAACGTGGTTAGCCCGTTGTCCTTGAGCTTCGCGGCGGTGGAGAAGATGTCGTTGGACGCAAAGGCAATGTGTTGAACGCTTGACCCGAAGGTTTCAGCGATGAACCGACCCGCCAGTGTCCGGTGGCTTTCCGCGCCGTTCAGGGTCAGGCGCAAAGCGCCGGTCTCATTGGAGATAACCTGGCTTCGCACCAAGCCCGATGGGTCGATAACATCAACCATTGCTCCCTTGTCCACTCTGAAAATCGAACGGTAAAAGAGAATCCAGGTCAGCATCTCCTCATAGTTCATCGTTTGTGCGACATGATCGAAACCGGTGAGCCCGGCGCCATCAGTTTGGGGAGGGAGCGGCTCAAACTCAATCTCCCAGACCTTTGCGAGGTCGGAGTGGTCATCGAGGAAATAAATGACACCGCCACCGACGCCACGCACTGCGGGGATCGTCAGTTCTCCTGGCGCCACCCCCTGTTGAAAGGGCTGGGCTCCCAGCGCTTTGGCGCGATCCAGCGCTGCTTGGGCATCATCGACCAAAAGACCCATCGCGTATGCAGAGGTGCCGTGTGTCACGTAAGCAGCGTGGGCCAGACCTTCGCGATCGGTATTTACGACAATGTTGATGTCGCCCTGGGTGAAGCGCTCGACATTCTTGGTCTTGTGGCGACCGGCAAACGCAAATCCCAACTGGCGGAGCATGGTTCGAAGGGTTTCCGCTTCGGCTTCATCGGCGGTGAACTCGATAAAGGAGACACCTTTCACCGCTCTTCGCGGCGGCAGTATCGGCAAAGAATGGGAAAGCTCGGGCTCGGCTGTCCTCACCTCGTCCATCAGGAAGACGAGCGATCGATGTCCGTCCTGGGCAATGGTGCGCGGTGAGCCTGAACGGAACTGGTCGTTGAAGATTTCCAGCGAGAATGGGCCGTCATAGCCAGTGGCGACTACAGCGCGGGCAAAGTCAACGACAGGGAGATCGCCCTCTCCCGGCATGTTGCGGAAATGACGGCTCCAATAGAGCAGGTCCATGTCCAGCGCTGGCGCGTCGGCCAGTTGCACAATGAAGATCTTGTCGCCTGGGATCGCGCGGATTGAATCGGAGTCGATGCGGCGCGACAAGCTGTGAAAGCTGTCGAGAATGACGCCAACATTGGGATGATCGGCCCTGCGCACGATTTCCCAAGCGTCCCGGTGGTCGTTGATATGCCGCCCCCAGGCGAGAGCTTCGTAACCAATCTTCAGGCCACGTTTGCCTGCCCGCTCCCCCAGTTCGTGGAAATCGGCCGCCGCGCGATCAATACCGCCGAGCGCTGCCGGCGCCACGTTGGAACAGACCAGCATGAGCGGCGCGCCAAGCTCTTCCATAAGGTCGAACTTCCGCTCTGCCCGCGCGAAGGCTTGGGCTCGCTGTACCTCTGGTAGGCCCTCGAAGTCGCGGAACGGCTGGAAGAGGGTGATTTCCAGGCCAAGGTCCAAGGCCATGCGCCGCACTTCGCCCGGACTGCGGTCAAATGCGAGAAAGTCGTTCTCGAAAATTTCCACTCCGTCAAAGCCTGCCGCGGCAATGGCTTCCAACTTCTCACGAAGGTCTCCGCTGATGGAAACCGTGGCGATAGACGTCTTCATGATACAATCCTGAACGAACCAGTTCGTACAATGTACCGATGTGACAGAATATGGTCAACGAGACATCTGCTAAGTGACGCTGACAGGTCTTCGCTCCCCTTCCTGATGGAGCTCAGAGCCTGTTGGGTGCAGCTTCGCGTGCCAGATAGCGCAGGACCATTTCGCTGGTATTCTGCTTGAGCTTTTTCTGCATCTCTGAACTGCCGAAGTCGCGTGCGAACAGTTGGGAGAATGTGGCCCGATTTGAGACGTTGAAGAAGCAAAGAGCGCTGATCTGCCAATGGATTTCGAGCGGGTCTAGCCCCGGACGAAATTGTCCCTCGCTAACGCCGCGCTCATAGAGCTCCTTGATCCGGGCGATCGCGGTGACATTTAGTTCCCGGACGACCCCCGACCGTTCCAGATATTGTCCATGGTGGATGTTTTCGATCATCACCATGCGAATGAAGTTCTCATGCTGGTGATGATGGTCGAAAGTAAATTCCACCAGGCGCCGCATCCCTTCGACGGGTGGAAGTCCGGCAATATCAAGTTCAGCCTCACCTTCCCGCACCGTGGCATAAGCAGCTTCCAATGCGCTGAGGTAAAGCCCTTCCTTGTCGCCGAAATAGTAGTAGATCATCCGCTTGGAGGAGCGCGTCTTGGCGGCAATTTCGTCGATCCGGGCGCCTGAAAGGCCGTTGAGGGCAAATTCCTGGCTGGCCACTTCGATAATGTTGGCCCGTGTTCCCTCCGGGTCTTGCTGGCGCACAGGTGTCTTGCGCCCTGCCTTTTTTACATCCGACCCCATTTCCGCCATCGGGAAAAAATGCCTTTCCAATACTCTCCGAATTGACCGAACTAACCAGTTCGTACATTGTGGAGAAAATGCCCTGACGTTCTTCTAATGGCGAGGGGTGTATGAAAACAAGGGCGGAGAGCTTTCCGCCAGGGAGCTTCTCAGTGACTACACAAGGTGAGCGCGTTCGAAACGCCTTCGCGATCGTTGATGCAGCGCGCTCCGGTTATGATGGTACACAAGGCAACGGCGTGAGGGTCGGCTTATTTGGGCGGGGCATTGGCTCGTCGCTCACACCGGCCATGCACGAGGCTGAAGGGGGACGGCACGGTCTCCACTACCGCTATGACCTGATCGACTTCGACCGCCTTGGCCTCGAAGACGACGACCTTGAGGCCATGCTTGTCGCAGTCAGGGAGCGAGGATATTCAGGGCTGAACATCACCTATCCCTTCAAACAGGCTATTTTGCCCCTGCTTGATGATTTGTCACCGGAAGCAGATCTGATTGGCGCCGTGAATACGGTCGTGTTGAGACATGGCGGCTGCATGGGGCACAACACCGATAGCTGGGGCTTTGCCCAAAGCGTCCGAATCGGCCTCGGCGCTGTGCAGATGGATCATGTCTTGCAGGTCGGGGCAGGGGGCGCGGGCGCGGCCATTGCTCATGCTTTGGTCCAACTCGGTGCTACGTCACTCGACATCGTTGATGCCGACGCTGCGCGAGCACAAAGTCTGGCCACCCATATCGCACGAACCAGCAATGCCCGCACCCAGGCTCTGACGCCCGACCGATTGGGGGAGGTGATTGGCCACGCTGCCGGGGTGGTCAATGCCACTCCGGTTGGCATGGAGAAGCTGCCGGGCATGCCCTTCGATCCGACAATGCTTGGCCGGCATCAATGGTTGGCCGACATCATATACTTTCCTCGGGAAACGGAACTGATCCGCCAGGCGTCAAGGCTCGGATGCCGCACACTACCCGGCGGTGGTATGGCCATCTACCAAGCGGCTCGCGCCTTCCGTCTTTTCACCGATATTGATCCGGACAGCGCGGCAATGGGCAAGACGTTTGCGGCACATGCCTAATTGTCCAACTTGCCCGTCGATAGCACGTGCTCCACACCGCTATTGACGTGGCTGGCCAGCATTGTCAGCGCGCCATCAACATCGCGGGCGATCGCCATTTCAAATAGCACCTTGTGATCATCGACCACGCCGGACCCGCGGAAGCTGGCTGCCCACATGTGGTAGCGTAAAAATCGATCGAATGTGGCGGCGTGCAGGTCAAGGAGCACCCGTGACCCGCATGCCGAGATAAGGGCGTTGTGGAAGGCGAAGTCGTATCGCACCCAGTTGACGGTCTGGCGTTCCTGTCCCGCTAGCAACTTTTTCTCGGTAGCCGCCAATATGTGATGAGCCGCGACGACGCGGCCCTCCCACTCCAGGTCGCCCGCCGCCAGGGAAAGGGCTAGGGCGTGGCTTTCGAGTAATAGTCTGAGGTCGGCGATTTCGCGCAGGTCCTGCCGCGTGACGGGCGCAACCGCGAATCCCTTCTGCCCCTCTGCGACCACGAGGGATTCGCTCGCCAGTCGGCTCAAAATCTCTCGTAGCGTGCTGACGCCCGCATCGTAGCGTTCGCGAAGCCCCTCCAGTCGCAGCTTGTCTCCAGGTCGGAGGCGGCAGGCTATTATGTCCCGACGCAGGCGTTGATAAGTGGCTTCACCGACAGATGGGGAGAGATCGTATCTGGACATAATCAATTTTATCTGACGAAATACATTTTGCCTGACATTTATCAGTTCAAGTGAGAAATTGAAAGCTGGCTTTCAGAGCGAAATTCTCGCCATTGACATGAACGAACCATTTCGTACAAAGTGCATTCAGCCCGATGACGGGAGGTTTTCGGTGTCGGAGCGTAACCGTTCGGTGGGAGTGAAGACCCGCAACGGCATCTTGCCGGACCAGAACTGGTCTTGGCTCTGAAAGGTAACAAAAGTGGAATGTGAGACATTCCAGGGAGGAAGATTGATGACTATTTCGCTTTCACGGCGCGCCCTCATGGTTGGCGGCTTGCTTCTGGCAGCTGCTTTCCCGGCGCTGGCGCAGGACAATCCGACGCTGCGCTTTTCGGCAGTGTTTTCGGAACAGGACATTCGCGCTGAAATGATCAACCTGCTCTCATCGCAGGTTGCTGACTTTGCCACTGTTGAACCCTATTTCGGGGCAACTCTGTTTGCCCAGGGTACCGAGCTAGTTGCGTTGCAACGTGGCAACCTGGAATTGGGCAATATTGCTCCTCAGGATATTTCCAACCAGATTCCTGCCTGGTCGCTGCTAACGTCGGCCTATCTGTTCCGTGATGCCGCGCACCTGCGCTCTTTCTTCGACAGCGAAGTCGGCGCAGAGTTCAAGCAGATGGCATCTGACCAGCTTGGCATCAAGATTCTTGGACCGACCTATTTCGGCGCCCGTCAGGTTGGCTTGCGCGGCGACAAGAAGATCGCCACTCCGGCGGACATGGCCGGTATCAAGCTGCGCATGCCAGGTGGTGATGCGTGGCAGTTCCTGGGCACGTCGCTGGGTGCAAATCCGACGCCGATGGCCTATGCCGAGGTTTATACCGGCCTGCAGACCGGTGCTATCGACGGCCAGGACAATCCACTGCCGAACGTCGAGAACATGAAGTTCTACGAAGTGATGGACCAGATCGTCCTGACTTCGCACCTGGTTGGTTTCGACCTTCTGGTCATCAGCAACTCTGCATGGGACGCCATGACCCCAGAACAGCAGGAGGCCTTCCAGGCCGCTGCAACGGTTGCTATCGACTTCAGCCAGGAAGAGCACCTGAAGCGTGAGGCTGAGCTGGTTGAGCGCTTCAAGAGCGTCGGCCTGGACATCTATGAGCCCGATCAGGATGCCTTCCGCACCTATGCGCAGCAGAAGTATCTCGAATCCGATCTGGCCAAGGATTGGCCCGAAGGCGCACTCGACGCCATCAACGCGCTGTAACAACGCGTCCGGGTGTCGCCATCGAGCGACACCCGTTTTTGCATTTCCCAGACAGAGACGACGACGATAGCGTGCCCCCATGGCTATCGACGGGGAGGACGACATGGCCGGTCTGATCCAGTTTGGACGCTGGTTGTCCAAAAGAGCTGAAAACATTCTGGCGCTGATGCTGGGCTTGATGTTCTTCGCCTTCATCATCCAGATCGTGTTTCGCTATGTGCTGCAATTGCCGACGGGTTGGGCGCATGAAACGAGCGCCATCCTTTGGGTGTGGATTGTCCTGTTTGGCGCAGCCTTTGTGTTGCGAGACCGCGACGACGTCCGGCTCGATGTTGTCTATTCAGCGATGAGCACCAAGGCACGCCGGGCGATGACCGTGATCACCGCTCTGGCCATCGTTGCCCTTTTGGCCACGGCCCTGCCTGCCATTGTCGACTACATCCTGTTCATGAAGGTCGAAAAGACCGCCTATCTCAAGATCCGCTACGACTACGTCTATTCTATCTTCATCGTCTTCGCCGTTGTGACCGTCATCCGGTATATCTGGCGTGCTGGCGTGGCGGTTTGGGGACGTGAAGAGCAGGAAGAGGCCAAATAATGGAACTGCTCACCGACCCCTTCTTTCTCTGTATCGCCGCAATTCTGGTGCTGGCCGTTTTGGGGCTGCCGATTGGCCTGTCGATGATCGGCGGTTCGATCCTCTATCTTCTCCTCAACGGCCTCGACATGGGGATCGTGGCTGAGCAATTCCTCAACCGCATGTACGCCAACTACATCATCCTGGCCGTACCGCTGTTCATCCTGGCGGCCGAGTTCATGAATATCGGCTCGCTTTCAGACAAGCTCCTGGTCTGGTGCAATGCCGTGGTTGGTCGCTTCCGTGGCGGCCTGGCGCTGGTCAATGTGCTGCAGTCAATCGTTTTCGCGGGTATGTCGGGCTCGGCCATTGCAGACGCGGCGGGGACCGGCAAAATGGTCCACTCGCTGATGACGCGCGACGGAAAATATCCCAATTCCTTCGCGGCGGCGCTCACAGCCTCGTCGGCAGTGATCGGGCCGATCATTCCGCCATCCATCCCCATGGTGCTCTATGCCCTCGTTTCAGATGCCTCGATCGGCTACCTGTTCATGGGCGGGATAATTCCCGGTGTGATCATGGGTCTCTCCCTGGCCTTGATCATTTTCTACAAGGCCAAGAAGCACAACTTCCCGGTGGAAGCGCCGGTGCCGCTGCGGCAGCTGCCCAAAATTACCTGGCAGTCTCTGCCGGCCCTGATGATGCCTGTAGTGCTGCTATTCTGTATTTATAGCGGCATAACTACCCCAACCGAAGCCGCTGCCGTCGCCGCAGCCTATGCGCTCATCGTCTCGATCGTGCTTTATCGCTCGATCAGCTGGAAGAACTTTTATTCGTCGCTGGTGGTGAGCTCAAAAACCACCGTGTCGATCGGTATGCTGATCGCTGGCGCATTGGTGCTCAATTACGTGGTCACTGTCGAAAACATTCCGGCCTCGCTCAGCGCTGTGCTTACGGAGTGGAATCTCGACGCGGTGATGTTCCTGATCTTCGTCAATGTGGTTCTGCTGCTGCTCGGCTGCGTACTCGAAGGAACAGCGATCATCCTGATCATTGTCCCTGTTCTAGTGCCCTCGGCTGCAGCTCTTGGCATTGACCTGGTACATTTCGGCGTCGTCGTGGTTGTCAATGTGATGATCGGCCTGATCACGCCCCCCTATGGCATGCTGCTTTTCGTGATGCAGACGGTCTCTGGCGCAAAGCTCAAGGACATTGTGAGCGACACGCTGCCGTTCCTGGCTGTGCTGCTTGCCGCGCTGATGCTGTTCACCTTTGTGCCCGACACGGTGCTGTGGTTGCCGCGTCTGTTTGGCTACCAGGGTTAGTCCCAAGGATATGAAATGAAGCCTATCTACGTTCTCAATGGCCCCAATCTTAATCGCTTGGGAAAGCGCGAGCCGCACATTTACGGTACGACGACACTGACCGAGGTAGAGGCCATGTGCAGGGCTGCAGCCGGCGAGCAAGGGGTTGTATTTCACCAGACCAACAGCGAAGAAAAACTCATCGGTTTGGTTCATGAGGCAATCGATGAGGGCGCCGGAATTGTGATCAATCCCGCAGCCTTTACCTTCACCTCACTGGCTCTGCTTGATGCCTTGAAGATGGTGGAGGGCCCTGTGATCGAACTGCATATCTCTAATATTCACAAGAGAGAGCCGATCTATCATCGCTCCTATGTCTCGATGCGCGCCGACGCAGTGATCGCAGGCCTTGGGGCCCATGGCTACGAAGTCGCGGTAAAGGCGCTTATTCGGCTACTGCCTTTAGCTGGCTGAATCCAGGCAGCAGATATGGGCCAACAAGAGCACTGGCGTAGTCCGGTATGGTGCCAATTGAGCCAATACCGCTCCGTCCGCAACCGGCCCCGCTGGAGGCGCTACCGAGGAGAATTGTGCGGCAGGGGGAAGTTCTCCCGAGGCTGCATGGCGCCGGCTGACGAACTGTTCGCCTTAATCGTTCTCCGATTGGCCGATGTTGGCCAAAGGAGAATGAAAATGGGTATCTCACAATATGACCCCGCCGCCAGAGGTCGGCCGGCGTGGAACGCCGGTCGGCAAGTCGGAGCCAAGCGGGCACTCAGGGTGCGTCAGATCTGGGCAATCCGGTTCTTTCTGGATCGGGAGGGGCGAATGCGCGACCGGGCGCTATTTGATCTGGCCATCGACAGCAAGTTGCGCGGTTGCGATTTGGTCAAACTCAAGATCGGCACACTGGTGTCCGGTCATGACATCCGCGCCCGGGCGATGGTCATTCAACAGAAGACAGGCCGACCGGTGCAGTTTGAGATCACGAGCGATGCCAGAACAAGTTTGTTGGCATGGCTCGAGAGGCGAGGGGGCTCGGTAGAGGATTTCGCCTTTCCCAGCCGAGCTGATCCAAACGACCACCTGAGCACCAGGCAATATGCCCGACTAGTCGATGAATGGGTGACTGCCATAGGTCTGCGCAAGGAGGAGTACGGCACGCACTCGCTCCGGCGCACCAAGGCCTCGCTTATCTACAAGGCCACCGGCAATCTCCGCGCCGTGCAGATCCTTCTTGGCCATACCAAGATCGAGAACACGGTTCGGCATCTGGGCGTCGATGTCGAAGACGCACTGGAACTGGCGGAACACACCGAAGTCTGACGATCAGCGGCCCCACCTCAGGTGAGGCCGCGCAGGAGAACACCGCCGGTCCACGATCCTCAGTTCGAACTCGGCAACAGGACGGTCAGAAAATCCATGATCGCGTCTTTTCCAATGAGCACATCCAGACCATCGCAGATGCGCCCCATTCCGGCCATTCGACGTGCAGTCCAGAATTCCCAAAACCGGACATCGCCGGTCGCGCACGTATAGGCCACTTGGGGGTGGTTTGCGGAAGGACGCCTTTGGGGCAAGATGGCGCGAAAGCGGACACTGGTGACGGTAGGTGGAAATGCGGAAAGTTCTATCAGTGCTCATGCTGCTGTGCATTTCAGCCATCGGTACGATAACCACCTCGGCCCAATCGACTGGGTATGATGACATCCAAATACAGGTTGGCTACGAAAGGTTTGTGCTGACCCCGACCCCTGCATTGACCGTGCATGGGATTGGCACGTTGCCTGGTGCACTCGATCCGACCTTGGGCGAAACTTTCTATTTTGGAGAACCCGGACTTCCGGCATTGGAACCAATGTCGCCAGAAAAAGCCAATGCCGCTTGGCGAGCCATTTCTGGGGGCGACGTGCTCCAAGCTTTAGCCTTCACCTACTTCTTGAACTGCGCGTCAAATCCTCAGCTACCAACCAGTCTGGTTTCCCTCTGCCAGGTTCCCCTGCTTGAAAAAGGACTTCTATTCAACGTCAGGGAAAAAGCACCGGCGCGCGAGATCGGAACGCACTTGGATCGTCCAAGACCGGAACGACCCTTGGCTGCGCCGGTGAGCCAGGATGGTGCCATGACTGTACGCAAAGACGGGAGGGCATACTGGGAGGGGCAATTGGCCGATGGCCCAGTCGCGGTTCTCTGCGAGAAGCGGCCCAAAAGCGGCAACTACGAATGCTCGCATTCCCGGGCCCTAACGCCGACAACTTACTACCGTATCGTATTCTTGCTGGCTGGCGAAAACCCACCGCCATCTGATGCCGAATGGCTATCGTTCTCGAGCGCGGTAGCGGAGATCTTTCGCGGTGTCGTAACGCCGCTTCATTGACCCTTCCCTGACCGGAAGGCGCGACAGCCGATATGCTGCATTGCAAGATGAACTAGATCACGGTGTCCCCTTCCAAGCTTCGCGTACACCAGTCTGCAAGGCCGAAACGGGGTCGCGTTCCGCCAGGCAGAAATGCGCCCCTTTTCTGCTGTTCAAGCGCATACGATGCGTTCTGGAAAGCCGCCGTTCTCCTGCGGTTTGGTTGCGCAAATCGCGAAGCGCTCTGATGCGAGCCGCTCCGCGGCCCGCCAGAAAGGCATTCTCCGCGCCTGCGCCCAGTGGATATCGCCCATCTTGCGGTCGATGACGATGTCCGCGAAGCCTGCGGCTTTCAGCAGTGTAACAACCGCTTCAGCAGGCATGCCATCACTGAAATAGACGCGCTCCCTTATGCGGCGATGCCGCTCTGCCATGACCGGACCCATATGGCCTTTTGGGCCGGGCCGGCCGAGTAGGCGATTGATGGAATTATGTAGCCGCGATACCCAGCTTTGCCTACCCATATTGCCGTCAATGATCAGCAGCCTACCGCCAGGCTTGAGCAGCCGATACCATTCGGCAAAGCAGGCAGGCACGTCAACCAATGTCCAGACCAGGTGGCGGTTGGTAATGGCCTCATAGCTGGCATCGGGTTCGCCGGTATTTTCGGCGTCCCGCATGATAAAGCGGATATCGGTGCCGCGCTTTGCCGCCTTGGCGCGGGCTTGTTTCAGCATGGCCTCGGACCAGTCGATGCCCGTCACCTTGAACCCCATGTCGTTCATCAGGTGGGAAATCACCGCTGTACCACATGCTAGGTCCAGCAGGGGTCGTCCATTGCCCTCGCCGAGATGCTTGCGAACGAGACGATGCCAAGCCTTCCGCTCGGCCTCGCTGAACACTTCGTGGCCCACGCTCTGGTCGAAGGTTGCGGCGCGCTCGGACCAGAATTCGCGGATTTCATCGCGGATGGAATAATTGCTTAGCTCATTCATGGACATACCCCAACATACTGGAATCGCTCTAAAAGATAATTCTTGATTCTGTTTGTCATATTTCATAGGCCGGGGTGTCTTTCAACACCGGAGTGTGTGGCAATGTCCATTCGCAACACTGCCCTGGCCGCCTTGGCCGGGACCGTCCTCTTTTTGCCTGTCACGAGCCTTGCCGATCCCTTCACAGTCACCGATGTGGCAGGACGTGAAGTCGCTTTCGATGGTCCGGTAGAGCGGGTCGTTCTGGGCGAAGGCCGGCTGGTCTACGCCCTGGCGGCCATCGAGACGGAAAACCCGTTTGCCCATGTCGTCGCCTGGCGCAATGACCTCAACACCACGGACCTGACCGGCTTCAACAACTACCTGGCGGCCTTCCCCGAGGCCGCCGATATCCCCTTCCTGGGCAATCTCACCGACGGAACGCTGCAGGCTGAAACGGTGGTGGACCTGGCGCCCGATGTCATGCTTCTCACTATCGGCTCCAAGAAGGCCGCGGATGAGGTCAAGCTCGAGGAAATGCTCAGCCAAGTCGGCGTGCAGCTTGTCTATGTCGATTTCCGCGAGCACATCATCGACAATACCAAGCCCAGTCTGCGCGTGCTCGGCCAGCTCTTCGACAAGAGCGAGCGCGCCGAGGAAATCATCGCCTTCTGGGATGAACAGACCGCCCGCGTCACCGATGTGCTGGCCCAGGCCAATCCGGAAAAGCCGGTCGTCTTCATGTATCGGGCGGCAGGTCTGGGCGATTGCTGCGGCAGCTTCGGCACCGACAATTACGGCAAGATGGTCGAAATGGCTGGCGGCATCAACCTGGGTGCGGAATTCCTGCCTGGCTATACTGGCACGATCAACCCCGAACAGGTGATTGCCTCCAATCCCCAAATCATCGTGGTGACCGGGTCGGACTGGACCAATTCGCCATCGACCAGCGCTGATGGCCCGTCCTACGTCAATGTCGGGCCTAACGCCGCTGCCACGGCCGATGCCAGTCGTGTCGCCCTCGCTGCCCTCATGGAACAGCCCGCCTTTACCGACGCCCAGGCCGTCCAGAGTGGCAAGGTCTACGCCATCTGGCACCAGTTCTATGCCAGCCCGTATCAGTTCGCACCCATCCAGCAGATGGCCAAGTGGTTCCATCCCGATCTGTTTGCCAATCTGGACCCCGATGCCACTTTCCGTGAATTCCACGAGCGCTTCCTGCCCGTTCCCTACCAGCCCGGCTATTGGCTGGCGCTGAACGAGGAATAGTCATGGCTACGGCAACCGCCGATCCAGTTGCCCATGAAGGACGCGGTCTTTACCGCGCCCTTGCATGGCGGCGCATTCTTATCATTGTCGGCTTCGCCATTACTTTGGCACTGAGCTTCACCGTCGATATCGCCTGGGGTCCCGCTCGCTACGCGCTGACCGATGTCGCATCCGCCATCGTTTCGCCCGGCAGCGTGTCCGACAAGATCCGCGTCGTGGTCTGGGATATCCGCATGCCCATAGCGCTGATGGCCATTATCACTGGTGCTGCGCTCTCGCTCGCCGGCGCCCAGATGCAGACAATCCTGGCCAATCCACTTGCCAGCCCCTTCACCCTCGGTATTTCCGCGGCCGCCAGCTTCGGCGCGGCAATTGCCATCGTGCTGGGCGTGTCGATCATCCCACTCGCCACCAATTTCATGGTGCCGGTCAATGCCTTCGTTATGGCGCTGGTCGCCACCCTCATCATCCACTTTATCTCGCAGGCGCGCGGCGTAACCGTGCAGACTGTCGTGCTATTGGGCATTGCGCTGGTCTTCACCTTCAATGCGCTGCTGGCCTTCCTGCAATATGTCGCTTCCGAACAGGCTCTACAGAGCGTGGTATTTTGGACCATGGGCAGCCTGACCAAGGCGACATGGGAAAAGATCTGGATAACCACGGCTATTCTGGTCCTTACCCTGCCGTTGTTCGCGCGCCATGCCTGGGCGCTTACAGCCATCAGACTGGGCGAAGACAAGGCCGCCAGCTTCGGTGTGAACGTGCGCCGCATCCGGCTCGAAACCATGCTGATCGTCGCGCTGTTAGCGGCCGTTCCGGTCAGTTTCGTCGGCACGATCGGTTTTGTCGGGCTGGTCGGCCCCCATATCGCGCGTATGCTGGTGGGCGAGGATCAGCGCTTCTTCCTGCCCACCTCGATCCTGGCGGGAGCATTGCTGTTGTCGACCACTTCGGTGGTCTCGAAATCCATTCTGCCGGGCGTGGTATTTCCCATCGGCATCATAACGGCACTGGTCGGCGTGCCCTTCTTCTTCTCGCTCATTCTCTCCAATGTGAGGCGGTCATGGTAACTATCGCGCTTGAGGACATTGGTGCCTATTACGGGCGGCGGTTGACCGTGTCGGGCATCACCACACCGACCTTCTCGTCCGGCGAGATTATCGCAGTCATCGGTCCCAACGCTGCAGGAAAGTCCACCCTGTTCAAGCGTATGGCCGGCCTGTTGCAAGGCCCCGGAATGGTGCGGGTTGAAGGCTCAGAAAAGGGTAAGCGCGCTATCAGCTATATGCCGCAGGACACCTCGGCCAACGCTGTCCTCACGGTCTACGAATCCATCCTGCTCGCTCGTAAGCAGGGGTCTGGCTGGAAGGTCAGCGACGAGGACCTGGCGCTGATCGATGGCGTGATGAGTGCCATCGATATCACCGATATTGCCTTCCGCAACCTCGGCGAGTTGAGCGGCGGACAGCGTCAGCTCGTGGGCATAGCGCAGACGCTGGTGCGCGAACCGGACATATTGCTGATGGACGAGCCCACCAGTGCGCTGGACCTGCACCGGCAGATGGAAGTGCTCGATTTCATGCAGCAGGTGGCGCGCGAGCGCAGAATGATCGTGTTCATCGCCATCCATGACCTGAACCAAGCCATGCGTTTTGCCGATAAAGTCCTGGTCATCGAGCGCGGTGGACTGAGGGGCGTGGGTGCAACCGGCGACGTCATCACCCGCCAGCTACTCCGCGACGTCTATCGGATTGATGCGCGCATCGAGCGCTGCTCGCAAGGCCAGTTGCAGATTATCGTCGACAGCGTTGCCAAAGGCGAGGGTCAAGCGGAGCTCTCGGATACTCGCGCCGCTTGAGAGAGCATAATTGTTTTGGTCTGGCAGCTTAGCGCCCGAAAACGGTCATCCGGTTAGAGCTAAAGACGTCCCGAAAGTTGCCGTCCTTCTTTACTCGAGGGTTGCCGTTGTCTGTCCCCGAACGGGACTTCTACGGTGCGCTCCGTCACCTGAGCCATGAGAGCCCGGAAGACGATGGAGTAAATCTTCAGTGCAGAGCTGATTGAAAACGCAGGACAATTTCGGGCCAACGAGCCGACCATCCATAACCTCCCCTTTTTCGAAGTGCTCTGCAGGAATGGTCAGACACCATTCTCAGGGACCTCGCCGCGCTGAGATAACTTCCCATCCGAATGTCTGGCGCGAGCTCGCCGTTGATGGGTCACTTGACTCAATCCAATGCGTCATGATTAGTTCGGTCAGTCACCGAACTAATTAAGGCGTCGATGTGAGCCAGGCCATTCGAATTTCGCGGCAGTTTTCCCTTCGCTCCGTTATGGAGGCGATTGTGCAGGGCGGTTCGGTCTCACGAGCCTCGCTGGCCAAGCAGACAGGACTCTCCAAGCAGACTATCTCCGAGATCATGCGCCAGCTCGAAGACGAGGGCTGGGTGCAGGAAACCGGGCGCACCAGCGGTCATGTCGGCCGCACTGCTGTCACCTACGAACTGGTCCCCTCGGCCGCCTATATCGCCGCTGTCGATTTGGGGGGCACAAAGGTGCGGGTCGCCATCTGCGACCTGTCCAGTCACGTCCTGTCCGAGGTTGCCGAGCCGACCCATCCCGATGGCGGCAGGGCCGTCTGCGAGCAGATCGCGGCCCTGTGCTGGGCCGCCGCCGACAAGGGCGGCGTGCCGCGCTCGAAACTGCGCATTGCCGTTATTGGTGCCCCCGGTGCGCCGCAGCCCGAAACGGGTCGGGTGCTGCTGGCACCCAACATTGCTGGTTTCGACCAGATGGACGTGGCCACCGCGCTCCAAGCCGCACTCGGCTTCGAGGCCATGATCGAGAATGACGTTAACTTGGCCGTGCTGGGCGAAAGCTGGTTGGGTGCGGGGCAGGGCATCGACAATCTCGCCTTTATCGCCCTGGGAACCGGCGTCGGCAGTGGGTTGATGCTCAATGGCCAACTGGTGCGTGGCGCCACCAATGCGGCCGGCGAACTGGGCTTCTTGCCCTTCGGTGCCGACCCATTTGAGCCAGAATCGCTACGGGCAGGTGCCTTTGAGCGCGTGACGGCGTCCCATGGCATCCTGCAGCGCTATCGCGACGCGGCTGGGCACGACGCAACTGTTCCGGCAATCTTCGACAAGGCCAATGCAGGCGAGTCGGCTGCCGTGGCTGTACTCGACGAGACCGCCCGTCTGCTGGCCCGGGGCATCGGCGCCATCGCCGCTATCGCCAACCCGCAAAAAGTCATCCTCGGCGGCTCGATTGGCTCGCGGCCCGAACTGGTTGAAAAAGTGCGGCAGGTCCTGCCGCTCTGTTTCCCCTATCCGGTCGAGATTGAGGCCAGTGTCTTGGGCAATCACGCGGCTCTCGTCGGCGCAGCTGCCATTGGCCTCGGCCACCTGCACAATACGCTCTTCGGTGCCGACACGCCGGAATCGCGCATTTCCCTGCCGCCCGCCAATGCAGTCTCCATGCGGGAGCTGCTTCGATGAGCCAGAACCTGCACAACCGCCTCCTCTCAGCCATGGACCGCGACGACGCCATCGACCTGCTGCGCGGCGCCATTGGTCGCAACAGCGTTACCGGTAACGAAGCCAGCATGGTCGACTATCTGCAGGGCCAGATGCAGTCGCGCGGGCTTGAAGACATCGACGTGAGGGAGTTCGAACTCGGCCGTCCCAATATCCGCGGCAAGCGTTCCGGCATGGGCGCAGGCAAGCGGCTGCTTTTCATCGGCCATACCGACACGGTGCATGTCGAAGGTTGGGAACAGCATTGGGCCGGCGACGTCAGGGAGAATCCCTTCGGCGCGCCGATCATTGATGGCGAAATCTGGGGCCGCGGCGCGGGCGACTTGAAAGCCGGCATCTGCTCCAGTCTCGCCGCCCTGAGCCTGCTTGATCGGGCCGGGATCAAACTCAAGGGCGACGTCGATTTCGCCTTTGTTGGCGACGAGGAAAGTGGCGAGCCGGGCAGCGGTGTCTCGGCGGGCGTGAAGGCCCATGTGGCGCGGATTGCCTCGGGCGAACTGCCGCGTCCCGATTTCGTCGTCTATACCGAGCCCACCCAGCTTGCCGTTTATCCCGCACAAATCGGCTTTTTCATTGCCGACATCACCATCACAGGCAAATCCGCCTATTTCGGCGTACCCGAACTGGGGCGCGACGCGCTCAAGGCCAGCCATGCGGTGATGACCGCCCTCTGGGCTCATTCCGACGCCATCTCGACCCGGGCGGAGCATCCCCTGGTCGGCCGAGGTTTCCTGCTCATCACCACGCTTCAGGGTGGTGGATTCATCGCCGTCCCCGAACGCTGCACTCTCTCGCTCATCCGCAAGCTCCTACCGGGCGAAAGCCTCGACGCCGCCGCCGCCGAGCTTGATTTCGTCATCCGGGGCGCCGTTACCGATCCGGAGATCACGGTCGACATCGCCTATCCGGCGGGACGCGATCATGCCTTGGGCGGCACCGCCGCCGAGATCGACCTGACCCATCCTGCGCTGGCTCTGCTGCAGGATAGTGTGGGCCAGGCCATGGAAGGGCGAGGGGGCATCGAGGGGGCGCCGTTCTGGTCGGAGAGTCCGTTCTTCGTCAACGGCCTCGGCATCCCGGCGGTCTATTGCGCGCCCGGCGACATCCGCAACTGCCACACTTTCGAGGAACGCGTCAGCGTCGAGGAATACCTCGCCGGCGTCGTCGCCTTTGCCAGTTTCATCGCCCGCTTCTGCGGCATGGAAGACAACAACTAGGGAAAATTCGTTCAAGGGAGACTGAACATGAAGACCACGACCAAGCTCGCAGCGGCCCTCCTGGCCGCTACGCTGCTCAACCCTATCGCCGCCATTGCCCAGACCGTGGGCCCCAATGGCGAAAGCGCCACGCCCTCGTCCGACGTTGTCCTCAGCGACGACAATATCGCCGCCCTGACCGGCAAGGGCTACAAGGCCGCGCTGCTCTGGCACACCTCGTCCGATTTCATCAACGCCGTCTCGGCTGGCGCCAATGACGAATTCGCCCGCGCCGGTGTTGAAGTCGTCGTCACCACCGATGCCGGTTTCGACGCCGCCAAGCAGCGCTCGGATATTGAAACCGCCCTCTCGGCAGGTCCCAACGTCATCCTGTCGCTGCCGCTCGATCCGGTGACCTCCGCCGCGGCCTTCAAGGAAGCGACCGCGACGGGTGTGGAACTGGTTTTCCTCTCCAACCTGCCGGCCGACTATGTCCATGGCACCGACTATGCCGCCATCGTCACGGACGACCTGTTCCAGATGGGCAAGCAGGCTGCCGACGTTCTGGCCGAAGCCATCGGTGGCGAGGGTGAAGTGGGCTATATCTTCCACGACGCCAGCTACTACGTGACCAACCAGCGCGACCAGGCGTTCAAGACCACGATCGAGAACGACCACACAGGCATCAAGATCGTTGCCGAACAGGGCATCTCCGATCCAGCCCGCGCCGAGGAACTGGCCAGCGCCATGCTGCTGCAGAACCCTGAACTCGACGGCATCTATGTCACCTGGGCCGAGCCGGCCGATGGTGTACTGGCCGCCCTGCGCAGCGCTGGCAATACCACGACCAAGATCGTCACCCTCGACCTCTCCGAGCCGATCGCGCTCGACATGGTCAAGGGCGGCAATGTCGCTGGCATCGTCGCCGACGAGGCTTATGAATTGGGCCGCGCCATGGCTGCCGTTGGCCTCAAGGCCCTGCTTGGCGAAGAATCGCCGGCCTTCGTCGTCGCGCCGGCTTTGACCGTCACCGCCGGCAATGTTGCCGAAGGCTGGCAGCAGTCGCTGCACCGCGATGCCCCGGCCTCGGTCCTGGCCGCACAGTAATCCTCCCGGGGCGGGGGCAATCGTGCTCCCGCCTCAACCCCTTCTCCGATGAGGCAGCCATGACCGCGCCCCAGACCGCCACTCGCTCGACACCGTCGCTGCTCAACCGCCTCGCCGGCGCCAATCTGCAGCACTATGTCGTCTATGTCGGCTTCCTCGCCATTTTCCTGTTCTTCGCGGTAGTGCTGCGCGACAGTGGCTTCCTCACCCAGCGGAACCTGGTCAACATCATCCTGCAGACCGCGCCGGTGACGATCATGGCGATCGGGCTGGTGTTCGCCCTGTCGGCCGGCGAGATCGACCTTTCGATCGGCTCCACTGTTGCAGTTTCAGCGCTTGGCGGGGCGATTGCCATGGCGGCATTTCCGCAGGCGGCGCTGCTCGCCGGGCTCGGCGCCGGGCTCGGCATGGGGCTGCTCGTCGGGCTGGTCAATGGGGCGCTGGTCGCCTATCTGCGGCTGCCCTCGTTCCTCGTCACACTGGCCACCATGGGCCTGTTTGCCGGTGTCGCTCGTTCGCTGACGCAATTGCGCTCGATACCGGTCACCGACCCGGTGTTCACGAGCCTGTTCGGTTCGGGCAATCTGTTCGGCATTCCATCGCTGGTCATCTGGACCATTGCGGCGGTTGCCATCGGCCACTTCATCTTCCGGCAAACCAAGTATGGCGCGCATGTGCTGGCGACGGGTGACAATGCGCGGGCGGCCATGGTCACCGGTATCAAGGTGCGGCGTGTCCGCCTCTCGGTCTTTCTCATCAGCGGCGCCATGGCGGGCCTTGCGGGGCTCCTCTATTCCGGCCGTCTCCAAGCCGCCAAATACACCCTGGGCGAAACCGACCTGATGACGGTCATCGCCGCGGTCATCGTCGGCGGCACGCTGCTCAATGGCGGCAAGGGCTCCATTATCGGCGCCTTGGTCGGCTCCCTGATGATGGGCATGCTCAACAATGGGCTCATCCTCATGGGCCTCTCCGTTTCCGACCAGATGATCGTGCGCGGTCTCATCATCCTGGTCGCCGTTGCCGTCTCGCTGCGCGAAACCTCTCGCTAGGAAAGCCAAAATGTTTCTCGACGTTCTCCGCCGCCGCAACCCGGCCTTCATCGAAGCATCCATGGCCCTGCACCAGGCCGGCCAGATCCCGGCCAATGCTTATGTGCTCGATCTCGACGCTGTGGAAGCCAACGCCCGCATCCTCAAGGCCGAGGCCGACAGAAATGGCCTCAAGATTTTTGCCATGACCAAGCAGGTCGGCCGCGCGTCTAGTTTCTGCCAGGCTGTCCAGCGTGGCGGCATCGAAAAATCTGTCGCCGTCGACATGGCTTGCGCCCGCGCCACCCACAATGCTGGCATGCCGGTGGGCCATCTGGGGCACCTCCAGCAGGTGGCCCGCGCCGAAGCCGACGCCGCTGCGGCGACCTTCCGCCCGGATTACTGGTCCGTCTTCAACGCCGAAAAGGCCCATGAAGCGGGGCAGGCGGCCCATAAAGCTGGTTACAGGCAAAACCTTCTCGCCCGTATCAAGGCCGAGGGCGACACCTTCTATCGCGGCCACGAAGGCGGCTTTGAAGCCACCGACGTCGTCGCCGTGGCCGATGGCCTCGACCGGGTCGAAGGCGGCCGCTTTGCAGGCATCACCACCTTTCCGGCGCTACTCTTTGACCACGAAACCCGCAAGGTGAAACCGACACCGAACCTGGCGACCCTGTCCCGCGCTGCCGAAGCCCTCCACAGAGCCGGCCGTCGCAATGTCGAAATCAACGCCCCGGGTACCACTTCGTCGGTGCTGCTGCAGGGCCTCGCCGAAGCCGGCGCTACCCAATGCGAGCCCGGCAATGGCCTCCATGGCACGACGGCCCTCCATGTCATGGAAGACCTGCCCGAACTGCCCGCCGTGCTCTATCTCACCGAGGTGTCGCATCTCTCCGGTGGCAAGGCCTATTGCCTCGGCGGTGGCTTCTATATCGACCCGATTTTCCCCGATTATCCGGTCAAGGCCCTGGTCTCGCGCGAGCCCACCACGGCCTCCAGCAGTTTGCGCGAGGTGGAAATCCCGCCGCCCTCGGCCATCGACTACTACGCCATGATCGACGCCGACGGCCCCGCTGCCCCGCGTCCCGGCGACACGGCGGTGTTCGGCTTCCGTGGCCAGGCCTTTGTAACCCGCGCCTATGTCGTGGGCGTGTCCGGCATTTCCACCGGCAAGCCCAGGGTGGAAACCATCGAAGACAGCTTTGGCCGCACCGCGGCCTGGCCGGTCTAGGAGTGCCCGCAATGATCCAGCCCGTTCTGGCCCTCAACAACATCCGCAAGAGCTTTGGCGGCGTCGTCGCCATCGAGGATTTCAGCCTCACCATCGCGCCGGGCGAGATCGTCGCCCTGGTTGGTGACAATGGCGCGGGTAAATCCACGTTGATCAAGATCATCTCCGGCGTCCATGCCCCAACCTCGGGCAATATCATCATCGAAGGAGAGTGTATCTCCATGTCCAGCGCTACCAAGGCCCGGGAGCATGGCATCGAGGTCGTCTATCAGGACCTGGCGCTGGCCGATCAGCAATCGGTCTATATGAACCTGTTCCTCGGGCGTGAAGTGACTAAGGGACCGTTCGGACAGCTTGATCGCAAGACAATGATCGCGGAGACCCAGCGCCTGGTGGATGAGCTGGATGTGCGCATTCCCTCACCGCACGCCACTATCCGCGACCTGTCGGGTGGGCAAAGGCAGGGCATTGCTATTGCCCGCGCCACGCGCTGGGCCAAGAAGCTGATCCTGCTCGATGAACCCACCGCAGCGCTGGGCGTCGCGGAAACGGCCAAGGTCGAAAAGATCGTGGCCGGGCTTAAGGCGCGCAATATCGGGGTACTGATCATCAGCCATAGCCTAGATCAGGTGTTCCGTTTATCGGACAGGATCTGCGTGCTGCGACGCGGGAAGCAGATCGGCATCCGCAAGACAGCTGACACCGACAAGAACGAGATCGTTTCGATGATCACCGGTCTGAGCGCACAGTAACCCTGCAGGTCCAAGGGCGGTTGCAGGATGCGGCCATCCGCAATGCGCCCCATTCCGGCCATTCAGCCTGCCATAAGGAGTTCCCGAAAGCGGTCGCTCGCTGTCAGCAGCCGGGCGACACTAGGTGTTGTGCGGCACAGTTCTAGGTTGACCAATTTCTCATTGGGGGCGGCAGTCATAGTGCAGGGCCGCAATATCTGAGTCTGCAAGCTGGCGATGGCCCAAAATCCTGAACCTAGCGCTCAACCCCGGTTCGAACACCCGCACTCCCTCACCCAAAACAACGTTTCCAACCAGAAGGTGAAATTCGTCGACCAAGCCATGTTCAAGCAAGCTATTGAAGAGAACGTGGCTTCCAAAGATCAACAAGTCCCTGCCAGCTTTGGCCTTGAGATCTGCAATTAGCGCATGCGCGCGTTCGCGTCGGACGACTTCGGTGCTCGCCCAGGGTGATTTTCGTGGCACGACCAGGGAGTTGCTGACGACGACTTTCTGTGACGCGTCGACGCGATCTGCGATCTCGCGTTTTATCGGTTCACCAGACGGACTGCGATCGACATTTGGCCAATAGGCCTCGAACATAGGAAATGTGACAGCACCGAACAGCAGCGTTCCCGCGTTGCGCATGAGGTCGAGGTTGTGGGCTTCAAACGCCGGGCCCATTGGCAGGTTATCCAGTCTACCACCAGGGCCGGCGCAGTAGTTGTCGAGGGAACTCAGAATACTGACGACAAGTTTGGCCATCGACATTACCTCCTGCTTTGAATCAAACACAGTCCCGAACAGCTCGGGCCATTTCCGCTACCCCCATCTGCGAGGGCCCCGTCCACTCAGGCACGAATAGACGCACTGGTTGGGCTGCACCTCATCTGTTCATAGCCTTGGTAGGAACGAAGGCACGCCCTGATGTTGGGGGGCATCATCAAACGGGCCGTGCGACTGTGCCTTCGATAGCGCGGAAGGGCACTACCGATTACTCCAATTCGCATGAGCAGGTTCAACATGTTGGAACCTTTGCTTCTCAGCTAAATCAGATTGAGACGAGCGGTTGGCAAGTGATAGCCCGCCGTAGACAATGCTAAGGACCACGAGACCAAGTATGAGGCGGATCGTATCGCTTCGACCGAGCTTGGCGGCGCCTTGGCCACGTTCGCGCGCCTTGTACTCCGAGTGAGCGGCCGCGACCGCCAAGAGAATGTCTGTCATTTGTTGAGTCTCGCGATCCGCCAGTCGTTGGCGGCACGACATTGCCGTTTGGCGATGACCGTATTCGACAGAGCTTCGGAAAATTCGGCTTTGTCGAAATAGTCGGCCGTCAATCGTCTACCTCATCAGTAGAGGAGTGATGTCGTGCGATACATGTTTCTAATTTATCTCGATGACTCAAAGTTCGCGGGCATGACCGAGAGCCAGCGCTCTGGCTTCGGCAATGCAATGCTGGACTACGATGAGGAGCTGACGCGGAGCGGGCACTACATAGTGTCCGAGCCCCTTAAAAGCCCGTCCGAAGCAATTACGGTTCGCAAATGGAATGGAACCGTCTCGACAACGGACGGCCCTTTCATGGAGACGAAGGAGTACCTCAGCGGTTTCTTTATCGTAGAAGCGCGAGACCTGAACGAGGCCATTCAACTAGCTTCACATATGCCGCTCGCAACGGTCGGGTCCGTGGAGGTTCGTCCGCTCGACATATTGATACGGCAAGACCTCTAATGCATGGCGGTTTGAGTGAGATGGCCGCCGTCGACGCGGCATGGAGAAACCACTCTCGATCTGTGCTCGCGACACTTGTTCGGTTATTGCGTGACTTTGATCTGGCTGAGGAGGCGCTGCATGATGCTTTCCTGGCCGCAGCGCGGCGCTGGCCTGCCGAAGGAATGCCGCAAAACCCCGTGGCATGGCTGGTATCCGTGGGACGGTTCAGCAGCATCGACCGGATGCGGCGCAAGGCGCGCTTTGCTGCCGCGCACCATGACATCACTCTCAGGCTATACCCGGAGACAGAAGTTATGCCGCACGAAGAGCTTATCCTTGCAGACGACCAGCTGCGAATGATCTTTGTGTGTTGTCATCCGCTTCTGCCAAAGGAAGCGCAGATAGCACTCACTTTGCGAGAAGTGTGTGGGCTGACTACTGAGGAGATTGGTCGCGCATTCCTGACAAGCACGCCGACAATTGCCCAACGTATCGTGCGCGCCAAGGCTCGCCTTAAACAGGCCGGACTTCCTTACGAAGTGCCGTCACGTGAAGAACTGCCGGCGCGCCTGGATGCAGTCCTCCGCGTGATTTACCTGCTGTTCAATGAAGGATATTCCGCACATGCAGGCCTCGCTCATATCCGCAGCGATCTCTGCGCGCAGGCCATTCGGCTGGGTCGTTTGCTTTTGGAGATGCTCCCGGATGCAGATGTGTTGGGGCTGCTTGGTATGATGTTGCTACACGAATCTCGCCGTCAGTCACGCCAAGACAAGGCAGGAGACATCGTATTGCTGGCCGGTCAGGACAGAAGTACGTGGGACCGCGAGCTCATCGATGAGGGTCATGTACTGATCGAACGAGCCTTCGAAATGGGAGAAGTCGGTGCGTACACGATCCAGGGAGCGATCGCAGCGGTACATGCGAGAGCCGAGAGTACGGAAGCCACCAATTGGCATGAAATCGTTGGACTATATGATCTCATGCTTCAGACTGAGCCTTCTCCGGTGGTTCGGTTGAACCGCTCGGTGGCGATCTTCAAGGCGCAGGGTATCGACGCCGGCTTATCCGAGCTTGAAAACGTTATGCATGATGGCGAATTGGACGAGTATGGTCCGGCTCATTCAGTAGCAGCTGAATTCTATTTGGCAGCTGGGCGAAGAGAAGATGCCCGCCGAGCTTTTGTTCGCGCTCTGGAACGCTGCCAACAAGAACCAGAGAGAAGATTGCTGCAACGCAGGCTCAACGAGATTAGCGCCTGATCGACAGAAGGTTTTACGAGCGCGCAGTTCCAATGCTTGATAGCCGATCACGGCATCATCTGCTCGTTTGCCGGTTGAGCACAACGACTGGACAATGAAGCATGGGATCGGCCCAATCGCGTTGAACGATCTTGTCTGCGACAAAGCAAACTCTTGGCCCATACAATCGGTCTATTTGACGGCTCGTTTATCGCCCTACTGAGCCTGGTCAATTCACACCTCAATGACCGGACGTTGAGTTAAAGCGAAGAAGGACGTTAACGTTGACACGCGATTTGCGTGCGGAATACCTTCCTTCCGGAAGTGAGTATTATCTTACGGAGAATGTGTTGGATCGTGATCCACTCAGCATGACGTTTTCGGCCCTGTCCGGAAGGCGTAGTGTAGCTGGCGTACTGCTCTGGCTAACATTGGGGCAGAACGAGTAGCACCCACAGCGCATGGCCTATGAGTCCCCGCGGCGACTGGCACCAATGGGCTGCTATGGAGCTATGTTCGACACCTTTGGGAACTTCGTAAAAGTTTCCTTCGCCAATCAGTCGACGGCGACTGCAATGCATCAGTCCATAGGCCAGACTTCGACAACTCCATACGCCACAGCGCATGGGACATCGGAGACTTTTTTGATCGCTTCCTCGATTGAGGCTGCCTCGATAACGGCAAAACCTGCAACAGGGAGATCAGAGGACGTGAACCGGCCTAGGCTTGTCTCTACACCCGACGCCTCCGGATTTCGGACCTGCACCGGTGCGCCGGCAACCCCCATAACGGCACCACCAGCGACTAGCTTGGCGTCATGCTCGTGCGCGGCATCGCGGATTGCCTTTGGGGTTCGATCATAGCCAACTCGATCTCCATAGCCGATGGTCAAGAACTTGGGCATCATTTGCTCCTTTCTAGTTTCGTTCTAGCTTTCTGGGTCAATTGATGGGCCGCCAACTCCTTCGCGGCGACTTGCGTGCAGATGCGGGCGAATTCGTCGATGCGACTACGCTCGACGCCAAGATCGGCAAGCATTCTATCATCAAGCCGGGATAACGCGCGGCGTGTGACGATGCACATATACCAGTAGTAGAACCACCTAACGACGGCGTCGAACATGGTGCGTCTCCTCTAGGACACGATTCATGCATCCCAATGAACGGGGTGAGAGTCAGATACTGAGATGGTGAGACCACAGAACTACGGCGTGAGATCCGTTACGGCACGCCCGCTACCATCCATCGCCATTGGAAAGCTCGAGTGCTCGTGGACGATTTTCCACGCACCGGCGCTACGCGCGAGCACGACCGTTCTTCGGCTCCAAGAATCCACGGTTGTGCCGTCAAGCTTGGTGCCGGTCATTCGCGAGAGCCCGAACACCACAGCTAAGTCACCCTCAGTGAGAATCTGCGACTCCTCAAGACGAACACAAACCCCGTTAGTCCACGTGGCCAGCCAACGCTTGATCTCTTCAATGTCGCGGGCCTGCACTCCGCGATGGACGAGTGGGGGCGGCAGATCGAAAAGTACGATTTCATCACTCATTGGTTCGACGATTGCCTGAACGTCTCCGCGGCAGGTTGCGCCCTCTTGCGCCCTGATGACCGACATGATTGCAGAATCAGCCATGCCATCGCGCTCCTTGGACTGGGCGCGACTTGGCGGGGGGCAATGGTTCAACGGTACCGCCCGCTTCTGACGCACAGAGTTGTCCGACCGAGCAGGCGTCAGCCCTAGCGACAGGCACCGACGATGCTAAGATCTGAACCACCGTTCCAGCGGAGGGGCGCAGTCCGTCACCCGTATTAAGCTGAGGTAAACAGGGCTCTTGCAGGGCACACGTTCTGGTTTGGCCTGCGAGGCCTGACGGTAGCACTTCGACCATATGACTGCTCCTGGATAAGCGGCTTGTGACAGCGTTCGGAAGTAGCCGTACCGGGACCGGTAGTTTCGACGGCGCCCGAAAAAGATTCCTTTGCTGTCGATTCTCTGCAGGTCCATTCGACTACTTCACGCCGCCGGAGGAGGCCGATGCGCGGCTTATTCCTGGAGTTGACGCCCGTATCGAAGGCACAAATCAACGCCATCGCAAGGGTTGGGGCCGCCGGAGGCGCCAGCGAAGCGTAATGGTCTTGCCAACCGAGTTAGTGGGAGAGTTTCGTGACTGATTTTCATTCCGAGAACCACCGACGCCTGAACATCCTTGCCGGGGTTTGGGACACAACGATCACCCTGATTGGCGTCGATGGCGCCGAAGGGGCTACTTCGCTTGCAGTCGACACATATAGGTGGATGCCAAACGGCCACTTTCTGGTGCACGAGGTCGACGCCATGATGGGTGACCAGCGTGTGCGAGCGACAGAAATCTTTGGCGTTGAACAGGCGTCGGGCGAATTCTTTAGCCGCAGCTATGATGCCGACGGCTGCACAAACGATTTCGCCTCAACGATCGATGGCATCGACTACTTGATTACTGGCGAGGTTCAGCGGTTCGCTGGGCAATTCACCGAAGACGGCACCACTCTACGTGGGGAATGGCAACAACTGGCAAATCATCAGTGGAGGCCCTTCGTTCGGGTGGTGCTTGAGAAGCGGTCTCAAGCACAACCCGACGGGCCATCTTTCAGCGTTTGAGCAAGGGGGAGGCATCAGGTGGGAAACTTTCCAAACCATTTGACGTCTCAATGCCGGCTATCTCGCGACTCCTCAAGGTGGTGAAGCGTGCCAACCTCGTCGATCGGACTTGGAACGCATCATGGCGACCGATGCAACTCAACCCGACGCCCTTGGCCGAGATCACGAATTGGCTGGAGCGGTAATGGCAGGAGGATTTCGAACGCATGGATGCGTATTTGGCCAAGCTTAGGAACGGAGAGTCAGATGCCAAACACTAACGCCACAAACGAGCAACATGCGCTCGTGCTCGACATCAACAGGGTGTTCGCTGCGCCGCGAGAGCTTGTCTGGAGGTTATGGAGCGAACCCGAACACCTGGTGCGCTGGCATGGTCCGGAGGGCTGCGCGCTAAGTCAGTGCGAGCAGGATTTTCGTGCCGGCGGCAGTTGGCGACGCACCATGACCGCTGACCCGGGGCATGCCCACGTGATCTTTGGGGAATTCAGAGAGGTCGATAAACCAGGCCGCTTGAATTTCACCTACACCAACGAGAGCGACGGCTTCGAGACAGTGGTGACCATGGACCTTCTCGAGCAACCTGACGGCACCACGCGGATGGAGTTCAGGCAAACGCCGTTCATTAGCCGCGAGGAACGGGATGGACATGGCCGAGGCTGGAACAGCAGTTTCGATCTGCGTACTCGCTACCTTGCGCTGATAGCAGATCACGACTGGAGTCCCTGGGGACGGCTGCGCATTGACGGCGCAACGGAGGACTTTGCCGCGGCAAAGGCACGCCAAGAGCAAGCGCTAAAGTTAAAGGGCGACTGAACACTGGCGCACCGATAACTGGCGGCCTGTCTACCCTATTCGCATTAGCGTCCAAGGCGGTCAGATCACAGCCATTTGCGATTACCTGGCCTGTCCTTGGATGCTCGAGAATGAAGCTGCCCCAATACGTCAGTCTCAACTAATGCACCACAGGATGGAGGCAAATGACGCTTTCGATACAGACGCTGAGCGAAGCCGACCGGCGCTTGGTCGCTGAGTGGGCAGCAGCGTGCGCCGAGCGCGGTCTGCCGTTGTTTGAAGCAGAATGCCCCAATGATGACCGACCCCGTGAC
This sequence comes from Devosia sp. XK-2, assembly GCF_037113415.1. Classification (NCBI taxonomy): domain Bacteria; kingdom Pseudomonadati; phylum Pseudomonadota; class Alphaproteobacteria; order Hyphomicrobiales; family Devosiaceae; genus Devosia; species Devosia sp. XK-2. The sequence continues at coordinate 2,502,124 of NZ_CP146608.1, read as the reverse complement.
GCCATTGCTCGAACGAGGGCGTTTGCTCGCGGAGAACTGGACACTGCTGCAGAAATACGCCGTCGGTTTGGGGATGGCAGCGCCGCTCGTAATGCGACGTCTCCTGCCGCTGCCGCAGCAGCCAGAGCCGCCGGACAAGCCTCGGCTGTCTGCCACATGGGCGCACATGCACTTGGGGCGGCAGCGTATGCTGTCAAAGCCGCAAGCCTCTCGGCCCAGGCCTGCTCGCATCAGGTCAAATGGGCTAGATCATCAGTCAACTCCAAGCTGCTATCGCCGGAACCGAGGCACTTTGAGTGCCGCCTAATTGCTGGAATTGACCTGTCCCGCCAGGCAAAAGAATGACCGGTTTTGGCAAGCCGTGACTTGACCTCAAACGACCGAAATGGGGTCGATAGCTGACGTCCCGATTTGCCTCTTTGTCGGCATGCCCCACCGACCGTCACCCTCGGCCTTGAGCCGAGGGCTCTGTACTTTGGGATTGTTACCGGGCCGTTATGGAACGACACAATCCCCAAAGACGTGGTCCCGGGCGACATCGTCAAGTGAAGAACCCTCGGCTCAAGGCCGAGCGTGACGCGCGGTGGGTGGGGAGAGACCTGTTGCAGCGGCAAGTTCCAGCAAACTCCTCCGATGGCCAGAATGTCCCCCATGGGGTCGGCTCCTGCCGCCCCACCCCCACCCTTGGTCCCTCCCCACAAGGGGGAGGGAGACGATGAACACGAGCGCTGCAGTCCTGCGCCTCCCTCCCCCTTGTGGGGAGAGAAGCGAGATAGGACTTAGCGTCAGCTAAGTCCGTTGAATCGAGCAGGGTGGGGGTGTCGGCCTCTCAACGCATTGAGACGACAGGCAATTCACAAAGTAATCCCCGCCGCTCCATCCTCCCGCATACTCTCCCCGTTCTCACCGACAACACGCGGTACCGACGAAGTGCCGGGTGAGGAGGCAGGCCGCACGGTGTCGATCGGGCGGAGGCGTGTATGCTGACCACCGGTCGCTCAACTGAAGCGAACGGCGACAGGCGGCGATGGATGTTTCGGCATCCGGGCCAAAGGTCTGCGCCGCTCGTGGATGGGATGAGCAACCCGCAAGGGGGCCGCTCGATGCATGCGTCAGAAATCCTGTTCGTGGGAAGCGGCTTTCGCCTCTTCTTTAATTTAACCGAGGCGAAAGCCGCTTTTCACCGTGCAATCGCAGGCGCCGGGCGTCGTGCGATCTTTCGGCATGCGCTCAGCATCGCGGAACGCTCTTTGAAACTTCGAGATTCCCGCAGGGCCAGGCGCGCCGGTGGCGCGACTGGAGTTGCCGGCGTGGTCTAAGGCGCTAGTCGCCCTTTTTGCCGAACAGCTTGCCCAGCATATCGGCCATGGGGCCGGTCTTGGGCAGTTCGGCCTGCGGCCTGGACGGGCGCGCCTGGCGGATATGGCTCTGCGCCTTGGGTGCCGGCTTGTCGTCCTTGGCGGGCTCGTCGCCCTTCACAGCAAGCGCCAGCTTGTTCATGAAGCCAGAATCATCGCCTTTGAGCAGTAACGGCGCCTGGCGGGCAATTTCGTCGAGCAGCGGGTCGAGCCAGGCCTTGTCGGCCTTGGCAAAATCGCCCAGCACATGGTGGGTGACGAATTCCTTGCCCGGATGACCGATACCAAGCCGGACGCGCTTGTAATCGAGGCCGATCTGCGGGTCGATGGACCTGAGGCCATTATGGCCGCCATTGCCGCCGCCAACCTTGACGCGCACCTTGCCCGGCGCCAGGTCGAGTTCGTCGTAAAAGACGATGATGTCGGCATTCTCGATCTTATAGAAGCGGGCGACCTGCTGGACGCTGTCGCCGGACTTGTTCATGAAGGTCTGCGGCTTGAGCAAGAGCACCCGCTCGCCGCCAATACTGGCTTCGGCGATGAGGCCGGCATGCTTGCTCTTCCAATTGGAGACGCCATTGGCTGCGGCAATGGCGTCAATGGCCATGAAGCCGATATTGTGGCGGTTGCCCGCATATTGCGCGCCGGGATTGCCCAGCCCAACAAGCATTTTCATGGCATAGACCTATCGCAAATGAATGAGGCGGCCCAAGGCCGCCTCACACGTTTCGTCACTGCAAGGAGGATTATTCCTCGCTGGCAGCTTCTTCGGTTTCGCCGGCAGCGTCGGCGGACTTCAGGCCCGACGGCGCCACAAGGGTGGCGATGGTGAAGTCGCGATCGGTGATCGCGGGCTTCACGCCCTGGGGCAGGGTGACGGCCGAAATATGGATCGAGTCGCCGATCTCATAGCCGGACAGGTCAACGGTGATCTGCTCGGGGATCGCATTGGCGGGGGCGATCAGTTCGACAGTGTGACGCACAACGTTGAGCGTGCCGCCGCGCTTGAGGCCGGGGCTCTTCTCTTCGTTGATGAATTCCACGTGCACTTCAACATGCAGGGTGGCATTGCCCGAAACGCGCAGGAAGTCGATATGAACCGGCTGGTCCATGACGACGTCGAGCTGGTAGTCGCGCGGGATCACCTGATGCACGGTGCCGTCGACATCGAGGTCGAGCACATGCGACTTGAAGCCGCCGGCATAGATGAACTTCAGAGCGTCTTTATATTCGACGGAAACGGTGACGGGGGGCTTCTTGTCACCATAGATAACAGCGGGAACACGTCCCTGACGACGCAGCTCACGAGCGGCCCCCTTGCCCACTCCCTCACGCGCCTGTGCCTTGAGCACTTTATTGGCAGCCATGGAAATCATCCATTCTGGGTTGGTGTATGTCGTTCCTACAACAACATACGCGCCCGTCCTCCAGGGGTGACGAGCGCTTCATGGCGGCGGGATATAGAGGAATAAGGGGCGTTGGGCAATAGATTCCCGTCCCCTGACCTTACGCAGCGCCGGGCATGGGCAGGCAGGGCATGATCTCGACGCCCGTCCCGGGAAAAATCGTGAAGTGGGGGTGGTTCTTGAACATCTGCGCGGCGTCCTCGTGCGAGGCCGCCTCCACGATCACATAAGCGGCAACGGCGTTGCGGATCGGCGTAATGCCCTCGGGCGAGGCCAGAAGCGTCTTGCCCAGCGGAGCGCCGATATCGACGATGACATGCTTGTGCCGCTCGACCCATTGACCCCACTCGGTCATGGCGCGCTGGGATCGTTCGGCCTTCTCGGCCTCCGGCAGGGCCTCCCAGGCCTTTTGGACTTCGGAGTTCTCGGCGCCCACATAAAGGGCGAGATAGCGTGGCATGGTGATCTCCTTCCCGTGGTTGCGGAAAGGATAGCGGATGTCGGCCTCAGTCGAAAAGGCTGGAAACGCTCTGTTCGCTGGCGGTGCGGGCGATGGCCTCGCCGATCAGCGCATCGATGGACATGCGACGGATATTCGCGGCGGCCTTGGTGGCGTCGGTTTCAAGGATGGAATCGGTCACCACCAGTTCCTTGAGCTTGCTGGCGGCGATGCGCTCGGCAGCGCCTTCGGACAAAACGCCATGAGTGATATAGGCCGAAACCGCCTTGGCGCCGGCCTTGAGCAGGGCCTCCGCCGCATTGACCAGGGTGCCGCCACTGTCGACAATGTCGTCGATCATGATGCAGGTCTGGCCCTCGACATCGCCGATGATGTTCATGACTTCTGATACGCCGGCACGGGGGCGGCGCTTGTCGACAATTGCCATGCTGGCGCCGATGCGGCTGGCGACATTGCGGGCGCGCACCACGCCGCCGACATCGGGGGAGACGATCATGACGTTCTTGACGTCGTAATTGTCCTTGATGTCGCGCACCATGACAGGGGCCGCAGTGAGGTTATCGGTGGGGATATCGAAAAAGCCCTGGATCTGGGCGGCGTGCAGGTCGAGGGTCAGCACGCGATTGGCGCCGGCCTGGGTGATGAGGTTGGAGACCAGTTTGGCTGAAATCGGGGTGCGGGGGGCCGATTTTCTGTCCTGGCGGGCATAGCCGAAATAGGGGAGTACGGCGGTGATGCGGCGGGCCGAGGAGCGGCGCAGCGCATCGGCGATGATGAGCAGCTCCATCAGATTGTCATTGGCCGGATAGCTGGTGGACTGGAGGATAAAGACATCCTCGCCGCGGACGTTTTCGTGCACCTCGACATAAACTTCCTTGTCGGCGAAGCGCTTGACCGTGCAGTCGGTCAGGGGAAGCTCGAGATAACTGGCGACGGCCTGGGCGAGGGGGCGATTGGAATTGCCGGTCACCAGCTTCATGGGCGCGATCCTGTCTCAACCAGTCCCTCGGGGTGGGACCTTCCAGTTTCGCGGGCAGCTTTAGCGGCTCGTGTCCGGCCTGACAACGCCACTTTGGGCTAAGCAGTAAATAAACCTCATGTCAGCCCGATGACAGCGATCTGGCGACCGGTTCTAGTGCCCTGATGGGTGGCGTAGCGGTGCGAAAAATAGCGTTCGGGATCGGCATAGGTGCAAAGGCTCAGATTTTCGACTGCCGCCAGGCCGGCGGCGCGCAATTGCGCTTCGACGAAACCAGGCAGGTCGAAATGCGGCTTGCCGCCTTCGGGCGTCGTAAAGAAGCGCGCGCCATCGGGGTTGAGCTCAAGAAAATCGGCGCGGAACTGGTCGCCCACTTCATAATTGCGCCCGGCAATAGTAGGGCCGATGGCGGCGTGGATGCGGGCCGGGTCGGCGCCCAGCGCCACCATGGCGGCGATGGTGTTGAGGGCAATACCCTCGACAGCACCGCGCCAGCCGGCATGAGCGGCGCCGATGACACCCGCCTCGGGGTCAGCAAAGAGGATGGGCGTGCAATCGGCGGTGAGAATACCGAGCGCCAGGCCGGGCCTGGCGGTGACCATGGCGTCGGCATCGATGGCGCCGGGGGAGATGGGCCCGGACATGGTTTCGACGCGGGTCGAATGGGTCTGCTTCAGGATGGCAAGCGGGCCAAGGCCGATCGCGCCCGCAACGATCTGCCGATTGGCCTCAACCCGGGCTGGCTCGTCTCCTTGGGCAAGGGAGACGTTGAGACCGGCATAATCTCCCGTCGAGACACCACCCGCGCGACCGAAAAAGCCGTGGCGAAGGCCCGGAATGGCGGTCAGGCCTGCAGCCTTTTCGTGTGGCGCGCTCATGCGGCGAAACCGGGCGGCATGAGGCCGGGGCTATGGGCGCAGAAGACCTTGAACAGGGTGCCCATCTGGTCGGCATTGACCAGCCGGTCATGGGCGGTGCGGATGTCATTGGCTGAACCGGGATTAGCGCCCGAGAGCGCGGCTGCGCGCTCGCCAATGCCCAGGCGGGTGAGGAATTCGCCCTGCGTGGCCAAAGGCTGTGTGGCGAGACCGGCAGCACGGGCGACATTGCCCAAGGCGCCAAAATCGACATGGGCGGAAATATCGGTTTCGCCGGGGGTGTCGAGGACATCGGCAAAGGCATGGCGGCGCACGCCTTGCAGAGTGTCGCCGGTCTGCGTTGTGCCATAGCCATAGTCCACGGCGAGGAGGGCGCCGCCTTGCCTGGCAATCGCCTGGGCGAGTTGGCGCATCACCTCAGCGCCACCGAAGCAGACTTCGAGCATGGAATCCATTTCGGCGCCGGCGACTGCGTCGGGCATGGAGGCAGGCGGGATGGGGGTGGGCGAGAGGCCGAAGGCACGTTTGCCATCCTTGAGGCCGATCTGGCGCTCATGCCAGCCATCGGGCTTGCAGACGAATTGGCGGATGGGCAGGGCGTCGAAGAATTCATTGGCGACGATGAGCAGAGGGCCCTCGTCGAAGCTTTCGAAATTCTGCAGCCATTTTGGATCGTAAACATCCAGCTTGGCCTTTTGCTCGGCCATCAGCACAGGGCTGGTTTCGAACAGGCGGAGCTTCAGGGCATCGCGGAAGCCCGGGGCGCGGCAGGCGACACGCAGGATATCGGCCATCAAAGTGCCGCGGCCGGGGCCGAGTTCGAGCAGGGTGAAGCTTTTGGGCTCATCCATCTGTTGCCAGAGATTGACCAGCCAGAAGCCGATCAGCTCGCCGAACATCTGGCTGATTTCCGGCGCAGTGACGAAATCGCCCTTGGCGCCGAGCGGTTCGGCGGCGCGGTAATAGCCCTTGGAAGGATGGGTGAGGCACAGGCCCATATAGGTGGCGACCGAGATGGGGCCGGACGTCGAAATCTGCAGATCGATCTGCTGTTCCAGGTTCAGGCTGTCGAGCGTCTTTCCGGTGGTGTTCTGGGTCATGGGCGTAACGGATTTTCGCGGCGGGTGGCCGCATAGAGGACAAGGATGAGGCCGCCGAGCAGGATGGGCAGGCTCAACACCTGGCCCATAGTGAGCCAACCGCCATAGAGATAGCCAAGCTGGATATCGGGCAGGCGGACGAGTTCGACGGCCATGCGCGAGAGCGCATAGCCAATGGCGAAGATGCCGGCGACGAGACCGGGCTTGCGCAACGCGTAGAACACATGGGTGGCGACGCGGATGATGAGGAAAAGCAGGAGCCCTTCAAGCGCGGCTTCATAGAGCTGGCTGGGGTGGCGGGCGACCTGCAGCGGATCGGTCGGGAAGACCACGCCCCAGGGCAGATCTGTCGGTGCACCATAGAGCTCGGCATTGATGAAATTGGCGATGCGGCCGAGGAAAATGCCGATGGTGGCGACGGCGGCGATGAGGTCGAGGCTGGAAAGCCAATTGCCGCCTTTGGAGCGGGTGAAGAGGATGGCTGCCAGCATCAGGCCAAGCATGCCGCCATGATAGGACATGCCGCCATCGAGCGTGTTGATGATCTGGGTGGGATTTTCGAGGTAGTAGGGCAGGTTGTAGAACAGCACATAACCCACGCGCCCGCCGATAACGATGGCCAGCATGGCCCAGAAGGCAAAGTCCCAAATGTCCCTGGCCGGGAAGGGCGAGGCGCCGCGATGCCAGAGGCGCTGGTTCCTGAGCAGGAGATAGCCATAGCCTGCGCCCAGAATGACCCCGAAGAGATAGGCCAGGGCATACCAGCGAATGGCGATGGGGCCGATGGCGATGGCGACGGGGTCGATATTGGGGAAGGGCAAGGACTTGTCTCCGCGGGTCCGACCGATGTGCCGGTACAATATGGCAGCACCGTGAGTGCCGTAACCCGATGTGCGCGGCGGTTCAAGGCAGGTGTTGGCGCAGGCGCGTGCCGATGGAGCGGATGGCCGTTTTCAGTCCTGCTGCCATTCGAGCCTTGTTCGCTCAAATCTCTCCACCGGAGAGATTTGCCCACCGGACGCTCCAAGCTCTCATGGCCTTCTCGCCTCCAGTCGCGCCACCGGCGCGCCTGGCCCTGCGGGACATCTCGAAGTTCAAGGAGCGTTCCGCGATGCTGTGCGCATGCCGAAAGATCGCACGACGCCCGGCGCCTGCGGTTGCACGGTGAAAAGCGGCTTTCGCCTCGGTTAAATTAAAGAAGAGGCGAAAGCCGCTTCCCACGAACAGGATTTCGGACGCATGCATCGAGCGGCCCCCTTGCGGGTTGCTCATCCCATCCACGAGCGGCGCAGACTTTTGGCCCGGACGCCGAAACATCCATCGCCGCTTGTCGCCGTTCGCTTCAGTTGAGCGACCGGTGGTCAGCATACACGCCTCCGCCCGATCGACACCGTGCGGCCTGCCTCCTCACCCCTTGCCATTCGAGCGCAGCTCTCATGGCCTTCTTGCCTCCAGCCGCGCCACCGGCGCGTCCGGCCCTTCGGGACGGCTCGAAGTTCGTCGGTACCGCGTGTTGTCGGTGAGGACGAGGAGAGTATGAGGGACGATGGAGGGGGCGGGGATAAGATTTTTGGGAGCTCTGCGAGGGCCGACCTCGTCCTTCGAGACAGAGCTACGCGCTTCCTCAGGATGAGGTCTACGAAGGAGTCAGTGTCTGGCAAGCCCTCGTGGTGAGGTGGGAGCACAGCGACCCTCGAACCACGAGGGAGGCCATCCGCGCGAGTCCGGCCATCTCAGGATGGGTCCCGGGTCAAGCCCGTGATGACTGGCCTCGGGTCGACGCCCGAGGGCGGCGCAGTGGGGGTGATGTACCACAATAGCGCGGTCCAAAGTTCCACTCGCGCCATGGCGTGTGGCCCTCGTTTGATCAGGGCTGTGGTTCGCCGGCTGTTTTTAGCTCGGCCTCCCCCGAGGCGGTGTATTGGCTTGGCGCCATGCCGACAAATCGAGAAAAAGCCACACTGAAGGCGCTGGCCGAACCATAGCCAACGCGCTGGGCTATCGTCTTGATGCCACCGTCCCGGCGGCGCAGCATGTCCTTGGCCAGTGCCATGCGCCAGGATTGCAGGTATTCCATCGGCGCCATACCGGTCTGCTTCTGAAACCTGTCGAAAAACACAGACCGCGACAGTGTCGCGACCTTGGCCAATTCTTCCACCGTCCAGGACCTGGCGGGATCTTCGTGCATCAGGCGGATCGCGCCGGCGAGTTGCCGGTCGGCAAGACCGCGCAGCAGGCCCGGCGTCTCAAGGGCGGCCGCATCGGAGCGCAGAGCCTCGATGAGCAAGACCTGCAGAAGCCGTTCAAGAATGATGTCCCTGGCCGGGCGCTGGTTTTGCGCTTCGTTCCGGATCATCTGGACCAGCGCTGTCAACCGGCTCTGACCCCTGATATGCAGCAGACAGGGGAGCAAGGCGAAGACCAGTGTCGAGTCTGGAGATGCGAAGGCCAGGCGACCGATCAATATCCGCATATTGGGCGCCCCTTCCGGATCGCCGTGCCGGGTTTCATCGGCCAACATGGTCACGCGGAGTGGATCTGTTGCGGGTGGCGCGCGATTGCCATTGTTGGACATGACGAAGCGATCGGCGGCCGGGATCAGGATAAAGTCGCCTTCCCGGAGTTCAATCTCGGGTTGATCATTGACGGCGAGGCGCGCCGCTCCCTCCAACATGACTGCGAAGACGGGTCTGCCATCCCCATCCCCGTCGACACGCCAGGACCCCGAGCCGCTCGCCGCCTTGGAGAAAGGCAGGCGCGGCTGCAGCATGGTGACAATTTCGGCCAAAGGATCGATCATTCGGACGTTCGCTAATGCATTTAGGATATTGCATTATAGAAAGTCCTAATTAGCTGATCCACATCAGCGGGGCAAGGACATGTAGCGAAAGGACCCCGCAATGAAGACCATTCTGATCACCGGCTGCTCCTCTGGATTTGGCCTGGATATAGCCAAGACTTTTGCCGAGCGCGACTGGAAGGTCGTTGCCACCATGCGGTCCCCGCGTGAGGATGTGTTGCCAGCGTCAGAGAATATCACCGTGCTGCCACTCGATGTTACCGATGACGCGAGCGTAAAGAATGCCCTGGATGCTGCAGGCCCCATCGACGTGCTGGTGAACAATGCTGGCATCGGTTGGCTCAATGCCCTGGAAGGCACCGCGATCGATACGGCGCGAGACGTGTTCGAAACCAATACGCTTGGCACGATGCGGGTCATACAGGCGGTGTTGCCGCAGTTTCGGGCGCGCCGGAGTGGTCTTATCATCAATGTGACCTCGAGCGTGACGATGCGGCCGCTGCCTTTGCTCTCAGTGTACACAGCCAGTAAGGCTGCGGTGAATGCCTTTACCGAATCTCTTGCGCTGGAACTCGCGCCGTTTGGGATCACCGTGAAAATCGTGCTGCCGGGCTCTGCTCCCGGCACCAGCTTTGGTCAAACGGCACTCGCGCGACTTCGGGGCGAAGGAGGGTTTCCAGAGGCCTATGACGTGTTCGCACAACAGGTCGTCGCTGGCTTGCGAGATCCCAATGCACCCAAGACGTTATCGGTCGATGTCGCAGAGGTCGTCTGGCGCGCAGCGACGGATTCGTCGGCACCCATGCGCCTGCCTGCCGGGGCCGATGCGGTGGCTTGGGCCAGCTAAGACGATCCACCTGAAATCTGACACAGCTGCCAATCCGGCATGCATGGCGGCGCCATGCCGGATTGGGCCGCCTGCGGTGATTATTGGCCGCACTGGTCAATCCCGTAGCCATCGCCTACATATCGGGGAGCAGAAAATTTCCACGACGCGGAGCCGTGCCATGAACCAGAACAACAAGATTTTTGACGGGTTGGGCCGGGTGATGAATGAAGCGGCTGGGGTGGCCGACGGGGTGCGGCGGGAGGTCGAGACCGTCGTCAAATCGCAGGCGCAGCGGATCGTCAACGACATGGACCTGGTCAAGCGCGAGGATTTCGACGCGCTGCGCGAGCTGGTGCAGGTGCAGGGCGAGGAAATCGAGGCGCTGCGCAAGGAGATTGCGGCGCTGCGCGGCGACAAGGCTGCCTCCTAGAGCAGGCGGGCCGGATCGATGCGGGTCGCGGTCCTTTCCGATGTGCATGGCAATGTGCCAGCGCTCGATGCGGTGCTGGAGGATATGGCGCGCCAGAGCGTGGACGCGGTGGTGTGCCTGGGCGACCATGTGAGCGGGCCGATTGACCCCGCGGGCGCTGCCGAGCGGATCATGGGGCTCAATCCGGTCGCCATTCGCGGCAATCACGATCGCTGGGTGATGAACCTTCTGGGGCGGCCCGAGCCTTGGTCGGTGGATGTGTTTGCGCGCGAAAGATTGCGCCCGGAGCAGCTCGACTGGCTGGGTGGTCTGCCGGCGACGGCCAAGCTGGGCGATGCGGTTTTCATGTGCCATGGCACGCCGAGCGATGATGAGGCGCCCTGGCTCGACAATTTCTTCGACGGACGGACGACGCGGCTGCCCTCGGAGGCCGAGGTGGAGCGCGAGGCGGTGGGGCTGGACCAGCCGGTGATCCTTTGCGGACACACCCATATTGCCCGCACGCTTCGGCTCAGCGACGGGCGGCTCCTGGTCAATCCGGGTTCAGTGGGCATGCAATTGGTACGCGGCTCGCCCGATGCGCATTATGCCATTGTCGAGCGGCGGCTGGGCAAGTGGCAGACGGCGCTGATCTCGGTGCCATATGATACCGAAGCGGCGGCGCGCATGGCTGAGGAGAATGGTTTTCCCAATTGGGGTGACGCGCTGCGGTTCGGCTGGGTGGGACCGGAGAGCCTTGGGTAGGGTCCTCCTGAGGACAGGGTTTTTGACCCGCTCCCAGATCTGCTACGGCCGGTGGGCCTCGCGTGGCTCTGCCATTCGAGCGTAGCTCTCATGGCCTTCTCGCCTAAATTCGCTCCACTGGAGCGAATTTGCCTGCGGCACGGTTCGAAGTGTGAATAAGCTTCAATTCGAGACAGGTGGGCCGGGCGTTTTAACGCCTCGTTAACCATGGCGGCCCAATCATCATCCACAAGAGAATGGTGTTCTCCCTTTTCCTCGCGTCCCCTGAATCAGAGACGCGGTGTAGGGTTCGGATCAGGGACGATTCTCGGGCCGTGAGGACGGCGGCGTTGTTATCCCTGCGTAATCCCAGAGTGGTGGCCAACACGGCCGCGTGGACGACTAACTCCCTGTTTAGGACGGACTTTCTGCATGTCCCTGATTGAATATGAGCCCGACCGCGTCTCCCATCCGGTGGACCTTGTCGAGCACATCGCATCGATCAATGACTGGACTTTCGAGCGGCAGGATGCCGACGAAATTTCCATTTCCGTGCGCGGGGGGTGGAGCGATTATCACGTCTCGTTCAACTGGATGGAAGATCTGGAAAGCCTGCATATTGCCTGCGCTTTCGATCTCAAGGTGCCTGAGGGGCGCCGGAGCGAAATCAAGCAATTGATCAGCCTGATCAATGAGCAGCTCTGGATCGGCCATTTCGACATCTGGAACAAGGAAGGCGTGGTGCTGTTCCGCAATTCGCACCTGCTGACGGGCGGGGCGGATGTTTCGCCGCAACAATGCGAGGCGCTGTTGCGTTCTGCTACCGATAGTTGCGATCTCTACTATCAGGCGTTCCAGTTCGTCGTCTGGGCCGGAAAATCGGCCGCCGATGCGCTGAGCCATGTGATGTTCGAGACAGTAGGCGAAGCATAATGCAGGCAAATCTGAGGACTTTGGGTCCCGTCATGCTGGTTGGCGCCGGCAAGATGGGTATGGCGCTGGCACGCGGCTGGCTCGATGCCGGGCTGCCGGGGAGCAATCTGGTGCTGGTCGATCCGGCGCCGAGCGACGCAGCAAAAGAGCTGGCGGCGGATTATGGCCTTGCAATCTATCCCGAGGCTGTGGGGCTGGAGCCCAATGTGTTGGTGCTGGCGGTCAAGCCGCAGATTATTGGCGATGTGATGGAAGGGCTGAAACAGGCGGTCGGGCCGCAGACGCTGGCGCTGTCCATCGCGGCAGGGATTTCGATTGCGACACTATCGGCGGGGCTGGAAACGGGGCGGGTGGTGCGCACCATGCCCAATACGCCGGCGCAGATCGGCAAGGGGGTTACCGGCGCGGTGGCCGGGCCCGATGTGAGCGAGAAAGATCGCGCGGTGACCGATGCGCTGCTGTCGGCGGCCGGACAGGTGGCCTGGTTCGATGCCGAAAGTGACCTCGATGCGGTGACGGCGGTGTCGGGGTCCGGCCCGGCCTATGTGTTCAACCTGGTGGAGGCGATGGCGGCGGCCGGGGTCAAGCAGGGATTGCCCGAGGCCGTGGCCATGCAATTGGCGCGGCAGACGGTGATCGGTGCGGCGGCGCTGATGGAGGCCGATCCGGCGCCAGTGGGTGTGCTCCGGCAGAATGTCACCTCGCCCAATGGCACGACGGCGGCGGCGCTGAATGTGCTGATGGGTGACGACGGGCTGACGCCGCTGATCGAGCGGGCCGTTGCGGCGGCGCATAAGCGCAGCGAAGAACTGGGGCGCGGTTAGGCCGCTTTCAAAGTTTGCTGGTCAGGTTCAGCCGGTCGAGCACGGAGCGGTCGGCTGGGTCGACCATGCCGATGAGGAAGCGGCGGACCATATTGGCGGCCTCTGGCGGCAGAGCATCGATCGAGGCATCGATGCGGCTGGCCTGGGATTCCGAGAGCTGGCCGAAAAAGGATCGGCCCTTGTCGGTGGCAAAGAGCAGGCGCTGGCGCCGGTCGGCATGGCCGGTGCGCTGCTCGACATAGCCATTGTCGATCAATTGGCGCAGCACCCGGGCCAGGCTCTGCTTGGTGATCTTGAGAATGTCGAGTAGGTCGGCGACCGGCATGCCGGGCCGCAGATTGACGAAATAGAGCACGCGGTGATGGGCCCGGCCAAAGCCCTGACGCTCGAGCAGCGCATCGGCGTCGCCGGTGAAGTCGCGATAGGCAAAGAAGAACAGGCCCATAATGTCGAGCGGCAGGTGCGCCTGATCGGCCAGAGAATTTATGTCAGCCTTGTTGACATTTTTTTGATCCGCTGGCATTGTCCCTCCATCGGCGCCGCTGCTTCGACTTATCCCAGAGCCGTTCCGGTTTGCCAAGGGTTTGACCCTGATGCATGATTGAGCAAACGGCGCATTCGACAAGAACGGCGCGAGACAAAATTTTCGGAGAGGAACAATGGCAGGCCTGCCTATGGACCAGCGCGATGGCTGGATCTGGTTTGATGGTGAATTCAAACCCTGGAAAGAGGCGAAGGTGCATGTGCTGACGCACGGCCTGCACTATGCCAGCTCGGTATTCGAGGGCGAGCGGGCTTATGGCGGGGAGATTTTCAAGTCGCGTGAGCATACGGATCGCCTGATCCGCTCGGCCAGCCTGCTCGACATGAAGCCCTTCCCCTATTCGGCTGACGAAATCGACGCGGCCAAGGCGCTGGTGCTGGAAAAGAACAATTTGGTCGATGCCTATGTGCGCCCCGTGGCCTGGCGCGGCTCGGAAGAATTGTCGGTTCCCGCCCGCAACAATACCATTCACGTGGCAATCGCCGCCTGGGTGTGGCCGAGCTATTTCTCGGTGGAAGAAAAGCTCAAGGGCATTCGCCTGGAATGGAGCAAGTGGAAGCGCCCAAGCCCGGAGACGATCCCGTCTTCGGCCAAGGCTGCGGGTCTTTACATGATCTGCACACTCTCCAAGGACGCGGCCATGGCCAATGGCTATGCCGATGCGCTGATGCTGGACTATCGCGGTTATGTGGCCGAGGCCACCGGCGCCAATGTGTTCTTCGTCAAGGGCAAGGACATCACCACGCCCACGCCGGATTGCTTCCTGAACGGCATTACCCGGCAGACCGTGATCGCGCTGGCCAAGGAGAACGGCTTCACCGTGACCGAGCGGCATATCAAGCCCGAAGAACTGAGCCAGTTCGACGAATGCTTCCTGACCGGGACTGCGGCGGAAGTGACGCCGGTGTCGCTGATCGGTGACTATGCCTTTACCCCGGCCGAAGGCTGCCGGACGCTGATCGATGCCTATGCGGCTGCGGTGCAGCCGAAAAAGGCGGCGGCTGAGTAGGTTTCGCCGGATTTGAATGTGAAAGGGCCGGGCAGGAATGTCCGGCCTTTTTTATTTGTGGACGTCTCCCCTCACCGACTCGGCTTCGCCGAGCCACCTCTCCCCGATGGGGAGAGGAACATGCAGAGTGTTTGTCGCTATTTTTTCCTCATCGAGGGAAGGTGGCGCGCAGCGCCGGATGAGAGGGACTAGGTCCACCGCTGCCGGGCTGCGTCGTCTTCGGTTTTCGCTTCGACCCAACGCAGGCCCTTTGCCGTTTCCTCCTGTTTCCAGAAGGGGGCGTCGGTCTTGAGGTAGTCCATGAGGAACTGGGCGCCGTCGAAGGCCGCCTGACGATGGGGGGCAAGCGTTGCCACCATCATGATGGTTTCGCCCGGCACCAGGCGCCCATGGCGGTGGATGATGGCGGCGTCGATGAGGCCGAACCGGGCGATGGCGGCTTGCCGCATGGCGGTGAGCTCGTTTTCCGCCAGTTCGGGATAACATTCGAGAATAAGGGCACTGATTGGGTCGTCAGCTCTCGAACGGACTAGGCCGGTGAAGGTGACCATGGCGCCGGCTTCGACATGGGCGGCCTGGAACGCGCTGGCCTCGGCGCCGGGGTCGAAGCGGTCGGCAGTGACCCGGATCATCTCAGCCGCCCGTCATGGGGGGCAGAATGGCGATCTCGCGGGCCCCGGCAATTGGCGTATCCCAAGGCACAATGCGGGCATCGCGCGAGAGCTTGAAAATGGCCGGGTTGGCCATGGCGAGGTCCAGCGCTTCGTCCCGGGCGCGTAGCCAGATCACGAGATCGGCAAGGGTGACGATTTCGGGCGGCGGAGCCACCTCGTCGCTGGCGCGATTGAGCCGTTCGCGCAACCAGGCGAAATAGAGAACCCTCATTTGCCGATCCCCGACAGATGTGGCCAGGAGGCGCGGAGATAGGCCCAGCCGGTCCATATGGTAATGGCGCCGGCGACCCAGAGGACTACGTCCGACACCAGCGTAAGGCCCGGTATGATTGGTTCGGCGATGACTATGCCCAAGGCGACAAGCTGGATTGTTGTCTTCCACTTGGCCAGTTTCGTGACCGGCAGGACCACGGTCTTGTTGCCGAGAAACTCGCGCAGGCCAGGAATGAAGGTTTCGCGGAAGAGAATGGCAATGGCCGGGACCAGATCAAGCGCTGACAGGCTGCGGTCCCAGGCGAGCACGGTAATGAGGATGATGACGAGAATCTTGTCGGCAATGGGATCGAGCATGCGCCCGAGATCGGAATATTGGTTCCAGGCGCGGGCAAGATAGCCATCGACCCAGTCGCTGGCGGCCGCGGCGATGTAGAGGGCGAGCGCAATGGCGCGGGCCGTTGGGTCGCCCGACATCACCAGGGCCGCGATGGGAATGATCGCCGCGATGCGGGCGATGGTGATGATATTGGGGACGAGGAAGAGTGGGTTCCGGTTCATGGCGCGAGAGAACAGGATGGCGGGGGAGGGGTCAAGCTCAGAGATGGTGCGCTTGGATGGGTCGTCACCCCCACCCTGCTTCGCGACGGACTTAGCAAGCTAAGTCCTGCTCAGCTTCCCTCCCCACAAGGGGGAGGGCGTGAAGGAACCGAGGCGCCGTCACAGCGCCTCCCTCCCCCTTGTGGGGAGGGAATGAGGGTGGGGGTATCTATGCCACGGCCTTCTTGTTTACCTCGCGGCGCTTTTCGACGGCGTCGGCAAGGGTTTCGAGGGCGGTGACGGTGGTGTCCCAATCGATGCAGCCATCGGTGATGGACTGGCCGTAGACGAGGTCCAGGCCGGGCACGAGGTCCTGGCGACCGGCGACGAGATTGGATTCCACCATGACGCCGATGATGCGTTTGTCGCCGGCTGCGAGCTGGTTGCCGATCTCGGCGAGAACCTGGGGCTGGTTTTCCGGCTTCTTGGACGAGTTGGCGTGGCTGGCATCGATCATCAGCGCGGGATTGAGACCTGCCTTGATGGCGGCGTGCGCCGCCGAATCGACGCTTTCGGCATCGTAATTGGTGGTTTTGCCGCCGCGCAGGATGATGTGACAATCTTCATTGCCGGTGGTGGCCGCAATCCCAGAGCGCCCATCCTTGGTGACGGCCATGAAATGGTGCGGCTGGGAGGCGGAGAGCACGGCATCGAGCGCGATCTTGATATTGCCATCGGTGCCGTTCTTGAAGCCGACCGGGCAGGAGAGGCCCGAGGCCAGTTCGCGGTGAATTTGGCTTTCGGTCGTCCGCGCGCCGATGGCCGCCCAGGCGACGAGATCGACCAGATATTGCGGCGTGGTCATATCGAGGAATTCGCAGGCGGCGGGCAGGCCGAGATTGGCAATATCGAGCAGCAGAGCGCGGGCCGTATGCAGGCCATGATCGATATTGAAGCTGCCATCGAGATCAGGATCGTTGATCAGTCCCTTCCAGCCCACAGTGGTGCGCGGCTTTTCGAAATAGACGCGCATGATGATCTCAAGCTGATCGCCAAGCTTTTCGCGCAGCGGGGCGAGGCGGCTCGCATAGTCGAGCGCGGCTTTGGGATCGTGAATGGAGCAGGGACCAACAATAACGGCCAGGCGATCGTCGTTGCCGGCAAGGATATTGTGGAAGGCGTGGCGGGCGGAAATGACAGTGCGCGTGGCCGCGTCGGTACGCGGATGCTGGTGCATGACCTCGATGGGCGTGGTCAGCGGCTTGATTTCGGTGATGCGCAGGTCGTCGGTGGATTTAAGCATTTGGTGGTCCTCTGGGAGATATTCCGGAGGGGCCAACAAAAAAGCCGCCTCGGAAGTCGGGCGGCTGGCTTGCGATTTGGTGGTCTTGTCTGGGGTCAGATCACACGCGCGCAATAGCCTCCGCCGGGAGCGGATAGCTAAAGTACCAAAAGAAGGTCGCGGTGTTGATCATGGACGAGATTGTTAGCGACGAGTCGAAGACTTGTCGAGTCCCTACTTTGGTCGAGGCGCAAGCCCCCCATTAGCCGCCGGCGCCCTGATAGTTGCGCAGGCAATGACGCCAATGCGCCATGGCGATGAGCACAAAGAGCGGGCCGATGGCCAGGGATGCGGGACCGGCCCAATCGCCCAGAATGGGAACGGGTTTGCCCAGGGCCACGGCAGTGGGCACAAAGGCGAGAAAGCCCAGGGGGGCGAAGGTGATCATCATGATCTGCAGGGGCCAAGGGAAGATATTGAGCGGGTAGCGCGCCAGTTCCCAGAAGCCGAAAAAGATCGAGAACAGATGGCGCGAGCGCACCCAAATGAGGGCGGTGGCGCCGATCATGGTCATCAAGGCTGCGGTGAGCATGGCGGCGCTGACGATGGCGGCGATGAAATAGAGGGCGAGGCCAGGCGACCAATCGATAGCGAGGCTGGAGACCGACCAGGCCATGAGGCCGATGGCCAGCGCGATGTGACCGCCATATTCGATGTTGAGGCCGGAAAAGGCGAGAAAGGTCCAAGGGCCGATGGGTTTGACGAGGATGGCATCGAAGGTGCCGAGGCGGACCTTCTCCTCCATGTCGCGAAACTGCACGAAGCTGAGCGATGCACCCAAGGCATAGGCCAGCAGGTGGAAGGCCAGCAGCAGAGCCATTTGCGGCCAGGTCCAGCCGCCGAGATTTTCGAAGCGCGCCAGGAGCAGGGCGATGGATGCATAAACGCCAGCATAGCCTATGGCCTGTGCGATCCAGCCGATAAGCAAGGCGCCCCGGTACTCCATATGAGTGCGGATATGGATGCCGATCAGATGCGGAAGTACTTTTAGAACGCTGGACATGCTCAGCCTCCCTGCACGACGAGGCGGTGGCGCATGCGGGACCAGAGCCAGATCAACATGCCTACGAGCGCGGCAAGCCAGGCGCAGCCAATGGCGAGATGCAGGCAGGAGGAGGCGGGGTCGAGCTTGCCCAGATAGACGGCGCTTGGATAGTAGCTTACCCAGGCGAATGGCAAGTAGCCCAGAACCGCAGCCAGGGGTGCGGGCATAAACCAGAGAGGCACGATGGCGCCGGATGCCACGGCCATGATACCACGCAGAAACCAGTCGAGGGCGAAGGCTGTCAGGAGCCAGAAGGCCAGCATCGCGGTCAGCGTTGCCAAGAGAAACATTATGCCCCAGGACACCACCCAATAGGCCAGAAAGAGCATGCCATGGGCGACGCTCGCCGGGGGTAGCAGGCCGACAGTGGCAGCCACAATGATGGCGACGGGCACGGTGATAGTCAGCTGTTCGAAGGCGTTATTGCCCAGCTGATTGAAGAACAGCAAGGCCGGGTAGTGCAGCGGTTTGAGCAGAAATGTGGTGACATCGCCGGTACGGATGGCGTCGCCAACCTCGCGGATATAGCGGGTAGTGTTCCAGTTGAGCAGTGGGCCGGCGATGAGCACATAGGTCACCATGTCGGGCAGGGTGACGCCGTCGACCGTACCTCTACCCAAAAAAGCCGCTGTCCAGACCGCGATGAAGGCGAAGGTGGCGACCAGTTCGCCGAAAAAACTGGACCAGACCTGATTGCGATAGGCGAGGCGCGAGGTGAAGGCGGTTGCCGTAAAGGCGGGGTAAGCATTCACTCTCATGGCGCCGCACCGGCCAGGTTGGGCTTATTCTGGTAGAAGGTGCGGATGACCTCCTCGATGTCGGGTTCCTCGAGCTTGACGTCCTTAAGGCCGTGGCCGCGGCCAAGCTCGGCGAGAACATCCAGTAGCGAGACATTCTCGTCTTCGAGCAGGAAGTGTTTGGCGCTGCCTTCGTCGGCCACCAGGGTTGCTGAAGCGAGACTGATCGGGCCAGGGTCGGCAGCGAATTCCAGCATGAGCCGGCGGCGCGAGCCAAGCGTGGTGCGCAGGCGCTTCAGCTCGCCGTCAAAGAGCAGCTTGCCATCGTCTACCATGATCAGGCGCGGGCAGATTTCCTCGATGTCGACGAGGTCGTGGGTGGTGAGGATGATGGTGGTGCCGCGCTGGCGATTGATCTCGGCGAGGAATTTGCGAACGACATCCTTGGCGACGACGTCCAAGCCTATGGTCGGCTCGTCGAGGAACAGAATTTTTGGGTCGTGCAGCAGCGCCATGGCGATCTCGGCACGCATGCGCTGGCCCAGGGAGAGCTGGCGCACGGGCCGCTCGATATAGGAGGCCATGTCCAGCATCTGGGTGAGATAGGCCAGGTTATCGGCGAAGCGGGGCTCGGGAATGTCGTAGATGTGACGGTTGAGATCGTAGCTGTCGCGCACTGGCAGGTCCCACCAGAGCTGGCTGCGCTGGCCGAAGACGACACCGATCTCGCTCGCATTGATCATGCGGTGGCTATGGGGTTCGCGGCCCAGCACCGAGAGCGCGCCGGCCGTGGGCGTCAGGATGCCGGTCATCATCTTGATCATGGTCGATTTGCCGGCGCCGTTGGGGCCGAGATAGCCGACCGCCTCGCCCGGCTCAATGGCAAAGCTGATGCCGTCGACGGCCCGGATTTCGGTATAGTCGCGCGAGAACAGGCTCTTTAGCGCGCCGCCAAAGCCGGACTGGCGCTTGAGCTGGCGAAAGGTCTTGCCCACGCCAGAGGCGGAAATGATCGGTGGCATCGGGTTGCTCCCCTTGGGAAAGGGAAGCTAGAGCGATTCTTTGTCATGGGGGAGGTCGCACTGGGCATGGGGCGCCTATTGTTGCGTCTTATTTGCAGGCGCCCCGCTATTCAGCCAGCCATATTGAACTGTTGCAGATGAAGGATGGTGACTTCGCCGTCCCATTGGGGCCAATGCTTGCGGTGCAGATCGATGAAGCGCTGGGTCCATTCGACGATTTCGGCGTCGCTGTCGAGCTCATAAATGGCGTAACCGCCGACCATTTCCTTGGCTTCGGCAAAGGGGCCATCGGTGACCATGTGACCCTTGCGGGTGGTGACGGTGCCGGCGAGGGCCATGCCCCCGGTTTCGGTCATTTTCGCGCCGGCCTCCATGCCGAGCTGAACGATGGCGGCCATGAGCTCGGGGGGCGGCTGGATGGCCGTCTCGGGATTGAGAGTCTTGACCATGGTGATGAATTTCATCGGACGCTCCTGTGTTATGCCGATGCGACGAGCGGGCTGGGCGGATTTCGACGCGCCAAGGATCGTGGCGTGACGCAACTAGGTCCGGTTGAAATGATCGTAGATCAATTGTGCCATGGCAGCTGAGATTGTCGGTACGGCCTGCAGGTCGGCCAGGGAGGCGCGGGAGACGGCCTTGGCGGAGCCGAAATGGTTGAGGAGCGCGCGCTTGCGCGCGGGGCCGATGCCGTCGATCTCGTCGAGCGGGTTCTTCACCACATCCTTCTTGCGGCGGGCGCGGTGGGTGCCGATGGCGAAGCGGTGGGCTTCGTCGCGCAGGCGCTGCACGTAGTAAAGGACCGGGTCGCGGTGCGGCAGCATGAAGGCGTCGCGGCCTTCGATGAAGAATTTCTCGCGCCCCGCGTCACGCTCTTCGCCCTTGGCAATGCCGATGAAGGTGACCTCGCGCGGCAGGTTCAATTCGGCAATGACCTCGCGCACGGCATTGAGCTGGCCGGCGCCACCGTCGATGAAGACGACGTCCGGCCAATCAGGCATGCCGGTCTGCTCGTCTTCGGCGTCGGTCTCGCTTTCAGTGGCGAGCCGGGAAAAGCGGCGCGTCAGCACTTCGCGCATCATGCCGAAGTCATCGCCCGGGGTGATGTCGGTCGATTTGATATTGAAGGTCCGATAGTGCTTTTTGGAAAAGCCTTCCTCACCCGCCACGATCATGGCGCCGACCGCATTGGTGCCGGAGATGTGGGAATTGTCGTAGACTTCGATACGGCGCGGCGTCTCTTCCAGGCCGAAGATTTCGGCAACGCCTTCGAGCAGGGTGCGGTTGGACGCGCCTTCGGCCAATTGGCGGCCCAGCGCTTCCTTTGCATTGTTGAGGGCGTGATTGACCAAATCGCGCTTTTCGCCGCGCTGGGGTATTTCAATGCGCACCTTGCGGCCAGCGCGAGACGAAAGGGCCTCCTCGATCAGCGCCGGTTCGGCCATGTCGTGGCTGAGCAGGACCAGTTTTGGCGGCGTGCGATCCTCATAGAACTGGACCAGGAAGGCTTCGAGCACTTCGGCATCGCTGAGGCTGTCATCGGCCTTGGGGCGGAAGGCGTGATTGCCCCAGTTCTGAAAGGCGCGGAAGAAGAAGACCTGCACGCAGAACTGACCGCCTTCGTGATGGATGGCGAAGACGTCGGCTTCCTCGACCGAGCGGGCCGTGGCGTCGCCCTGCGACTGGATCAGTGCCAGGGCCGAAAGACGGTCGCGAATAAGGGCAGCGCGCTCGAAATCGAGGTCTTCGGCCGCCTTGTTCATGTCGGCTTGCAGGTGATTGCGCACAGCGTCGGATTTTCCGGACAGGAATTGCCGGGCGTCCTCAACCAGCTCGGCATAGCCCTCAAGGCTGATCTCGCGGGTGCAGGGGCCGGCGCAGCGCTTGATCTGATATTGGAGGCAGGGACGGGTGCGGGCGGCGTAGAAACTGTCAGAGCAATTGCGCAAGAGGAAGGCCTTTTGCAGGCTGGCAATGGTGCGGCTGACGGCGACTGCCGAGGCGAAGGGGCCGAAATAGTGGCCCTTGCGGCGGCGCGAACCGCGATGCTTGGTGAGTTCGGGCGCCTCGTGATCGCCGGTAATCAGAATATAGGGAAAGCTCTTGTCGTCGCGCAGAAGCACGTTGAAGCGCGGGCGCAGGCGCTTGATGAGATTGGCTTCGAGCAGCAGCGCCTCGGACTCGGTCTCGGTGCGGACGAATTCCATTGAGACCGTGGCCGCGATCATGCGCTGGATGCGGACCGGCAGACCTTCGGGGCGGGTATAGTTGGTGACGCGGGATTTGAGCGAACGCGCCTTGCCCACATAGATCACGCCGCCTTCGGCATCGAGCATGCGATAGACACCCGGGGCGGCCGGCAAGGTGCGCACAAAGGCGCGAATGACCTCGGGGCCGGAGGGCAGGGGGCTGGATGTGTCGGAGGTGTCAGTCATGATCGTGGTGTCGGGCCCCGTCGCGCGGGGTAGCTGAGATGCTGCCCACCATCGAGCGCCAGCATCTGGCCGGTATAGGACGGCATGGAGAGGATAGCCAATACACCCTTGGCGATGGCCTCGGGGCCAGCATTGCGGCCCAGGGGCAGGCCGGCGACTGCCTGGTCGAATTCGGCCTGGCTCTGGCGGGCATTGGGCAGGACCGGTCCGGGACCGATGGCGTTGACGCGTATGGTCGGGGCCAGAGACTGTGCCAGAATCTGGGTTGCCGTCCACAGCACCGATTTTGAAAGGAAATAGCTGAAATAGGCCGGGCTGGGCCGCAGGACGCGCTCATCGACAATATTGACGATATTGCCTTCGAGGCCGGCGGGAAGCTGGGCGGCAAAGTCGCGAGCCAGGAAAATAGGGGCCTCGGCATGGATGGCAAAATGCGTGTCCCACAGCGCCTCGTCGACATCCTGCGCACTGTCTGGCTCGAAGGCGGAGGCATTGTTGATCAGGGTGGTCAAGGGGCCGAAATGTGCTGCCGCATCGGCCATGAGCCGGGCGCGTTGGGGGCGCTGGGTCAGGTCGGCCTGTATCGTCTCGGCGCGGCCGCCCGAGGCCCGAATCTCGTCTCGCACCGCTTCGGCGCCGCTCCGGTCGGACCGGAAGTGGATCACCACGGCGTGGCCGGCTTGGGCCAATGCGGTCGCGATAGCCGCGCCAATGCGGTCGCCGGCGCCAGTGACAAGCGCGACGGCCTGGGGCTGAATCGGGGAATGAGGACGAGAATTGGACATTGCGCAGACCATAGGCCGGAAGGGGTTGCGTCATCAATCGGTTGCAGGGGCCGCATCGGGCGTAATTGTGCCAAGAGACAATCTCTGGCAGCAGGGTTTTTTGCCTTGCCAGAATTTGTAACAGGCGTAGCCTCATCATGTGGCAGGACGGGAGGTTCTGCGCAATTAGAGGGGGAAATTATGGACGTGATCTTGCCCATCCTGGTGCAATTGATCGCTGGCGGCGCCGGCGGCAATGTTATCGGACAATTGGCAAAACAGCTCAACCTCGGCACTGCCGGCAATTCCATTGTCGGCGCGATTGGCGGGCTGGCAGGGACCTGGCTGGCCGGCATGATTCCGGGCCTGGATTCGCTGGTGGGTGCGGCGGCCGGTGCTGCCGGAACGACC
Source organism: Devosia sp. XK-2 (assembly GCF_037113415.1). NCBI lineage: Bacteria > Pseudomonadati > Pseudomonadota > Alphaproteobacteria > Hyphomicrobiales > Devosiaceae > Devosia > Devosia sp. XK-2. The sequence continues at coordinate 2,478,668 of NZ_CP146608.1, read as the reverse complement.
GGTGGACTGGACTTTGGTGCTCTGGCCGGGCAGGGCGCGACCGGCCTGGTCGGCGGCGGGCTCCTGACAGCCATTGCCGGTCTGATCAAGTCGAGCATGTCAAAGGCCTGATCGGGGCAGAATTTCCGGCGCCTCGCGGCGCGTTCTGCGGGGCGCTATCGAACCGAGTTTTTCATGTCCGTCTCTCCTGTTTCGCAGGCGACCGATCAGGTCGGTCGTGCCATTGCACTTACCCTGCTCACGATTGGCGTCTTTGGTGTTCAGGACGTGGTGGCCAAGATCCTGATGCAGGATTATTCGCCGTTCCAGATCACCATGATGCGCTATTGGGGCTTTGCCGTTTTTGCGCTGGCGCTGGTGGCGCGGCAAGCGCCATTGCGGCGGGCACTGCAAACGCGCGCACCGCGCCTGCAAGTGCTGCGCGGCGTGCTGCTGATGGCCGATATCTGGTGCTTCGCACTGGCCCTGCAGGTGGTGGCGCTGGGGGATTTGCAGGCTATCGTTATTCTCTATCCGCTGTTGGTGACGGTGTTTGCCATTCCCTTGCTGGGTGAGACGGTTGGCCTGTTTCGCTTTGCGGCGGTGGGTGCCGGTTTTGCCGGGGCGCTGATAATCATGCGGCCCGGCGGCGTGCCGATGGATTTGGGAGCGCTGTTCGCCCTGGCCTCGGCCGCTTTCTATGCGCTTTACATCGTGGTGACGCGCAAGGTGGCGGCGCTCGACAGTGCGGCGACCAGCATGACCTATTCGGCGCTGGTGGGCCTGGTGCTGTCGAGTGGTGTCGGATTGTTTTTCTGGCAGCCCATGGGATGGGCAGATTTTGCACTGGTGCTGGTGGTGATGGCGACGACCTGTGCCGGGCATGGTGTGATGACCGTTGCCCTGACCATGGCGCCAGCGAGCGTTTTGCAGCCGTTCAATTATTTCTCGCTGCCCTGGGCGATTGTGCTCAGCATCGTAGTGTTCGGGCAGTGGATCGACCCTCTGTCCCTCTTGGGTGCGAGCGTGATCGTGGCTGCGGGCCTGGTGGTCATGGCGCGGGAGAGCGTGAGGCGGGTGCCGAAGGTGGCCGAGGAAGCGGTGCCGAATGCGGATTGAGGGCGGGTAGCCGTGCCAAAAGGACAGCGCCGCCCGGAGGCGGCGCTTGCAGTGTATGGGCTGCGGATCAGGTGCCGATGCAGAAATATCCGTTGGGGCCGTTAAAGCACATGCTGGCGCTCGGATTGCTCGGATAGATGGGCAGCGGGCGGGGGCGCGGGTTCCAATGCGGCGGGCGCGGCGGATAAGGGGTCCAATGGGGCGGACGGGGCGGGCGCGGGCGTTCCCAGTAATCGTCATCCCAGTCATTGTCCCAGCTCGGGCGGCCGCTGCTGAGATAATTGGCCGAAACCCAGCCATCGGGGCCGCGCTTTTCGACATAGCACCAGCTACCACGGCAATATTGGACATCGACCTGCTCGCCGCGGCGCAACGTATCCACGACGCGGAAGCCGGTGCCGGGGCCCGAGCGCACATTGACATTGCCCGTGGCGATGGCGGACGCGGCCGATGCGGCCATGGTGGTCGCGAGCACGGCCACGGTGGCAACGCCGGCGGCCATGAGTTTGTTCTTAAGGGTCATGCGGGGACTCCTTCCTGATGGGGTGGCAATCAAGCCTTGGCCTCACTTAAGCGTATCGCGCCTGAACCCAAGCTGAACGACGTGTTAAGCCTTAAGGGGCCCGGCGTCGCCGCACCGGACGGGCGCTACAGGCGGAGCAATTCCACGAAGCGGCCGAGCGCTTCGGCCAGCTTCTTGCGCTGCTTGGTCTTGAGTTCGCCCATCAGCGCTTCCTCAAGCTGTGCCCAATGATCCGCCAGGGCGTTGCGAACGCGCACGCCGCGCGCGGTCAGCGCCAGGCCCGGTTCCAATTCGGGCCCAACGGCCTGGCGCGTGATGAAGTCGCGGCTGGCGAGGCGTTCGAGCCGCGGGGTCAGCATCTCGATCGGCAGGTCCAGTTCCGCGGCCAGATCGGCTTCCGTTGTTCCGGAACGCCCGAGCACGAACAGGACGGCATCGTCGCCGGGTTCGAGGCCCTTCTCGACCAGGGGCAGCAGCAGCGCCTTATGCGCAAGTTGGCCCGCTTCGATGAGCCGGTATAGCGTTGAGCGGGAAGAGGGTCTGGACATGGGCAGGAAAATAGTCCGATCTCCTTGTCGCCGTCGATTGGGCTTTCCATCCTATCGTTAATCGCTCAACGACCAAGAGCCGTTATTGTTCACCCAATGCAGATGAGTTATGCGTCCATTGGTCAGCTCTGAGCAAACGGACGCTTCATGTCGCAGGACCTTTCCCGTATCCGCGCTTTTGTGCAGGTTTTCGACGCGGGTGGATTTTCGGCCGCGGCACGCCAGCATGGCCGCTCCAAGGCCTTGCTGAGCAAATATGTGACCGATCTGGAAGATTATCTGGGCGTGCGGCTGATGAATCGCACGACGCGCAAGCTGAGCCTGACCGAGGCCGGCGAGGCCTATTATCGCGAGGCTTCGGGCCTGCTGCAGCAATTGGACGACCTGGACGCCAATATTGCGGAGCAAACGGCCGAACCGCGCGGCCTGCTGCGCGTCTCGGCGCCGCGCAATTTCGGCGAGAGCACCCTGGCTCCGGCCATATTTGCCTATCTCAGCAAATATCCCAAGGTGACGCTCGATCTCAGGCTCGAGGACCGCTATGTCGACCTGGTCGATGAGGGGATCGACGTGGCCTTGCGCATCTCGACCATGGCCGATTCCTCGCTGATTGCGCGCAAGATCTCGGATATGCATGTCGTGGTGGGAGGGTCGCCCGCACTGTTGAAGCGGGTGGGGACGCCCACCCATCCCGAAGACCTCAGACACATGCCCTGCCTCGTAGACGTCAATCTGCAGGGTCAGTCGAACTGGCGCTTCACCGAAGAGGGGAAGACCATTTCGGTGCCGGTCAGTGGGCCGCTGCGAGTCAATTCGCCGCTGGCCGCGCGCACGGCGGCCGTGATGGGCCTCGGTTTTGTCGTATTGCCATCTTATCTCGCCGAACCGGTTATCCAGACCGGCGAACTCGTGCCGGTGCTGGCCGATTATCTGCCAGTGGGGCAGACGCTGCAGGCCGTCTATCCGCACAGGCGGCATCTGGCGGGCAAAGTGCGGGCATTGATAGACCATCTGGTGGAGTGGTTCGCCGCCCACCCAATCCATTAGGGGCCCAGATTGCCAGGTTTTTGGGGGCGTGCGGCCATTGCCGCCTTGGCGGCAGCACTTTTCGCGCAGCCGGTATTGGCGCATCCACATATTCTGATCGATGCCAAGACGGTCGTGCGTTTCGACGATGCCGGCCGGGTGGCCGGTCTGCACCATAGCTGGACCTTCGATACCGCGTTTTCGGTGTGGATGGTGCAGGGCCTGGACACCAATGGCGACGGCGAGGTGACGCCGGACGAAATGCAGGACCTTGCCGACGAGAACATGGCCGGGCTCGTCGATTTCGGCTTTTACACCTATGCCGGCGACGGCATGACATTTGCGCCGGCGGGCGACCAGGGCATGGCCTACCGGGACAATCGGGTGACGCTGGATTTTTCCATCGACGCGATTGCGCCCCAGCCGGTGGGCGAGCGGTTCGAACTGGGTGTTTACGACCCGGAATATTACGTCGCGATCACGGTCAATGACCCGGCCGATGTGACGCTGGAAAACGCGCCCGAGGGATGCGCGGTGCGGCTCGAGCCGCCGGTGCCGATGGCGCCAGAGGTAGAGCAGCGGCTTTACGCGCTGGGGCCCGAAGTGCTCGAACTGCCCCCCGATCTCGCGGCGGCCATGCGGGGCACGCAGGGCCTGGTCGTGGTGACCTGCGGTGCAGCGGCGGCACCGGCAACGGCCATGGAGGCGGTGACGGATGTGGCGCGCGCCCGGCCCACGGCGCCCTTTGGCGGTCCGCCGCCCGAAGTGGGGCTCAACCTGCCGCGCAGCGGATTTTTCGGATGGCTGCAACAGCAGCAGCGCGATTTCTATGCGGCCCTGACCAATGCGCTGGACGCCTTGCGCAGCGACTGGACGGCCTTTTGGGTGCTGGGCGGGCTGAGCTTTCTCTATGGCATTCTGCATGCAGCCGGGCCGGGGCATGGCAAGGTGGTCATCTCCTCCTATGTGCTGGCCAATGAGAGCCAGTTGCGGCGCGGTATCGCGCTGAGCGGGTTGTCGGCGCTGATGCAATCGGTGGTGGCGATCGGTTTCGTGCTGGTGCTGGCTGGCCTGTTGAACCTGACCAGTACGGCGCTGGGCGATGCGGCGCATTGGGTGGGTGTGGTGTCCTATGCGCTGGTGGCGCTGCTGGGGCTGTGGCTTGTCCTGCGCAAAATATTGGGTTGGGGGCATCACCATCATCACACCAATCTGGCGCACAAGGCGCGTGAGCATCTCCATGGTCATGACGGCCCGGACTTGCACGATCATGCCCAACACCATCACCCGCATGACGACCATGACCACGAACACGACCACAATATGCACCATGCCATTGGACCCGGGGATATCCGCGGCAATTGGCGGGAGCAGCTGGGCGTGGTGCTGGCCGTGGGGTTGAGGCCCTGTTCGGGGGCGTTGGTGGTGCTGGTTTTCGCTCTGTCGCAGGGGTTGCTGGCGGCCGGTATTGCCGCGGTGCTGCTGATGGGGCTGGGCACGGCGATCACGGTTGCCGCATTAGCGACGCTGGCGGTGACGGCGAAGGGGCTTGCGGGGCGCATTGGCGGGGCGGACAGCGCCATTGCCGGGGCGATCTTGTGGTGGGCGGAACTGGTGGGGGCGGTCTGCGTGCTGGGCTTTGGTGTGCTGCTGCTGATGGCCAGCCTTTAGGTCTCCATTCGGTCGCGCTGCCGAACCGCAGAACCGGCACCACTTTTGCGGGCAGCGATCTGGACTGGATCACCAATGCGGCGCGACCCATAGCCGCTTTGCGCTGCGGGCTGAAATGGGTAAGGTGCCGGCCAAACTGGAACATTTCCAAACTGGTCCCAATGTCCGCTCAGCTGCCGCCGAACCATCCGCCCGTACCCAAGCAGAAAATCGGGGTGCTGCTGCTCAATCTGGGAACGCCGGACGCGACCGATTACTGGAGTGTGCGGCGGTATCTGAAGGAATTTCTTTCCGATCCGCGGGTGATCGAAACACCCAAATGGCTCTGGTGGCCGATCCTCAATCTGGTCATCCTTTCGGTCAGGCCGCAAAAGGCGGGGCATGCCTATGCCCAGATATGGGACCGGGAGAAGAATGAGAGCCCCTTGCGGGTGATCACCAGGGAACAGACGGAGAGCCTGGCACAGCGTCTCAAGGGCGAGGATGTCGTGGTGGAATTTGCCATGCGCTATGGCAATCCTTCGACCCAGAGTGTGCTGGAGAAGATGCAGCAGGCGGGGTGCCAGAAGATGTTGCTGGTGCCGCTTTATCCGCAATATTCGGCGACCACGACTGCGACGGCCAATGACAAGGCCTTTGATGCGCTCAAGACCATGCGGTGGCAGCCGGCGGTGCGGACGGCGCCGGCTTATTTTGATGACCCGGGCTATATCAAGGCGCTGGGTGAGTCGATCCGGGAGGGCGTGGCCAAGCTCGATTTCGAGCCGGATGTGGTGATCACATCCTATCACGGCATGCCGGTCGAATACCTCAAGAAGGGCGACCCCTATCACTGCCAGTGCCTCAAGACGACGCGGCTATTGCGCGACTATCTCGGCTGGGAGCAGGACAAGCTGATGGTGACCTTCCAGAGCCGGTTCGGGCCTGCCGAATGGCTGCAGCCCTATACCGACAAGACGCTGGAAGCGCTGCCGGGCAAGGGCATCAAGAAGGTGGCCATTCTTGCCCCGGCCTTCTCGGCGGACTGTATCGAGACGCTGGAAGAGATCGCCATGGGGGGCAAGGATACATTCATGGAAGCGGGCGGGGAGAAGTTCGCCTATATTCCGTGCCTCAATGCCTCGCCGGGCGGCATGGACTTTGTGGAGGCCATGGTGCGGCGCGAATTGAGCGGGTGGCTTTAGGCGCCAGCCATGGCCCCTGCGCCCCCTCGCCCCTCAGGGGAGAGGGTTGGGGTGAGGGGTGAGAGCCCCTCGGCAAGGCCGCAAATCTGAACCCCTCATCCGGCCCTTCGGGCCACCTTCTCCCCTCAGGGGCGAAGGGAAGGCGACCATCCTGCCAGCCATCACTCCCGCTACCACCCCGGGCCGACAAAATCGGGCGGGGTGACGTTGACCAGGCCGCGGCCGACAATATAGCTGCGCTCGACCCAGCCATAATCGGGGATGCGGCACCAGGTGGCGGCGCCATTGGGCCAGAGGGTGTGGCCGGCATCGCCGATCCAGGAGCCGCGGTCACTGTCGCTATCGGTCTGGGTGCAATAGTCGATGGGGATTTCCTGGCCGTCGCGCAAATGGCCGATAATGGCAAAGCGGCTGTCGGGCCCCTCATGCACGGCGATATTGCCGCCCGAGACGCGGGCGGTGATGGTGAGGGCGACAGCCGGCGCGGCGAGGGCGGCGGTAGCGACAAGCGCCAGGGCGAAGGGGGCGAGGGCGCGCATGGGGGCCTCCGAGACTGTTTGCACCTTGATGCGCGGGGTGCGTGGCGGTTTCAAGGCTTCGAACTGTGCCGAAGGCAAATTCGCTCCGGTGGCGCGAATTTCGGTGAGAAGGCCATGAGCGCTCTGCGCGAATGGCGTGCAAAATTGTCGCCCGGCCCGAAGGCGTCGCGAGGACACGGTGAAAAGCGGCTTTCGCCCCGATAGTTTTTAGAAGAGGCGAAAGCCGCTTCCCACGCCCGGGATTTCGGACGCATGCATCGAGCGGCCCCGTTTTGCGGTTGCCCATCCCCGCAGGCGCGGTGCCAGACCGTCCCGGATGCCGAACATCCTTCGCCGCCTGACGCCGGGCCCTTGGCTGGGCGGCCGGTGGTCAGCATACACGCCTCCGCCCGGTCGACACCGAGCGGCCCAGTCTCCCCGCCCGATGCTTCGTGGGCACCGCGTGTTACCGGCGGGAACGAGGGCATTATGGTGCGGGTTTTTTGGGGCGGGGATAAGTTTTTATGCAAGAGGCGGGGGCAAGATTCTATTGCATCTCCAAGCTGTCACCCCGGCCCCCGGGTCGCGTTGCGCCCGAGGTGAACTCCAGCCGGGGCCCATCTTGAGGTGCCGCGATGGGTACCACTCGTCCGTCTGCTTGCATTGCACCACCTCAGGATGGGTCCCGGGTCAAGCCCGGGATGACATCGCGTTTGGTGTCATTTCGGTGCAGGACCGAGACATTCTCCCTAGTCCACCAGCCAGCGATCCTCCCGCTCCGACCAATTGGCCGAATGGGCCTCGCGGAAGTGGGAGAGGGCCAGGCGCGCTTCATCGAGGCTTTGCGCCAGCTGGGCCTGATCGGCACTGTCGGGCAGTGGGCGCTGGAGGGCGCGGCTGCCCGCTTCGCGCGAGACCAGCCGATAGAGATCGACTCGCAAGAGGCGGATCAATTCGACCAGCAGCGGCGAGGGCGGTGTGGCCGGGGGCATATTGCGCAACTGGGCCTGGAGCTGGGTGATCTCGATATCGAGATGCCGCCAGGCGTCGAGCTGGTGAAAGGATATGCGGCTATGCCTGAACCGCCGGACATTGAGCATAAGAGGTCTCCCAAAGGGTTTGGGGAGAGTCTTGCGCGCGCAAACGGGGGCGGGGATTAGTTTTTGTGCTCAGTGCTCCCACATACACAGATTGTCACCCTCGGGCTTGACCCGAGGGCGCTGCACTTCCTCTGCCCTGACTTGTCCGTAGCCCCAAAAGTGCAGTCTCCTCGGGTCAAGCCCGAGGATGACGCGCGGTGGGGTGGATAGGCTTGTGGCTAATACCGCACCCCGCGCCGGGCCACGATCTGCGCGATCCGCTCGCTGTCGCTGGCGTTTAAGTACCGCCCGCGTTCGAGGATTTCGAGGACGTATTCGTCGTAAGTCAGCCCGATCAGCGCGGCGCGCTGGGCGCGGATTTTGGCGATATCGAAGGGCGCGTCGAAGGCGCGCTTCTTCGCCGCCGCCCACTCGAAATAGCGGCCAATGCCATTCCTGCCCCAGGGCGGGGTGTAGCTGTCATCATCATCAAGCGGCGGGCCGCCATTGGAGAGGAGAGAGGTGGTCATGCTGGGAGTTTGGCGCCGGACGAGCACGGCGTCCAACGAAGGATTTTTATTGGGGGGATTGGGCGGGGTTATGCGGTCTGCTCTTGTCGCAGCAAGAAGTTTAGCTTTCACCTGCCTGTATGTTTCTGTTGAGCGGGCAGCCGTCCATAGTTTGGCAGCATGTGTAAGCAATGCATGCTCCAAACCGCTCGTCTGCCTCCCTGCGTCGCTTTTCGAGTTGGAGCAACTCGAAAAGCTCCGGGGATTGGTCCATCCGCGCAGGTGGCCAGGGAGCCCCATGCTCGACGTGTTCTCTGTACTCTACCAGTAGTCCTAATCGTTCGGCGACCGCTTCAGCCTCTAATTGGATCTCTGCTGCGTCACCATGTGACAGTCCACGATTTGGTGGCCAACGACGTGCCAAATGCGCAACATCCTGACACCGCAGGTAGCCCAAGAGTAGTTCCCACCACTTTCCTGCACTTTGCGAATTGGTGACACTCCATGGAGCATCAAGCCCAATGCAGAATGTGCCATCGGTGTTCATGTGCCGCATCAGACAGTTATCTGGCAGAAGTCTCTGCGCGTAATGCTCCCGGGCGAATACGCCGTTATGCCAACCTTTATTAACTTCAATACTGACTTGATACTGACGTAAAGGCTGTCCGCTGAGGTGTTTTCCAGCGGTTGAAATCTCTAAACTTGATTGGGAGAGGCGATTAATTGTCGCCCAATTAGGCACAGCGGCAGCAAGCAATTTGATAGTTTCACTCAATGTGCGCCCTTGGCTCTTCCGTCTCTAATGTGGAAGGTACAGCTGCCGTTGGTACGTTGGCCACAGCCACATCATAAGTCATGTCGACAACGGCCCGTGACCTGAAATAACTTTTTACTGCTGCGTTTCCGGCCTCATACAGCTTGTCACCAATAGCAGTAGTGACTCCGTCAGATACGCTTTGCCGTTCTTCGGCCGAAATTGACGACTTACTAACCGATGTTCTCACGCTCCGGTCGCCCCTCACTCCGATTCTGCTGATTGGTGAAGTTCCTAGTTCAATCCCAATAGCAAGCCCGAGACCGTCGATGCCCGGAAGGACTTCTCTTGCTAGGTTAAAGGAAGACCTCAACGCTCCAGCCAGGTGAATACTTGAGGTAACGGTAGCCTGTTCGCTAATCTTTCCCGAAGATCCTTCGGCAATAATTGAGTGAAGGCAGTCTCCAATAAATCGTACTTTTCGGCCACCAAAATCGTCGCGAACAACAGCGGCCATCTCACCCCTTATTACGTGCAAGTTTCTCACCGCCGTGCCTACGTCAAGCATACTGCGCATGCAAGACTGAATGTAGGAGGTGTACCCGTCGATATCAGCGAACAACGTCGCCATGGGCATTCTTATACTGTGACTTGGGAACAGATCCGCATAATCAATGGTTCTAAGTGGCGGCTCATGCTCGTAGAAATTAAAACTCAAATTTGTACTTCTGGTAGATCGGTCAGCCGCGATGTCCGAGCGCCAACTTTCCAATATTCTGCTTGACGCAGTGTAAGCTTGCCCCCCCGCTATGACGCTTGAAACCTCACTGGCATTGAACGATCGGGCGCCCCGTCTCGAGTACGACTCATTCATAGTGACGGGTCTGCCAGTAAGCGCAGCAATAACTTGAGCGACATGAGTGGAGACGAAGACGCCGGGCTCATCACCATCGGCCAACTTTGCCGCAAAGTTAGCTGGATTGCCCAAGAACAAGGGCTCATGTTCTCCAGCTCTGCCGTTATTGATAGCTACGCAAATGCCAGAATCTATTCCAATGCGGTAGCGACTGGCTAAGCCGCCTCCAAATTCCTCCGTTGCAGCTGCCGCTACAGTACGAATTTGCTCGGCTAGTTCCAGAGCGCGACGGACCCGTTCCGCTTCGTTGTCTGACGGCTCAGTCACGATGGCGTGGAGCCGGTGGCCATGAAAATCCACCCTTTGCGCGCCGACGTCTTCTACGGCGCGATCGCAGGCACTGTAGTGAAAATGGAGAAAGCGAAGGGCTCGGGCGTGTGAAGTCTCTGTCTCGCGTTCGAGATCAGTTAAGCTCGCGTCAAAATCCAAGAGGTTGATGTAAACGTGAACGCCATCAACCAAAATGGCTTCGTTCCGCGCTAGATCAAACAACGGTCGCTGTGCCGAGAGCCCCTGAGTCCGTCGTTCCTCGTTGAGGGTCTGAAATCTTGGCAGGTATTCCTCGCGGTAACTCTGCACATTAACCTCAGGAGCAGTTCGATTTAGCCTGACGATACGAGATAGGGCATTGTCATAGTTCCAGGGCAAGACGCTCACCTTGATAATTTGTAGGGTTCACCTTACGTTCGCTAAAGTGTTACGCGTAACCCGTTGTGATCGCAAGCAACCAGCGTTTTTTGGGGATAATTACTTGGGGACAGCATCGAATAACAGAAGGCGGGAGGCCTCTGACCAGCACGATTTATCGGCTGCGGAAGCCGAAAAAGCGATTGCCCAAGCGGAGGCAGAGGCTGAAGCTCTTCGCATTTCAAAGGCAACCGCGCGTGCTGAACTCGTTCTATCTGGTCTATTAGAATGGGTAGGCAAGACTGATGGGCGAACAGGGTTTCTGTTTGCTGTTAACACGGCCCTAGGCGGTATAGCGTTAACAAATCTCGCCAGCTCAAGATGGTCAATCTTTGAGGTGTTGGTATTTTTTTCGTATTTCGTTCTGTTTGCATTAGCTGCCGTACACTTGATATTGGTTCAGTACCCGAATGTGGCAAGCCCCAATCGGTCAATGCTTTTTTTCGCAACTATCGCTGGCAATGCTTCAGATGATTTTATTGAGCGTTTTTCGTCCATGACAGATGACGATTATCTGCGCGACGTTCTCCACCAGTGTCACGTCAACTCGCTTGTCGTTACAAAAAAATTTCAGCGAATACACAAAGCGACCAGATACCTAATTGCCTCATCATTTTTATGGTTGCTAATCATCGCTGTTCCAACGTTCAATGGCGAGCCAGCAAGGCAGTTTCTTAGTACAGTGTTCGCTTCGCCAATGCTTGGCGCTGTGACCGCCGATGGGCCAGCACAGTGACTTATTTCGGAGTATTATTCGTCTATTCCAGCTGATTGTTCGTTGGTCTTTGCCAAAGGAAAGTGCAGAGCCCTCGGGTCAAGCCCGAGGGTGACGTGCGGTGGGTGTGGGGAGCCCGGGACTAGCTGACCTCCCCCTCCAGCGCATCCAGTTCCATCTCCCTAAGGCGCTTGACCTCATCCCGCAACCTTGCCGCCTTTTCAAACTCAAGGTTCGTTGCGGCTTCCCGCATCTCGCGTTCCAGGTCCTTGATGACCGTGGCGAGATTGTCGCCGGTGACCGTCTTTTCCTTGCCGTCCTTGCCTTTGCCGATGCTGACCGTGACGTGGTCTTTTTCGTAGACGCTGTCGACAATGTCGTTGATGCGGGCTTTCACGCTCTGAGGCGTGATGCCGTTGGCTTCGTTATAGGCGATCTGTTTTTCGCGGCGGCGGTTGGTTTCGGCCAAAGCGCGTTCCATCGAGCCGGTCATGTTGTCGGCATAGAGGATCACCTTGCCGTCGACGTTACGGGCGGCGCGGCCGATGGTCTGGATCAGGGAGGTTTCGGAGCGCAGGAACCCTTCCTTGTCGGCGTCGAGAATGGCGACGAGGCCGCATTCGGGGATGTCGAGGCCTTCGCGGAGGAGGTTGATGCCCACCAGCACGTCGAAGGCGCCGAGGCGCAGGTCGCGGATGATTTCGATGCGCTCGATGGTGTCGACGTCCGAATGCATGTAGCGCACGCGAATGCCCTGTTCGTGCATATATTCGGTGAGGTCCTCGGCCATTTTCTTGGTGAGGACGGTGCAGAGCGTGCGGTAGCCGGCCTTGATGGTCTGGCGGATCTCGTCGATGACGTCGTCGACCTGATGGGTGGCCGGGCGGATCTCCACCGGGGGATCAATCAGCCCGGTGGGGCGGATGACCTGTTCGGCAAAGACGCCGCCGGTCTGGTCCATTTCCCAGGAGCCGGGCGTGGCCGAGACATAGACCGATTGCGGGCGCATGGCGTTCCACTCCTCGAAGCGGAGGGGACGATTGTCCATGCAGGAGGGGAGGCGGAAGCCATATTCGGCCAGGGTCGCCTTGCGGCGCAGGTCGCCGCGATACATGGCGCCAAGCTGGCCGATGGTGACATGGCTTTCGTCGACAAAGACCAGCGCGTCATCGGGGAGATATTCGAACAGGGTCGGGGGCGGCTCGCCGGGCTTGCGGCCGGAAAAGTAGCGCGAATAGTTCTCGATGCCGGCGCAGGAGCCGGTGGCTTCCATCATTTCGAGATCGAAGAGGGTGCGCTGTTCGAGGCGCTGGGCTTCGAGGAAGCGGCCGGCGCCGTTGAGTTCCTGCAGACGCGCGGCGAGATCGGCGCGGATCGTCTTAATGGCCTGGTTCATCGTCGTCCGAGGGGTGACGTGATGGCTGTTGGCATAGATGCGGATGAAGGTGAGGTCGGCGCTTTTCTTGCCGGTGAGGGGATCGAATTCGGTGATCGACTCGATCTCGTTGCCGAAGAGGGAGACGCGCCAGGCGGCGGCCTCATAGTGGGCCGGAAATATCTCAACCGTGTCACCGCGCACGCGAAAAGTGCCGCGGACGAAGCCGGTATCGCCGCGCTTGTATTGCAGGGCGACGAGCTTGGCGAGCAGCTGGCGCTGGTCGATCTGCTGGCCCTTCTGCACGTCGATGGTCATGGCGGTGTAGTCTTCCACCGAGCCGATGCCGTAAATGCAGGAGACCGAGGCGACGATGATGACGTCGTCGCGTTCGAGGATCGCGCGCGTGGCCGAGTGGCGCATGCGGTCGATCTGCTCGTTGATGGTGGATTCCTTCTCGATATAGGTATCGGTGCGCGGGACGTAGGCCTCGGGCTGGTAATAGTCGTAATAGGAGACGAAATATTCGACCGCATTGTCGGGGAAGAAGCCCTTGAACTCGGAATAGAGCTGGGCGGCGAGGGTCTTGTTGGGGGCCAGGATCAGGGCCGGGCGCTGGGTCTGCGCGATGACCTGGGCGGCGGTGAAGGTTTTACCACTGCCGGTGACGCCGAGCAGGACCTGGTCGGTCTCGCCATTTTCGACGCCTTCCACCAGTTCGGCAATGGCTGTCGGCTGGTCGCCGCGCGGCTCATAATCGGTATTGAGGCGGAAGGGTTTGCTCTCGCCGGATTTGGCGGGGCGCTCGGGGCGATGCGGCACCCAGGGGGCGGAGCCTTCCACTTCCTTGCGGCCGTGGAGAATGATCTGCTCGAGCGCTTTCACCGTGGCGGTGACGCCGACAGTGGTGGCGTTCGAGACGTCCTCGTTCTTCCTGGCCTTGTTCTTCTTCACCGAGGCGTCGAGGGCCTCGCGCAGCTTGGCCTGGGTCCCGGGATCAGCGGCGGCGGTGCGGGAAATATCGCGGGCGGTCAGCGGTTTGCTGGGGACATGGCCGAAACCGGCCTGCGGGGCTTCGCCCATGCCATCGAAATCGACGCGGTCGACCGAGTTGATCTTGGTCTTGCCAGTCTTTTTCGCCATGCCGGTGGCGGTGTCATGGCTCGACTTGGTGGTGCGGCGTTTTTCGAGCGGCGTTTTGGGCTCCGCCTTGGCCTTCTCGGCCGCCTCGGCACGATCGAGGGCGCGCTTGTTCTTCATGCGCTCGGCATAAAGCGGCTTGCTCGCGGCAATGTCCTCGGCCTTTTCGATCTCGGCGAAGAACTCGTCGATGGAGAATTCGGCTTTACCGGGGCGTGTCGATTTGGGGGCCATGGCGCGCTCGTGGGATCAGCAAACTGGGGCGGTACAGATGAACCCATAGATGGGGGCTCTGTCACGCAATGTCAGCAGGGAAATGGATCACGGTTGTTAGCATGGCGCGAACGGAATGGGAACAGGGCGTTACCGACCTGCCTTGGTGGCGAACCAGAGGGTGTGGCGGTCGCCCTTGCCATTGTTGCGGGCGCGGACCGTCAGCTGGTCGACCTGCATTCCGGTTTGCTTGAGCCGTTTGGTGAAACGATCGTCGGGGTGGGAGGACCAGATCGCCAGATGTCCGCCCGGGGCCAGCGCTGCCTTGGCAGCGGCGAGACCGGCGGCATTGTAGAGGCGGTCATTGGCGGGTCGAAACAGTCCATCGGGGCCGTTGTCGACATCGAGCAGGATGGCGTCGAATGGCTTGCCGGCGCCGATGGCCGTCGCGACATCGCCCAGGTGAATGCGGACGCGGGGATCGTCCAGACTATCGCCATGCAGCGGCAGGAGGGGACCGCGCGCCCACTCAACGATGTCGGGCACCAGTTCGGCGACGGTGATCTCGCTATCGGCGGCGAAGCATTTGAGGGCCGCTCGCAGGGTGAAGCCGAGACCCAGCCCGCCGATGAGAATGCGGGCCTTCGGGCGCGATCCGACGCGGGCGGCGGATAGGTTGGCGAGCTGTTCTTCGGAATTGCTCATGCGGCTGTTCATCAGGGTGATCGTGCCTGACATGACGGAAAATTCGGTGCCGCGCTGCATCAGCGTCATCGGCCCGCCGCCGGGCATGGTGGTTTCGCCGAGTTTCTGCCAGGGGATCATCAGGCTACCTGTCGCAGTTGGAAGGTCTTGCCGCCGTCAAGCGAGGCGAGGTCGCCGAAGCGGACGAAGGCGTGCAGGGTGAGCGCAATTTCCTTTTCGACCGATTTGCCCTTGCGGAAGCGGGCGGCGATGTCGGCGGGGGAAACCGGGCCGGTGGCGCTGGCCAGAATGGCGAAGATAGCGGCGGTGCGGCGGCGCTCGTCGGTCGGGAAAGCGGGCTTGCCCTTGTCGGCGGGCGCGACGAGATCGAGCTGGCCCTTTTCAGCCTTTTGCGCGGGTGTGCCAAAGCGCGGGCGCTGATAATCGGGGCGCAGCCAGCGGACATGGCCGGCCGCTTCCTCAGCGGCGCGCGCCTTGTTGAGGGCAACGAGGCGGGTGAGGAGGTCGTCGTCCGACAGGCCCTGTGGCCAGCCATAGGCGGCGAGCACGGCGGCGTCGAGTTCCTCGTGCAATTCGCGGAGGATAAGGACAAGGGCGCGGGATTTGACATCGTCTTCGCGCGGGGTGAGGGCGGGAGCCGGAGCGGATGGGCCTTCACCCCTCACCCGCCCTTCGGGCACCCTCTCCCCTGAGGGGCGAGGGGAAGAGGGACCGACGTCTGCCTTGAGCTTTTCGAGGACGTTGTACATTTCGGTCAGGGTGATGTCGGGATGCTCCGCCTGGACGCGCTTGCGGTGGGCGTCGAGGGCTTCGGCAAGGCGGGCGATCTCGGCCTTCTGGACCCCATCAGGATCGGGGAAGGGGAAGGGGTCGAAGCAGCGGGATTTTGAATAGCGCGGGTCATTGCCGACGCCAAGCCAGCCGCCGGCGCGCAGGGCCCAAGTGACGTGGATGCGCGAGGACAGAGCACCAAGGTGGAAGGCGTCGTCGGAGCCGATTGCCACGACCATGTGGTCAGGCGTCGTCGAAGCTTCTAAAAATTGAAACAGTCGATGCTTTGCGGTTTCCGTCGTTCCGATAAATCGACGTATCCCAGCACGGAAGGCACGGATCTCTGGACGTTGGCGGCCAAATAGCCACCAGCGTTCTCTAAAGGCGCGATCTCGGTTAGCGTCACGTTCCGGCTTCACCGTTTCGAGCACATACTGGTATGTCGCTGGCACCTCCAGCCGAAGCCGTTCAGGTTCCGATCCGAAGAAATCTATCACGTAGCGGCCCCGGCCGCCTCGGACCAGCTCGCCGCCATTCACGAATGGCTTTATGTACTTGCCGGCGGGATGGCCATCTGTGGCCACAAGGTGTTCTGCAGTCGCCTTGTCGAGAACGAAGCCCTGGCCCGCCAACATCATGCCGTTGCAGGCCATGCCGTTGTTGGCGGCAAGTGCATGGACAGCAGTGAGGTCCGCACCGATGGTAAGGTCGGCATTTATGGAGCCGCTCTTCTCGCCCAGCCTGATATCAGGAGTATCGGTATCAAGTCCACTTTCGGCCTGCACTTCCAGCAGCTTGCCCTCGGAAGTTCCGGCCAGAGCCATAGTCATGGCAATCCTGACTGCTGCAGCGTCCCGGCTAGCCTTGGTCCAAGGGTGGTCTCCGATGGCGTACCCAATGCTGATGGGTTTTTGAGCGCCGAGATGCCGTTCGACTACCCTGCGATTGAAGACCTGAGTGATCGAGTTCGTCGTAACAAGTCCAAAGCGGCGCAGGATGGTGTTCTTGGCGGTGAGCAATGTGGCCGCATGGTCCCACCAGAACATGACAAAGTCGGCACTCTTGTTCATTTTTGGGTGTGCGGCCCAGAGCGCCGCAAGGTAGGCGTCGCCGAATGCGGTGCGCATTGGTTCGCCTTTCCCGAGGAAAGGCGGGTTGCCGACGATGAAATCGGCCATGGGCCAATCGGGCTTGCGCGGATTGGGATAGGTCTCCTTGCCATCCACCACTTTGGGCAGCGGATAGCCGTCCCAGGTCAACACGGCGTCGCGGCATTCGATATTGTGGAAGGCGCGGAGAATAGGCTCGGCGGGGTGTTCGCTGGTGGCGCGATAGTGGATTTGCAGATAGCCGATCCAGAGCACCAGTTCGGCAATGGCGGCGGCGCGAGGATTGACCTCGATGCCCAAAAACTGGTGCGGGTCGACGGTGTGACCGGCCAGCGCCAGGCTGGCCTGGCCGCCCATGGAGACAAGGGCGTCAATGACCTCGTCTTCGAGCTGCTTGATCAGCTCCATGGCGACATAGAGGAAATTGCCGGTACCGCAGGCGGGGTCGAGCACTCGGGTGAGGCAGAGCTGGTCGTGAAAATCGGTGATGGTCTGGATGGCTTCGTTGCGCTTGCCCTCGGCCATGAGTTTTTCGGCGCTGACGGCGGCATCGCGCCAGTCGGCCCGCAACGGCTCCAGGATCGTGGGGATGACCAGGCGTTCGACATAGGCGCGGGGCGTGTAATGGGCGCCGAGCTTTGAGCGTTCCTTCGGGTTGAGCGCACCTTCGAGCAGAGAGCCGAAAATCGCCGGCTCGACATCACGCCATTCCTTGCCGGCGGCCATGAGCAGTTCGCCGATTTCTTCCTTCTCAAGATCGAGCACGACGGGATTGCGGAAAAATT
This sequence comes from Devosia sp. XK-2, assembly GCF_037113415.1. NCBI lineage: Bacteria > Pseudomonadati > Pseudomonadota > Alphaproteobacteria > Hyphomicrobiales > Devosiaceae > Devosia > Devosia sp. XK-2. Next base: position 2,461,342 of record NZ_CP146608.1, on the reverse strand, counting down.
CGCCGTTGAACCTTTTCACCTGCGCCTCGATGGCAAAGGCGAAGGCTCCGGTATTCATGGCCTCCCAAAGCTGGCTGACCATGGGTTTGAATTTCTGCGGATCGTCGGCGCATTTTTGCAGAACGCCATGGAAGCTGCCCTTGGGCAACAGCTCGACATCTTCGGCAAACATGGTGAAGAGGCAGCGCATGAGAAAATGCGCCACCAATTCAGGATCAAGCCCGCGCCCTTCGAGTAAGCGCGTGACATTGGCCAGGCGCCCGGCCACTTCGCGGGTGGCGCGAGCGGCCTTCTTGGTCGGGTCGAGGGCGGCGGGATCGGTCCAGATCAGCCTGAGGCGCTCGCGGATGTCGTCGCGGCGCAGGTCTTCGAGATAGATGCGAAAGCCCTGGCGATCGGGGAACTGGGTGTAGTTGCGACCCTTGCCGGTGAAATCGGCAAAAATCTCGAAGGCATGACCCACATCGCAGACCAAGATAAAGGGCGGCCATTCGTGGTTTTCGGGCAGGGCGCGGGCATAATCCTCGGCCTGGCGCCGTGCATTGAGCATGAGAATGTCCCAGTTGCGATCAGCTGACCTAACGCCTTGTTTTAAAACGTTAATTTGCGGGGGGGGGGGGTCAAAAGCCAAATCGGGTGTCTTGGGGCCGCCTTTTTGGCGCGACTGCTTGGCTTCGAGCACGAAGTGTCCGCGCTTGTAGAGATCGATGCGGCCATGGCCGACCTTGTCGCCGGCCTCGCGGAAGGACACGACACGCTCGAACACATAGTCGTTGTGCTGATGCTCGGCGGAGGCAGGTTGCGGCGGCGCGACATCGAGAACGGCGCAAAGTTCGGTGAGAAAGAGGGCGTAGTTGGCGCGCTCGGCACCGCCGGTCTGGCCCTGCCAACGCGCGATAAACTGTTCGACTGGTGATGACACGCCCGCCCCCTTGTCGGTGCAACCTAGAGCATTTTTTCTCTGGGTTGAAACATGGAAATCCACCTAGTGCTCGATTTACCAGGCGTGCGAACGGTTGGTCGAAATCGGCATTCTGCGGTCGTCGTTATGTCATTGGGCGAGTGGTTCGCCATAGGGGACATAAAAATGAAAATTGCGGGTTGGGGTTTGAGTGCGCTGATCGGACTGTTTCTGGCGATTGCCTCGGCGACGCCGAAATTCATGGGGATCGAGGCGGCGACCAGCGCCATGGAAGTGGTTGGTTGGCCGATGAAATATCTGGTGCTGATCGGCTGTATCGAGGTGGGATGCGTGATCCTGTTTCTCTTTCCGCGCACGGCACTGCTGGGCGCGGTGCTGACAACGGGGCTGCTGGGCGGGTCGCTGGCGGCCAATTTGCGGGTCGATAATCCGCTGTTCAGCCACACGCTGTTTTCGATCTATCTGGGCATTGCCATTTGGGTGGCGCTGTGGCTGCGCGAGGAAAAGCTGCGGGCGGTTTTCCCGGTGGTGCGCTGAACGGGCTCCAGGAGGCCGGGCGGGATGCGGGCGCGCTGGACAAAACCGGTCCAGCGCGCTGGTTTCAGGTGCGTGCCGGCATGAAGATGATGACGGCGAAGAGCAGCACGCCGGCAAAGGTGACAAGCGAGCTGATGGCGACGACGGGCTCGATGCCGGGATTGCCACTGAGCATCACATAGAGCGAAATGCCCATGGTCAGGACGCCGAGCACATAGATGCCATATTGCAGCCTGGGCAGCAGGCCGGTTGCCTTGGCCGGGTTAAGCGCCAGATAGGCGCCGAACAGGGCGCTGGTGACCCAGCCGAGCAGGTTGATATGGGCATGCGCGCCCACGACGGCATGATTGCCGCTGACGGACATGTGAATGCCCAGGCTGATACCGGCTATCAGGAACAGAATGGCCGTGCGGAAATAGAGATTTGCCAAGCTTGGCATGTGGAAAGTCCCCCCCTTTAGGTGACGCGAGGCGCCGGTGCGGCGATTCTGCGCACGCCTGGAGATTAGCGCGGCCTTTTGTGTGTCGGAAGCTGCATAAAGGGGCAAAGGCGCCACCCCTTGGGATGGCGCCTGAGCTGAAAATGCTGGTGCTGATCAGAAGACCTGATAGCTGGTGACATTGTTGTTGTAGGTCGAGAGCGAGCCCTTGTCGGTCGAGATGGTTGCGCACAGGCCGACATAGTTGGGCTGCTTGCAGATCACTACCTGAGCGCCGCCATAGACCTTGATCGATTCAATGGCATTGTCCCAATTGCCGGCAATGTCCGGATTCTGCTGGCCGGGTGTGGCGCAGAAGCTGGCACCTGCGAAATGCTTGTCCTTGAAGAAACACACTTTGGGCGTTTCAGGAGCTGGCGGGGCAGGGGGTGCCGGCGGCGGCGCATCGCCGATGCCGAAGGAGAAGCTGGGGCCGCCCGGGCCGACAGTGACGCCGAAATTGAGCGGAATGTCGGAACTGCTGCCGCCGCTGCCACCGCCCGAGGGCGGATTGGCGGGGGCGAGATAGCTCTTGGCGACCCAGCCATCGGTGTTCGAGGCGCGGTCGACAAAGCACCAGGAGCCCTGGCACTGCTTGACGTCGACATATTCGCCGGTGCTCAGAACGCCGACCTTGGCATAGCCGGTGCCGGGACCGGTGCGGACATTGACATTGCCGGTGGCGACACCGGGAGCCGCCGAAGCGGCCAGAGTGGTCAGAAGAGTGACGGCGGCCAGGGTGGCGCCGAAAAGCTTGCGATTACTGGACATGGGGTTTCCCTCAGATTTGCTTTGGCGCCCGAGTGTGCGGTGCGCTTTCTGAGGGGGATTAGGCGCTTTTCGCGCTGAACCGGCGCTGAATGTGGCGTTTAGGCGGCACAGTCGCGGGCCCCGGATTGAGGGCGTTTGGGCGGGCGCAACCTGAACGGGATGAGCCGATCCGGCCCTTAGTAGAGCCGGATCGACGAGAGATTGCGGCGCAGATATTGGGTGAGCACAGGCTGGCTCTCGGCAATACGCTCGCAATAGGACTGGAAGAAGCGATCCCGACAAATGGCGGCGCTTGTGGGGGTTATGACCCTGATCGAAGAGATGCGATTGTCCCAGCCCCATGCGGCCATATCGCGGAACACTTCGCCGCTGCTGGCGCAGAAGGAGCGGCCCGTATAGTGCGTGCCTTCGTAGAAGCACATCTCACCACCAGCCAGATCGGGCCAATGATTGTCGGGGTCGAGAATGGGCCAATATGGATCCTTGCCAAAATCGATCGCCGCCATTCTGGTCCAGCCGCGGCCGCCGGAGCCATCGACATTGCACCAGAGCCTTTGGCAGCGAAGGACTTTTATGGCCTGATCACCCGCGATTTCGCCGGTGACAGCATAGGCATCGCCCGGGCCGTTGCGGAGCACCAGAGTTGTGCGGCTCCAGCCATGAGAGCCGGATTCAGAATGGGCATTGGCGGGAAGGGCCGGGAGCAGGGCAGCAATCAGAGCAAGAACAAGGGCAAGAAGCGGGCGCATGGCAATTCCACCGTTGTAAGCTGAAAGGAGGTTAGCCTGCCTTTGAAGATGTTGCAAAGTAAAGCGCCGCCCGTTGCCGAGCGGCGCCTTTTTGTTGCTGAAAGTCTATTATCGCACGCGGACCGAGGCGATGTAGTCGTCGAAATCGCCCAGCGAGGAGGCGCCGGTGGTATAGGTGCGGCAGGAGCGGAAGCCGGGCTGCGAGCAGACCTGTACTTCCAGGCCATCGGGATTGTCGAAAGAGGAAATCCGGTCGGTCCAGCCGCGCAGATCGCGAACCGCTTCGCCCTGTTCCATGCAGAAGCTGTCGCCGCGGAAGCGGGTGCGGTCGTAGAAGCACACATCCTCGTAAACGGGCTGGATCACCGGGGGACGCGGGGGACGCGGCTGGGGCTGGTTGCCAACGCCGATGCTGATCTGTGGGCCATCGGGGCCGCCAATGGTGAAGCCGAAGGAGATGCCGGGATTGGATGGATTGACCGGGCGGCCACCGGCGCTGAGATAGCTGGCGGAGACCCAGCCATCAGGGCCGGGCTTGACCACATAGCACCAGGAGGCCTGGCAGCGCTGCACATCCACCTGTTCGCCACGGCGCAGGGTGTCGACAACCGCGTAGCCAGTGCCCGGGCCGGAGCGCACATTGACATTGCTGGTGGCGGTGCCGGGAGCGGCCTGGGCGGCGGGCAGGAAGACGACGACGGCGGCGGCGGCCACGGCAATGCCGGTGGCCAGATTGAGAAGATTTTTGCGGGTCTGACGGTGCATGACATGTTCCCTCCGGCTCGGCCTTGCCGGTCCCGGACATCCGGGACGACGCTGTTCGGCGGCCGCGCCATTTTGTTTGTGACTCCAGAAACGAAGTCCTGGCGCAAAGAGTTCCGGTGGTGTCCTGGAGAAAGCGCTAGTATTGCATGCTCCAGGCGCCATCTGCGCGCCGGGAACATTTATGCAAACGCTGGCTGAACGCAATCTGAACGCGATGGCGTGGTTTATTGGGCGGGTATGGCCCGCTTTTTTCCGGTTTCGTCCAGCGAGACATAGACGAAGCGCGCCTCGGTGACTTTGGTGCGATCATCGAGCCGGTTGCGGCGCACCCAGGCTTCGAGACCCACAGTGATGGAGGTGGTGCCGACCCGTTCGATGGTGGCATAGACACAGAGCACGTCGCCGACCTTGACCGGGGCAATGAAGGTCATGGCCTCCACGGCCACGGTCACCACTCGGCCCTTGACCCGTTCGACCGCGGCGATGGCGCCGGCAATATCCATCTGGCTCATGACCCAGCCGCCGAAAATGTCGCCGGCCGGATTGGTGTCTGCGGGCATGGCCAAGGTGCGGATGGTCAGGGCGCCGGTGGGCTCGGTCGCGTCATTCTGCATGGTTCAGGGTCCTTTTACCGGCCAGCGGCCAAACGCTTCTTCCCAGTGTTCGCGACAGAGCGAGACATAGTCGGCTTTTTCGGGAGCCACGGTATTACCATCGGTCTGCACCCGTCCATTGGCATCCCGGCGTACGACCATAGTCGCCTTGGCGCCGCACCAGCAGATGGTGCGGATCTCGCGCAGGCTATCGGCGATGGCCAGAAGCTCGACGGCACCGGGGAAGGGGCGGCCGAGAAAGTCGGTGCGCAGACCATAGCACATGACCGGGATATTGAGCCGGTCGGCGACGCGCGCCAATTGCCAGACATGTTCGCGGGTGAGGCACTGAACCTCATCGAGAAACACGCAATCGATCTTGGATTCGAGCGCATAATCGTGGATGCGGACATAGAGATCGACATCGTCGTCATAAAGTTCGGCGGGCTCGGATATGCCCAGGCGCGAGCTGATGACCCCCGGTTTACCGCCGGCATAGGCGGCGCAGGTGAAAAGCAGTACCCGCATGCCGCGTTCGCGGTAATTATAGGCAGCCTGGAGCAGCAAGGTAGACTTGCCGGCATTCATCGCCGCATAGGAAAAATAGAGCTTGGCCATGGTCGCGCCTGAAACAGGGGCTTCACTTTTGGCGCAGGGACGGGGCCGGTGCGAGGCAAAATAGAGCGCGGTCCACAAAAAAAGGCCGCCCTGAGGCGGCCAGGACCGATCCTGTCGGTCGGGAAAGCCGGGGGTTGGCGGTCCGGGCCTTCCGATGCCGGCGCGGCGTTGGGGACGCGGGGCCGACAATCCTGGCCAATGGGGGGAGCCGGGATAGGCGGACCCTAGTAAGGCAAGATGACAGCGGCGTGACGTGCTTGTTACAAGTGCCGTTTTATTGCCTGGACCTGTTGTTCAGCTTGGGTTCAGGTGCCGGGAACCAGGCTATAGGGGCCAGATGTGCAAAAGGTCGACCATGTTCAGTATACCCCGTTTGTTCGCCGCCCTTGTTCTTGCAATTGTGCCGGCTGTGCCCGCCATGGCCTCGCCCGATGGCATCTGGGAGCTGGAAACGCGCGATACGCGGTTTTCGCTCGAAATGTGCGGGGATGGAACGCGGCTTTGCGGTGAATTGGTGTGGCTTTCGGACGCTGACTATAACGAGCAGTACAAGCCCTACCTCAACCGCCCCATGGCCGATGCTCTGGCCCCTTCCGGCCCGGGGCAATGGAAGGGCACGCTGCATCTGTTCGGCCACAAACTGAGCGGCACGATCACCCAGCGCAGCGAGAACCAGATGACCCTGTCGGGTTGCGCGTTCCTGGTGGTTTGCAAGACCTATCAGATGTATCGGCACGCACCGTGATCCGGCTATTATCGGGCTTCGCGCTCGCGTTTCTGGCCGCAACACAGGCAATGGCCTCGCCGGTCGGGCTGTGGGAAATCGAAATGCGGGATTCGCGCTATGAGGTGACCCTGTGCGGGGACGGCACGGAACTTTGCGCCGAGCTGGTCTGGCTGGGCAATGGGGCCGATAATGCGGAAAACCTGCCCTATCTCAATACCATGCTGATCGACCATGCCCGGCAGACGCGGCCGGGGCAGTGGAAGGGTGACCTGCACATCTATGGGCAAAGCGCGGCGGGGACGATTACCCAGGTCAGCGCCGACCAGATCACGCTCAAGGGTTGCGTGGCCTTTGTGATCTGCAAGAGCTACCAGATGTACCGGTATGGCGAGTAGAAATCGCCAGTTGTTCTGATGACCCCAGTGCCGGCCTGGCACGGATCCCCTCACCCTGACCCCTCCCCAGAGGGGCGAGGGCGCGCAGGAGCGCGAGAGCTTTGATCTACCCCCTTAATTGACGGTACGCGGCACGTGGACCTTGCGGCGAGCCCAAAGCGGGGGAATGGCCTCGACCAGGAGGATGGCGGCGAAGATGAGGGCGGCGCCGGCATAGCCGACCAGAGGCAGGCGCTCGCCAAGGACCACAGCGGCGCCGAGAGCTGCAAAGAGGCTTTCTGCCGACAGGATGATCGCCGCATTGGCTGCAGGCACATGTTGCTGACCGATGGCCTGGAGGGTGAACCCCACAGCTGTGGAAAGCACGGCGGCATAGGCGATTTCGAGCCAGCCGGCGGCAATGCCTGCAAAGGTGGGCGCCTCGGTGGGCAGGGCGATGATGCTGGCAGCGATACCGGCGACGAGGAAGCTGACGGAGGACACGAAGATGGGCAGGCCGGTCATCCTGGCGACATGGCCGAGCAGGATGACATGCATGGCCCAGAACATGGCGCTGCAGACGATGAGCCAATCCCCGGCATTGAAGCTGTCGAGGCCCCCGCCATTGAGGAAATAGATGCCGACCAACGCCATGGGCACGCCGACAAAGATGATCGGATGCGGGCGGGTGCGGAACAGGAGGAAACCCAGCAAAGGCACGAAGAAAACATAGAGTCCGGTGAGAAAACCACCATTGGTAGCGGTGGTGGTGGCCAGGCCCGCCTGTTGCAGCCATGAGCCTAGGAAGAAGACCGTGCTCATGGCCAGAATGAAGAACCAATGGGTGCCGGTGAGGCGAATGGCCTTGCGGCGCAATTCATGCAGGGCGAGCGGCAGGATGAGCAGACCGCCGATGAGGAAACGGACGCCGGCAAAGGTCAGCGGCCCCATGGCGTCCATGGCCGATTTCTGGGCGATGAAGGCAAAGCCCCAGAACATGGTGCAGAGCAGGAGGACAAGGGAGGCGAGAGGACGAGACATGGGGGCTAACTCTTTGGAACTTGGCGGACTCTGACCGGGCCGCCCTCGGGCTTGACCCGAGGGCCTCTGGCGATCTGCGCCAAGGTTTCGGCGTCCGCTGAGACTGGCCCTCGGGTCAAGCCCGAGGGCGGTGTCGTGGTTATGACAGCGCCGGTGTCAGAGTTCGGCATCCAACGCGGTGATGAGCTGCTGGATTTCTGCGGGCGTGGTGTAGTGCACGAAGGAGAGGCGGAGGACGCCGTGATTGTGGGGATCGATGTCCAGCGCCTCGAGCAGACGCACCGCATAGAAATTGCCGCCGGAGGCCATGACACCGTGTTTGGCGAGGCGTCGCGCCAGGTCGATACCGGGTTCGGCATGCAGCACTGAAATGGTCGGGGCCCGTTTCTGCGGATCGGATGGGCCGATGATGCGCAAGTCGTTGCGGACTCGCAGATAATCGAGCAATGGGGCGGCAAGCGCAATTTCCTGCGCGCGCATGGCGGCATGGGCGCGGCGGAACGGATCCACACCCTGAACGGTGGCCGGGGCAAGGGCGGCGACCTGTTCGAGATAGTCGACAATGCCGGCGCTGGCGGCGATCTGGGCATGATCAGGACCTGCCGGTGTCAGGCGATAGCGCAGCTTGGCGTCGTTGAAATAGTGCCCCTGATTGGGCAAGGCGCGCGCCAGTTCGGGGCGAACGGCGATGATGCCCTGATGGGGGCCATAGGTCTTATAGGCCGAGAAAAAGTAGATATCGGCACCGAGCGCCTTGAGGTCCGGCAAGCCGTGGGGCGCATAGCTGACGCCATCAACGGCAAGGACCGCGCCCACAGCATGGGCGCGGCTGGCGATGTCGGCAATTGGATTGATATCGCCCACAATATTGGAGCAATGTGGCGCGGCGACCAGCTTGACCCTGTCATCGAGCAGCGCGTCGAGTGCATCGAGCGACAGGCGGGCGGTCTCGGTATCCACCCGCCATTCGCGCACTTCGATGCCGCGGTCGGCCAGGCGGCGCCAATTGCCCGTATTGGCTTCATGATCCTGGTTGGTGACGATGACGGCATCGCCGGGCTTGAGCCAATCGGCAAAGGCCTTGCCCAGCACATAGGTATTGGCGGAGCTGGAGGGGCCGATATGGATCCAGTCGGCGGGCACATTGAGGGCCTGGGCCAGCCGCTCATAGGCATGGTCCATGGCCTGCCCGGCCGCCTCGGAGGCAGCATAGACGCCATAGGGTTGCACCTTGGTGGCGCGATAATAGTGATCGAGAATGTCGAGCGTGGCCTGGGCCGTATAGGAGCCACCGGCATTTTCAAAGAAAGCCTGGCCGGCAAGGCTGGGCTCGGCGAAGGCCGGGAACAGGGCGCGGATGCGCGTGGGGTCGAGGGGAAGAGTGGTCATGGATTGCCCGCAGGGAAATGTCTCTCCTGTCGTATTCGAGGTGCGGGCAAAAGCAAACCCCGGCTGTTGAGAGCCGGGGTCGGTGGCGGTCGCCGGTTTGGGGGCGAGGGCGAACGCCACTGGGACGGCCTGCCGACGAAGGGGCAGCAGGCCGGGTCTGAAGGCCGGTATCGGAGCGCCGGGATTAGCGGTTGCCCTGGCCCATGGGGCGCTGGCCGTCATGCTGGCCAAAGCCGCCCTGGTGCTTGCCCATGCCGACCATGCGGTCGCCGTGCTGCGCCGCCAATTCCGCCTTCTGATCGTCGGTCAGGCTGTCGAAGAAGGCGGTGAAGGCCGGTTGCACAGCTTCAAGCGCGGCGAGGCGCGCCGTCTCGATGGCGATGCGATTGTCGAAGCGCTCCGAAATGTCGGGACGCTCGGCGGTGTCGCCAGCGGCCGGGCGGGCGGGGCGGAGCCCTTCAGTGGCAGCATCGAATGCGGCGGCGGCGGCCAGGGCATCGGACTTGAGGGCTTCGAGCAGTACGGTCTGCTCGTCCGTCAGGTCGATGGCATGGCTGAGGCGGACAGCGGCAATCTCGATGGCTTCGGCGCCGCGCTCAATATTAAACAGGCCGCGTTCGCCGCCGCCCTGGCGCATGCCCGGGCCGTTGCGGAAGCCGCGCTCGGTGCCGTCGGCCGGGCCCATTGGCTGCTTTTGCGCCGCCGGGCCAGCGCCGGCGCCCGCATTCTGGGCCATGGCCGGAGCGAGGGCACCGAGGCCAATGGAGGCCGCAATCAGGGCCACGATGGCGGTGGTGGAAATCGTCTTCATGGTCATTCATCCTTTGCATGGGATATCGCCGGTAACCGGCATGGATGTGACCTTAGGGAAGCTCAACTTTTCGCGACCTTGCGGGCGCATGAAGAGTTGGAGAGGTTGGTAAGGTGGCAAGGGCCGGGGCCTGCGCCGGGCCCGGCCCTGTCACAAGGGGCAATCGATGTCAGCTCGCAATATATTCGCGCAGGGCCTCGGCTTCGTGTTCGACCTCGGCGATCTTGAGCTTGACCACGTCGCCAATGGAAATGATGCCGGTCAATATGCCGTTTTCGGCAATCGGCATATGGCGGATGCGGCGCCTGGTCATGACTTCCATGACCTGATCGATGGTCGTGGTGCGCTCGGCGGTGACGACGCCTTTGGTCATGCAATCGGCAATGGAAAGGGCGAGCGCTCCGGAGGGGTGTTTGCCAAGCTGGCGCACGATATCGCGCTCGGAAAGAATGCCGACGATGCGTTTCTTGTCATCGGTGATGACCACGGCACCGATATTGTGCGCATTGAGCAGGTTGACGGCGTCGGCCAAAGTGCCGGTCGGGGGCAGGGTGTAAACGGAGACCCCCTTGGTCTGCAGGATGGTATCGACATGCATGGGTCAGTCCTCCTGAAAGAGAAGGCGAGTGTGAACCCGCCGCCACCGGTCGGCAATAGGCCGAAAGTCAAAAAGAAACGGCCGGCACAGGGCCGGCCAGTTGGTCGTCAGGGGGAAACAATGTCAGTGGCTTAGCGCTGGCTGTCCTGGGTCGCCCAATCGGTTTGACGGGCGGGACGGGTAGCAGTCTGAGCCGGTACGGGGCCGCGCCAGACAAAACGCGCGACCTCGAATAGCAGGGCAAGGAGCAGAAGCGTCAGCGGCACCATGAAAACCGCGATCTGGGTATCAGGCTGGGCGGCAATATTGGCGGCCTGGACCGGCGCGACACCGATCAACAGAGCGCCAATGGCCACCAGGGCGGTGCCTATGGCACCGAAAACAGCCATGAGCCTGAAACTTTTGCGCCTGGGGGACGTAGATATTTGCATGGGATCGACGTCTTATCCTCGCTTCTAATGGTCGTATGAAAGCAGATAAAAACGGTTCGACTATGAAGTGAAGGCGGTCAGGACGGGACTATTTGAGGGCAGAAGTGTGGCGGGCGGCGCCCGCTGGAAGCGAGGAGACGGCCAATGCGCGTACTCTGGACCCTTATTTTGAGCGTGATGCTCCTCTTGCCCGTGGCGGCGCAGGACGCCCAATATCCATGGCGTGAAACGGTGACAGGGCAGATCCTGGCCTTGCGCAGTGCGGATGGCGAAACCGCGCTGTCTTTTGCCGGGGCCGCGTTCCGGGCCAATTATCAAAGCAATCCGCAGCAATTCGCCGATGATGTGGTGCGGTCCGGTTATGGACCTATCGGACAATCGCGATCGCATAGCTTTGGCGCGTTTCGGGAATTGGCGCCGGGCGTGGTGTTGCAGGAGGTCGAGTTCATCGGGGCCGATGGACGCGTATGGGAAGCGGTCTATCAGCTCGCCGATGAACGCGATGAGGGCTGGCGGGTGCAGGGCGTGGTGCTGCGCAGTACGTCGGGGCTGGGCATTTAGGTTCTTGTTTTATCGCGTGTCCGGACCGGACAGGTGGCAATCCGCCTATTCCAGAAGTGCTCTGGCGCGCGGCCATCAGCCCTGGAAGACGTGGCGGGCCCGGTGGAGCGCCGCCTTGGCAGAACCCCTATTTGCCCTGGCCGGCCAGAACCGCAGCCAGGTGAATATGCCCAGACCGCCGCGGGTGCGCCGATGCCTTTCGACAGCAGTTTCGATATCGGGTTCGTAGAAGGATTGATGGAAGGCGTCCTTGAACAGGTAGCTGGCGGGGATCATTTTTCGACTCCGTGACTCTCCGGTGAAGTTGAATCGATTCAATTGCTGAACATGATCGCTCTTGAATCGGTTCAAAAATGAAGGTTCGGGGTCGTGCTGTCAAGATTAATTGAACCGATACAAAAAATTTGTTATCTGCCGGTCATGGAGAGCGAAAAATGACCAGTCCGGGTGGCCCGGTGAGGTTGCGGGATGTCGCGCGGGCGGCCGGGGTGTCACAGGGGACGGCGTCCAATGTGTTCAACCGGCCTGATGTGGTGCGGCCCGAAGTGCGCGAGCGTGTGCATGAGGCGGCCAGCAAACTCGGCTATGCCGGGCCCAGCCTGACGGGCCGCCTGCTTCGCGCGGGAAAGGTCAATGCCATTGGCGTCGCCACGGCCGAGCCGCTGACCTATTTTTTCGCGGATCAATGGGCCCGGACAGCCATGCTTGCCTTGTCGGCGGCCTGTGACCGGCGCGGGGCGGGGCTCTCGCTGGTTTCGAGCGGCAATGACGAGCGCATGGCCTGGAATATCCAGAGCGCGCTGGTCGATGGGCTGGTGCTTTTATGCGCCGAAGAGGGCCGGGCGCTGGTTGGCGAGACGGAGAAGCGCGAATTGCCCTTTGTTGCGCTCGGCATGGAGGAAGGGCTGGGCGATGCGCCGGGCATTGCCATCGACAATCACGGCGGGGCGGAAGCGGCCGCCAACCATCTGGTGGGCCTGGGGCATAAACGCGTGGCGATCCTGGGTATTGGCGAAATGTGGAACGGACATCTGCCTGCGCCCGAGCAGGTGCTGGAAACGCCCTATCTGACCGTGCGGGACCGGGTGTTGGGCTATTGGGCCGGCCTGGAGCGGGGCGGGATCGACCGGCGCGACATTCCCTATGCCGATACCGACAGTACGCATGAAGGGGTCTGGGCGGCCATGGAGCAGCTTTTTGCGCTTCCGGCGCCGCCGACGGCCATTCTGGGGATGTCGGATCGCGTGGCGCTGTTCGCCATGGGGTGGCTGACCAGCCGGGGATTGCGTGTGCCCCAGGATGTGTCGGTTATCGGATTTGATGGGGTGCCGGAGTCGGCTGACGCGGTGCCGGCGCTCAGCACGGTGCAACAGCCGTTCGAGACCATGGCGGAACTGGCCGTGGCGGCCATTCTGGATGGTGAGCCGATCGATCCGGAGGCGGTTCTGCCGCTGCCACTGATCCTGCGCGACAGCACGGGACCGGCGCCGCAATAAGGGACCTTTCGCAAGGATCGCCGATATTCTAAACCCTTGTCGCACTTGTTGGAGGCGATGATGGGTTTTCTGTCCGATGCATTGGGGCGCGTGGCGCCGTCGGCGACTGTGGCAATCAGCCAGAAGGCGCGGGTCATGGCGGCCGAGGGCAAAGACATTATCGCCCTTTCGGCCGGGGAGCCGGATTTCGATACGCCCGAGCATGTGCGCGACGCCGCCAAACGCGCCATGGACGAAGGCAAGACGCGCTATACCAATGTCGACGGCATTGCCGAGCTCAAGGAAGCAGTGGCAGCCAAGTTCCGGCGTGACAATGGGCTCGAGGTGACGGCGGCGGATTGCTTCGTCGGCTCTGGTGGCAAGCAGATCATTTTCAACGCGCTGATGGCGACGCTCAATCCGGGTGACGAGGTGGTCGTGCCGGTGCCCTATTGGGTGAGTTATCCGGAAATCGTGCGGCTCTGCGGGGCTGAGCCGGTCTTTGCGGTGGCCGATGCGTCCACCGGGTTCAAGTTGACGCCGGCGGCGCTGGAAGCGGCCATCTCGCCCAAGACCAAGTGGCTCATTCTCAATACGCCATCAAATCCGACCGGGGCGGCCTATTCGGCTGAGGAACTCAAAGGGCTGGCCGAGGTGCTGATGCGGCATAGCCACGTGCACATTCTCACCGACGACATTTATGAAGCGCTGGTCTATGACGGCAGGACCTTTGCCACCATCGCCCAGGTGGAGCCCCGGCTGCAGGCCAGGACCCTCACCATGAACGGAGTTTCCAAGTCGCATGCCATGACCGGCTGGCGCATCGGCTATTGCACGGGGCCGAAGGAATTGCTGGCCGCGATGGTGAAGCTGCAGAGCCAGTCGACCACCAATCCCAGCTCGATCTCGCAATGGGCGGCGGTCGAGGCGCTGAACGGTCCGCAGGACTTCCTCAAGGACTGGCGCGAGGTATTCCAGGCGCGGCGCGACATGGTGGTGGCCGGGCTCAACGCCAATACCGGGCTCGATTGCCTGACTCCGGAGGGGGCATTTTATGTGTTTCCGTCCTGCCAGCGCTTGCTGGGCAAGACCAGCACGGGCGGCACCAAGCTGGTGACCGACGAGGATTTCGTGCTGGCGCTGCTGGAGGAAACTGGGGTGGCGCTGGTGCATGGCACCGCGTTCGGCCTGCCGGGGCATTTCCGCCTGAGCTATGCGGCGAGCAATGCGGAGCTGGAAGAGGCAGTGAAGCGCATTCAGGGGTTTTGCGCGGGCATTCACTAGCCCCGAGCCGCTCAGGGCCATCCCAGAAAAGAAAAAGGCCCCGCCCGAGGGGATGGGCGGGGCCGTTCGGTCTTTGGCAGGGCCGCTGACCTTGGAGGGGCGGGTCACCACGAACGCCGCCGTTGGGCGCAATATCCAATAGAGGCGAGGCCAGCACAAACGCGCAATCGGAAGTGCTGCTATGCAGATTCGCGGGCCGTCGGCGGGCAAAAAAAGAGGCTCCAACCGAAGTTGGAGCCTGATGATAGGGCCGAAGCCAAATCGCAAGTGATGGCCCAGATGCAAGGGAGGAGGATTTGCACCAGACCGGTGGATCGTCGCCGCGGGAGGAGGATGCGGTTTCGATCCGGTGTCGACTAACGCGGGTCCGAGGGAGGAGGATACGGAGCGGCGTCCTGTCGACGCTTTGAATATAGGATTTGACCTTTTGGTCAGCAATGCATTCCGCATCATAACTGCTATGCATTAGGCACAGCGACAATCTGTCCGTTTTCTAGGCAGACCGACAGGTTGATGACAGGTTGGCCCAGGTGCCGAAAAAAAAGGCCCCATCCGGAGATGGGGCCTGATGATAGGGCCGAAGCCAAATCGAAAGTGGGGCAGAGGAGCAAGGGAGGAGGAATATGCCGCTCTGCCATGGACCTTGGATCTAGGGAGGAGGAGAAGATCCTTGGTCCGGTATCGCGATGCGGGGTCCGAAGGGAGGAGGAGATCGGAGCGCGCCTCAGCGATGGGTCCTATATGAACTCTACCGGTTTGATAGACAATCCCGAAAGTGACATGTCAGCCATGCGTTTTTGCAGGGCTTGGCCAAACCAGAAGGGCAAAAAGAAAGGCCCCGCTCGAGGGGAGAGCAGGGCCCTAAGGAGGACAGGCACGAGGTCTGTCAGGAGGGAACGCAGCGGGCGCAAGGGAGGGAGGAGAAACACCCGCTGTGATGGGTGGGCATATAGGGGCGACGTGGCGGTACGCCAATCCGCTTCAGGTTATGTCTGCCATGCAAAACATGCATGGGAGGCGAAAAAAGATAACAAAATCAACGATCATGCGCTCCAGTACGGTGGGTTGCCCCGGTTTTGGAGGGTGATTTGTGACCGCGTTTAGGGCGGCGTGCTGCAAATTGATGCAGGCGCTGCGCATTGTTTGTGGTCGAATCCGGGGCGCCGACCCCCAGCCCAGGCTCAGCTCTGCGATTCGAAACGGTCGATGGCGCTCTGCAACTCGCCCAGATGCGCAATGCGGACATAGCGCGATCGGCCCTGGGGCTCTTCGGCATGCTCATAAGACCAGGTGAGGTCGTGCGGGACATAGGCGGCGAAGGCGCCGGCAGCCAGAGCGGGCAGAATGTCGGACTTGAGGGAATTGCCGGCCATGATGGTGTGCTCGGCGCCCTCGGTATGCCGCTCGAAGATGCGGCGATAGACCGGCTCGGTCTTGTCGGAGACCACCTCGACGGCGGCGAAATATTCGGCAAGGCCGGAGGCGGCAAGCTTGCGCTCCTGATCGAGAAGGTCGCCCTTGGTGATCAGGATCAGGCGGTATTTGTGCTGCAGGTGCTCGAGGGCCGCGTCAACATAGGGCAGGGTTTCGAGCGGATAATCGAGCAGTTCGCGGCCGGCAGCGAGAATTTCGGCAATGACCGTGCCGGGGACACGGTGCTCGGTGATTTCCAGGGCCGTTTCGAGCATGGAGAGGGTGAAGCTCTTGGCGCCGAAACCATAGAATTGCAGATTGCGCGCCGTGGCGGTGATCAGGCGGTCATTGAGATCGGGGGCGTCGGTATGGTCGCGCAACAGATCGGCAAAGCGCTGTTCGGTCAGGCGGAAGAATTGCTCGTTTTGCCAGAGGGTGTCATCGGCATCGAGGGCGATGGTGGTGATGCGAGGCATGGCATTGTACCATAGGGCCTAACGGCTCGGCTGGATGTGGAAATGACAAACTACTGGGAGAAAATAGATGGCTTTCGCAGTCCAGGTGAAGTCCTTCGCTTTGAAGCCTGGATTATGGAACAGATAGCAGGTGGAACGGCCATCAAGGTGCCCGTGTCCGCTCCATACAGCGTGGGCGGCTTTGACGAAGAGTGGTTTCAACATCTCGATAGCGGCGAGATATGGCGCCTGGTCAAGCCAGACTTTCCTTTTACTGGACTTTTCGAGCGAGTCGCTGACTGGAACGCAGACTGAAGGCGCCTGCCTAGAAGCTCCACTCGCGTGCTTTCGAAACCAGGAAGTCGCGGAAGACGCCGACGCGTTTGGAGTTTTTGAGGGCGGGCGGATAGACGAAATAGGCCTCATAGGCGGGCAGTTCGATCTCGGGGAGAATCTGGACCAGGCCATCCTCTTTCTCGGTGACGTAGTCGGGCAGCATGGCGATGCCGATGCCGGCGCGGCAGGCCTGCATCATGCCGTAGATGGCGTTGACGCGCAGCGCCGCGCGGCGGGGGCTGGAATCGGCGCGGCCCATGCGCTCGAGATAGTTGATATCGCCCAGATAGGACGGCACGGGCTCGCCGAAGCTGATGATGCGGTGATTATCCAGATCCTCGGGCGAGGACGGCATGCCATGCTCATCGATATAGGTATCGGCGGCATAGAAGTGGTTGTGGACTGTGAACAGCTTGCGCTGGATCATTTCGGACTGGTTGGGGCGGTGCAGGCGGATGGCAACGTCGGCCTCGCGCATGGCCAGGTCCAGCTCGGCATCATTGAGACGGATTTCGAGCTGGATCAGCGGATAGAGCTTGAGGAATTCGTCCAGGCGCGAGCTGAGCCAGGTGGAACCGATACCCACCGTGGTGGTGACGATCAGCGGGCCGGTCGGGACGTCCTGGCTTTCGGACATCTGGGTTTCGACCTGCTGCAGTTCCCAATGCATGCGGTGCGCGGTGCGGAAGAGCTGCTCGCCCACTTCGGTGAGCACCAGGCCGCGCGCATGGCGGATGAAGAGCTTGAGGCCGAGATCATCTTCCAGCGCGGAAATCTGGCGGCTGACCGCCGACTGGCTCATGCCGAGCTTTTCGGCGGCATGGGTGAAAGAACCCGACTCGGCGGCGGTGTGGAAGATCCGTAGCTTGTCCCAGTCGAGCATGTTCGCGGCGCTTTCTTTTGTGTGTTCTCAGCCAGGTCGGGCCGCAACCCAGACCGGAGGCGAGGGAGGCGCAAAAATTGTGACGGTGGTATGACTGACGCGCTGCATGTACGGGATTATTCCGCCGCCTCGGCCAGTTCGTATTCGGCCAGGAACCGTTCGGCATCGAGCGCGGCCATGCAGCCCATGCCGGCAGCCGTGACGGCCTGCCGGTAAACATCGTCGGTAACGTCGCCGGCCGCAAAGACGCCGGGCACATTGGTTTCGGTCGTGCCGGGCTTTACCTGCAGATAGCCGCCAGGCTTCATGTCGAGCTTGCCCGCGAAAATCGAGGTTGCCGGCGCGTGGCCAATAGCGACGAAGACACCGTCGATCGGCTGGTCATAGGTTTCGCCCGTCAGCGTATTGCGCAGGGTGACCGAATTGACCGATGGCGGCGCGGAGGTGCCGCCAACCTCGGCGACTTCAGTGTTCCAGCGCACCTCGATCTTGGGATGCTTGAACAGGCGCTCCTGCAGGATGCGTTCGGCGCGGAACTCGTCGCGGCGGTGCACGACGATAACCTTTTCGGCGAAATTGGTGAGGAACAGGGCTTCCTCGACCGCGGTATTGCCGCCGCCGACCACCAGCACCTGCTTGCCGCGATAGAAGAAACCATCGCAGGTGGCGCAGGCGGAAACGCCAAAGCCCTGGAATTGCAGTTCGGAGGGCAGGCCAAGCCATTTGGCCTGGGCGCCGGTAGCGATGATCAGGCTATCGGCGGTATAGGTGTCGCCGCTGTCGCCGGTCAGCACGAAGGGGCGCTTGTCCAGATCGACCTCGACGATGATGTCATTGACGATGCGGGTGCCGACATGCTCGGCCTGAGCCTTCATCTGGTCCATGAGCCAGGGGCCCTGGATGACGTCGGCAAAGCCGGGATAGTTCTCGACATCGGTCGTGATGGTCAATTGACCGCCGGGCTGCAGGCCCTGGATCATTACCGGTTCGAGCATGGCGCGCGCTGCATAGATGGCGGCGGTATAGCCGGCCGGGCCGGAGCCAATAATGATGACTTTCGCGTGCATCGCGACGCCTCTCCAACAGGTCAGGAATACTCCCTCGTCTCTTACTTAAGAGGCGAAGGCGCACAGTTTCAAGGCAAAGTCACTCCCGCCGCACAGATGCCGGCGGGAGTGAACAGGAAAGACACAGGAATTTCGGCTGGTGCCTAAAGTTTAGGCGCTAGACGTAGCGGATCTTGACGATCTCATAGCTTTTGGCGCCGCCGGGCGCGGCAACCTCGAACGAATCGCCTTCCTCCTTGCCGATCATGGCGCGGGAGAGCGGCGAGGAAATCGAGATGCGGCCAGCAGAGGCATCGGCCTCGGGATCGCCCACGACCTGATAGGTCTTTTCTTCCTCGGTATCTTCATCGATGAAGGTGACGGTGGCGCCAAACTTGACGGTGTCACCACTCAACTTGCTGACATCGATGATATCGGCCAGCGCCAGAAGCGTTTCGAGCTCCTTGATGCGGCCTTCATTGAGGCTCTGCTGCTCCTTGGCGGCGGAATATTCTGCGTTTTCAGACAGATCGCCGTGGGCGCGGGCTTCAGCAATGGCGTCGATAATGCGACGGCGCTCGTTGCTGGTGCGATGTTCGAACTCAGCCGCAAGGGCCTTGTGGCCCTGAACCGTCATCGGAACCTTGTCCATAATTGTGCTGCCTCCAGTGGGCTCGGCATAACAAAAGCCGCCGCATGACCGGGTTATCCGGGCCGCGACAGGCCTGAAATTGATGTTGGACCATGTCCGGCATCCTGTGCCCGGCACGGTGTCTCCCTGCCAAACTCCGTTCGGCCAATCGCGTCACGACAAGTTTAAGTGGGAGATGCAAGCCAGCTTGCCCAACCGCTGCGTTCCGGTCAAGCCGGGGTACGGCAAGGAGATGGGGAGTTTACACAAGGGTGCAAGGGCCAAATGGTGCAAATCTGTTGTGCCCTGAGGATGCGAAACTGCGCATCCTGCCTTGCTGAGGCCATCTATGCCCGGTCCGGTGGCTGGAGATTTCTCAAGGAGGTTTTGCCATGGCCGATTGCATCAGGTTTATCGCCGCGCTGCTGGCGGGTGGCGCTGTTGCCCTGTCTCCGGCGGCCGCGCAGGAAACGGCCGAGAGCAGCGCCGGTCAACTGGAAGCGACGGTGCTGGCTGATGGGCTGGAACATCCCTGGGCGCTCTCCATTCTGCCCGATGGGCGCTTTCTGGTGACCGAGAGGCCGGGGCGATTGCGGATCATCGCCGATGGCGTGGTGGGCGATCCCATAGAAGGGGTGCCCGACGTGGTGGCCCAAGGGCAGGGCGGTTTGCTCGATGTGGAGCTGGCCCCGGATTTTGCCCAGACCGGACAGCTCTATCTGAGCTTTTCCGAGCCGGGCCAGGGTGGCACCGGGACGGCAGTGATGGCGGCAAAGCTGGAGACAAACGGCAATAGCGGCCAACTCGTTGATCAGGCGATCATTTTCCGCATGAACAATTTCGACGGCTCGACGCGGCATTTCGGGTCGCGCATCGTTGTCGGCCATGACGGCAACCTGTTCGTGACGCTGGGCGAGCGCGGCAATGGTGCAAGGGCGCAAAACCCGGCGGACCTGGCCGGCGGTGTGGTGCGGATTGCGCCGGATGGATCGGTGCCGGCGGACAATCCGAAAATCGAAGGCTGGGCGCCGGAATTCTGGAGCATCGGGCATCGCAACCCGCAGGGCGCCACCTTGCGCGAGAGCGATGGTGCATTATTTGCCGTGGAGCATGGTGCGCGCGGCGGGGATGAACTGAACCTGGTCGAGGCCGGCAAGAATTACGGCTGGCCGGAAATCGCCTATGGGACCAATTACGACGGCAGCCCGATCGGTGTGGGGCAGGCACAGCCGGGGCTCGAACAGCCGATATATTATTGGGACCCCTCGATCTCGCCGTCGGGACTGGATTTTTACGAGGGTGAGATGTTTGCCGATTGGCAGGGCGATCTGGTGCTGGGCGGTCTCAGCGGCACCGTGCTGGTGCGGCTGGACATGGAGGGTAACGAGGTGGTGGGGGAAGAGCGGCTATTTGCCGGAACGCTCGGCCGCATCAGGGATGTGACGGTTGGGCCGGACGGGGCGCTCTACCTGATCACCGATGCGGGCAATGGCCAGCTGATCCGCGTGGCGCGGGCGGGCGAATAGACAAAGAAAAAGGCGCACCCGGTTCTGGGTACGCCCGTAATTTGTCGCTCGTGGATCAGGAAGCCGTCAGGTTGTCGGCGGCGGATTTGCCGGTCCGCTTGTCCTTGACGATTTCGTAGGTGACCTTCTGGCCTTCATCCAGGCCATTCAGGCCCGAGCGCTGGACGGCGGAAATATGAACAAAAACGTCCGCCCCACCCTCATCCGGCTGAATGAAGCCGTAGCCTTTTTGGCCGTTGAACCACTTAACGGTACCAGTTGCCATGTTGCGCGTTCCCTCGTGCAGTCGCTGCTGGATCGGTTCAGGCCGTGCACCTGGCCGGAACCTAGTTGATATCGAAATATCGGAAGATGACGTCAGCAGTTGCGAATGGAATTCGCGTCTTCAGATCAGTCGGCCGCAATATTCGATGGCGCGAAGCCTAGCCTGAAAACAGGGAGGCATCAATATGTCGTGTAGACATGACAAAACGCCCGAAAGAATGGCAAATCCTTTCAGGAAAACAAGGTCTTGGCCTAAATTGTCTCCAACACCTGGACGGTGCTGGACGGGCTGGCGCCTGGCGCGCAGTCACCAATGGAAAGGCAGAGAGGGGCAAATGCCACTGGTTCGCCGATATTTAATCGAGTCCGGGCGGATGGAAAGTGAACTTTTGGTCACAGACGGCAAAGCGCACAGGTTTGGCCCTATCCAATTTGCTTGCCTTTGGCCGCGGATTGCGGCAAATCCCGCGCGCCGCGCTGAATGGGGCCGGTTCTCTTGAAAGTTTTTCGTCTTGATCAAGGCGTTCTTTTCTTCCGGCGATGTGATCGCCGACCGGCGCGCGGACTATGCCCGCATGCTGGCCGAACAGGGTGACCATGCGGCTGCGGCCGAATTGATGGATCAGGCGCTCGAACTGGTACCGGACTGGGCTGCCGGTTGGGACATGGTGGGTAGCTTTCACGAAAAGAGCGGCAATGTGTCGGGCGCGATCGCGGCCTGGCGGCGGCTGGAAGCGCTGGACGATGACGGTGTTTTCGGCGCACGGCTGAAGCTGGCTGCCCATGATGCGGGACCGGCGGGCGAGGGCACGGCCATTGGCTATGTCGAGGCGCTGTTCGATCAATATGCGCCGCAATTTGAAGACTCGCTGGTGGGTAAGCTGGGCTATCGGGTGCCGGATCTGCTGATGGACCTGGTCAGCGAGGAGATGGAGCGGCTGGGTCTTGAGGGGTTCGAGCACGCGTTGGACCTGGGCTGCGGCACCGGGCTGATGGGCGAGCGGGTGCGCGCCAAGGTGGCGCATCTCGAAGGCGTGGATATTTCGGCGGCCATGATCGCAGAGACAGCGCGCAAGGGCATTTATGACAGGCTGCAAAAGGCCGAGCTGGTGGCCACGCTCAATGCGCGCCGGGCCGATGTGGACCTGGTGACGGCGGCCGATGTGCTGATTTATTGCGGGGCGTTGCAGCCGGTGCTTGCGGCCCTGATGCCCGCCCTTAAGCCGGGCGGGCTGGTGGCCTTTTCGCTGGAAGCGCATGACGGGGACGAAGCTTTGTTCCTCAGGCCCAGCCTGCGTTATGCCCATGGCATTGCCGCGACACGCGAGGCGCTGGTGGCGGCGGGACTCGAGGTGCTGCGATACGAAACGGCGGTGCTGCGCTTTGACCGTGGCGCACCAATCACCGGCATATTGGTGGTGGCGCGGCGGCCGGACGTGGTGGTGAGCGCTGCCAATGAACTGGCCGGCGATGGCGATCGCGCAGCCTGAGGGTTTATCTGTCGTGGCGCACCAGCAATTGGCCAAGCGTTACGCCCGCGACGCCGAGAGCCAATAGAGCGGCCGACAGGCCGAGCAGGGGTGGCATGACCTCGTGGAACCAGAGTGTGGCCAGGATGGTGCCGAAAACGGCGGCAATTGAGCCGATCTGGCTGAAATAGACCGTTCCGGCATAGCGCTGCACCACGAAATACATGATGTAGAGCGCCGTCATCACCGCGATCTGCAGCGCCAGTATGATGGGGGCGCCGGACGCCAGGTGGGCCGGCACCAGATCTCCGCCACCTATGGTGATTATGGCCAGCCAAAAGCTGGCGCCGGTCAACATGAGAGGCGCCAGGGACAAGGCGGTTGCTCCCTTCGGCCAGGAGCGGGCCCGGTAGATATTGGCGCTGGCCACAATGACCGGCACGAGCAAAGTGACCACGATCCAGACCGGGTCGGCGTCGGCCAGGGTGAATTTGGACCAGCCCAGGACCGCCACGCCCGCGACACCGGCCAGCACGCCGCCAGCCCGCAGACCATTGGGCGGTTCAAACCGCAGCAGAAGGGCCAGGGCGTAGGTAAAAATGGGAGGCAGGGCACCCGTCAGCGTAACGAAGCCGGCCCCGACATGGGGGATGGCCAGGAACAGAATGCCCGAGGGCAACACGACTGTCAGCAGACCGGCGACCAGCCCGTAGCGGATGGTGTGGGTATCAAGGCGCGGCCGATTGCCCGTGGCCCAGGCGACCAGCCAGAGCAGAATAGCGGTGCCGAAGCAGGCTAGAGCGAGATAGTTCAGAGGGGCGAAGCCATAGGTATAGGCCAGTTTGGGCAAGGCGAGGTTGAATGCCAGCAGAAAGCCGGATACCGCCAGAAGTGCAGACGATGACAGAGCAAGCGTCATCGACGGCGTTGCAGCCGAATTGCTCATGAAAAGGGACTCACTGAAGAATGATGCAACTATCTTGATGATAAGTATCTTAATGTCAAGATAGATGAGGGAGAGACGGATGGCATATGTGACCCGCGCCGAGCGGGCAGCCCGGCAATGGGGACTGGAGCGGCCCGATCTGAAAAGCGAGGGCATGAAGCTGGTGGGGCAAATCGCCGAGGCTGCCCTGCTTATCGGCACTCATCACGCACCGCCGCGCCTGGCGGCGCTCGGGATCAAGACCGGCGAATTCGACGTGCTGGCCACATTGCGGCGGGCCGGCGCGCCCTTTGCGCTGACCCCTACCGATCTTTATGGCGCCACCATGCTGTCCTCCGGCGGGATGACGGCGCGTATTGATAGCCTGGCCCGGCAGGGCCTGGTGGAGCGACGGGCCCATCCCACCGACCGGCGCGGTACCCTGGTGGCGCTGACGCAAAAGGGGCTGGCGCTCATAGACGATCTGATGCCAGCGCATGCCGACAACAAGAACCGCACTGTCAGTGCCCTGGCGCCCGAGGAGCGCGAAGCCCTGTCGCGATTGCTGGCAAAGCTCATTGCGTCGGTGGACCCGGACTCACCCCATTATATTGGCGGTCCAGAGCGCCTTTCTGAAACCGGTGAAGAGGACAAAAACGCATGAACACCATCCGCCACGATTTTCGCTCGGATACGGTTACCCGGCCCGGTGCAGGCATGCGGGCCGCAATGGCGGAAGCAGAGGTGGGCGATGACGTTTTTGGCGACGATCCGACGGTCAACCGGCTCGAGCAGCGGATGGCGGGCATGCTGGGCAAGGATGCGGCGCTGTTCGTGCCATCCGGGACCATGTCGAACCTGCTTGCCTTGATGAGCCATTGCGGGCGGGGCGACGAATATATCGCCGGGCAGAAGGCGCACCTTTATGTCAACGAGGCTGGTGGGGCGGCGGTGCTGGGATCGATCCAGCCGCAGCCGATTGCGCATCAGGCCGATGGCACGCTGGCGCTGGATGACATCGAGGCGGCGATCAAACCCGACGACAGCCACTATGCACGCACGCGCGTTATCGCGCTGGAGAACACCTTTGGTGGCCGGGCCCTGCCGATGGACTATATGCTTGGTGTGGCCGATATCGTGCGGCGCCATGGACTGGGGCTGCATCTGGACGGGGCGCGGGCCTTCAATGCCTGTGCGGCGCTGGGGATGGATATTGGCGACTTCGTCGCGCCGTTCGACACGGTGTCGATCTGTCTTTCCAAGGGCTTGGGTGCGCCGGTCGGTTCGGTGCTAATCGGGCGGCGGGACCTGATCGGCATGGCGCGTCGCAACCGCAAAATGCTGGGCGGCGGATTGCGGCAATCCGGCATTCTTGCCGCGGCCGGGCTTTACGCACTCGAGAACAATGTGGGCCGGCTGGCCGATGACCACCGGCGAGCCAAAATGCTGGCCGAGGGGCTGGCGCGGCATGACGCGCTGCGCGTGGCCACGCCGGATACCAATATTGTCTGGGTAGATATGGATGCCGAGTTGGGGCAGCGGTTCACGGCCTTTCTAAGCGAGAATGGCGTGGGCATTACCGGCCATTATGGCCAGCAGCGCTGGGTGACGCATCTGGATGTGGGCGAGGACGATGTCGCCGCCGCGCTGGATCTCGTGGATCGGTTTTTCGGCCAACATTGACCCTCCCCTTGAGGGGGAGGGGGTGACGCGGGGGCGGACAAGTGAGGGCGAAATAAGCTATGGGCGCCCCGGATGGGGTTCGCCGGCACGCATCAGATGGACGCTGCCGGCTATTTCGGCGCGGCGGAAGGTGATGGCGGCGAGCTCGTCATCATTGAGCTTTGTCTCGCGCCAAATGGCGTCGATGCTGGCCTCCTGGCCCAGATGCCGGTCGATGCCGATGAAGCGATAGGGCTCGGCGCCGCGCGCGCCCTCAGGGTGTTCGCCGCCAGTCCATTGATATTGGCCGCTTTCGGCATTGGCCCAATAGCCAAAGACAGCCAGCTCGGCGATGGCATGGGCGGGGGTGGCGACCTCGTCGGAGTGGTCAGAATAGAGGCGCGGCCAATCCGGGACTTGGCCGCCGACCTCTTCCCATTCGGCGGCATCGAAGCCGGCATAGAGATCAAGGCAGGGCCGCCCGGTACAGTCGGACTTGGCCGCCTCCTTGACCGAAATGACGCGGCTGCTGGCTTCGAGCAGCACGGCGGCATTGTTCATGACCGGCTGGAAGACGAAGCGCCAGGCCATGTGCTCGCCAGTGCCGAAATCTTCCAGTGGGGCGGTGTTTTCCGGGCCATAGGCGGCCTCGGTTTCGGCGTGGATGGCGGCGGCGAGATTGAAATGGCGCAATTCGATGAAGCTGACCGGCGTGCCGTCTTCGGTAATCACCTCGCCATAGTCGATGGCCGTCCGGGTGCGGATGCCCTCAATGGCTTTGTCGGCAATCAACATGGCCTTTTCGATGGGGCCGACGGTGCCGCCCGGTGTCATCACTGTCAGATCATACCATTGGTCGATCAGGCTGACCTCAAGCGCGTCGATATCGGCGGCACCAAAGCCGGGCGCATAGACGAAATCGCGAATTTGCTTTTCCAGCGATTGGGCGCCGGCGAGGGATGTGCCGGCCAGCAGCAGGGCCGTGGCGACGAGAAAACGGGTCATGCAGTCCTCCAAAACAGCGACGCGGCTGAATAGCGCGGCCAGCATGAACGGGAGATGACCGCTCGGAAAGGCTTGACAGTGCAAATCAGAAATGAGTTAGTTAAATAACTAAATTGATAGGAGATGAATTGTGGTTGATGGAATGTGGATGACGAGGCTCGATGGCAAGCGGTTCGGGCCCTGGGCGGTGGTGACGGGAGCGAGTTCCGGGATCGGGCAGGAATTTGCCCGGCAGATTGCGGCATCGGGGATCAATCTGGTGCTGGTGTCGCGGCGTGCCGAGGCGCTGGAGGAGACGGGGCAGGCGCTGCAGGTCCAGTATGACATTGCCTATCGGGTGATCGCGGTTGATCTCAGCGAACCGGGCGCGGACGAAGCCGTAGCGGCGGGGACTGCGGACCTGGATGTTGGATTGCTGATCTCTGCCGCGGGAACCGGGCAGCCGGGCGCCTTTCTGGCCTTCGAAGCGGAGCAGCTATTGGCCCAGACGCAATTGATGGGCGTGTCGCATATGCTGCTGACGCATCATTTCAGCCGGCGCTTTGCCGCGCAAAAGCGCGGCGCGACGCTGCTTGTATCGGCGCTGGGCGCCGATAGCGGTATTCCATACCATGCCAATCCGGCCGCGGCGAAAGGGCTGGTCAATGCACTCGGGCGGAGCCTGCATGCCGAGCTGAAAGAGCTTGGCGTCGGGATTACGACCCTGATCGTGACACCGACGGAAACGCCGCTGATCAAGAAAATGGGGCTCGATGCTTCCCCCATGCCGATAAAACCCATGCCGGTGGCGCAATGTGTGGCCGAAGCGCTGGATGGGGTGAAGCGCGGGAAGATGATCGTGGTGCCCGGACGGCTCTATCGGATCATGAACGCATTGATGCCGCATAGCTTGGTGCGGGCGATGACCGCGAATATGATGCGGCAAAGCACGACCTTCGTAGGTTAGGAGCAGCCCTTGGCTGAACAGAGCAAACCGGCCCCTCGCGGTAAGCGCGAGCGGCTGACCCAGGCGGCGGTGGACCTGGCGCATCGTCAGGGCTATCGCAATACGACGCTGGCGCACCTGGCGGAGGCCGCCGACGTGCCGCTGGGCAATATCTATTATTATTTCAAGAGCAAGGACGATATCGGCCGGGCCATCCTGGACCAGCGTATGGGGGAAATTGCCCAGATGCAGGCGGCGCTGGCAGAACTGCCCACGCCGCTGGAGCGGCTTCTGGGCTTTGTAGAGGCGACGATCAATAATGCGCCGCTGGTAGCCGAACGGGGCTGTCCGCTTGGATCGTTGAGCGCGGAAATGGCGCGCGAGGACGGGGACTGGACGGGGCCAGCGAAGGGGCTTCTGGGTGGGCCCATGGCCTGGATGGAAAAGCAGTTTGGCCAGATGGGGCGGGAGGAAGATGCGGCGGATCTGGCGCTGCAATTGCAATCCTCGCTGCAGGGCGCTTCCATCCTGGCGCATAGCCTGGGCGATCCGGCGCTTCTGGTGCGCGAGGGGCGGCGGCTGCAGAAGTGGCTGGGGGCGCTGGCGGCCGATAGCCCCGGCTAGATTTCGCATTCAGAGCGACGTGGTTCTTTCGCGTCCCCCGGTTCGGGGGAGGAATACCCCACCTCGCTTTGCTACGGCCTTTCAGGCCTAGGGCGCTACCTCCCCCTGAAGAAGGGGGAGGGGCACAGGTCGAGGGCCGGTTCAGCGCCAGAAAGCGTAGAGGCCGGCAATGTCGGCGGAGGTCAGCAGCGGCATGGCGGCGGCAAGACGCTCCACAGGCCAGTCCCACCAGGCCATTTCCAGCAGCATCTCGATTTCCGCATCGCTGAAGCGTTTGCGGATGGGTTTGGCCGGATTGCCGCCGACAATGGTGTAGGGCTCCACGTCTTTGGTGACCAAGGCGCGGGTGCCGATGACGGCGCCGTGACCGATGGTGACGCCGGGCATGATCACGGCTTCCGAACCGATCCAGACGTCGTTGCCGATGACGGTATCGCCGGCGGGCTGGAAGGCATTGTTGGCTTCAGCAAATTCGAGCGCGTCCGGGACGAAGGCGAAGGGGAAAGTGGAGACCCAGTCGTTCCGGTGGCCCTGATTGCCCGCCATGATGAAGGCGGCGCCCGAGCCGATGGAGCAGAAGGCGCCGACGATGAGCCGGTCGACGCCGGGCGTCGTCATCAGATAGCGGGCGCAATCGTCGAAGCTATGGCCATGGTAGTAGCCGGAATAATAGGAATAGCGGCCAACCAGGATATTGGGATTGGTGACCTGGCGGTCGAGCGGGATGCCGAGAAACGGGCTTTCGAAGAAATTGGACATGACTGTTCCATGAAGGAGCGCCGGATTGGCGCGAAAATGCAGAGAACCGGATGCGCAGCAGCAATCGCCGGCGCTTCGGCCGGTTAAGATGCGCTCCCTCCCGCTTGTCTGGCGGGCAGAAGCGCTATGCGCTGGTTCGGTCTGCTAGCTTCATGGTGGGGTGGTTTTAGATGAGAGCGTCGGGCGTGTCGAGGCTTCGGTGACACCCCCGCCTAGCTTTGCTACGGCCTTTCAGGCCTAGCGGCGCTACCTCCCCCTAAAGAAGGGGGAGGAGATAGATCGAGGGCCGGTTCTAAGCCGCGAAATAGTCCTGGAGGGCGCGGACCTGCAGACCGCCCTGCTTGAGCGCCACGATCCCTTCCACGGCGGCGAGGGCGCCGTCGATGGTGGTGTAATAGGGGATTTTGGCCAGGAGCGCAGTGCGGCGGATGTCGCGGCTGTCGGAGATGGATTTGAGGCCATCGGTGGTGTTGATGACCAGCTGCACGCCACCATTTTTCATGGAGTCGACGATGTGCGGGCGGCCTTCGAGCACTTTATTGATCTTGGTGGCCGGGACATTGTTATCAACCAGATAACGCTGGGTGCCGCCGGTGGCGAGGATTTCGAAACCGGCTTCGACGAGGTGACGAGCCATATCGACAATGTCGGGCTTGTCGCTGTCGCGCACCGAAATGAAGGCCTTGCCAGAGGTGGGGACTTTTTGGCCGGCGCCCATCTGCGATTTGGCGAAGGCGACCGCGAAATCGGTGTCGAGGCCGATGACCTCACCGGTCGACTTCATTTCCGGGCCGAGCACCGTATCGACGCCGGGGAAGCGGTTGAACGGGAAGACGGCTTCCTTGACGGCGATATGCTTGAGCTTCTTTTCAACCAGGTTGAAGCTGGCCAGGCTCTCGCCGGCCATGATGCGCGAGGCGATCTTGGCGATGGGTTCGCCGATGACCTTGGCGACGAAAGGCACGGTGCGGGACGCGCGCGGATTGACCTCGATGAGATAGATGGTGCCGTCCTTATAGGCGAACTGCACGTTCATCAGGCCACCAACCTTGAGGGCGAAGGCGAGTTCGCGGGTCTGGCGCTTGAGCTCGTCGATGACATCGGGCGGCAGGGTGCGCGGCGGCAGGGAACAGGCCGAGTCGCCGGAGTGAATGCCGGCCTCTTCAATATGTTCCATGATGCCGGCGACGAAGACATCCTTGCCGTCGCACAGGCAATCGACGTCGATTTCGGTGGCGCCCGACAAATAGGCGTCGAACAGCAGCGGGTTGTCGGAGAGGACCGAATTGATCTGGCCGGTCTTGTCGTTGGGATAGCGCTGGAGAATGTCGGGCGGGACGAGGCCGGTCAGCGTGTCCTGCACATAGCGCTCGAACTCGTTTGCCGAATGGACAATGGCCATGGCGCGGCCACCCAGCACGTAGGAGGGGCGGATGACCAGCGGGTAGCCCAGACGCTCGGCAACAAGACGGGCCTGTTCCAGCGAATAGGCAATGCCATTTTTGGGCTGGGTCAGTTCGAGCTTATTGAGGAGCTTCATGAACAGGTCGCGGTCTTCAGCCAGATCGATGGCCTCGGGCTGGGTGCCCAGGATTGGAACGCCGGCCTTGGCTACGGCTTCGGCCAGGTTCAGCGGGGTCTGGCCGCCGAACTGAACGATGACGCCATGGAGCGTGCCGTTCTGCTTTTCGGTGAGCAGGATTTCGATGACATCTTCTTCGGTCAGTGGCTCGAAATAGAGGCGGTCCGACGTGTCATAGTCGGTCGAGACAGTCTCGGGATTGCAGTTGACCATGATGGTTTCGTAGCCGGCGTCAGCCAGCGCGAAGGCGGCGTGGCAGCAGCAATAGTCGAATTCGATGCCCTGGCCGATACGGTTGGGGCCACCGCCGAGAATGACGACCTTCTTGCGGTCGGAGGGGCGGGCCTCGTCCTCGACTTTGCCCGCGAACGGGGTTTCATAGGTCGAGTACATATAGGCGGTGGGTGAGGCGAATTCGGCTGCGGAGGTGTCGATGCGCTTGTATGCGGGCCTAACCTCAAGGCTGTGGCGGAGCTTGCGCACATCCGAGACCTTGAGATTGGCGAGCTGGGCCAGGCGCGCGTCGGAAAAGCCCATGGATTTGAGCATGCGCAGGCTGGCCGCATCCTGGGGCAGGCCAAACTCCTTGACCTTGGCTTCCATGTCGACAATGCCGCGCATCTGTTCGAGGAACCAGGGGTCGATCTTGCAGGCGTCATAAATGTCTTCGTTGGAGACGCCCAGACGCATGGCTTCGGCGACATGGAGCAGGCGCTGCGGCGTGCCGGTGCCGAGGGCCGCCTTGATGGCGTTCTTGTCCTCGCCTTCGCCAAGACCGGGAATGCCGACCTCGTTGAGTCCGGTGAGGCCGGTTTCGAGCGAGCGCAGGGCCTTTTGCAGCGATTCCTGGAAGGTGCGGCCAATGGCCATGGCTTCGCCGACCGACTTCATCGACGTCGTCAGACGGTTGTCGGAGCCGGGGAATTTTTCGAAGGCAAAGCGCGGAATCTTGGTGACGACATAATCGATGGTCGGCTCGAAAGAGGCCGGGGTGGCGCCGCCGGTAATGTCGTTTTCGAGTTCATCGAGGGTGTAGCCGACGGCGAGGCGCGCGGCGACCTTGGCGATGGGGAAGCCGGTGGCTTTCGAGGCGAGCGCGGAGGAACGCGAGACGCGCGGGTTCATCTCGATGACGACCATGCGGCCGTCCTTGGGGTTGATACCGAACTGGACGTTGGAGCCGCCGGTTTCCACCCCGATCTCGCGCAGCACCGCCAAAGAGGCGTCGCGCATGATCTGGTATTCCTTGTCGGTCAGCGTCAGGGCCGGGGCGACGGTGATCGAGTCGCCGGTATGAACGCCCATCGGGTCGATGTTCTCGATGGAACAGATGATGATGCAGTTGTCCTTCTTGTCGCGGACAACTTCCATTTCATATTCCTTCCAGCCAAGGACGCTTTCCTCGACCAGAACTTCATTGGTGGGCGAAGCGTCGATGCCGCTTTCGCAGATGGCGAGATATTCCTCGCGATTGTATGCAATGCCGCCGCCGGTGCCGCCGAGCGTAAAGCTGGGGCGGATGATGGCCGGCAGGCCGATGACCTCAAGCGCCTGCAGGGCTTCAATCGAATTGTGGGCGAGCATGGAGCGCGGGGTTTCGAGCCCGATCTTCTTCATGGCATCGCGGAACAGCTCGCGATCCTCGGCCTTGTCGATGGCCTCGGCGGTGGCGCCGATCATCTCGACGTTGAATTTGTCTAGGACACCCATTTTGCGCAGCGAGAGGGCGCAGTTCAGAGCCGTCTGG
The DNA here is from genome assembly GCF_037113415.1 of Devosia sp. XK-2. NCBI lineage: Bacteria > Pseudomonadati > Pseudomonadota > Alphaproteobacteria > Hyphomicrobiales > Devosiaceae > Devosia > Devosia sp. XK-2. The sequence continues at coordinate 2,429,966 of NZ_CP146608.1, read as the reverse complement.
CCACCCATGGTGGGGAGCAGCGCATCGGGCCGCTCTTTCTCGATGATCTTGGCGACCACTTCGGGGGTGATCGGCTCCATATAGGTGGCGTCGGCCAGGTCCGGATCGGTCATGATGGTGGCCGGGTTCGAGTTCACCAGAATGATCCGGTAGCCCTCTTCCTTGAGCGCCTTGCAGGCCTGGGTGCCTGAATAGTCGAATTCGCAAGCCTGGCCGATGATGATCGGCCCCGCACCGATGATGAGGATCGATTTGATGTCGGTACGCTTTGGCATTCGGGGCTCGCTCTGGCTCGTTCAACTCATTTTTCGTTGCATTGCCGAACCGAAAAAGTGGGGCCACTTTCTCTAGCAACGCTCGATGCCGGGCGAGGGGAAGAATCGCCCGGACACACCCGTCCGCGCGAAACCCGCGCTGCAGTTGAGCACTGCGCCGCAGGGGAAAAGACCGAACATGGTGGTTAAGCGGGCTGTCTAGCGGAAGAGTCGGGGAAAGGGAAGGGGTGGTGCAGGTTGATTTCTGCTCGCAAGAACCCCGTTTCTCTCTAGAATGACGAATGTGCAGGGAGGGACAAATATGACCGCGCTTCGTCAGTTTTTACAAAGAAACAGCATTTCCAGGGCCAACCCTCTGCCCCTTGTACACACTACTGAAAGTTACTTCATAAAAAAAATCCTCGCAAAGGGCGAGATCGAAGCGCGGCCCTGCAACGTGTTCAGGGGTGAAAACCTCAGTTATTTCTTCGTTGGACGGGCCGCATATAAAAAAGAAGCCAATCAGGAGGCGGACTATTGGGAACTGCCCAGCTGCGTTGTCTTCGAGTATTTTTCCGACGGTGTCAAAAGAGTGTTTCCGTTCGACAGTGGCGCTTTCGACGGCGGGCTGTACCCCAATTACATCAACATGATGGAGCTTTCAGATTTTGAGATAAAAGACGACCCAGAAGCTCCTCAAAAGTTGATAGGAACCTTTTTCAATAATCCTCGCGACTACTATAAGTTGAAAGCGCGCCCTGACGAGCAGTTTAAGTCAGCTTTCGACATCGATGTTCTTGATGAGGAAATTCTAGCGCTTCACAGGCTTATTGGTGACCGAAACGAAAAGTTTGATGATCGTAGGTTCGCAATCGAAGTCCAGGTGAACTCTGCTGTTTCCTTGTCTAGCCGAAAGCCGCTCCTTTTCATTATCCCAGAGACTTACCTCGGCAACAGGCGATATGTCGAAAGTATAGAGGCGACCGGTGCGGAGATATTTTCATATCCCTTATATCCACTTCGAAAGCAATATTACTACTACGCCATATATGACAAGCTTGAGAAGTTTTATATAGAGCGAGGCTATTATGTTTAGGTTGTCTTGTTTTGTTGATGTTTCGGATGGGAATGCTGGAATGATGATACCGGTATTTACAACAGCCGGAACTAACTTACCATATGTGCAAGAAATGGACGAATACTACATATCTACTTCTTTCGTCCCGTTTCTTGACTACGAAAATTATTTGACATGTCCGTGTGTCGGCGAGGTCGTCGCTTTTCCTGGCGACTTAGGACTCGTGGCGTTCCGCCGGCCTAACGGCGATATATTCTCTGGGACCATCGACACAGTTGTTGAGTATTGGGAGGCGAACGAAGAGGAAGTGCGCTCAGACGCCCTCTTTCTAGTGCAGTTCAACCGGTTGATAGGAGCGAACCTACAGCAATCGTATGATCCATGGAGACTTGCCTCGACACTTCTCTTTACTAACCCATCTCAGCAAGCGCTTTGGGTTAGCTCGGAGATGTCCCTATTTCAGAAGCAGGCCACCATCTGGAGGGACATAAATGACGACAAGAAAGAAGAGAAGGAATCTGCGTTCTCTGGAGATATTCGGGAATATAGTGAAGAGTACCTAATACGTTGGCTCGCAAACTCAACTAATATTACATCGCATTCCTGGGTTAGTGTATGGCGTAACGTTGTGGAGCGAAAGCCATTTGATAGTCGCCTGCCAGATGTGGCTTTAGGATGGATTTTCTCCAACCTGGTTGAAAACCAAGATATTGCATCAGTGAAATGGGTCTTGTATTCATTTTTCGAGCTGCAATTGTACAGGGGCGTGGACAGAGCTGAACTTGCCCATTTTTTTTGCAACTCCGCAAGTGAGAGCGAATATATACTTGTAGACTTGGCGTCGTCTCCGAGATTGCTAAATTATGTTTGTGATTTTATCTGTAATTTCGCAGATGACGATCATTTCTTTATGTTTTTAAAGTCCATCGTGGGTGTGGGTGTTTGGAATGCGCGTGTAGTCCCCAAAATTGCGGCATCTGCAAAAAAGCGCAGTGGCTCTGCCATTCCGAATGAGGACTACGATCCGTTTGCTCGATATGGCTTCTCTTATGTCAGCTATGATTTTTGGCGACGAGGCGGCGACTAGCGAACAAGGGTGAAGAATTGGTTTGCGCGTCCGAGGAGCGTCTCCGAACAACCGTGGACGCCAATCACCCAATCCCCACAATCTCCGCCTCTGCTGCGCCCAACACCGCCACATCCCCCACAACCTTGCCCATCAGCGCCCGCGCCAGCGTCGAGGCGAAGGAGATTGTGCCGGATTTGGGGTCGGCTTCGTCTTCGCCCACAATGGTAAAAGTCTGGGTGCGGCCGTCGTCGCGTCGAAACGTGACGCGGGAGCCGAAGGCGACGATGTCGTTGCTCTCCGGCGGCGGCACGAGCTGGGCGGTGCGGATGCGCTCGTTGAGGTAGCGTAGGTCACGGTAGGGATTGGCGGCCTGGCGGCGGCGCTCATTGATGTCTTCAATGGCGAGCGCGTCTTCATAGGCGGCGCTAGCCTCAGCCAGTTGGTGTTGGAGCGCGGCAAGCCCATTGGCGGTCACCAGGTTTGGGCCCTGCGGGACAGGCTTTTCCGGCAGCATGGTTTCAGCCGCCGTCTCGGCACTATCTTCCTTGGTAAAAGCAACACTCACTGAAGCAATCCTGGTTCCGGATGAAGTGAAGGGTGGCCCTTTCAGAGCCGTGTTATCCCGGCGCAGGGCTGGGACCGTCATCATGTAGGCATTCTGACGATGATGCGGAACGGCCGGAGATCAATTCCAAGCGAGCCCAGTTCGGGCACCAGGTTGGCATCTTCGGCAGGCGCTACAACGTGGCCAGAAGCTCGAGGAATTCCTGGCGGGTGGGCAGGGCGCCGGTGGATTTTTCCTGGGGGAGATTGTTGGTGATATCGACGGTGCTGAGCATGATGATCATGCCGCCGACGTCTTTTTCCATGGTGTACCAGGGGCACATGACGCAGGTCTGGCGGATGGGTTTGCCGTTGCGATCCTTGAGGAAGGCGCGCGGTCGGCGGAGCGTAGCGCCGTTTAGTACCTGCACATGTTCGCGTCTGACTTCTTCGGTCAGGTCGGGGTGCTCGTCATAGTGCTTGCGACCCACCAGTTCCTGTGGCGACTTGCGGCCATGGCCCGCGGCCCAATAATTGCTGACGGCCAGGTAGCGCATATCCCGATCCAGCACGGCAATGGCGGCCGGGATGTTGATGAGCAGAGAGCGCAGGAGCAGGCTGCGGCCGGCCGATTGCGCATTGGCGATGGCGCGTTCGGAAATGTCCCTGACCGTACCGACGACGGCGACGGGTTCGCCGAGCTTGCTCAGGACGACATCGGCAAAGCACTCGACGATATGCACCTTTTCCCCATCGGGGGTGACCCGCAGGACGAAGCGGTAGCCGCATTTCTGGGTGATGGCCTGGGTGAGAAGCTCGGCCCCGCGGCGCCTGTCCTCGCGCGCCAGGGAGGCGAGGACCTGGCTGACGGGGAGCCCATCGCGCGTGGGGGCGTAGCCATAGATACGGCAGGCCATATCCGAGAGGTAAAACCGGCCTGCGGCTATATCGAGCTGAAAACAGCCAATGCCCATGTGGTGTTCGAGGATCTGGATAATCGCCAGAGGGTTAGAGTCATGCCGGCCGGAAATGTCCGACAGAACGCTCGGAACAAGACTTGCTGAGGTCAATCCAGAGGCCATTGATGTTCCTCGCTCGGTTAGACAATTGCCGATGCCAGCGAATTGGCTGGTCTAAACGTTCGCCAAGACATGCCGCTATTGCCGTTGTTTGGGCCTATAGATGTCCTGATGAGGTTACTACTAAGTATATCTGCCCGCCCGCTTTTACAGTCAGCGCGCATATGGAAAATTGTGGCCGAACGCGGCGTGTCCGGCCGCCGAATGCCTTAGCTGCGCAATATCTTTTCCATCTTCTTGCCCTTGGCCAGTTCGTCGACGAGTTTGTCGAGATAGCGCAGTTCGCGCATGAGGGGGTCTTCGATGTTTTCGACGCGGATGCCGCAGACGACGCCGGTGATGAGGCTGCGATTGGGGTTGAGCCTGGGTGCGTTGGCGAAGAAATCCTCGAATGTGGTTTTGTTGGCCAGTTCGGCATCGAGGGAAGCCCGGTCGTGGCCAGTGAGCCAGAAGAAGATTTCGTCGACCTCGGCCTTGGTGCGTCCTTTCTTTTCTGCTTTGGCGACATAGTGCGGATAGACGCTGGCGAGGCTGGTGGAAAAGATGCGGTGTCCGGCCATTGCTCTGTCCAGATCGATTGGTGGGGACGCCTCGAGGTTAACATGGATGGGGGCACAAAAAAGCCCGGTCGATGACCGGGCCTTTTTGATCGGGTCGCGAGTCAGTCAGTGCATCTGGCCGGACCAGTGGTCTACTTCCTTGCGGACGTCATCCTTGGTCTTGCCATAACGCTCCTGAAGCTTGCCTTCGAGCTGTTCGCGATTGCCGTCGATCTGGGCGAGATCATCGTCGGTGAGCTTGCCCCATTGTTCCTTGGCTTTGCCCGAAAACTGCTTCCAACTGCCTTCAATGCGGTTCCAGTCCATGCAATTTCTCCTTTCAATTGTGGATGAAAGGGAAACGCCTCGGGCCATCTGGCGTTCCGGTTGGGCCGATCAAATCTGCGCATCGGGCCGGTTCGGGCCGTTCCGGCGGATACGGGTATTGATGGCGTCGAGCAGGAAGCCGAGGGCGACAGCCAGGATGATGGCGGCGAGCATGCCGATGATTGGCTGGGCGCTGAACCAGTGGCCGGCCAGATAGCCCATGGTCACGTTATAGGCCGCCCACAATGTGCTGGCTGCCAGGCAAAAGGGGGCGAAGCGCCAGAATGCATAGCCGGTGCTTCCGGCGGTCAGGTTGACGGCCAGGCGGGCCCAGGGAATGAAACGCGCCGTGAGGATGACCATGCCGGCGCGACGGCCAAGGCGGCGCGAGGCCCAGCGCAGCAGGCGCACGAGCGGACGCAGCCGGGTCGATTGCAGGCGCCGGACGCCAATGAACCGACCCAGAAAATAGGTCAGGGTGTCACCGACCAGCGCGCCCAGCGCGGCGATGAGCAGCAGCAACACGATATCGGGCTCGGCGTGGGACGCGGCCAGGGAGGCCAGGCCCACAATGACCACTTCGCTGGGGAATAGTGGGAAAAAGCTATCGAGGATGACCAGCCCCAGGGCGATGGCATAGACCCAGGGCGAGGCGGCCAGGGGCAGGACGAGGTCGTTCAGAATATCCATTGCGGGTCATCGGCTGGGTCGGGGATGCCCAGGATAGACCGGCATGGCCAAGATGGTGTGACAGTCCCGGCCGTGAGGCACAGGCCTCGGGCGACCCGTTGCGGCAGTGTGATCCTCGGCCGTTATAGAGTGGCGCGATAAAGCGCCACGCGAATGCCGCCATGGAGCACCGGGGGGAGCGGCGGCTCGAAGGTCAGGCCGGTGGCCTGGGCCAATTGCTTGTCGGCGGTGACGATGCCCACTCGCCAGCCGGAGAAGCGGGTTTTGAGAACCGTGCCGAGCGTGCGGTGCAGGCCGATCAGCGGGCCTTTCTGGCCGATGCGGGTGCCATAGGGGGGATTGACGATGACAAGGCCCGGCGGGCCTTCGGGCGGGGTCAATTGCTCGATGGATTGCGGGGTGAAGCTGGTCAGTGCATCGACGCCGGCGCGGGCGGCGTTTTCGTTTGCCATGCGGATGGCGCCGGGGTCGCGGTCAAAGCCGTAAAAGCGCGTGACGGCGGTTCCGGCAGGGCGGCTTGTCTTCAGGCTCGACCAGGCGGCGGCATCGAAGCCGGGGAGTTGCTCGAAGGCAAAATTGCGCGCGCGACCGGGGGCGATGCCGAGGGCGATCTCGGCGGCCTCGATCACAAAAGTGCCCGAGCCGCACATGGGGTCGAGCACCGGTTCGGCGCCGCTATAGCCGCATTGGGCCAGGAACATGGCTGCCATGGTTTCGCGCATGGGCGCCTTGGCAACACCTTCCTTGAATCCGCGCTTGTGCAGAGAGGCGCCGGTGGTATCGATGCTGATGGTGACCAGATCGTCCTCGATCCGCACCATGACGCGCAGGATGGCGTTTTCGGCTATGGGCGCACCCAGTTCGACGCCGATAGCGGTGGCGACGCGCTGGGCGGCGGCGCCGGCATGGTAAATGCGGGAGCGTTTGCAACTGGCTTCCACGTGAACCGGGATATCGGCGCGCAGCCATTGGGCCCAGGGCAGTTTGCGGGCGCGCTTGTCGAGCTGCGCCAGATGCATGGCCCGGAAACTGGTGAGGCGCGCCAGAACGCGGGTGGCGCCGCGCAGGACGAGATTGGCGCGCCAGACATCGGGCCAGGTGCCGGGAAAGGTGACACCACCATCGACGATTGCCGCATTGGCAAATCCGGCGACCCTGGCCTCCTCAGCCAATGGCGCTTCAAGGCCGGGCGTTGCGACAAGGAAAATATCGAAGGGATCGGTGCTGTGCATGGGCGAGCAGTAGCTGTGCGCTGATGTGCTGGCAAGTTTGTGCGGAGGGAGGGTTACGCCGGGAGGGTTTTATGTTTATATCGCCAAATGACGATGAATGATCGTCATCCATCACCGACATCAAGAGAGCTTCGCGATGACCGAATATGTGCCGCCCAAAGTCTGGACCTGGGACAAGGAAAACGGAGGCGCCTTTGCCAGCACCAACCGACCGATTGCCGGGGCGACTCATGAGCAGGTGCTGCCACGGGGCGCGCATCCGATCCAACTCTATTCCCTGGCAACGCCCAATGGCCAGAAGGTGACCATCATGCTCGAGGAGCTGCTGGCCGCCGGGCACGATGCGGAATATGACGCATATCTGATCAATATCGGCAAGGGTGGCCAGTTCGGCTCGGGCTTTGTCTCGGTCAACCCCAATTCCAAGATCCCGGCGATGATGGATTACGGCCCTGAGACGCCGATCCGCCTATTCGAAAGCGGTTCGATCATGGTGTATCTGGCCGACAAGTTCGATGCCTTCCTCAGCAAGGATGTGGCGCAGCGGGCCGAGACTATGAACTGGCTCTTCTGGCAGATGGGCAGCGCTCCCTTTGTGGGCGGTGGTTTCGGGCATTTTTACGCCTATGCGCCTGAGAAGTTCGAATATCCGATCAATCGCTATGCGATGGAAACCAAACGCCAGCTCGACGTGCTCGATCGCCAGTTGGCGGAGCACGAATTCGTCTCGGGCAGCGAATATACGATCGCCGATATGGCGATCTTTCCCTGGTATGGCGGGCTGGTGCTTGGTCGGGCCTATAACGCGGCCGAATTCCTCGATGTGGGGACCTACAAGAATGTCATCCGCTGGGCCCGCCAGGTCGATGCGCGCGAGCCGGTCAAGCGCGGGCGGTGCGTGAACGCAGCTGGTGGGCCGGAAGATGAGCACCTGGCGGAGCGACACTCGGCGGCCGATATCGACAGGGTTGTAGCCCTGCGCAAGGAGCGCGGGACGGTCTAGGCAGGGACAGACATCCCATCCCTCCGGTCTTTCGCCTTCAAACCTCTCCACCGGAGAGGTTTGCCCTTTAGGGCCGGTTCGCAACCCGTCAACGGGAGTGAGGCCATTATTCGTCATTGTCCGCGGACGGTCGAAATCGACCGACATCGTTCGTCGTATGGTCAAACCATGATTGGAGGCGTGCGATGCAGTTTATGGCCCTTGTCTATATCGATCCCGGCGCAATGGACGGAATGAGCGCGGAGGACTTCCGGCGGCTCGACGATGCAACAATCGAACATGACCACAAATTACGGGCCAGCGGCCATCTGATCTTCGCCTCGCCCCTGGCCGCGCCGGAGACCGGTCGGGTATTGCGCTTTGCCAATGGGGAGCTGATCACGCTTGACGGTCCTTATGCGGAAAGCAAGGAAGTGGTCGCCGGATTCCTGCTGCTTGAGGTCGAGAGTGTCGAGGCTTTGACGCCCCTGTTTGAGGACGATCCGATCCTGAAATATGGGCGAATGGAAATCCGGCCCCTGGTGCAGCACACCCATAGCCAGACCGGGCAAGGGCGGCCGGAATTTGCCCATAGCACAGACTGATCGGGGCAATTGAGGCGCGGGCTATACACGCCCTGTTAAGCCTGAGCGGACCATTATGCGAGGCGCGGGGGCTGCGTATCGGCCCCTGATGCCTTGTTTGTATCCGCGTTCGAGTAAGCCCCCATGCGTCTGATTATCGGTATCCTGGTCGTCTTCGGTTGTGTGTTCGGCGGCTATTCGGCGATGGGTGGGCATATCGAAGTGCTCTGGCAGCCCTTCGAATTCGTGATCATTCTGGGCGCGGCGATTGGCGCCTTCATCATTGCCAATGGCGGACCGGTGCTCAAGGCGGTGCCGATGATGTTCGGGACCCTGTTCAAAGGGCCCAAATACAACAAGGCCGCCTATGTCGAGCTGCTGGGCCTGCAGTTCTCGATGTATAAGCTCATCCAGCAAAAGGGCATTCTGGGTATCGAAGCGCATATCGAGGACCCGCATAACTCCACGCTGTTCAACGCCTTCCCGACCTTTGCCAAGAACCACCACGCGGTGGAGTTCGTGTGCGACTACATGCGCATGGTGACCATGGGGTCCAATAATGTGCATGAGATGGACGCGCTGATGGATGAGGAACTGGAGACCCATCACCAGGAGCAGGAGCGCCTGGTTTCGGCTATGCAGGCTATTGCCGATGGTACGCCTGCCCTCGGCATCGTGGCTGCGGTGCTGGGCGTGATCAAGACCATGGGCGCCATTACCGAGCCGCCCGAAGTGCTTGGCCACCTGATCGGCGGCGCATTGGTGGGTACGTTTTTCGGTGTGTTCGTCGCCTATGGTTTCTTCGGCCCGATGGCCCAGTCGCTCAAGAATACGTTCGAGGCGGAGGCGAAATACTTCCTCTCGCTCAAGGTTGGCCTTCTGGCCCATATCGGCGGGCAGCCGCCGGTCATGGCCATCGAGTTCGCCCGCAAGGCACTAATGAGCGAGGTGCGCCCGAGCTTTGCCGAAGTGGAAGCCGCCACCGCCGCCCTGCCAGCGACGGCGTGATAGAGGGAAAAGCGGGTAAGCCAGAATGGCGAATTACGATCAGCCGATCATCATCAAGAAGGTAAAAAAGAACAAGCACGCCCATCATGGCGGCGCCTGGAAGATTGCCTATGCCGACTTTGTGACGGCGATGATGGCCTTCTTCCTGCTGATGTGGCTGATCAGCATGACGACGCCCGAGCAGAAGGAAGGCCTGGCCAATTATTTCGCGCCAGCCTCGCTCAGCACAACGACCAGCGGCGCGGGCGGGGTGATGGGCGGCAGTGCCATGGATAATTCGGGCAGCCAGATGTCCGGCTCGTCAGCGGATGTGATCGAGGACCGACCGGCTTCGCCGCAGAGCTCGGACCAGGGCACCACCGACACCCATATTGGCGGCGCGGCCCGGCAGCAGGGCAGCGAACAGCGCGCCAGCAGCGACAGCGAGTTCAATCTGCAGTCTCTGGAGGCTCAGGCGTTCCATAGCGCGGCGGCCAGCATCAAGCAGGCCTGGCAATCACTGCCCGAGGTCACGCCCTTCATGGACAACCTGCTGATTGAAGAGACCAAGGATGGCCTCGATATCCAGATTGTCGATCAGCAGGGACGGCCGATGTTCCCCGAGGGGTCGAAATATCCGCTGGAGCAGACGCGCGCAGCCATTGCCGCTATCGGCCCCATCCTGCAGCAGCTCAATGCGCAGGTGACGATCTCTGGGCACACGGCCGCGGGCGGACGCTATGACAATCCGCGCTATGGTCCCTGGGAGCTTTCGGCAGACCGAGCCAATGTGGTGCGGTCTATTCTGGGCGAATTCGGTATGAGCGATGATCGCTTCAAGGCGGTGTCGGGCCGGGCTACCGATGAACCCTTCTTCCCCAACGACCCCTATATGGCGGCCAATGAGCGGGTGCGGATCACGGTGCTGCATGCGCCGCCGCCGGTCCCGGCGGGGCTTGAATTCTAGCATATTTGCTAAAATCGGGCAGCAGTGCATTAACCCTTGCATATCACCGAAGGCGAGCGGCAGGCCCGGAAATGGCCGAATTAATGGGTCGTTAGGGGTTTGCATTGCGAAGCTATTTCCACAAGGCGGGCAGGAGCCCGTGATGGAGGTAGGAACCCATGCGCGTCGGCAAGTCCATATTCGCGGTCCTCGTTCTGGCGTCGTTGAGCTCTGTCGCAATGGCAGACGAGTGGATCGCTGAGCGCTTGCGTGGCGGCGTCATGCAATTTGAACATGGCAATTGGGTCGTGCTGCAACGCGGCGACATCGTCCCCGATGGCGGCAAAATCCGCACGGCAGGCGATGGCCGCGTGGAACTGGTTCGCGGGCAGGAGCGGATCGCCCTGGCCGCCGATACCGAGATCGCCGTGCGCGATGCGGCCGGGCAGAAGATGACCAGTGTCATCCAGAGCCGCGGCGAGGTGACGATTACCGCCGAAAAGCGCAATGTGCAGCATTTCTCCGTGCAGACGCCGGTGCTGGCTGCGGTCGTCAAGGGTACGCAGTTTACGGTGACCTATCGGGGCGGCCTGGCGCGCGTGGATGTCGACAATGGCGTGGTGCAGGCGCAGGACGGCGTGCACGGCATGGTGGTCGATGTGACGCCGGGGCAGTCGGCGACGGCGAGCCGGGATGTGCCCCTCGATATTGCCGGGCCGGGATCGGACAGAGCGGTTTTCCTGATCGAGGGTGCGCCGGTGCCGGCTGTGGCCCGCGAAGCGGTGCTGAGCGGCGCACTGGCGGCGACGGATGCCATGGAGGCGGTAAAGACGCGCGCCGTTCCCAATATCAATGCTAGCGTGAATGCCGGCGGGCAGGGCAATGCTGTCAGCGCCAGTGTTCGCGCCAATAACGGGAATGGAAACGGCAATGGCGGCGCCGGTGCTTCCGCCGACCATGGCAACGGAAATGGCCACCGCAATGGCACTGGTCAGGGCGGCGAAAATGGCAATGGCGGCGCGGGCGCTTCTGTGGACCGTGGCGGCGGCAACGGTAATGGCAATGGCAACGGTAATGGCGGTAGCGATGCAAGGGCCGCCGTCGATCCCGGTCATGGCAATGGTAACGGCAACGCCAATGGCCACGACAAGGGCCTTGGCGCCGATGTCGCCGTGAGCGTTGGTAATGGCGGCGGCCATGGTCTCAAGTTGGGGCTGACGCTTTAGTCAGCCAGTCTGCTCGCGCTGTGCGGGCTGGGTCAAAAGATCGCAAAGATCCGTGCCGGAAATTGGCCGGCTGAAATAATAGCCCTGGCCGTAGGTGCAGCCCATCTCCGCCAATAGACGGGCGGCGTTTTCATCCTCCACGCCTTCGGCGATAGTGAGCTTATCCATTTTCGCCGACAGATCGATGATGGCGGCAAGCAGGCTACGGTCCGCCGCCGATGTGCGATCGCGCACAAAGCTCTGGTCGATCTTGACCAGATCGAATGGCAGATCGCGGAAATAGCTCAGCGAAGAATAACCGGTGCCGAAATCGTCAATGGCCAGGCGCACGCCCAGTTTGCGCAATTGCCACATGACGGCATGCACACGGGCCGGGTCGGTGACGCGGCTACTTTCGGTGATCTCGAGTTCGAGCCGGGAGGCAGGCAGGCCGGAGCGATGCAGGGCGGCGGCGACGGTGACGGCAATATCGGCCTGGTGGAACTGGACGGGGGAGACATTGACAGCGACGGTTATCGGGCTGGGCCAGGATGCCGCCTGCTGACAGGCCTCGCGGAGAATCCAGCGGCCCAATTCGACGATAAGACCGGTCTCTTCGGCCAGGGGAATGAACTCGGTAGGGGACACCGAGCCCAGTTCGGGATGGTCCCAGCGCATCAGGGCCTCGGCGCCGATGATATTGCGGGTCCTGAGGTCGACCTGCGGCTGGAAATTGAGCCGTAACTGGTTGCGGCTCAGCGCCCGGCGCAGGTCACGGTCCAGTTGCCGGTGGCGATCGAGCGCGGTCTGGTCGGACGGGCTGAAGCCGCGCGCCTTGACCCTGTCGGCCCGCGCCTGAATGAGCGCGATCTCCGCGCGGTTGAGCAATTCGTCGCGGCTGTCCGCGCCCGACGCATAGCCGGCGACGATCTCCACATGTAGGTGATGTTCGTCGGCGTGATATTCGCCAGACAGGCTCGAACAGAGCTGGCGGGCAATGCGGGACATTTGGTCGGCGTCGCCATTGTCGGGGTTCGCCAGGGCGAAGGTGGAGGGGGCTGTCCTGGCGATTTCGGCAAACCCGGCATGGGAGAGGCGGTGGGCGAACTGGCGGATGACATTTTCCACCACGTCGTGCCCCAGCGTTGCCCGCAGCTCATCGGTGGCCTGGAGTTGCAGCAGCACGAGTAATTGCGGGGTGGCATGGGGTGGTAGTTCGATCAGGCCCTGGCGCGAGAGCAAACCTGTTGCCGCATCGTGGGTTGCCATGAATTGCAGCCGTTGCTGGGCGCTGCGGCGGGCCTGAAGGTGGTGGTAGCCATTGTCCGCCACGGCCAGGCCGAGCAACAGGAAAAGGCCCATATGCAGGCTTGCCGTGCTGATCATCAGCCCGGCCTGCGCAAAGGCAAGTGCGGCCAGTGCTTCGCCAATCAGCGAGATTGCGACCAGCGCAACAAAAATGACGGGCAATCTGGCTTTGCGTAGCCAGAACAGCGATATCAGGACCAGCGCGAAAACGATTACTGTCCCGGGAAGGCTACCCAGATTGGTCAGGACACGACCGGCCTTGAGCGTTTCGAGGGTCAAGGCCTGAAGCACGGGACCGGGGATGACACCATAGCGGGGCACCGTGAAAAAATCGCGCAGTTCAATGGCGCTGGCGCCGACAATGATCTGTTTGCCGGCCAGAATGGCCGGATCGACGCGGCCATAGAGGATATCAGTAAAGCTGACCCGCTGAAGGCCTGCCAGATCGAGGCTGAAATCAATCTCCAGTATATCGGGGAGCGGTCCGGAGACCCGAGCCAGTTGGACTGCAAGTGCCGGGATGGTGCCCTCGGCGTCAGTGGCTGCAATGGGCAGGCTGTGGGCGGTGCCGGTCAGGGGATCGAGCAGCACATTGACCAGGACCGGATCGGCGGCAGCGGCGAATTCGGGCAGTGGGCGGGAAAAATACAGCTGTCCGTCGGCGCCGGTTTGGGCGAAGGCAGCGAGCCAGGCATAACCGCCCGCCCGCTCCAGGGCCGCTGTGAACAGAGCGTCGTCGAAGGGGTCGCTGCTGCTGGAAAAGTCGATATCGAAGGCGACCTCGTCAACGCCCGCTGCCAAGAGCCGGTCGAGCAGGGTGGCATGCAGGCCGCGCGGCCAAGGCCAGACACCGATTTCGGCAAGGCTGGCACTGTCGATCTCGACCACAATGGTGGTGTCGCTCACCGGGTGGGAGGCGATGGTCAGTCGCCAGTCTGTCAGCCGGTGGTCGAGCGAGGCAAGCATGCCTGTCTGTGTCAATGCCAGCAGCACCAGCATTGTCGCAGTGGCCACGCCCCATCTGATCAAGTGCCGCAAAGCGTTCTCCCCATGCCGGGGCATTGTGTGCGAGGTGCACTGATATCCGGTTAAGATCGGATTTGGTCGCCGGGTGGAACAGAGCGAGCATTGGCGACGTTACCAGCCAATACCTATCAAAGGTCAGGACAATCCCATGCTGCAATTGCTGCTTATTCTCGTGATCGTTGCCCTGGTGGCCGGCGCCATGGGATTTACCGGCCTGGCTGGTGCTGCGGCGACGCTGGCAAAGCTGGTGGCCGCTATCATGCTGATCGGGATCGTCATCATCCTGGTGCTGGCGCTGACCGGCGTGGCCGTGCTGCTATAGCCTTGTTTGGCACAGTCAGACGCGCCGGGCGCTAGAGGAAAAGCTTGAATCCCTCGTGGCTGGCCTCGAACCCCAGCTTTTCGTAGAAGCGATGGGCGTCGAGCCGAACCTTGTTGGACGTAAGCTGGACCATGCCGCAACCGGCCTCGCGGCAAAGATCGAGGGCCCATTGTACCATTTTCGTCCCGAGCCCGTTGCCGCGCTGGTCGGCGCGAATGTGCACGTTTTCCAATAGGCCGCGCTTCATGCCGAAGCGCGGAAGGCCGGGAATAATGCTGATCTGCAACGTGCCGACCACCTCACCATTGGTTTCGGCAACGATGAGGCGGTGCTCGGGACTGGCTGCAATCTGGGCGAAAGCGGCCCGATAGCGCGGATCCGAAAGGCTCGTGGGATCGAGCGGAGGGGTTTGGGCGCCACGCGCATCTCCCGCGTGGCTCAATGTCAGAATAACCGGGATGTCGGCCGGTGTTGCGTCGCGGAAGGTCAGTGCGGTCATGGCGGGCTTGTGCATTGCCGGGTGGGGAGCGGTAGCCTTGGCGGTCGCGGCATTATCCGTCAAGGGGCGGAACGCGCGGCTTCAGGCTGAGCGGGGCGCCAGAAGCCTGGCGAGCCCCAGGACGCCCAGGGCCAGAAATGCGGGCGCGAGAGCGAATAGCGGCAAACCGGCGGCCCATAGGGCACCAGTGCCCGCCCAGAGAATGGATGAAAATGCCTCGCTCAGCGTTGCGGCGCGCGACGCGACCTGGCGGCGGCGAAACATTGATCGTTTGGCGGTGACGCGGAACCAGAGCTGGATGGCTGTGGAGGCCGAGGCCGCGGCGGCCGCGCAAATGGCAATTATGGCGGCCATGGGCCAGGCAGCGAAGCTGATCAATACCAGCAACGGCGCCATGACGGCGAGTATGACGATCAGTACGGCCTCGATCTTGGCGCGCAGGATGGTGGCCCGGGTCAATGGCGCGGTAGCAACCAGATCATGGGCATCCTCGCCCGAAATGGCAAGCCAGGCGAGGCCGCCGGCCAATTGACCGCATGCCATGACCAGGACCGGCACGATGACGATGAATGTGCCATCGCCCGATGCGGATCCATAATTGATCCAGAGCAGCAGGGCCGGCGGAACCAGATAGAGCAATTGCATCAGGGTTTGCGAAAGCAGCCACGGGTCGCGCCGGAGCAGCATGAATTCCTTGCGACGAAGGGCCCGCCGCTGGCTGGTTGCCGTAAAGGCGTGGCGCGATGGGCGGCGCTGGTTGCGGATGTGATTGAGCCCCGCGGCGGCCGTGGCGAGGCGTCCATAGCTTGGGGCGATGAAGGCGATGGCGAGAACCAGAATGATGGCGGCCGAACCCGTGAACAGCAAGGCCGGCAGTGGTTCGCCCAAAATGGCGCGGGCGGGAAGCCAAAGCGGGCTGTCGAGTTCCGGCGCGGCGGCGACAAGAGCCTGGGACTGGAAGAAGGCCAGGCGTGAAAAGCCTTCATGGGAGAGAATGGCGGCGGCCTGAATGCCGATGACAAAACCGGCGCCGACAATGCCGGCGACGATCTGGGCGATGAGCCGGGTGCGGCGCGGCCCGGCAATGCGGAAGAGCAGCCGGGTCATGGCCATGGCAAGGGCAACAGAAAGGGCGGCCAGGGCCAGAAGAGCGAGGAACGCGGAGAGCCAGCGCGGTCCATCCTGGGCCACGAGGGCGAAAACCAGCGGACTGATCAACAGCAGGCCGAGCGTGGCGGTGGAGACAAAGACCGTTGCGGCGCGCACGGCAAAGAGGCGGGCGCTGGAGGCAGGGGAGGAGAGGATGAGATCGAGATCGGAGCGGCCATAATAGACGCGGGTGACTGCTTCGAGGGCCTGGGACAGGGTGACGGTCCAGAACAGCAGACCCATGCCGGATATCAGCACCAGGGTCTGCTTGTCGATGAGAATGCCGGCCTCGACCCAGGGGCGGATGGAGAACCAGGCGATCAGCAGCATGAGGCCGAATACTGCACCGCCACCGATAACCCAACCGACCAGGCGTGTGCGGTGGCCGCCCGTCATCATGGCCATGACGTCGCGCCAGGCGAGCCGCAATTCGTGTGCCGCAAGCCAGGGCAGGGAGGCCGGGACGAAGTTCACGCTGCGTCCTGACCGGCCGCTTCGCCCTCGGCCACGAGATCAAGAAAAATCTCCTCAAGCGTGGTTTCGCGGCCGATGCGCGCGCGCAGTTCGGCCAGCGTGCCCTCGGCAATCAGGCGCCCCTCCGCGATAACGCCGATGCGTTCGGCCATGCGTTCGGCGACCTCGAGGATATGGGTTGTCATGATGACCGTGACGCCCGAGGCGGTCTTGCTGCGCAGGACGTCCTTGACCTGACGGGCCGATCCGGCATCGAGACCGGTCAGGGGTTCATCGAGGATGATCAGGTCCGGATCGTGGACCAGGGCGCCGGCAAGGGCCACTTTTTGCAGCATGCCCTTGGAGAAGCCGCCGCAGAGCTGATTGGCATGCGGTGCCAGGCCCAACCAGTCGACGAGTTCGTGGGCGGTCTGGCGGGCGCGGGCCGGTTCCACCTGCCAGAGGCCGGCGACGAAATCGAGATATTCGAGCGGGGTCAGACGGTCGTAGACCATAGGCTCGTCGGAAATCCACGCCATGCGGCGTTTGGCGGAAACCGGATCGGCCAAGGCGTCAATGCCCAATATCGATATTGTACCGGCGTCGGGCTTGAGCAGACCGGCGACCATACGCAGGATCGTGGTCTTGCCGGCGCCATTGGGGCCCAGAAGGGCATAGAATTCGCCGGGTCGAATGGTCAGATCGACGCCTTTGACCACGGGGCGGTCAAACGATTTCTTGAGACCGGAAACGGAGAGGGCGGCGGGCATGGCGAGCTCCTAACTGAGCAGAGACGCTAGCCTTACCGCCCTTTCGGTCAAGTGAATGGCAATCGTTAATGAAAGCCTCAGGCGGCGGCCAGCGCCCTTTCCAGGACGGTGAGAGTCACCTCGACATTGCCGCGAGTGGCGTTGGAATAGGGGCAAACCTGATGGGCCTTGTGAACCAGATCTTCGGCCTGGGCGCGCTCAAAGCCGGGGATGGCGACCTTGAGCTCGACGGCGATGTTGTAGCCGACGCCATTGGCGTTCTCGCCGAAGGAGACGGCAGCGTCGATGGTGGTTTCGTCTGGGATCTTGACCTTTTCGCCGCGGGCGACGGCCTTGAGGGCGCCCAGGAAGCAGGCGGAATAGCCGGCGGCAAAAAGCTGCTCGGGATTGGTGCCGGGACCATCATTTCCGCCCATCGCCTTGGGGGTGTCGAGAGTGACTTCCAGACGGCCGTCATCGGTCCTGCTGGTGCCGGTGCGGCCGCCGGTGGTGTGGGCATGGGCGGTGTAGACTGCAGATTTGATGCTCATTGAGAAAGCTCCTTGCTTGGGATGAAAAATACATAATGCACAATTAAATTGTGCGCAATGGAATTTTGTGTGTTAGTCTGATGCGAGATGAAAGGGCCATGCCAATGGCGGACGAAACCATGCCCACGATCGACCAGATGCTGTGCTTTGCCGTCTATTCGGCGGGGCATGCTTTCACGCGGTTTTATAAGCCACGCCTGGATGCTCTGGAGCTGACCTATCCGCAATATCTGGTATTCCTGGTGCTCTGGGAACGCGATGATCTCACGGTCAAGGCGCTGGGAGATAAGTTGTTCCTCGATTCAGGGACGATTACGCCGCTGATCAAGCGGCTCGAGGCGCGTGGGCTGGTGGAGAGACGGCGCGACGAGGATGATGAGCGGCAGGTGCGCATCAGGCTGACAGCCGCCGGGCGGGCACTGAAAGGAAAGGCGGAGGCCATTCCACTGGCCGTTGTGGAGGGAACGGGATTGCCGCTGGACGGCGTCGAGGCCTTGCGCCGGGAACTCCTGGCGTTGCGCGAGCGGTTGGACAGGATCGGGTAGTACAGCAAGCTTTCGTTCACCATGACGCATCGAACGGAGTAACCAAGTGTTGCGCCCTGTCGAATAAACTTCCGCACGAATGGAGGTCCACATGCAGATTGGTGGCGATTATCCCAAACCTGTCATGGTCAACGGATATGCCTGTCACAATTGCGATGAGGTCAGCGCGGCAAAACGCGGCGAGGACCCATCACGAGCAGCCGCGCGGCTCGACCCGGCGGTGGACTTTGGCGGCAGTCTCGCAGGGCGCAGGGCAATGGTTGCGACTATAGCCGAGCCTCAGGCACTCGTGGATAAATACGCCTGATCGTCAGCGCAGTCCGATTGCATCAACCTGTCCGGACCGGCAGTCGCTGTCGGCGGGCTCGGCGGCGAGCATCAGGCGCGAGAGATCGTCAGGGCCAGTGATTTGTCCAGTCAGGTTGATCTGCAGTTCGGTGACGAGCGTGCGGTTGCCGTCGCGGACACAATTGATGGACACGCGGTCTCCGGTTCCTGCACCAAACGACGCATCGAAGGCAGTGCGCACCTGGTCGAGGGTGATGCGTTTGCCGATATTGCCGGCAAAGAGATCCACCACTTCGGAGGTGTTGAGCGCCAGCATGAGGTCGAGCGAGTCAGCGATATAGTCGCGCTGGTCTGTGCCGTAACAGGTGCCATGTTTGGTCCATTCGTGCCGGTCGAGACCAGATTGGGAGCCTGGCATGACCTCATCGAGATCGCGGCGCTGGGCGATGGTGAGGTCGAGCGGCGGGAGGTCCCGCCAGCGGCCGTCGCGACTGGCCCAGATGTCGCGCTGGGAGACGTCGCAATATTCCCGATCGCGTGGCTGCGGCCAGAGCCCGTGCAGGGTGAAATGGGTCGCCTCAAAGTCATTGGGGCGCTGGTCGCGACATTCGGGCGTATGGGAGGCGGTTTCGCAGAAGGCGGGCTGCCAGTTGACGGCCAGCACATATTGGGTGCCGCGATAGGTTTGGGGCCGGACGGGTTCGTCCGCGGCCGGCGCCAGGGCAATATCGGTGGTACCGCAGGCGATTTCCACCCAACGGCGGTCGGGTTGTGCGCCGGGCACGATGATCCAGAGATGGGTGGCGGGGGTCTTGTTGGCAGCGAGAAGTTCGTAATCCGCGCCCGGCGTCAGGATGACATTGCCTGGATTGGTCTGGCGGCTGATCGATTGGAATGCTGGGCACGCCGATTGCGCGGTGAATGTGCCGGAAAGCGGCGTTTCAGCAGCAGCCGGAAGCGACAGCAGGGTCAATATTGCCAGCGAAAGAAAGCGACGCATGAGCCATCCCCAAAAATATGGGGGAGCCTTAGCGACTCCCCCGACGGTTTGCAAAGCTCAGGAGGTCAAAGCGTGATGCGATAGATGCCGAAGCCGGCCTCGTCGGTTTGGCCGGTCGCCTCAATGCTGACGGCGGTGACGTCGGCGACCTTGTCGGCGGCCTTCGGGCCGGTGGCAAAGAGCACGGTGGTATCGCCAATCGGGGCGAGGGACCAATTGCTGTCGGCCTTGGGATTAATCGTGCCGTTCTCGATGATGAAGCGGACGATGATGTCGCGATTGGTGTCAGGACCGATGAAGATGATGTTTTCAGCACCGGTGCCCGGGAAGGAGCCGCCGCCGCCAGCGCGGTAATTGTTCGAGGCGATGACGAATTTGGCTTCGGGATCGATCGGGGCGCCATCGAACATCAGATCGACGATGCGGTTGGCGTCGGGATTGATTTCTTCCTTGCCGTCCGAGGAATATTTCGAGGGCTGGGTGAGGTCGATCTTGTAGGTCACCCCGTCGATGACGTCGAAATTGTAGGACGGGAAGTCGATATTGATCAGCTCGGCATCCTTGGCGCCGGCTTCGACCTGGTTGAAGATGCCGGCCGAGCGTTCGAGCCAGTTCTTCACATCGGCGCCGGTGACCACCAGGGCCTGGATGGTATTGGGATAGAGATAAAGGTCGGCGACGTTCTTGATGGCGACCGGACCGACGGGGACGTCGGTGTAATAGTCCGGGCCGCCACGACCACCGGCCTTGAAGGGCGCTGCAGCCGAGAGGATGGGCAGGCTTTCCCATTCGGTGCCCTTCATCATCTGGGCGATGTACCAGGACTGGGCCTGCGAGACGATCTGCACCGACGGATCGTCGGCAACGAGAGCGAAATAGGAGTGGAGCGGGGCTGCCGTTTCGCCGACGGGGCGGCGGATATAGTCGAGCGTTTCCTCGTGTTCGACCGCAACTGCATCGGCCACGGTGGCGACGGATTCGACGGTCGGCACATTCTTGTTGTCGACGCGCTCAACGATGGGGCGGGCTTCGGAGGTGTGGGAGACCACATTCCATTTGCCGTCGGCATCGACTTCGAGCAGCAGGTCGACAAGGCCCATATGCGAGCCCCAGAAGCCAGGCATGACGGCCGGCTTGCCATTGAGCGTGCCGGTGACAGTATCGACGCCCTCGATGCCCTCATAATTCGGACCGGGGAAGACGCGGTGGTGATGGCCGGTGAGGACGACGTCGATGCCATCGACGGCGGCCAATTGCAGCGAGGCGTTTTCCATGCCGGGGATGTGCTCGCCACCTTCGATGCCGGAATGGGAAAGGGCCACGACGATGTCGGCGCCTTCTTCGCGGATCCTTGGTACCCAAGCCTGGGCGGTTTCGACAATGTCGCGCACCACGACCTTGCCGGCGAGGTGGGTCGCGTCCCAGGTCAGGATCTGGGGCGGCAGGAAGCCGATAACACCGATCTTGATGGTATGGGTGGCACCCGAACCGTCGGTCAGTTCCTTTTCGAAGATGCGATAGGGCGTGAGGTAGGTGTCGTCATTGGTCGGGTCTTCGCCCAGCTCGGTGCCGCGCACCAGATTGGCCGAGACCAGCGGGAAATTGGCGCCTTCCAGAGCCCTGTCGAGGAATTCCAGGCCATAGTTGAATTCGTGATTGCCCAGGGTTGCGGCATCGTAGCCGAGCGTATTGAGGGCAGCCACGGCGGGGTGGATGTCGCCTTGGTTGAGGCCCTTTTCATAGGCCATGTAGTCACCCATGGGATTGCCCTGGATGAGGTCGCCATTGTCGAACAGGACGGCATTGCCGGCTTCGGCGCGAATGGATTCGATGATGGCCGCGGTGCGCGCCAGACCCATCGTGTCGTTGGGGGCGTCGGCATAATAATCGTAAGGCAGGATGGCGACGTGAATATCGGTGGTTTCGATGATGCGCAGATGGGCCTGGTTGGCCTGCGCCATGACGGCGAAGGGGTGCATGGCGACCATGGCGCCGACGCTGGCCGAACCCGCCAGGAAACTGCGCCGCGAAATGGATGGGAAGAAGTTCATTTTGATCGTCTCCAATGAAGTGCCGCTGTGCCGGGGGCGTGCTCCCGGCTGCCGGTTTTCGACCGGTTCTTGGCGCTTCCCCGTCCGCGGGAAGCAGACCGCTCATGCCTTGCCTAAATGACGCGCAGATGACGGCTGGGCGGAGACGCTATGAAGTTTTTACCGATTGGTCAATTTATGACAGATTGATGACGGTGAAAGGGCGCTGACCTGGTCCCGATGCGGGTGGGGAGGGGAGGTCTGGCTCTACTTGACCAGCTTGGGATCGACGAGTGCGCCCTTATGGCCAATGACGATGCCGGCGGTGCGATGGGCGGCCTCGGCGGCGTCGCGCAGGGACTTGCCGTTGAGGCGGGCGGAGAGATAGGCGCCGTTGAAGCTGTCGCCGGCGCCGGTGGCGTCGACGACTTTGGCGCCGGAGGGCGGGGCAATCCGAATGCGCTCCTCGGCGGTGGCGACAAGCGCTTCCTTGCCGCCGTCCTTGACCACGACTTCTTCCACACCGAGTTCGAGATAGCGATCAGCGGTATCGTCTATGGATTTGTCGCCGAAAAGCGGCGCTTCATCAGTATGGGTGGGCAGGACGATGTCGCACAGGCCAGCGGCGGCGGTGAGGACACCGGCCATGACGCGGGGTGAGGACCAGAGGGCGGGACGGAGATTGGTGTCGAAGGCGATTTTGGCGCCATTGTCGCGCGCCCTGACAACGGCGCCCAACAGGCGGCCACGGGCGCGAGGCGCGAGAATGGCCAGGGTAATGCCCGAGAAATAAACCAGTTCTGCGCCTTCGACGGCCTTGGCCAGGGCCTGCTTGTCGTCGGCCAGGAGCTTGGCGGCGGAGGTGTCGCGCCAATAGGTGAAGTGCCGGTCGCCCTTTTCCTGGTGGATCAGGTAGAGGCCAGGACGGCGATTATGAATGGTCTGGATGTGGCCGGTGCCGATATTATTGTCGGCAAGAAAGGCGCGGATATCGCTCGAATAGCGGTCTTCGCCCAGGGCGGTGGCATAGTCGATCGACCAGTCCTGGCCGAGCAGCGCCCGCAGATACCAGGCGGTGTTGAGCGTGTCGCCGGCATAGCCCAGGCGATAGGTGCGGTCTTCGCCGCCGCTCATCTCGATCATGCATTCTCCGATTGAGACGATACGTTTGGCCACGATTTTCCTCCTGAACCTTATGCGGGTTATGCCGGTGCGGGCTTGCTCCGGCAAGGGGTTCCCACTAAAGAGGCTGCTAAACCGAGCGCAACTTCCATACAAGATGGTGCGTGTCTTTGGAGGAGATTTCTGTGTCCAGCCCCCGCCTCAACTCAGCCAGCCTCGCCAAACTCGCCAAGGGGACCAAGGTGCCCGATTACGATCGGGCCCAGGTCTCGCCGGGTATTGTTCACCTGGGCATTGGTGCTTTTCACCGTGCGCATATGGCGGTCTATGTCGACGACCTGCTGGCGGCCGATCCGAGTTGGGGCATTGTCGGGGCGAGCTTGAGGCGCCCGGACACCAAGGAAGCGCTGGAGCCGCAGGACGGGCTTTACACCATTGCCGTGCGCGATGCGGCAGGTACGCATCCGCGGGTGATCGGCTCGATCCTTTCGGTGATGGACGCCAATAGCGAGCGCGAAAAGCTGCTGGCGCTGATGGCCGATCCGGCCATTCGCATCGTCTCGCTGACGGTGACCGAGAAGGGCTATTGCCACGATCCGGCGACCGGCGAACTTGACCGGAACCATGCCGATATCGTGCATGACCTGAGCAATCCGACGGCGCCCAGGTCGGCGCCGGGTATGCTGGTGGAAGCGCTGGCGCGGCGCAAGGCGGCGGGGATGGCGCCGTTTACGGTGATGAGCTGCGACAACCTGCCGAGCAATGGCGAGACGGCCAAGCGGATCGTGACGGCGTTTGCGGCGCTGCGGGACCCTGAACTGGGCGAATGGATGAAGCAGGTGGCTTTCCCCTCGACCATGGTGGATCGCATCGTACCCTCGACCACAGACGCGGATCGGGATGAGGTTACCGGGCTGATCGGGGCGGAGGACTCCTGGCCGATCATGACCGAACCCTTCACCCAATGGGTTATCGAGGATCAGTTCCCGTCTGGCCGGCCGGCGTTTGAAACGGTGGGTGCGCAGCTGGTCAAGGATGTCGAGCCGTTCGAGCATATGAAGCTCCGCATGCTCAATGGCTCGCACTCGACCATGGCCTATTCGGGCTATCTGGGGGGATACGAATATATTTCCGACGTCATGGGCGATCCGGCCTATGTGCAGCTGATCCACGGCTTGATGACCGAGGAGGCCATGCCGACGCTCAACATGCCGGGTGTGGATCTTGGCGCTTACCGGGACGAGCTGCTGGAGCGGTTTCGCAATCCGGCGCTCAAGCACCGGACCTGGCAGATTGCCATGGATGGATCGCAGAAATTGCCGCAGCGCCTACTTGGTACGATCCGGGACCGGCTGAAGGCCGGACACGGGATTGAGCGGCTGGCGCTCGGCGTCGCCGCCTGGATGCGCTATGTGACCGGGGTGGCCGAAGATGGCAGCGAGATCGATGTGCGCGATCCGCTGGCGCTCAAGATGCATGCCATCGCCGCCGATGCGGGGGACGACCCGGCGGCCTTGTTCGACGGACTGGTGGCGCTGAGCGAGGTGTTCGGGGCCGACCTGGCGGGCAATGCCGTATTCCGGGCAGTGGTCGTTGGGCATCTCGAAAGCCTGTTTGACGAAGGTGCACGGGCCACAGTGGCGAAGGTTGCCGGGTGACCGACCAGTCGCTGCGTGGTTTCACCCCCGGCACCTCCCTCAAGGGGAGGGCGTAGAATGGGGTGGAACCTGTTCCGCAGCGCCGCACTTACTGCTAGCGTCCAACGTGAACTGTGAAAGGCGTCGGCGATGAAGTGGCAGGGTCGGGAGCGCAGCTCCAATATTGAGGATCGGCGCGGGCGGCGCGGCGGCGGCGGACTGGGCGGGCTTGGAGGCCTGGGCGGCAATCGGGGCGGCATCCGCATCCCGACTGGCGGGCGCGGCTCGCGCGGGGGCATTTCGAGCCTGATCGGCATTGTGGTGGTATTGGGGATCATCTGGTTCGCCACCGGGCAGAACCCGCTCGACATGCTGACTGGCGGGTCGGGCATGGGGCCGGCGTCCAGCGCAACATCGCGGCAGCTTCCGGCGGAAGGGCAGGACGAGCTCGCCGATTTTGTCGGCGTGGTGGTCAAGGAGACCGAGGATCTCTGGAACGAGCAGTTCGCCGCGATAGGGGAGGATTATCCGGAGCCGACCGTGGTGCTGTTTACCGATGCGGTGAATACGGCCTGTGGCGCGGCCGATGCCTCGGTGGGACCCTTCTACTGCCCGGGGGATAGCAAGGTTTATATTGACCTGAGCTTTTATGACCAGTTGCATCGCCAGTTCGGAGCGCCGGGTGATTTTGCCCAGGCCTATGTGCTGGCCCATGAGGTGGGGCACCATATTCAGAACCTGACCGGGGTGCTGCCCGAGTTCAACCAGCGGCGGCAGAGCATGAGCCAGACCCAGGCCAATGCCTATTCTGTGCGGGTGGAATTGCAGGCCGATTGCTATGCCGGCGTCTGGGCCAATTATGCCGGGCAGCAGAACCTGCTGGACAATGGCGATATCGAGGAAGCGCTGAACGCGGCCAACCAGATCGGCGACGATACGCTGCAAAAGCGCATGCAGGGCTTTGCCGTACCCAAGACGTTCAACCATGGCACGTCGGCGCAGCGGCAGGCCTGGTTCGAGCGTGGTTACCGCTCCGGCAATCCAGGGGACTGCGACACTTTTTCCGGCGATGTTTAGCTGAACCAGACCCGGCGCTCGCGTGTTGCATGAGATGAATGGAGGATCGCATGCAAGGCAATCTGGCTGTCGTTACGCTTGAGCATTTCGCCGATGACGGCGGCATTCCGAACAATGTGCTGCCGGTGGTGATCTATAAGGGTGCGCTATCGGCGCCGTCGGCCGAGGCGATGGAAGCCCTGTTTGACGGCAATGGGTGGCCGAGTGCGTGGCGCTGGAGCGTCTATGATTTTCACCACTATCATTCGCGTACGCATGAATGCCTGGGTGTGGCGCAGGGATCGGCGCGGCTGCAATTGGGCGGCGAAGGTGGCCGGGTTTTTGCGGTGGAAGCGGGCGATGTGGTCGTTCTACCGGCGGGTACGGGGCACAAGAAGCTGTCGGCCAGCGGCGACTTTCTGGTGGTCGGCGCCTATCCGCCCGGATGCAGCGCCGACCTCTTGCGCGGTGAGCACGGCGAACGGCCGGGAGCAGACGAGCGCATTGCGCAGGTGCCGCTGCCGCAAACCGACCCGGTGGGCGGGCAGGCCGGCCCTGTTCTGGCCAAATGGGGCTGAGCCGGGCGCGCCCGGGCCCGATCAATCTATGGCGATAACGATCTTGCCCCGCCCGTGGCCGGTATCGAGTTCCCGGTGGGCCGCGACGATGTCATTTATGGGGTAGGTGCTGCGAACCGTGGCCAGGAGCTTGCCCTGCGCAGCCAGGTCGAGCAGGCGCGCCAGCCGTACGCCGTCGCGCAGGCCTTCGACGCTGCGCAGACCCAGTTCGGCCACACGGCCCAGATCGCCCAGCGAGGCAATGCGGTCGCGCGGGACGCCCAGGGTGAGCGATTGGTCGAGCGTTTCCCCGCCAACGCAGTCCAGAATGGCGGTGAGGCCGTCGGGTGCCACTTCGGCGATGCGCCGCGGCAAATCGGGCCCGGGGGTCAGGGGGGTGGCGCCGAGCGCGCGCAGATAATCGATATTGGCCGGGCTGCCGGTGCCGATCACGCGGGCGCCGCGGGCAATGGCCAATTGCGTGGCGAAGGAGCCGATGCCACCGGCTGCGCCTTGAATCAGAAGAGTATCGCCGACGCCTATGCCCAGGCTCTCTACGGCGGTGTCGGCGGTTTGTGCGGTGCCGGAAAGGGTCGCCGCCTCGGCAAATGAAACGCCGGCCGGGATCACGGCGAGATCGCCCACGGGGACCACGACATACTCGGCCACGGCGCCAAAGGTCCGGCGGCCGGCCACGGGCGTCCCGGCGGCTGGGCCCGCGGTTTCCGGCCCGAGGCTCTCGACCATTCCGGCGAATTCATTGCCGGTGGTTACCGGCAGGGTGAGGTTGGGCATCAGGCGTCCGGAACGGACGCGGCTATCAAAGGGCTGGATCGCCGCGGCTCGAATCCGAACCAGGGCTTCCCCAGGGCCGGGTTGGGGCCGGTCGACGTCCTCAATAACCAGGACGTCGGGGGCGCCAAAGCTGTGAAAACGAGCCGCGCGCATGTCGGTCAGGCCGCTTCGCCCGGCGCGACATATTCGGGCTTCTCGCTCATGCCCTTCTGCTTGCGCACCAGGTTCAGGAAGCGCGTGAAGAGATAGTGGCTATCCTTGGGGCCGGGGCTGGCTTCGGGATGGTACTGCACCGAAAAGATCGGCTTGCCCTCGACAGCCAGACCGGCATTGGAGCCGTCAAAGAGCGAAATATGGGTCTGGGCGACGCCGGCGGGCAGGCTTTCCGCATCCACGGCAAAACCATGGTTCATCGAGGTGATCTCGACCTTGCCGGTGGTCAGGTCCTTGACCGGATGATTGGCGCCGTGGTGGCCCTGGTGCATTTTGGTCGTCTTGCCGCCAAGGGCCAGGCCCAAGAGCTGGTGTCCCAGGCAAATGCCGAACATGGGCTTGCCCGTTTCCATCAGCTTCTGGATGGTGGGCACCGCATATTTGCCGGTTTCGGCCGGGTCGCCGGGGCCGTTGGAGAGGAAGACCGCATCGGGATTATGCGCCAGCACGTCGGCGGCCGTAGCTGTGGCGGGCACGACGGTAACCTTGGCGCCCTGATCGGCCAGGCAGCGCAGGATATTGCGCTTGGCGCCGAAATCGATGGCCACGACATGGAATTCGGGATTGTCGAGCGTGCCATAGCCCTTGTTCCACTGCCAGCCCGTCTGGTCCCAGTGATAGGTTTGGGCGGTGGTGACTTCCTTGGCGAGGTCGAGCCCTTCCAGGCCCGGGAAGGCGTTGAGCTCGGCCTTGATCGATCCCTCGTCGAACTGGCCGGTCGGCTCATGGGCGATGACGCCATTGGGCATGCCCTTTTCGCGGATCAGCGCGGTCAGGGCGCGGGTGTCGATGCCTGCAATGCCGATAATGTTGCGCTTCTTGAGCCAGGCATCGAGCTTTTCAGAGGCGCGGTAATTGGAGGGATTGGTGATGTCGGCCTTGAGCACGACGCCCCGCACGCCCGAGAGGGCCGCCATGTTCACCGTTTCAATGTCTTCGTCATTGGTGCCGACATTGCCGATATGGGGGAAGGTGAAGGTGATGATCTGCCCCGCATAGGAGGGGTCGGTCAGCACTTCCTGATAGCCGGTCATGGCGGTGTTGAAGCACACTTCGCCGGCCGCGTGGCCAACCGCGCCGATGCCATGGCCTTCAAGGCGCGTCCCATCGGCCAGAATCAGAACTGCGGTCGCGGGGGTCTGTTGCCAGCCGGTCACTTTGGAACTCCAAGCTCGGTTTGTCGGGCGCGCGCGACAAGAGCGGTGGCTTTGGGCCTGCCCTGATGCGCGGCGAAGATGTCGGTTGAGGCCTCCTCTTAGAAGGCCAAAGCGGGTAGCGCAAGTGGCGAAGCCCGCGTTTCTTGCCTATATGGGGGCGACAAATTGCATGGCAAGGAGCCGGAGACATATGCGCGAAGATATCAGCGAAGGGCTCAAGCAGGCGCTCAAGGCCCGCGATCAGCGTCGTACCGCGACCCTGAGGTCGATCAATGCCGCCATCAAGGACCGCGATATTGCCAATCGGGGCGAGGGCAAGGGCCCGGCCACCAATGACGAAATCCTGGCCATGGTCCAGAAAATGGTGAAGCAGCGCGAAGAGAGCTTTGCCATTTATGCGCAGGCCGGGCGGAGCGATCTGGCCACGGTGGAAAAAGAAGAAATCGACATTCTCAACGAGTTCCTGCCCAAGGGACTGAGCGAAGAGGAAGTCGCCGCGGCGATAAAGGCCGCGATTGCCGCGACCGGCGCGGAAGGCCCCAAGGACATGGGCAAGGTGATTGCCCAGCTCAAGGCGGACTATCCGGGACGAATCGATTTCGGCAAGGCCAGTGGCCTGGTACGGGCGGCGCTGAGCGCCTGAATGGACGCTTAGAGCATTTCTCATTCTGATCGAATCAGAATGGAAGCTCTGACGTCTTGTTTTGTCGCGCTTCTTAATCGCAAAACTGTGGCTACTTTTGCTAGAAGCGCTCTAAGCGGCGGAGCGGAACCTGGCCGTGTGGACCTGGTTCCGCCCCGCCTCCTTGGCTTTGTAAAGCGCCGCATCTGCCCGGCGCAGGACCGATGAAAATGTTTCGTTCGTGCCGCTGGTGGCCAAGCCCGCGCTGACCGTGGCGATCTGCCCGGTCTGGCCGATGGTGATGCTGGTTTCGGCAAAGGCTTCGCGGATGCGCTCGGCGACGCTGCGCGCGCCGGCGCGGTCATGGCCGGGCAGAATGGCGCAGAATTCCTCACCACCGAGGCGAGCGACAATGTCGATGTCGCGCAGTTGCGCGCGCATGATGTCGGCGAAGCGCTTGAGGACGAAATCGCCATAGGCATGACCGAGCCGGTCATTGATCTGCTTGAAATGGTCCAGGTCGAACATGATCACGGCCAGGTCCGGCACGATTTCGTTGTCGCCGATGCGTTCGAAAAGGGCGCGGCGGTTAAGGACGCCGGTCAGCGCATCGGTATGGGCCTCGGACTGGTGGTGCCGCGCGGCGCGAGCATGATGCAGGGTCAGGGTGATGGCGCCAATGCCGGTCAGGCCCACCAGGGTCATGATGGAATTGAAGTCTTCGGCCCAATTGTCGGCGGGGGCGGTCAAAACCCAGCTTCCCTCGTAAGCCAATACGGCAGCACAGGCGAAGAACGACAGGGCGACCAGGATATAGATGGTGGTGTTGGCGGCCATGGCGATCCAGCCTTCGTGGCGGATAAGCCAATATTCCCGGGCGCAAAGCAGCAAAACGATGCCGGCCGCCACGTTGAGCACGATGGTGCCGGTGCCCGAATAGCCCATCAGAAATGGTACGGCCTGCACCGGTAGGGCGATTAGCGCAAACAGCAGAGCCGGACGCAGCCTGGCCGCTGTGCTGCGGAACAGACGCGAGCCTGAATAGATCAGGGACAGCCCGATCAGGACGAGGGTGAAGGGCGGCAGCGTGAAGGGAAGGTCATAGCGCCCCTGGCGCAGGCTCATGATCGTTACGGCCACCACGATCAGGCCGATACCCAGGGCGCCGTGGGCAAGATAGGTTTCATGGCGCGAATTCAGCCAGCCAATGAGCAGTGCCACCATCAGAGAGGCGCTGGAAAAGGCGATGCCTATGAGCAAAGTCGCGTTGTCTATCATGTCGTCCACCATGGCCGATTCATCCCGGCCAGGCGCACTTAACGCGCTCAAGGCAAATAGGGCATTATGCAATTGCTCCAAATTGCAGCAATGGTGATCGAAGCGTTACTCGGCAGGCATAGGATTTGGCGCTGGCGGCGTTTGCCGGCTCTTGCGCTCGGCGAAAGCCGACAGGGCGGCAATGGCGACGGCCAGGGCCAGCGCGGCCGCGCCGATAAGGGGCAGGGCCTGATAGCTTCCACCGGCATCGAGCAGGCCGGCGCCAAGCACGGCGCCAATGGCAATACCGACATTGAAACCGGCTGGGATGAGCGCCGAGGTCAGGTTGGGTCCATCGGCAGCCCAGAGCAGCATGCGGGACTGCAGAGGCGAGCCGAAGGCGAAATTGGCGCCGCCCCAAAGGATGACGCCGATCGACATGGCAATGGCGTGGGGTGCGGCGAAATAGAGCCCGACGAACAGCAATGACTGGGTCGTCAATATGGCGATGAGCGAGGGCATGAGCCGCCAGTCGGCGAGCCGGCCGCCGATGAAGACGCCGATGGTCGAGCCGGCGCCATAAAGCAGCAGGATGACCGGGATCGCCTCGGCAGGCAGATTGGTGACGGTGAGCAATAGCGGGGCGATATAGGTGAAGAGACTATATTGTCCGATCATCACCAGAATGGCGATGGCAAAGCCGAGAAAGACCTGTTGGCGGCCCAGGGCGGCAAATTCGCGCCGGAAACTGCCGTTGCCAGAGGTCGCGCCGGCCCGGGCGGGCAATACAGCGGCTATCACCAGGGTTGCAGCCAAGCCGAACAGACCAACCGCCCAGAAGGTGGCACGCCAGCCCAAAGCGGTGCCGATGGCGGTGCCGCCGGGTACGCCCAGGACATTGGATACGGTCAGGCCGGCCAGGATCAGCGCCATGGCAAAGCCGCGCCGCTCGGGCGGAACGATGGCCGTCGCCAGGACAAACGCAATGCCGAAATAGGCGCCATGCAAGGCGGCAACGAAGACGCGCGCCAAAAGCAGCGTCTCGAAGCTGGGCGCGAGCGCGCAGAGCGCCTGGCCGAGCGTGAAACCGGCGCCGAGCAGAACCACGAGCAGCTTGCGATTTATTTTCCGGGCTAACAGGGTGAGCGCCGGACCGCCAATGGCAATGCCGATGGCATAGCCCGATACCAGGTAACCGGCGACGGGAATGGACACGTCCAGACCCAGCGCGACATCGGGCAGGACGCCGGCAATGACGAATTCGGCGGTGCCGAAAGCAAAAGCGGCCAGGAACAGGGCAAGCAGGGGAAGTGACATGTCGGCTGCCGCAAGAGGGGAGGAGTAGGGAGCCACCTTCCATGGCCCCATTGCCGGTTCAATGCACATTTTGCGCATCTGAATTTAGAAAATCTATAGTCACGAGATGCTTGGGCGACTCTGCAAGGCGCGCTAGTCTGGATTGGGAGAAGGCAATGCGGTGCGCCGCAAGGAGGGTGACATGCCTGTTTCGTCTGAAATCAAGAAGCGTTTTGCGCTGGCGACCGCCTTACGCGGGCTGCTGATGCTGGTCGGTGGCATTTATGCCGTGCTTTGGCCCACCGAAGCATTGACGGTGCTGGTGCTTTTCGGCGGTGCCTTGTTGCTGATCGACGGGGCGCTGGGCCTGTGGAGCCTGACATTCGGTGGCGGCAAATCGGGCAATTACTGGTTCGACGTCATTGCCAATGCGGCCTCATTGCTGCTCGGTATTGTGATCCTGATCAGCCCCTGGCTGGCCACGATATTCACAGTGACCTTCATTGCCGTGATGGTGGGGCTGGCAGCGCTGTTCGTGGGCGTCATGCAGATCGTGGTGGTGATCCGCGAACGGGAAAGCTATGCGCGCATCTGGCCGGTCATATTGTCCGGAGCGTCCTATGTGCTGCTGGGGCTGCTGTTCTTGTTCTTTCCGATCTTTTCGGCGGCGGTGGGCGTGGTGATCGGCGGCATCCTGCTGATCACGTTTGCCATCGGCTTGTTCGGCTGGGCCTGGCGGCTCTATCAGGCGAGCAAGGCCTGACCGCGCGACAAAGAGATAATTGCCATGACTATGAATTCAGCGCGCGGCCGCTGGAGCGCGGCGCGCGCCAATGAGTGGTATGCAAACCAGCCTTGGCTGGTGGGCGCAAATTTTGTGCCGTCCACGGCCTCCAACCAGCTTGAAATGTGGCAGGCAGAGACATTTGACCCGCAGACCATCGAGCGCGAGCTGGGATGGGCGGCCGGCATTGGCATGAATTCGATGCGGGTGTTCCTGCACGACCTGGTATGGGCCGCAGACCCCGCGGCCCTGCGCGGACGGATCGAACACTATCTCGAAATCGCATCGGCCAAAGGCATCAGCACCATGCTGGTGCTATTCGACTCGGTGTGGAACCCTGATGTGGCGCTCGGCCCCCAGCCAGAGCCGCGGCCGGGCGTGCATAACTCGCAATGGGTCCAGGGACCGGGCCGCGCGCTGGAAGACAGGAGCCAATGGGCGCGGCTCGAAGACTATGTCGGCGATATTGTTACCGCGTTCGGACGAGACGAACGGGTCAATGTCTGGGATGTCTGGAATGAGCCGAGCAATCTCAATGGGGGCCGGTTCGTTGAGCTGGAAAACAAGCAGGCGCTGATTTCAGAAATCCTGCCGCAAGTGTTCCAATGGGCGCGAGACGCAGATCCCATCCAGCCGCTGACCTCAGGTGTCTGGGCAGGAAAGACGCTCTATGACGACGTGCATGCCCGCATCCAGATCGAGAATTCCGACGTCATCAGCTTCCATGACTATCAGACGCCGGAGAAATTCGAGGCCAAGCTGCTGGATTTACCGCGTGATCGGCCACTGTTCCTGACGGAATTCATGGCCCGTACACCGGGCAGTACATTTGAGGGTATCCTGCCCATTGCGCGGCGCGAGAGGATCGCGTGCTATTGCTGGGGGCTGGTGGCGGGGCGCAGCCAGACGCTCTATCCGTGGGATAGCTGGACCGTGTCCTATGTGGATAATCCGCCGGACCCTTGGTTCCACGACGTATTTCATGCCGATGGAAAGCCCTACCGGGCCGAAGAAGTGGCGCTGGTGCGTGACTTGACGGGACGTGGTCAGCGATAGGTCACGGCGATGCCGGCTACGGTTTCATCCCGGCGGAAGATGTCGGCGTCTTCGGGCAGGTTGATCTCGATGGCGCCATTCTCGGTCCAGGCCGGTTCGAGATCGGCCGCCGCGGCGACCGAGACGAAGCTGGCCGCGTCATAGGGTACGTCTTCGCCCTTGGGTACGAGGGCGGCCTGGATATTGGCCGGTGTGTCTCCGCAGTCGCGCGAAAAGGTGACCAGGTCGAATTGTTCGTCGGGCGAGGTCAGGCGCTGGCTTTCGCTCAGCGTGCAGGCCGGCACCATGTCGTTGACGACCCAGAGCGTTACGCCGATGGCCAGGGCCGGACCTGCCGTCAATGCCAGGAGGACGGCGGGGGGCATTTTTGTCGTGCGGGCCATGGGTGTGGATAAGTTCCTGAGTGATGACTTGGCGCGTTGGAGCGCCTAGATAACATATATGCGCTTTACCGATACGTTCCTGGACGAAATCCGACAGCGCCTGCCGATTACGCAGGTGGTGGGCGAACACGTCCTTTGGGACAAGCGCAAAAGCCAGCCCGGCAAGGGTGATATGTGGGCCTGTTGCCCGTTCCACGCCGAGAAAAGCCCGAGCTTTCACGCCGATGACCGGCGCGGCATCTATCATTGCTTTGGCTGCGGGGCGACGGGCGATCATTTTCGGTTTTTGACCGAAAAGGCCGGGATGAGTTTCCCCGAGGCGGTGGAGAAGCTGGCCGGCATGGCTGGGGTGCCGATGCCGGCACGGGACGAGCGGACTGAAAAGCGCGAGGCGGCGCAACGCGGTCTGGTCGATGTGATGGAGCTGGCCGCTAAATATTTCGAGGCGGCGCTGAGCCACAATATTGGGGCGCGGGCACGTGGTTATCTGTTCGAGCGCGGGGTGACGCCGGCGAGCCAATCCCGGTTCCGTATCGGCTTTGCGCCGGATAGCCGCAACGGGCTCAAGGAGCATCTGGCAGCCAATGGGGTGTCGGCCCAGGCCATGGTGGATACAGGGCTGGTCACCAGCCGGGATGATGATCCGCTGACCTATGATCGGTTCCGCAACCGGGTGATGTTCCCGATTACCGATTTCAGGGGACGGGTGATCGCCTTTGGCGGACGAGCCCTGTCGCCCGATGTGCCGGCGAAATATCTCAATTCGCCGGAAACGCAGCTCTTTTCCAAGCGGCAGACGCTTTACAACGGTCAATCGGCGCGGGCGGCGGCGCGGGACGGCGCGACGGTAATTGTCGTTGAGGGCTATCTCGACGTGATCGCGGCGGTGGCGGCGGGCTTTGAGGGCACGGTAGCGCCGTTGGGCACCGCGTTGACCGAAGAGCATGTGCAATTGCTCTGGCGCATGGCCGATACGCCTGTGTTGTGCTTTGACGGCGACAAGGCGGGCCTGAAGGCGGCGGAGCGTGCGGCCGATCTGATCCTGCCCCATCTCAAGCCCGGCAAGACGGTGCGGATCGCGACCCTGCCGGAGGGCCAGGACCCGGACGATTTGATCAAGGCGCAGGGTAGGGGCGCTTTTGCCGAGGTGATCGACAAGGCGCGCAGCCTTTCGGACATGATCTGGAGTTTTGAGACCGGTGGCCTAGTGCCCGAGGCGCCCGAAGAGCGAGCCGCCTTGCAGGCGCGGCTACGCGAGCGGGCCAATTCCGTTCAGGACTCCACCGTGCGCTTTCACTATGCGCAGGCCTTTGACGAGAAGCTCAAAGCGTTCTTCGCGCCCCTCAGGCAGGGCGGCGGGCGCGAGAATTGGCGCGGCGGCAAGCCGGCCTATGGGCAGAGCGGGGCCTATGGCTATCCGGGGCGGGGGACGCCGCGGCTGGTGGTATCCGATACGCTAAGAAATTCGCGCCTGTTGCGAAGCGGGGCCGGCGCCGATGTCAGCCCGCGCGAGGCCACGATCATTCTGACGCTGGTCAATCACCCGACGTTGGTGGAAGACCAGTTCGAGGCGTTGGCGGCGCTCGATTGCGAAACGCCGGTGGCCCAGAAGGTGCTGGGCGACATTCTGGCGCTGGCGGTGCGGCATCACGATATTTCGGCGGATGACCTTCGCTCGGCGCTGGGCGTGCGCGGGCATGGGCCCGCTTTGGCGCGTATGACCGAGATATTGACCCGGCAGGGCGTGTGGCAGGTGGGCGCGGAAACCGCGCTTGTCGATGCCGAGACAGGATTAAGCCACGCGCTGGCCTTGCATAACAAGAAAGTTCAGCTAAATAGGGAATTGAAGGCAGCCGAAGCCGCGCTGGGCGAAGACCCGAGCGAAGAAACCTTTGAAAGGCTGCGGGACATCAAGAACCAGATTACCACTGTCGATGGCACAGAGGCATTGATCGAAGGATTTGGTTCGCTATCGGGACGCGCAACTCGCAGTTTTTGAGGGGAAACCCGAGAGGCTTGCGACGCTGCGCGATTTTGCGTTGTGGCGAATCACTGCCACAAGCCCCGACTGCGATCCACGTCACGGGGCGTTAACGCTCTGGTGATGGAACCTTTACCTTGTCTTGAGTTGTCACCACCTAAGACACAGCCGGGACCATCCGCCCATGGGTCCCGAGGAGTACCAGATGGCCACCAAGGCAGCGAACAAAGCCTCCAAGGAAACCGAGAAGCCGGAAAGCGGCGCACCGGAGACCTCCAATGACAGCCCGTTGATCGATCAGAACGATGCGGCCGTCAAAAAGCTCATCAAGGTCGCCAAAAAGCGTGGCTATGTCACGTATGAAGAGCTCAATGCCGTTCTGCCCTCCGACGAAGTGAGTTCGGAACAGATCGAAGACTTCATGTCCATGTTCTCGGAAATGGGCATCAATGTCGTCGATGAGGACGAGGTCGAAGAGACCGAGGTCGAAAAGGACGAGGAAGACAGCGGCACCGAGGTCGCAACCTCGACCGGCACGGCTGTGGCCAGCACGTCCAACGCCAAATCCGGCTCGGATCGCACCGATGATCCGGTGCGCATGTATCTGCGCGAAATGGGCTCGGTGGAACTGCTCAGCCGCGAAGGCGAAATCGCCATCGCCAAGCGCATCGAGGCAGGTCGCGAGACCATGATCGAGGGCCTTTGCGAAAGCCCGCTGACCTTCCAGGCCATCATTATCTGGCGCGAACAGCTCGCTCAGGGCGAAATTCTCCTGCGCGACATTATTGATCTGGAAGCCACCTATGCCGGGCCGGACGCCAAGCAGGCGGCGCCCGAAGTGCAGGTTGCGCCCAAGCCGGAGCCCGAACCGGTCAAGGAAAAGCCCAAGGCCGCGCCCAAGCGCGCCACATCGGGCGACGATGACGATTACGTGCCTGAGGAGCCCGAGGCCCCGCAGGATCCGCAGGACGACGACGACGACGAATTCGACAACGCGCTGTCGTTGTCGGCCATGGAAGCCGAGCTCAAGCCGCAGGTGGTCGAGACCTTCGACCGGATCGCCGATGCCTATGGGCAGATGCGCGAAATGCAGGACCGGCACGCCGAAGACCGCACCGCCACGGTTTCGGAAGCCGAGACCAGCAGGCTCAGTGCCCTGCGCGCCGAAGTGATTGCCGATGTGAAGTCGCTGTCGCTCAATAATGGCCGTATCGAAAGCCTGGTCGAGCAGCTTTACGACATCAACAAGCGCCTGGTGCGCCTCGAGGGCCGCCTGCTGCGCCTGGCCGAGAGCTATGGTGTCAAGCGCGAGCAGTTCCTCGAGAACTATTATGGCCGCGAACTGGACCCGAGCTGGGAATGGTCGCTGGAAAATTTCGAGGGCAAGGGCTGGGCCGAATTTGCCCGCCGCGAGACCGACACCATTGCCGAAATCCGCAATGACATTGCCACGCTGGCGACCGAAGCGGGCCTGGATATCGGCGAATATCGCCGCATTGTGCACAAGGTGCAGAAGGGCGAGCGGGAAGCGGCCATTGCCAAGAAGGAAATGGTCGAGGCCAATTTGCGCCTGGTGATCTCGATTGCCAAGAAATATACCAATCGCGGGCTGCAGTTCCTGGACCTGATCCAGGAGGGCAATATCGGGCTGATGAAGGCCGTCGATAAGTTCGAATATCGCCGCGGCTACAAGTTCTCGACCTATGCAACCTGGTGGATTCGCCAGGCAATCACCCGCTCGATTGCCGATCAGGCACGCACCATCCGTATTCCGGTGCATATGATCGAGACGATCAACAAGATCGTCCGTACCAGCCGCCAGATGCTGCATGAAATCGGCCGCGAGCCGACGCCAGAAGAGCTCAGCGAAAAGCTGCAAATGCCGCTCGACAAGGTGCGCAAGGTTCTCAAGATCGCCAAGGAGCCGATCTCGCTCGAAACGCCGATCGGCGACGAGGAGGATTCGAACCTTGGGGATTTCATCCAGGACGTGAATGCGATCCAGCCGATCGATGCGGCGATCCAGTCGAACCTGCGTGAAACCACCACCCGCGTTTTGGCCTCGCTGACGCCGCGTGAAGAGCGCGTGCTGCGCATGCGCTTCGGTATCGGCATGAATACCGACCATACGCTGGAAGAAGTGGGCCAGCAGTTCTCGGTGACCCGCGAACGTATCCGTCAGATCGAAGCCAAGGCGCTGCGCAAGCTCAAGCATCCGAGCCGGAGCCGGAAGCTGCGGAGTTTCCTCGATAATTAAGGAGCTGCCTCATGGCGGCTCCCCGTCTCAAACTCACCTCTTTGCGCACCGCCATTCCGTTCAAGCTGGTGGTGACGTTCTCCGATGGCACCTGGGGCACGTTCAATGCGGCGCCGATGCTGGCCGAGCGGGGCGAGGGGACGGAACCTTTGCGGGACCGCGCCTATTTTGCCAAGGTCGACCTGGTCAATGGCAAGCCGATATGGCCGAACTATTTTGACATCTCGCCGCTTTGGTTGCAGGAGGAGATGGACAAGCGCGGTGAGCTGAAACGACCCCGGCCCGCGCGCAGAACAGGACAGGCAGGAGGCTCATAATGTCGTTTTTCAAGAAGCTCTTCGGTGGCGGTGCCGCCTCTGAACCGGAAGGCGACAAGGTTCTGGGCGAAGAGGGCTACAAGGGTTATCTGATCAAGGCCATCGAGATGCGGGCGGGCAGCGAATTACAGCTTGCCGGGCTGATCGAGAAGGAAGTCGAGGGCGAAACCAAGACCTATCGGTTCATCCGGGCGGACAAGATGAGTTCGCGGGAGGACCTGGTGGCGCTGGCGCTGAGCAAGGGTCGCCAGATCATCGACGAGCAGGGCGACCAGATCTACCGCTAAGACCCGAATGTTGAAATGCATGGACGACCGCGGGCCGAACGGCCCGCGGTTTCATGTTTGAAAGGAGGCCGCAATGGCCAAGAAACCAACTGCCCGCACGGAATTCGTGATGTTCGACGTCGTCTATGAGGATGGCTCGCAGCGCTCCAATCGCAAGGTGGACGCCAGCCTGCTCGGCGGGCTGGACGGCGACGAGCCGGCGCGCACCGCCATTATGGAGCAGGACCGTGCCATCTCCGAAAAGTCCGGTGTGCCGCCGCTGGCGATCAAGACGATCAAGCGTTCGGGGAAATAAGAGATGAACAGCGAAACCCTGCAACTGGGCAAGGATGTCGGGGTGCCGCAGCGCCCGGAAGACGCGGTGCTGGACCCCGTGCCCAATCCGCATCCGGACATAAATTATGTCGCGCGCTATGTGGCGCCCGAATTCACCTCGCTTTGCCCGGTGACGGGGCAGCCGGACTTTGCGCATCTGGTGATCGACTATGTGCCGGACCAGTTTCTGGTCGAGAGCAAGTCGCTCAAGCTGTTCCTGACCTCGTTCCGCAACCATGGCGCGTTTCACGAGGGCTGCACCATCGATATCGCCAAGCGGATCATCGAGACCGTCAAACCGCGCTGGCTGCGCATTGGCGGCTATTGGTATCCGCGCGGCGGCATACCCATTGATGTGTTCTGGCAGAGCGGCGCCCCACCGGCCGATATCTGGCTGCCGGATCAGGGCGTGCCACCCTATCGCGGACGGGGCTAGAGCATTTCACCGTTTCGCTGAAACGCTGAAATTGCTCTAAGTTCTTGTTTTATCGCGTTTCCGGACCACAAAACCGTTGCCACTTTTGCTGGAAACGCTTTAGGGCGCTTTTCGCGCCCGCCGTTCAATCTGATGCGGTTGGGCGGCGGATAGCGCGGAGTTTGCCGCTGCTGCCCCCGCCGCAATAGAAGCGCTCGCCGCCGTCGCTTTCCATGCCCGACACCCCCATGCCGGGCGGCATTTCGATGATCTGCAGCACATCGCCGTTCTTCGGATCAACCTGGCGAATGTCGCTGGCGTCGTCCTGCCAGGTTCCGTGCCAGAGCTCGCCATCGACCCAGGTGACGCCGGTCACGAAGCGCGTGGCTTCGATGGTGCGCAGCACCGCGCCGGTTTCAGGATCGACCTGGTGGATGCGCTTGGCGCGATATTCCCCGACCCATAGAGAGCCTTCGGACCAGGCAAGGCCCGATGCACCGTTCCCCGGGGCGGGAATGCTGGCGAGAATTTCGCCGGTCTCGGGGTTCAGCCGGTTGATCTGATCTTCGCCGATCTGGAAAAGGTGTTTGCCGTCAAAGGCAGTGCCGGCGTAGGCGGGGGCGGTGATTGCGCGGGTTGCTCGGCCGGTGGCAGTGTCCAGGGCATTGAGCTTTTCGCCCGACGCGAACCAGACATCGCGGCCGTCATAGGTGACGCCATGGATGTTGTCGACATCCGGATAGGGACCATATTCCGCAATGACTTCGGCAGGCAGGATCTTCATGGGCACGGGTTCTCCTTGGCTATATCGGGCCTGATGAACCTAACCGCCGGGCAGCGGACCGGGGAGTAACAACAATGTCGGGAAGCCTGGCATAGGGGGCGTAATCCACCGCCTGGCCGGACCCTTGCCGAAATTCTGGACCTTGCCTCGCTCGGACAGCTCATCGAGCGCGCGCTGGACGGTTCGGGCGCTGGTGCCCAGGGCGAGCGCTAGAGCCGAACTCGACCATGCTTCGCCATCGGCGAGAAGCGCCAGGAGATTGGCATGTTTCTCGTTTTCGATGGGCGCAAGGATAATCACATCGGCACCGTGCGATAGCAGGCGAAAGCCATCGGCCGTCGCCTCGATCCGCGCCATGGGGGCGAGCAGGGCCCGCAGACGCGCAATTTCCACCCGCAGGCGGGCGCGATGCGACTCGTCGACGAAGCGGGCGCCAAAGGCGCGGGTCAGGAGCACGTCGCGTGTCCGTCCATCCGGCCAGGACTCGGCCAGCGTGCGCAGGAGCGCGAAGAGGACCGGCCGGCTCGCCAGCGATAGGCTTGTGCCGGATTGGCGCGCGAGATTGCGGCAGGCGTCGACGATGAGCGCGTCGGATGCGAGCACTGTCTCGATCTCGTCGACGGAAAGCCGTGTCGAGCCGCCAGCCTGCAGCAATTGGACGGATTGGGTCTCCATATTGCGGGTGGCGGCGACCACTTCGGCAACCAGGCCAGCAATACCGGAGCGCTCACCCGCGATCCGGGCCTCGGCCAGGGCGGCGCGCGCGGAGCGAATATGGAGACGGCGCATGGCGATGCCGGCGCGCAGGAGCCAGCGGGCGGATGCCAGGGCCGGCGGCAGGGCCGCCGCATCGTCGCCATCGAGCAGAGTTTCGGCCTGATCAGGCTGGCCCAGAAGCAGGGCGCGCCGGGCCGCCAGATGCAGGGCATGGGTGGCATTGGCCCGGTCCCCATGGCGCAGCAGAACCGTGCGGACCTCAGGCAGGCGCCTGGCTGGCCAGTTGAGGTCGCGTGAGACCAGGGCAATCTCGGTTTCGGCCAGCCTGCAACGCGCCCGGGCGATGGCTTCGCCGGGACCAAATCGCTGTGCTGCGGACTTCAGCAAGGCGCGGGCGCGAGGCAGGTCGCCCAATTGCGCCATGGCAATGCCGCGCAGAGCGAGGGCTGCCGGGTCATCGCGCAAGGACACGCGCTTGAGCGCGCCGAGGATATCGCCATGGGCCAGGGCATGTCCGGCGGCGGCGATCACGGCATCCATGGCAATCCCGACACAAGTGTCACTCCCAGCATGATCAATATCGGCACTAGCCTGGTTTCGGGCCGCAAAGAGGCGGCGCGTGAATAGGACAAGACAAACAGGAGAGTTTCAATGCCCGATATTTTGCACCGGGTCGCCATGAAGTCCCCCAATGCCGAGGCCAGCTACAAGGCCCTGGCATCGATTGGCGGGCTAGCCGATTGGTGGACGAAGGAGACGGAGGGCGAAAGCGTCGTGGGTGGTCAGATCCGCTTCACCTTTGGCCAGAAGGGCTTTTTCCTGATGCGCGTGCTCGACCTGGTGCCGGGTCGCAAGGTGCTTTGGGAGGTTATTGACGGCCCGGAAGAATGGATCGGCACCAAGGTGCGGTTCGAGATCGACCAGCAGGACGACTATACCGTGGTGCTGTTCAAGCATGAGGGGTGGCGCGAGCCCGTGGAGTTCATGCATCACTGCAGCACCAAATGGGCGATGTTCCTGATGAGCCTCAAATCGCTGGTGGAAACCGGCAAGGGGCAGCCGGCACCTGGCGATGTGAAAATCGACAACTGGAACTGAGAACGCGGTCATCACTGCCGGCGCCATCGCGTCGCGTCGGCAGTGACGGTCCCGAGACAATGGAGCGGAAAATGATACCGTCCACCTACCAGTTTCAGAACATATGTGGGGAGCCGGGCATGCATCCAGGCGTGGTGGCGGAAATCGAGGCGGCGCGGCGCCGGACCCTGCCAGCGCCCCGAACGCACCGTCACATCTGGAGCGCCTGGCTCAGGCGGCTTTTGCGGAACCGGCACCCGCACAACAGGACGGTGTCCCTACCTGCCGAGTAAGTTGCGGCGGCCTCAGACGTTGCTGGTGTCGGGCGTATAGGCCCATGGCGAGGGTGGTGTCGCAGTGGGTGCAGGTGCCTTTTCGCCGGCCTGCCGGTGGATTTCGGTGACCAGGGGCGGGTCGAGCTTGAGCTTGGCCGCAAGGGCTTCGAGATAGGCCTGTTCGGCCGCTGTGTCGGCGCTGATGGCCACCAGCGATGCCGCATAGATTTCGGCGCCATGTTCGGGCGTGTCGGCTCGCGCGACGACGGCATTGATGTCGAGCGGGGCCGACAATTCATCGAAAACCCAGGCTTTTTCTTCGGCCGAAAGCGGCATGGCCTTGAGCTTTTCGAAGATTGCGTCCTTTTCCTCGGCATCGATACGGCCATCGGCCTTGGCGGCGGCGATCATGGCGCGGACCAGCGACTTGCCCAGTTCCTCCTGTCCAGCAGCGTCGGCGGGTGTAGGGATAAACGCATCTTCGCGTGGGGCGGGAGCAGAATTGGCCTGGTCCTGCTGATGGTTCTGCCAGGCCTTATAGGCGAGGCCACCAATTGCGGCCAAAGCGCCGACCTTGACCGCATTGCCAAGGAGCTTGCCCGGTTTTCCGCCCGAAAGCAGCATGCCTGCGGCCAATCCCGCGGCGCCGGTCATGGCCGTGCGCTGGACATTCTTGTCGGTCTGCAGGGTTTTCAGGATCTGGTCGATATTGAACACGGGCGGCTCCCTTGGCGGTTTCGATGCAGATGGGGATTTGCCCGACAATTGGCAACGGGCACGGCTAACTTGTAATGGCAAAAAAAGGACCCCGGTCTTGCGCCGGGGTCCCTTACAGACCTTGAGGGAGGGACAAGGCCTTAAGGAGATCAGGTGCTGGGAGCAGCCGGATCAGCGACCGGAGCGGCCTCGGTTTCGGCCGGGGCGTCAACCGGAGCAGCGGGTTCGGCGGCCGGAGCAGCATCGGTCATCGGGGCTGCATCAGTGACCGGGGCCTCGGTTGCCGGAGCCGGAGCCATTTCAACGGCCGGTGCTTCGGTCATCGGGGCCGGCGCGGTTGCCGGATCGGTCATCGGGGCTTCAGTGGCCGGGACGCCGTTCACGTCGACAGTGGTCGCCGGACCAGAATTGGCCGAGAAGACGAGGTACCCGATGGCCAGCAGGGCCAGAGCAACGATGATGCCGACGAACCAGCCGGTACCATTGCTCTCACGGGTATAGACGGTGCGGTTACCGTCACGGGTGTAAACAGTATCGCGTTCGGGGGTAGCCATC
This sequence comes from Devosia sp. XK-2, assembly GCF_037113415.1. Classification (NCBI taxonomy): domain Bacteria; kingdom Pseudomonadati; phylum Pseudomonadota; class Alphaproteobacteria; order Hyphomicrobiales; family Devosiaceae; genus Devosia; species Devosia sp. XK-2. The sequence goes on along the minus strand of NZ_CP146608.1, from coordinate 2,386,899 downwards.
ATTTGCTCCTATGTTTCAACGCTGGCTAATAAACGCGGCCTCGAATGGAGAGTTCCCGAGGTTGTGATAGGGCGTGAAAAAATCTCTCTGACGCCATTAAGGCCTTTATTTTCAGTACTTTAGATGGCGATAACTTCGTTCCTGGCCACAGAATCTTTGTGGCTTTTTCAAGATTTCGTCATCGCCGACCGCCGGTGGATATGAAAAGGCCGGGCGCTGAGCCCGGCCTTCTGGTCTGGATTTGCCCGGATCAGCGGGATGCGACCGTGATCAGCGGCGTGATGCGGCGGATGGTGACGCGACGATTTTCACGTTCGGCCGCCTGGGTGCGGATCTTCAGATAGCGCTCGCCGTAACCCTGGGTTGCCAGGTTTTCGGGCGGCACACCATAGAAGTCCGTCAGTACGCGGGCGACGGTCGCTGCACGCAGGTCCGACAGGCGCAGGTTGGAGATATCCGAACCGATGGCATCGGTATGGCCTTCAATCAGGAAGGTTTCGTTCGGATTGCGCTCAAGCAGGGTCAACATGGCATTGGCCACGCCAGAGAGCGCCCGCACCTGATCGCGGCCAATAGTGGCAGCGCCCGTGTCGAAGGTCAGATTGCCCACTTCCAGGCGGCGCACGCTGTCGCGCAGGCGGGCCGAACGCTTCACCTCATCAATGGAATAGAGGCGGGCGACCTGTTCGACCGGCGGCTGGCTGAAGAAGGCCTCCAGCTCATTCTCGTCGGCATAGCGGGCATCGAGCACATATTCGCGCACCGGAATATTGAGACGCAGCGGCGGCAGGTCCGCGGCCGGGTCGCGCCATTCGGCGAGGTCGTCGTAATAACGATCGTCGAAATAGGCCAGCACATATTCGCGGCCATCCGGGGTAATGCGCGAACGGCGCAGGATATCGCCATTGCGGTTGCGGATGGTGACGATCTGGGTGCCATCAGGACGGGTGATTACCTCGCGCACCCGGCCATTGCTCAGGCGTTCATAGTAGATCTCGTCTTGCTGCGGATTGTAGAAGCGATCGGTATCCAGGCCCACGGAGTTGACGATGAGTTGGGTGCCCACCTGCAGTATCAACTGGGTGAACGCGTCACCGGCATCGGTCTGGACCACAGGGGCTTCGACCACGGTGACCGGCGTCTGCTGCGACCCTATTGTGACCGTATTGTTGTCACCGGTCACATTGGTCGTGATGTTGGTGACATAGTTGTTCACGATGGTCTGGTTGACCGTGGTGCTTTCCTCGGCCGTGACCGCTTCGCCTTCCTCAGCAGTCACCGCGGCGAGGGGCTCGGCGGCAAGTGTGCGGGTGGCTTCGGATTGCGCTTCTTCGTCGGTGGCTGGAGGCGGGGCTGCCGGTTCTTCGGCAGGTGCTTCGGCCTGGACTTCGGTCTCACCCTCAATAGCAGCTTCGCCTTCAATTGTGGCCTCGCCTTCGACAGGCTGGGCACTTTCGGACGGCGTTGCTTCCTCGTCCTTGGCGCTATCGAGCACGGGGGCGATCTGTTCTTCGGTCACGCCTTCAGGCAGTTCCTCGACCATTTCGGCCGGCTCGCCTTCGGGGGTGACCTCTTCAACCGGCTGCGGCTGTTCATCGCCCGGCGCGGCAGTGGCAGGCTGTTCTTCGGCCGGCATGGCGTCGTCCTGAGGAAGCGGCGCGAGTTCCAGGCCGAATTCGGTGGTGCAGGCGTTGACGTCATCATAGCCGATGACGCCGCAGATCGCGGTGATTTCGGCCAGGGCGGCGTCTATGCGCGACTGCGCTTCGGCATTGCCCGCGGCCAGATCGGCCACGGCGGTATTATAGGCGTCGACCTGGGCCGCCAGTTGCGCTTCGATGCTGGCTTCGGCCTCGACTTCGGGTTCGACGGCGGGCTGTTCGACAGGCTGTTCCTCGGCGGCGGGAGCGGGCTCCTCGGCGACAGGTTCTTCGGCCATAGGCGCTTGTTCGGCGGCCGGCGCTTCTTGTGCCGGAGCCGGCTCCTCGATGGGCTCTTCGGCAACGGGCTCTTCGGTAACCGGTTCCTCAGCGGCGGGGGATTCTTCCATCGCGGGTTCTTGCGGGGCTGGCGCTTCCTCGATCGCGGGTTCCGGTTCGGGGGCCGGTTCTTCTGCCATAGGCTCTTGGGCCGGTGCTTCTTCTACGACTGCAGGTTCTTCGGCGGCCGGCGCGGCAGCGCCGGCTTCCAAAGCGGCGATGCATTCTTCCAGGTTGGCAAAGCCGCCGACAATGCACAGTTCGGCCAGCGCAGTTTGTGCCTGTTCAAGGGCCGCAGCGTCACCGGACGCCTGAGCATCGAGATAGGCCTGATAGACCGATTGCAGTTCCGCGTCCTGGGCATTGGCCGTGATCGGTGCAAAGGCCATGAGGCCGATGCTGGTTCCGGTAAGGAGCCAGTTCTTGAGGCGCATTGTTCTTATCCTTTGTGTTTGACACACTTCCTGCCGAGCATTGTGGGCCGTTCCTGAACGCGTCATGAACGATACTCCAGGCCCAGATTCCGTCCGACAGTCCCCGCATTCCCCAGAACGCGGGGCAATGCGAAGGGTTCCGCCGTGGGCTTTATTGCCATGGGTATGGGGGATTGCGGCGCGATTGCGGCGAGCTGGACGGATCGGGGCGGCTTTGGCTTTCCTCCACGGCTGGCGGCGTGCTAGGCGGGACATATGCAGCAGGCCATCGAGAGCGCGACAATCGAGACCCGAGGGCAGGGGCTTTACGAGGTCTCCCGGCAATTGCGTGGCTTTGTCTCTGCCACCGGCATCGAGACGGGGCTGGCTACGGCCTATGTGCGGCACACCTCCTGTTCGCTGCTGATCCAGGAAAATGCCGACCCCGATGTGCAGACCGACATGATGGGATTTTTCGCCCGGCTGGTGCCCGAGGGTATGGATTGGCTGATCCATACAATGGAGGGACCGGACGATATGCCGGCCCATATCAAGGCGGCTCTTACGCAGACGTCGATCGGCATTCCGGTCAGCGGCGGGCAGCCGGTCCTGGGCACGTGGCAGGGACTTTATCTCTTTGAACACCGGCGCCGTCCGCATCGGCGCGAGCTGGTGTTCCACATTATTGGGGAATGAACATGGATTGGGGCGCGTTGATCGGCTATTGGCCGTTCATCCTGGGGCTGATGGCGACCGGCGTGATCTCGGGGATCGCGGCAGGTCTATTGGGGATCGGCGGGGGTGCCGTCATCGTGCCGGCCCTCAGCAATGCGCTGCTGCTGATGGGCTATGACGCCGAAGTGGTGCAGCATGTGGCCGTCGGCACGTCCCTCGCCATCATCATTCCCACCGGCATCATGAGTGCGCGGGCCCATCACAAGCGTGGTGCGCTCGATATCAACGTGCTCAGGCTCTGGACACCCTTCATCGTGGTGGGGACCTTTGTGGGCGGGCTGATGGCCGGCTGGTATTCAGGCGATGTCCTACGCATCGTCTTTGCCGTCATGGCCTTTGTCATTGCGGCCAATATCGTTTTTGCGTTCCAGACCCGGCTAATGGGGCATCTCAAGGGATCGAGCCTGACGCACCGCCTCTCGGCGCTGGTGGTGGGCTATGTCTCCTCGCTGATGGGCATTGGCGGTGGATCGCTGACCGTGCCAACCCTGGTGGCCTTTGGCGAAACCATGCACAAGGCCGTGGGGACTTCGGCCGCCATTGGCGTTGCCATCGCTCTTTCGGGCACTGCCGGCTTCCTGATTTCCGGTTGGGGCGTCGAAGGCCTACCGCCGTTGAGCCTTGGTTATATCAACCTTTTGGCGTTGGCTCTGGTGGGTGTGCTGGCAGCGCTTTGCGCGCCCTGGGGCGCGGCCCTGGCGCATCGGATGGACCAGAAGACGCTGAAATATGTGTTTGCCGTGTTCCTGGTGGCCGTGGGGCTGAACATGCTGTGGAAGGTGCTGGCGGGGTAAAGAGCCTGGCACCGAGCATGCCACTCGAGCCGCCACTCGACCTTAGGTCTCGTGGCCTTCTCGCCTCCGATCTCGCCGCCGGCGAGCTTGGCCCTACAGTGCGGCTCGAAGTCTCATGGCCCCTAAATCTCAAATCGCTCCACCGGAGCGATTGGCGGCGCGGCCGCCCTTGCCACTCAGGCGTAGCCTTCGTGGCCTCCTTGTCTCGTCGGGCTCCACCGGAGCCCGTCGTCGGCCTTGCCGACCGACGGCGGAGGGGTTGGTGGGGACGGAGTGACTACGGTGGAACCGTCCCCACCGCCCAAGCCCCCTCAAGGAGGGGATCGGGGAGCTCAAAGGCGGACCGGCCAGCGATCCGCCTATGAAAAAAGTCAACGCGCGATTGGCCGTTCGGGTTTGGCCAAATCATGGCAAATTCGCCGTTTCTGCACCGATTATTCGGCGCTGTTGTCCAAATCCCACGAGACATTGACCGTGATGGCAAAGCTCATTTCGCCCGCTTCCACGGGGACCGGCGCGGCGCTGGCCATCTCGGCCCGGGCGTACATGGGGTAGGGCTGGGGCGAATTAAAGTCCTGCCGCTCGGAAATGGATTCAAGATCGCCCAGTGTTGCATTGGCGACACCGGCATAGAGCTCGGCCTTTTCGCGCGCGTCGGCAAAGGCCTGTTTGCGGGCCTCGTCGAGCAATTCAGAAGGATCGGCGACGGAGAAGCTGACGCCATTGACGGTATTGGCGCCGACGGTCACCGACCTGTCCAGAATGCTGCCCAGTTCCTCTAGATCGCGCACGATCACCGTGACGGAATTGGAGACCTGGTAGCCGTTGATCTTGGGAGGCAGGGAATAGCCCAGATCGTCGCGGGCGTCGGAATAGACATAGTTCGGATTGACCGAGAAGCCCGAGGTCTGGATGTCGCGCGCCTCAATGCCGGCTTCCTTGAGGGCGGCGATCAATTCGGACATGGCGGCGGTATTGGCGTCGAGCGCTTCGCGCGCGCTTGCACCCTGGGTGGTGACGCCGGAATTGATCGTCGCCATGTCAGGAGCGGCACGTACTTCGCCGCGCCCCTCGATGGTGATGGTGCCGGCATAGGCAGGCAATGCAGTGGCAATCAGAGCGAAAGGAACAAGGACGCTAAAGGCACGCATGGAAAACTCCTTCAATCTATGCAGGGCAGAGATGTCTCGGCCCAATGCGTCAGTATTGCGGCGCAGATGAACCGGAGTTGAACGGAACATTCCGTGGCAGCCTTGTCAAAAAGTATGACTTAAGCGCTTCTGCACTTGCCCCCGGACGACAGCTTGGGCTAGTCACGTGGCTGACAAGCCAGGGGGCAAGAATGAGCGTGAACGACATTCCCGGCGGTATCCTTCTGGGCCGGGCCCGGATCGAAGGATTTGACCACCCTCGGATCGTGACGGTGCGCGACGGGCAATTGGTCGACATTACCGCGCGAGGCATGGCCACGGTGCGCGATATTGCCGAGAGCGGCCGTGCTGCCGAGCACGTCAAGACGGCCCCCGGAAGGGCCGTGGGCGATATCGAGACGGTCATGGCCAATGCGGCAGCGGGCAAGGCTGATATGCCGCAGCTGCTCTGCCCCGTCGATCTGCAGGCGCTCAAGGCGTCGGGCGTGACTTTCGTTGTTTCCCTGCTCGAGCGGGTGATCGAGGAGCAGGCCCGCGGCGATAATTCGCGCGCCGATGTGCTTCGCAGTGAAATTCTCGACCTGATCGGCACCGATCTGAGCCAGCTTGTGCCGGGCTCCGAGGCGGCCGTGAAGGTGAAAGCGGCGCTGATCGAGAAGGGTGTGTGGAGCCAGTATCTGGAAGTGGGTATCGGGCCAGACGCTGAAATCTTCACCAAGGGTCAGCCGATGAGCGCAGTAGGCCATGGCGCCGAGGTCGGCCTGCATCCCATTTCGAACTGGAATAATCCCGAGCCAGAAGTGGCATTGGTCGTCACCAGCGCGGGCGAGATTATTGGCGCCACGCTGGGCAATGACGTCAATCTGCGCGATGTGGAAGGCCGCTCGGCGCTGCTGCTGGGCAAGGCCAAGGACAATAATGCCTCCGCTTCGCTGGGGCCGTTCGTGCGGCTGTTTGACGGCGATTTCACGCTCGAGACGATCAAGCAGGCAGAGATCGCCCTGCGTGTTGAGGGAACCGATGGTTTCGTGCTCGAAGGCCAGTCGAATATGGCGCAGATTTCGCGAACGCCGGAATCGCTGGTGGCGGCGACCGTCGGCGCACATCATCAATATCCGGACGGGCTGGTGCTTTATCTGGGCACCATGTTTGCTCCGGTGAAGGATCGTGACGGCGCCGGCAAGGGTTTTACCCACAAGCTGGGTGATGTCGTCTCCATTTCGACACCGAGCCTTGGTACCCTCACCAATCGGGTCAATCTCTCCACCAAATGTCCGCCCTGGACCTATGGCACCAGCCATTTGCTGCGCGACCTCGCGCGCGCCAATCTTCTCTAATTCCGCGCTTCATCCTCCAGAGCGCATCAAACGAAAGGCCTCACCATGAGCGAATTGCACAAGAACCTGATCGATGGCGAGTGGGTCGGCTCGGATGGGGTCGAGAACATCAACCCGTCCAATCTCAAGGAAGTGGTGGGCGTCTATGCCCGCGCCACGGTTGAGGAAACCAAGCAGGCCATCGCCGCCGCCAAGGCAGCTTTCCCGGCCTGGTCGCGTTCGGGCATTCTCGAACGCCACGCGATCCTGAGAAAGACGGCCGACGAAATCACTGCCCGCAAGCAGGAATTGGGCGAGCTTCTGAGCCGCGAAGAAGGCAAGACCCTGCCCGAAGGCATTGGCGAGGTCACCCGCGCCGCGCAGATCTTTGACTTTTTCGCTGGTGAAGTGCTGCGCCTTTCCGGTGAAGTGCTGCCCTCGGTGCGTCCGGGCGTCGGCGTGGAAATCACCCGCGAGCCTATTGGCGTTGTCGGCATTATCACGCCGTGGAACTTCCCGATTGCTATTCCGGCCTGGAAGATGGCTCCGGCCTTGGCCTATGGCAACACTGTGGTCATCAAGCCGGCAGACCTGGTGCCGGGCTCGACCTGGGCAATCGTGGATATTCTGGTTCGCGCCGGCCTGCCCAAGGGCGTGGTTAATCTGGTCATGGGCAAGGGTTCGGTCGTTGGCCAGACCATGCTGGACAGCAAGGATGTCAATGCCATCAGCTTTACCGGCTCGGTCGGCACCGGCAAGCGCGTCGCGGCGGCCTCAATCGAGCATGGCCGCAAGTTCCAGCTCGAAATGGGCGGCAAGAACCCGACGATCGTGCTCGACGATGCCGATCTCAAGGTTGCCGTGGAAACGGTGGCGCAATCGGCCTTCTTCTCGACCGGGCAGCGCTGCACCGCCTCGAGCCGCGTGATCGTGACCGAGGGTATTCACGACAAGTTCGTCGATGCCCTGTGCGAGCGCACCAAGAACCTGCGGGTGGGCGATGCGCTTAGCAAGGATACCGAGATCGGACCCGTGGTCGATCCGAGCCAGCTCAAGCAGGACATGGACTATATCGAGATCGGCCGCAATGAAGGCGCTGAACTGCGCGCTGGCGGCAACCGCGTCAATGCGCCGACCGAGGGTCACTTCCTGCAGCCGGCCCTGTTCGTGGGCGCCACCAACCAGATGCGTATCTCCCGCGAGGAAATTTTCGGGCCGGTGGCTGCTGTCATTAAGGTCAAGGATTATGAGGAAGCCCTCGCCACGGCCAATGACACCGAATTCGGCTTGTCGGCTGGCATCGTCACGACCTCGCTGAAATATGCCACGCACTTCAAGCGCAATGCCGAGGCCGGCATGGTGATGGTCAATGTGCCGACCGCCGGCGTCGACTTCCACGTGCCGTTTGGCGGCCGCAAGGGCTCGTCTTATGGTCCGCGGGAGCAGGGCAAGTATGCTGCCGAATTCTTTACGGTGGTCAAGACGGCTTACACTGCTGCCGGCTGACCGGAAGCGGGTGCTGGATAGTGGAACGGGGCCCTGGTGGCCCCGTTTTTCGTTTCCAGGCGGTGATCAGGTTCAGGCGTTGGCGGCGAACCGCTCGTCAAAGGCATAGCCGGCGCCACGCACGGTGCGGATGGGATCAGCTTCACGGCCGCGATTGATGGCGCGGCGGAGGCGGCCGATATGGACGTCGACGGTGCGCTCATCGACATAGACATCATTGCCCCAGACGCCGTCGAGAAGCTGCTCGCGCGAATAGACGCGACCGGGATGGCGCATGAGATATTCGAGCAAGCGGTATTCGGTGGGGCCGAGATGGACGTCGCGATTGGCGCGGCGCACGCGATGGGTGGTGCGGTCCAGTTCGAGATCGCCGACCTTGAGGGCCGTGGTGACCAGATTGGGATTGGCGCGGCGCAATAGCGCGTGAATACGGGCAACCAGTTCGGGTACCGAGAAGGGCTTGACGACATAGTCGTCGGCGCCGGTCGAGAGGCCGCGGACGCGTTCCTCCTCTTCGCCGCGGGCGGTGAGCATGATGATCGGGACGCGCGAGGTTTCCTCGCGAGCCCGCAGACGGCGGCAAAGTTCGATGCCGGAGATTTCGGGCAGCATCCAGTCGAGCAGGATCAGGTCCGGGAGCTTTTCGGCGATGGCTTGCTGGGCCTCGTCGCCACTTTCGGCCGTGACGACCCGGAATCCCTCGGCTTCCAGGTTATAGCGCAGCAGGATGGCGATATCGCCTTCGTCTTCGACAACAAGAATCGTCGCGGGCATATGGATGTGCTCCGTCGGTCGGCTGCCCGTGGCAGGAGCCGGGCGTTGAATTATGGTGGTGGTCATCCCACCTTCGCGCCACTCGACCGTAGGTCTCATGGCCGTCTCGGCTTGAAAGGCTCCACCGGAGCCTTTCATCTGCTGCGCAGCACGCCTCTAAGCCTTGATCTGCTGGCGTTGCAGTTCCTGGACGTCGCTGGTGAGCTGTTTGCCGGTGGCCAGATAATAGGCGCGCTCGGCGATATTGGTGGCATGGTCGCCCACGCGCTCCAGGCTTTTCGCGCAGAACAGAAGATGGGTGCAGGTGGTGATGTTGCGCGGATCCTCCAGCATATAGGTCAGGAGTTCGCGGAAAAGCGAGGTATACATGGCGTCCACCTCGTCGTCGCGGTTGCATACGTCCACCGATGCGGCCGCTTCGCGATTGCCGTAGGCGTCGAGCGCGTCCTTGACCTGGCGCATGACCAGGGCGGTCATGTTTTTGACGCCATTATAGAAGGTCGGCTGCAGGTTGAGGCCTTCGAGCTTGAGCGAGCGGCGGGCAAGCTGCTTGGCCATGTCGCCAATGCGTTCCAGATCGCTGGCGACGTGGATCGATGTGACAATGGCGCGCAGGTCGCTGGCCATAGGCTGACGACGGGCGATCATGGAGACGGCCATCTCGTCGATATGGCGCTGCATGTCGTCGATGCGCTGGTCGGCGATGATGGTCAGGTCGGCCAATTCGCGGTCGAGCTTGAGCAGAGAGCGGGTGCCATTTTCGATGGCGACCTCGACCTGACCGCCCATTTCGGCAATGGCCTGCGCCAGGGAAAGCAGCTCTTCATTATAGGCGGTGACGATGTGGTCGGTGCCGGTATTGGGCATTTGCTACGTCCTTTTATGGCTCGCCGGTCAGCCGATACGGCCCATGATGTAGTCCTGGGTCTGCTTGTTCACCGGATTGGTGAAAATGTCCTCGGTATCACCATGTTCAATCAGATTGCCCAAGTGGAAGAAGGCGGTCTTCTGGCTCACACGGGCCGCCTGCTGCATGGAGTGGGTGACGATGACGATGGTGTAGTTTTCGCGCAATTCGTCGATCAGCTCTTCGATGATCGCGGTGGCAATGGGGTCCAGGGCCGAGCAGGGCTCATCCATCAGAATGACTTCGGGGCCGACGGCAATGGCGCGCGCGATGCAGAGGCGTTGCTGCTGGCCGCCCGAAAGACCGGTGCCGGGCTCATTGAGGCGATCCTTGACCTCCTCGAAAAGGCCCGCCTTGCGCAGCGAGGAAATGACGATCTCGTCCAGATCGGCCTTGTTGCGGGCCAGCCCATGAATGCGGGGGCCATAGGCGACATTGTCATAGATGGATTTGGGAAAGGGATTGGGCTTCTGGAAGACCATGCCGACGCGGGCACGCAACTCGACCACATCGAGCTTGGGATCATAGATGTCTTCGCCATCGAGTTCGATGCGACCGCCAACCCTGGCCCCTTCGATGGTATCGTTCATGCGGTTGATGCAGCGCAGGAAGGTCGACTTGCCGCAGCCCGAGGGGCCGATAAAGGCGGTGACGGCGCGGTCGGGAATGTCGATAGAGATGCCGTGCAGAGCCTGCTTGGCTCCATAATGCACGGTCACGTCGCGGGCAGTAAGACGGATCGGATGGTCCATCAATTCAGCGGGATTCATTGTCTGATCCAATGTCTTTTGGGTCACTTTAACCTGGCCGGCGAGCACGTCCATTTCGGTGTCTCCTTAAGCGCGCTTTTCGAGGCGGGACCGCAGGAAGATGGCGATCGCATTGAGGGTGATCATGAGCGCCAGCAGCACCATGATGGCAGCCGAAGTCCGCGCCTCAAAGAAGTTTCGGTTTTCATTGCCCTGCCAGAGATAGATCTGGACGGGCAGAGCGGTTGCCTGGTCCATGGGCGTTGCCGGGACGGCGGCCACAAAGGCGTTCATGCCGATCAGCAGGAGCGGGGCGGTTTCGCCCAGGGCCTGCGCGACGCCGATAATGGTGGCGGTCAGGATGGAGGGGAATGTCACCGGCAGCACGTGGTGGAACACCATCTGCGTCTTTGATGCGCCCATGCCCAGCGCGGCCTGGCGCAGGGAGGGCGGTACACCCTTGAGTGCGGCGCGGGTGGCAATGATGATGGTGGGCAGGGTCATCAGCGTCAGCACCAGACCGCCGACGAAGGGCGCGGACAGGGGCAGGTGCAGGACATTGATGAAGACCGCGGCGCCGAGCAGGCCGAAGACAATGGAAGGCACCGCCGCCAGATTGTTGATATTGACCTCGATGAGATCGGTCAGGTGGGTCTTGGGGGCAAATTCTTCGAGGTAAATGGCGCTGGCCACCCCGATCGGCACGGCCAGGACGATGACCACCAGCATCATATAGACTGAGCCCATGAACGCACCGGCCAGGCCTGCGGCCGCAGGCGCAGCGCGGCTGTCGACATTGAAGAACAGGGTCCAGGCGAAGTCGCGGGTGATGGTGCCGTTCTGGGCAAAAATATCGGCCAGTTCGCGAGCTGGAGCCGACAATTGCTGCTGGCCATCGCCCAGCGAGCGGTCGATGGTGCCCTTGAGCCAATTGTCGACATTGGCCGATGCGAGAAGGGTGACCGGGACGGTCTGACCCAGCAGGCCGGGATCACGCACGAATTGTTCGCGCAAAGTGTGACGTTCGCTGGTTTCGGGGATGGACAGGGCCTGGCGGCTGTCGATCTCAAATCCCTCCGGCGCGGCGCGGCGGATAGCGTCTTCGACGATACGGTTCCAGTTCACCAGGGCCAGGTCGCGTTGCCATTTGAGGCTGGCTGCGTGGTAGTCAGCATCGGACTGGCCGGCCTGGTGCTCGGGGGCAGGGCCCACATCGATAACGGCCGGGTCGAAGAAGACCTCCATATGCAGCTTGGACTGCTGGAAGGAGGGCAGACCCTTGGAAATGATCGTGGTGAACAGGATCGCCACGAAGCCCAGAGCAAGCACCACGGCGGCAATGCCGATGCCCCGGAAGATGGCTTCGCCGCGATGGCGGCGGCCCAACCCGGCCCGCACACGTTCTTTGGTTGCAGCGCCCGGGCTGGTCTGGCCCGATGTCAGAGTGGTGTCGGACATTATTCGTACTGCTCCCGGAAGCGACGGACGATGTAGAGGGCAACAATGTTGAGCACGAGCGTCATGGCGAAGAGTGTCAGGCCAAGGGCAAATGCGACCAGCGATTGTGGTCCGGCAAAATCGGTGTCGCCGGTCAATTGGTTGACGATGGAGACGGTGACCGTGGAGGTCGGCTCGAAAGGATTGGCGCGCAGGATGGGCGCATTGCCGGCGGCCAGCACGACGATCATGGTTTCGCCGATGGCCCGGCTGACGGCCAGCAGGAAGGCACCGACAATGCCGGGCAGGGCCGCGGGGATCAGTACATTGCGGATGGTTTCAGACTGCGTAGCGCCAAGACCATAGGCGCCGTCGCGCATGGCGCGCGGAACCTGGTTCAGAATGTCGTCGCTGAGCGAGGAGATGAAGGGAATAATCATTACGCCCATAACCACACCGGCCGTCAGCGCGCTGGTGGCGCGAATGTCGATGCCGATGGCATCACCGAAACCGGCAAGGAAGGGGCCGACCGTGACCAGGGCGAAAAAGCCATAGACGATGGTCGGGATGCCGGCGAGAATTTCGATGACCGGCTTGACCAAGCCGCGAATGCGGGCCGGCGCATATTGGTTGAGCCAGATGGCCGACATCAACCCGACCGGCAGAGCGACCAGCATGGCAATGGCGCTGACCATGATGGTGCCCCAGAGCAGCGGCAGGATGCCGTAGCCGCCCGAGGCAGCATTGCTGGTAGTCGAGAAGCCAGGTTGCCAGACAGTGCCGAAGAAGAAGTCCAGCGGATTGACGAAGCTGAAGAAGCGCAGCGCCTCGGTGAGCAGGGACACAACGATGCCCACCGTGGTCAGGATGGCCACGGCCGAGCAAGCCAGAAGCAGGATGCCAACCACCCGCTCGACCTGATTGCGGGCGCGCAGCCTCGGGGTGATGCGTGACCGGGCGATCAGCAGGCCGGCAATGCCCAGACCGGCTGCGGCCAGAACGACCAGCAGCGTGGCCATCAGGTTGAACTGGCTCAGAGCGTCACCGGCATCCTGTTCATAGGGAGCCAGTTCGCCGGCGACGCCGAAGCCCGAGGCAATCGAGCGAACGCGCTGAATGGCTGTTTCAAGCGCGGGGCCGGTCTGGCTGGTCATATCGGCGGGCAGCAGGCCCATAATGTATGAGCGGCTGATGGCCTCACCGAACAGGCCCCAGACGACCAGCACGGCAATGGCGGGGACCAGGGTCCAGATCGCGAGGCGCGCACCATGATATTGCGGGCGGGAATGGGCGCGCGTGGCGGTGGCGCTGCCAGAGGCAAAGGCCTTGGCCTTGGACCAACCCAAAGAGTAGCTCAGGCTGAGAAGGACGAGCAGCAGGGCTGCAATGATCCACGCGTTCACGTCACTGAACTCCTGTCTGGAGTGGCAAGCAATAAAGGGCGTGGGAGGCGCCAGGCGCCTCCCGGAACTTGTCGATCTTTAGAGATCGGCCGCGGTCAGCGAGACGCCGTTCTCGAAGTTCGAGATGACTTCGGCGGTCTTTTCGGCCGGCTGCGGGATCATGCCAGCAGCTTCCAGGATGCCGCCATTGCCGGCAATGGCATCGGACATGAAGAACTGGACATAGTCTTCAATGCCGGGAACGACGCCGATATGTTCGCCCTTGACGTAGAAGAACAGCGGACGCGAAACCGGATACTCACCGGCAGCAACGGTTTCCAGCGAGGGCGTGACGCCTTCGACGGTGGCAACCTTGAGAGTGTCGCGGTTCTGTTCGTAGAAGGAGAGGCCAAACACGCCGATGGTGTCCGGATTGGCCGAGAGGCGAGCCAGGGTCTCGGTGTAATCACCGGCGATTTCGACCACCACGTCCTGGCGGAAGGTCAGGCAGGCTGTTTCCATCGCGTCTTCGTCCATCTCGGGCAGCTCAGCGGCTTCGCAGCCTTCCAGCACAACCTTTTCCTCGAAGACTTCGCGGGTGCCGTGGTTGGAAGCGGGGATGGCCAGGGCAATGGCCTGATCGGGCAGCGAAGCGTCGATTTCGGACCAATTGGTGTAGGGGTTGTCGACCATTTCACCATCGACCGGAACCTGAGCGGCAATGGCCTTGTAGACGTGGATGGGCTCGAGAGCGAAGTCACCCTTGTCAGCAGCGGCCGCAAAGACGATGCCGTCGTAGCCGATCTGGATTTCGCGGATGTCGTTCACGCCAGCGGCGTTACAGGCTTCGATTTCGCTGGCCTTGATGCGACGCGAAGCATTGGCGATATCAATGGTGTTTTCGCCGACGCCTTCACAGAACTGGCGCAGGCCGCCCGAAGAGCCGCCCGAACCGACGACGGGGGTGTTGAATTCGGGGTAAGCGGCGCCAAATTCTTCGGCAACGATAGACGCGAAGGGAAGCACGGTGGAGGAGCCGGCGATCTGGATGGTGTCGCGCGACTGGGCGTAGGCAGCGGTGGTGCCGAACGCGGCAAGAGCGATAACGGCGGCACTGGCGTAGAGTGCGGTCTTCATGGAATGTCCCTTCCGGAATTCATTTGCAAGCCTGGCCAGCCATTCACGGGCGGCCCTCAGACGCGGCAGACCATAGGAGCGCCTGGCGACAGTTTTATTTCAGTTGGTTGACTGATTTGTGACAGTCTAATGTGTTGTAAATAAAGTGGTTAATTTACGGGCCTGACCATATTTGGGCAAAGATGACAGGGCCCTGAGTGACGATTGTCACAGTGGCCCCAAGGGACTCTGTCGCGCGGCGCGAAGCCGACCGTAGCGAGCCCGTATGACAGTTGTCGGACAGTGGCAGGATTGCCCGGGGAGCCATGCGGGAGGTCCGTGACGTTGCCTTGGCGCGGACGAAAGGGTGCGCTTCCTAGCGCAGGAGCGGCCGGACCTCGGCCTGAACCTTGCGCATCAATGGCAGGAAGTGCGCGATCATGCGCGAGGTCGGCGCGCGCGCCGTATGTGCGCCAATATTGATGGCCGCGACGACCTGACCTGCGGCGTTGAAGAGCGGCACTGCAATTGAGCACAGGCCCAATTCGAGTTCCTGGTCGATGACGGCAAAGCCTTGCGCGGCCACTACGGCCAACTCGGTGGTTATGGTTGCCTTGTCGGCCTTGGTGCGCGCGGTATAGGCCACAATCTCTGAGCGATCGAGAATCGCCTGGGCCTCATCCGGCGGCAGGGCGGCGAGCAGGGTACGGCCCATCGAGGTGCAATAGGCAGGCAGGCGCGCGCCGGCGCCCAGATTGATCGACATGACCCTACGGGTCGAGGCCCGGGCGACGTAAAGAATGTCGGTGCCTTCGAGCACCGCCGCCGAGGTGCTTTCGCCGGTGGCGCGCGAGAGGTCTTCCAGGAAGGGTTGGATCAATCGCGGCAGGGGCGTGGCTGCGAGGTAGGAATGTCCCAGATTGAGCACGCGTGGCGTTAACTGAAAAAACTTGCCGTCATAGGTGGCGTAGCCCAGATGCACGAGCGTCAGCAGGCATCGGCGCGCGGTGGCGCGTTCGAGGCCGGTGCGTTGCGACACGTCGGTGATCGACATACGGTCGTGGTCTTCATCGAAACATTCGATGACCGAGAGGCCGCGAATGAGACCGTGTATGATGTCGCCGTCCCGCATGGGCGCTTTCCGGATATTGTTCGGTTGGCGCACAAGCTACTCAAATCCACCTGGCCGGGGAAGTGGGCGGATCACGCCGCGACGCCGTTTCCCGGCCCGGTATAAACAGGGTTTGACAGTGGCCACGACCCTGATATGACGCGGCAGGGGGCCTATAGCTCAATGGTTAGAGCCGACCGCTCATAACGGTCTGGTTCCAGGTTCGAGTCCTGGTGGGCCCACCATTCTCCGCTTTTCTTGCCTGGTGCAGATATTGCCGATCTTGTCGGCGGTTGCGTGTGCGCCTGAAGGCCTGCGCGGGAGGCGGGGCTAAAGGGTGCGGGGCAGGGAGCCGCGCATGATCGTTGGCATTTCCAGCAGGTGTGGCTGTGTTGTCTCGGCGGCGCCGAGCAGCAATTCCACCGCGCGGCGTCCCATTTGCTCATGCGGGAGGCCGATGGTGGTCAGGCCCGGGCGCAGATAGGAGGCGATCTCGTCATTGTCGAAAGACACAAGCGCGACATCTTCAGGAATTCTGAGGCCAGCTTCGGCCAAGGCCTGATAGGCACCGAAGGCCAAGCGATCGTTCAGGCACAAAAGCGCGCGGGGGCGCTGCGATTTGATCTGTTTTCGCGTTAGTTCATAGCCGAAATTCGGCTCCCAGTTCCAGCAGCTCAGTTCGGCCAGGAAAGCCAGTCCGGCATCGGCCATGGCATCCCTGATGCCCTCGAAGCGGCGGGATATGGTTTCCGAGCGGAACAGGCCTTCCTCCTGTTTGGCATTGTGGCCAAGCAGGACAATGCCCTCGGCAATGTCCGCGTCTTGCAGCAATTGCACCGCCATGCGGCCGCCTTGATATTCGTCCGGCAGCACCGATACGGGGAACCGGGCGCTGGTCCCGTTGAGCATGACGACGGGAACGGTGATGGAAATGTCCGGCACGAACACCTCGCGGGCGCGCATTGCGGCAAAGATCAGGCCATCGACCTGCCGGTCAATGGCGGCCTCCACGGCCTGGATTTCCCGCGCCGGCTCGCCCCCCGTCTCAAGCAGGAGCATGACGTGCTTGGCATCCTCGGCGGCGGCGAGGGCGCCTCTGATCAGGCCGCTGGCAAAGCGGGTGGTGGCCACATAATCGGAGATGAAGGCGATGGAACGCGATTTGTCCGTACGCAGCGCCCTGGCTGCCACATTGGGCCTGTAGCCCAGGCTGGCAGCGGCATCGTGAACCTTCTTGTGAGCTTCGGGGGAGAGGCGTGTATCGGGTCTACCGGTCAGGATCATTGACGCCGCCGTCGTCGACAAGCCTGCCAGGCGGGCGACATCGGCCAATGTTACGCGCTTCTTTCCCAAGGGCCTCAAGTCCTCCCACGACCGCCGGGTCGTTGATGGACTGGATATCCATGCGACTCCCGCTTGACAAGATTGGTCGATCATAGCATGTGCTAAATGGTTTTAGCAAAGCAGCAATTGCTGCGCGTTTCATGAAGACCTCGGAAAGGGGCTTGAGGAGTGGCATTCCATCTGCCGGATCATTGGGTGTGGGACTTCTGGTTCGCCGACGATGGCGAACAGCACCACATGTTCTATCTTCACGCGCCCAAATCGCTTGGCGACCCCAATCTGCGTCACCGCAATGCGCGTATTGGCCATGCCACTTCGCGCGATATGCGGAATTGGACCGACCATGGCCAGATTTTCGATGCCGGTACACCGGGGAGCTTTGATGGTTCCGCGACCTGGACCGGCAGTGTGGTGCACGGCCCGGATGGGCTTTGGCGCATGTTCTATACCGGCTCGCGCTTTCTCTCCCCCGACAGTTTCGCAAATATTGAAACCGTCGGCATGGCTACCTCAGAGGATCTGTTCACCTGGAAAAAGCATCCCGTGCCGGTCTGCGTGGCCGATGGGGACCTTTATGAAACGCTGGGGACGTCGTCCTGGCCGGAAGAGGCCTGGCGCGATCCATGGGTATTCTGGCGCCAGGCGGACCAACTCTGGCATATGTTGATTACGGCGCGCGCCAAGGACGGCGCTGAGCCGGATCGTGGCGTGATGGCTCATGCCACTTCGCCTGATCTTGCGAATTGGACCGTGCAGCCTGCCCTCAGCGCGCCGGGATGCGGTTTTGCCCATCTCGAAGTGTTCCAGATCGTGCAGGTCGAGGGGCAGAACCACATAGTTTTCTGCTGCGACGGGGCAAAGCTTTGTGGCGATCGGGCAGGGGGCATTGGCGGGGTTTGGAGCCAGCCAATTGGCGATATGCCTAGCATCGTCGATTTCCGCGCGGCGCGCCTGCTGGTTGATGAGAAACTCTATGCCGGGCGCATTGCCATGGATCGCCAAGGCAAGCCTTGGCTTCTGGCGTTCAACAATGTCAGCGCTGACGGCGATTTTATCGGTGGCATCTGCGATCCGCTGGCCATTTCGACCAGTTCTGATGGCTATTTGCAGGTGGATCCGTCATGACCATCCATGTGCACGGCTCGGTTGAGCCAGCGTTTGAATCGGTGGCCGGAGCCTTTGCCAAGGCCTTCGATGGGCGGCCGACCATGGGCGGCGCCCTACATGTGATGATAGGCGGGCAAAGCGTCGTCGATCTCTGGGCGGGTATTGCCGATGAGAGAACGGGACGGACCTGGACGCAGGATACGCCGTCTGTCATTTTTTCCTGCACCAAGGGTTTGATGTCGATCCTGGTCGCCCGTCTGGTTGAGCAGGGGCGGCTGGATTACGCGGCGCCCGTGGCACGTTACTGGCCCGAATTTGCCGTTGCAGGTAAAGGTGATGTCACGGTCGGTCAGACCCTTGCGCATCAGGCTGGACTTTCGGCTCCGCGTGAGACGCTGACGGAAAGCGATATCGTCGATTGGGGCCGCGTCGTCGCCATTCTGGCCGCGCAGGAACCGCTTTGGCCGCCCGGTAAGGGCTATGCCTATCACGCATTGACCCATGGCTGGCTTACCGGGGAACTGGTGCGCAGGGTTACCGGCATGTCCGCCGGCACCTATTTCCGCGAGGTCATAACAGAGCCGCTCAAGGCCGATGCATGGATCGGACTGCCCGATGAACTTGCCGACCGGCCGGCGCATTTGCAGGTCAGCGCACCTTTGAGCGCCTTGTGGGCCGACGAAGCCAGCAAGCCGGCGCCGAACTGGCCCTGTCGGGCCATGACGCTGGGCGATGCTCTGCCAGCCGATCTGGTCACGGATGATGGTGGTTTTAACCGACAGCGTATCCGCGCCGCAGAAATTCCGGGGGCTGGTGGCATTGCTACGGCCAAGGCCCTTGCCACCATCTGGTCGGCCACGGTGGTCGAGACCAATGGTGTGCGCCTTGTCGACGATGCGGTAATCGCCCAGGCCACCCAAACGCAGAGCGAGGGTGTGTCGGTGTTTGGCGGCGACCCACCCTATTCCCGCTGGGGCTACGGTTTCCAGCTTGACTCCGAAGCGCGGCGCTATCTTGGCGAGAGTTGTTTCGGACATGATGGCGCCGGGGGGCAGGTTGGCTTTGCCGACCCCCAGCGCCAGATCGGTTTCGGCTTTGTCACCAATTGGATGATGGGGCCGGAAGACCAGCGCGCGACCGGGATCATCTCGGCCTTGCGTGAGGTCGTTTCTTCGCCGCGCTGAGCATAAAGGGCATATTGACACCGCTTTGTGCACATGCGCTAAATCCATTTAGCAGACGGAAACATCCACTGCAGACTTTACCCTGGAGGAGGTAGTCGTGAGAAATTCATCCCGCCACGCACTTCGTATCGCCGCCCTGAGCCTGAGCGTTGCCGCGACGGCCGGCGTGGCTGTGGCCGCACCGAGCTGCGGCACTGACCCTGTCGTCCTCAATTCCTATTTCGAGACTGGCTTTCCGCTGCCGTCTCGTCTGGCGGAAGAGTTCACCAAGCAGTTCCCCAATGTCACGTTTGACATCAAGGAAGACCAGTTCGCCAATATGATGGAGAACTCGCCGCGCATACTGTCCGAGGCCAATGCGCCTGACCTGATCCGCCTGCCTTCATTGACTGACCTCGTCGCAAATGAGTTGCTGCTGAACCTCGACGGCTATTTTGCCGATTTCGGCTGGGATGCTTTCCCGGCCGGCCAATTGGTGCAGTTGCGTGTGGAAGAGGGTGGTCGCCCGCGCGGCACCGGCTCTCTCTACGCCATGGGCCTCAATTATTCGATGACCGGCGTGTTCTATAATAAGGAACTGGCTGCCCAGCTTGGCATGACCGAGCCGCCCAAGACCCTGGCAGAACTCGACACATTGATGGCGGCTGCAAAGGAAGCTGGTATCCAGCCGATTATGCAGTGGAACAAGGGTACGGCTGGTCTCGCCTTCCCGCTGCAGAACCTGATGGGTGCCTATGGCGCACCCGAGCCGATCAATGACTGGATCTTCCAGAAGGACGGCGCCACCATCAATACGCCGGACAATCTCGAAGCTGCGCAGCATCTCGATGCCTGGATCAAGGCCGGATACTTCCCGTCCGATGCTAACGCGATCGAATATTTCCAGATGATGAGCCGGTTCATTGGTGGCGAAGGCCTGTTCATGTTCAATGGCGATTGGGAGTCGGGCAATCTCGATGCCAATGCCGCCGGCAAATTCGGCTTCTTCATCATGCCCAGCGCTGAAGAGGGCGGGCGACATGCCACCATGTCGGCGCCGCTGACCTTTGGTATTGCCGCCAATGCAGAGCATCCCGACTGCGCCGCCTTCTTCCTTGACTGGGTTGCCACCAATGAAGAGGCACGCAAGATCAACGTTGCTGTTGGCGGCTCGAACCCGGGTGGTCCGACTGATCTGCCCATGCCGGCCGTCGAGCCTGGTTCGGTGACCGAGCAGTCGCTTGCTGCCGGCCAAACCCTGGCTGAGGACAATGGCGCCATGGACTTTATCGCCAATGCGACCGGCGCTATTTTTGCCGCTGGCTGGACGCCCGAGCTGCAGAAAATGGTTGGTGGTCAGCAGACGCCAGAAGGCCTTCTCGAGGCCGTCCAAGAGGAATACGAGACCCAGCTGTCCCGTTAAGAAGCTTCTTGAACGCCCCATGCGAACCGGAATGAATCATGACTGAAGAAACGACGTCCGTTCCGGACGCCACTGGGTCAATTAAGCGGCTCCCTCCATCCAGAGGGAGCCGCAAAACACGGCGTGCGGCCTGGCTTTTCGTGGCGCCCGCCTTTGTCGCTTATGCCGCCTTCGTGCTCGTGCCGCTGGGCATGAGCATCTATTATTCGTTGCTGCGCTGGGACGGCATCGGCAAGGCACGCTTTCATGGCCTGACCAATTATCTGACGGTGCTGACGGACAATGATCTCTTGCAGATCATCGGCAATGCCTTCCAGCTCGTTCTCTATTTCACGCTGATCCCGGTATTGCTTGGACTGGCTGTCGCGGCGGCCATTCGCAGCCATATGGATGGGCGTTTCGGCACCATCACGCGCACCGTCCTGTTTCTCCCCCAGGTCATTCCCTTGGTCGCTGCCGGTATCGCCTGGAGCTGGATGTTTGCCTCGACCGGGCTGGTCAATCAGACCCTCAAGGCCATTGGCCTGTCGGACTGGGCGCGTGGCTGGCTGGGCGACTTCGTCTGGGCGCTGCCCGCCGTCGGCATTATCGGCGCCTGGGTCTTGCTGGGTCTGTGCACCATGCTGCTGGTCACCGGCATCACCAAGATCGACCCGAGCCTTTACGAGGCCGCACGTCTCGATGGTGCGCGGCCCTGGCACGAGTTCCGCTACATCACGCTGCCTGGTCTGCGGCAGGAAATCGGTGTGTGCATTACTGTCACTGTGATCGCGGCGCTTGCCAGTTTCGACATTGTCTACATCTCCACCCAGGGAGGGCCGGGCATCACCACGACCGTGCCGGGCCTTGAGATCTATCGCCTGGCATTCGCTCACCGCCAGGTTGGTCTGGCCTCGGCGCTGGCCATCGTGCTCATGGTGCTGGTTCTGATCACCATCGCTCCCGTTCAATGGTTCACGCGGGACAAGAAATGAAGACCACCGCACCAAACACGCTGCTCGCCCGTGGGCTGATCATCGTCCTGATGATCGTGACGCTGCTACCATTCCTGTCAATGCTTTCGGCTGCATTGGCACCGCAAGGCAGCTATCCCAACGGTTTGCAATGGCCGACCGATCCGCAATGGGGCAATTTCGTCCGCGCCTTTGAAGTGGCCAGGATGGATCAATTGCTGCTTTCGAGCACGCTGATCGTTCTGGGCGTGGTGCCGGTCTCGGTGTTGATTGCAACCATGGCCGGTTATGGTCTCGCCAAGCTCACAAGCAACAAATACAAATGGTTGTACCTCATCTTTGTGTTCGGTCTGACCCTGCCATTCGAGGCTGTGATTACCCCGCTTTACTATGAAGTGCGGGCGCTGGGTCTGCTCAATACGCGCTTTGCAATTATCCTGCCGCTGATCGGGCTCTATATGCCCTTTTCGGTCTATTGGATGCGCGCGCATTTCCTCAATGTGCCGCACGACCTGACCGAGGCCGCCCAGCTAGACGGTGCAACCCGCTGGAAGGAATTCTGGCTCGTTCAGGTGCCGCTGGCCCGTCCGGCGATCATGTCGCTGACCATCCTGCTCTTCCTCTGGACCTGGAACCAGTTCCTGTTGCCAGTGGTCTTGGTGCAGGACCCGATGCAGCGGACCATGGCCGGTGCTCTCGGCGCCTTCCAGGGACAGTGGGGCACCGATATTCCCCTGCTTTGTGCCGGCTCGCTTCTCATTCTCGCGCCGACCGTGGCGTTGTTCCTCGTCTTCCAGCGCCAATTTGTGGCCGCCCTGATGCAGGGCGCGGTCAAAGGCTAAAAGGAGTTTCGCAAATGGCAGGGCTCACCCTCCGTTCCGTCCACAAGGCCTATGGCGATGTGCCCGTCATCAAGGGTGTGGATCTCGACATCGAGCACGGCCAATTCGTGGTCTTTGTCGGCCCTTCGGGCTGTGGCAAGTCGACATTGCTGCGCATGATTGCTGGTCTTGAAGACATTACCGGCGGCGAAATCCGCATCGGCGACCGAGTGGTCAACGATGTTGAACCGCGTGACCGTGGCGTTGCCATGGTGTTCCAGTCCTACGCGCTCTATCCGCACATGTCTGTCTACGACAATGTTGGCTTTGGCCTCAAACTGGCCGGCACCCCCAAGGACGTTCGCGACGCGAAAATTTGGGCCGCGGCCAGGGTTCTGCAGATGGAACATTTGCTCGATCGCCGTCCGGCTCAGCTTTCGGGTGGTCAACGCCAGCGTGTGGCGATTGGCCGGGCCATTGTGCGGGAGCCGGATGTGTTCCTGTTCGACGAACCTTTGTCCAATCTCGACGCGGCCTTGCGTGGCGACATGCGCATGGAGCTGGCGCGGCTGCATACCGATCTTGGCGCCACGATGATCTATGTGACGCATGATCAGGTCGAGGCCATGACGCTGGCCGACAAGATCGTCGTGCTCGATGGCGGCGTCGTGCAGCAGGTCGGCTCGCCGCTGGAACTCTATAACAGTCCAGCCAATCTGTTTGTCGCCGGTTTCATCGGGTCGCCGAAGATGAATATTGTCGAGGCGACGGTGGCAGCCAGGACCGGCGGCGGCCTAGCTCTGCGATCAGAGCTGGCCGACACTCCGCTCGATTTTCCGTCGATGCCGGGTCTGGAAGCGGGCATGAAGCTTCGGGTTGGCCTGCGGCCCCACGCACTGGTCCTCGACCCGAACGGACCAATTGGCGGTGAGGTGCAACTGGTCGAGCGGCTCGGCAATGAAACCCTGGTCAGGGTTGGCCTGCCATCGGGGCAGGAACTGACCGCCGCGCTGGCCGGGCAGGAGCAAATCGAACCCAGACAGACGATCTCGCTGGGCTTCGATCCGCGACACCTGCTGCTCTTCGGGGAAGACGGGCATCGGCTTGGCGCCTGAGAGGGCCGGTCCGGCGGAGCGGCCGGAACCCCGTAAGCGGCGAAGGAGCCGCTGAATTGCCGGTATGCTAGGCGGGTAGCCAATGGCCGGAGGCGGTTCTGGCCAGGCGTGGAGAGGCAAGGGGCGCAACGATCCTGTCACCCCAATGGTCCAGCTTGTCCTGCCAGAACGTGCCTTGAAGCATGGCCGCAGCTACGGCTACCGGTGCCACCCCGATCCGGTCCAGCAGGGCCATAACGGCGGCCATAGATGTGCCGGAACTGATGACGTCATCGATCACGGCTACCCGTTTGCCTTCGAGCAATGGCAGCAAGCGGGGATCGAGAAAGATCGTTTTCACCTGTTCGGGGCTGGTGATCGAGGACATAGGGGTCGACAGGTCATCGCGGTACCAGAATTTCCGCGACGTACCGAGCGCTACCATGCGGCTATGGTCCAGCCTGCGCGCTACATTATTGGCCAGCGGCAGGCCAAGGGTCGGCACGCCAATGATGATGTCCGGTTCGAACGGTCCGAGCAGGCCTGCCATGGCGGCGGCAATGGCGTCCTCTACGACGAAACTGGCCTGATTTATGATCAGCGAGGCCACCGCGCTCTTGCCGTCGCCGGGTAGAATGCGGATGGGGAGCAGGATTTGCCTGCCGTCGGGCAGGGTGGCCGGATAGCTGTCGAGCCAACCCTGGATATTGCTGACATGGGTGCCCGGGGCATCCACGCTTTGCCAGAACTGGTGAGGTTCGAGTGGCATTGACCGGCTTTCCTTGCTTGGCAGTCCCAAATGGTGGATGCTGCAGCTTTGTTGAATATCAAGAGCTTAGCAAGCGATGAACCGCGGAGACAATGATCCGTTCGAACTTGAGGCGATGGTCGCGTTGCGCCGCGATCTGCATGCCCATCCAGAACTTGGCTTTGAGGAAGTTCGCACGAGCGGCATTGTGGCCAAATGGCTCGAGGACGCTGGCATCGAAGTGCATCGCGGCATTGGCAAGACCGGAGTCGTCGGCACCTTGCGGGCAGGCGAGGGAAAACGCTCAATCGCCCTGCGGGCCGATATGGATGCACTGGCCATGCCGGAGCTGGGTGCTGTTGCCTATAAATCGCAGATCGAGAACACCATGCATGCCTGTGGTCATGACGGCCACACGGTGATGCTGCTGGCGGCGGCGCGGCACCTGGCGCGGACTCGACGATTTTCGGGCACGGTCCATTTCGTTTTCCAACCGGCCGAGGAAGGTCGGGGCGGGGCAAAGGCCATGCTGGATGACGGGTTCCTTGAGCGCTTTCCGATCGATGCGGTTTATGGCCTGCACAATATGCCGGGCCTGGCGCCCGATGAGATGGCCGTGGTTCCTGGACCGCAACTGGCGTCATCCGACAGCTGGGAGGTGACTTTCACCGGCATCGGGACACATGGCGCCAAGCCGCATCTGGGGCGAGACGCGATGACCGCGGCGGCGCATTTCCTCACCATGGTTCACACCATCGTGGCGCGGAAGGTCGATCCGCTACAGCCCGCAGTGGTCAGTGCCTGCGCCATTACCGGCGGCGATTTTCGCGCGCTCAATGTCATCCCCGATGCCGTTCGCATCGGTGGCACGGCGCGAGCCTATTCGGCCCAGGTGCGCGACCAGCTTGAAGCGGCTATCGGCGAACTCGCGCGGGGCGTTGCGAACACGTTTGGTATCGCTTCCGATTATGCATTTCAGCGCCGCATCGCACCGGTCATCAATGACGACAGCGCCACCAGGGCCGCGCTGGCCGCTGCACAGCTCGCGTCGGGGCGGCCGGTGGTGACGACCTTCCCGCCCTCGACCGCCGGGGACGATTTTTCCGAGTTCGGCAGCCGCGTGCCTGGATGCTATGTGTGGCTGGGCAATGGCCCGGCGGTGGACGGCGCACTGCACCACAATTCCCGCTACGATTTCAACGATGATGCCATCGCCACCGGTGCCCGCTATTGGACGGCGCTGGTGGAGGGGGAATTGCGTTAGCGGAAACCGCCGGCGAGCAGGGCCAAGGCTGCCGGAACGTCGACAGTCATGGCGACCAATATCGGCGAACCGCTGTCGCGGCGTGTCAGGGCACCGGCGTCCCCGTCATCACCAAGATTGACCGACAGGTGAAAGAGCTCGATGCCGAAAAGCTCGGGCGCCAACGCGAGCAGCATGACACACGGGTCATGCAGTGGCCGGCTCTGCTCGCCGTCGACCAGATAGGCCGCCAGCAGGTCCGCTGCCGCGTCTCCCGCGGCGGTTCCGCGTAGAGCCTCACCATAGCTGCGGTTTGCCCGCACGCGCCGCGTGACATCGAGCGGCACAATGGTTGTCTTGATACCAGCCCGCAGCGCGACTGCGGTTGCCTCCGGGTCAGAGGCGAAATTGAACTCGGAGACCGGCCCGGCATTGCCCGGTTCCTCAATTGCCCCGCCCATGATGATGAGATGGCCGATGCGGCCCGCCGCCTGGGGATGGTCGTTAATGAGGCGGGCGATATTGGTGAGCGGACCGAGCGCCAGAACATCGATCGTACTGCTGGGGGCGGCCAGCAATGTCTGCGCCATCCAGCCGACGGCGTCGTCACCCGCTTGCACCAGCGGCGCTGGCAGCGCCACACCCCGTAGACCGTCGTCGCCATGGATGACAATGGCGTCGATATTGTCGCGCATAAGGGCGGTGGCGGCGCCGGCGATGACGGGAATATCGCTACGCCCCATCACCGCCAGCAGACCGCCGGCGTTCCTGGTGGTCCGGTCCAGGCCGATATTGCCGGCCACTGTGGTCAGGCCCAGAACCTCGAACTTGCCGGACGCCAGCGCGAAGAGGATGGCCATTGCGTCATCGAGCCCCGGATCGGTATCGATAATAACCCGTCTATTCATGGAGCGGAGCCAGCATCATTTGGGGGACCTTTACAAGCCCTTTTGCGGTCATGCCGGTCGGTTCGAACAGACAATCCAGGCCGCCTGAGGCTGGCTGGCGGCCCAAGGGGCGATTTGGAGAACTATCATGGCGCCTGGCTGTCTATTCGCGCCATCTCGGCCTTGAACTGGCGGGCGATCTGGTTGGCGTCGGCAACGGTCTTGCGGGCGTCGAGCGTGGTGACCTGACGGTCCCGCATCAGCCAGCGACCGGCCACCATGGAGTGGGTCACATCGCTGGGCATGGCTGCAAATACCAGCATGGAATAGGGATCATAGATCGGGTGGAGGCGGGGTGCGTCCAGGTTGATGCGGATGATGTCCGCCTGCTTGCCTACTTCGAGCGAACCGGTCACCAGATCGCGGTTCAGTACGCGCGCGCCCTCAATGGTGCCCATGCGGACGACCTCGGTGGCAGGCAGTGGCTTGCGTGAACCGGCCAGCAGTTTTGCAAACATCGAAACGGGGGCGAACTGGCTGAAAAGGTCCAGCGTATTGCCACTCATAGCGCCATCGCTGCCGATGCCGACAGGCAGGCCGGCATGGCGCAGTTTTTCGACCGGTGCGACGCCGCGACCGGCTTTGCCGTTGGAGCGTGGATTGGTCGCGACGCAGACCTGCGCCTCGGCCATCATGGCGATGTCTGCGTCGTCCAATTGCAGACAATGGGCGCAAATCAAGCCAGGTTTGAGCAGGCCGGCATCACGTGTCACGGCAATCGTGGATTTGCCGTAATTGTCTCGAGCCCAGGCCACTTCCAGGGCGCTCTCAGCCAGATGCATCTGTACCGGCACGTCGGGGTGGTCGGCCAACCAGTGCGCGACGCGCTCCATGGTCTTCAGGCCGGTCGAGTAGGGGGCGTGAGGCGCAATCGAGGGGGCAACCAGGGGATTGTCGCGAAAGGTATCGAACAGCTCTTCCACCAGGGCAAAACCCTCGTCGAAATCCCCGTGGTCGGGTGGATCGAAATCGGCGAGCGTCTGGCCGACAATGGCGCGCAGACCGGCCATGTCGCAGACGCGGGCTACTTCGGTTTCGAAATAGTACATGTCGGCAATTGTGGTAACGCCGCCCTGTATAAGCTCCAGTGCCGAGAGGGCGGAGCCGATCCGCACCATTTCGGGGGTGACGAATTTGCGTTCGAGCGGCAGGATATATCTATAGAGCCGGTCATCGATATCCTCGGCAAGGCCGCGGAACACCGACATGCCCATGTGGCAATGCGTATTGACCATGCCGGGCATGACGACGTCGCCACCACAATCGACCACCTCGGCGTCCGGCACGTCTGGGGGTGCGCCGGCACCCAGGGCGGTGATGGTTGTACCGTCTATCTGCACCCAACCGCGATTGTGCTCGGTCAGGGCGTCATCGATGGTCAGCACCCAGGCATTGGTGAGGAGAATCGTCATTCTGGCGCCAGGATGGTGCATTGTTCGGGCACGGGCACCAGTTTGGCCACTGCGCCGGCCTCGAGCGGGCGGGTCAGCGGACCATTGGCAATCAGCGTGCCCGCCGGAGTTTGGGCCTGATATTGATAGGCCCGGCCAAGATAGGTGCGCAGACCAAGCGTCGCTGGAATGCCGTCCGTCTGCGTATTTTCGGTGACGACGAGACCATCGGCCCGACAGGCCAGGATGAAGCTGTCGGGGATTTCGCCGAACTGTTCTATCGGCAGGGTGAGGCGCACGCCGCCAGCGGCTTCGGCCGTGACCTTGGCGCCGCTGCGGTCGACAACGGTCATGGCGATGAGATTTTCGAAGCCGACGAAGCGCGCCACGAATGCATTGGCGGGACGCTGATACAGACGCTCCGGGGTATCGAGCTGCATGATGCGGCCCTGATGCATGATGGCGACGCGATCGGAAATGGAAAAGGCTTCTTCCTGATCGTGCGTGACATAGACCGAGGTCGTGCCATTGGCACGCTGCAGTTGGCGGATTTCGACGCGCATATCGATGCGCAGCTTCGCGTCGAGATTGCTGAGCGGTTCATCAAACATCAGCAGCGGTGGCTCGATGACCAGGGCGCGCGCCAACGCGACGCGCTGCTTCTGCCCGCCGGACAGGGCCCCCGGCAAACGATTGGCAAGATGCACGAGGCCAACGCGTTCCAGCATGGCCTGCACGCGCTTTGCTCTGGCATCACCCGCAATGCCGCGCTGTTTGAGGCCGAAGCCGACATTGTCGGCCACCGACAGGTGCGGGAAAAGTGCATAGTTCTGGAAAACCAGGCCGATATCGCGCTGATGCGGCGGCAGGCGGGTCAGATCGCGGCCGCCAAGTGTGATCGTGCCCGCCGTGGGCTGCAGAAAACCGGCGACAAGGCGGAGCGTGGTGGTCTTGCCGCAGCCCGAGGCGCCGAGCAGCGAGACGAGCTCGCCTTCTGCAACGGCGAGCGACAGATTTTCCAGCACCTGAGTGGCGCCATAATGGGCGGAAACGGCATTGAGGGTGAGAGGCAGGGTCATGGGATCATTTGGCCAGGAAGGTCAGGCCGAGCGTACGCTCGACAATGGCCATAACGGCCACGGTAAGGATCATCAGCAGCACCGAAACCGAGGCGACGGTGGGGTCGAAGAATTGTTCCATATGGGCGAGCAACTGGATCGGCAGGGTGGATAGGCCCGGGCCGGTCAGGAAGATCGAGATGGAGACGTCATTGATCGAGGTGATGAAGGCGAGGATGAAGGCGGCGATGACGCCGGAACGCACATTGGGCAGGAGGATGGTGAAAAAGGTCTTGAGCGGCGGCGAGCCGAGACTGATCGCGGCTTCTTCGACGGAGAAATCAAACGACGCCAGCGAGGCGCCGATCACCCGGATCACATAGGGCAGTACCAGCAGCGCGTGGCCGAATAGCAGGGCGACATAGATCGGGCCATTGAGCTGTACGGCCAGATTCTTGAGCAGCGAGAAGCCCAGCACCAATTCGGGCACGAGCACCGGCAGCACGAAGAGCGTCGAGAGCCAGCCCGGCAATTGCACGCGATAGCGGTTGAGCGCGTAGGCGGCAGGTATGCCGATGATCAACGCCATGATTGTGGAAAGCAGCGCGACCTGCAGGCTGGTCAGGATGGTGTGGCGGAACGCTTCGATCTGGAAGATGTTTTCGAACCAGCGCAGCGACAGGCCCTGCGGCGGGAAGGTCAGATAGGTGGTGTCACTGAGCGCGGCGCCGAGCACGATGATCAGCGGCCCGACAAGGAAGATGAAGACCAGCGCCGTGCCGGCAATGAGCAGGGGATGGATATTGCGGGTCATCACACGGTCATCGGGTTGAGGCGGCGCGCCATGGCATTCATCAGCGCCACGATGGCAATGGTGATCACGACCATGACGGCGGCAATGGTGGAAGCGGCGACCCAGTCGAAGGTCACCATGGCCTGCTGGTACATCAGCGTGCCCATCATCATGACCTGTTCGCCGCCGAGCAGTTGCGGGGTGGCATAGGAGGTAAAGCTGCCGGTAAAGACCAGCACCGCACCGACGATGAGGCCGGGCACCGCCAGGGGCAGGGTGACCTGCATGAATGTCGCCCTGGGCGTGGCGCCCAGCGACGAGGATGCCTGGATCAGGTCGTCGGGGATCGATTCGAGAACGCCGACCAGCGTCAGGATCATCAGCGGCACGAAGAGATAGACCATGGCGACGATGACCGCACCCTGGGTGTAGAGCATGCTGAGCGGCTCGCCGATCAAGCCCAGATTGAGCAGCGTCGTGTTGAGAATACCGTTCTTGCCCAGAATGATCAGCCAGGCAAAGGAACGCACCACGACACCGGTGAGCAGGGGGAAGACGGCGGCGATGATCAAGGTGGATTTGAGCCAGCCGGGGGCCCGAGAAATCACATAGGCGGTGAGAAAACCGATGACCAACGCGATGGCGGTGGTGACCAGCGACACCTGAATGGTGCGGAGTAATACCGTCCGGCGGAAGCTGCTGCCGAAGAAGGACAGATAGGTGGCGAAGGGGCCAGATGGCGTGGTGAAGGTGGTCCAGATCGTCGCCAGGACCGGCAGCACCAGAAAGACGACGACCAATAGTGTCGCAGGAGCAGCCAGAGGCCAGCCGGCAAAGCGTTTCATGTGTCAGGCTTTCATTGCACGAGCCTGCCCTACCGCTGCGGATATGGCATCAATCGCGAGGACGCCATGGACCCTGGGGCAGAGACACGCCTGGTCAAGGCAAGGCGCCGGGGTTGGACCCGGCGCCCAGCATATTACATACCGAAGATTTCGTTCCAGCGGTCGACCCAGCCACCCTTGGCGGCATTCATCTTGGCGTAGTCGATGCGCTGCAGGCCGGCGATCAGATCGGCACCATAGGTCCAGAGCGCAGCCTGTTCCGGCGTGAGGTCCACTGCCGTATTGACCGGGGCATCGACACCCTGTTCGGCCAGTTGCTGCTGGATGTCCTTGGACAGAATGAAGTTGATGAACTCATAGGCCAGGTCCGGCTCGGCGGCGCCGGTCGGGATATTGACCGTGTTGAGCGTGGCGATCGAGCCTTCGGCGAGATCAGCCCATTTGACGGAGGGAACGGCTGCCTGTATCTGACCAAGGGTGAAGTCCTGCGCCACGGCGACCGAGACTTCGCCGGTGGAGAACAGATTGATCATTTCCGAGCCGGTATTGTAGTTCTTGACCACGTTCGGCTTCAATTCGCCAATGGCGGCGAAAGCCGCATCTTCATCGGCGAAGGCGTCGACGCCCGCATGGTCGCCGGCCTTCATGACCACCATCGGACCGGCCGTTGTGGTGATGCCCGGCAGCGACAGCGATGCGGCCAGGTCTTCGCGCCAAAGGTCGTTCCAGGAGGTGATCGGGGGCGTTACCTTGGTCTCGTCATAGACGATGCCGACGCGGCCAATTGTGTAGGCCGGGCCATAACCGCCTTGGGGGTCCTTGGCCAGATCGTAGATGCCGTCAAGGTTCGGGATTCGGGCCGGATCGATCTTCTGGAACAGGCCTGCTTCAATGCCCTGCTGGCTGAAGCTGTCGGAGAAATAGGCGACATCGACGCCGGCGCCGTTGCGAATCTGGAGCTTGTTGAGGCGCTCTCCGTTATTGCCGGTTTCAAAAACAATCTCGCAGCCGCATTGTTCGCGGAATGGCGCGAGCACAATGGATTCGAGCTTTTCACCGTTGAAGCCCCACCACGAAATGGTGAGAGTCTTGCCCTGTGCCGTGGCAGGGGCGGCAGACATCAGGGCGGTGGCCGAAATCGCCAGCGTGGTGACCAGAATCTTGTTCATTGACGGGGGTTTCCTTGTTGCGTCGCGAGGGGGCGCCGACGACCAATTTGCATGGCGTGTGCCATTGGAGCCTATTTTTGTGGCGTGGTGTCCGCAAGCCCATTCTTTAGGCTCGTGGGTGTCGTGCAATGGTTTATCAACCACCTGCGGTCGGCGGGCGGGAAACCGGGTAAGCCGCAACCTTGTGCAAGGGTCGGGATGGAGGTTCCAGCCCTCGTCAGGTCTGCTGGTCGGCATTGCCTCGGCGATAAGGGCGCTGTATCTAGATCGCACGGTCTGCAGTTTACCGAGGCGTCGCCGTCCCGACCAGGGAAGCTAAACCTGCACTGACAATTCTCTTGGACTCGCACTTTCTCTCGTGCCCGTCGCAAGCCGGCGACCAGTGACACCGCTTTTTTGCGGCGTGGGGCACGCTCGAGGAAGAGCTATGTCAAAATCCATTCAATCCCTGGTCATTCCTGATCTCTCCGCTTTTGCCAAAGCGCTGCGCCTGCAGATCGCCAAGGCCGACGCCAATCCCAGTCATGTCGAGATGCTCAACATGCTGGCGCGGTCGGCGGGTTTTCGCAATTACCAGCATTTCAAGTCGGTGAGCGATGATGCCCCGCCCGTCGAACCGGTGGATATGACCCTGGTGGAGAGGGTCAGCCGCCATTTCGACGCCGATGGCATTTTGCTGCGCTGGCCATCTAAGAACAGCCTGCAACCGCTCTGCCTTTGGGCGCTCTGGGCGCGCATGGAACCGGGGCGCGACTATACCGACCGCGACAACACCGAACTGCTCAATGGCTGGGCCAGTTTTGGCGATCACGCGCTCTTGCGACGAGCCCTGGTGGATATGGGCTATGTGGCCCGCACGCCCGATGGCCGAACCTATCGGCGGATCGAGCAGAAGCCGCCCGCCGAGCTATCGGCGCTGCTCAAGCGCATCACACGCCAGCCGGCCTGAACGCAACGTCGCGGAGAATGGCCAATGACACTGTCGATTGCGACGGCGCGCGGCCTGTGCGGAAGCCGGCAATACCATCCGAGGGTGCTCAGACCTTTTTGAAAATCCGCTGCATGGCGACCTTAGAGATCAGGTTGCCCAATTCGGTCGCATTGTTCCGCTGGATGCTGGCAAAGCTACCGGCAAATGCAGCCTGTTTGGCGCCCATCGCGGCCGCTTCCGCTCGGCGGCTGCGCTGGTGCTGGATGCGGTCGTAAGGCGATAGCTGATACATGTTGAAGCGGGTAATCTTGCCGCCAATAGCCATGACACTACTCTGGATGATGCCCAGGGCAGGCTAGGCCAAGGAGAGCTTACGCCAGGTTAAGGGCCACGCTCGGCTTGTCTGAGAATTTTGGCTCAGGCGGTCTTGGAAATCCGCTGCATCGCGATCTTGGAGAAGAGATTGCCCATCTCGACCGCGTTGGTGGCCTGAATATTGGCGAAGCTATTGGCGGTACTGGCTTGTTTCTGGGCGATTTCCGCGGCCTGGGCACGGCGCTCGCGTTGATACTGCATCCGCTCGTAGGCCGAGAGCTGATGCATGTTGTATCGGGTGATCTTGGTGCTGCCATAGGCCATGCGGGAAGCTTGGCCGATTATGGTTAATCAGGCGTTAAAGGTTAGCGGCGGGTTAATGCCGACTAGTGCTGCATGACGACCAGGCCGGCGGCTCCGGCCATCATCGCTCCGGCCGTCTTGTTGAGGCGGCCGAGAGCCTTTTCGCTGCGGAACATATCGCGGGCGGCGGATGCCAGCCAGGCATAACCGCAGCCGATGAGCAGCAAGACGACGATCACAATGGCAGTCAGCTCGATAAAGGCGACCGGGTTCATTTCGCCCAGCGGCACGACCGTTGGCAGGATGGCGAGATAGAAAACGATGGTCTTGGGGTTGCCCATGGTCAGCGAGAAGCCAGCGAGGAAAGTCTTCCAGCGCCCCTCATTCTTGGGCTTCATCTGCTCCGAGCCGGGACGGGCCGTCCAGAATCTATAGGCGATATAGAGCAGGTAAGCGGCGCCGGCCCAGCGAATGATCGTGAAGATCGGTCCGAACCAGGTGGCGATGGCCGCCAGCCCGAAAACGGCAAAGAAAAAATAGACCAGATCGCCGGCGAGAATGCCCAACACCATGGGGAAAGCGCCTCTGAAGCCGCCGCCCAGGGCGCGCGCGACAACAGCCGCCACGCCGGGCCCCGGCACCAGGACCGCAATGGCGTAGGCGAGGGTGAAGGCGAGGAGCGTGAAGAGGTCC
This sequence comes from Devosia sp. XK-2, assembly GCF_037113415.1. NCBI lineage: Bacteria > Pseudomonadati > Pseudomonadota > Alphaproteobacteria > Hyphomicrobiales > Devosiaceae > Devosia > Devosia sp. XK-2. The sequence goes on along the minus strand of NZ_CP146608.1, from coordinate 2,353,188 downwards.
ATGGAGCGATATCCGGCAATCGAGCGCGCGGACACTACGCCTGCTGACGCCAATTTGCCAGCCTGCACTTGACCGGCGCGGCTGCGGCATTATTTTGCTCTTATCGCAACCCGACCGGACGGTTCCCATGGATCGCATCCTCACAGCAATGCCGACCTGCCTTGCCCCTGAGGATTTTTCGATTCATGCCTTCCGTGACGCTTTCGCATCTAACTTATGCCGGCCCTGACGGCCGGACGCTTTTTTCCAATCTCGATCTGAGTTTCGGCACAGGCCGCACTGGGCTTGTGGGCCGCAATGGCGTTGGCAAGACCACGCTTTTGCGACTGATCACCGGTGAGCTGCTGCCATCTTCGGGCAGCGTGACCGTCGCTGGTCGCATCGGTGTGCTGCGCCAATCGGTGCAGCCGGGGCCGGACGAGACCATAGCGGACCTGTTCGGCGCGCGGGCTGGTCTGGACCTGCTCGAGCGCGCCATGGCCGGCGAGGCCGACAATGACGAGCTGGCAAATGCCGATTGGACATTGGACAACAGGCTCAACGAGGCGTTGGCGACGCTGGCGCTCGATATCGGTCCGGCAACGCTCTTATCGACTCTTTCGGGCGGGCAGCGGACGCGGGCGGCCTTGGCAGCGCTGGTGTTTGACGCGCCCGACCTGATCCTGCTCGATGAGCCGACAAATAATCTCGACACAGATGGGCGCGCAGCGGTGACGCTGATGCTGAGACAATGGCGCGGCGCGGCCATTGTGATCAGTCATGATCGGGATTTGCTCGACAGCATGGATGTCATTGTTGAGCTGACGGGCCTGGGGGCCAGCAGCTATGGTGGCAATTGGACCCATTACCGGGAACGCAAGGCGCTGGAGCTGGTCAATGCCCAGCGCGATCTTGCCGTGGCCGACCGGCAGGTGCGCGACGCGGCACGCGCGGCACAGGAGGCCCGCGAGAAGCAAGACCGGCGCGATGCCGACGGGCGACGGAAGGCGGCCAAGGGCGACACGCCCAAAATCATGCTGGGCGGGATGAAGCGGCGCGCCGAGGCGACAGCGGGCGGATTGGACCGCCTGGCCGAAAAGCAGGCCGACGCCGCCCAATTGCAGGCGGCCGAAGCGCGCTCGAAGATCGAGGTGCTGACGCCCTTTGCGGTGAAACTGGCACCAAGCGGACTACCGGCGGGCAAGGTGGTCCTCCGGGCCAGCGGCCTGACCGGCGGTTATGACGCCGAGCGTCCGATCATCCGGGATGCGCATCTGGAGATTATCGGGCCCGAGCGCGTCGCCATTTCAGGGCCGAATGGTGCGGGCAAGACGACTCTGCTCAAGCTGCTGACCGGGTCGCTGACGCCGATGAATGGCCAGGTGCAGATGGGTGGTCCAATCGCCCTTCTCGACCAGCAGGTGGCACTGCTCGACCGGCATGAAAGCATTCTGGACAATTTCCGTCGCCTCAACCCGGGCGGTTCGATCAATGATTGCCGCTCGATTCTGGCGGCGTTCAAATTTCGCAATGATGCGGCGCTGCAGGTGGTCGGAACGCTCAGCGGCGGGGAAATGCTGCGGGCAGCGCTGGCCTGCGTGCTGGGCGGCAAGACGCCACCCATGCTGGTGGTGCTGGACGAGCCGACCAATCATCTCGACATCGAGGCGATCGAAGTCGTCGAGGCTGGGCTCCGTGCCTATGATGGCGCCCTGCTGGTCATCAGCCACGACCGGGCCTTTCTGGACAATATCGAGGTCACCCGGGAGGTGCGGCTGGGCGGTTGATCCCCTTCTTCCTGATGGAGTGAGGAACGGGCGCTGCCGGAGCTTTTATGGCAGGCGCGCCAGCCGCTCATTGAGAAGAGTGTAAAATCCTTCGGCATTGCCGGTGCGCAACCAGGTGGCGTTGTAGCTGCGGCCGGTGACGTGCCAGTAATCCACCACGGTCATGCCCATGGTCAGTTCGCTGGCGGTCTCGATGGTGACATTGCAGTGGCGGCCCTCGAACAGGTCGGGCTGGAGCAGATAGGCGATGACTGTGGGGTCGTGCAGCGGTGCACCGTCCCAACCGTATTTTTCCAGGTCGAAGGTCTCGGAAAAGCTCAGCATGGCATGCACGGCTTCCCCTGTTCGGTTGCCCAGCGCCTTTATCGCGTCGAGCCGCGCCGGCGTCGACTGGATCATGTGGGTCACATCGAGCGACAGGATCGTGATCGGGGCGCCGCAGCGCATCACCACATCGGCCGCTTCGGGATCGACATAGATATTGAATTCGGCCGCCGGGGTGATGTTGCCCACCTCGAAATAGGCCCCGCCCATCATGACGATTTCCTGGATGCGCTCGGCGATGGCCGGCTGCTTGACCAGGGCCATGGCGATATTGGTCAGGGGGCCGAGCGTGCACAGGGTGATGGTCTTGGGCTCGGCATTCATCAGGGTTTCGATGATGAAGTCGACGCCATGCTGATCCTGCAGGGCAATGGTCGGTTCGGGCAGGTCGGGACCGTTGAGGCCGGTATCGCCATGCACATGTTCAGCCGTCACCAGATGCCGGCGCATGGGGCGCGCGCAGCCGGCATAGACAGGCACGTCGGTGCGGCCGGACAGCTCGACCACCTTGCGGGCATTGCTGGCATTGTGGTGCAGGCCGACATTGCCGGCCACCGCAACGATCCCCAGAACCTCGAAATCTTCAGGGGAGGCCAGGGCCATCAGAATGGCGACGGCATCGTCCTGGCCGGGGTCGGTATCGATGATGATCTTGCGGGACATGGCAAATCCAAGAGACTCAAAATTGTGTTGCGGCCGAACCTTATCCAAGCCCCCTGGCGCGGTCGATGGATTAGCGGCAGCAGGCGGAACGAAAGTTGTGGCCTGCGCGTTTTTCTCAGCCCCACCACGGAAATCCAAATGCGTCACCCCTTGTCCGGTCACACCGCCCAGCTAGACGAAAGCCAGTTCGAGCGTGTGCTGAACAATGCGGCTCGTCTCGCGATGGTCGGGGTGGGCCTTGCAGTGCTGCTCGCCTTGTTGCAGGTCGGCCAGGTGTTTCTGGCGCCGGTCACGCTGGCCATCGTGGTCGGGCTGATGTTCGGGCCGGTGGCGGACCGGGTCGAAAGCGCGGGCGTGCCGCCTGCCCTGTCGGCTGCCGTGGTCGTACTGCTGCTGCTCGCCGTCATTTTCGGCTTCGCCATGCTGTTTGCGGTTCCGCTGAGCGAATGGGTGGCCCGGGCGCCATTGATCTGGGAGAAGCTGCAGGCGCAATTGGCGAGCCTGAAAGAACCGCTCCAGTCCATCGGCGATTTTCAGGAGCAAATCGGTACGGCACTGGGCTCGGGCGGTGCCATGTCCGTGCAGGTGGAAGACGGTAGCGCGGTCACCGGTGTGGCCATGCTGGCCCCAGCCATTCTGGCGCAGATCGCCATTTTCCTGGCCAGCCTCTACTTCTTCGTTGCCACGCGCGACCATATCCGTACCTCGGTTCTCTCCATGTGCGTTACCCGGCGCATGCGCTGGCGCACGGCGCATGTGTTTCGCGATGTGGAATATAAGGTCAGCCGGTTCCTGCTGTCGGTGACCGTGATCAATCTGTGCGTAGGGACGGCGGTGTCCCTGGCCATGTGGGCCATTGGCATGCCCTCGCCGCTCCTGTGGGGGGCGATGGCCGCCGTCCTGAACTACATTCCCTATGTGGGGCAGGCGATCATGGTGACCGTGCTGCTCGCGGTGGGACTGGGTACGCAGACCGAATTATTCCAGATCCTGCTGCCGGTGGCCTGCTATGCGGGCATCAATTTCGTCGAAGGTCAGATTTTCACGCCGCATTTCATCGGGCGCACGCTGACGATCAATCCCTTCATCATCTTTCTTTCCATCACGTTCTGGATCTGGACCTGGGGCCCGGTGGGCGGTTTGGTGGCTGTTCCCACCTTGTTGATTGCCCAGTCGGTAATTGCCCATATCCTGCCGAGCAGGCCGGTTGCACCGCGCCGCCCGGTGCGCAGAACGGCGCATATGACGGCTCGGGAGGAACTGCTGGCAAATGCTGCCCAGGCCATCCGCGAGAAGCGGCGGGATGAAGAAGGGGAGGCGCGCAAACAGGGGCGCGAGGAACCACCGCAGGGCACCGGGCCAACCGGGGTGGAACCGACTGCCGGTTGAGGCCGCACCGTTCCGAACAGCTTGACGGGGAGGCGCGGCCCCATCAGTCTTTAGGCCGATTGGTTCGGAGACTGTGCGATGGCTGGTGACGTTGTAACACATGCAGCCGAGGCCGCGCAGCACGGACTGGATCTGGTGCCGGTCGTTGCCTTGCTGGCGGCGGGGACCGTTGCGGTTCCACTCTTCAAGCGCATCGGCCTGGGATCCGTTCTAGGCTATCTGGCTGCCGGGCTGCTGCTCGGTCCCTCAGGCATCGGGCTGATCTCGGACCCGGCTTCGGTGCTGCACGCGGCCGAACTAGGCGTGGTGCTGTTCTTGTTCATCATCGGGCTGGAGATGGAGCCGAACCGGCTCTGGTCGCTGCGCAAGCAGATTTTCGGCCTGGGGGTCATTCAGGTTGCCGTCAGCGGCGCCCTGTTGACGGGCGCTGGCATAGTGCTGGGCTTTGCGCCGGTGGTCGCCTTTGTTTTCGGCATGGGCTTCGTGCTGACCTCGACGGCCATTGTCATGCAGATCCTGGGTGAGCGGGGCGAGTTGGCGACGCCGGGCGGCCAGAAGATGGTGTCCGTGCTGTTGCTCGAAGACCTGGCCATTGTGCCGCTGCTGGCCGTCGTGGCCCTCCTGGCCCCCTCCGCCGACGATGTAAGCATGCTGGCGCGGGTGATTTCCTTCGGGGTGGCGGTAGGCGCCATCTTGCTGCTGATCTTCCTGGGGCAGCGGATCATGAACCCGTTCTTTGCACTTTTGGCCCAGGCCAAGGTGCGCGAGGTGATGACTGCCGCGGCCCTGCTCGTGGTACTGGGAGCTGCGCTATTGTTCCAGGTGAGCGGCCTGTCCATGGCGATGGGGGCGTTCCTGGCCGGCGTGCTGCTCTCCACCTCCACTTTCAAGCACCAGCTCGAGGCGGATGTGGAGCCATTCAGGGGGCTGTTGCTGGGATTATTCTTCCTGGCGGTGGGCATGTCGCTCGATCTGGGCGTAGTGGCCGAGAATCTGGGGATCATCGCGGTCAGCGTCGTGGCCTATATGCTGATCAAGGCCGTTGCCATCTACGTCATTGCGCGGCTCATGCGGTCAGATCACGGCGAGGCGCTGGAGCGTGCCGTGTTGATGGGGCAGGGCGGCGAATTTGCCTTCGTGCTCTATACGACGGCGGCCAGCAGCGGGCTGATCGACGCGCCCACCAATGCCATCTTTACCGCCACCGTCATCATCTCCATGGTCATCACGCCTTTTGCCATTATCGGCATGCGCTACCTGATGCCCAAGGTCGCCCAATCCATGGATGGCGTCGAGGAGGCGGATGGGCTGAGCGGCAAGGTGTTGATCATCGGCTTTGGCCGTTTCGGCCAGATCGTCAGCCAGCCGCTCCTGGCGCTCCGGCACACGGTTTCAATCATCGATAATGATACCGACATGATCCGGGCCGCCGCGCAGATCGGCTTCAAGGTCTATTATGGCGACGGGACGCGGCTGGACATTCTGCGCGCTGCCGGTGCCGCCACCGCGGACCTGATCCTTGTGTGTACCGACCAGAAGGAGCAGACGACGCGGATTGCCGAACTGCTGCGCGACGAGTTCCCACTGGCGCGGGTAATGGCGCGGGCCTTCGACCGGCCGCATGGTATCGCGCTGGTGCGGGCCGGCGTGGAATATCAGATCCGCGAGACTTTCGAGTCGGCGATCACCTTTGGCGGCGAAGCCGTGCGGATGCTGGGCGCGACCGACGAAGAAGCCGATGAGGTGGTGGAGGGCGTGCGCAGCCGCGACCGGCAGCGGTTTGAACTGCAACTGGGGGGTGAAGACTGGCGTAACCTGACCCAGCTTTTGATCAGCAATGCCCGCGATCAAGCGCGTGAGGGTGGCGTGTCCGTGGCCGAAGACGAGGCGGAGGCTGCCGCCAACAAGTCCTCGCAGCAAATTCAGGGCAGTCCGTAGCATGCGAACGCGGGGGCTTTCCCCTGCACAAAATTAGTGCAAGACTGCATCTATTCTGAGGGGAACATCGTCATGAACTCTGGATTGCGAGATGCCGCAAAAGCCGATCGTTTACGATGCGCCCACGCCCGAACCCCGCGCAATTACGGTTGAGGCCCTTCAGGCCGAAATCCTTGAAAAGCTGATCTATTCCGTCGGCAAGGACCCCATTGTCGCCCGGCCGCATGATTGGCTGCGTGCCACCATCCTGGCCGTGCGTGACCGGATCATGGACCGGTGGATGGAGAGCTCGCGCGAGACCTGGCGAACCTCCAATAAGCGCGTCTACTATCTCAGCCTGGAATTCCTGATCGGCCGGCTCATGCGTGACGCGATGAGCAATGTGGGGCTGATGGAGCCCGTTGCCGAGGCGCTGAAAAACCTCGATGTCGACCTGGGCGACCTGATCAATCTCGAGCCCGATGCGGCGCTGGGCAATGGCGGTTTGGGCCGTCTGGCGGCGTGCTTTCTCGAATCCATGTCCTCGGTGAAAATCCCGGCCTATGGCTATGGCATCCGCTACGTGCATGGGCTTTTCCGGCAGGAAATGAGCGAGGGATGGCAGGTCGAATTGCCCGAGGAATGGCTTGCCCATGGCAATCCCTGGGAATTCGAGCGTCGCGAAAGCGCCTATGAGGTCGGCTTTGGTGGTCATGTCGAGCCGGTCACCGATCCCGACGGGACCGAGCGGCAGGAATGGCGGCCCAATGAGCATCTGCTGGCGGTGGCGTATGACACCCCGATCGTTGGCTGGCGCGGGGCGCGGGTGAACACGCTTCGGCTTTGGAGCGCGCAGCCGATCGACCCCATCCTTCTCGACAAGTTCAATTCGGGCGATCATATCGGCGCGCTGGAGGAGAGTGCCAGGGCCGAGGCGATCACGCGGGTGCTCTATCCCGCAGACTCCACTGCGGCCGGGCAGGAATTGCGGCTGCGGCAGGAATTTTTCTTCTCTTCGGCGTCGCTGCAGGACATCGTCCGGCGCCATTTGCAGCAATATGGCGATCTGGGCTCGCTGGCCGACAAGGTGGCCATCCAGCTCAACGATACCCATCCTGCCATTTCCGTGGCCGAGCTCATGCGCATCCTGGTCGATGAGAACGGGATCAAATGGGCCAAGGCCTGGCAGATTGCCAAGGGCACGTTCGGTTACACCAACCATACGCTGCTGCCCGAGGCGCTGGAAAGCTGGCCGGTGGCGCTGCTGGAGCGGCTGCTGCCGCGGCATATGCAGATCGTCTATCAGATCAACGCCGATATTCTGACCGAGGCCCGGGCCAAGAAGGGGTTCAGCGACCAGCAGATCGCGGCTGTGTCGCTGATCGATGAACATGGCGGGCGGCGCGTGCGAATGGGCCAATTGGCCTTTGTCGGTTCCCATTCGATCAATGGTGTTTCGGCGCTGCATACCGAATTGATGAAGCAGACCGTGTTTGCCGATCTGCACAAGCTCTATCCCGAGCGCATCAACAACAAGACCAATGGCATCACCCCGCGCCGATGGCTGATGCAGTGCAATCCGGGGCTGACAAAACTGGTGTCGGAACGCATCGGTCCCGACTTTCTCGACGATGTGGAAAAGCTGCACGGCCTCTTGCCGCATGCCGAGGATCCCGGCTTCCAGAAGCAGTTCACCGAGGTCAAGCTCAAGAACAAGAAGAAGCTGGCCAAGCTGATCAAGGACCGACTGAACATTACCGTCTCGCCAGACGCAATGTTCGATGTGCAGATCAAGCGCATTCATGAATATAAGCGGCAATTGCTCAATATTATTCATGCCGTAGCGCTCTATGACGAGATCCGGGCGCATCCCGAAAAGGAATGGGTTCCGCGCGTCAAGATTTTCGCCGGCAAGGCCGCGCCGAGCTACTGGAATGCCAAGCTGATCATCAAGCTGATCAATGATGTGGCGCGGGTCATCAACAATGATCCGGCGGTGCGGGGCCTGCTCAAGGTGGTCTTCCTGCCCAATTACAATGTCAGCCTGGCCGAGGTGATCGTGCCGGCGGCCGACCTCTCCGAGCAGATTTCGACGGCCGGCATGGAGGCATCGGGCACCGGCAATATGAAGTTCATGGCCAATGGCGCCATTACCATTGGCACTATGGATGGCGCCAATGTCGAGATGCACAAGGAAGTGGGTGCCGACAATATCGTCATCTTCGGTCTGACGGCCGAGCAGGTCGAGGACAAGCGGGCCCGTTCAGAAGTACCGCGCGCGGCCATCGACGCTTCGCCGCGGCTACGCGAGGCCCTCGATTCGATTGCCTCTGGCGTGTTTTCGCCGGACGATCCGCATCGCTATCGCGATCTGATCGGGGGCCTTTACGATCATGACTGGTTCATGGTGGCGCGGGACTTCGATGCCTATGTCGCCGCGCAGGGCAAGGTGGATGCCATCTGGCGCGACAAGAAGAAGTGGGCCGCCATGGCCATCCGCAACACGGCCAGCGTAGGCTTTTTCTCGTCGGACAGGACGATCCGGCAATATGCACAGGAGATATGGGACGTTCCGACCGCCTAGCGTGGTCAGGGATGAGGTTGACCGGCAGATGCCCAAGCGGCTTTGCTGGCCAGGTGGACGATATGGCGCAAAGAAGGTCCCGGCAGGCATGACCGGGCCGGGGCCGTAGAGGTTAGGCCAGCCGGCCTTTGACGGTTGGCGCGTGGGGGAGTGTGGTTTTGAGCGTGAGCAAGGAAAACTGGCAGGCAGATGCGTGGGAGGTAGAGGCCATCGTGGCCGGTCGCCACAGCAATGCCTTTGCCTTTCTGGGTCTGCATGAGGTCGCCGGACACTGGGTGCTCAGGGCCTTTGTGCCGCATGCCGAAACGCTCAATGCCTTTACGCTCGATGGAACGCCGCTGGGACACATGATCCCGCGCCATGCCGCCGGGTTTTTCGAAGCCAGGGTCGAGATCGCAGAGCGCCAGCCCATTCGCTATGAGGCCAAAAACGCTGGCGGCTCCTGGTCGGTATTCGACCCCTATTCCTTCGGGCCGGTGCTCGGTCCCATGGACGATTATTACATCGGCGAAGGCAGCCATTTGCGGCTGTTCGACAAGCTGGGCGCCCATGAAATGGAGTTCGAGGGCATTCACGGCACCCATTTCGCCGTCTGGGCCCCCAATGCGCAGCGCGTCTCGGTTGTTGGCCCCTGGAACGAATGGGATGGGCGCCGCCACCCCATGCGCAATCGCAACGGTATCTGGGAAGTGTTCATCCCGGTGCTGGGAACGGGCACGATCTACAAATACGAGATTGTGGGGCCGAACGGGCAGGTGCTGCCTTTAAAGGCCGATCCGTTTGCCCGCCAGGCCGAGTTGCGGCCGCGTACGGCTTCGGTCGTGCCCGATCCGACGCCCTTCGCCTGGACCGATCAGCAATATATGGAGGAACGCGCCAGCCGGGATTGGCGGCGCACGCCGATGTCGATCTACGAGGTGCATCTGGGATCATGGCGGCGCCGTCCCGATGGCAGCTTCATGAGCTATGATCAGCTCGCCGAACAGCTCGTGCCTTACGCCGCCGATATGGGCTATACCCATCTCGAATTCCTGCCGATTTCCGAGCATCCTTTCGATCCAAGCTGGGGGTATCAGCCCACCGGCCTGTACGCGCCGACCGCGCGCTTCGGCGACCCGGCCGGCTTTGCGCGGCTGGTCAATGCGGCGCATGAGGCCGGGCTTGGCGTGATCCTGGATTGGGTGCCAGCGCATTTCCCCACCGATGAGCATGGTCTTAGCCATTTCGACGGCACGGCGCTTTATGAGCATGAGGACCCGCGCCAGGGCTTCCATCCGGACTGGAACACGGCGATCTACAATTTCGGGCGCAAGGAGGTTTCGGCCTTCCTAACCAATAACGCCCTTTATTGGTTCGATCAGTTCCATATCGATGGGCTGCGGGTCGATGCCGTCGCTTCGATGCTCTATCTCGACTATTCGCGCCAGCCGGGCGAATGGGTGCCCAATCAGCATGGCGGTAACCAGAACCTGGAGGCCGTCGCCTTCCTGCAGCGGGTGAATGCCGAGGTCTATCGGCAGTTTCCCGGCGCTTTCATGATCGCCGAGGAATCGACCGCCTGGCCGGGCGTTAGCGCACCGACCTATGCCGGCGGGCTCGGGTTCGGCTTCAAGTGGAATATGGGCTTCATGAACGACACGCTGCGCTTCATGAGCCGGGCGCCGGTACATCGCCGTTTCCACCACAATGATATGACTTTCGGGCTCATGTACGCCTTTTCCGAGAATTTCGTTTTGCCGCTCAGCCATGATGAAGTGGTGCATGGCAAGGGGGCGCTGCTCGCGAAAATGCCGGGCGATGACTGGCAGCAATTTGCCAATCTCAGGGCCTATCTGGCCTTCATGTGGGGACATCCGGGCAAGAAACTGTTGTTCATGGGGCAGGAATTCGCGCAGCGCGAGGAGTGGAGCGAAAGCAAGTCGCTCGACTGGTGGCTGCTCGATTCCCCGCCCCATGAGGGGATGCGCCGGCTGGTGGCCGATCTCAACGCGGCCTATCGCAGCCTGCCGGCTCTCTATGAGCGGGACTGCGAGCCGGATGGCTTTGAATGGATAATCGGCAACGATCAGGCCAATTCGGTCCTGGCCTGGATCCGCAAGGCGCCCGGCGCCGATCCGGTTCTGGTCATCTCCAATTTTACCCCCGTGCCACGCAGCGGCTACAAGGTGCCGCTGCCGCATGCCGGGCGCTGGGTGGAACGGGTCAATACCGATGCCGGTTGGTATTCGGGTGGGAATACCGGCAATCAGGGGGGCGTCGTGGCCAAGGCTGTCGAGGGGCAGCATTGGCCGGCGGAGGCAGAGCTGTTCCTGCCGCCTTTGGCGACCCTGTTTCTGAAATACGAGCCGGCGTGACGCGGCTCGGGTGACAAAAGACCCGGCAGAAGCCGGGCATATGCGGAGGGACATTTAATGGCTGATTATCGAGTACCATCGCCACTGGCGCGCGAGGCCATGGCCTATGTGCTGGCGGGCGGACGCGGCACCCGGCTAATGGAGTTGACCGACCGGCGCGCCAAGCCGGCAGTCTATTTCGGCGGCAAGGCACGCATTATCGACTTTGCGCTGTCCAATGCCATCAACTCGGGCATTCGCCGCATTTCGGTGGCCACGCAGTATCAGGCGCATAGCCTTATCCGCCACTTGTCGCGTGGCTGGAACTTCCTCCGGCAGGAGCGTAACGAGAGTTTCGACGTGCTGCCCGCGTCCCAGCGCGTGGCCGAGGATATGTGGTATGCCGGCACGGCCGATGCGGTCTACCAGAACATGGACATCATCGAGGATTACGGCGCGCGCTATATCGTGATCCTGGCGGGCGACCACATCTACAAGATGGACTATGAAATCATGCTCCGTCAGCACGTCGACACGGGCGCGGACGTCACCATCGGATGTCTGGAAGTGCCGCGCATGGAAGCCACGGGCTTTGGTGTGATGCATGTGGACGGGCGCGACCGGGTGGTCGATTTTGTCGAAAAGCCCAAGGACCCGCCGGGCATTCCGGATAAGCCCGACATGGCGCTGGCCTCGATGGGCATTTACGTGTTCGAGACCAGGTTCCTGATGGAGCAGCTCAAGCGCGATGCGGCGACCGAGGGCTCCAATCGCGATTTCGGCAAGGACATCATTCCCTATATCGTCAAGAACGGCACCGCTTGGGCACATCGGTTCAACCGCTCCTGCGTGCGCTCGAGCAACGAGAAAGTGTCCTATTGGCGGGATGTGGGGACGGTCGATGCCTATTGGAAGGCCAATATCGACCTCACCGATATCAATCCCCAGCTCGATCTTTATGACCGGGACTGGCCGATCTGGACCTATGCCGAGATCACCCCGCCGGCCAAATTCGTGCATGATTTTGACGGGCGGCGCGGTTCGGCGGTTAATTCTCTGGTCTCGGGCGACTGCATCATTTCTGGCGGCCATCTGCAGCGGACGCTGCTCTCGACCGGTAGCCGGGTCCATTCCTATTCCATGCTCGATGAAGCGGTGGTCTTGCCCTATTGCGATATCGGGCGGAACGCGCGCCTCAAGAAAGTGGTGATCGACCGCGGCGTCAACATTCCCGAAGGCCTTGTGGTCGGCGAAGACCCCGAATTTGACGCCAAATGGTTCCGCCGCACCGACGAGGGTGTGACCCTGATCACCCAATCCATGGTCAACAAATATCTGGCGGACAGATGATCGAAGTTCTCTCGGTCACTTCCGAAATCTACCCGCTGATCAAGACGGGGGGACTGGCCGATGTGGCCGGTGCCCTGCCGGGGGCGCTGGGCGAGTCCGGCGTCACCATGCGCACTCTGGTGCCGGGCTATCCGGCAGTTATCGGCAAGATGAGCAGCGGTCGCGAGGTGGCGGTCTTGGACGATCTGTTCGGCACCACCGGCCGGTTGATTGCGGGCCGGGTCGAAGGGCTTGACCTTGTCGTGCTCGATGCACCCTTGCTCTATGACCGCCCGGGCAATCCCTATATGGGCCCCGAGGGCTGGGATTGGCCGGACAATTGGAAGCGCTATGCGGCGTTGAGCTGGGTGGCATCCGAACTGGGCCTGGGCCTGGTGGACGGTTATAGGCCGCAGGTGATCCATGCCCATGATTGGCAGGCGGGCCTGGTGCCGGCCTATGTCAAATATGGGCCCTCCTCGACCCTCAAGACGGTGATGACCGTCCACAACATGGCGTTCCAGGGCACGTTCGGCGCGGAAATCTTTCCGCAACTCCGCTTGCCGGCGCATGCCTTTTCGGTCGACGGCGTCGAATATTATGGTGGTGTGGGCTATCTCAAGGCGGGTGTGGAATGCGCTGATGTGGTGACCACCGTGTCTCCAACCTATGCCGCCGAAATCCGTACCCCGGCCTTTGGCATGGGGCTCGAAGGCCTGCTCAACAATCGCTCCGATACAGTTCATGGCATCCTCAACGGCATTGATATGGATGCCTGGAATCCGGCGACCGATCCGGCGCTGGTGCAGAACTACACTGCCAGCACGATGCAGGGGCGCCTGGTCAACAAGCGCGCTGTGCAGGAGGCGTTCGGGCTCGACGCGCTGGATGGGCCGCTCTTTGCCGTGGTCAGCCGACTGACCTGGCAGAAAGGTATAGATCTGCTGGCTGCCAATATTGGCCTGATCGTGGACTCCGGGGCGCAATTGGCCGTGCTCGGATCGGGCGATGCGGAGCTGGAGAATGCTGTGCGCAGCGCCTCCATGGCTCATCCGGGCAAGGTCGGGCTGGTCACGGGCTATAATGAAAAGCTCAGCCATCTGGTGCAGGGCGGGGCCGATGTGATGATGGTCCCCTCGCGCTTTGAGCCCTGTGGCCTGACCCAGCTCTATGCTTTGCGCTATGGCTGCGTGCCGCTGGTCAGCCGGGTCGGCGGGCTCAACGATACGGTTATTGACGCCAATGTGGCGGCCATCCAGGCGGAGGTGGCGACTGGCGTGCAGTTTGCGCCGCCCAGCGAAGCGGCGCTCGCCGATGCGATCCGGCGTCTGCTGGCGCTCTATGCCGATGAAAAATCATGGAAGAAGATGCAGAGGCGGGGGATGAAATCGGATGTGAGTTGGGAAACCAGCGCCGCCCGCTATGCCCAGCTCTATGCCTCGTTGATCGGATATTCGACAGATGACAGTCAAGACGATTGAAACCACGCCCTATGACGACCAGAAGCCCGGCACGTCCGGCCTGAGAAAACGGGTGCCGGTTTTCAGCCAGCCCAATTATGTCGAGAACTTCATCCAGTCGATCTTCGATAGCCTGGAAGGCTTTGCGGGCAAGACCCTGGTCATCGGGGGCGACGGGCGCTTTTACAATGACGTCGCCATCCAAAAGGCCATCCGCATCGCGGCGGCCAATGGTTTTGGCAAGGTGCTGGTGGGCAAGGGCGGTCTTTTGTCCACCCCGGCCGCCAGCAACATCATCCGTCATTACAGTGCCTTTGGCGGGTTGGTGTTGTCTGCCAGCCACAATCCCGGCGGGCCGGAAGGCGATTTCGGCATCAAATACAATGTGGGTAATGGCGGGCCGGCGCCGGAAAAAATCACCGATGCGGTCTTTGCCCGTACCAAGGTCATTAATAGCTATAAGACGCTCGACACGCCCGATATTGATCTCAATACGCTGGGCACCCAGCAGGTGGGCGGCATGGTGGTCGAGGTCATCGATCCGGTGGCCGATTATGCGGCGCTGATGCAGACGCTGTTCGATTTTGATGCCATTCGCGCCCTGTTCCTGGGCGGTTTCCGCATGACGTTCGATGCCATGCATGCCGTCACCGGGCCTTATGCCCACGCCATTCTTGAAGGCATGCTGGGGGCGCCCAAGGGCACTGTGGTCAATGGCACGCCGTCTCCCTCGTTCAACAACGGGCATCCCGATCCGAACCTTGTCTACTGCAAGGACATGCATGATCTGCTGATGACGCCTGATGGCCCGGATTTCGGCGCCGCCTCGGATGGCGATGGCGACCGCAATCTCATTATTGGCAAGAATCGGTTCGTCACACCCTCGGACTCGCTGGCGCTGCTGGCGGCCAATGCGCATCTGGCGCCGGGCTACAAGGCCGGCATTGCGGGCATTGCCCGCTCCATGCCAACCAGCGCGGCGGCCGATCGGGTAGCGGAAAAGCTGGGTATCGAAATGCATGAGACGCCGACCGGCTGGAAGTTCTTCGGCAATCTGCTCGATGCGGGTCGCGTCACCATTTGCGGCGAGGAAAGTGCAGGTACGGGTTCGAACCATGTGCGCGAAAAGGACGGGCTCTGGGCCGTGCTGCTCTGGCTCAATATTCTGGCCGTGCGCAAGCAGGGTGTAGACGAGATTGTGCGCGAGCATTGGCGGACCTATGGCCGCAACTATTATACCCGACACGACTACGAAGAGGTCGATGCGGGCATCGCCAACAAGCTGGTCGAGGACTTGCGGGCGCAATTGCCAAGCCTCGTCGGCAAGGTCTTCGCCGACGACCTGCAAGTCGCCTATGCTGATGACTTCACCTATCACGACCCCGTGGATGGTTCGACCAGCGCCAAGCAGGGCATTCGGATCGGTTTTACCGATGGCTCGCGAATTGTTCTCAGGCTCTCCGGAACCGGCACGGTGGGCGCCACGTTGCGGCTCTACCTTGAACGGTTTGAGGCCGCCGATGGACGCCATGATCTCGATACCCAGCTCGCCCTCGAGCCCCTTATCGGGATCGCCGACGCCTTGGCCGGCATCAAATCCAGAACCGGGCGAGACGCGCCCAGCGTCATTACCTAGGGTCGCCTTGTCCACTCAACCGCAATTGGTGCCCCATGCCGGGCGCACGGATCATCTTGGCGCCACCATCACGGCGGATGGCGTCAATTTTGCCGTCTATTCGGAGAGCGCCTCGGCGATCTGGGTCTGTCTGTTCGATGAACAGGATAGGCAGATCGAGCGGTTCGAACTCGATGTGCATGAGAATAGTATCCATGCGGGCCTCATCGCCAATATCGGAGCAGGGGCCCGCTACGGGCTCAGGGCCGACGGACCCTATGATCCCGACCAGGGCTATTTCTTCGATCCGCACAAACTACTCGTTGATCCCTATGCGCGGCATCTCGACCGGGTGTTCGTGCGCTCGCCGCGCCTGCGGTTGGCGCGAGAGGATGCGGTGGATACCGCAGAGCTCGTGCCCAAAGCCATTGTACATGGCAGCGAGAATGATGCGGCGCAGCCGCGCAAGAAGGCGCCTGGCCTCTACTACGAACTTAATGTGCGTGGCTTCACCATGCGCCATCCCGGCGTTCAGGGTCCGCTGCGCGGCACTGTGGCGGCGCTAACGACACGACGGGTGATCGACTATTTCAGGCATCTGGGCGTCGATACCGTCCAGCTCATGCCGACGGCGGCCTGGATCGACGAGGGGCATTTGCCGGCTTTGGGCCTGACCAATGCCTGGGGCTATAATCCGGTCGCCTATTTCGCCGTCGATCCGCGTCTGGCCCCACGCGGTCCGCAGGAATTGCGGGTGATGACAGACGCCTATCGCAAGGCCGGCATCTCGGTGATCCTGGACGTGGTCTATAATCACACTGGAGAAGGCGACAGCCAGGGACCGATCCTCTCGATGATGGGACTCGATCCGCAGACCTATTATCGCTGGGTTGAGGTGGATGGCAAAAAGCATCTCGTCAACGATACCGGCACGGGCAATACGCTGCGCTGCGATCATCCGGCCGTGCAGCGGCTGGTGATCGAGAGCTTGCGCTATTACGTGGAAGAGCTGGGCGTCTCCGGCTTTCGCTTCGATCTGGCCACCGTGTTGGGCCGCGACCCCGGGTTCAATCCCCAGGCAGAAATGCTCAACAAGATCAAGGCCGATCCGGTGCTGAGCAAATGCATTTTGGTTGCCGAACCCTGGGATCCCGGTCCGGGCGGTTATGGTCTGGGCAAATTCGGCAAGGAATTTGCCGAGCATAACGACACCTATCGCGACGAGGTGCGGGCCTTCTGGAAAGGCGAGAACGGCAAGATCGGCGCCCTGGCCGGCAAGATTTCCGGTTCAGCCGAGATCTTCGATATCGAGGGCCGCAAGCCCAGCGCCGGCGTCAATATGCTGGCGGTGCATGACGGGTTCACCCTCCGGGATCTCGTCAGCTATTACGACAAGCACAACGAGGCGAATGGCGAGGACAATCGCGACGGGCACAACCACAATTCCTCCTGGAACTGCGGCGTTGAAGGGGAAACCGACGACGAAACTATCAATGCGGTGCGCAAACGCGATGTGCGGGCTTTGCTGGCCACCTTGTTCATGTCGCGCGGCATTCCGCTGATCCAGCAGGGCGACGAGACGTATCGCACCCAGCAGGGCAACAATAACGCCTATGCCCAGGACAATGAGATCACCTGGGTCGACTGGGAGGCCGCAGACGGTTCGCTGGTCGATTTCGTGGCCGCCGCGAGCGCGTTCCGCAAGGCCCATCCTGCGGTCAGCCACGATCACTGGTTGACGGGTCTGGAGCGTAATGGCGTGCGTGACGTGGTCTGGCGCCATCCGGAAGGCCGCGAGATGACCGAGGGCGACTGGAACGCGGGCGGCGCCTCCGTGCTGGGCATGCAGCTTCGGCACAAGGACGACGAGGTGCTGGTCTGGTTCAATCGGCGAATAGAGCCGGTCGTGGCGCGACTGCCAGAGGGCGAGTGGGCGGTTGGCCTGCAATCGGACGATAGTGCCGAAGTGCAATTCACCGAGGGAACGGCGACCCTGCCGCCGCGGTCGGTGGTGGCATTGGTGCGGCCCAAGGTAGGCTAGGAGCCTCCAAATTCCTGACGCAATTCGGCGATGGCAAGGTCGAGATAGTCGACGATCGGCTTTGTACCGCCTTCGCTGCGCCAGGCGTCGAGGGATAGACGCGTAAGGCCGATGGCCATTTGTGCGGCGAGCCGCAGGGACATGTCGCTTTCTTCGGGCCAGCGCTGGCGCAGGGCCTCGAGCAGCAGATGTTCGTCGCGGATATAGTTGGCCTGTTTGCGCGCCTGCACGGCTTCGATCGACATCATTAGCTTGTCTATCGTTATCAGTTCTTCCAGCGGATAGGACGCCGCGATCCGCCGCATGGCCGCTTGCAGGGTTTCGGTCGGCGTGCCGCATGTAGGCTCCGCTGCGAGGGCCTCTATCAATTGCTCGCCGAGGCCGGCCTGCTGGGACAGCAGGATATCGTCCTTGGACTTGAAATAGTGAAAAAAGGTCCGCCGAGAAATGCCGGCGGCCGCCGCAATGGCGTCGAGTGTCGTCGCCTCGTAACCCTGCTTGGCAAACAGGCTCATTGCGCTCTGGGTGATGCGCTTGAGGGTCTGTCGCCGATTTTCTTCCCGAGTTCCCATTTTTCTCCCGAGTGTGCTGGCGCTGTCGTACCGCGGAAATCACCTCCTTGCAATTATGCACTGAGTGCAATATATAATTCTGCACTCAGTGCATAATTATAGGGATGCGACAGATGAAAAGGTGGACGGCAGCGGACATTCCTCCGCAGAATGGGCGTGTGGCAGTGGTCACAGGGACAGGTGGTCTGGGGCTGGAGGATGCGTTGGCCCTGGGGCGGGCCGGAGCGGATGTGATCATTGCAGGTCGCAACCCCCGCAAGGGCGCGGAGGCCGTGGCGAAAGTCCGCAGCGAGGTACCTGGCGTAAAAGTGCAATTCGGCGAAATCGACCTAGCGAACCTCAAATCGGTCGCGAATTTTGTCGAGCGGCTCAAGCAGCAGCGGAGCCATATCGACCTTCTGATCAACAATGCCGGGGTGATGGTGCCGCCGCAGCGCAAGCAAACCGTAGATGGTTTCGAGTTGCAGTTGGGGACCAACTATCTTGGGCACTTCGCTCTGACGATGGGGTTGATGCCGCTTCTGCGCGAGGGCAGGGAGTCGCGCGTGGTGACCCTCTCCAGTGTTGCGGTTCGCAACGGTCATATCAATTTTGCCGACCTGCAATACATGTCCAAATATGTGCCGATGGACGCCTATAGCCAGTCCAAACTGGCCTGTCTGATGTTTGCGTTTGAGTTGCAGCGCAGGAGCTTGGCGGGCAATTGGGGAGTCACCAGCATTGCCGCCCACCCCGGCATTTCCCGCACGGATTTGCTTCACAACGCCCCCGGGCGAATGAGCCTGCAGGGGTTGGTTCGTACCTATCTGTGGTTCCTGTTCCAGCCGGCGGCACAGGGCGCCCTGCCGACGCTTTATGCGGCGACGGCACCGGGTGCCGAAGGCGGCGGATACTACGGCCCCAATGGGCTGTCTGAAACCCGAGGCTATCCCAAACCAGCATCCATTCCTCCCCAGGCGCTCGATGCCGCGGCATCGGCACGGCTGTGGGCGCTGTCGGAGGAAATGACCAGTCTGCGCGTGGCTGAGGATGCCTGACGGCGAAGTTTACTCCGCCGCCTCGGCCACGAATCCCCCGTGCCTCTCGATAAAACCGATGATCTGGTCCAGACTTTCGCGGCGCAGCAGGTCGGTGAAGACATAGGGTCGGCCTTCGCGCACCTTTTGCGTGTCGCTCTCCATCACCTCCAGGCTGGCCCCGACATGGGGTGCTAGATCGGTGTGGGTAATGACCAGCAAGTCCGAGCGGGAAATGGCAGGTCCGCCCTTGCGCGGCACTTTCTCGCCCTGGGCGACCGAGATCACATAAATGGTCAGGTCCGCCAGGTCGGGCGAGAAGGTCGCCGCCAGGTTGTCGCCGCCGCTTTCGATCAGGACGATGTCGAGATCGGGAAATTTGCGGTTGAGATCGTCTATGGCCGCCAGGTTGAGCGAAGCGTCCTCGCGAATGGCGGTGTGCGGGCAGCCGCCGGTTTCGACACCCACAATGCGGTCTTCGGAGATCGCCTGAGCGCGAGCGAGGATCAGCGCATCCTCCTGGGTATAGATGTCATTGGTGACCACGGCCATGGAATAGCGCTCGCGCATGGCCTTGAGCAGCATTTCGCACAGGGTCGTCTTGCCCGAGCCGACGGGTCCGCCAATGCCAATGCGCAGGGGTCCATTAAGGCTCTTGGACATGAACATACTCCTTGGTGTCAGGTGAGGCGCAGATAGATCAGGATCAGAAAGCCGATGCCCAGAAACAGGCAAAGCGGCGAATAGACCCGGCGGTCATTGAGCCGGAAATTGGGCTCGGGGGTCAAGGCCGCCCACCAGGGTGTGTAGCCGATAATGCCCCGGGCCAGGAAAACGGCGGCAAACAACAAACCGGCAAGGTTGAGCTGCCAGCCGCCACTATCGTGATCGGCCAGCGCCAAGGCGAAGCAGCCGGCGGTGAACGTTGCCACGGCCACCGCCAGGGATGCCAGCCTGGGCGGCATGCGTTCGATATCCTTGAAGCCGACAACGGTCTGAGCCAGCAGTTTTTCGTCCCGAATGGGCCAGGTGCGGCCAAAAGCCCACATCAGATGGGCAATGGAGACGGCAAACAGGCCAATGAACATGAAGGAGGCAAAGAGCATGTTCATGAGCGGAAAATCCTCGTTATCTGGGTTTCGTGCCGCATCTGGGCAATATCTGCGCCATAGGCCAGGCTGCCAATGTCGTCCAGTGCGGCATGAAGGCACAGATCGGCTTGTTGCGCGATGGCCGGTTCGAGCGCCGCCATAACGGCCAGGCCATCACTCTGGCCGATGGGCACCAGCCGCACGGCAACCGACACCTGATTATGAACCGCCGAGGTGAGGAAGGCGACGAGCGTATCACGCCGCTCTATGCCATGGGCGCCCGCGATCGCACCCACGGCAATGGGGTAGGGGCAGGGATCGGGCAACGAAAGCAGTCCCTCTGTCGGCCAGGCGGCGCTGGCCAGCGCAAAGGCATTGCCGGTTATCGTGGTCTCGGCATGCCGCTCGGGCGCCGCGCTCAGTGCCAGGCAGAGGTCGGCCAGATCGGACAGAGCTGCCGCTTCTGCGTGCCTCGCATGGGCATGGGCGAGCAGAATGGCATCGGTCTTTAGGCCGCCATGGTGCAGTAGGCCGGAGATCCAATCCTGCGCTGTTGCGCGGTCGGTGACCTTGCCCTGGTCAATGGCGGTTTCCAGGCCCGCAGACCAGGCAAACGCCCCGACCGGAAAGGCCGGCGACATCCAGGTCAGCAGTCTTTGCAGGTCCGTGCTCACTTGCGATTCAAGAGCGCATGGGTGCCATCGCCATGGGAATGGCTGTGATAGGCGCCATGCTCGGCAAAGAAGGGTTCGGTAATATTGCTGACCGTCGCGCCCAGGCCCTCCAGCATGGTTTTGAGAACATGGTCGCGCTTGATCAGGATGCGCCCCTGCTCGAGCTGGGCCGGGGTATGGCGATTGCCGATATGCCAGGCGAGGCGCAGCAAGTGTCCGGTGTCTTTGGCGCGAATTTCGTAGAGCGGTTCCTGTGCGGCAGTCACGCCGATCAGTTCGCCATTGTCCAGTTCCAGTGCGCCATTGTGGTCCAGCGTCACGGTGCTGGGAAAATCGACCATGACCTCGGTGCCGGCCGCACCAACCAGGAGCTTGCGGCGCAGGCGTCGCTCGTCATGGGCGAGGGTGACTGTGTCGATTATGGGGGACTTGCCGTGATTGGCAGGCAAATGAGCAATGGCGCGACGCATGGGCAATTAGCTGACCGTGTTGAAGTAGCGGATGATGATAAAGACCTGATAGGCGATGTGAATGCCGACAATGCCCAAATGCAGCCGGCGGTCGGCGCTGCGCCAGGCCAGAACGCAGAGAAGAAGACCGATCGGCACTTGGCCGAAATAGCTCCAGTCGAACTGGCTCCAGTGGTTCTGCCCCTTGATCAGCGTATCGATCGTATCGAGCAGAAACGTTGCGGCAAGCAGGCCGAAGAACCAGTGGCGCCGCTTGATGAAGAAATCCTCAAAGCCGGTATATTCCGAAATGCTGTCGGGCGAGAGCATAGCGGCCATCAGGAACAGCGTTATGGCATAGCCGATGATGAAGACGACCAGGCCAAAATGCCAGACTTCGATCTGATGCAGGGCGAATTCCCACCACCAGAACAGCACCAGTTCGAGCAGCATCGAGCCCATCCAGAGCAGGTGCAGCAGGGAGCGCCTACCGCGCTGTGGATGCTGGATTATGCCGGCCACGGTCATCAGAATACGCGTGATAGCCAGGCCGATAACCGTGCCCATGACGATGCGCACATGCGGAAACAGCTCGGCAACGGGCGAAGGGTCCATGGCAATCAGGGCGTATTGCTGACTTCGGTGCAGGTGGCGAGCGGTTCGGCATCCTCGTCCTGCATCAGGTCGCGCAGCGTCGCCTCGCCTTGGTGGCTCCACCATTCATAGGGGCCTGAAACATAGCGAGCGCCGGAAGCCGAGAGGGTTGTGGCAAAGACCAGATTTTGCCCCTCGACGGGCACGATGGCGAGAAAGTTTGGCGCGGCGTTGATATACTGCACGCTCAGCGCCCGATCGTTGTCGCAGAGGTAGTTGACGACGGTGCGCTCGATATTGCCTTGGCTTTCCAGCGTCAGGGTGAGGGATGCCGATGTCTGCGGCGTCGTCGGAACCGTTGCAACGGTGGCGACATCGTCCTGGGCCAAGCCCGGGGCGACCAGGATGGAGGTCAGAAAGGCAGCGAGCGGCAATCGCGCAGTCATGGCATAGTCTCCGGCGGAATGGTTTGGGTTAGTCTGCCCACACCACCCCAGCTTCGTGTCGATTGCGCGACCGCGCAAGGTGCTCAGAACAGGAAATATCTCTGCGCCATGGGCAGTACGGTGGCTGGCTCGCAGGTGAGCAATTCCCCGTCGGCCCGCACCTCATAGGTTTCGGGGTGCACGTCGATCTGTGGCGTGGCTGTGTTGAGCTTCATGGCTGCCTTGCCGATGCCGCCACGGGTGTTCGAGACGGGCAGAAGCTGCTTGTCGACGTCCAGGCGGTTGCGGAGGCCGGCGTCATGGGCCGCCTGGGAAATGAAGACCACCGATGAACGGCTCACCAGCTTGCCATAGCCGGCGAACATGGGTCGGTAATGCATGGGCTGGGGTGTCGGGATTGACGCGTTGGGGTCGCCCATGGGCGCCGCCGCGATGGAGCCGCCAAGCAGCACCATTTCCGGCTTCACGCCGAAAAAGGCGGGATTCCACAGCACGAGATCGGCGCGCTTACCCACTTCCACCGAGCCGATATGCTGGCTCATGCCATGGGCGATGGCGGGATTGATCGTGTATTTGGCGACATAGCGGCGGACACGGAAATTGTCGTTGTCGCCGGTTTCTTCGGCCAACCGACCACGCTGGCGCTTCATCTTGTCGGCTGTCTGCCAGGTTCGGATCAGCACTTCGCCGACGCGGCCCATGGCCTGGCTGTCAGATGAAATCACCGAAAGCGCGCCCATATCGTGCAGGATATCCTCCGCGGCGATGGTTTCCTTGCGGATACGGCTCTCGGCGAAGGCTACGTCCTCGGGAATAGACTGGTCGAGATGGTGGCAGACCATGAGCATGTCGAGATGCTCGGCAATGGTATTGACCGTATAGGGCCGAGTCGGATTGGTCGAAGACGGGATGACATTGGGCAGACCCGCCACCTTTAAAATATCCGGGGCGTGACCACCGCCGGCGCCTTCGGTGTGGAAGGCGTGGATGGTGCGGCCCTTGAAGGCCCCCACCGTGTCCTCGACAAAGCCGCTCTCATTGAGCGTGTCGGTGTGGATCATCACCTGCACGTCATAGTCGTCCGCGACCGAGAGGCAATTGTCGATGGCGGCCGGCGTGGTGCCCCAGTCCTCATGCAATTTGAGGGCGGATGCGCCAGCCAGGATCATTTCTTCGAGTGGAGCGGCCAGGGCCGCATTGCCTTTGCCGGCGAGGGCCAGGTTCATGGGAAAAGCGTCGAAGCTTTCGATCATGCGCTCGATATGCCAGGCGCCGGTGCAGGTGGTCGCCAAAGTGCCATGAGCGGGACCGGTGCCGCCGCCGAGCATGGTGGTGACGCCGCTCATCAACGCCTCTTCGATCTGCTGGGGGCAGATGAAATGGATATGTGCATCCATACCGCCGGCGGTGAGGATCTTGCCCTCGCCGGCAATGGCTTCGGTCGAGGGCCCGATAATGATGTCGATGCCCGGCTGGGTGTCAGGATTGCCGGCCTTGCCGATGCCCGCGATCAGACCGTTCTTGAGGCCGATATCGGCTTTATAGATGCCGGTATGATCGACGATCAGTGCATTGGTGATGACGGTGTCGACCGCGCCTTCGGCCCGGCTGCGCTGGGACTGCCCCATGCCGTCGCGAATGACCTTTCCACCACCGAATTTGACCTCTTCGCCATAGATGGTGAAATCCTTCTCCACCTCGATGAAGAGTTCGGTATCGGCGAGGCGGACGCGGTCACCCGTGGTCGGGCCGTACATATCGGCGTAGGTGGCGCGTGAAATCCGTGCTGGCATGTCGTGTCCCGTTCAAAAGGCCCGGAACAAAGGTTTCCCGGGCGTGACTTTGGCCTGTCGCAGCCGGGCTTGCAAGAGGCCCGGCGCGCATTGGTTTTGCCATTGCGCGCCGGTCAGGATCAGTGCCTGGGGCGGTTCTGGCGGTAGATGGTCGCGGCCCGGTCGATCAACTGGTCGAGCAGTTCTTCGCCTGCCGCGATGTCGGCGTCGTTGCGCTGGGTGAAGGCGACCAGCGAAACACTCAAAAGCTGGATGGCGTAAGCAAGCTTGGTTCGTCCATCCTTGTGATATTCGTTGCCGCGCTTTTGGAAAGACTGCAGCAATTCATCGTAGATAGCGGGTGTGAGGCCCTGCTTGAGAGCCATCCAGCTCGGTCGTTTCAGCGCATCGGCGAGGTCCGCAGCCAAACCTCCGACAAGCGCCATGGCCTCGGGGTCGTTGATGCCATCCTGGCGCAAATCGGCAACGACGGAGATGAAACGCTGCTTGAACTGGGCTTGCCTGCTGGGCTCGGTGGTCATGGCACGGTCCTGAACTGGAGGTCGTGCCCTTTAACCAGCTTTCACCTGCAAGCGCCATGGCCGGGCCGCACAAAATGACACCCGATCCTGATCCTCAGAGATCCCCCATGATCTGTTGCCGGAAACCGAAAATGCGCCGTGCTCCCGATATCGGCACCAGCCGCACCTCGCGCGACTGCCCCGGCTCGAAGCGCACGGCTGTCCCCGCGGCAATGTCGAGCCGCATGCCGCGCGCCTTGTCACGATCGAAGCGCAGACCGGCATTGGTTTCAAAGAAATGATAGTGCGAGCCGACCTGGATCGGGCGGTCGCCGGTATTGGCGACCTCCAGCGTGATCTGTTCGGCACCGGCATTGAGTTCGATATCGCCCTTGGCGGGGATGACTTCTCCGGGGATCATGCCTGCCTCCTCAGCCGCCAATAGCGAGCCACAGACCGCCGAGCGCAGTAGCGCCGCCGGCTATGCGGGAAAGGGTCTTGCCGCCGGTGCGGGCCAGCAGCAGGCCAATGGCGATGCCCAGAGCGTGGAGCGTTGCAGTGGAGAGAATGAAGCCGATGGCAAATTCCCAGGCGCCGGCGCCGCCCAGTTCGCCGCCATGGGCGTGCCCATGGAAGAAGGCAAAAAAGCCGACCATGGCCGCGACCGCCGTAGTGGGAACCGGCAGGGCCAGCGCAATGGCTATGCCGATAAAGATGACAGAGGCCAGGATCACCGGCTCAACAAAGGGCAGGGGCATGCCGGTTATCGCGGCGGCAAAGCCCAGCGCCATGGTGCCGACAAAGGCGGCGGGGACCAGCCAGAGTGCGCGGCCGCCCTGCATCGCGGCCCAGAGACCGACTGCCACCATGGCCAGGATATGATCGAGCCCGAACAGAGGGTGGCTGAAGCCGGCCGCGATTGAGCCATGCGCTCCCGGATCGAGATGGGCAAAGGCGGGGAGCGTCGCGGCAAGCGAAATGGCCAGGGTGGCGAGACTGCGTTTGAGCATGGATTGCCTCATTATCGGATCGGCTGATGGACGGTGACGAGCTTGGTGCCGTCGGGGAAGGTGGCCTCGACCTGCACGTCGTGGATCATCTCGGCCACGCCTTGCATGACCTGGTCGCGGGAAATGACATGGGCCCCGGCCTCCATGAGGTCGGAGACGGCGCGGCCATCGCGCGCGCCTTCGACGACGAAATCGGTGATCAGGGCGATGGCCTCGGGGTGGTTGAGCCTGACCCCGCGCTCGAGGCGCCGGCGCGCAACAATGGCGGCCATCGAAATCAGCAGTTTGTCTTTTTCGCGGGGCGTGAGATTCATCGTCCGATCCTAGAGATGCCAAAGGCGGGGCAGGCTGCCCGCGCCGGTGAGTTCGAGCAAGACTGGTACGATCATGCGCCGCAAGGCAAGGCCCGTCGGCGCCATGGCACGTATGACCAGGCGGGATTGGTTGGCGCTGGCGGCAATGGCCTGACCAACGGGCAGCTGGGCACGAATGCGCCCGCAAATGGCCTCGGCCCGGTCAGGCGTCGCCGCAACATGCAGAATTGTAGCAAAGGCCCGGTTGCCGGCCAGAAGCGAGAGGCTCCGCCGTTCCTCGGTTGTCGCAAGGAGCTGCGTCGCCTCGGCGTGTATGAGCTTGCCCTCGCGCCTGATGCGCCAATTGTCGCGCAACAGGGCGTCGGCGGCATCCTCGCCCATGGCGTCGCGACCCAGAAGCACTGCCTCGACGGCGGTCAGCGTGGCGCCCTCTGCGAGATCAACCTCGAGGCGGCGGTCGAGCTTGCTGGCCGCAAATAAGATGGTTTCCTGCGGCAGCCAATCCAGATGCGCGCCAGCGCCTACGCGAAGCGCGGTTTCAACCCTGCCAAAATCGCCAGTGGACCGATAGCTGCGCTCGCAGGCCTGGGTGGTCAGCACCATATGCCCGCCTGGCGCCAGTTCAGCACCCCATTGCAGGTGGTCGCCGCCGGTAATGCCGCCCGCTGTATTGATGAGCACAGCTTCCAAGCTCGTCGAATGGGTATTGGGCAGGCGGATTTTGCCGCAGCCCTCCTGGAACAGGTTGGCGAGGCGGGTGCGCTCGCCGTCCTGTTTGGTGGCCAGGCGCCCAATGCCGCGCGCGCGCTGGAGCGGAGGCAAGATCACATTTTCAGCTTTGGCCAAATTCACTGCAACGATCCCGCCATCGTCTCGTTGTGGGGGTGTACGAACACCCTTTCAGAGATAATTTTCAAGAGGTTATACCAAATGACCATTAAATCCACGCTTTCCGTTATCGCCCTGGCCGCTGGTCTGGTTGCCGGTCCGGCTTTGGCCCAGGGCATGATGATCGGTACGCAGACTGTGGCGGAGACCGATGTGGCGGCCGTGAAGGCCCGCTGCGCTGACCTCAAGCTTGCCGATGAGACGGCGTCGCTTTCGAGCAGTCCCGACAACGACACCGATGACGAAACCACTGCCGATGATTCGGTTGCGGGCGATGCGGACATGGAGGAGGTGCCAGCCACCGATTCCGAGACCGCCACGTCGGTGGATCTGGGCATCATTACCCTTGCTGAATGCGAGGCCGATGGCTGGTTCGACATGTAACGGATCACATCCTTATCCAAGACGCCCGGCCCAGGACGGGCGTTTTTTTAGACCATGAGGTGCCGCTTGACCTCGGGGAGGTCGAGGTCGCTGGCGGGGCCTGCATGCATGATCTCGCCGCGGTCCATGACATAGATGTCGTCGGCAATTTCGCGACAGAAATCGAGAAACTGTTCGACCAGCAAAATGGTCATGTCCTTTTCGTCGCGCAGGAATTGCAGCGCCCGGCCGATATCCTTGATGATCGAGGGCTGAATGCCTTCGGTCGGCTCGTCGAGTACCAGCACTTTGGGCCGGGTGACCAGGGCGCGGCCGATGGCCAATTGCTGCTGCTGGCCTCCCGAGAGGTCGCCCCCCCGGCGCCCCAGCATGGATTTTAGCACCGGGAACAGCTCGAAAATGTAGTCGGGGATATTGCGCTCCGAGCGTGCCAGCCCGGCATAGCCGGTTTCCAGGTTCTCCTTGACCGTCAGCAGCGGAAAGATTTCGCGGCCCTGCGGCACATAGCCAATGCCCATGCGAGCCCGCTTATAGGGCGGGGTGCGCTTCAACACCTCGTCACCAAAGGTAATGTCGCCCGCCGAGATATGATTGATGCCCGTGATCGCCCGAAGGGTCGAGGATTTGCCCACGCCATTGCGGCCGAGAACAGCGGTGATGCGGCCAGGCTGGCAGGTGATGGAAACGCCCTTGAGCGCCTGGGCGGCGCCATAGTGCAGGTCGATGGTATTGATCGAAAGAGCGGTGGTCATCTCTATCTCCCCAGATAACGTTCGATCACCACCGGATTGGCGCTGACCTGGTCGAGCGAGCCTTCTGCCAGCACCGAGCCTTCCGCCAGGCAAACGACGCGGGAGCCCAGATCGCGGACAAAGCTCATATCGTGCTCGACGACGACCACCGAGCGGGTCTGAGAAATCTCGCGCAGCAGTTTGGCTGTTTCCTCGGTCTCGCTGTCGGTCATGCCCGCCACCGGCTCATCGACCAGCAGGAGCTTGGGGTCTTGCGCCAAGAGCATGCCGATTTCGAGCCATTGTTTCTGGCCATGGCTGAGATTGGCGGCCAATTCGTCCTTGCGGGCAATCAGGCGCACGGTTTCAAGGATTTCGGTGATCCGGTCCCGGTCGCTGTCGCTGGCTGTATAAAAAAGCGTCGAAAAAATGCCGCGTGGCTTTTTCAGCGCCATTTCGAGATTGTCCCAAACGGTGTGGCTCTCGAATACCGTCGGCTTCTGGAACTTGCGGCCGATCCCGAGATTGGCGATGGCAGCCTCGTCGAGCTTGGTGAGGTCGGTGCGCCCATCGAACAGAACCTGACCTGCATCGGGCCTCGTCTTGCCGGTGATGATATCCATCATCGTGGTCTTGCCCGCGCCATTGGGGCCGATAATGGCCAGCATTTCGGCGGGCCTGACGATGATGGCGAGATTGTTGATGGCCTTGAAGCCGTCGAAGGCAACCGAGACGCCGTCGAGATAGAGCATGGTGTCGGTATGAGCGCTCATGGCTTTACTCCGCGGGCTTCGGTTGAGCTTCGTGGCCGAAGCTAGCGGGGTCCTCGCCGCGCTCGATATCGGCCGATTGCTCGGGCGTCGGGGCTTCAGGCTGCTCGCCTGCCGAGGCCTTGCGCCGTGCTCCGAAGATCTGGTGCCACAGCCCGACTATGCCCTTGGGCAGGAAGAGCGTGGTGAAGACGAAGAGCGCGCCCAGCGCGAAGAGCCAGAGCTCGGGCAGGGTGGTGGTGAACCAGGACTTACCCAGATTGACCACGATGGCGCCGATGATCGGCCCGATCAGCGTGCCGCGCCCACCCACGGCAGTCCAGATGACCACCTCGATGGAGTTGCCCGGCTCGAATTCGGACGGGTTGATGATGCCGACCTGCGGCACATAGAGCGCCCCGGCAATACCGGCCATGATTGCCGATACGGTGAAGGCAAAGAGCTTCACATATTCAACGCGATAGCCGAGGAACCTGGTGCGGCTTTCCGCGTCGCGGACGGCCACCATGACCTTGCCGAGCTTGGAATTGACGATCATCGAACAAACCAGCACCGAGAGTGCCAGGGCAATGGCGGTCGCCGCAAAGAGGGTGGCGCGCGTCGATTGGGCCTGCACGGGAGCGCCCAGAATGTCTTTGAAGTCGGTCAGGCCGTTATTGCCGCCAAAACCCATATCGTTACGGAAGAAAGCCAGCAGCAGGGCAAAGGTCATCGCCTGGGTGATGATAGAGAGATAGACCCCGGTCACGCGGCTCCTGAAGGCGAAGAAGCCGAAGATGAAGGCCAATAGGCCCGGCACGAAGATCACCATGGCCATGGCGAACCAGAAATTGTCAAAGCCAAGCCAGTACCAAGGCAATTCCTTCCAATTGAGGAAAACCATGAAGTCGGGCAGGACCGGATTGCCATAGACACCACGGGTGCCGATCTGGCGCATCAGATACATGCCCATGGCATAGCCGCCGAGCGCGAAGAATGCCCCATGGCCGAGCGAGAGAATGCCGCAATAACCCCAGACCAGGTCGAGCGCCAAAGCAAGGATCGCATAGGCCAGATATTTGCCCATCAGCGAGACCAGATAGGTCGGCACGTGGCCGAACTGGCCCGGCGGGATCAGCAGATTGGCCATGGGCACGGCGATAGCCACGGCCAGGAAGACGCCGATGACCCAGATGGCCTTTTTGTCGAGTGCGCGGAACAGGGCTTGGGTCAGCATGGGCAAGCACTCCGGTGGTGCGTGTTCCCTTCTCCCCTGAGGGGAGAAGATGGCGCGAAGCGCCGGATGAGGGGGTCACTTGTGCGACCCCACGATGGGCCTTCACCCCTCACCCTGCCCCCCGTCCCTGAGGGGCGAGGGGACGACGGGGCCGCTGCCTTCGCGTTCAAGTCCGTCTTCATTGTTCCACCGCCCTTCCCTTGAGGGCGAAGAGCCCACGTGGACGGCGCTGGATGAAGAGAATAATCAGAACAAGGATCAGGATTTTGCCCAGCACCGCGCCGGCATAGGGCTCAAGGAATTTGTTGGCGACGCCCAGAGTCAATGCCCCGACCAGCGTGCCCCAGAGATTGCCCACGCCGCCGAAGACCACGACCATGAAGCTGTCGATGATGTAGTTCTGCCCCAGGTTCGGGGAGATATTGTCGATCTGAGTGAGAGCCACGCCGGCGAGCCCCGCAATGCCCGAGCCAAGGCCGAAGGTCATGGCATCCACAAAGGGGGTGCGGATGCCCATTGCCGAGGCCATACGGCGGTTTTGCGTTACGGCCCGCATCTGCAGGCCCAGTGGCGTGCGATTGAGGATCAGCAGCAGCATGAAGAAGACGATCAGCGCGAAGATGACGATCCAGAAGCGGCCATAGGTGATTGAAAGCCCGAAGAATTCGGTCGAGCCGGACATCCAGGTTGGCGCAATCACCATCTGATTGGTTGGGCCGAATATGGACCGCACGGTTTGCTGCAGGATGAGCGACAGGCCCCAGGTGGCGAGCAGGGTTTCAAGCGGCCGACCATAGAGCCAGCGGATAATGCCGCGTTCAATGCCTACCCCTATGGCGCCAGTGACAAAGAATGCGCAGGGCAGGGCGATGAGCAGAGAATAATCGAGCAGGAAAGGGAAGTTCTGCCGGATCACGAGCTGCACCAGAAAGGTGGTGTAGGCGCCCAGCATGACCATTTCGCCATGCGCCATATTAATCACGCCCATGACGCCGAAGGTGATGGCCAGGCCAATGGCGGCCAGCAGCAGCACTGAGCCCAGCGAAAGGCCGAACCAGACATTTTGCAGGGCGCCCCAAATGGCGCGCTCCTGTTCGAGACCCGCGATAGCCGACTGGATCGTCGGCGCCAATTCCTCGGGTGCGCCATCCAGCGCGGAGTTGAGGATGGTTAGGGCGTTGCGACCGGCGCCCGAGGCGACCAGTGGCACGGCGGCCTGGCGATTTTCGACGCTTTGTTCGTCGTCGCCCAGAATGGTTACGGCGCGCGCCGCTTGCATGACCTTGAGAACATTGGCATCGGTTTCGGCGGCAATGGCTTCGTCGAGCAGCGGGATATTGGCCGGATCGGGATTAGCCAGAAAGCCCTGCGCGGCCGTGAGGCGACGAGCGGGGTTGTCGCTCATCAGCGTCATTCCAGCGAGGGCAGCGGCAATGTCGCGCCGCAGGCCGTTATTGACGCGAATTTTCGAGAGATCGGCATCGGCGCCCAGTTCCACCGGCTCGCCCGAAACCGGGTGGATATAGCTCGAGCCACGCTCGATCAGGACGGCGCCAGTGGTTTCTTCGAGATAGAGATTGCCGGCACCAAGCGCGGTCAGGACCGGCACGACACTATCGCTGCCGGTCGAGGCGAGGTCGGCAACGATCTGTTGGAGTTCCTTGAGGCTCGCCTCGCCCATGGCTTCGATACTGGCGGGAATATCAACGGGTGTGTCCTGGGCCTGGGTCGCGCTTGTGGACAGCAGCAGGAACGGCAGGGCCAAAAGCACCAGGCGGAGAGCGCGGAGGGTCAGCATCGCAGGGCAAGTCCTTGTCGTTCGGGAAAGTCGCGCTGGCAGGGGCGGTGTCGCCCCTGCCCGGGGCGGGCAAACTGCCTTACATTGCCGAGCCGCAGCTCATGGTCTCGGTATTGTAGTTGCCGCAGTTGATCGGGGCGGTCCAATCGGCCTCGAGCATCTTGCTCTCGGGCAGGTAGTCGGACCATGCATCGCCGGGAACCAAATCTTCAGTTTCCCAGACCACGAAGAACTGGCCGTCGTCCTGGATTTCACCAATCAGCACCGGCTTGGTGATGTGGTGGTTGGGGAGCATCTTGGCGACGCCACCGGTCAGGTTCGGGGTTTCCAGGCCAACAATGGCGTCGATGACGGCGTCGGCATCGGTGGTGCCAGCGGCCTCGACGGCCTTCACCCAGAGGTTGAAGCCGATCATGTGGGCTTCCATCGGGTCATTGGTGACGCGGTCTTCCGAACCGATGAAGGCCTGCCAATCAGCGATGAAGGCTTCGTTCTCAGGGGTGTCGACCGACATGAAGTAGTTCCAGGCGGCCAGGTGCCCGACCAGCGGGGTGGTGTCGAAGCCGGAGAGTTCTTCTTCACCCACCGAGAAGGCCACGACAGGAATATCCTCGGCCATCACGCCCTGGTTGCCCAGTTCGCGGTAGAAGGGAACGTTGGCGTCGCCATTGATGGTCGAAACCACGGCGGTCTTCTTGCCGGCCGAGCCGAAGGCCTTGATGTCGGAAACGATGGTCTGCCAATCGGAGTGACCGAAGGGCGTGTAATTGATCATGATGTCTTCGGCGGCCACACCCTTGTCGAGCAGATATTGCTCGAGGATCTTGTTGGTGGTCTGGGGATAGACATAGTCGGTGCCGGCCAGCACCCAGCGCTCAACGCCTTCCTCATTCATGAGGTAATCGACGGCCGGAATGGCCTGCTGGTTGGGGGAGGCGCCGGTATAGAACACATTGCGCTGGGATTCTTCACCCTCGTACTGGACGGGGTAGAAGAGCAGCGAGTTCAGCTCCTCAAAGACCGGCAGAACCGACTTGCGGCAGACCGAGGTCCAGCAACCGAAGACGGCGTCGACTTCATCGACTTCAATCAGCTGACGGGCCAGTTCGGCGGCCAGCGGCCAGTCCGAGGCGATATCGACCACGACGGGTTCGAGCATCTTGCCCATCACCCCGCCCTTGGCGTTCTGCTGCTCGATCAGGAACAGCATGGTGTCCTTGAGCGTGGTTTCGGAAATCGCCATCGTGCCCGAAAGCGAATGGAGGATACCCACCTTGATGGTGTCGTCCTGTGCCATGGCCGGCGCGGCGGTCAGCGAAACGCTGCCAGCGAGAGCGGCGGCGAGCAAAGCGCTCTTGGCGCTGAAGTTCTTCATGTTTGTCCCTCTAGACCTGTTTGAGTCCCTCAAGACACCGGGAGGCGTCCTATGGGCACACTGGGACAGCTTTTAACGTTCGCCCTATACGTCGATTGACGTAACCGCTTGCCGCAATGATTCCGAAGCCAGACGGAAGGCCCTGAAAAACCGCGTGATTTTTGCCCATTCCATGCTATTGAAGGCTTGGCGATTTTTTGGGCAGCGCGGCGAATTGGTTAAGGCTTGAGCGGCATGGCACGGCAGCGGATCATTCCCGTCAGGCGCGAATATAATCGCTGGGTGGCCAACCAGACGCTGGAAGACTACGCGCTTCGCTTCACCGCCAAATCGGCCAGGCGCTTCTCCAACGACCGCATTTCGCAGACGGCGATCGGTGCCATTTCCTTCCTGGCGCTTGAGGCCATAGGCGGGGCGATTACGCTGAGCTATGGCACCTCCAATGCGCTGATCGCCATTCTGGTGGCCTCCATTGCCATTCTGCTCGTTGGCGTGCCGATCTCGCGCTATGCCACCCGGCATGGCGTCGATGTCGACCTCCTCACCCGCGGCGCCAGTTTTGGTTATATCGGCTCGACGATCACCTCGCTGATCTATGCCAGCTTCACTTTCATCCTCTTCGCCATCGAAGCCTCGATCATGTCGAGTGCGCTTGAGCTGGCCTTCGGCATTCCACTCTGGATTGGGCACATCATTTCGGCGCTGGTGGTCATTCCGCTGGTGACCCACGGCATTCGCATGATTTCCTCGTTCCAGATGTTGACCCAGCCGATCTGGATCGTGCTCAACATTCTGCCCTTCTTCTTCATCGCCTTTATGGATTGGGAGAAGTTCGATCTCTGGCGCGCCTTCGCCGGGCTCGGGCAGCCCGAAGGTGCGGCAGGTTCCATCGCGCCGTTTGAAATCGCTAAATTCGGCGCGGCATCAGCCGTTATCCTGGCGTTGATGACCCAGATCGGCGAGCAAGTCGACTTCCTGCGCTTTTTGCCTGCCGAAGGCGCGTCCAAATGGCGGCACAAGCTGGGCATTTTCCTGGCTGGAGCTGGCTGGGTCGTGGTGGGGGCGCCCAAGCTGATCGCGGGGTCGTTCCTGGCCTTTCTTGCCCTTTCGGCCGGCGTATCGCCCGAGCATGCGTCCGAGCCCGGCTATATGTATGCCGTCGCCTTTGGCTATATGATCCCCAATGAATTCGTGGCGCTGATGCTCATGGCCGTCTTCGTGGTGGTCAGTCAGCTCAAGATCAATGTCATGAATGCCTATGCCGGGTCGCTCGCTTGGTCGAACTTCTTCTCCCGCCTGACCCATAGCCATCCCGGCCGTGTCGTCTGGCTGCTGTTCAATGTGGGCATTGCGCTTTTGCTCATGGAATTGGGCATCTATCGGCTGCTGGAAGAGACCCTGGGCATTTTCTCAATCATTGCCATGGCCTGGCTTTGCTCGATTTCGGCCGATCTGTTCATCAACAAACCCCTGGGCCTGGCCCCCCCGGGCATCGAGTTCAAGCGCGCGCATCTTTACGATATCAATCCGGTCGGGGTCGGCTCGATGCTGCTCTCAGTGGTCATCGCCCTGACCGCCCATTTCGGTGCCTTTGGCGAAATGGCCTCGGCGCTGTCGCCCTATATCGCGCTGGTCGTCTGCCTCATTGCCTCTCCTGCCATCGCCTGGGCGACCAAGGGCAAATATTACCTGGCGCGGAAGCCTCGCAAACAGTGGCAGGAGAAGGAGACGCTGACCTGCTCGATCTGCGAGCATCCCTTCGAGCCCGAAGACATGGCCTGGTGCCCGGCCTACGCGGCGCCGATCTGTTCACTGTGCTGTTCGCTCGACGCGCGCTGCCACGACATGTGCAAGCCGCATGCGCATTTCCGGGCGCAGACCCATGCGGTGGCGGCCAGCGTTCTGCCCGAATGGGCCATCGAAAAACTGCAGTCGCGCCTTGGGCGTTTCGGGCTCTCCATGGCCTCGGCGCTGGCCATATTGGGTGGCATGCTCGGTCTCATCTACTATTTCGCCAGCCGCTCGGCGCCACATACCGCCGACGTGGTGGGCGGCACCCTGCTTGTCGTTTTCTTCGTGCTGGCGGTGGCCGCCGGGGTCATGACCTGGTTCCTGGTCCTGGCTCATGACAGCCGGCTCGTCGCAGAAGAGGAAAGCTCGCGGCAGAACACCCTGCTTCTAAAGGAAATCGACGCCCACTCGAAAACCGACGCCGAATTGCAGCGCGCCAAGGAGAAAGCCGAGGCAGCCAACCAGGCCAAGAGCCGTTATGTCGTCGGCCTCAGCCATGAATTGCGCACGCCGCTCAATGCGGTGATGGGCTATGCTCAAATCCTCGAACGCGATGCGCAATTGCCGGAGACCCGGCGCGGATCGGCCCAGGTCATCCGGCGCAGTGCTGAGCATCTGTCCGGGCTGATCGATGGGCTTCTCGATATTTCCAAGATCGAGGCGGGGCGGCTGCAGGTCTATTCGAGCGAGGTCAACATCCAGGATTTCCTCGACCAGATCGTGGATATGTTCCGCCTGCAGGCCGAAGCCAAGGGGCTCGAATTCCGCCACCATCGTTCCGGTGCCCTGCCGGTCTATGTGCGCACCGACGAAAAGCGGCTGCGGCAAATTCTGGTCAATCTGCTATCCAATGCCATCAAGTTCACCAGTGCCGGCCATGTCAGCTTCGCTGTCAGCTATCGCATGCAGGTGGCGAGCTTTACCGTCGAGGATAGCGGCAGCGGCATTGCTCCGGTCGATCTCGATCACGTCTTCGAGCCCTTCGTGCGTGGCGAGGCGGAGCGCAACCGTTTTACCCCCGGACTGGGTCTGGGGCTGACCATAACCAAACTACTGACCGAAACGCTGGGCGGGGAAATTACCGTGTCCAGCGAGGTCGGCGTTGGTACGCGTTTTCAGGCGCGGCTCATGCTGACCAAGGTCGAGCGCCCGAGCCGGCGTCTGGCTCCTGTGCAGGATATTGTCGGCTATCAGGGGCCGCGCCGCACCATCATGGTGGTCGATGACAATGCGGATCACCGGCAAATGATGCGCGAAATGCTCGAGCCGCTCGGTTTTGACATAGTGGCGGCGGTCGATGGGCCGTCCTGTCTCCAGGCCGTCGAGGCGACCATACCCGACCTCTTCTTCATCGATATTCGCATGCCCGGGATGAGCGGCTGGGATCTGGTGGAGCGGTTGCGCGCTGGCGGCATTGGGGCGCCCATCGTCATGCTGTCCGCCAATATCGGGGATGGCGCCAATCCGACCAGCGCCGATGCCGGGCATAGCGATACATTGGCCAAGCCGTTCGACCTCAACCAGCTTGTCGACAAATTGGGGCGACATCTGGGGCTGGAATGGGTGCATCCGGCCCCGAATGTGCCTAGTGGGGCGCCGAAAAAGATACAGTCGCCGGGTGCCGAGCACTTGCGCGATCTGGCCGCGCTCGGGCAAATCGGTCATGTCAGGGGGATCGATGCCAAGCTGAGCGAGTTGGCCGCCAATCCGGACAACCTGCCCCTCGTGGAAACCCTCAGGCGCCATATGCAGGATTTCGACTTCGACGGCTTTGCCGAAACGCTGGAGCGGGTGGGTCATGAGCCGGATTGAACAGGAACAGGATATCGTCCTTCTGGTCGACGACTCGCCGGAATCGCTCGGCTTTTTGACCACGGCGCTGGAGCAGGCGGGCGTTACCGTGCTGGTGGCGCGCAGCGGCGAGGCGGCGCTCAAGATCGTCGAACGCGTCACGCCCGATGTGGTGCTGATGGACGCGGTCATGCCGGGCCTGGATGGTTTTGAGACCTGCCAGCGCATGAAGGCGCTGCCGCCGCTGGTGCATGTGCCGATCATCTTCATGACCGGTCTTACCGAGACCGAACACGTGGTCCATGCGCTGGAAAGCGGCGGGGTCGATTATCTCAGCAAGCCGATCAATGTGGACGAGTTGCGCGCCCGCATCCGCGTGCATCTGGCCAATGCGCGCCGCGCCCAGAGCGCCCGCATCGCCCTTGATGCTGCCGGCCGGCATCTGGTGGCCTTTGGCGCCGATGGCGCGGTGCTCTGGTCTACGCCGCAGGCGAACCGGCTGCTGGAGCGCTCGGGTATTGGCGCGGCGACGCAGTCGGTCATGTCGCAGAACTTCATGCAATGGCGCGTCGCGGAGGGCGAGCAATTGGCCCCTGGCGGTGGTTTTGAGCTGCAGACAGGCGCCGCCTCCGGCTTGCAGTTTGCCTATCTCGGCGTGGTGGGCGGCGATGAGTATCTGTTCCGTATCGCTCGGGCGCAGGAGGAGGGGCAGGAAGATGCGTTGCGCCAGCAATTCGGCCTTACCCAAAGAGAGAGCGAAGTGCTGCTTTGGATCGGGCGAGGCAAGTCGAACAAGGATATCGGCGATATTCTGGGCCTCAGCCCACGCACGGTGAACAAGCATCTCGAGCAGGTCTATACCAAACTCGGGGTCGAGAACCGCGCTTCGGCAGCAATCAAGGCCATTCAGGCGCTGCAGGCGTCGTTCGACCTCTAAATCGTTTCCCGCTGGACCAGCGCGGTTCTTCGGCCTCTCGAAATTGGCCAGGACGCCGCGAACCCGGCTCGTGGTAACCTGCCCTGGCCGTCATTGCACCCGCAGGCGATCACAATTCCGCCCCGTCCAAAAATGGCGGGAACTCCCCGCCAATTGCATCGTTGAGTGGGCGAACCGGACGTGTCGAGTGTCTGGAATGCCTATGGCGGTGTGCCAACAGAGCCTCCGCTGTTTGATCGGCGGCCGGCCGCAAAGGTTGACGCTCCTTTGCAGGTCGCCCCGAAGGGGCGCGAAGCTTCGGCTTCGCGCCCTGTTTTGTGCGCAAAAAGAGACGCTGGGCGATCATCCTACATATAGGGCCCCGGCAGATTCTTTGCGGTGCGAAAAAGCAGCCGTGATCCTACAGTATTTGTTTACTAAGTCCGCACCGTTTCGTGCGTGCGAGTGGGGATAACGCGCGCGGTGCTTGTCATTTTGTCCCGCTGGATCACATGTTCGGCCCGTCGCTGATCCAGCATGGAGGCCGCACGTGCCGCAATTGCCAGACTCCACCGACCGGAAGTTGCTGCGCGAGTTGCAGCGCGATTCCCACCGTAGCGTGCAGGTGCTGGGAGATACTGTGGGCCTGTCCCCATCGGCCTGCCACCGGCGTATCAAGGCGCTCGAGGAAGCGGGCTATGTTCGCGGTTACCATGCAGATCTCGATGCGGCGAGCCTCGGCTTTACGATGCAGTTTTTCATCGAGGTTGGGCTGACCAGCCAGAGCGAGGCGGCGCTCGATGCCTTCGAGGCCGCCGTGCAGGACATTCCAGAAGTTCTCGAATGCCATCTGATGGCCGGGCAGTCTGATTACATCCTGCGAGTGGTCTGCCGGGACCATGAAGATTTCGAGCACCTGCATCGCCGCCTTAGCGCCCGACTGCCGGGCGTGGCCCGCATCCACTCCAATATGAGCATCAGGCTCGTCAAGGCGCGTTCCGGTTTGCCCATTTGACGGGATATAGAGATAGCGACCTGCCTTATTTTTGTGCAGGTGCGAGAACTGATGCCTTAATGATCGAAAATTGCTTGCATGCCCGAAAAAGCTGCGCTTGATTTCTCCCGATAACAAATTGGGACGTCAAAATCATGCTTTCTCGCCGCCATTTCACCGCCGCGCTGGCCCTGGCAACGGGCATGTCGGTCGCTGGACTTGCACTGCCGGCCCTGGCCCAGACCGATGTCAAACTGACACTGGACTGGCGTTTCGAGGGCCCCGCGGCCGGTTTCCTTCTAGCGCAGGACAAGGGCTATTTTGCCGAGGAGGGGCTCAATGTCACCATCGATACCGGCAATGGTTCGGTCGAGGCGATCCCGCGCGTGGCCACCGGTGCTTACCAGCTTGGCTTTGGCGACATCAATTCGTTGATCAAGTTCCTCGACGAAGACCCGGCCCAGCCGGTCAAGGCCATCATGATGGTTTATGACAAGCCGGTTTTCTCAGTCATCGGCCGCAAGTCGCTCGGCATTACCGACGACCCCAAATCGCTCGAGGGCAAGAAGCTCGGTGCGCCGCCGCCGGACGGGGCCTTTGCGCAATGGGCGGCCTTCAAGGAAGTTGCGGGGATCGACGATAGCGCCATTACCCTTGAATCCATTGGCTTTCCGGTGCGCGAACCCATGCTGGCTTCGGGCGATGTCGATGGCGTGTTCGGTTTCGCCTTTTCGGTAATACTCAACCTCAAGGCCAATGGCGTGCCCGACGACGACATCGTGCCGATCCTGTTCGCCGATCACGGTCTTAATCTTTATGGCAATGCGGTTCTGGTCAACGAGGCCTTTGCCGAAGAAAATCCCGAGGCCGTCAAGGGTTTCCTGCGTGCGCTGGCCAAGGGCTTTGCCGACGCGGTGGCCGATCCTGCTGCCGGGGCTGCGGCTGTGCTCGCCCGCAATGAAACGCTCAATATCGACACTGAGACGGAGCGTCTGACCATGGCCAATGAGATGAACATCAAGACCCCCTATGTGATCGAGAACGGCTTTGGCGGCATCGATGAGGCGCGGCTGGCTGCGTCCATAGAGACGCTCAAGATTTCCATGGGCCTCAAGGGCAATGTGACCGCCCCCGACGTGTTCGATGCGCAATACCTGCCGCCGGCAGAAGAGCGCATGCTGCCCTGACACGGGCAGCGTTTCTTCCTGGGCGATAAGGGACGCCCGGGTTCATCCGCCCCGAGCCATTCTTCCGAGGGAACGGGAATGGTTTCGGGGCGGGTCCTTTTCGGCGCTGACGGGAGCGGTCCATGGCCTCGCCTCTGGTATCCATCGAAAATGTCGACATGCGCTATGGCGGGCCCGATGGCACGCTGGCGGTGAGCGGTCTTAATCTCAAGATCGACCGCGGGGAATTCGTCGCGGTGGTGGGTCCGTCAGGCTGTGGCAAGTCCACGTTGATGAAGCTGACCACCGGGCTGCATATTCCGCAATCGGGCACCGTTATCGTTGCCAATAGCCAGGTGACCAAGCCGGTCTCTATCGTAGGCATGGCCTTCCAGAACCCGACCATGCTGCCTTGGCGGACGACGCTGGACAATATTCTCCTGCCGCTCGAAATCGTCGAGAAGCACCGCCATCGTCTGCGGGCCCATAAGGCCGAATATGTGGCCAAGGCGGAAAAACTGCTTGAGACCGTGGGCCTCAAAGGGTTTGGCGAGAAATTTCCCTGGCAATTGTCGGGCGGCATGCAGCAGCGCGCCAATCTCTGCCGCGCGCTCATCCACGAGCCCGAATTACTGATGCTGGACGAACCCTTCGGCGCGCTCGACGCCTTTACCCGCGAGGAGCTCTGGTGCGTCATTCGCGACCTGCATGCGAGCCAGGACGTCACCATCGTGCTGGTCACCCATGACCTCAGAGAAAGCGTGTTCCTGGCAGACAAGGTCGTGGTGATGAGTGCCCGGCCGGGCCGGGTCATTTCGGAACATGTCGTGCCCTTTGCCCGCCCTCGCCAGCTCGACCTGCTCTATGAGCCGGACTTCAACGACATGGTGCAGAAGCTGCACGGGGAAATTGCCACTGCGAGGGCCGCCGCATGAGTGCGAGTGAAACGGCAGCCCCTGTCGCTGCGCCCCCCAAAGCCAAGATGAAGGTGAATTGGGTCAGGCTTTCGCCAGTGCTCTACACCGTCGGACTCTTCGTTTTGTGGGAGCTGGGCGCTCGCATTTCCGGGCTGCCCCACACGATTTTGCCCACACCCACGCGCGTGTTCGAGGCGATATTCCAATATTGGTCGCCCATCTGGAAGAACTCGCTGCAAACGCTCTACACCACCGTGCTTGGCTTCATCATCGCCATCGTCGCGGGGCTCGGCATTGGTCTGTTCATCGGCTGGTCCAAGACCATCTATGCCGGGCTCTATCCGATCATGGTGGGGTTCAACGCCATTCCCAAGGTGGCGCTGGTGCCTATCCTCGTCATCTGGTTCGGCATCGGCACGGTGCCGGCGGTGCTGACGGCCTTCCTGATCTCGTTCTTTCCCATCGTGGTCAATGTGGCCACGGGCCTTGCCACCATTGAGCCGGAAACTGAGGACGTGCTGCGCGCGCTTGGCGCCAAGAAGCTCGACATCATGCTCAAGGTCGGCATTCCGCGCTCCATGCCCTATTTCTTCGGGTCGCTGAAAGTGGCGATTACCCTCGCCTTTGTTGGCTCCGTGGTCAGCGAGACCGTGGCTTCCAATTCAGGGCTCGGAAACATGATGGCTTCGGCACAATCGAACTTTAACGTGCCGCTGGTTTTTGCCGGCCTGCTCATGCTCGCGGTGGAAGGCATCGCCATGTACGCGCTCATGGCCTGGGTGGAAAAACGCATGACCGGCTGGGCGCATCGCTCGACCATGGCAAACTAGCCTGTCAATTCTCCTTGCTCCCGGAGCCGATAGCGGCAATCTAGGCCTGAGGAGATTTGCTTTGACCGACATCAGCCAGATTGTGGGCGGCGGCCCCAAAAAGGTCCTTTACACTCTTGCCACCATCAATCGCATCGGCGTGGGCAAGGCCGCCAAGGCATTGACCGGCAAGAACACCTGCAAGGCCTGCGCCTATGGCATGGGCGGTCAGCAGGGCGGCATGACCAATGAGCTGGGTGAATTTCCCTCGGTCTGCAACAAAAGCGTACAGGCGCAATCCACCGATATTCAGCCGGCCATTCCCCATGCGGTCTTCGAGCATACGATCGACGATCTGGCTGAACTGACCGGCAAGGAAATGGAGTCGCTGGGGCGCC
This sequence comes from Devosia sp. XK-2, assembly GCF_037113415.1. Taxonomy (NCBI): domain Bacteria; kingdom Pseudomonadati; phylum Pseudomonadota; class Alphaproteobacteria; order Hyphomicrobiales; family Devosiaceae; genus Devosia; species Devosia sp. XK-2. The sequence goes on along the minus strand of NZ_CP146608.1, from coordinate 2,311,364 downwards.
TGGGCACGCCGCTGTTCCGCCCCGCCGGCGGCGCCCGGTTCGAACCTTTATCCTGGGACGATGCGCTCGATCACGCGGCGCGACGGCTGGCCGCAGCCAATCCGCAGCGCAGTTTCTTTTATTCCTCAGGCCGCTCGTCCAACGAGGCTGGCTTCCTGTTTCAGCTCCTGGCGCGCGCCTATGGCACCAACAATGTCAACAATTGCTCCTATTATTGCCATCAGGCCACCAGCGAAGGGCTGGCCACGACCATCGGCAAGGGCACCGCGACCATTGAACTGGAGGATCTGACCGGGGCCGACCTGATCTTCGTCATCGGCGCCAACCCCTCGTCCAACCATCCCCGTTTCATTCATATGCTGAAGAATTGCCGGGAGCGGGGCGGACAGGTGATCGTCATCAATCCGGCGCGGGAACCGGGATTGGTCAAGTTCGCAGTGCCGAAATCGCCCAGCTCAATGCTCAAGGGCGGCAGCGAGATCGCTTCGGATTATCTGCAGCCGCGTATTGGTTCCGATATCGCCCTCTTCAAAGGGCTCTGCAAGGCGGTGCTCGAGCAGGGCGCCGCCGACATGGCTTTCATCGAGCGCCACGGGGCCGGCTTCGACGCCTTCCGAGCGGATATTGATGCTCTGACCTGGGAGGAGATCACAACCACCTGCGGCCTCACCCGCGCGGAGATCGATCGCGTCGCGGCGGCCTATGGCCGCTCGGAAAATGTCGTCTTCGCCTGGGGCATGGGCATGACGCACCATGTCCACGGCGTTGCCAATGTCGAGGCCATTGCCAATCTGGCGCTGTTGCGGGGCATGATCGGCAAGCGCTTTGCCGGCCTCTTGCCGCTGCGCGGTCATTCCAATGTGCAGGGCATCGGCACGATCGGGGTCAAGCCGGTGCTGGCGCGGGACGTGCTTGAGCGCATGGAAGAGGCTTTCGGGGTGACGTTCCCGGAAGAAAAGGGGCTCGATACCATGGCCTGCATGCAGCACGCGGCGGAAGGGGAGATCGACGCGGCCGTGATCATGGGCGGTAATCTCTGGGCGGCGACGCCCGATACCGCCTTTTCTTCCCGCGCCATGGCGCAAATCGGCTTCAAGCTCTTTCTGACTACTACGCTCAATCAGGGCCATGTGCGGGGATTGGGCGACGGCGAAATGCTGATTTTACCGGTGACGGCACGCGATGAGGAATGGGAGCCGACCACGCAGGAATCCATGTTCAATTTCGTGCGCCTGTCCGATGGCGGCATTCGCCGTATCGAGACAGTTCGCCCCGAAAGCTGGATATTGGGCGAACTGGGTAAGCGGATATTGCCCCATTCACCCATCGACTTTGCCGCCTTTTCCGGTCATGCGCGGCTGCGTGATGCCATCGCGGCCATTGTCCCTGGTATGGAGGAGTTGGCCGATATCGATGTGGCCAAACGCGAATTTCACATTCGCAACCGGGTATTGCACGCACCCCAATTCGGCACGGTGGATGGGAAGGCCCATTTCGCAGTGACACCGATCCCCGCCGCGCCGGACAGGCTCATGCTGGCCACGGTCCGCAGCGAGGGGCAGTTCAATTCCATCATCTATGAGGAGACCGACAGCTATCGTGGCGGGGCCGGGCGTCGGGCAATATTCCTCAATCCCCAGGACATGGCCGAGCGCGGCCTGACCGAAGGCCAGAAGGTAATGGTGACCTCGCAGAGCGGGCACATGGAAGGATTGGCCACCGGGTTCGACCTGCCGCGCGGCTCCGTTTTGGCCTATTATCCGGAGGCCAATGTGCTTACCGGCCAGGCGGTCGACCCGCGCAGCAAGACCCCGGCCTTTAAATCCGTGCCCGTGGAGGTTGCGGCCCGATGAGCGATACGTTCGATCATTTCCCCGAACTGACGCTGCATTTTCTGGCTGGCATAACCCAGAACAATGAAAAGGCCTGGTTTGACGCCAATCGCGATCTCTACGAGGCCGGTTATGTCGAAGCGGGCAAGGCCTTCGTCGCGCAGATGGCGCCAAGGCTGGCTGCCATTTCGCCAGAGGTCCACGCTGAGCCCCGCGTCAACGGTTCAATCATGCGGGTCAATCGCGATGTGCGCTTCTCCAAGGACAAGCGGCCCTACAAGACGCATCTCGATTTCTGGTTCTGGCATGGCGACAAGAAGGGTTGGAATACGCCCGGCTTCTATCTCCGCATCACGCCCGATCAGGTCTTTTTGGGTACCGGCATGCATGGTTTCGACAAGGAGACGCTGGATAGTTTCCGCCATGCGGTAGTGTTGCCGCGCTCCGGCAAGGCCCTGCAGGCCGCCATTGCGTCCGTGCAGGCCGCGGGTGATTACGCCATAGGGGAAAAGACCCGCAAAAAGCCGCCACGCGGCTTCGAGGTCGGTCCCGACCGTGCTGAATTCCTGCTTTTCGAGGGCCTGACCGCAACGATCACTCTGCCGGGCACCGCGGCCTATACCCCCGGCTTTGTCGATCTCTGCGCCAGGCATTTCGCGGCCACCTGGCCGGTTGGACAATGGCTGCTCACTGAACTTTAGCGCCGCTCGCCATTGCAGCGCAGCCAGCAATAGCCATGGGGGGAAAGCGATATCTCGCTATCGCCCCTGAGCGGGCCCGACGGGGATTCCGTCAACATCGGCATGAGCTCGTCTATCCCTTCCTCTGCCAGGTGGAAGACCTTGGGTTTGCTGGAGAAATTGTGGGCGGTAATAATCCTGGCGCCGCGCCAGCTGCTGGAGAGAACCAGCACTTCGTCATCGCCGATATCGATGATGTGTACACCGCCCCAGCCGATTTCCGGCGCCGAGCGGCGGGCCGAGACCATGTCGGCAATGGCATGGAAGAAGGAATTGCGGTGTTGCGTTTCCATGGCCGCATTGACCTTGTGATATCCGAATTCGCCGCTATCGACCACCGGGCGCACCAGGTGCTTTTTGGGCGCGGTGGAAAAACCGCCATTGGGATGGGGTGACCATTGCATGGGCGTGCGCACCGCCTCGCGTTCATGCAGGGACAGGTCTTCGCCCATGCCGATTTCGTCGCCGTACCAGATGACCGGCGTTCCCGGCAGGGCCAGCAGCAGCGAGAACGCCATTTTCAGCCGCGCCGGATCGCCATCCAGCATGGGCGCCAGGCGGCGGCGCAGCCCGCGCTCATAGATCTGCATGTCCGGCTCCGGACCGAAGCGCGCAAAACATTCTTGGCGCTCCTGCTCGGTCAGGCCACCCAGATTGAGCTCGTCGTGATTGCGCAGGAACACGGCCCACTGGCCCATGCCGCCCGGTTCCGGCCTTACCGCGAGAGCGTGCCGCAAAGGCGCGGCCGTTTCGCGCGCCAGCGAGAGGAACAATTGTTCATTGCCGGAGAAGTCGAAGACCATGGTCATGCGGTCGCCGGCGGCAAAATAGCTCGGCGCCTCCTCGTAGTTGATATTGGCCTCCGCGAGCAGGATCGCCTCGGCCTTGCGCCAGGAGAGGAAGTCGTGAATTTCGGTCAGCAGCGCGTGCGGGTCGGCCACCGGCTTGTCGGTCAGCACCCCACGTGGCTCGATGAGGAACGGCACCGCATCGACCCGGAAACCCGAGACGCCCAGGGCCAGCCAGAACCCCATGATCTTGAGGATTTCCTGCCGTACGGCCGGGTTGGTCGTATTGAGATCGGGCTGGAATTTGTAGAAGCGGTGCATATACCAGGCCTTGGCGGTCTGGTCATAGGTCCATGTTGCCTTCTGGACACCGGGAAAGACGATGCCGTCGGTGATGCTGTCGGGCTTTTCGTCCCGCCAGACATACCAGTCGCGATAGGGCGAGGCCCGATCCGCCCGCGCCGATTGAAACCAGTGGTGCTGGTCCGATGTGTGGTTGACCACCAGATCCACGATCACCCGCATGCCCCGGTCTTCGGCTGCCTGGATGAACTCCACAAAATCGCCCAGCGTGCCGAGCGCCGGATCGATGCCGTAATAGTCGGAAATATCATAGCCATTGTCGCGGCGCGGCGAGGGATAGAAGGGGTTGAGCCAGATGCAGGTGACGCCCAGGCGCTCGAGATGGTCGAGCCGGTCGGCCAGGCCGATGAAATCGCCCGTGCCATCGCCATTGGAGTCCATGAAGCTTTTGACATCAACGCAATAGACGATTGCGTTCTTGTACCAGAGATTGGCCATGGGATTGTCCTGACGCTTTGTCAGCAAAACCGTCCGGGCGGAGAAACGTTCCCTGGGGCGCGTCCCCGCGGTGATTGCGTCGTCCCCATGCATGCCCTACATAGGCGCCAATCTTCGAACACTCCCTATGAGGTCCCGACGCATGGCGCGCCAGTTCATCTATCACATGCACGGAATGAGTAAGGCCTATGCCGGCGGCAAGAAGGTGCTGGATAATATCCATCTCTCCTTCTACCCCGATGCCAAGATCGGCATTCTCGGGCCCAATGGCTCGGGCAAGTCGACGCTGCTCAAGATCATGGCCGGCATTGATACCGAATTTACCGGCGAGGCCTGGGCCGCCGAGGGCGCCCGGATCGGCTATCTGGCCCAGGAGCCGCAGCTTGATCCGGCGCTCAATGTGCTGGGCAATGTCATGATGGGCGTCAAGGAAAAGAAGGACATCGTCGACCGCTATAACGAGTTGATGATGAACTATTCCGACGAGACCGCCGATGAGGCGACCAAGCTCCAGGACATTATCGACGCGCAGAACCTGTGGGACCTGGAATCGCAGGTCGAGGTGGCCATGGAAGCCCTTGGCTGCCCGCCGGGCGATGCCGATGTCACCAACCTCTCGGGTGGTGAAAAGCGCCGTGTGGCGCTTTGCGCGCTGCTGCTTTCCAAACCTGACCTCTTGCTGCTCGACGAACCGACCAACCATCTCGATGCCGAGACCACGGCCTGGCTCGAACGGCACCTGCGCGAATTTGAAGGCGCGGTGCTGATCATCACCCACGACCGCTACTTCCTCGACAATGTCACGGGCTGGATTCTCGAACTCGATCGCGGCCGCGGCGTGCCCTATGAGGGCAATTATTCCGCTTACCTCGATGCCAAGGCCAAGCGCTTCGCCCAGGAAAAGAGCGAAGACGCGGCCCGCGCTAAAGTGTTGGAGCGTGAAAAAGAATGGATGGGCCAGTCCCCGCAGGCGCGGCAGGCCAAGTCCAAGGCGCGTATCAAGGCCTATGACGAGCTGGTCAAGCTCAACGAGGCCCGCACCCAGTCCCATACCGCCCAGATCATCATTCCGCCCGGCGAACGCCTGGGTCAGAATGTCATTACCGTCGAAAACCTCTCGAAATCCTTCGGCGACCGACTTCTCATTGACGATCTCAGCTTCAAGCTGCCGCCGGGCGGCATTGTCGGCATTATCGGCCCCAATGGCGCGGGCAAGACCACCCTGTTCAAGATGCTGACCGGCCAGGAAAAGCCCGATAGCGGCTCCATCACCGTCGCCGAAAATGTGCATCTGGGCTATGTCGACCAGAGTCGCGACGCCCTCAATCCCAATAAGACCGTCTGGGAGGAAATCTCCGAGGGCGACGACGTGCTGATGCTGGGCAAGCGGGAGATGAACTCGCGCGCCTACACCTCGGCCTTCAACTTCAAGGGCGGCGACCAGCAGCAGAAAGTGGGCAATCTCTCGGGCGGGCAGCGCAACCGCGTGCACCTGGCCAAAATGCTCAAATCCGGCGCCAATGTCCTGCTCCTCGACGAACCGACCAACGATCTGGACACCGAAACCCTGGCCGCCCTCGAAGAAGCGCTGGAGGAATTCGCCGGCTGCGCCGTGATCATCAGCCACGACCGCATGTTCCTCGACCGCCTGGCCACGCACATGCTGGCCTTCGAGGGCGATAGCCATGTCGAATGGTTCGAAGGCAATTTCCAGGACTATGAGGCGGACAAAGTCCGCAGGCTTGGTGCCGACGCGGTCAATCCGAAGCGGGCAACGTATAAGCCGCTGACGCGGTAGACCGGCGCCGAGGCCGCTGGAAGAACCGGACTGGGCGCGCCGAGCCAAGCGAGAGCGGCTCTGCGCGCATCAGTGTTCTTTGGCCCCGACGGCATGCGGCCCAGGGTCCGTAGGCCTCGGATCGCCTCCCGGTACAACTCGCATAAGCTTGCGCTCCGGCTTTTACCAAACCTCCACCGACTTGCGAAAAGCATTGGGTTTGTTGGGCTTTCTGCAATAGACTGCGGTGGACGGAGCCTTGCTCCGAAAAGTTCGGTTCTTGGGGGACTGTATGAAGAAACTCGCGACGGGGGCGGCGCTGCTGGCTGGCCTTGCCCTCGCCCTTCCGGCCATGGCTGCGCCGGGGCAATGTTCGATCACGGGTCTGGACCCGTTTGACTGCGACGTGACTGTCGATGGTGGTGGTATCACCTTTGTCCTGCCGAGCGGAGAAACCTTCGTGTTTGCGCATGAGGCCGATGGCGAAGGTCTGGCCTATCTCATTCCGGCTGACGCACAGCCGGGCCGCTATCCCGAGGAACTGGGCCATTTCGCCCCAGTCGAGGGCGAGGCCGGCTGCTGGCTGGGTGAAAAGGACGGCACTAAGTTCTGCGCGGCGCTGGTGCAATGAGCGCGGACCCCTTCACCTTTGAGATTGGCGGCGCGACGCTGAGCGGTCTCGAACAGGGGGAGGGGCTGCCCGTTATTTTCCTGCATGCCGGTGTCTGCGACAAACGCATGTGGGGCGCGCAGATGTCCGCCGTCGCCGATGCGGGCTGGCATGCCATCGCCTATGACCGGCGTGGCTATGGCGAAACCACGAGCCCGGACGAGCCGTTCAGCCATCTCGACGACCTCGAGGCTCTGCTCGACGAGATGGAGATTCACGCCGCCATATTTGTCGGTTGTTCCATGGGTGGCGGCCTGGCTGTCGATTTTGCGCTCACCCATCCTGGAAGGGTGATGGGTCTGGTGCTGATCGGCACTTCGATCACCGGCGCGCCCTGGAGCGCTACGGCGGAAGAACGGGCCATTGAAATGGCCGAGGAAGACGCCTGGGAGCGCGGCGAGATCGAACTGCTCAATCGCGTGCAGGCGCATGAATGGCTCGATGGTCCGCGCGGCCGGAGCGGGCGTGTCGGCGGGGCGACGCGCGAATTGTTTTTCGATATGAATGCCCTGGCGCTCAACAAGCCGGCCCTGACGCAGGAAGAGGCTCTGCCCGATGCCTGGACCCGGGTCGAAGATGTGGCGGCGCCAACCCTGCTGATCGTGGGGGATGAGGATTTTACCGCCCTGATCGACCGCCATGACACGCTTTCCGAGACCATGCCCAATGCTTTTGCGGTGGTGCTGGAGGGCGCGGCCCATATTCCCAGCATCGAGAAGCCTGAGCTCGTCAATTCGTTGCTCCTGCAGTTTCTCGACGCTTTTGCGGGCGCGGAAAGCGACGAAGATTCAGACCAATAGCGGCGCGATGTGAGGCGTCGCGCCGCTCGGTTCAGTTCTGGATTCAACAGGTTCAGACTTTGATTCCGGCTCTTCGCAGATTGATTCAACCGGCTTTGGGATTGAGTCTGGGTTCTGTCATAAGCCTTTGAAATTGAACGGGTTCTGATTTCGCGTCAGGTCAGACGGCGATAATCCCGTCCAGATGCCGGTCCAGTTGCGAGGTGGGGACATTGGTGAGGTCCTTGTCGAGCTCTGCCACCACCGTTTTCTTCACGTGGTCGGACAGCACCTTGCGTAGATTGCCCAGGGCAATCGGAGCGGCGGCGATGACCAGGCGGTCATAGACGCCGGACTTGGCCTTGCCCTCCATCACACTGGCGACCGAGCGGACGAATTCGGCCTCCCGGTGCTGGGCGGGGTCGGTCTTGGGCTCCATGGCGCTGCGGCCATGCCCTACCGAAGAATGGCTGCGGCCGGGACGGTCGGCATTGATGTCCTGGGTCTGGAGCGGCGGAATGGACCAGTCGAGGCCTTTGACTGTGGTGAGACCCTTGCCGGGACCAGCATGTTCCACCACGCGGGCCTGGGTGCCGTCGACGATCAGAATCCAGGTCACTGTCTTTTTCATATGCGACTCCTCGTATTTGGACGGGTCCGAAGCGCATGAGCAGGGCCGGCGCTTCTCAAGGCCAAACGTCCCACACCGATAAAGGTTGGGACGAAGCCATCACCTTTGCAAGGGTTGACGATCACAAACTCTGATTGGCGCGGCGGTAATCGGGCTGGTACATGGATACGCACCCGCGTCCTGGTGCGGAGCCCCCAGCATGACCCTTCCCGAACAAGCCCCCGAACTGGCCGCCGAGAGCGTGACGACGCGCGGGGCCGATGCTGGCGAGACGCGAAAAGGCGTCGTCGCGGCGCTGTCCGCCTATCTGTTCTGGGGCTTCCTGCCGATCCTGTTCCATCTGCTCGATCAGGCCGGTTCGGTGCTGATCGTGGCCGAGCGCACGCTCTGGTCGCTGGTTCTGCTGACCCTGTTCATCGCCTTCACCGGCGGTTTTAGCGAAATCCGGTCGGTGCTGGCCGATTTCCGCCGCATGCGGGTGATCGCCATGTCAGCCCTGCTGCTGGTGTGCAATTGGCTGCTCTATGTCTGGGCGGTGGAAACGGGCCAGGTGCTTGAGGCCAGTTTCGGCTATTTCATCAATCCGCTGGTCAATGTGGCCATCGGCATGGTGCTTCTAGGCGAACGGCAGAACCGCATGCAGTCCGTGGCGATTGCCATTGCGGCGGTGGCCATTCTCATCCAGGCGGCCGGCATTGGCCGCGTGCCGCTCATCGCGCTGGGCCTGGCCTTTTCTTTCGGGTTTTACGGCTTCATTCGCAAAACCGCGCAGACAGGCCCGGCTACCGGCCTGTTTGCCGAAACGCTGGTGGCCGCGCCACTGGCCATGGGCTATGTCATCTTCGACATTGTGCACAATGGCGTGGGCGTTCATGCCGATCCCACCCTTATGCTCCTGCTGATCGCCACCGGACCGGCGACGGCTGTGCCGCTCCTGCTCTTTGCCTACGGTGTTCGGCGGCTACGCCTGACCACGATCGGCATGTTCCAATATCTCGCGCCGTCCATTCAGTTCCTCCTGGCCATTATGCTGTTTGGCGAAGAACTCAATCCGATGCGCTTGTTGAGCTTTGCGCTGATCTGGTTGTCGCTGGCGGTATTTTCCTGGGACAGTTTCAGCCAACGGCGCCGCATGGCCGTTTAACCAGCCGAGGCCGGCCGCGTTTTGCGTATAACCTCGGCGATCTGTGTGAACGTGTCGGCAAAGGGGGTCGCCTCGCGCCAGACCAGCCGCAATTGCCGTCCGGCCGCCGGATCGTCGAGTGGGTGCACGGCAATGCGGGGGTCGCTCGCCTCCTTGCGCAGCGCGATTTGTGGGAGCAGCGTCACGCCCTGCCCATTGGCGACAAATTCGACAATGGTGGACAGGGATGTGGCCGCAAAGGTCTTGGTTCCTCGCTCCGTATCGAGCCGGCAGGCCGATATGGTCTGGTCGCGGAAGCAATGCCCTTCGTCCAGCAGCAGAATGCGGTCCTGGGGCAGGGCCGCAAGCGAGACCGGCTCGCTTGTTCTTTCGCCGCTGGGCGTTGCCAGCACGAAATTGTCGTCGAAAAGCGACATGTCCACCAGGCGCGGGCCGGGGCCATCCGGTTCGGTCGCGATCAGGGCGATGTCGAGGCTGCCCTCGCGCAGTCCGTCGAGCAGGGCGTCGGTCCGGCTTTCGCTGACGGCGAATTTAAGGTCGGGCAGCTCGCGGGTCAGTGCGGGGAAAATCTCGGGCAGAAGATAGGGTGCGACGGTCGGTATCAGGCCAAAGCGCAGGGCGCGTGCGGGCTTGCCTGCCCGGCCAGTGGCGAAGGCGTCCAGCGCCTCGGCGCTTTTGATCGTATCACGGGCCATGGTGACGAATTCGCGCCCGAAAGGGGTGAGCCGCACTCCGGCTTTGAGCCGGTCAAAAAGAGGCGTGCCGCATAGGCTCTCCAGGCTCAGGATTTGCTGGGAAAGAGCTGGTTGGGTGACCGACGATGCTTCTGCGGCGCGGCCGAAATGCCCGGTTTCCGCCACGGCAACGGCATAGCGCATCTGTTTCAGGGTGATCGTCACAATTAGTTTTTCCTATCGAATTAGGAAGAATTATCGATTGGTCTAATCGATGTCACCCCCCTATAACGCGGGCATATCTATTCAGGAGGCCCCACCATGACCGACCCCAATCCCAAGTCCGAAGCCGGCAAATGCCCATTCCCGCATGGGGGCGCGGGCCGTGGCCCGAAGAATCGCGACTGGTGGCCAGAGGCGCTGGATGTGCAGGTGCTGCACGCCAATTCGAACCTGTCGGACCCAATGGGTCCTGATTTCGACTATGCCGAGGCCTTCAAGGCGCTCGATCTGGACGCGGTCAAGGCGGACCTCCGCGCCCTGATGACGGATAGCCAGGACTGGTGGCCGGCCGATTTCGGTCACTATGGCGGCCTTTTCATCCGTATGGCCTGGCACAGCGCCGGCACCTATCGCATCACCGATGGCCGCGGTGGCGCCGGCATGGGGCAGCAGCGTTTCGCCCCGCTCAATTCCTGGCCGGACAATGCCAATCTGGACAAGGCCCGGCGTCTACTCTGGCCGATCAAGCAGAAATACGGCAATGCCATTTCCTGGGCGGATCTGATGATCCTGACCGGCAATGTGGCCCTTGAATCTATGGGTTTTAAAACCTTCGGCTTTGCCGGTGGCCGCGCCGATGTGTGGGAGCCTGAAGAGCTCTATTGGGGCCCCGAAGGCACCTGGCTTGGCGACTCGCGCTATTCGGGCGAACGCCAGCTCGAAGAGCCACTGGCCGCCGTGCAGATGGGTCTCATTTACGTCAATCCCGAAGGCCCGAACGGCAATCCCGATCCGGTTCTGGCAGCCCGCGATATCCGCGAGACCTTTGCCCGCATGGCCATGAATGACGAGGAGACCGTGGCGCTGATCGCGGGTGGCCACACCTTCGGCAAGACCCATGGCGCCGGCGACCCGTCCCTTATCGGCCCCGATCCTGAAGGTGGCGCGGTCGAAGACCAGGGCCTGGGCTGGAAGAGCACGTTCCAAAGCGGCTTGGGAAAGGATTCCATCACCTCGGGCCTTGAGGTCACATGGACGCAGACCCCGGTACGCTGGAGCAATTTCTTCTTTGAGAACCTGTTCAAATATGAATGGGAGCTGACCACCAGCCCCGCCGGCGCCAAGCAGTGGGTGGCCAAGACGGACGACGAGGTCATTCCCGATGCCTTCGACCCCTCGAAAAAGCATCGTCCGACCATGCTCACCACCGATTTGTCGCTGCGGTTCGATCCCGTCTACGAAAAGATTTCGCGCCGGTTCCTTGAAAATCCGGACCAGTTCGCCGATGCCTTTGCCCGCGCCTGGTTCAAGCTGACCCACCGCGATATGGGCCCCAAGGTCCGTTATCTCGGCAAGGAAGTTCCCGCCGAAGACCTGATCTGGCAGGACGTCATTCCGGCTGTCGATCACGAGTTGGTCGATGCCGCCGACATTGCCGCCCTCAAGGCCAAGGTGCTGGCGTCCGGCCTCTCGGTCTCCGAGCTGGTCTCAACCGCCTGGGCTTCCGCCTCGACCTTCCGCAAGTCGGACAAGCGTGGCGGCGCCAATGGCGCGCGCATCCGCTTTGCCCCGCAGAAGGATTGGGAAGTCAACCAGCCGGCCCAGTTGGCCAATGTGTTGTCGAAGCTGGAGACCATCCGCGACGAATTCAATGCCTCGGCCGAGCGTGGCAAGAAGATATCGCTGGCCGACCTCATCGTGCTGGCCGGTTCGGCGGCGCTCGAAAGGGCCGCCCATGCGGGTGGTCACGCCATCACTGTGCCCTTCACGCCGGGCCGCATGGACGCTTCCGAAGCGCAGACCGATGCGGCTTCCTTCGCGGCTTTGGAACCGCGCGCCGATGCGTTCCGCAACTATTATAGCGCGCGCACCTTCATGCAGCCCGAAGAAGCCATGGTGGATCGTGCTCAATTGCTGGGCCTGACCGGGCCGGAACTGACTGTTCTGCTCGGTGGTCTGCGCGTGCTCAGGGCCGGGGTCAACGACCACGGGGTGTTCACCGACCGGCCCGAAACGCTCAGCAACGACTTCTTCCTCAACCTGCTGACCATGGACACCGTCTGGGCGCCCAAGGCCGACGAAGAGGGCGTTTATGAAGGACGCGACCGCAAGAGTGGTGCCCTCAAATGGACCGGCACCCGCGTCGACCTGATCTTCGGTTCGCATTCGCAGCTGCGGGCTTTTGCCGAGGTCTATGGCCAGTCGGACTCGGCGGCCAAGTTCGCCCGGGACTTTGTGGCCGCCTGGACCAAGGTGATGAACGCGGATCGCTTCGATTTGCTCTGATCGCACCGCCGATACGACAATGAAAAGGGCACCCATGGGGTGCCCTTTTCATTGTCCATTGCCTCCCTCCACTCAAGGGGAGGGGGACAAAACCGCATTAAACTCAACGTGAACGAACTAGGGGCAGCGGTCATAGACCACCGGGTCGATGCCCATGCCATAGCCCTCAGCGTTATAGAGCAATTGGTCGGTTTCCGATGCATATTCGAAATTGTCGACATTGCCCTCTTCGGCCCAGTGAATGGCGCCGTTGCCGGCCGGGCTATCGGCTTCGAAATAGTCGATAGCCATGGCCTCGCCCGCGCCCATGGCCAGGCTATCGGCGGTGATGTGGATGACGTTGTCCTCCTGGTCACATTGACCCTCGACAGCCCAGGTGCCCACCAGCTCTTCGGGCATGTCGTTTGCCAGGGCGGGGGTGATTGCGAGGGTGGAAATGGCCAGAACAGTTACAAATGCGCGCATGTGAAAATCCTCCGAACAATTGGGTGATGATCCTACTGCGGGCCAATATTGACAAGACCGGTCCCGCCGATGGGCTCCAGGACTCCGCCGGAGCTGCCATGGATAAAATTTGAATCAAATCCCGCCATGAGCCTTCAGTCCACGCAAGCATGTGGAAGGCCAGTCTGGCCTGAACTGAGCGGCAGAAGCCGGGAGAAAACGACCATGTCAGAACTCGATGAAGGCCATAGGGCGTTCGCGAATTTCCGCGTGCTGAACGGTGAGGATAACCAGGCAGAACGCGAGCAGTTGTTCCGCACCACGGCGCAGCTCTTCAGCTATGTGTCCGATCGCTGTGACGACGATCAGGTCGCCCAATATGATGAAGTTCTGTGCCAACTCGCCGAACTGGTCGAGGTCGAGGCGCGCGTGCATGTCGCCAAACTGCTCGCGCCGCTCGAGCGGGCGCCCGGAACCGTGGTTGTCAAACTGGCCAATGACGTTATCGAGGTTGCCCGTCCGCTCCTCGAATTCTCCAATGTGCTCAGCGACGACGATCTGATCGACATCATTACCCGCCAGACCGAGGACCATCGCGTCGCCATTGCCAGCCGGGCAAATGTGACCGAGCGGGTTGGCGATGCCCTGGTCGATCATGGCCAGACTGCATCGGTGGTGCGCCTGGTACGCAATCCCAAGGCGGACTTCGATCGCGCGACTTTGGAAAAGCTGGTGCACCGCGCGACGCAGGATGCCGAGATCGCCGCAGATCTGCGCGGCCGCACCGATATCGACTGGAAATCGCTGCGCGGTGAAATCGACCAGGTCGCGGGCAAGGTTCTGCAGACCCTGGGGAATCTGGATCGCCAGGTCGACCCCGTGGCCGCCGGCAAGATCAATACCGTGGTCTATAACCGCATCCGCAACCGCGCCGGGTTTAACGCGCAGGAGTGGAAGGTTGCCTATAATCAGGTCAAGGGCCTTGCCGACCGCAAGCAGCTCGATGACCGGGCGCTGGCCCGATTTGCCCGCTTCGGCTATGGCCACCACGCCGCCGCCGCCATGGCGGTGATGCTGCATGTTGCGCCCGAAATCGTGGTGAAATGGCTGGCCGGCCAGGATTATGTCGCCGTTATCGTGGCGCTGCGCGCGTCGGGCATGGCGCCGGACCTGTTCGAAGCCATTGTGGCGACGCTGCCCTGGCGCGACCTGCCGACCGAAGCGGACAAGAAGATGGTCCTCTCCCGCTTCGAGGCGCTGGAGGGCGAAGATGCCAAGCACATTTTCGAGCTGTGGCGGGCCCATTCCTTCCGCAAGCGCGCCATGAGCGAAGATCGCCAGACGGCTTAGGCGGCCAGCAGGCTTCAGCTTGCGTGCAATTCGCGTTTCAATGGAGCCGCTACATTGCGCTCCCTTGACAAGCGCGTGGGCTCACGGCCACTAGCAAGCCATGACGTCCACCCGCTCCATGCTTGTTCTTGACAATGTGTCGCGCCGTTTCGGCTCTGTTGCCGCCCTTGATGGGGTGTCGCTCGAGATCGGTGCCGGGCAGATCGCGTGTCTCGTGGGCCATTCGGGTTGCGGCAAGTCTACCCTGTTGCGCACTGTGGCGGGGATCGAGACCATCGATGGCGGGAAGATCCTGATCGATGGCATTACCGTTTCGGGCGACGATGCCTTTGTCGAGCCCGAGCATCGCCGCGTCGGCTTCATGTTTCAGGATTATGCGCTGTTTCCGCATCTGAGTGTGCGCCAGAACATCGCTTTCGGCTTGTCGAAACTGCCCCGATCCGACCGCGCCCGGCGCGTTGCCGATATTATCGAGCGCATTGGCATCGGCGCCCTGGCCGACCGCTTTCCGCATATGCTCTCGGGCGGCGAGCAGCAGCGCGTGGCGCTGGCCCGTGCCCTGGCGCCGCAACCGCGCCTATTGCTCATGGACGAACCCTTTTCCAATCTGGATCGCGGTTTGCGTGACAAGGTGCGCCACGAAACGCTGGCCATTGTGCGCGATCTGGCTATGACGGCGGTCGTGGTGACCCACGATCCCGAAGAGGCCTTGGCGATTGGCGATATGGTCGCCCTAATGCAGTCGGGGCGGCTGGTCGAGGCGGGAACCGGCGAGCGCATCTATGATGCGCCATGGACGGCCTATGCCGCCTCCTTCTTCTCGCAGGTCAATGTGATCCCGGCGCGCTTCTCGCCCGATGGGTTGGAAACGCCATTGGGACGTTTCCCTTCGCCCGATTTCCGCGGCGGCGCGCCGCGCGTCCTGGTGCGGCCGCAATCCATTTCCATTGCCGGGCAAGGGATTGCAGCAGAGGTATTGGACCGGGCGATTCTGGGTGAGATTGAGCAGATCGAGCTCAAGGTGAGCGGTCTTTCCGCGCCGCTCATCATGCGGGGCACGGCCCGCCATGATGTCGCACCCGGCCAAAGCGTCCATCTCAGCATAAATGCCTCTCAGGTCATGATATTCCCCGAAAAGGGCGAATAGGCGCGCTGCTTTCTCGAATTATCGCGCTCGGCCAACAGTTTAGAACGAATCCAAGCTTTGCCGATTTAAATTGACTTGCGTTGTCCACTATGGCTTTTGCGCCGGTGTCGGGCGCGGCCCGGCCTCCCGCGCCCCGCGACCAAATCTGCAAGGAAAAGTTCATGCGAAGCACGTTCAAGACAATTTGCCTCACTAGCCTTCTCGCCTTGGGCGCAGCCATGCCGGCGCTGGCCAATGAGGTCAATATCTACACCACCCGGGAGCCGGGCCTCATCCAGCCCATTCTGGACGCCTTCACCAGCGAGACCGGCATTGCGGTCAATACCGTGTTTCTCGAAAGCGGGCTGATCGAACGCGTCAAGGCCGAGGGCGATAGCTCCCCGGCCGATATTCTGATGACCGTGGATTTCGGCGCGCTGGTGGACCTGGTCGATGCCGGCGTGACCCAGCCGGTTCAGTCGGACGTGCTCGAAGCGGCCGTGCCCGAGGCGCTGCGCGACGCTGATGGCAACTGGTTTGCGCTGTCGGGCCGCGCCCGCGTGGTCTATGCCGCCAAGGAGCTCGATCTCGACAGCATCACCTATGAGCAGCTCGACGATGAAGAATGGCGCGGCAAGCTCTGCATCCGCTCGGGGCAGCACCCCTATAACACCGCCATGTTCGCCGCCTATATGGCCAAATATGGCGAGGACGCCACCAAGTCCTGGCTCGAAGGCATCAAGGCCAACCAGGCCCGCGCTGCTGCCGGTGGTGACCGTGATGGCGCCCGCGATATCGCGGCCGGCGTCTGCGACATTGCCGTGGCCAATTCCTATTATTACGGCCTGATGGCCAGCGGCGCCGGTGGCGATGAACAGAAGGCCTGGTCCGATGCCGTCAAGGTGATCCTGCCGACCTTTGAAGGTGGCGGCACTCTGGTCAATGTCAGCGGCGCAGCCGTTGCGGCGCATGCGCCCAATCGCGACGAAGCGGTGCAACTGCTCGAATATCTGGTCTCCGATGAAGCCCAGAAGCTCTATGCCGATGCCAATTTCGAGTATCCGGTGTCGCCCACCGCCGAGGTCAATCCGATCATTGCCGAGTTCGGCAAGCTGAACCCGGACAGCCTTTCGCTCTCGGACATTCTGCCCTTCCGGGCGCGTGCCAGCGAGCTGGTGGACGAGGTCAATTTCGACACTTTCGGTAATTGATGACCAGGTCGAACCCATGCGGTCCGCGTTCTGAACCATGACAGAACGCGCCGCAGAGCGCCCCCGGTGGCGCGCGACTCATGCGTTGAGCCCTTGGGCCGTCGTGACTTTGGTCACGGCGGCTCTGGCGCTTGTGCCCATTGCGGCCATTGCGACCACAGCCATGGCCGATACCGGATCGCTGTGGAACCATGTGGTGCGCTACGTCCTGCCGCAATCGACGTGGAACACGCTTGTCCTCCTGGCCGGCAGTGGCCTCATCGCCACCATGGTGGGAACGGGTGCGGCCTGGATTGTCTCGGCCTATGATTTCCGCGGGCGCGGCGTTCTGGAATGGGCGCTGCTGCTGCCTTTGGCCGTGCCGACCTACATCATGGCCTATGCCTATCTCGATATTCTCAACCCGCTGGGGCCGGTGCAGGGGGCGCTGCGCTGGGTTCTGGGCTATTCGAGCCCGCGACAGTTCCGCTTGCCTGATATGCGCACGATGTGGGGCGCCATCGTGGTCTTTGGCTTTGTGCTTTATCCTTACGTCTATCTCTCGACCCGGGCCATGTTCCTGACCCAGGCGGCCAATGTCACCGAAGCGGCGCGCACGCTTGGCGTGTCGCGCTCGGGCATCTTCTGGCGCGTCGCCCTGCCGCTGGCGCGCCCGGCCATTGCCGTGGGCGTTTCCCTGGCGCTGATGGAAGTGCTCAACGATGTCGGCGCCTCCCAGTTTTTGGGGGTCCGGACGCTGACCGCATCGGTCTATACCACCTGGATTGTTCGCACCGACCTACCCGGCGCCACCCAGATTGCCCTGGGCATGCTGGCCATCGTCCTTGCCCTGCTGGTGCTGGAGCGTTGGGCCCGCCGCCGCCAGCGCTTTGCCTCAACGGCGCAGAATGCGCGGCAGATGCAGCGCGAAAAACTCCGCGGCCTGCCAGCCTTGATCGCATTCTTGCTTGGCGCCGCACCGGTGCTGATCGGGTTTGCGGGGCCTGCCCTTTATCTCATGGTGGCGGCGATCCGGCGCTTCGAATTTGCCGGGCTTTCGCAGGCTCTGATCCGGGCCACGCTGAACACGGTCAGCGTTTCGGCGCTGGCGACGCTGGTCGTGCTCTCGCTCGGCTTTGCCGTGGCCTATGCGGCGCGCCTGCATGCCGGCCAATGGTCCGCCAGTGCCATGCGGGTCGCTTCTCTGGGCTATGCGGTGCCGGGCACGGTCCTCGCCATCGGCATTCTCATTCCCGTCGCGGCGCTCGATCGCACCCTGGGCGGTCTCTGGCATGCCTGGACGGGTCTGTCCGCCGGGCTGTTGCTGCTCGGCTCCGGCGCGGCGCTCATCTATGCCTACGCCGCGCGCTTCATCGCCATTTCCGCCGGCGGCATCGATGCCGGCCTCAGCCGCATCCCGCCGGCCTATGACAACGCGGCGCGCACATTGGGGCAGGGCGCCAGCGGCACCTTCTGGCGCGTCCACCTGCCGCTCTCACGTCCCGCGCTCACGGCGGCCGGCCTGCTGGTCTTTGTCGATTGCATGAAGGAATTGCCGGCAACCCTCCTCCTGCGCCCCCTCAATTTCGAGAGCCTGGCGACCCTGCTCTATGGCGAAGCCGCCCGCGGCACCTATGAAGACGCAGCGCTGGCAGCCCTGCTCATCGTGGCCATTGGCATTTTGCCGGTTATCCTGCTGGCGCGAACGGCCCGGGCTATCCGGTAGGGGGCGGAGCTGGGTGGGCCGATGCGGTGGTAGGGATGGGGTGGGAGCGGGCGGCTATTGGCAGATTTGCGCGTTAAGCAGACAATGCCTTGTCAATCTTTGGGGGACGCCGGCCTGTGACACTGGTAATTCTGGCGCTTCTGACTATTCCCATCCAGATGTTCGGGTATGCCACCACTTGTACGCAAGGCGATAGCGGCAGTGCTTTGGCGAGTTCCGTCATCTCGGGCCTGCTCTTGTTCGCTATGGCAGCTCTTTTGCTAAGCAAAGGGGCGTCAAATGAACGGGCCGCCATTTCGCTAATAGTCACAGCTATTTTGCTGATCGGAACCCTTGCATTCACCTATGCTATCTGGCTCGGGACGATAGTATACGGCACACCGTGTGGTGCGAACTTCGAGTTCTATGCACTCGAAGCGCCAAACCGGGCCCTTGTCCTTTTGAGCTATCTGATGCTTCCTATATTAAACGTTGCACTCTGCTTGCGGCTGACCGGCAAGCAGCTCTTCGTTCAGAAACCGTCCACCTGACGGCCGGTTTTGGCAATCGCAACACGCTCGCTCGTTGGCCGATTTGGGGTCTAACCCGCCGTCCCGATTTGCCTCTTTGTCGGCATCCCCCACCGGCCGTCACCCTCGGCCTTGAGCCGAGGGCTCTGTACTTTGGGATTTCGGCAGGGGCCCCATATTGCGACACACCCTGAATGGCACGATCCCGGGGACGATATCGTCGAGTGAAGAACCCTCGGCTCAAGGCCGAGGGTGACGCGCGGTGGATGGGGAGATAGCAGGTTTTGGTCATCTCATTGTATCGCCTCAGCGGCAAAATTGGGGATCGATAGCTGCCATCTGGGTCTACGGACAGCACCCCCACCCTTGGTCCCTCCCCACAAGGGGGACGGGAGACGATGAGTACAAGCGCTGCGGCCCTGCGCTTCCCTCCCCTTGTGGGCTTCGAACCGGCCGGAGGCAATTTCGCTCCGGTGGAGCGAAATTAGGTGACTTCGCAGACGGTCCGCAAAGCGGATGTGCGGCTCCAGTGGAGCCGCATAAGTCAAGAAGGCTAAGAGAGCCAGGCTCGAATGGCTGGAGGCGAGATAGGACTTAGCATCAGCTAAGTCCGTTAAATCGAGCAGGGTGGGGGTGTCGGACTATCAACGCATTGAGACGACAGAATATTCACAAGTAATCCCCGCCCCCAAAAACCTGCCCCATACTCCCCTCATTCCTCTCGCGACAGGGCGGCCTGCAGCGACCAGCTTCGTGCTGTGCCGCAGGCAAAATCTCCCCGGTGGGGAGATTTTAAGCAAGAAGGCCATGAGCGCTGCGCGCGAATGGCAAGCGTTCCCGAGACGGCTTTCGTTTCAGTTTTTTTGTTTCAGGGACGGCAGCCGTCTCGGGACTCCGCTCTTTTCCTATAACCGCGAAGCCAAATGGCCGGGCGGCGCATCACCATGGCCGAAAATTGATGCTGGACCTCGTCGTCGAACTAGATATAAAGATATCTTTATATCTTGAGGACGCGATGAGCGGATTGGGCAAACTGGTCGGGGTATTAAAGGCGGCGGGCGAAAGCACACGGTTGCGCCTGCTCGCGCTTCTGGCCGATGGCGATCATTCGGTCAAGGATCTCACCGAAATTCTCGACCAGAGCCAGCCGCGCGTGTCCCGGCATCTCAAATTGCTGGCCGATGCAGGCCTGGTGCAGCGCCATGCCGAAGGGGCCTGGGCCTATTACCGGCTGGCGCCCGAAGGGCAGGGTGCAGAGCTTGCCCGCTGGCTGACTGCGCGCGTCGATCCCAATGCGCCTGAGCGTAAGCGCGATAAGGCACGGCAGGCCGAGGCGCGGGCCGAACAACAGGCCGTGGCCGCCGATTATTTCGCCAAGGTCGCGGAAAGCTGGGACCTGCTTAAGACCCTCCATGTTCCCGAAGCGGCGGTCGAGGCCGCGGTACTGGCCGAGCTGGGCGGACGCAAGGTCGATCTCCTGGTCGATCTGGGCACGGGCACGGGCCGCATGCTCGAAGTTCTGGCGCCGGCCTATAAGCAGGGCATTGGCCTTGATTCCAGCCGGGAAATGCTGGCCGTGGCCCGCTCGCGCCTGGTCGCCTCGGGCCTCAGCCATGCGCAGGTTCGCTTGGGCGATATCGGCGCGCTCGATCCATCCATCGGCCCGGCCGATGTGGTCGTCATTCATCAGGTGCTGCACTATTTCGACGATCCGGGCCGAATGCTGGCGCAGGCCAGGCGCCTGCTCAAACCGGGCGGGGAAATCCTCATCGTGGATTTCGCCCCGCATGACCTCGAATTCCTGCGCACCGATCATGCCCATAGGCGACTGGGTCTGTCGCGGGAGCAGATGAATGACTGGGCGGCGCTTGCCGGGCTCGACGTGCTTGCGGCGCGTGAATTTCCCAGTGACAGTAAGGATCGCGGGCTGACTGTGTGCCTTTGGCACCTCGGCGACCGCAGCAAAGTGGACTAGAAAGATGATTGACGACAATCTGCGCGCCAGCCGCAAGACGGCAGCCCAGCGCCCGGACCTGCAGCTCTCCTTCGAATTCTTCCCGCCCAAGACCGATGCGATGGAAGAGCGCTTCTGGGACAGCATTACCAAGCTGGCCCCTCTCAGCCCGCGCTTCGTCTCCGTCACCTATGGTGCTGGCGGTTCGACGCGCGAGCGCACCTTGCGCATGGTGCGCCGCATCACCGGCGATAAAGGTGTGCCGGCGGCGGCGCATCTGACCTGTGTCGGGGCGACGCGAGACGAGGTGGACGAGGTGGTGCGCGGCTATGCCGAGGCCGGTGTCTCCAAGATCGTGGCCTTGCGCGGCGATCCGCCGGAAGGGGTGGGGCAACCCTTCACCCCGCACCCTGAAGGTTATCAGAATGCCGCCGATCTCGTCGCCGGCATTCGCCGCATTGGCGACTTCGATATTTCGGTCGCGGCCTATCCCGAAAAGCATCCGCAAAGCGTGGATTGGGATGCCGATATCGACAATCTCAAGCGCAAGATCGATGCCGGTGCCGACCGCGCCATCACCCAGATGTTCTTCTCCAATGCCGATTATCTGCGCTATCTCGAACGCGCGCGAAAGGCCGGCATTACCGCGCCGATCGTGCCCGGCATTCAGCCGATCCATTCGTTCAAGCAGATTTCCGGCTTTGCCGCGCGCTGTGGCGCCTCGATCCCCGATTGGCTGGCTGAGCGGTTCGATGGGCTGGACGAGGATCCGGAAACCCATGCGCTGATGGCGGCCGCGGTGGCCGCAGAACAGGTGACCGAATTGCTCGACGAAGGAGTGACAGAGTTCCACTTCTATACGCTCAACCGGTCCAATCTGGTCCTGGCGCTGGCGCGGCTGCTTGGGCGCCGGCCCTAGGTCCCGACCCGTTCAGCTTGCGTTCAGGCGACTCGGTTCAAATTCGCGGCAAAGTGGCCTTCATATTGTGGCCATGAAAAGCGGGCATGTCCGCGCGCTCGGGCGGAGCATATTGGAAGTCTTTTTCTATGCAGATTGATCGCCGCATTACCAATGGCCTGGCCTGGGCCGGCGCCCTGTTGGTCGTCGCCATTCCGGCTGCCGATGGAACCTTGCGTCAGTTCAGCGGGCCGCGCGCGCCGACGATTGCCGTTCTCGATGAGCAGGCATTGCCGGCGGCAAGCATGCCAACACCGGCGACCGAGCGTCCGCAGTCGGTCGCGATTGCCGAAGCCGATGCGCGGCCGGCAGAAGCCGCCGTCGCCCCGATCGCCGAGGCGAAACCAGCGCTCGCGCCGGCACCCGATCCGGTGACCACGGCAGCGGTTAACGCGCGGGTTTTGGGAAACGATGCCGTCGATAGTTTCCTGCAATCGGGCCGGGAGCTACCCAGCTATATCAGCGATCGCGGTTCGACCGAACCTGCCGAAATCGCGAGCCCTGAACAGACCGAACCCGTGGCGGCGTCCGCGCCTGAACCAGCGGCGGACAGTGTTGCGACCGTATCGCGGACACGCTTCGTCACCTTCCCGACACCGGTGTCGGAGCGGCCTGTTTCGGTGCCGCGCAGCGTTGTAGCCGCATCCGCACCACTGATTGTCGAAACGCCCGATATCGTTGTTACCGCCCAGGACCTGGAAGACTGGGAGAGCGGGCCGCTCTCCGAATTCCTGGCCCGCCGGCAGTCGGGCGGGGCACCGGCGGATATGGGGGATTACGATCCGGATGGTTTCTTTCTCGACCAAGGCCCAAATTCTCGGGCACGGGTCACGCGCTTTCCGCGTACTTACGGCTATGACGCCTATTCGTTTGAGTGAGCGGCAAGGCGGCCATGCCCTGAGGGACATGGACCCGGGCGGCGATAGGCGGTAAGCGTGTTGGCCCAACGGGAAGGGAAGCCCGGAAAAATGCTCTGTTGCGTGCGCAAGGCCGAAGACAATCGTGATGTGTGGCAGAAATTTTCTGCCTTTCTGGGCTCGTTCACCCAAAGAACCGGCATTGCCGGGCATGTCGCCAATATTCTCGATCCGGATACTTGGCTGCCCGGCGGGCGCGACGCGGCCTTCACGCTGGCCTTGATTGCCCTGTCAGCCAAAATGGCTGTGGCCGATGGCGCAGTGACGGCCTCCGAGGTGCGTGCCTTCAACGCGACGGTGGAGATCGCCAAGGGCAGTGAGCCGCAGGTAGAGCGGTTGTTCAATCTCGCCAAGCAGGACGTGGCGGGTTACGACACCTATGCCCGCAAGGTCGCCCGCTTTTTCGCGGACGCGCCTGATACGCTCGAGCATGTGCTCGATAGTCTGTTTTTTATCGCTACGGCTGATGGGCTCGTCCATGAGGCTGAGCTGGATTACCTCCGCGATGTCAGCACGATATTCGGGTTCGACGAGGCGCGTTTCGAGCAGATCGCGTCCCAGCATGTGATGCTGGAGGAGGGCGTCGATCCCTATAGAGTGCTGGGCCTGACCAGCGAGGCGCCGCCGGAGGAGGTCAGGCGCGTCTATCGGCTGTTGGTGGCCGAACATCATCCCGACCGACTGATCGCCAAGGGCGTGCCCGAAGAGCTGATCGATGTGGCTACGGCGCGCATGTCGGCAATCAATCTGGCCTATCAGGCTATAACCCGGCCCAGGCCGCAGCCGTTGCTGACTTGACGGCGTCGCGCCAAAACCGCACATAGGCCCCGCCAGTTGACCGGGTGACCGCTGGCGGACGGGTAACTGTCCGCTGGAGGAAAGTCCGGGCTCCATCGAAACACGGTGACGGCTAAAAGCCGCCGGGGGCGACCCCAGGGAAAGTGCCACAGAAAGCAAACCGCCCCGGCGTGCCGGGGTAAGGATGAAAGGGTGCGGTAAGAGCGCACCGGGCGTCTGGCGACAGAGGCCGCACGGTAAACCCCACCGGGAGCAAGACCAAATAGGGATGACGCGGGGCAACCCAGCCTGTTTCGAGGCCATGTCGTCCGGGTTGGTTGCACGAGCGCGCTGGCAACAGCGGCCTCAGATGAATGGTCACCACGTCGCGGCAACGCGGCCTTACAGAACCCGGCTTACAGGTCAACTGGCATTGCTTCTCAGGTCGGCTTTCTGTTTGATGACAGTAGTTTAATGCACCGGAAAGCAATGGTTATCCGCCGGCAATGCTGCCGCAATGTGGGCAATGGCAGGTTCCTTGGTGTCTTCAAACACAAGGAGCCCCAACATGAAAAATATCCTCTCTGCCATCCTCGCGCTGACCATTGTTGCCGGAGCCGCGGCCCCTGCTCTCGCCTGGACGGGCGACACTTGCCCCTTCAAAGACAAGTCGCTGTGCGTCACCGAGTCGCTGTCGTCGGTGAACTATGGCGATGACGATTGAGCGGCAACTGATCCGCGACGGATCGCCAGCGCGACCCTGCCCCGGAGCCTGGCTTCGGGGCAGGGTCGTTTTGTACCCTTGATCATGACGGTTCGGGTCGCTACATCGTGCGGCTTTCCTCCGCCGTTCTTGAACTGGCGGGCACACGCCTATGGAGAGTTGAAGTAAGCGCGATGCCCATCGATACCCCTTACTACCTGATCGACGAGACCGCGCTTGACCGGAACCTGGCCAAGGTGGACCGCCTGCGGGCGTTGTCGGGGGCCAAATGCGTGATGGCGCTCAAGGCCTTCGCCACCTGGTCCACCTTCGAGCAGATTGCACCGCATATGGACGGATCGACATCTTCGTCGCTCAATGAGGTGCGGCTGGGCCGCGAGAAGTTCGGCGGGGAAACGCATGCCTATTCGGTTGCCTGGGCCGATCATGAGATCGATGAGGCCATTACCCATGCGGACAAGGTGATCTTCAATTCGCTCAACCAGCTCGACCGCTTCGGCGACAAGGCGCGGCATTTGCCGGTTGGGTTGCGGGTCAATCCGGGTGTCAGCCACTCACATTTCGACATTGCCGATCCGGCGCGCAAATTCAGCCGGTTGGGCGAGTGGAATCTCGAGCGGGTCGAGCAGGCGATGGATCGCGTCAGCGGCTTCATGATCCACTGCAATTGCGAAAACGATTCCTTCGACTCCTTTGCAGCGCTGCTCGATGCCTTCGAAGCCAAGCTCGGGAGTTTTTTTGAGCGGATCGACTGGGTCAGCTTTGGCGGCGGCATTCACTTTACCGGCGAGAATTATGCCCTCGATGCGCTGGCGGCGCGGTTGAAGGCCTTTGCCGAAAAGTACAGCCTGCAGGTCTATCTCGAGCCCGGCGACGCCATCGTGACCGGTACCACCACGCTCGAGGTTTCGGTGCTCGACATTGTCGAAAACGAAATGTCCGTAGCGATCGTGGATAGCGCGGTTGAGGCGCATATGCTGGACCTGCTGGTCTATCGCGAAAGTGCATCGGTGGCGCCCAACGAGGGGCCATATCATTACCAGATCGCCGGCAAGTCCTGCCTTGCGGGCGATGTTTTCGGCACCTTCGATTTCCCCTGGAAGCTGGCTGTGGGCGACCGGATTTCCCTTCTGAATGCAGGGGGATACACCATGGTGAAGAAAAACTGGTTCAACGGCGTGGCAATGCCCGCTATAGCCATCCGCAGAAAAAACGGCGCAGTCGACCTTGTGAAAAGTTTCGATTATGCCGACTATGTCGCCAGCCTGTCATAATGACGGGCTGATCCGTTACCCCTCGAAAAAGGTGTTTCGTGCCAATTGAAAAAGAACCTGTTGATCATCGGCGCCGGAGGTGTCGCGCAAGTCGCTGCCTATAAGGCAGCAATGCACAATGATGTGCTCGGAGACATCCACATTGCCTCCCGCACGGTTTCGAAATGCGAGGCGCTGGTCGCCGGCATTCTCGAGAGAAAGGCGCTCAAGCGCCCGGGTATTCTGGCCGCCCACCAGCTCGACGCCATGGATGTCGAAGCTACAAAGGCCCTGATCCGGCAGACCAAGAGCCAGATCGTTCTCAATGCAGGATCGGCTTTCCTCAATATGAGCGTGCTCAGCGCCTGTATCGACATGGGCGTGGCCTATATCGACACGGCCATTCACGAGGACCCGAAAAAGATCTGCGAGACGCCGCCCTGGTACGGCAATTACGAGTGGAAGCGCCGCGAGGAATGCGAGCGCAAGGGCGTGACCGCCATTCTGGGCGCCGGGTTCGACCCCGGTGTGGTCAATGCCTATGCCGCGCTGGCCGCCAATGCCTATTTCGACCGGATCGACAGCATCGACATTATCGACGTCAATGCCGGCAGCCATGGGCGCTATTTCGCCACCAATTTCGATCCCGAGATCAATTTCCGCGAATTTACCGGCACGGTCTGGAGCTGGCAGCAAAGCCAGTGGACAGCCAACAAGATGTTCGAGGTCAAGCGCACGGACGATCTGCCGGTGGTGGGCGAACACACGACCTATCTCACCGGCCACGATGAAATCCATTCGCTCTCGGCCAATCTCGGCGTGCCCGATATCCGCTTCTGGATGGGCTTTGGCGAGCATTACATCAATGTCTTTACGGTGCTGAACAAGCTGGGGCTTCTGTCCGAGCAGCCGGTGACGACAGCCGAAGGGCTTGAAGTGGTGCCGCTTAAAGTGGTCAAGGCGGTTTTGCCCGATCCGATGTCGCTGGCGCCGGATTATTCGGGCAAGACCTTTATCGGCGACCTGATCAAGGGCGAGCGCAACGGGGTCGAGACCGAATTGCTGGTCTATAATATTTCGGACCATGAAGAGGCCTTTGCCGAGACCAATAGCCAGGCGATTTCCTATACGGCCGGCGTGCCCGCCATTGCCGCGGCCATGCTGATCGCCAAGGGCGATTGGGATTGCCACCGTATGGCCAATATCGAGGAATTGCCGCCCGTGCCGTTCCTGGACCTTTTGGGCAAGATTGGCTTGCCGACCCGCGTGCGGGACGAAAGGGGCGACAGGGCATTCGACGCCGCTGAATTCGGGGAAACCCGACAGGCGCGGCCCAAGGCCCGCGAGGCGTAAGATTGAGGCGGCCGGGTTTTCCCGGCCGTTTTGTTTTCTGCATGAGTTCAAAGAGCGTTCCGCGATGCTGAGCGCATGCCGAAGGTCCGAACGACGCTGGCGTCTCCGGGTTTGCACGGTGAAAAGCGGCTTTCGCCTCGGTTAAATTAAAGAAGAGGCGAAAGCCGCTTCCCACGAACAGGATTTCGGACGCATGCATCGAGCGGCCCCCTTGCGGGTTGCTCATCCCATCCACGACCGGCGCAGACCTTTGGCCCGGATGCCGAAACATCCATCGCCGCCTGTCGCCGCTCGCTTCAGTTGAGCGACCGGTGGTCAGCATACACGCCTCCGCCCGATCGACACCGTGCGGCCTGCCTCCTCACCCGGCACTTCGTCGGTACCGCGTGTTGTCGGTGAGGACGGGGGGATTATGGCGGAGGACGGAGGGGCGGGGATTACTTTGTGAATTGCCTGTCGTCTCAAAGCGTTGAGAGGCCGACACCCCCACCCTGCTCGATTCAACGGACTTAGCTGAAGCTAAGTCCTATCTCGCCTCCCTCCCCCTTGTGGGGGGGGGGACCAAGGGGGGGGGGGTGGGGCGGCAGGAGCCGACCCCATGGGGGACATTCTGGCCATCGGAGGAGTTTGCTGGAACTTGCCGCTGCAACAGGTCTCTCCCCACCCACCGCGCGTCACGCTCGGCCTTGAGCCGAGGGTTCTTCACTTGACGATGTCGCCCGGGACCAAGTCTTTGGGGATTGTGTCGTTCCATAACGGCCCGGTAACAATCCCAAAGTACAGAGCCCTCGGCTCAAGG
Source organism: Devosia sp. XK-2 (assembly GCF_037113415.1). Taxonomy (NCBI): domain Bacteria; kingdom Pseudomonadati; phylum Pseudomonadota; class Alphaproteobacteria; order Hyphomicrobiales; family Devosiaceae; genus Devosia; species Devosia sp. XK-2. The sequence continues at coordinate 2,283,940 of NZ_CP146608.1, read as the reverse complement.
CCGAGGGTGACGGTCGGTGGGGCATGCCGACAAAGAGGCAAATCGGGACGGCAGGTTTCGACCCCATTTCTGCCGTTCACAGGATAATTTTCGCCCGCAAAGCAGCCGCTCTTCGCCATATGGCCGCACTCGTTCTCATCCTTTCGTTGATCTGGTTTTACCAAGGGCAACTTCTCTGCGGGCAACCTTGAGCGAGGAAGCAAACCCCGCATCCGCATCGTGCAACAGCCGCTGCGTTGCTGCCGCGTGGAGCCGAACTGCCTCGTCGTCACGCCCCTTGGCGGCCGTCAGCATCGGCTCGATGATGTCACATCCCAAGCCAACAAGGGCGCGACTCAAACTGAGCTGAGTGTCTCGGTCTCCGCGTCCGAGGCTCAACGCCAGTTTCTCCGCCAGCCAGTGGCGCTGGTCCTCAGGAACAATCGCAACGGCTGCATACCATGCGGTGCGAACGACTCCCTGATCCTCGTCATCAAGCCGCGCAGCAACTGCCTTCCATGCCGAGGCATCCCGAAACTTGGACAGCGTGTGCAGGGCCTGACTGCGAGCCTGCGCCTCTTCGCGCGAAAGCTCGCCAATCAGTCTAGGCACGACCGCAGCTGCAGGCAGGCGGATCAGGGCCCAGGTCAGCATTTCACGCACCTGAAAGTCAGGCTCGACAGCGCAGCGGTTCAGCAGGGCGTCGAGATCGAGTAGCGAGGGCTTTATGCCTGCCAGAAGGACAGCATTGAGCCGGGCCGAAGGATCCGGATGGGCAAAGGCTTGGTCGAGTGTGCTCATATCACCATGGTCGGGGAATGAAGGGGGCAATGCAGATCCAGCGGTGCGTTCGACCGCTTGGCTCGACCGCATTTGACGTCGATCTAGGCCAGCAGGAATGCGTCCACCGCGGCAGTTTGCTCAGGCATGAAGTGCAGGCCCTCCGGCAGGTAACGCATGGTGAGGTTCCGCACGTTTCGTTCGAGGCGCATTCGGGTTTCGGCCGCATCTATGAAGACGTCCTTGCCGCCCAGCAACGCCATGACCGGCATAGGCAGCGCCTGCAATTCCGCGTCACTTGGCGTTGGTAGCCTTTCGGTGCGGGGATTGAAGTGCGCGAAGATGGTGTCGCTCATCACCCCAAGCGGGCTGGTGGCGAAGGCGGGATCGAGGAGTGCCTTGCCGCCGATGCGCGCCTGCATCTTGCGCCGACCCCATGCGCCGAGGAGAAGCAGCGGGAGCGCCCAGAGCAGAATATTCCGATTACGTCCAATGCCGCCGGGGCTGATCAGGACAAGCTTGCCGACACGATCAGGTCGCCGGATTGCGTAGTCCATGGCGACCCATCCACCAAGGGACAGTCCGATCACCGCCGCCTGTTGCAGGCCCAAGCCATCCAGAACATCATCAAGCCATTCTTGATAAGCGCCGGACCCGAGGGGCGGCCGGGAAGGGGCGCTCAGGCCAGGTTCTCCGATCAAATCGATCGCGTGCACGCGGAAGTGCTGGCTCCAGGTCCCGATGTCACCAACCCAGCTAGCCGAGTTCGTCGCCGAGCCGTGCAGCAGGATCAGCGGCGGCCCTTTGTCGGGCCCGCTCGTCAGAATGAATGTTTCGCCTTGGCGCGTTGATATGGATGTCTCGCGGCTTTGAACCGGCCAGGCATCAAGAACTGCCCGATAGTGTCGCAGGACAAAAGCCCGGCCCTCATCGGTCTTGTAGATCATGTCAGCCCTCCAGACATGCGCTGACAAGCTTAAGCAGCGTTGCCGCGTCGTCCGGCGAGCCGACTATGATGACCTTGGCGCTGTCCCGCGCGGCATCATGCGCGATATCGACGGACAGCGAGGTGGTTGCCGTATCCTTGCCGTGTGCTGCACCGAGCAGAACCGCAGTCAGCCGCTGCAGCGTCAAGCTATCCACGTTCTGGACGTCAACGATGCTCGTGACCCTGGCCTGGCCGTCACCTGGCGCGCTGGCGCCGGCAAACGCATTCAGGTCGGACCGAAGGAGACGGTACTGCTTTCCCAGCTTGGTGGCCCGAAGTCGCCCCTCGCGGATGTAGCGCAGTACCGTCTTGGGATGCATTTGCAGGATGGCGGCGGCGGCCTCAACCGTCAAAAAGTCGCTCGACACAAACGTCCTCTTTTATTCCCCATAAGTCCCTATAGATCATATTTTGGGAATTATAGGGAGTCAATCCGATTCTCTCTGCAAAAAAAAGTGCCGCCGTCCAGCGAAGGCGAAGAACTTTGGAGAGGTACCAAAAGAGTCTGTATTTCGCAGGCACTTTCCGAAAGCCGGCCGTCTCCTTCCCACCCCAAAAACGCCAATGAAACACGAGGCCCTCAGGGCGCACCCCCCGGGGGGCGACGCGGCGGGCCATGGCAGTTGGAAGCCTATCCGAGCACGGATGCCAGAACTGGCGGCAGCAGTGTGATGGTCGCGGTCAGCGGGTCGGGAAAACCGAGGAGGAATAGAGACGCCACGCATAAAACGGCCCAGGCGAGCCAAAACGGACGGCCACGCCCTGTCATGTAGCCGGCGAGGGAGATCGCGAGGTTTATGGCAAGGCAGATATATGCGGTGACAAGGTTGTGTGCCCCAAAAGCGGACAGAAAATTCGGTGCGGCGACCGCGAGAATGAGCGCCGTGATCAGCACGGAGCGATCCAAAGCTTTGATTTTCCGAACTGCCCCGGCCATTCAATTACCAAACTAGAAATTCTGTACTCAGAGCCAGTTTGCAGCCCTTGATCGGTCAAGGTCAATGCAATGCTGGTTCCTGATCAGAACGTCATACGCCTCTTCGGTGTCCCTTATGCTCGACACTATGTAAGAAATAATTGACATTATGTCTTGTTTCGCATACCTTATGTCCAGATAACGAGACACGGAACGAGAAATGACGTCGAAGGAAATGATGGCCTGGGTGCAATTGCTGGGCGTGGTGGTGATTGGTGGCTGGCTGGGCTGGGACGCGGTGAATGGGGGTGCGGCGGGCACGATTGCCGAGATTGCGCAGAAGCTGCTTTGGGCCGTTGGGGCGATGATCGGGTTCAATATTATTGGCGCAATCCTCGGGACCATTCTGGTGTCGATTGCCCAGCGCGAGGAACTCAAGGATGAACCGGCCGATGAGCGGGACCATGCGGTGGCCGCCAGGAGCCTGCGCAATAGCGGGATTGCCACCTCGATTGTGGCGGCGCTGGCGCTGATCCCGCTGGCTTTTGGGGCCGATGCCAATTGGGCCGTTTATGCGCTGTTCGTGGCGCCGGTGATCGGCGGGACAATCAATGCGGCGTCCGAACTCTATTATTACCGGACGATGTGACCGCCATGGGCAAGGGACAGGCCAATGTCAGCAATTCTATCCGCACCTTGCGCTTTCATGCCGGGGAAATGACCCAGGCGGCGCTGGCCGAGCAGGTCGGGGTGACCCGGCAGACGATCGTGGCCATTGAGCAGGGGCGCTATTCGCCCTCGCTGGAAGTGGCGTTCCGGATTGCCCATGTGTTCCGCGTGCCGCTGGACCAGGTGTTCCAATGGGCGCCGCCGGAACCGGACGCCTGATCTGAACTGAACTGAACGACGCTTTTGAAACGCGCGACGCGCGGGCCGTGGCCCAGCGTGATCGATGAAACATGGAGAATGGAAAGATGAAAGTTGCTGCGCAAAATCGCTATGGCGGGCCCGAGGTGATTGAAATCGTCGAGCGGGCAAAGCCGGTCCCGGGGCCGGGGGAGGTGCTGGTGGAAGTGCATGCGAGCACCGTGACGCTGGCCGATTGTGCCTTCCGCAAGGCCGACCCATTTATCGTGCGGCTGTTCGGCGGATTGTTCCGGCCCAAGCTCGACGTGCTGGGTGATGATATTGCCGGCGTCGTGGTGGCGGTGGGGCCGGGCGTAACCCGCTTTGCGGTGGGCGACCGGGTGCATGGTTGCACGGGCGCGAGCCTGGGTGCCATGGCCGAATATGTTTGCCTCAAGGAAACTGCTCCCCTGGTCAAGGTGCCCGATGGGGTCGCGCTTATTCCACTGGGCGGGCTGAGCTATGCCTATCTCACGGCCATGCCGTTTATCCGCGACGAGGGGCAGGTGAAGCCGGGCGACCATGTGCTGATCAATGGCGCGGCCAGCAGCGTTGGTGCCATGGCGGTGCAATTGGCCAAGCATTTCGGGGCCGAGGTAACGGCGGTGGCGTCGGGGCGGCATCGCGCGCTTATGGAAAAGCTGGGCGCGGACCATTTCATCGACCGGCAGGCGAACGATTTTACCGATGCGCGGGAGGCCTATGACGTGGTGTTCGACGCCGTGGGCAAATCCAGTTTCGCGGCCAGTGCGCCGGCGTTGAAGCCGGGTGGGATTTATCTGACGACGGTGCCGAGCTGGGGTATTTTCGGGCTGATGCTGACGGGCGGTAAGCGCGGTGGAAAGCGCGGCAAGCTGGCAACGACCGGTCTGCGGGGCGAGGCCGACAAGCTCAAGGACTTGCATATTCTGAACACGCTGCTGGAGCAGGGTGTGGTGCGGGCGGTGACGGACCGGATTTTTCCGCTCAATCAGATTGTGGAGGCGCATCGCTATGTGGAGCGCGAAACCAAGGCCGGGGATGTGGTGGTGACCATGCCGGTGGCGCAGGCGCCATTGATGCTGAGCGCGCGCGAATGGGAAACAGAATCTTAAGCGTCACTATGCAAGATCGGCGCTCAGTTTAAGTAACCGGTTCCAGCCGGCCGGAGTGGAGTGTTAGCGGATATGGGCAAGTCTTTGCTGCCCGAAACCGATGAGCCGGGCGGTCCGCATGTGCCCGTGCTGCTTGCCGAAGTGCTGGCGGCCCTGGAACCGGTGGCGGGCCGTCGCATTGTCGATGGCACGTTCGGCGCCGGCGGCTATTCGCGTGCGCTGCTGGAGGCGGGGGCCGAGGTGATCGGCATTGACCGCGATCCATCGGTTGCGCCTCATGTCGCCGCGCTCGAGGCGGATTTTCCGGACCGTTTTCGCTTTGTGGCGGGCACATTTTCCGAGCTCGACATGCTGGCGGCCGATTTCGGGCGCGTGGATGCGGTGGTGCTCGATATCGGCGTTTCCTCCATGCAGCTCGACCAGGCCGAGCGCGGCTTTTCGTTCATGCGTGAGGGGCCGCTCGATATGCGCATGAGCCGGGAGGGGACGAGCGCGGCAGATCTGGTCAATGAGCTGGATGCCGAACCGCTGGCCAATCTGCTCTATGCCTTTGGCGAGGAGCGGAAATCGCGCCGGATTGCGCAGTTTATCGTGGCGGCTCGGCAGGAGGCGCCGATTACCACGACGCTGGAGCTGGCGCGGATCATTGAAAAGGCCATCGGGCGCAAGCCGGGGGACACGCATCCGGCAACGCGGTCTTTCCAGGCGCTGCGCATTGCGGTTAATGGCGAATTCGACCAATTGGTCGAGGGACTGTTTGCCGCCGAAAGGCTGCTGCCCGCGGGCGGGCAGCTGGCGGTTGTGAGCTTCCATTCGCTGGAAGACCGGATCGTTAAACGCTTCTTCGATCCGGACAAGGGTGGGCCGGCCACATCGCGGCATCTGCCGCAGGTGGAATTGGCGCCGCGGCGCTGGCATCCGGTTTCCAAGGCGGTCAAATCGGGCAAGGCGGAACTGGCCCGCAATCCGCGCGCGCGCTCGGCTGTGCTGCGCAGCGGTGTGCGGACGGCTGAGCCGGCGCGGGCGGTCGATCTTTCCGGCCTCAGCGTGCCGCAGATCCGGGGGGCGGCATGATCCGGAACCTCAATATTTTCCTGATCTTTGTGTCGGTGGCGATGCTGGCCGGCGTCTATGCGCTGAAATTCTCCATCGAGGGCACGGCGTCGGAGCGGACGGCGCTGGCGGCGCGGATCGAGGATCAGGAGGGGCAATTGTCTCTGCTCAAGGCCGATTGGGCGGTGCTGAACCAGCCGGGCCATATAGATCCTATCGTCAAGCGGCATCAGGCCGAACTGGCTATCGGGCCGGTGCAGCAGGAGCAGTTCGGCTCGTTCACGGCGCTGCCGATGCGCCCGGCCAAACCCGATACGGCGGCCATGGACGCGCTGTTTGCCGCGATTTCCGAGGGGATCGACCCTATCGATGCCATTCTGGAAATGGAGGGCATTGAATAATGGCCGTCGTGACCGAAGACTTCGCTCCGACCATTGCCCTTGAGGGCGCGCGCAAGCAGCGCGGGAACCTGACGCAGGCCCGTATCCGCTGGATGGTGCTGGCCGTGGTGCTCGGGTTGGGCCTGGTCGGCGGGCGGCTTGTGCAATTGGGCATGACCGAGACCGATCAGACCATTGAGGGGCAGACGCGCGACGCCATCACCGCGACGCGCCCACCGATCCTGGATCGCAATGGGCTGGAAATGGCCGTCGATATCCGCGTGCCTTCGCTCTATGCGGAGCCGCGCCGGATCATCGATGTTGAAGAGGCCGTGCGCAAGCTGCGTACAGTGCTGCCCGATATTGAAGAGGACTGGCTGCGCAACCGGCTGACCGGCGATCAGGGCTTTGTCTGGGTTAAGCGCGAATTGACCCCGGCCATTGAGGAAGCGGTGATGCGGCTGGGCATTCCGGGCATCGACTTCATCACCGAATCCAAGCGCTTCTATCCGGCGATGAACGAAGCCGCGCATATCCTTGGGTCCACCAATGTGGACAATCAGGGCATTGCCGGGATCGAGCGGCATATGGACAGCGAGTCCGTTGCCCTATTGCAGGAGCTGGGATTGGCGCGCGGCAATGCGCTGACGCCGGTTGAGCTCAGCGTCGATATGCGGGTGCAGCATGTGCTGCACGAGCAATTGATGGATGCCATGACGCGCTATCAGGCCGTCGCGGCGGCCGGCGTGATGATGGATATTTACACCGGCGAGATCGTTGCGCTGGCCTCGGTGCCGGATTTCAATCCCAATGAGCCGGCCACGGCGCTGGTCAAGGACACGTTCAACCGCATCACATCGGGTATTTTCGAGCCGGGCTCGATTTTCAAGACGGTGACCATGGCCGGTGCGCTCGACAGCGGCGCGGTGCGGATTACCGACCAGTTCGACGCGCGCTATGGCATTCGCTTCGGCCGCTATACGATCGACGATTTCCATGGCAAGCACCGCATTCTGGCGCTGCCCGAAGTGTATAAGTACTCGTCCAATATCGGCACGATCCGGATCATGCAGGCCATGGGCAAGGAGAATTACCGTGCCTTTTTGAGCCGCATGAAGTTCGACAAGCGCGTCGAGTTCGAATTGCCCGAAATGCGCGTGCCCACCGTGCCGGACAGTTTTTCGGAGGTGGCCGCGGCGACGGCCTCGTTCGGCCACGGGCTGTCGGTGTCGCCATTGCATATGGTCACGGCCTATGCGGCCTTCGTGAATGGCGGCAATTATATCGCCCCCACGCTCTACAAGCGCGACATTGCCGACGCCGAGCCGCTTTATGAGCGCGTGTTGCAGCCCCAGACCAGCGCCTATATCCGCTATCTTATGCGCCTCAATGCCATTTCGACCGGCGGGTCGGGCTCGCAGATGAACAAGGCGGCGCAGGGCTATCGGGTGGGCGGCAAGACCGGCACGGCCGAAAAGGTGGTCGATGGCCGGTACTCGTCCAACAAGGTCACGAACTTTTTTGCTTCGGCCTTTCCGCTCGATAATCCGCGCTATGCCATGGTGGTCATGGTGGACGAGCCCAAGGCGGAAAACGCCCAATCGGGCACGACGGCGGGCTGGAATGCCGGCACGCTGACAGGCCGTGTCATTCAACGGGTGGCTCCCATGCTCGGAATCGCCCCCGACTTCAGCGAAATGGTCGACCAGCAGATTGTGCCCGCGGAAGTCAGACAACTCTATCCAGAAGGATTCTGATCGGTGTCTCTTAGCGTAACCCAGTTGCTCGAAGGTTCCGGCGCCCGTCCCAAGAAGGGGTTGGGAGCTGTTTTCGGGTTGAATTCGGACAGCCGCCGGATCGAGCCGGGCGATATTTTCTTCGCGCTACCCGGGGCCAAAGTGCATGGCAATCAATTCGTGGCCGATGCGGTCGGGCGCGGCGCCCTGGCGGTTGTGACCGATACCGCGCCGCCGGGCGATCCGGGTGTGCCTGTGATCATCGTCAAGGATGTGCGCGCCGCCTATGCCCGCGCGGCAAGCCGCGTGTTCGAGCCGCAGCCGGAAATCCTGGTGGCGGTGACGGGCACCAATGGCAAGACCTCGGTCGCCTCGTTTGTGCGCCAGATCTGGGACCATGCCGGTGTGCCCGGGGCCAGCATCGGCACACTAGGCATCGAGACATCCAAGCGCCGTATCGAAGGCGCGCTGACGACGCCGGATTCGCGCACGCTGCACCAGGCCATGCGGGCGCTCAAGGCGCAGGGCATCGATCACGTAGCGCTGGAAGCCTCTAGCCATGGGCTGGACCAGCACCGGCTCGACGGCATCCATTTCGAGGCGGTGGCCTTCACCAATCTCAGCCGTGATCACCTCGACTATCACAAGGATATGGACGAATACCGCAATGCCAAATTGCGGCTGTTCACGGACCTCCTGGTCGATGGCGGCGCGGCCATTGTCAATGTCGACGATCCCGAGCATGAGCAGTTCATGTTCGCGGCCCTGTCGGCCAGCGCCACGCTGCTGACGGTCGGACGCGAAGGCGCCTATATCGAAATCCTCTCGATCAAGCCGGAAGGCTATGGGCAGCGCGTGGAAGTGCGCCATATCGGGGAGAAGGTCAGCTTTCATCTCAAGATCCCGGGCGAGTTCCAGGTGTCCAATGCGCTGATCGCAGCGGCCCTGGCCATGTCGGCCGGTGTGGACAAGGCGGACGCCTTTGCGGCGCTGCCCGAACTGGTAGGCGCACGCGGGCGGCTCGAACTGGTGGCCGAACACAATGGCGCGGCCATCTTTGTTGATTATTCGCACAAGCCGGAAGCCCTGCGCGTGGCGCTTCAAACCCTCAGGCCCTATGCCAAGAACAAGCTATCGGTGGTGTTCGGCTGCGGTGGCGACCGGGACAAGGGCAAGCGCCCTCAAATGGGCGAAATTGCCAGCGAGCTTGCCGATGTGGTGATTGTCACCGACGACAATCCACGCACCGAGGACCCGGCCGCGATCCGCGCCGAGGTGCTCGCGGGTGCCAAGGGGGCAACCGAAATTGCTGACCGCAAGGACGCTATCGAGAAGGCCGTTAAGTCGCTCAAGCCGGGCGACGTGCTGCTGGTGGCGGGCAAGGGGCATGAGACCTATCAGATCATCGGCACCACCAAGACGCATTTTTCGGACCATGAAGTGGTCGAGGCTGCGGTCAAAGGGTAGAGCTCTGGCGAGCGTTGGGATGTCAATGGATTGCGCCCCCTCCCCCCTGAGGGGAGGGTCGGGGAGGGGGTGGTTTTGTGGTCCACCGATGGACCCCCACCCTCGTTCCCTCCCCTCAAGGGGGAGGGAGGTGCTGGAACCGATACTTCCTGGATCGACTGAAAACTCTGACCGAAGGCTGTCTTGATGAGCCCGCCTCTCTTCACCCTCCACGCCATCCTCGCGGCCACCGGTGGTCATGCGTCGGGCGTCTCAGCCACCGAGATCAATTCAATTTCCATCGACAGCCGCGAGCTGGGGCCGGAGGCGCTGTTCGTCGCCATTAAGGGCGACCGGTTCGATGGGCATGATTTCGTCGATACGGCGCTGGCCAATGGGGCCGTAGCTGCGCTGGTGAGCCGAGGGGAAGGCGATGGGCGCATCGTCGTGCCCAACGCCCTGGGCGGATTGCGCGACCTGGCGCGCGCCGCGCGGGAGCGGAGCCGGGGTTTTATCGTCGGCGTTACCGGCAGCGTGGGCAAGACCACGACCAAGGAAGCCCTGCGCGTGGTCTTCGAGGCGGCAGGGGAGACCCATGCCTCGATCAAGAGCTTCAACAACCATTGGGGCGTGCCGCTGATGCTGGCGCGAATGCCCGAAACGGCGCAGTTCGGCGTTTTCGAGATGGGCATGAATGCCCCCGACGAAATCCGGCCGTTGAGCCAATTGGTGCGCCCGCATGTGGCGGTGATCACGAGCATTGCTGCCGCGCATCTGGAAAGGCTGGGGAGCCTGGACAATATCGCGCGGGCCAAGGCCGAAATTTTCGAGGGGTTGGAGCCGGGCGGTACGGCGGTGCTCAATGCCGATCATCCGCAGATCAATCTCCTGCTCGAACTGGCAGCGGCGGCCGGGGTCGGCAGGGTCGTAACCTATGGCTTTGCGCGCGGCGTCGACTGGCAGATCACCGAAGAGGAAACCGCCGCGGAGCGAAGCGCGGCTGTGATCGTGCGGGGCGAGGAGCGCTATGCGCTGGCCCTGGACGTGCCGGGGCGGCACATGCTGTCCAATGCCACGGCGGCGCTGGTGGTCGCGCATCTGGCGGGTATCGAGCCGGAGACCGCGCTTAGAGCGCTTCGTGGCTTCGGCGCCCAGCCGGGCCGGGGCGAGCGCGTCATTCTCGGCCCGGATGACAGGCCGCTGCTGCTGATCGATGAAAGCTATAATGCCAATACCGCCTCTATGGGGGCAGCGCTGGATGTATTGGCGTCGATTGTGGCACCCGGGGGACGCAAGGTGATCGTTCTGGGCGATATGCTGGAACTGGGCGAGGCTGCCCAGACCATGCATGCCGGGCTGGCCGACGCGGTCAGAAACAGCGGCGCCGAACGGGTGCATCTGGTCGGCAGGGCCATGGCGGCACTTGCCGCGACATTGCCGCCAGACTTGCTGACCAGCCACCATAACGCCATTGGAGAAGCGCTCGAGGTGATCGTGGGCGATCTTGCTTATGGCGATGCAGTTATGATCAAAGGGTCCAATGGCGTGGGCCTGTCGCGCCTCGTCTCCGAAATCAAAGCGCGTTTTGCGCAGAGCTGACACACCCGAAAGCGTAGCAGACAAGAATGCTCTATTTCCTTGGCCAATTGGGTGAGCAGCTCGCCGCCTTCAATGTGTTCCGGTACATCACGTTTCGCACCGCCGGCGCGGTGGTGACGGCGCTATTCTTCGTGTTCCTGTTCGGGCCGGGCATGATCGCGCTGTTGCGCGTCAAGCAGGGCCGGGGGCAGCCGATCCGCGAGGACGGGCCGGCCGGGCACCTGCTGACCAAGAAGGGCACGCCCACCATGGGCGGGTTGATGATCCTTTCGGGTGCGGTGATCTCGACGCTGCTCTGGTCGAACCTGACCAATGGCTATGTCTGGGTGGTGCTGTTCGTCACGGTCGGCTTTGGCGCCATTGGCTTTTACGACGACTATCTCAAGGTCAAGCGCATGAGCCATGCCGGTTTCGGCTCGAAACAAAGGTTGATCCTGGAAGCGCTGATCGGCGGCATTGCGGCCTTCTTCATCTCGCAACTGGCCTCGGGCTCCTATGGCACCTCGCTGCTATTCCCCTTCGTCAAGGATCTGGCGGTCAATCTGGGCTATTTCTACATTCTGTTCGGCGGCTTTGTAGTCGTGGCGGCGGGCAATTCGGTGAACCTGACCGACGGGCTCGATGGTCTGGCTATCGTGCCGGTGATGGTAGCGGCGGCCTGTTTCGGGCTGATCGCTTATCTCGTGGGTTCGCAGAACTATGCCGACTATCTGCTGCTCAATGCCGTCCCCGGTACGGCGGAACTCTCCGTGGTCTGTGGGGCGCTGATCGGGGCCGGGCTTGGCTTTTTGTGGTTCAACGCGCCGCCGGCGCAGATTTTCATGGGCGATACCGGCTCGTTGGCCCTGGGCGGCGCCCTGGGCACCATTGCCGTGGCGACCAAGCATGAAATCGTGCTGGCCATTATCGGCGGGCTCTTTGTGCTCGAGACCGTGTCGGTGATCGTGCAGGTGACCTCGTTCCGGCTGACGGGTAAGCGGGTCTTCCGCATGGCGCCGATCCACCACCATTTCGAGCATCTGGGCTGGACCGAAAGCCAGGTGGTGATCCGGTTCTGGATCATTTCCTTCGTTTTGGCGCTGATCGGTCTGTCGAGCCTGAAATTGCGTTAGGGCATTTCACCGTTTCGTTGAAACGTCGAAATTGCTCTAAGCGCTTGTTTGTTGCGTTTCCGAACCGCAAAACCGTGACCACTTTTGCTGGAAACGCTTTGTGGCAAGGGTGGCCGTGCCGGGAGTGAGTTGCTAGGCTGATGGCACCACCATAATGCCAGCCGCGCCGGGGACGTTATCGCCTGCCCATGATCGCCCTTTTTCGCTCCATTGTGCTGCTTGCCTTGTTGGCGCTCTACGGCCCCATTGCGGCGCAGGAGCTGGAGGCGGGGCCGGACGGGGACGAGCGGCTGGCGGTCGGGCTCTATCTCAGCCCGCCTTTCGTCATGGAACAGGATGGCGCCTATACCGGCATGGCCATCGATCTGTGGACGCTTTTGGCCGACGAGCTTGGCCTTGCCTATAATTACGAGGTTTTCCCGACGCTGTCGGCGCTGGTGACCGCCACCGAGACGTCCGCCGTCGATGTCGCAGTCACTAATCTCACGATCACCCGGGACCGGGCCGAGCGGATCGAGTTTACCCATCCCTGGTTCGATGCGGGGCTGCGGGTGATGGTGCATGACGATGCCGGCGCAAGCTTCTGGAGCATCGTGCAGGGCCTGGCCACATCAGGCCATTTGCGCGCCTATGCCTGGATTGGCGGGGTGATCCTTTTGGCGACGCTGCTGCTGACCCTGTTCGACCGGCGCTTCGACAAGAATTTCCCCAAGGGCTGGCGCGATGGGGTGGCGGAGAGTTTTTATACGGTGATGTCGGTGGCGACCTCGGGGCGCTCACCGTCGCGCAAGAACCTGTTCGGCTGGCTGGGACGCATCTGGCAGGCGCTGTGGCTTGTCTGCGGCGTGGCTGTGCTGGCCTATGTGACCTCCTCGGTGACGAGCGTGATGACGACGCTGGCACTGACCACCGAGATCGATGGTGTTTCGGACCTGCCGGGCAAGGCCGTGGGCGCGTTCGAGGGGAGCGTAGCCGAGACCTATTTGCAGAATGCGGGAATGCGGCCGCGCCGCTACGCCGATGTCGAAGGCGCCGTTGCTGCGCTGACCGCGGGGCGGATCGACGCCATCGTTGCCGATGCACCGGTGCTGGAATATTACGCCCATAGCCATCCCGAACAGGCCATCAGCGTGGTCGGCGCCATTTTCGAGCCGGATAAATATGGCTTCGGCCTGCCCAGCGGCAGCCCATTGGCGCGTCCGCTCACCATTGCCCTGATCGGCGCCCACGAGGCCGGCCGGATCGACGAGATTTATGGGCGCTATTTTGCCGAGTAGCTGTTTGCGGGCGGGATTCGCAAAACGCAAAGGCTTTGGCAAATCGGTAACCAAGTGATTGATACACTCGATACAGTTTGTATCGCGTATCCGGTCCTTCCCCATGATGTTTTCCCGCGCCGAAAAAACGCCTCTTGCCGAGTGGTGGTGGTCGATTGACCGCGAATTGCTGGGGGCGCTCATCATGCTGCTGGTCTGCGGCGTGGTGCTCAGTTTCGGCGCCAGTCCGGCCGTGGCCGAGCGCATCGGGCTCGATGAATGGCATTTCGTGATCCGCCACGCCATGTTCAGCGTGGTGGCGGTGCCGGTGATGCTGGCGACCTCGCTTCTGAGCCATCGCCAGGCGCGTTTTGTGGCCCTGGGCACGCTGATCGTGATGACGCTGCTGCTCTGGGCGACGCTGCATTTCGGCACCGAGGTCAAGGGCGCGCGGCGCTGGATTTCGCTGGGCGGGCAGACCATCCAGCCGACCGAATTCGTCAAGCCGGCCTTTGCCGTGATCGGCGCCTGGCTGTTCTCCGAATTCATGATCCATCGCAATGTGCCGGGCCGGGCCATTGCCACGCTGATCATGCTCAGCCTGGTTGGGGCGCTCTTGCTGCAGCCGGATCTGGGGCAGACGGCGCTGGTCATGGCGACCTGGGCGGTGCTGTTGTTTTTCTCAGGCATTTCCTGGTGGATCATTATCGGGATGGGCGGTGCGGCCGGCGGTCTCCTGATCGGCGCCTATGCGTTCTTTCCGCACTTTGCCCGGCGTATCGACAGTTTCGTCAATCCCGAGGATGGCAATACCTATCAGGTCGACAGGGCGCTGCAGTCCCTGATGGAGGGTGGTTGGTTCGGGCGGGGGCCGGGCGAGTCCCTGGCCAATAGGCTGATCCCGGATGCGCATGCCGACTTTGTCTTTTCGGCTGCCGCCGGTGAATTCGGCATTGTGTTCTGCATGGGGCTGGTGGCGCTGATCGGGTTCATTGCCATTCGCGCCATGCTGGCCGCGCAGCGTCAAACGAGCCTCTTCGCCCGGCTGGGCGCATCGACGCTGGCGGCGCAGTTCGCCATGCAGTCGGGTATCAATCTGGCGGTGAATCTCAATCTCATCCCGGCAAAGGGCATGACGCTGCCTTTCGTGTCCTATGGCGGCACCTCGATGATCGCGGTGGCGTTCGGCATGGGACTGATGCTGGCCCTGACGCGCACTAAGCCTGAGGAGCGCATGGTCACCGGCCTTCCCAGCTACCGCAGCGCCGTGGTAGCCCCCGCCGAATGAAAACCTTTGTTCTGATTGCGGGCGGTACAGGCGGACACCTGTTTCCGGCCATGGCCCTGGCGCAGGAATTGATCCGGCGCGGGTATAATGTCGAGTTGATGACCGATCATCGGGTGGAAAGCTACGGCGCCGATTTTCCGGCCCGGCAGATCCATATTGTTCCGGCGGCGACCCCGTCCGGGGCCAATCCGATCAAGCTGTTCGGCGCGGGTCTGACCATCATCCGGGGTATTGGCACGGCCTGGAATGCCTTGCGCAAAGTGCGGCCCGATGCGGTGATCGGGTTTGGCGGCTATCCGACCTTTCCGCCGTTCATCGCGGCGAACCTTCTGGGCATTCCGGGCGTCCTGCATGAACAGAACGCCGTGATGGGCCGGGCCAATCGGGCGTTGGCGCGCTTTGCCGATGTGCTGGCCATGAGCTTTCCGGTGACGCGCTTTGCGGACCAGCAAAAGCTCGAAAAGATTGTGACCGGCAATCCGGTGCGTGACAGGGTGCGGCCACTGGTAGGCAAGCCCTATCCCGCCTTGACCAAGAATGGCAGCATTCGTCTTGTTGTCACCGGCGGTAGTCAGGGCGCACGGGCGCTGTCCGACATTGTGCCGGCTGCCATTGCTCTACTGCCGGACGCCTTGCGGCATCGGCTGCAGATTTTGCAGCAGGCACGGGCCGAAGACATTGAGCGCGTGGCCGAGAGCTATCGGCAGTCGCGCACCAGCGTGGAGTTGGCCAGTTTTATTTCGGACCTGCCCGAGCGGATCGCCGATGCGCATCTGGTGATCGGGCGGGCAGGGGCCTCGACGGTCACCGAGCTCTGCGTTATCGGCCGTCCGGCCATTCTTATTCCGCTGCCGGGTTCGCTGGACTCGGACCAGAAGTACAATGCGCTTTTCATGGAAGAGGGTGGCGGTGGCTGGGTGGCCGAGCAGGCCACGCTTTCACCGCAATCGCTTGCCACTCGGCTTGAGGAATTACTGACCGATCCCGACAGGCTCAGCCGCGCCGCCGCAGCGGCCGCCGCATTGGGCCAGCCGCGTGCGGTCGAAAAGCTGGCTGATATCGCCGAAAGGCTGGCCGGCAAACACATTCAGGTCGAAGGGAGACCCACATCATGAAGATGCCCCGTAATATCGGGCCGGTCCATTTCATCGGCATTGGCGGCATCGGCATGAGCGGCATTGCCGAAATCCTGCATAATCAGGGCTATGTGGTGCAGGGTTCCGATGCGGCGCTCAATCCCAATGTGCAGCGCTTGCGCGACATGGGCATTAAAGTCGAGATCGGCCAAAGCGGCGACAATCTGGGCAAGGCTGAAGTTGTCGTGGTGTCCTCGGCGATCAAAAAGGACAATCCGGAGCTGATGGCGGCACGCGCCCGCGCGCTGCCGGTGGTGCGCCGGGCCGAAATGCTGGCCGAAATCATGCGCTTCAAGACCGCCATTGCCATTGGCGGCACGCATGGCAAGACCACGACGACAACATTGGTGGCCACACTGCTCGATGCGGGCAATCTTGATCCGACGGTGATCAATGGCGGCATCATCAATGCCTATGGCACCAATGCGCGGCTGGGCGGCGGCGAATGGATGGTGGTCGAGGCCGACGAAAGCGACGGCACTTTCGTCAAGCTGCCGGCCGATGTGGCCGTGGTGACCAATATCGATGCCGAGCATCTGGATCACTATGGCAGCTTCGAGGGTGTGAAAAAGGCCTTCCATCAATTTGTGGAGAATGTGCCCTTTTACGGCTTTGCCGTGATGTGCCTGGATCATCCCGAAGTGCAGGCGCTGGTGGGTGAAATCCGCGACCGGCGGGTTATCACCTATGGCCGCAATCCGCAGGCCGATGTGCGACTGATCGATCTCGAAAACCGCGACGGGGTGCAGCATTTCTCGGTCGAAATCCGGGATCGCATCCGCCAGACGCAATTGCGCATTGACGGGCTGGAACTGCCCATGCCGGGTATTCACAATGCGCTCAACGCCACGGCGGCCATCGCCGTTGCCGATCAATTGCATGTCCCAGCGGAAGCGATCCGCAAGGGCCTGCGCGAGTTTACCGGGGTCAAGCGCCGTTTCACCAAGACGGGTGAAGTGGGCGGGGTGACGGTGATCGACGATTACGGCCACCACCCTGTCGAGATTTCCGCGGTGCTCAAGGCGGCGCGGCAATCGGCGCGGCGCGACGTGGTCGCGGTGGTGCAGCCGCATCGCTATTCGCGCGTCCATGATCTGTTCGACGATTTCGCGGCCTGCTTCAACGATGCCGACACGGTCATCGTGGCGCCGATCTATGCGGCCGGCGAGCAACCGCTGCCGGGCGTGACGCATGAAGAGCTGGTCAATCGCATCCGGGCGCGCGGCCATCGCGATGCGCGGGTGATCGATCGGCCCGAAGCGCTGGCGCCGCTTTTGGCCTCGCGGGTCGAGGAGGGCGACTATGTCGTCTGTCTTGGCGCGGGCAATATTACGCAATGGGCCGCGGCTCTTCCGGGTGAACTGGAAGCGCTGATCGGGACGGACAGCAAATGAGCAAACACGTCGCCGTGCTGATGGGGGGCTGGTCCAATGAGCGTCCCGTTTCGCTGAGCTCGGGCAAGGAGTGCGCCGCAGCGCTAAGGCGCGCGGGCTACATGGTCACCGAAGTCGATGTCGGAAGGGACCTGGCTGATGTGCTCAAGGCGCTCAAGCCCGATGTGGCCTTCAATGCCCTGCATGGCCCGGCGGGCGAAAGCGGGATGATCCAGGGGCTGCTGGAGCTGCTGCAAATTCCCTATACGCATTCGGGTATTCTTGCTTCCGCACTGGCCATGGACAAGCACCAGGCCAAGATCATGCTCAAGGCCGCCGGTATTCCGGTGACCGATCACCTGATCGTGTCTCGCGGCGAGGCGGGGCGAGACCATGTGATGGCGCCGCCCTATGTGATCAAGCCGATATCCGACGGATCGAGCTTTGGCGTCTTTATTGTCAAGGCGGACCAGAGCCATCCGCCACAGGAAATCCTCCGCGAGGACTGGAATTCGGGCGAGGAGGTCATGGTGGAGCGCTATATTCCCGGGCGCGAACTGACCTGCGCGGTGATGGGGGACGTGGCGCTGGGCGTGACCGAGATCGTGACCGATCTCGCCTTCTACAATTATGAAGCCAAATATGCCGAAGGCGGGTCGCGCCACATCATTCCGGCGCAGGTGAAACCTAAAATTTACGACAAAGTGCAAGAACTGAGCCTTAAGGCCCATGCGGCATTCGGCTGTCGCGGCGTGACACGGACCGATTTCCGGTACAACGACGCGGCGGGCGAAGATGGCGAGCTTGTCTGTCTGGAAATCAACACCCAGCCTGGCATGACGCCGACGTCGCTGGCGCCTGAACAGGCTGCCTATGCCGGGCATTCCTTTGAAGAACTGGTCTCCTGGATGGTGGAGGACGCGAGTTGCAACAGGTAAAGAGCGAGGCCTTTCTCGCCGGGGCGCGGCTGGTGGACCCCCGCGCGCTGCCTGTTCCGATCCGCTCGCCGCGCCGTAAGCTTGCCAACCGTCTTAATCGTGCTCTGGTGCTGCATGGCGGCCTGATCCGTCGCTGCGCCATGATCGCGCTTGTCGCCGCTGCGGGTTTTGCGGTCTACCAGGTGCGCGAGCCCATCGGGCAAATGGCCAATATGCTGGGCGGCGTTGCGCAGGGCAATTTCGCCCAGGCGGGCCTCGCCATTGGTGAAATCTCCATTACCGGACAGACCCTGACCAGCGAGCAGGCCATTTTCGATGCACTGGGTATCCAGCCGCATACCTCGACCCTGGGCTTTGACGTGGAGGCTGCGCGGCTGCGCGTGGCCGATTTGCCGGCTGTAGAGGCGGTGACTGTGCGCAAGACCTATCCGGGCGATGTGGATGTGGTCATTACCGAAAAGGTGCCGGTGGCGCGCTGGGCGGTCGACGGCATCACCTTCCTGATCGATGGCAAGGGCGAGCAGATTGCCGAAACGACCGGGGCCTATGCCGAATTGCCGCTGGTGATTGGCGACGGTGCGGCCGATGACGCGCTGGTGATGATCCGGGCACTCAACAGCTTTCCCATGCTGCAGGACGGATTGGTTGCGCTGTCGCGCATTGCCGACCGGCGCTGGGATTTGATTTTCGACACCGGGCTCAGGGTGCAATTGCCCGAGCAGGGCGTGGCGCAGGCCTTGGCGCGCCTGGTGTCCTATCAGAACGACTATCAGCTTCTCGACCGCGATGTTTCCGTGATCGACCTCAGGGTCGATAGCGTTGTCGCCGTGCGCCCCAACAAGACCGACGAAGACACCGACAAATCATGATGAGCGATGCGATGACCTCCCGGCTGCGGCCGGTTCAGCCGGGCAAGGCGACATTGGTGGCGGTGCTGGATATCGGCTCGACCAAGATCTGTTGCGTCATCGCCCGGTTGGTGCCGCGCGCCGAGGGCAGGGCGCTCAAGGGCCGCACGCACCAGGCCGAGGTCATCGGCTTCGGCTATGGTCCGGCGGCGGGGGTCAAGAGCGGCGTCGTTACCGATATCGACAAGGCTGAACAGGCTATCCGCAATGTGGTGGGCATGGCCGAACGCGCCGCGGGCCTGACGCTGGAAAGCGTGCTGGTCAATGTCACGGCTGGACGTCTGGGCTCCGAGACCTTTTCGGCCGCCGTTTCGCTCGATGGCCAGGAAGTCGAGAAGGCCGACATTTTCCGCGTGCTCAAGGCGGTCAATTCGCGCTCGGTACGGCCGGAGCGCTCGATCATTCATGCGTTACCGATCGGTTACGCATTGGACGGGCAGAAGGGCATTCGCGATCCCAAGGGCATGGTTGGCGAAAAGCTGGGTGTAGACGTTGCGGTGGTGAGCGCGGAGACGCTGGCCATGCGCAATCTCGAACTGGTGCTACATCGCTGTCACTTGCAGATCGAGGCGCTGGTGGCGACACCCTATGCGTCCGGCCTTGCCACGCTGGTGGATGACGAGGCGCAACTGGGCGTGGCCTGCGTGGATTTCGGCGGCGCGACGACAACGGTCTCGGTCTTTAATGACGGGCATATGGTTTATGCCGATGCCATTGCCATTGGCGGGCACCATTTGACCCTGGATATTGCCCGGCAGCTTTCGGTGAGCGTGGCCGATGCCGAACGGCTCAAGACCCTGCATGGCTCGGTGTTGCCGGGGCAGGCGGATGAGCGCGAGATGATCGCCATCCAGCCGGTCGGTGCATCGCATGACGAAGCGCCGGGGCAGATTCCGCGCGCCGTTTTGACCCGCATCATGCGGCCACGCATTGAGGAAATCCTGACCGCCATTCGTGACCGCATGCAGGCCACCGGCATGATGGACGTCTGCGGACGCCGTTTCGTGCTGACCGGCGGCGCCAGCGAAATGACCGGCCTGCCAGAAGTGGCGCGACGCATTCTGGCGCGCAATGTGCGCAATGGCCGGCCCATGGGTATTTCGGGCCTGCCCGAAATCGCCAAGGGCGCGGCTTTTGCGACCATGGCCGGCATGCTGGTCTATCCGCAGGTTTGTGCGCAGGAATATGTGGAGCCGCGCGGATCGCGGAAGCTCACCGGCACCGACGGCTATATCGCCCGCGTCGGGAACTGGCTGCGAAGCAGTTTTTAGGCGCGATGCGCCCTTTACACCAGCTCGCCCTCGGATCAGGTCCGGGGGCGTCGTCGTGGATGGGGGCGCGGCTTAGCCGGCATAAGCCTTCTCGATGGCTGCAATATCGATCTTCTTCATCTGCAGCATGGCCTGCATGGCGCGATTGGCCCCTTCGCGGTCCGGGCCGGTCAAGGCCTTGGTCAGTTGGCGGGGCACGACCTGCCAGGAGAGGCCGAAGCGGTCCTTGCACCAGGCGCACATGCTTTCCTCGCCGCCATTGCTGGTCAGGCGATCCCAGAAATAGTCGGTCTCTTCCTGGCCGTCCGTCTCTATGACGAAGCTGACCGATTCATTGAAGGTGAAGCGGGGGCCGCCGTTGAGCAGCAGGAATTTCTGGCTTTCCAGTTCGAGAACGGCGGTGAAGGCCGGCTTGTCCGGGGCGTGGCGCACGAGGTCATGGACCTTGGCGCTTTTAAAGGTCGATGTGTAAAATTCGATAGCCTGGTCGATCCGGTCGTCGAACCAGAGGCAGGGCATGATGCTGGTCATTGGTGTCTCCATCACTTTAAAATAACCAAAAAGCTATATGCGTGAATGGTTATGCAAAGGCGTGCGGCTTGTCAATGCCCGATCTGCGGCGGTCTGGCGTGGTTAATCGGACGTGAACGCGTAACCGGGGCGTGTCGCAATTTGCGCAAAAGTTAACCGGACCGACTCACTTGTTAGGGCGGAGTTAACGAATGGGTGGGTAAATCTTAACGAACCACGCCACTATGGGGCCACTTATGACCATCAATCTGACTATCCCGGACATTCAGGAACTCAAGCCCCGCATCACCGTATTCGGTGCGGGCGGCGCCGGCGGCAATGCCGTGAACAATATGATCGAATCCGGTCTGGATGGTGTCGACTTTGTCGTTGCCAATACCGATGCGCAGGCGCTGGCCCTCAGCAAGGCGCAAAGGATCATCCAGCTTGGCGTCGGCGTGACCGAAGGGCTGGGTGCCGGTTCGCATCCGGAAGTGGGTCGTGCGGCGGCCGAAGAGAGCTGGGATGAGATCAATGATCACCTTTCCGGTTCGCATATGGTGTTCATCACGGCCGGCATGGGTGGCGGCACGGGAACCGGCGCGGCGCCGGTGATTGCCCGCGCAGCTCGCGAGCAGGGCATTCTGACGGTTGGCGTGGTCACCAAGCCGTTCAATTTCGAAGGCAATCGACGTGCTCGTCTGGCGGAAGACGGCATTGATGAGCTGCATCGCCATGTCGATACGCTCATTGTCATTCCGAACCAGAACCTGTTCCGGGTGGCCAATGAAAAGACCACCTTTGCCGACGCGTTTGCGATGGCCGACCAGGTGCTGTTCTCTGGCGTGGCCTGTATTACCGACCTGATGGTCAAGGAAGGCCTGATCAATCTCGACTTCGCCGACGTGCGCGCCGTGATGCGCGGCATGGGCAAGGCGATGATGGGTACGGGCGAGGCCTCGGGCGAAGATCGTGCTCGCCATGCAGCCGAAGCCGCCATTGCCAATCCGCTGCTGGACGATGTGTCCATGCAGGGCGCGCGTGGCCTCCTGATCTCCATCACCGGTGGTCCGGACCTGACCCTTTATGAAGTCGACGAAGCGGCCAGCCGCATCCGTGAAGAAGTGGATACCGACGCCAATATCATTCTTGGCGCGACTTACGATCCGAACCTGAACGGCACGATCCGTGTGTCGGTGGTTGCCACCGGCACCGATGCGACCATGGTCCAGGCCATGGAGCCGGCCAAGCCGCATGCTTCGCGCACGCCGCTTTCGGTCAAGCGCCATGTGCCGGCAGAGCGTTCGGTCGTGCCGCAGGCCATCGAACCGGCGGCTGAGGCTGAGGCCGAGGAAATCGGCCATCAGGTGGAGGCGGCCGTTGCCGAGGCCTTTGCCGCGCACCAGCCCCAGAGCACCTACGCGGAAGAAGACGACGGCATCGTGGTTGAGCCCTATGTGCCCGAAGCGGAGTCCGTGGCTGAAGCCGAAGAGGCGCCGGTCATGCAGGAACAGCCCATCCCGAGCGTCTATGTGCCGTCCCATGCCGCACGCCCGGAAGGGCAGCGTCGCATGCCGCGCACCGAAGAGCTTCCCGCTGTTGCACGCCGGTCACAGGACATGCAGGATCGTCATGATGCCGAGCCGCGCAATGCACGAGCTCTGTTCAAGCGTCTTGCATCCAATGTTGGTCTGAATCTGGGTCAGCAGCCCGCCGAAGTTCACGCCGAACCGCAGGCCTCGATAGCCGACGACGCGGCAGCCCGCAGCGCTATTGAGGCTGGCGTCGCAAGGACTTCCCGCGTGGCCCCGGCAAGCGAAGGCGCCCGTGGCCAGCTCGACAATCAAGGGCGTCCAGCGGCCGCTCCGGCAGCCAAGGATCACCTGGAAATTCCGGCCTTCCTGCGCAAACACGGTTGATCCTTCGGTGATCTTTGCCCAAAAGCATTCTCGGTGCGGCTTCCGCACCGAGTTTTTTTTGTCTAACAGTCTCATTTGAGCGTGAACGTCCCGGCGGGAGCAATTTCAGGCATGAACAAACTTTCCCAGCGCCAGCGCACGCTTGCCGGCGAAATCAGCTTTGCCGGATATGGTGTGCATGGTGCGCAGCCGGTGACGCTGACCATGGGGCCGGGCGCCCCCGATACGGGCTATATGATCCGGCGCGATCTCGGGAATGACAGCTTTACCAAGCCCGTTCCGGTGCATCATTCGCGCGTCACGCGCACCACGCTTTGCACCACGCTCGACCTGGGCGACAGCATTAGCGTCGCCACGGTGGAACATGTGGTTTCGGCGTTGAGCGGTATGGGCGTGGACAATGCGCTGATTACGCTCGACGGCCCGGAATGCCCGATTATGGACGGCTCTGCGCATCCCTTTGCCGAGGCCATTCTTCAGGTAGGGCTGGAAGTCCAGCCGGCGCAGAAGAAATTCCTCAAGATCGTGCGCGCCGTGACCGTGCGCAATAATGACGCCTTTGCCGCGCTCGAACCCTATAATGGCCGGGCGCTGGACCTTGAGATCGACTTTGATTCCAAGGTCATCGGGCGGCAGCGCATGATTTTCGACTGGACGCCGCGCCGCTATTTCGAAGACGTTTCGCAGGCGCGTACATTCGGCTTTGTGCGCGATGCCAAGATTCTGCGCCAGGCCGGTTATGCGCTGGGGTCGAGCCTGGATAATTCCATCACCGTGCATGAGGACCGCATCCTCAATCCGGGCGGGCTGCGCTACGAAGACGAGTTCGTGCGCCACAAGCTGCTCGATGCCATTGGCGACCTGTCGCTGGGCGGCCTGGCCATCTGGGGCAAGTTCCGCTCCTATAAGGGCGGGCATGCGCTCAATGCCCATGTTCTGGCCTCGCTCTTTTCCAGCGAGGCCAATTATGAAATAGTCAATGCCGAAGACCTGCCGCTGGAATTCGAAAGTTTCGAAGACCAGCCTGAGGGTCTCGAGGTTCATCATTACTTGCGGTCCGTACGCTGACAGGGGCCTTTGGTTCCACAGCCGCGCCACAGTTTTGATCCAATTGCCAACTAGGCCCGCAGACCTTCTGCGGTATGATTTTTGAACGGGGCCGTTCGTGAAGCGTGACGTTGTGAGCCAGTATTCCCGCCGGGCTATCCGGCTTGCTGCCATGGGCCTGGTGGCCGCCGTGCTGGCCGGTTGCAGCATGTTCGGGCCTCCCAAGGTCAAGGAAGAGCCGATTGTGCCGGCCGCGTCCCTGTATCAGGGCGCGCTGGACGATATGGACCGCCAGTATTACCAGACCGCCATCACCAAGCTTGAAAAGCTCGAGCGTCAGCATCCGCGCGATCCGCTGACGGAAAAGGGCAAGCTGATGCAGGTCTATGCCAATTACCGCATCGGCCAGTTCGACGAGGCCATTCTGGCCGCCGACCGCTATCTGGCGCTTTATCCTTCGAGCACGGAAGTGCCCTATGTGCTCTGGCTCAAGGGTACCGCCTATTTCGCGCAGATCAAGGACATCACCCGCGATCAGCAGCTCTCGCGCGACGCCATCGACACCTATAACCTGTTGATCAACAATTACCCCAAATCCGAGCACGCTATCGATGCGCGCGAGAAGCTGCTGGTGGCCTATGACCAGCTGGCTGGCAAGGAAATGTCGGTGGGGCGCTATTATCAGGGCAATGGCCAATATGCGGCCGCCATCAACCGCTTCCGCGAGGTGGTGGAGCGCTGGCAGACCTCGACCCATATCGAGGAAGCTCTTTACCGCCTGACCGAGACCTATCTGCTGCTTGGCCTGACATCGGAAGCCATGTCTGCTGCGGCGGTGCTGGGCCACAATTACCCGGCCAGCGACTGGTACAAGCGCGCCTTTGAATTGCTCGGCAAGCAGGGCCTGGCGCCCCAGCTCAATTCCGGCAGCTGGCTGGCGGCGCACCAGGCCTAGTTCCCGCTTAGAATCGATGTTGCTATTTTGTTCCGGGACGCTATCATGCGTCCCGGTTTGTTTTTGGGCCGACTTTGCTGTGGATGGGCGCCGGGAGGACGCATGTTCGGGGCGCGGCGGTGATAAAAGCGGATCATGGGTGGTGTAGCCACGGGAAGACACGCGCATGCTCAACGCGCTCTCAGTCCGAAATATTGTCCTTATCGATCAACTCGATCTGGCCCTGGATGCCGGGATGACGGTGCTGACCGGTGAAACCGGCGCGGGCAAGTCGATCCTGCTCGACGCATTGACGCTTGCCCTTGGGGGCAGGGGCGACGCGTCGCTGGTGCGCCAGGGGCAGGAAAGCGGCCAGGTGGTGGCCGTGGTGGAACTTGCTGCCGATCACCCCGCACGGGCGCTGCTGCGCGACAATGCCATTCCCGACGATGAAGATGTCATTCTGCGGCGCGTGCAATTTGCCGATGGGCGGACGCGGGCCTTCATCAATGATCAGCCGGTGTCGGCGTCGCTCTTGCAGAAGGTCGGCAGCCAGGTGGTTGAAATCCACGGGCAGCACGATGATCGGGCGCTGGTGGATGTGGCCACCCATCGGGCGGCGCTCGACGCCTTCGGCGAATTGGGTGCTGAGGTCAATGCGGTGCGCGATTGCTGGGCGGCTTTGGTCGAGGCGCAGCAGGCCGTGGCGGAGCAGCGGGCGCTGGTGGCCGAGGCGCTGGCGGCTGAGGATTATGCGCGCCACACGGTGGAGGAGCTGAGCAAGCTCAAGCCCGTGGCTGGTGAAGAGGGTGAACTGGCCGAGCGGCGCCAGCAATTGCAGCAGGCCGAAAAGGCCGCGTCGGACGTGGTCGAGATCGACGAGATTCTCAACGGACCCAATGCGCCGACCCCGGCGCTGGCGTCGCTCATGCGGCGGTTGATGCGCAAGGTAGACGGCGGCGCCACGCTGTTCCAGCCCATTGTGGATGCGCTCGACGCGTCTCTGGTCACACTCGACCGCACCGGTGATGCGCTTGAGGAGCTCAAGCGCGAGATGGCCTTTGACCCCGGTGAATTGGAAGATGTCGAGGAGCGGCTTTTTGCCTTGCGGGCGGCGGCGCGCAAGCACCAGACCGATTGCGACGGGCTCGCCGCGGTCCTCGCCAAATATGAGGGCGATCTCGAAACGCTCCAGAGCGGAGAAAGCCGGCTCAAACTGCTGGAGGCGGAGGAAGCCACGGCGCGGGCGCGCTATCGTGAAGCAGCCGATATTCTGAGCGCGGGGCGGAAAAAGGCGGCGCAGGCGTTGAGCGCGGCTGTCGAGGCCGAACTGCCCGATCTCAAGCTTGGCGCCGCCAAATTCATCGTCGACCACCAGGCCGACAGGGAACGCGTGGCGGCCACTGGCTATGACCAGATCGCCTTTCATGTGCAGACCAATCCAGGCACAGCGGCCGGGCCTTTGCTCAAGGTCGCGTCGGGCGGTGAATTGAGCCGTTTCCTGCTTGCGCTCAAGGTGGTGCTGGCCGATCGTGGATCGGCGCCGGTGCTGATTTTCGACGAAATCGACACCGGTGTGGGTGGCGCGGTGGCCGATGCTATCGGCCGGCGGCTGGCGCGCTTGGCCAGGACCGTGCAGGTGCTGACGGTCACGCATGCCCCGCAGGTCGCGGCCGGGGCCAACCGGCATTTGCTGATTGAAAAGCAGATGGTGGATGAGGGCGCCTTTGTGCGCACCCATGTCCGGCCGCTCGACAAGGATGCGCGGCAGGAGGAGGTGGCGCGCATGCTGGCCGGCGCGGAAATCACCAAGGAAGCGCGCGCTGCTGCCAAGAAATTGCTAGGGGCCGTGGGATAACAACCTTCACTGCAACCGGCCTCTGTGGCAGGTTTCCCTTCTCCCCTTGTGGGAGAAGGTGGCGCGCAGCGCCGGATGAAGGGTGGGCTCCGCGCTAACCCCCGGTCCGGCAAAACCCCTCACCCGCCCTTCGGGCACCCTCTCCCATAAGGGGAGAGGGGTGATCCGGTGGATTTAAGAATCGTCGAGTATTCCATGTCCGATCTTTCTCTCAAAGATGTCGCCGATCTGAGTGAAGACGAGGCCCGCGCGGAGCTCGAGCGGCTTGCCGCTGCCATTGCCGCTGCCGACATCGCCTATCATCAGCAGGACAGGCCCGAAATATCGGACGCCGACTATGACGCGCTGAAGCGCCGCAATGACGCCATCGAACTGGCCTTTCCAGAACTGGTGCGGGTCGATAGCCCGTCGGGGCGGGTCGGTGCGGCGCCGGCGGAGGGTTTTGCCAAGGTGCGCCATGGCGTGCCTATGTTGAGCCTCGCCAATGCCTTTTCCGAAGAGGATGTCAGCGAGTTCGTGGCGCGGGCCAGGAAGTTCTTCATGGCTGACATCCTGCGCGATCCCGATTTTGAACTGGCCTTTACCGCCGAGCCGAAGATTGACGGGCTCTCTGCATCGCTCCGCTATGAGAACGGCGTTTTCGTGCGGGGCGCCACGCGCGGCGATGGCACCGAGGGCGAGGACATTACGGAAAACCTCAAGACCATCGGGGACATTCCGCACAAGCTCGCCGGCTCGGGCTGGCCGGCGGTGATCGAAATCCGCGGTGAGGTCTATATGAGCCATGCGGAGTTCAAGCGGCTCAAGGAGCATTCGGCCAAGTTCGGCGGCCAGGACTATGTCAATCCGCGCAATACGGCGGCAGGGTCCTTGCGGCAGAAAGATCCCAAGAT
Source organism: Devosia sp. XK-2 (assembly GCF_037113415.1). NCBI lineage: Bacteria > Pseudomonadati > Pseudomonadota > Alphaproteobacteria > Hyphomicrobiales > Devosiaceae > Devosia > Devosia sp. XK-2. The sequence continues at coordinate 2,256,620 of NZ_CP146608.1, read as the reverse complement.
CACTGCCAGCCGCAACCTCAATTTCTTCGCCTATGCCTGGGGCATTGCCGAGGACGCGCAGGGCAATGCCCAGCCGCCGGCGGAGACACAGACCGCGGTGGTGCAGAAGTTCAAGGAATGGGGCTTTGTCACCAATCCGCTGATGATCAAGACGACATCGGCGGAGGTGTTGATCGAACAATATCGCAAGATCGAAGAGCAGCGCGCGACGCTGGGCTACGATATCGATGGCGTCGTCTATAAACTAGACCGGCTGGATTTGCAGCAGCGCTGGGGCTTTGTCGCCAGGGCGCCGCGCTGGGCCATCGCCCATAAGTTCCCCGCAGAGCAGGCGACGACCATACTGACCGGCATCGACATTCAGGTGGGGCGTACCGGGGCATTGACGCCGGTGGCGCGGCTGCAGCCGGTGACCGTGGGCGGCGTGGTGGTGGAGAATGCCACGCTGCATAATGAGGACTATATCAAGGGTATCGGCAATAGTGGCGAGCCGATCCGCAATGGCATCGACCTGCGGGTGGGCGATACGGTGATCGTGCAGCGGGCCGGCGACGTTATTCCGCAGATCGTGGATGTGCTGCTCGACAAGCGGCCTGCCGATGCCGAGCCCTTCGTGTTTCCCCATATCTGCCCGGCCTGCGGCTCGGAGGCAGTGCGGGAGCTCAATGAAAAGACCGGCAAGCTGGATTCGGTGCGGCGCTGTACGGGCGAGATGATCTGCCCGGCCCAGGCCGTTGAGAACCTCAAGCATTTCGTATCGCGCGATGCGCTCGATATCGATGGCTTGGGCGACAAGCAGGTGGCGCAATTCTATGCCGAGGGGCGCATTGCCCGACCGGCCGACATCTTTACGCTCAAGGCGCGGGACGAGCGCGCCATGAAGAAGCTCAAGGATGCGGATGGCTTTGGGCCGGTCTCGGTCAAGAAACTGTTCGATGCCATCGATGCGCGGCGCGAACCGGAGCTGGACAGGTTCATCTTCGCGCTTGGCATCCGCCATGTTGGGGAAACCACGGCGGCCTTGTTGGCCAAGGAATTCGGCACGATAGAAAAGTTCCGGGAAAAGGCGGTCGAGGCCGCCCATCACGAGGACGGCCATTCCGTGTTTCCCGAGATCGGCGGTATTGGCGAGACTGTACAGGCCTCGATCATGGCGTTTTTCGCCAATGAGCGGAACGTGCAGGCGTTGGACGACCTGTTGGCCGAGGTCAGGCCACAGCCCTATGTGGTGACGATTTCGGCCGACAGCGTAGTGGCGGGAAAGACGGTGGTGTTCACCGGGTCCTTGGAAAAGATGACCCGTTCGGAAGCCAAGGCCATGGCCGAACGGCTGGGGGCCAAGGTGGCCGGCTCTGTTTCGGGTGCTACCGATATTGTGGTTGCCGGCCCCGGCGCGGGTTCGAAGCTGAAAAAAGCCGAGGAACTGGGCGTCGAGGTGATCAGCGAAGACGAGTGGTTCGAGCGCGTCGGCAAATAGGCGGAAAAGGGAGGCTCTATTGCGTAGACTGGTTGCAGCGGCATTGGCCGCGACGATGGTGCCGGGCGCAGGTCTGGCCAGTCCGGCCGGTTCGCGGCTGCCCGATCTGCTCTATACGGGCGAGGCCGTCGAAAGCCGCTCCTATTACGACGAGCAATGCGCCATGTTTCATATGGATGCCTGCTTCGGTTTGGGACTGATCGATCTGGTGGGGGCCGTTGAAGAGCTCTCGCAGGCGCTTTATCGCCATGGTGCGGTTGCGCCGCGTGTGCCGGCGGCGGCCATGCTGCTGGGCATCGAGAGCGGCATCAGCGCAGGACCGGCCAATCCCGATCCGGAGCCGCTGAACTATCAGCAATTGCGCGATATTCTCGATAGCTTCGTGACGAAAATGGATGCGGCGCACGCCAATTTCGAAACGGCTGCCATGGGGGGTGACTTCGTCATCGCCATCGATCCTCTGCGGGTGCGCATGGATATTGACGGGGATGGCCAAGCGGCGGTCGGGGAGACCTTGGGCGCGCTGTTGGGCGCCAGCCTGCCCATGCCCGAAGGCAAGGCCAAGGGCGGCAAAACGGCCCCCGTGGACAGCACGATCGGCTTTGATCCGGCCGATGCCTATTGGCTGGCCGGCTATAGCCAGGTGGCCGCCGCGCCGGTCGATCTCCTGCTGGCACATGATTTTTCCGAGCTTTTCGCTGCGATCGGCCATCGTCTATTTCCCAAGGCGGGCCTGCCGATGCAGGATTTTGCGCGCGGCGGCACGCTGATGATGGACCCGGAAACCGACACGTTCATCGCCGACCTGATCGCGGCTGTCCACACATCGGATTTTCCCGTTATCGACCGCGACCGGTTCAAGGGGGTGCTGGAGCGCCTGCAGGCGGTCACCGCGCTGTCGCGCCGCAATTGGGAGGCGATCCTGGCGGAAACGGACGACAATCGCGAATTGGTGCCTTCGCCCCGGCAGACATCGCTGGTGCCCGGCCAGACAGTGACCGAGGAGGTCGTCGCCGCCTGGATGGAGACGCTCGACACGGTCGACGACATCCTTGCCGGCGACCTCTTGATCCCGCATTGGCGGTTCCGGCAGGGTTTTAGTCTCAAGCTGTTCTTCGAAACCGCCACGGAAACAGACCTGGTCATGCTGCTGGCCGGGCAGAGGGCGCTGCCCTTCCTGGCAGATGGTCCGGTAGCCGATGCCGAGAGCTTTGCCGCCGGCAATCGCGTGTTCGGGGACAATTGGCCGAATTTCGCGCTTTGGTTCAATTGAGCGGGCCTATGGACTCGCCTTAGATGGCGGCGGTTGCCCCTTTGAGCCAGTCCTTGATCGGGCCGGTAACGAGCGGTCCGATCTCGTTCCAGATGCGGGCATGGTAGGCATTGAGCCAGTTGCGCTCGGCCTCGGTCATCAGATCAAGCGCGATCAGGCGCGTGTCGATGGGCGCAAGGGTGAGCGTTTCGAATTCGAGAAAGCCGGGATAGCCGGTCGCTTCGCGCACTGTCACCAGGTTTTCGATGCGGACGCCATACTCGCCGGCCTTGTAGAATCCTGGCTCGTTGGAAATGACATTGCCGACCTCGAGCGGCGTGGTGTAGCGCGAGGAAATGCCGACCGGCCCTTCATGCACGCCTAGAAAAGCACCAACGCCGTGGCCGGTGCCGTGATTATAGGTGACGCCGTCCTGCCAGAGGAACTGGCGGGCGAGGACGTCGATCTGGGCGCCGCTGGTGCCTAAAGGAAAACGCGCCATGGAAATGGCGATCATGCCCTTGAGGACGCGCGTATAGCGGTCCTTTTGTTCGGCAGTGGCAGGGCCGGTTGCGAGGGTTCGGGTGATGTCCGTGGTGCCCGAGAGATATTGCGCGCCGCTATCGACCAGCATGATCTCGCCGGCATTGAGACGGCGATCGGTTTTGGTGGTCACACGATAATGGACAATCGCGCCATTGGGTCCGGCGCCGGAAATGGTGTCGAAACTGGCATCGACACAGGTCTCTTCTTCGCGGCGGAAGCTTTCCAGCGCGGTGACAATGCCGATTTCGGTGAGCTGGCCCCGCGGCGCCTCGCTATCGAACCAGGCGAGGAATTTTGCCAGCGCGATCGCGTCGAGCCTGTGGGCCTCGCGCATTCCGGCCAGTTCGGCATCGTTCTTGCGCGATTTCGGACCCAGCACCGGATCCCGCTTTTCGATCAGCGTCGCACCGGCATTTTTGAGCGTGTCGGCAATGGCGGCAGGCGCGGTCTGCGGGTCGATAATCACCGCCTTGCCGTCACTACCCAGGCCGGCAAGCGCCTGGTCGAATGCGGTGGCCTCGGCCACATCTGCAATGCCTTTAAGCGCCGATTTCAGATCGGGCGTGATCTTGGCCCTATCGAGATAAAGCGTGGGCCGGCCGGACAGGGGTACAATGGCAAAGCCGAGCACGAAAGGCGTATTGGGCACGTCGCGGCCGCGCATATTGAACAGCCAGCAGATGGATTCGGGCAGGGTGAGGGCCACGGCATCGGCTTTTTCCGCCTCCAGAACCTCATGCAGATAGGCAAGCTTGTCGGCAGCGGTCTTGCCGGCGCGATTGTGGCCCAGAAATTCGATCGGGCTGACAGGCGGGGCCGGGCGGTCGGCCCAGATGGCGTCTACCAGATTGGCGTGGGGCACGACCCGGGCGTGACCCGTCAGTTTCTCGGCGATGTCGCGCACCTCGCCTGGCGTATGCAGCCAGGGATCATAGGCAAGCGTGCCGCCCTTGGGCACGTAAAGCCGGATATCGGCGCTGACGCCGCCCTGGTTGACCTCGTGCACCCTCACCAGATCGGTATCGGTCTGAGCTGGGGCCTGCAGGGTGTAACGGCTATCGACAAAGAGCCCGGCCTTATCCGTACCGATAACCGCAATGCCGGCCGAGCCGGTAAAACCGGTAATATAGGCCAGTCGCGCCTCGCTGGCCGGCACCGACTCGCCGCGATGCGCGTCGGCACGCGGAATGAGGAAGGCATCGATGCCCGATTTTTGCATGGCTGATCGGAGAGCAGCGACGCGTGGTGCGACCTGGGATGGGTCGGATTTTTCCTCAAAGCTTTGAAAAATAGCGGTTTTAAACGTTCTATCGGTCATTTTCGTCCTGGCGGCAGATCGGCATGCAATGCATTTTTGGCATGGCTGTTCTGTTGTCTTGTCTCTGGTTTTGCGCCGGGCAAAGCCTATCTTGGGGCCAAGAGAACAGGAGCACTTGAAATGAGCAAGCAGAACAATCTCTTCCAGCGTGCCTTCAATGCCATTGTCGAGGGCCGCAGCCGCCAGGCGGCGCGCTTCGTCGCCCGCTATGAGCGTGAACACGATCTGGGCCGCAAGCTTAACGACCGTTAAGCCTGGCCTGCAAAAACGGCATGGCTGATTTGCCGGCAAGGCCCTTACCGGACCGAAGCGAACAGCCTAAATGGGCGATGTCGGGTGGCAATAGACCGCCCGTCGCATGGAGTTAGAGAAATGACTGAGAGCAAGAACGGTTTCCGCAGCGCTTTGGGTGGCCTGATCGATGCCCGTGGCCGCGAAGCCTCCCGCCAGGTCAGCTATCGCATGCAGCACCAGTTGATCGGCGCGGTGACCAAGCGCCCGTAAGGCTGCTGTATCCAAAAAGCTGACGATCAATGCCGATCCCCGAAGCCTGCTTCGGGGATTTTGCGTTTGGGGAGCACACCTGGTACCGCCGCCATTCCTCTCCCCATCGGGGAGAGGTGGTTCGGCGGAGCCGAGCCAGTGAGGGGGATGTGCGGGCGGAGCGCGAGGCGCCATTCGAGCATAGTTCTCATGGCCTTTTCGCCTAAGAACGCTTCACTGAAGCGTTCTTTCCCCGGCTCAAAGCCCCTCATCCGGCGCTACGCGCCGCCTTCTCCCCAATGGTGAGAAGAATCAGTTCTTTTCCAGCACCAGTGTGGTCCAGTCTTTCCGCTTCAGGTGATCCTCAAGCGCAAAGCCGGCGGCTTGATAGGCGGCAATCACGCCATCGGCCTGGGTGTTGAGGATGCCCGAAAGAATGGCGGTGCCGCCGGGCTGGGTGATCTGGCCGATGCCGGGCGCCAATTCGGTCAATGGGCCGGCCAGAATATTGGCAACCACCAGATCATAGGGTGCGCGGGCCATGATTTCGGGGTGATCGAGCCCTGTGGCTTCGATGGCATCGATCTGGTCGCCGACGCCATTTTCGACGGCATTGTCGATGGTGGTCGTGACGGCGATGGGATCGATATCGGTCGCCAGAATGACCGCTTCAAGGCGTTTGGCAAGCGCGATGGCCAGGACGCCGGTGCCGGTGCCGATATCGATCATGCGGGCCGGCGTGCGGCTGGTGAGCAGGGCTTCGATGGCTTCCAAGCAGCCGGTGGTCGTCTCGTGGTGCCCGGTGCCGAAGGCCTGGGCGGCGTCGATCTTCATCGGCGTCAGGCCTGGGGGAATGTCGCCGGTTTCGTGGCTGCCATAGACATAGAAGCCGCCGGCGACGACGGGGGCCAGGCCTTCGAGCGATTTGGCGACCCAGTTGATCTCGGGATCGATAGGCGCGACCGAGAAGGCCACGTCACCGCCCAACACCTGGCGGGCCAGCTCGGCAAAAGCCTCCACATCGGGCGGGCTGTCACAGGTGGCCTCGAAAACCCATTCGCCGGTCTCTTCATTTTCATGGGCGGAGGCGGTCAGGGCCAGGTCGTCGCGCTCGGAAACGGCATCGACAAGCGCATAGGCCTGTTCCTTGGTCAGGGACACGGAAAGCTGGTCGACGGACATGGCGGGCCTTGAACTGATGGGGTGGCTCTCCTTGCGTCAGAGGTGGGGGCGAAGTCAAGGACGGGGCTTGACGATACGGTCGTGTGTGTTCATCATTTGTTCTGAATGAGAGGAAGACGAATGTATGGATTGATTGGCCGTATGCTGGCAGTGGAAGGCAAGCGCGAGGCGCTGCTATCCGTCATGCTGGACGGAAACGCGCCCATGCCGGGCTGCCGCTCCTATGTCATCGCTCGCGATCCGGGCAGCGATAATGGCATCTGGATCACCGAAGTGTGGGACAGCCGCGAGCAACACATGGCCTCGCTGCAATTGCCGCATGTGCAGGCGACCATTGCCAAGGCGCGGCCGCTGATTGCCGGTTTTGCCGAGCGCTTTGAAACCGAGCCCATGGGCGGGATCGGGGTCTAGTGACGTCGCCTTGCAATTGACCGGTTCTTGCGGTGGTTACCCTTCTCCCCTGAGGGGAGAAGGTGGCGCGTAGCGCCGGATGAGGGGGGCAGCGCCGTGTCTTGGCCGACAGGCCTTCACCCCTCACCCCAACCCTCTCCCCTGAGGGGCGAGGGGGCGAAGGACCCGTAGGTTCCAAGCTTGGCTCGCGCGGTGTTCCGGGCGCGTTCCTGGGGTCCAGCGAACTGTCAGAGGCGCACCGCCGTTCCCGATACCGAGACCATCAGCATCGAGCCACCCTGGCCCACCACCTCATAATCGATATCGACGCCGACTACGGCATCGGCGCCCATGCGGCGGGCCTCTTCTTCCAGTTCGCGGAAGGCTTCGTGCCGCGCGTCGCGCAGGGCGCCCTCATAGGCGCCGGAGCGGCCGCCAACAATGTCGCGAATTCCGGCGAACAGGTCCTTGAAGATATTGGCGCCCACGATCACCTCGCCGGTGGCGATGCCGAGATAGTCGCGGATCGGCCGGCCTTCGAGATTGGGGGTGGTCGAGATGATCATGGGTGTGGCTCCTTGTTGATATGGCTCAATATGGGTGCTGAGCGCCGGCCAATGAAGATGCGTTTGACGTTTGGGGCCGAATGATCGTGGGTTCGCATTGCGCTTGACTTGGAGCGCGCTCAAAGTTGTAGCCAGACCGGGTCGAGACGCGAAGGCATGTGATGAAGATTGGTGAACTGGCCGCCCGCTCGGGTCTTCCTGCCCATACGATACGCTATTATGAGCGCATCGGCCTGATGCCGCCCGCCCAACGGGACGGGTCGCGGCATCGCTCCTATGATGAACGCACCCTGATCTGGATCGAATTTCTGGGACACCTCCGGACCACAGGCATGCCCATTCGCGACATGCTGGCCTATGCCCGTCTGCGCGCCGCGGGCGAGGGGACGGAAGCGGCCCGGAAGGACTTGCTGGTTGCCCATCGGCAGGTGGTGCGGCAGCGTGTGCGGGACCTAACAGATTGCCTCGACGTGCTCGACGCCAAGATCGCCGGCTATGGCGATTAATGCAGACGAGGTTTCAGCATGACAAATGACGACAGATTTGAACGGGGCCAGCGCGCGCTAGCCGCCATTGATGGCGAGGCGGGGCAGGCCGTGATCGATTCACTGGCCGATATTGCGCCGGATTTTGCCCGTTACGTCATCGAATTTCCCTTTGGCGATATCTATTCGCGGCCGGGACTGGACGTGAAGTCGCGGGAAGTGGCGACAATTGCGGCGCTGACCGCGCTGGGCAATGCAAGGCCACAACTCAAGGTCCATATCCATGCCGGGCTCAATGTCGGCCTGAGCCAGGACGAAGTCGTCGAAACCATCATGCAAATGGCGGTCTATGCAGGTTTTCCGGCGGCGCTGAACGGGTTGATGGCCGCCAAGGAGGTGTTTGGCGAACGGGAGTGAACCGAGTGCCTATGATTGCCAACAGTCTGCGTCAACACGGCAGCGCGTGTCAGGGCGATATTCTGGCTCCAGCGCCTCCCTCCCCCTTGTGGGGAGGGAATGAGGGTGGGGGTGTTGGTGACGCGAACCGAACGCTCGGGACTGAACACCTAGCTACCAAACCCCCACCCAAGCTCTGCTAGGCTCCTTCGGGTCCAGCGGCGCTCCGCCGTCGAGCTTAGCTCTCCAGCCTTCTCCATTCGGATTGCTCCACAGGAGCAATCCGGCCCATGGCACATTTCGAAGCCCACAAGGGGGAGGGAGGCAATAGAACCGAGAATCAAGCTGGCGGCTAAATAACGTGTTGCCCAGCACACGGCGCCGTCCTCGGACTTGATCCGAGGACCATTCGCAACGCGTGCCGGATTGATATGGCCCTCGGGTCAGGCCCGAGGGCGGCGCGGTGTTTTGGACGTACTTCTGTGGCTTTGAAGATTTGTCAAAGCCGCACCGCCGTGCCGGAGACCATCGCCGAGGCGCACGGTGCGATGATCGAGGGTTAGCTACCCTTCTTCACAAAACTCTCCAGCACCTTCTTCGTCCCGGCCTTGTCGAAGTCGATGGTGAGCTTGTTGCCCTCGATTCCGATGACTTCGCCATAGCCGAATTTGAGGTGGAAGACGCGGTCGCCCAGGGTGTAGCCGCTGGATTGACCGCCCAGGTCAACCGAGCGGGCGACGAGTTCGCCGTCTATGGTCAGGGGTCCGCCGCCTTTGCGGCTGGCCTGGTTGGCGCGGGCGCGTTGCCAGCCGGGGGTTTCATAGACGCTTTCGAAGGGGTCGGCCTTGTTGAAGCGGCTGGAGGCGCCGCCGCCATAACCATAGCCGCCATAGGCCGAGCCGCGATCGGTGACTTCCACCGCGTCAGGCGGTAATTCATCGATGAAGCGCGAGGGGATGGCCGATTGCCAGAGGCCGTGGATGCGCCGGTTCTGGGCGGCGGAGATGCGCACGCGTTTGCGGCCGCGCGTGATCCCGACATAGCCCAGGCGCCGCTCTTCTTCGAGCCCGGCGCGGCCGCTTTCGTCCATGGAGCGCTGGCTGGGAAAGGTGCCGTCTTCCCAGCCGGGCAGGAAGACGGTGTCGAATTCCAGCCCCTTGGCCGAATGCAGGGTCATGATGGTGACGGCATCGCTGGAATCGGCGCTATCGCGATCCATCACCAGCGAGATGTGCTCGAGAAAGCCGCCGAGGGACTCGAACTCCTCCATGGAGCGGCTGAGTTCCTTGAGGTTTTCCTTGCGGCCCTGGCTCTCGACCGATTTATCGGCGCTCAGCATGTCCATATAGCCGCTTTCCTCGAGGATCTGCTCTACAAGCTGATAGGGCGGCAGGCTTTCGGCGCGATAGGCCCAGTTATCGAACTGGCCGATGAGGGATCGCAGCGTCGTGCGCTGCTTGGGCTTTAAATCTTCGGTTTCCACCATCATGCGCACCGCCTGCAGCAATGGCACCTGCTGGTGGCGCGCGGTGGCGGTCAGCATGTTGACAGTGGTGTCGCCCAGCCCGCGCTTGGGCACATTGATGATGCGCTCAAAAGCCAGGTCGTCCGATGGTTGGGCCACAAGGCGCAGATAGGCGAGGGCGTCGCGGATTTCCTTGCGCTCGTAAAAGCGCGGGCCGCCGACGACGCGATAATTGAGCCCGAGGGTAATGAAACGCTCTTCAAATTCGCGCATCTGGAAGGAGGCGCGCACGAGAATGGCCATGGAATTGAGCGCTTCGCCCTGGCGCTGATATTGCTCGATTTCCTCGCCGATGGTGCGCGCTTCCTCCTCGCTGTCATAAACTTGCGTGAAGGAAATGGGCTCGCCGCCCTCGGCAATGTCGGTGAAGAGCGTTTTGCCCAGGCGCCCTTCATTATAGGCGATCAGGGTCGAGGCGGCCTTGAGGATATTGGCGGTGGAGCGGTAATTGCGCTCGAGCTTGATGACCTTGGCGCCGGGAAAGTCAGTCTCGAAACGCAGGATATTGTCCACCTCGGCGCCACGCCAGCCATAGATGGATTGGTCGTCATCACCCACCACGCAGATATTGGCCTCGCTGGCCGGTTTGCCCTGGGCGAGCAGGCGCAGCCAGAGATATTGAGCGGTGTTGCTGTCCTGATATTCGTCCACCAGCATATATTTGAACTTGGCGTGGTACTCGGCCAGAACTTCCGGGTTTTCGCGGAAGAGGCGGATGCATTCGAGCAGCAGGTCACCGAAATCGGCGGCGTTCAGCGTTTTCAACCGCGCCTGATAATCGTGATAGAGCTTGCCGCCCTTGCCATTGGCGAAATAGCCGCTATCGGCGGCGGGCACATCCTTGGGCAGGAGGCCGCGATTTTTCCATGCGTCGAGCATGCCGGCGAACTGGCGGGCGGGCCAGCGCTTCTCATCGATATTTTCCGCTTCGAGAAGCTGCTTGATCAGCCGGATCTGGTCGTCGGTGTCGAGAATGGTAAAGCTGGGTTTCAAATCCACCAGTTCGGCATGCTTGCGCAGGATGCGGGCGGAAATCGAGTGGAAGGTGCCCAGCCAGGGCATGCCCTCCACCGACGCGCCGGCCAGACTGGCAATGCGATCCTTCATTTCCCGGGCGGCCTTATTGGTGAAGGTCACCGACAAAATCTCAGAGGGCCAGGCCAGGCGCTGGCTGAGAATATGGGCGATGCGCGTGGTCAGTACGCGCGTCTTGCCGGTTCCGGCCCCAGCCAGGACCAGAAGCGGACCTTCGGTCGACAACACGGCGTCGCGCTGCTCGGGATTCAGCCCGGCCAGATAGTCCGGCTCGCGCCGGTTCAGCTGGCTGGTGATCGGCCCGGCTTTCGGGCGGGGCAGGGGTGCGGTATCGGCCATGCGTACTCTGTTCCATGGTCCGCGACACCGGGGCGGGCATGCGGCCAAGTCTTGACGAATCTCATTTTGTTCTGCTGGCCAATATAGGGATGACGGCGCGGCCTGTATAGAAGCCCGGGCTGTCACAGCAACGTCACGCCAGTGTCACGCAACTGTTTCTGCGCAGTCCTAATCCGGGCCCCGCAACATTCCGGGGGACCCAAACATGATTGCTCAAAAGCGTCTGGCTCTGTTGAGCGCAGCCCTGCTCCTGTCCACGGCCGGCGTCGAGGCCGCCCAATATTTCAACCGTATTGCCAGCTTTCCAGTGGCGCTGAACACGCCCGACGCCGAGGAAACCTCGTCCGAAATCATCACCGTCTCCGAAGATGGGATGACGCTGATCTATTCCGACAGCCCGGCGGGCGGCGTCGGCTTTGTCGATATCACCGATCCCAAAATGCCCAAACCGGCCGGTTTCGTGGCGCTGGATGGCGAACCGACGACGGTCGTGGTCGATGGCGGCAAGGTCTTTGTGGGCGTCAATACCTCCCAGAGCTATACCGAGCCTTCCGGCACTCTCTCGACCATTGATCTGGCCAGCCAGAGCGTCGAAGCCTCATGCGATCTGGGCGGCCAGCCTGACTCCGTTGCGCGCAATGCCGATGGCTCGCTGATCGCCGTGGCCATCGAGAACGAGCGCGACGAAGATTTCAACGATGGCGAGCTCCCGCAAATGCCGGCCGGTGCGCTGGCGCTGGTCAATGTCGTCGACGGCGCCGTGGATTGCTCCACCCTCAAAATCGTCGACCTGACTGGCCTGGCCGAGATCGCCGGCGATGATCCGGAACCGGAATATGTGTCGATTAACAGCCTCAATGAGGTCGTCGTTTCGCTGCAGGAAAACAATCACTTCGTGATCGTCGATGGCAATTCGGGTGAAGTGACCGCGCATTTCTCCGCCGGTTCGGTCAACCTTGAGAATATCGACGCGCTCGACAATGGTTCGCTCGACTTCACCGACAGCCAGCCCGGCCGCCTGCGCGAACCTGATGCCGTCAAGTGGATCGACGACGAGCGTTTCGTCGTCGCCAATGAAGGCGACTATAATGGCGGCTCGCGCAGCTTCTCGATTTTCAACAAGGCAGGCGAAGTTCTCTTCGACAGTGGCGCCTCGCTCGATCATCTCGCTGCCCGGCTCGGCCACTATCCGGACAAGCGTTCGGATGCCAAGGGCGTGGAACCTGAAGGTGTCGACGTCGCCAGGTTCGGTGACGACACCTATCTTCTTATTGGCCTTGAACGCGCCTCACTGGTTGCCGTTTACAAGGATACCGGGGCGGAACCCGAATTCGTCCAGGCACTGCCCTCCGGTATAGGTCCGGAAGGTGCGGTGGCGATCCCGGCACGCAGCCTGCTGATTACCGCCAATGAGACCGATCTCGGCGCCGATGGTGCGGCCCGTTCGCATGTTTCGATTTTTGAGATGGGCGAAGCCGACGCGCCCGTTTATCCGCATATCGTGTCGGATGTCGATGCCGATGGTCGTCCGCTGGGCTGGGTGGCTCTGTCGGGCCTGGTTGCCGATGCCGACAAGCCCGGCATGCTCTATGGCGTGTCGGACAGTTTCCTGGGTGCGCAGCCTTCGATCTACACCATTGACGCAACCGCCACGCCGGCGCGCATTACCGCCAAGACCGTGGTGTCCCGCAACGGCCACCCGGCCCAGAAGCTCGACCTTGAAGGCATTACGCTCGACGGCAAGGGCGGTTTCTGGCTGGCGTCGGAAGGCCGCACCGATCGGCTGATCCCGCATGCGCTCTACCGCGTCGATGCCGAGGGCAAGATCGTCAAGGAAGTGGCGTTCCCGCCCGAACTCCTTGCCGAGGAAATCCGCTTCGGTGCCGAAGGCGTCACCATGATCGGTGAGGGCGACGACGCTACGCTCTGGATCGCCATTCAGCGCGAGTGGAAGAACGACGCCAAGGGCATGGTCAAGCTCGTGTCGTACAATATCGCCAGCGGCGAATGGGGCGCGGTCAATTACCCGCTCGACGCTCCGGCCGAAGGTGCCTGGACGGGTCTCTCGGAAATCACCGCCCATGGCGATCTGGTCTATATCGTCGAACGCGATAACCAGATCGGGGAAAAGGCTCAGCTCAAGGCGCTCTACAGCGTGCCGGTTGCCGAACTGGTCCCGGGTCAGCTCGGCGGCGAATTGCCGACAGTCACCAAGACGCTGGTGCGCGACTTCATCCCCGATCTGACCTCGACCGGCGGCTATGTGCTGGACAAGGTGGAAGGTTTTGCCATCGACGCCAGCGGCGAAGGCTTTGTGGTCACCGACAATGACGGGGTCGACGACTCTTCGGGCGAGACCATGTTCTGGTCCATCGGTTCTCTTTAAGGTCGCCTCCCTTGACCTTGCAGACGGCCGGGCATCTGCCCGGCCGTTTTTCTTTGCACCGCCAGAGCCCCCAGCCTTGATCCCTCCCCATAAGTGGGAGGGAGACGATGAACACAAGCGTTGCGGCCTTGCGCCTCCCTCCCCTTGATGGGGAGGGACCGAGGGTGGGGTGGCGCGCGCGAGGGACAGGGGGAATGGCTCGCGCGGCCATATCCTCTTCCTCGCTCAAAAGGCGTGGAGGCGGGCTTGCGCATGCCCCGCAACTGCCTACACTCACGCCAGTTTCAGCCGGGGCAGATCAGGCACAGTGCTCAATCGCATCTATATCGTGGTCGGCATCTTAGCCATTGTGGTGCTGGCCGGCGCTTTCATCGCGCCGCGCTTTATCCAATGGGGCGATTATCGCGACCGCATGGAGGTGCTGGCGAGCGGCGTGCTCGGCGCCGAGGTCTCGATCCGCGGCGATATTTCATTTTCCTTGCTGCCCAGCCCGCGACTGGCCTTTTCCGATGTGATCGTGGGCGATGCCGAGGCGCCGGCGGCGACTGTAGGCGCGGTGGAAGCCGAATTCGTGCTGATGGATTTCTTGCGCGATATCTACAATGTCACCGCGCTCAGCCTCGACCATCCCGTGGTGCATCTGACGGTGGACGAGAATGGCCTGGTCGGCAGCGGTGTGGACCTTAGCGGGGCTGGCAATGGCGTGGCGCTGGGCCATGCGCGGATCACCAATGGCAGCATAAGGCTGGAGGATTTGCGTTCGGCCGAGACATTCGTCGCCAGCCGTGTCGACGGCGACTTGCGGCTTTCCAGCTTTTCGGGCCCCTTCCAGTTCCAGGGACGGGCGGATTACGACGCGGCGCGCTATGAAGTGCGATTCAATTCCGGTGCCGCCGATGCGAATGGCAATGCCCGCATATCGAGCTTCGTGCATGAGCCGCTGGGCGGATTTTCGGTGACGCTGGACGGCGTGTTTTCGGCCGGCGCCGCGCCGCGTTTCGAGGGCAATCTGGCCTATCGGCAGGCGCCGCCGGAAGCCGAACGCGCCGACGATATTCGCGGCGACTTGCTGCTGGAAAGCGCCCTGACCGTCTCGACCGATCGTGTGGTGATGTCCGGCTATACGCTGCACCCGGATGAAAACCGCGCCGGGATGCGGTTGACGGGGGCTGCGAGCATACAATTGGGTAGTCGGCGCAGCTTCGATGCTGTGGTGTCCGGGGGCGTGTTCTCGCTGCCGCCGCGCGACGCCACGGAAGTGCCTGGCGAATTGCCCTATGAATTTGTCCGCATGCTTTCCGAACTGCCGGCGCCACCCATTCCACCCATGCCGGGCCGGCTGGGGGTCGATCTTGCCGAGGTGGGGCTGCGGGGTTTTGCGGTGCGCGAATTGCGGGTCGATGCGACCAGCGACGGCAGGACCTGGACCCTTGAACAGGCGGTGGGCCGTCTGCCGGGCGAAACCGAATTGCGCCTGTCCGGCGACGTCACCAACGCTGATGGGGTCATCGGTTTTAGGGGCGATATCAGCGTGGCCGCGGCGCGACTCGAAGCGCTTTCCCAATTGTGGAAACGGCCCAGCGAGGATAGCCCGCTGTTCAACACACCCGGGCGTCTCGAGGGCCGGCTGATGCTGGCCGGCGACGCTTTCGGGCTGAGCCGCGGCACCCTCACCCTTGATGGACAGCGCCATGCAATCGAAATGCGGCTCGGTTTCGGGGCCGAGCCGCGGATGGATGCTGTACTGGGTCTGGCAAGCCTGGATGCCGGCGAAACGGCGCGCCTCCTCGCCCTGTTTCCGGACCCGGCCGGTGATACCAGTTTCGCCATCAGCTTCCCCCAGGGCAGCCTTTCGCTCACCGCGGACAATGTCGATATTCTGGGGCTGCCGGCCAGCGATCTGATGGCCGAGGTGCAATGGTCGCCCCAGGCTATCGACTTTTCGCACCTTTCGGCCTCGGATTGGGGCGGGCTGGCGTTGAGCGCCAATCTGCGTTTTACCGGTGGTCTCAGCACTCAGCATATCACCGGGTCCGGACAGTTGGGCGTAGCAGCGGCGGATGCCCCGGGCCTGGCTGCGATTTATGAAATGGCCGGCGTTCCGTTCGGTTGGCAGGAAGCGTTGACAGGCGCCTGGCCGGCCGATTTGCAATTCCTGCTCTCGGGTGCAGAGCAGGGCGGCGGACAGGTGCTGACTTTGGGGGGAACGGCCGGGGGCGCGAAACTGGATATGCGGGCCGAAATGGCCGGTGGCCTGGCTGCATTGGCGCGGGACGATCTGCGCCTGGTGGCCTCGCTGGAGGCGGAAGACGGTGCCGCCGCGCTGGACCAGCTCGGACTGTCGGACCTGTCCCTGTTCGATGGCAGTGACGCCCTGATTGCGAGCCTGTTTTTCGAAGGCAATGGACCTGATGGGTTCGGGGGCCGCATGGCGCTGAGCCAGGGCGGGCAGTCCATCGGCTATTTCGGCGGGCTGCAGGTGGCACAGAGCGGCGAGATCAGCGGGGAAGGCACGCTCAATGTGCTGCTCGACAGGAGCGGGGGCCTCGCCACGCTGATCGGTGCAAAAGGCGCCAGCCTGCCGGGGGTCGAGGCCAGCGCGGCACTATCCTTTGAAGGGATGCGGCGCGTGACCCTGGACAATATCTCCGGCACTGCCGGCGGCGTCGGTTTTGGCGGCCACTTGCAAATGCAACGCCTGGGCCTCTTGCCCAGCTTCACCGGACAGGTGAATGCGGACAGTATGGAATTGGGCGGATTGGCGGCGGCCCTGTTTGGAGCGGATGCCCTGATCGGTGCCGATGCTGGCATCTGGCCGGAGGGGCCATTGGCCGTCAATGCGGCGCCGAGACCCTCGCGTGGCGATATTGCCGTTTCGAGCGGCAGTGTGACCCATCAGGGTCGCCCGATGCTCGGCCAAACCAGCTTCAATTATTCATGGAGCCCGGAGGCGGTCGGCATTGCGCGGCTGGTCGGGTCGGTCGGTGGCGGTGCGCTCAGGCTATCGGTCGAGCAATGCTGCGCCGGTTCGCTGGCGGCGCGCACCATTTCGGGGCAGGTCACGCTGGACGGCGTGGCGCTCGACAGCATCGCACCCGAAGCCGTCGCCAGGGGGCTTTCGGGCAATATCTTTGCCGGTCTGCAGTTCGAGGGTACCGGCGAGAGCCTGGGCGAGGCGATGCGCAGCATGACGGGCGAGGGCAATTTCGCCATCGGCGACTTTGTGGCGCAGGGCCTGGCGCCATCGGTGTTTCCAGCCATTGCCGGCTTCGAGGACGTGCTCAATACCGAGGCTGATGCGCTTGAAACGCTGATCGGGCTGGCATTGTCGCAGGGCGAATTTACCGCCGATGAGGCGCGCGGCGCCTTTACCATTGCCGGCGGCACTGTCCGCATCGCCAATCTGATCGTGGAAGGCGTTGGCGGGCGGCTGGCCGGAAGCCTCAATCTGGTGCTCGACACATTGGGTCTGGATGGCAGCTATGTGCTGACCCCATGGGATTTCAGCGATCCGAATGGATTGGTCGAGGCCGATAGCGCCCGCATTATCGCCCGGGTGGCGGGGACCCTACTGGCGCCTGAGGTGAACGTCGATCTCAGCGAAATGGTCGCGGCAATTCAGGTGCGCGCCAATGAATTGGAGGTTGAGCGGCTCGAAACCCTGCGGCTGGAGGACGAAGCGCGGCAACGCGCCGCCGCGGAAGAACGCAACCGGCTGATCGAGGAGCAGCGTCGGCGCGCGGCCGAGGAGGCGGCCCGCCGGGCGGCGGAGGAAGAAGCGCAACGACTGGAAGAGGAACGGCTTTTGCTCGAACAGGGCGGCACAGTTGTGCCGGAGGGCGAGGACACGGAAGCGCCGGTGACCGGCCCGCTCAATCTGGGCTTTCAGCCCGGGGTGAACCAGCCCATCGACAATAGCATAAACCAGCCGATCCAGCTTATTCCGGGGCAGTAGCACCGCCATCCCTGTACCAGGCCAGGACGGCCAGCCGCACGGCGGAGGAGAGGTTGGTGGTGTCCCGGCTTTCGTCGATTTCGCGCACCAGGCCCGCAAGGCTCAGGTCACGGCTTGAGGCCATGGCCTCAAGCCCGCGCCAGAAATCGGGCTCCAAGGCGATCGATGTGCGGTGTCCGGCTATGGAGAAGGAACGCTTTTCCATGCCCCGGTCGAAGCGTCAGGGCTTCTTGCGGAAGGCGTCGAGGCTGACGACCTTTTCGCCGCTGGTTTCGCTCGAGGCATTGTCGCCCGAGGCGGCTTCGGTGGCCGCGTCAGCGCTGGCTTCATCGGCTTCGCGTTCGTCAGGCGCCGTGGCCGGATCAAATTGCAGGGCGAATTGCACGGAAGGATCGAAGAAGCTCTTGATGGCCGCAAAGGGGATGTGCAGCATTTCTGGCTGGCCATTGAAGCTCAGGCCGACCTCGAAGGCGCTTTCGGTGACCTTGAGGTCCCAATACTGGTTCTGCAGCACGATGGTCATTTCCTTGTCGTACTGCTTGAGCAGTTCTTCACTGATCCGCGTGCCGGGCGCGCGGGTCGCAAAGGAAATGAAGAAGTGGTGGTCACCTGGCAGTCCGGTCCGGGAGACTTCCGCCAATACCTTGCGCACGACGCCGCGCAGGGCTTCCTGAGCGAGAATGTCGTATCGCATGTGGTCTTCGGCCATAGTGCCCTGATCTCCTCATCTGTCCGGATCGAATCCCGAACGGCCCATATCAGCCCTACGTTCCCATGAATTTCAAGAACAAAGGGGGCTGGAACTTCAGGCAAAATGAAATTGAGTGCAGGCTTCTGTTGCCAGGTGCCTGCGAACCCCGCCTGCCGCCCGGCTAGGAGCGGAGGACTTCAATTCCCAGTGCTAGCACCGCTTAAGCGGCGAGAGCGACCGGAGCCTTATGGTTGTCATTGGCAACTATAAGTTTTAGCCCGATAACGGCGGTACAATGCCGAGCGAAAGCACACTCTTTACGCCCTCGTCGATCCTGTTTCGTCCCCATTGGCTCCCCCCGCTGGGAGGGGAGATGGTGGAGACGCCGGGTACTGCCCCCGGGTCCGATGGGTTTATTACAATGACTGTTTATCGCCATAGCCCGTAAGGGCACCTCCTATATAGGCGAGCCCCCCTGCAGATGCAAACTCGGATGGGGTCGATTCAGCGCCATTTAACAAGTCGTGATCATGGTGTCGGCCAAAGGGGACCGGCATATGGGCGTGATACGGCAGAGCTATGGGCGTGGCGGCACAAGACGGCGGACCGTCAGGAGACGGCGCAATCGCGTGCTGGAGATGGGGCAGCTTCTCGCCGTTGCCCTTGCGGCAATCGCGCTGGGCGGCGCCGTGACCCGCATGGTCGACGAGGGCCGGCTGACCGATTGGTTGCTGGGTGCAGCACCGGCCGCGGCGTCCGTCGCCCCCGAGGTCTATTCGCGCCACTTTGCCATCTGCTCGAGTGCCAAACGCGACACGTGCATTGTCGATGGCGACACGTTCTGGCTCGATGGCACCAAGATCCGTATCGCCGATATCAACACGCCCGAGATTTCTTCGCCGCAATGCGCGCGGGAGGCGCAATTGGGCCGGCAGGCTACCAGCCGCCTGGCGCAATTGCTCAATGCCGGGCCGTTCAGTCTTGCGCCGGCCGATCGCGACGAGGACCGGTATGGGCGCAAACTCAGAATCGTCGAGCGGGACGGACGCTCGGTGGGCGCGCAATTGGTGGCCGAGGGCCTGGCACATGAATGGCAAGGCGCCCGGCGCGGCTGGTGCTGATCCCATCCTGGCCGGGCGCTGGACAATCGCGGGGCAATGCGCTCTTGCTGACAAGCAGGGAGAAATGGAAATGGCGCTCAAACCGCTGAGCGGTCGGGAATGCGATGGCTGCACAGCCTGCTGCTCTTTTCCGCCCATTCACACCGCGGGACTGCAGAAACCGGCGAATACGCCGTGCCCGCATTGCGCCGAGGGGCAGGGCTGCACGGTCTATGAAGCGCGGCCCGCCATATGCCGGGGCTTTTTCTGCGGCTGGTTCTTTCTTGAAGACCTCGGCCCGGAGTGGCATCCGAGCCGCAGCGGCGTCGTCATCCGGTCGGAGAGCTTCGACAATGACACGGTCACGCTGCTCATCCTTGAACTGAGTGCGTTCCTGGTTTCCGAGGACTTTGCCGGGACGGTCGGCGCCTGGGTGGAGCAGGATATCGGCGTCGAATTCGAGCGGCTCGGTCCGCCGGGGCATTTGCCGGCCAAGATGCGCATGAATGAGCTATTGGCCGATGCCGTGGTCGCCAGGGACCTGCGCGAAATGCAGAAAATTTTTGCCTGGTCGCTGGCGCATATCGACCGGACCCATGTCTGGGAGAGAGATGGCACAGTGATGCTGAGCACACTCAACCAAGGCTAGCCGTTCCATTTCATGCGCATATAGACGCCGCCCGCTTCCAACTCCTCGAGCATCTGGCTGAGCCGCTTGCGCTTGGTATCCTCGCGCTTGGCCTTGTTGATCCACATCAGATAGTCGTTGCGCTGATAGTCCGGCCGCGCATCATATCTTTCGCGCAGCTCCCGCTCGTCCAGCGCGGCGCGGACGAAGTCCGGCATGGGCTGGAGTGGACGGACCAGCTTGCTCGGGATGGGCGAGCCCAGAATATTGTGGTCGAGATCGGTCTTGGGTCTGCCCATGGACGTCCTTTCTGGTGAACCGGGCCATTCTAGCAGCTCGAACGCGCAAAGCTGTCAGTTGAATTCATGACCGGTGCAGCGCGAGCGAATCGCGGTAGATTTGATCCATGCAATCCTATCTCAAGCTCCTGTCCGACATTCTCGAAACCGGAACCGACAAGTCCGACCGCACCGGCACCGGTACGCGCTCGCTGTTCGGCTATCAGATGCGCTTCGATCTCTCGAAGGGCTTCCCTCTGGTCACCACCAAGAAGCTGCACCTGAAGTCGATTATTTACGAACTGCTCTGGTTCATTCGCGGCGAGACCAATGTGCGCTGGTTGCAGGAGCGGGGCGTCAGCATCTGGGATGAATGGGCCGACGAAAACGGCGATCTGGGGCCGGTCTATGGTTCGCAATGGCGGAGCTGGCCGGCGCCGGACGGCCGCAAGATCGACCAGTTGCAGAATGTCATCGAGCAGATCAGGACCAAGCCCGATAGCCGCCGGCATATCGTCTCGGCCTGGAACCCGGCGGAAGTGGACAATATGGCCCTGCCGCCCTGCCACGCCCTGTTCCAGTTCTATGTCGCCAATGGCCGGTTGAGCTGCCAGCTTTACCAGCGATCCGCCGATGCATTTCTCGGCGTGCCGTTCAATATCGCCTCTTATGCGCTCCTGACCCATATGGTGGCGCAGGTCTGCGACCTCGATGTGGGCGATTTCGTCCACACGCTGGGCGATGCGCATCTTTACAACAATCACTTCGAGCAGGCCCGGCTTCAGCTGTCCCGCGAACCGAAGCCGCTGCCGAAACTGGTGATGAATCCCGAGCGCAAGCGGCTGGAAGATTTCGTCTTCGAGGACTTTGCCTTTGAAGGCTATGATCCCCATCCGCGCATTGCCGCGCCCATTGCCGTATGAGCCGCTCGCTAGCCGAACTGACGGAACTGGTGTCGGAGGTGTCCGACACCTACGCGTCGCGCAATGACATTGCCCGCGATGACGACTGGTATCTGCTCAAGGTTCAGGAAGAGCTTGGGGAACTGGCGGCCGAATATCTCAAGGCAACGGGGCGCGGCCGCTTGAAGGGCGCCGATGCGCCGACCGTCCGGCAGGCATTGGAGGACGAGACGGCCGACCTTGTGGCCATGGTGCTGCTTTTTGCACGCAACAATGGCATCGACCTCGATGCGGCGCTGGAGCGCAAATGGTTCAAATATCTCGGACGTTCACCGACGGTTTGAACCTGTCCGATCACGCGGCGCGTGTTAGTACTCCTCAGGGCAGTTGCCGGGAGGGCATGATGAGGACATTCGTTTCGACACTAATGGTGCTGGCGGCCGCGCCGGCCCTGGCCAATGACACCGCCGCGGTGTTGACCACGGGCGGGCTGGAATTTGTCTCGCATGGCGAAATCGCCATGGAGAGCGAGGACCTGTTCATTTCGAAGGACGAGATCCGCGTGGTCTATACCTTCCGCAATGACAGCGACCAGGACCACGATCTCCTGGTGGCCTTTCCCATGCCCGATATCGTGCCGGACCATTTTTCGCCAGTGGCCTTCCCGATGGGGCCGGCAGACAATCTGTTCGAGTTCGAAACCACGTTCAATGGCGCACCGATAGCGGCAGAGCTGCATGAATATGCCTATGCGGCCGGCGTGGACCGCACCAAGCTTCTGGAAAAGCTCGATATTCCCATCGTGCCCATCAGTCAGGCGGCCATCGATGCGGTCGATGCGCTGGACGAAGAGACCATTGGCCAATTGCTGCATCTGGGCATGGCGGTGCCGGACCAGTTCGATGCCGGAGAGGGCTGGGAAACGCATCATTGGCCCAACTGGACCTATCGGGCGACCTATACCTGGGAAGCGACATTCCCGGCCAATGAGACGGTTGTGGTGGAGCATCGCTACAAGCCCAGTGTCGGCGGCACAACGGGCGTGGCTTTGCTCTCGGGCCCCTACGAGGACGGCTATGATCCGGCGGCCGAATACCGGCAGAAATATTGTACCGATGAGAGCTTTGTGGCGGCCGTGCGCAAGACATTGACCGATCCGGACGAGCCCTGGAGCGCCCCGTTCACCGAGAGCTGGATTTCCTACATCCTGACCACGGGCGGCAATTGGGCCGGCGGCGGCATCGAGACATTCCGCCTGGTGGTGGACAAGGGCAGCACCGATAATCTGGTCTCGTTCTGCGGGGAAGGGGTCCGCAAGATCGGGCCGACGACCTTCGAGATGGTCAAGGAGAACTTCTGGCCGCAGGAGGAATTGAATATTCTCATCCTGGAGCGGCAGGACTGGCAGTAGGGGCATCCCCAAGCCTCCGCCCTCGGGCTTGCCCCGTCACCCCACCCTCAATCCTTCTCACCTCAAAACTCTCCGCAGGAGAGTTTTGCCCTGCGGGACGGATCGAAGCCCATCAAGGGGAGGGAGGCGCAGGGGCCGTGTCACCAGTGTTCATCGTCTCCCTCCCCCTTGTGGGGAGGGATCAAGGGTGGGGGTAACCCTGCCCATCGCTTCTCTCAGAACTTCGGATCTATGGCCGCAATTTACCCATCCCTCGCCATCCGCCCGGCCACACAAGCTGACGCTTCCCTTATCGTCGATTTCATTCGCAGGCTTGCTGCCTATGAAAAGCTGGAGCATGAGGCCAAGGCGAGTGAGGCCGATATCGTCCGCGACCTGTTCGGACCCGAACCCAAAGTGTTCTGCGAAATCGCCGAATGGGAGGGCGAGGCGGTGGGCTTTGCGCTCTGGTTTTATACCTATTCGACCTTTCAGGGCCGGCACGGCATCTGGCTCGAAGACCTCTTTGTCGATCCGGCCGTGCGCGGCAAAGGCATCGGCAAGGCCCTGCTGGTCCATCTGGCGCAACGCTGCGTCAAGGAAGGGCTGGGCCGGTTTGAATGGTGGGTGCTCGACTGGAACGAACCGAGCATCGACTTCTACAAAAGCCAGGGCGGCGTCATGCAGGACGAATGGACCAAGGTGCGGGTCGATGGCGAGGCGTTGGTGAGACTGGGTGGCGAAGGCTAGAGCGAAGGGTAGGGCGCCGGCCACCGTTCATCCCGACGCCGTCCTCGGGCGCGATCCGAGGGCCACCATCAGCAGTGGCGATTTTGAGTTTGACCCTCGATTGCTGTCGGGCCCCTACGATGTGACGACCGATTTCTGCCACCTCCCCACCCACCGCGCGTCATCCTCGGGCTTGACCCGAGGGTTCTTCACTTGACGAAGTCATCCCAGAGATCATGCCGCGGCGGCCCTGGCGGAATCATAAAGTACAGTGCCCTCGGCTCAAGGCCGAGGGTGGCGGCCGGTGGGGGATGCCAACAAAGAGGCAAGTATGGATGGCTGGTCCCGTCGTGGTCGATCGGATCAACTCAATAGTCTCCCAAACCTGCCGTTTGCTAGGGAGCATGAACCGCTGCACGCCGTTGCTACAATGCGTTTGCAGCGCGAAACAGGACGTTGTCAAACACGTACGGCTGCCCATCAAGGTTCAACGCGGTCAGTGCGCCTCCATGTCGGGCAATCATTTCGCCGTAGTTATTAAGTACAGTTCTAATAATCCGAAGGCCAGGGTTTTGAAGAATTGTCTTTTGCGCAAGAAAATCTTGAATGTCAGGAGCCAATTTTCGCGCCGCAAACGCCAGCCTTCCCATCAAGACGGCATCAAGTTCTGAGCTTCTCTGAAGCAGGGCAACATAGCACTGGCATATTAGTGCCAGTGTTACCATCGAGTGAAACCTGACGGTTGCAGCAGTTCCTCCATGGTCGTCAGCTTCGGCTCCGCTGGTTGAAACAAACTCGGCGTCAATCTCAACGAAGAGACTGCCATCTGGACTCAGTTCATGTAGCAGCGAATGACCTGTCTGGTGGACGATCTCCTCTATAAGGTGAAATTTATCATGGCTTCGGTCGAGATTGATGAATATTGTGCGAGGATAACTTGGGTGAAAGAAAGAGTTATTTCTCTCACTCTGAAAGATCACGATGTTGGAAATCGCTGCAGCAACTGCATCTGCCATCCCGACATCAGCTAGGCACGAGATCGCGGCCTCTATGCTAGGGATCGCATTGGAATGATCCGTACTTTTCCAGTCTAGAGGAGCGCCGGCTTCAAACAGTTGCGAAAAGGAGAGATAAACCCTCATGCCACGAACGACAATAGAGGGCGGTGTGGCAAAATTTGAAGCTCGGCGGCCGATCGCTACACCGGCCGCCTGCTGCATGAGCGCTTCCAACAACATAAGTAATGTCGACTATTTGTCGTATGGGGGAAGCCCCAGAAGAGCGTCAAGATCCTTAAAGGGCTGTTCTAGCTCCGGAATCCAAATGCCAGTCTGGGCCTGAATTGCTCGATGGCAAGCATCGTAACCCTTGCCGTTTAGCAGGTCGTCTCTCAGCAAATCCTGAACTTCTTTTGGTAGCTTATAACCAGCAAGCTCAGTAATGTGGATTTCAGTTTGCGTTGGCGTCATTCTTCAGTTCCTCTGTTGAGTCAACTAGAATTAACGACGTTACCTTATCCTATATTTGAAGGGACTGGTATAGCTTAAATCGCGGCTGCTTACGCCCCTTCCACCTGCATATCACGGATACACTCCGGCACGTGAAAGACATCGGTCCTCGCGGCAAGGAATCCCGAGTTCCCGTCGAAGTCGTGCAGAAAAATGTCTGCCTGTTTTCCTGCGCTGTCCCCACAAACCCGCCGGTCCCCACCCCACTTCTCCCACCACCCTTACCCTCTGCCCCCAAACCCGCTAATCATGTTCGCATGATCATCACCTCCCTCATTGCCGCCGTTGCCCGCAACAATGTCATTGGTGCGGACCAGTCCATTCCCTGGCGCATTCCGTCTGACTTTGCCTGGTTCAAACAGACTACTATGGGCAAGCCCATGGTGATGGGACGCAAGCAGTTCGAGACGTTTCCTAAGCCGCTGCCGGGGCGCCCCCATATTGTGGTGACGCGCCGGCATGACTATCAGCCCGAGGGTGTGCTGGTGCGCCATAGCCTGCCCGAAGCGCTGGCGGCAGCGCGGCGGCTGGCCGAAGCCAGCGAACAGAACGAAATCATGGTCATCGGGGGTGGCGACATTTACGCGCAGGCCATGCCCCTGGCAGACCGGCTCTATATCAGCCATGTCGACCTCACGCCGGAGGGCGATGTGCATTTTCCGGCCATTGATCCGGGCATTTGGCGGGTTGTCGATGAGCCGGATGTGCCTCGCTCAGACAAGGACCCGGCTGCTTATGCGATAAGGGTTTACGAACGCATTCACGGGACCGCGCATTGATCGGCTGGCCACCTTGCCTATATATGGCAACAAAGAATTCTCGAAGACACCGAAAGGAATGCGATGCCTTGGGAGAACAATGGTGGCGGAGGCGGCCGCAATAATGGCGGTCCCTGGGGCCAGGCGCCGGGTGGAGGCGGCGGCGGTCCACGCCGTCCGGGCGGTAACACTCCCAACCTCGAAGATATCCTGAACCGCGGGCGCGCCCAATTCGGCGGCGGTCTGCCGGGCGGCCGTTGGCTGCTGGTTGGTGCCTTTCTGGCCGTTGCGGCGTTCTGGGGCGTAAATTCGATCTATCAGATCAATCCTCAGGAAGTAGGTGTTGAGCTGCGTTTCGGCAAGCCCAAGCCCGACCTGTCGGGACAGGGCCTGCATTTCATGCTGTGGCCGATCGATACGGTCGAGCGCGTGGTCACAACTGTCAACCAGACCCAGATCGGCGTGGGCAGCGGCTCCCGGGCCAGTGTCAGCGATGGGTTGATGCTTTCGGGCGACCAGAACATCGTCAATGTGCAGTTCTCGGTCTTCTGGTATATCAGCGAGCCGATCGACTATCTGTTCAATGTGCGCGATCAGGAATCCATGATCCGCTATGCGGCCGAAAGCGCTATGCGCGAAGTGGTTGGCCGCCGTCCGGCGCAGGAAGTCTATTCGGACGATCGCGCCGGCATTCAGGAAAACGTGCTGCGCATTACCCAGAATACGCTGCAGAATTACGGCCTGGGCGTCACGGTCAGCCAGGTGTTGATCGAAAATGCCAGCCCGCCGTCCGAGGTGATTGACGCCTTCAACGAAGTGCAGCGTGCCCGCCAGGACGAGACCCGCCTGCAGGAAGACGCGCGTTCCTATGCCAACACCCTTCTGGGTGATGCCCGTGGTCGTGCGGCGGCCCTTCGTGAAGAGGCTGCCGGTTACACCAATCGCGTGGTTCAGGAAGCGACCGGTGAGGCGGAGCGTTTCAACTCGATCTACGCCGAATACGTCAATGCGCCGGATGTGACACGCACGCGCCTCTTCCTTGAAACCATGGAGGAAGTGCTGGGCGGGTCTGAGAAGGTGATCATAGAGAACGGAACGCAGGGATCGGGCGTCGTGCCCTATCTACCGCTGCCTGAACTGCGCTCGCGCGCCTCTGGCTCGACGGGGAACTGACCATGACCAATCGTCTTTTCATCATTGGTGCGGTCGTCGTGGCTGCTCTCTATGTCCTGTTCTCCTCGATCTACATCGTCAACGAGCGCGAGCAGGCCATCGTCACCCGCTTTGGCCAGATTACCGACATTCGCAGCGAACCCGGTCTCTACTTCAAGATTCCGACCGATTTCGTGGACAGTGTGCAGATCATCGAAGATCGGCTGCTGCGCTATGACATCGCCAATATGCGCGTTCAGGTCTCAGGCAACGCCTTCTATCAGGTCGATGCTTTCCTGACCTATCGCATCTCCAATGCCCGGCTGTTCCGTGAGCGTGCAACCGGCCAATTGTCGGTAGCTGAGGCCCGTATTGGCGCAAGCCTGGATGCCGCCCTGCGGCAGGTCTACGGTCTGCGTGAATTCAGCGACGCCCTGTCCGATCAGCGCGCCCAGATGATGCAGGAGACCCGCGAACTCATCCGGTCCGATCTGGCCGAACTTGGGCTCGATATTGTGGATGTCCGCATTCTGCGGACTGACCTCGATTCAGAAGTCTCTGCCACGACCTTCGAGCGTATGCGTGCCGAGCGTCTGGCCGAGGCTGCGCTGCTGCGTGCCCGCGGTCAGGAACAGGCGCAAAGTCTGCGCGCTATCGCTGATCGTCAGGCCATCGAAATCGTGGCGGCGGCGACCCGCGACGCGGAAATCATCCGTGGTCAGGGCGACGCCGAACGGAACCGCATCTTTGCCGCTGCGTTCGGTCAGGATCCCGAGTTCTTCGAGTTCTACCGGTCGATGCAGTCCTATCGTGCGGCCTTGGGCGATACCGGCACCACCATGGTGTTGTCGCCGGAGAGTGCGTTCTTCCGCTATTTCGGTTCGAACGGCGAAATTCCTGCCGCTAGCACAACCTTTGGAACGCCGCTGCCGCCTCAGTCCTTGCCCCAGAGCGTAACGGACCGAAACGAGCAGGCGCTGGACGGCAAGGGCATCGAGGAGACCGCGGCGCCGACCATGCAGTTGGAAGACGGATCGCAACTGGAGCCGACCATAGGCACCGAGCTTCCGCCTCCGGCCGAAGAAACCGCGCCGGCGACCGCCCAATAGGCGGACAGTCAGCAGTCAACAAAAAAGGCCGGCGCGGGGAATCGCGCCGGCCTTTTTGCTTTGACGCGATGAGCTATCGGACGAACTCGTCATCAGCATAGCCCTGCAGGTAGAGCAGGGCGGTCAGGTCGCCGTGATCGATGCGGATGCCAGCGGCCTGGGCGACGGCAGGCTTGGCATGCAGGGCCACGCCGAAACCGGCGACGCCGAGCATGTCGAGATCGTTGGCGCCGTCGCCCACCGCCATAGTTTGGCTGGCATTCAGGTTCCGTTCATGAACGAGCTCCAGGAGCCGCTCACGCTTGGTATTCTTGTCAACAATGGGCTTGCTCACCGTGCCGGTCAGGCGCTCGCCATCGAACTCCAGGACATTGGCAATGGCCTCGTCAAAGCCGATGCGCTTGGCGAAGTAGTCGGCAAAAAAGGTAAATCCACCAGACACTAAGGACGTGTAGGCGCCATAGGCCTTCATGGTTTGCACCAGCGCCCGCCCCCCCGGCGCAAGCGTGATCGCCTCGCGGCGCACTTCTTCGATCACCTTGCGCTCCAACCCCTTGAGCAGCGCCACCCTGGTATCCAGCGCCTGCGCAAAATCCAGTTCGCCGCGCATGGCTTTCTCAGTAATTTCAGCCACTTGCGGCTTGAGGTTGAGGGCTGCGGCAAGCTCGTCGATGCATTCCTGCTCGATCATGGTGGAGTCCATATCGGCCACCAGCAGCAGCTTGCGCCGGCCTTGGCTGGGCACCACATTGGCGTCAACGGCCGTGGTCCCGATGATGTCCCGCGCCACTTCGAGGGCGTCAGGCGCGGTCGGTTCGAGAATGTCGCAGGCCACGCCGTGGTTTAGCCAGTTGAGTTCTCCGCCGGTTTGGGCCACCACAGCCTGCGCCAGAGACGCGCTCAGTTCAGGATCGGCAGGATTGGCGATGAGAGAAAGAACCGGCATGGCAGGTACAACTTTCGGGAGAGAGGCATAATGGGCCAAAGGCGCGCTGTGCTGATAGCGGGTCCGACTGCCAGCGGCAAGTCGGCGCTGGCGCTCAAGCGTGCGCGGGCCAGCGGCGGCGTTATAGTCAATGCCGATGCCATGCAGGTCTATGACACATTGCGTGTCGTCACTGCGCGCCCCGACGGCGACGACGACGCGTTGGCGGAACACCGCCTTTATGGCACGGTTCCAGCTTCGGAGCGGTTTTCGACCGGCCAATGGGTGCGTGCCGCCGGTCAAGTCATTGGCGCGACCGACCCTGAGCGCGAGTTGATTTTTGTTGGTGGCACGGGGCTTTACTTTGAAGCGCTGACAAATGGATTCGCCGATGTACCAGAGGTTCCGCCGGAACTGACACTTCAAGTTCAGCAAGAGATTCAAGTGCTCGAAGAGCGCGCACGTATGGCTTTGCTGGCGGCGGAGGATCCCGAAACCGCCCGGCGGCTGAAGGTGGCTGATCCGCAACGGGTGACGCGGGCCATCGCGGTCAAACGGGCGACTGGACGGGCCCTGTCGAGTTTTCAGGACGATCAGCAGCCGGGCCTTCTGGAAGGCTGGGCAATCGAGCGCATGGTTCTCTCGCCGGACCGCGAGGTGCTGCGCGAGCGGATCGCCCGGCGCTTCGAAACCATGTTTGCCAGTGGGGCGGTGGAGGAGGTCGAGGCGCTTCGGGCGCTGGACCTCGATCCGTCGCTGCCGGTGATGAAGGCCATTGGCGTGCGCGAAATATCGGACTGGATGGACGGGATGCATAGCCGCGAGGAAGCGATTGCGCTGGCGACCATCGCGACGCATCAATATGCCAAGCGCCAGCGCACCTGGTTCCGCAACCGCATGGGAGATTGGCCTCGGCTCGGGCTCGAGGGTCAGTCGCTCTAGGCTATTTGCCGAAGAAGCCCCAGCCGCTCCCTGAGCGCGAAACGGCCGACCAGAAGCATCGCGACAAAGGCGAGGCCGGCGGCCAGACCCAGCCAGATGCCGACGCCGCGCATGTTCAGGGCAAAGCCGAATAGCCAGGCGATGGGCAGACCGACGAACCAGTAGCCGAAAATGGCCATGAGCATGGGGACTTTGGTGTCGCTGAGGCCGCGCAGGGCATGTGCTGCGACGACCTGAGCACCGTCGACGAGCTGGAAGAGACCTGCAATGGCCAGATAGGTGGCGGCAAAGACCAGGGCGTTCTGGTTCTCGGGCAGTTTGGGGTCGAGAAAGACCGAGACGATGGCTGGCCCGAAAAGAATGAAGGATAGCGCCGAGACAGCCATGAAGCCCGTGCCGAGCATAAAGCTGGTCCACCCCGCCTTGCGGATGCCTTCAATATTCTTGCGTCCATAGGCAATGCCGACGCGGACAGTGGCTGCGATGCCGAGGCCAAGCGGCACCATGAAGGCGAGGGACGCGCATTGCAGCGCCACGGCGTGGGCGGCCAATTCATCGGTGCCCAGCCGGCCCATCAGAATGGCTGCGGCCGCAAACAGACCCACTTCGGCAAGAACGGTCAGGCCAATGGGTGTGCCGATACGAAAGATTTCCCGGAAGCGCGGCCAATCCGGCTTCCAGAAGCGGATGAGGATATTGAACCGTTTGAAACGGCGATGGCGCAGCACGTAAGCCAGCATGACCGCGAGCATAAACAGGTTGGTCAACACTGTGGCGATGGCAGCGCCGCGCAATTCCAGCCGCGGCAGGCCGAAATTTCCGAACATCAGCAGGTAATTGGCAATGGCGTTGACGACAACGCCACCCAGCGTGATGACAAGAATTGTTCGGGTAGCGTCGAATGTGGACAAGAGCGAGCGCAGCACGATGACGCCCATGGCAGGGGCCAGCATGAGAATGGCGATCTGGATATATTCCTCAGCGCGCGCGGCGAGCACGGGGTCCTGGCCAAGCCAGCCATAAACGGTCCTGATCTGCAGCATGATCGGCGCGAGCAGGAGAGCGAGCAGAATGGCAGCCCAGAAACCCTGACGGACGACGCGTCGAATGGCCTTTATGTCGCGACGCCCGCGCGCCTGGGCGGTCAGTGGCGCTACGGCGCCGGTTACACCCACACCGAAGAGAAAAAGCGGCATGATGAAACTGTTGGCAAGCGTTCCAGCGGCGAGGGCCTCTGGTCCCAGCCATCCCATCATGATGACGTCGGTAGCCTGAAGTGCGTTTTGGGCAATCTGGGCTATGACCAGCGGCCATGCCAAGGCAAAGGTGGCGCGGAATTCAGCGCCCCAGCCGTTGACGGAACGGGACCTTGGCGGCGCCGCATTGGCCGCCGCGACGTTGTCGCTCATTGTTTTTTCTCTCACTCGCGTCTCATGCTGTAGTCCAATCCGTGGCTTGACGGAAGCCAGCGCGGGCGCAGGAGCCTTCGATGTCGAAATTGTTTGGGCGAGTGTTGCTGGTTTCTGCCGGCCTGATGGGGGCGGCAGGTGTGGCGGCGGCCGCATCGGCCTCGCATGGCGAAAGTCGGAACCTGTCAGCGGTGGCGACCATGTTTCTGGCCCATGCGCCGGTTTTGCTTATCCTCGGGCTTTGGGCGCAGGGACGTGCCTTTATGGGGGCAGGGGCCGTGCTTGGCGCGGGCACGGCGCTCTTCGGGGCGGACCTGGCCATGCGGGAATATGCCGGGCACGCCTTGTTTCCAGGGGCCGCGCCTGTCGGCGGTGGTTTGATGATCCTGGGCTGGCTGGCGCTGACTCTGGCCGGGGGGCTGATGGCGCCCCGGATTTGAATCAACAAAGATTAAATCCGGCCCGGAACCATTCACGCAGACGTGCGTTTGTTCGTGCGAGCTTTTCGTTGGAGGACTTCATGCACAAAATCCTGATCATCGCCGCAACGGCCCTTTCGCTGGCGGCCTGCACCACCACCCAGCAGGGTGCAACGGTGGGCGCCATTGGTGGCGGTATCATCGGCGCGACTGCGACCGGCGGCAATGTCGTGGGAACGGCAGTGGGCGCCGGTATTGGCGCCGTGGCCGGTGCGGCCGCAGGCGAACTCCTCGGCTATTACGGGACCAGCCGCGATCGCTGCGTTTATGAGCGCCGCGACGGCACCCGCTATATCGATACCTGTCCGCGCGGATAATTTGCGCGCAGCCAAGCCGCAGCGCCCCCTGCGGCGTAGCGCCCCCAGGCGCCAGACACCCGGTCGGCCCCCCGGCCGGGTGTTCTTATGAGCAGGAGCAGATATTCTATTGAACCAGCACAACGGCCTTGAAAAAGTCATTGCAGACAGAGATAATTAGACCATACGTGCCACTTGTCTTGCGCTATCTGAACGACCGGCCTTGCCGGAAACTTGGCTACCTCCTGATCTCGTGAACCGTAAGTCCGGGAAAAGCACGTCCCGGATAAACCCTTCCGTCGCCCCGGCGACATAACAGACCAAGAGGACCATTCAGATGGCCGCTATCACCGGTACCGTGAAATTCTTCAACACCACCAAGGGCTATGGATTTATCTCGCCCGACAATGGTGAAAAGGACGCATTCGTCCATATCTCCGCCGTTCAGCGTTCGGGCCTGCAGGGCCTGTATGAAGGCGACAAGGTCAGCTTCGAGCTGCAGACCGGCCGCGATGGCAAGGTCTCCGCGACCGAACTGACCCTGCTGAGCTAAGCTTTTTAGCGATTGGCAGGGTTCGACGCCGTTTCTCCAGGAAACGGTGAAGAACCCGGTGCGAGGGGCCCTTTAGGGCCCCTTTTGCTTGCAATCATATGCGATATCTGACGGGCTAGAATTCTCTGCCCAACTCGAAATGTAGTGCCGACCGACATGCGCGATTTTCTGAAACACTGGAGCCCTCGGGTCGAAACCGCCGAGACGCTGAGACAGTCCGGCGCCTTGCCTTATTCGATCATTGAAGGGCGCGTGGCTTTTCTCCTGATTACATCGCGTCGTGGTGGCAAATGGATATTTCCCAAGGGCGCGATCGAGCCAAACATGACGGCCTGGGACAGCGCTGCGCTTGAGGCGCAGGAAGAGGCCGGCGTGATTGGCGAAATTTCACATGAGAGGATCGGTTCGTATCGAACGGGCGCTGGGGGAGACAATGTGGGGCTGGTGGACGTCGATCTCTACCCGTTGCGGGTGACCCAGCAGCTCGACGAATACAAGGAACAAGGCGAGCGGATGCGGCATTGGGCGACGCTATCGGAAGCACGCCGCCTGCTGGCTGACCAGACGATGGGGCGGCTGGCACTGACGCTGCATAATAGTCTACTGGCCGGCTAGAGTCCCGCTGGCGCGGCTGGCCGTTTGCCGAGTTGATCAGTTGATGAGCAGGTTCAGGCCCAAATAGAGAATGGCCGAAACCAGTGCGGCGGCGGGCACGGTAATGACCCAGGCCGCCGCTATCGAATAGACGTGCTGACGCCGCACCAGCATGCGGGTCTCGGCCCGGCGGGCATTGGCGAGAGCTTCTTCCGGTGTCGCGTTGAGCTGGCTGGGATCGATGAAGCGGGCATTGATCGGCACGGCGGAGCCTTCCATATCGCGCCGCGAGATATATTCGCGCAGGAACCCGACACCGAAGACGGCGCCGACGGCGATATGGGTGGAGGATACGGGCATGCCCAGAGCCGAGGCAATCAGCACGGTGACGGCGGCCGAAAGAGCGGCGCAGAAGGCGCGAATTTCGTTGAGCTTGGTAATCTGTTCGCCCACGGTGCGGATCAGCCGGGGGCCGAACAGCGCAAGACCCAACGAAATGCCAATGGCACCGATGGCCAGGACCCAGAAGGGCAGGGCGATGCCCGCGACCTCGCCATGGCCGGTCTGGATGGTCGTGACGATGGCGGCGAAGGGACCGATGGCGTTGGCAACGTCATTGGCGCCATGGGCGAAGGACAATAGGGCCGCCGAAACAATCAAAGGCAGGCGGAAAAGCGCGGCCACGTGTTTTTTGCGGTTTTCCATATGCCGGGATTGATGCCGTACCCAGGGCATGGCCGCGACCCAGCCGAGCAGCGTAAAGCAGATGCCAAGCAGGATGGTGACGCCCCAACCCGGTTTCCATATGCGGCTCAGGCCCTTGGTCGCCAGATACATGGTAAAAATGCCTATCATGGCGGCAACAAAGATGGGCACCCAGACGCGGGCTGACGTGATCTTGTCAAGGCGCGTGGTGATGGTCACGCGGATGACTGCCAGGAATACGGCCGCAATTATGCCCCCCATAACAGGAGAAATGACCCAACTGGCGGCAACCGCGCCCATGGTCGGCCAATTGACGATGGCGAGACCGGATGAGGCAATGCCGGAGCCGATGACACCGCCGACGACGGCATGCGTGGTGGAGACTGGCGCGCCGACATAAGTAGCCAGGTTCACCCACAGGGCCGAGGCGAGCAGGGCGGCCATCATCACCATGATGAAGGTGCGGCTTTCCATTTCCGGAGAGATCAACAGATCGCGCGCGACGGTGTTGACGACGTCGCCGCCGGCCAGCAAGGCGCCGGAGGCCTCGAAAACGGCGGCAATGGCCAGGGCACCGACCATGGTGAGTGCGCGCGACCCGACGGCGGGACCCATATTATTGGCCACGTCATTGGCGCCGACATTGAGCGCCATATATCCGGCGATGAGCGCGCCGATAACCACGACATAGGTTCCCGGTCCCTGGCCGACGGCGAAGCTGGCCCAGACACCCGCCAGCAGCAGGAAGACCAGGGCGACACCAGGGGCGGCCAGGGAGCGGCTGAGGTTATGGGTGGCTGTTTCCAGGCCCGAAACTCGCTGCAGGTCCTTGTCGAGAGCGCTTTTACTCATGTCACCAAACTGTCATGAATGATCTTGCGTCCCGCCTTATCATCTCGCAGGACGACTGCCAGCCCCAATTTGGCCGGGAAACGTGCTCGTGCACGAGAATCCGGCACCGGCGCGGGCGATAAATGCATGCCGACTTGACTTGAGCGTGACACTGCTTTTATCAATGCGCCGTCTAGAATTTTTGGAGCAGTCCCGTGCGGGCACTCATTCTCGTAGTAGGCAGGCGCATCGGCAACGTGGGGTAAAGCCCCGCGCGAATGCTGGTGCGCCGAAAACAGGTCCCAAACGGGGCCTTTTTTATTGCCTTTTTTCCGCCGGGCGGGAGAACGGCGGGTTAAGAAGAGCCCTGACGGGCTGAAGACTTAGGAAGGGCTGACAAATGGCCGAGAAAATGACCGGCGCGGAGATGGTGATCCAGGCGCTGACAGACCAGGGCGTCGAACACATCTTCGGATATCCCGGTGGGGCGGCCCTGCCGATCTATGACGCCATGTTCCAGCAGGATTTCGTCAAGCACATCCTGGTGCGCCACGAGCAGGGTGCGACCCATATGGCCGAGGGCTATGCGCGCTCGACCGGCAAGCCGGGTGTGGTTCTTGTGACGTCGGGCCCCGGCGCGACCAATGCGGTGACCGGCCTCACCGATGCATTGATGGATTCCATCCCGCTGGTCTGCATCACCGCCCAGGTGCCGACCACGCTGATCGGCACGGACGGCTTCCAGGAATGCGACACGGTCGGCATTACCCGCTCCTGCACGAAGCACAATTACCTCGTGAAGAACGTGGCCGACCTGCCGCGGATCATGCACGAGGCCTTCCACATCGCGAC
This sequence comes from Devosia sp. XK-2, assembly GCF_037113415.1. Lineage (NCBI taxonomy): Bacteria > Pseudomonadati > Pseudomonadota > Alphaproteobacteria > Hyphomicrobiales > Devosiaceae > Devosia > Devosia sp. XK-2. The sequence continues at coordinate 2,221,454 of NZ_CP146608.1, read as the reverse complement.
GACGGGCCGTCCGGGCCCGGTTGTCGTCGATATTCCCAAGGATATTCAGTTCGCTGTCGGCGAATATTTCAAGCCCGAGATCGAGACGTTGCGGCACAAGTCCTATCGGCCGCAGATGGATGGAGATGCCGCGGCCATCGAGGCGGCGGTGGACCTTATGCTCAAGGCCGAGCGTCCGATCTTTTACACGGGCGGCGGTGTGATCAATGCGGGCCCGGAAGCTTCGGACAATCTGCGCGAACTGGCCGAACTGACCGGGTTTCCTGTGACCTCGACCCTGATGGGCCTTGGCGCCTTCCCAGCCTCCAATCCGCAATGGATGGGTATGCTGGGCATGCACGGCAGCTACGAAGCCAATATGGCGATGCATGATTGCGACGTGATGATCAATATCGGCGCGCGGTTCGATGACCGCATTACCGGGCGCATCGATGCTTTCTCGCCCAATAGCCGCAAGATCCATGTCGATATCGATCCGTCTTCGATCAACAAGATCATCCATGTGGATGTGCCGATCGTGGGCGACTGCAATCGCGTGCTCGAAGAAATGATCCGGGTCTGGCGGTCCAAGACCAATCAGCCGCGCACCGAGGCTATTGCGCCCTGGTGGAAGCAGATCGAGAAATGGCGTGCCGTCGGCTCGTTCAATTTCAAGAATTCGGACACCACCATCAAGCCGCAATGGGCCATCCAGCGGCTTTATGAGGCGACGAAGAAGCAGTCCAAGGAGGTGTTCATCACCACCGAGGTGGGACAGCACCAGATGTGGGCGGCCCAGCATTTCCATTTCGACAAGCCCAACCACTGGATGACATCGGGTGGGCTGGGCACGATGGGCTATGGCCTGCCGGCCGCCGTCGGCGTGCAGGTGGCGCATCCCGATGCGCTGGTGATCGACATTGCCGGTGAAGCGTCGGTGCAGATGACCATGCAGGAGCTGTCGACGGCGGTGCAATATCGCCTGCCGGTCAAGATTTTCATTCTCAACAATGAGCGCATGGGCATGGTGCGCCAGTGGCAAGATCTGCTGCATGGCTCACGCTATGCGCATTCCTATTCGGAATCGCTGCCTGATTTCGTGAAGCTCGCCGAGGCCTATGGGGCCAAGGGCATCAAGTGCGACACGCCCGCCGAACTCGACGCCGCCATTGCCGACATGCTCGACCATGACGGTCCGGTGCTGTTCGACGTGCTGGTCGAAAAAGACGAGAACTGCCTGCCGATGATCCCATCGGGCAAGCCGCATAATGAAATCATCCTGCCCGATACGGCCAATATCGGCGACATCATCGACGAGAAGGGACGGGCGCTGGTTTAAGCGCTGGAGGACACGAGACATGAACGCACATTTGCAGCCGACTGGTTCGGCCTATTTCCTGACCCAGGAAACCCAGCAGACCGAGCGCCACACCCTTTCCGTGCTGGTCGATAATGAGCCGGGCATTCTCGCGCGCGTGGTCGGGCTGTTTTCGGCCCGCGGCTATAATATCGAGAGCCTGACCGTCAGCGAGACCGAACACGACAAGCGACTTAGTCGCATCACTGTTGTGGTGATCGCCACGCCCAAGGTGTTGGTGCAGATCAAGACGCAGCTGGAACGGCTGGTTCCGGTGCATCGTGTGCACGATCTGACGGCGGAAGGCGCTTATCTCGAGCGCGAGCTGGCATTGATCAAGGTCAATGGCTCCGGCGATCATCGCGCCGAGACCTTGCGGCTGGCCGATGCCTTCCGGGCACAGATCGTGGACGCCACCGTCGAGAGTTTTGTGTTCGAGGTGACCGGCAAGCCATCCAAGATCGACAGCTTCATCGCCCTGATGCAGCCGCTGGGTCTTGTGGAAGTGGTGCGCACAGGCCTGGCCGCGATCAATCGCGGTCCGGAGGGCATGTAGCAGTTCGGCCGCTGATCGCTCTCATCACAAGGTTCGATTGGGCGTGGCGCCCAGTCTGGTATATGGCAGGGACACCGTAGTTTGGGTCCCTGCCATGACTTTGCTTTCTGTCAATCTAAATGCCGTCGCGCAATTGCGCAATCGCCGTGACCTGCCCTGGCCGAGCGTGACCGGCATTGCACGCGTCGTGCTCGATGCGGGGGCGAGCGGCGTCACGGTTCATCCGCGCCCCGATGAACGGCATATCAGGCGGACCGACGTGTTCGAGTTGTCCGCGCTGCTTCGGGCAGAATATCCGGATGCCGAATTCAATATTGAAGGATATCCCAGCGAGGACTTTCTGGAACTGATCGAGAGGGTCAATCCGCAGCAGGTTACCCTGGTGCCGGACGATCCGACCCAGGCCACGTCGGACCATGGCTGGGACTTTACCGGTAAGGGGAATTTTCTGACATCGGTTGTGCAGCGGCTGAAGCGACCGGATCGGCGCATTTCGCTGTTTTGCGACCCGGACGCCGGGGCGGCAGGCGTCGCTGCGGCAAAGGCGACCGGCGCGGACCGGATTGAATTGTTCACTGGCCCATATGGTGCATGCTTTGATGATCCTGATCGGGCAAAGGTGAAGCTGGCCGCTCTGGCCGAGACTTGCCACTTTGCGCTCGACGCCGGGCTGGGCGTGAATGCCGGGCATGACCTGACACTGGCCAACCTGCCAGCCTTTCAGGCCGCCGTGCCGGGTGTAGCGGAAGCGTCGATCGGGCATGGAATCACGGCCGATGCCCTGCTGGTGGGTTTTGCCGAGGCAACACGACGCTATATAGACGCCCTACGCTGAGGTCGTTGTTCGATCCTGGATAACAGTTCGTGCGCGGATCCTGCCAAGTCCAGGCAGAGCAGAGACCGATTCCTGCACCAATGCGCCAGAAAACCTGCAATTTCTTATACTTACATGAATGTGACCTGGGCACGGAAGTGTCGCTGGACGACATCAACGTGCCCTCTTGAGCGAAATCGTCACAGGCACATATATCGCCTCAGTTACGATTTGTTACTAAGGAGGGCAGTCTATGTCCAAGCTCAAGATCGGTATTGTTATCTCGTCGACCCGTCCCACCCGCTTCGGCGATGTGCCGGCACAGTGGATCCTCGAAAAGGCCAATGAACGTCCCGAGATCGACGCAGAGATCGTTGATCTGCGCGACTTCGACCTGCCGTTTTTCGATGAAATGGCATCCAATCTGTGGATGCCGTCGAGCAATGACAAAGCCGTTGCCTGGCAGCAGAAGGTCGGCGGGTATGATGGCTTCATCTTCGTGGTGGCCGAATATAACCGCTCGATCACCGGCGCGCTGAAAAACGCGCTGGATCAGGCCTATAACGAGTGGAACAAGAAGCCGTTCGGCGTCATCGGCTATGGCACCGTTGGTGCTGCGCGCGCCACCGAGCATCTGCGCGGTATCGGTGTCGAGCTGCAGATGGTTTCGACCCGTGCGGCCGTTCACATCGGCGGCGCCGACTTCTTCGCAGTTCACCCACTGGGCCAGCAGAACAAGCCGATGTCCGAGATTGAAGGGTCGATCGGTGGTTCTGCGGCCGAAATGCTCAATCAGCTCATCTGGTGGGGCGAAGCCACCAAGGCGGCGCGCGCCGATGATAATGCGGTTGCAGAAGCTGCCGAATAAGGCCTGAAAACTGTCGGTTTGCACCGGGCGAAGGGGCTGTCCTATGCGGGCGGCCCCTTTTCGCATGCGAAACATTCGGTTCAACGGGTGTTGTTTGTGAAGGGGTACGGGTGTATAGCGGCGCCCGCCTTGAAACAGCGAGAGCCCCAAAGCTCATGACGCATACGGAAACTGCCGGCGCCCAAGCCGGTGACGTAGCGACCGAACAGGCCAGCCACGCAAAGACCGCCCTGCCGATTCTCGTCCTCGGTGCCCTGGGCGTCGTCTTTGGCGATATCGGGACCAGCCCGCTCTATGCGTTTCGTGAGGCGCTGCACGCCACCACGCATGGCGGCCAGGTCAGCGCCGGTTATGATGAGGTGCTGGGCCTTCTCTCGCTGATCGTCTGGGCGCTGACGCTGATCGTCACGGTCAAATATGTGGGCTTTGTGCTTCGGGCCGACAATAATGGCGAGGGCGGCACACTGTCGCTGATGTCGCTGGCGCGGAAAGCGGTCAAGTCCAACAAGGGCGTGGTATTGGCGCTGGGTCTGGTGGGCGCGGCGCTGTTCTTTGGCGATGCGATTATCACACCGGCCATTTCGGTGCTCTCGGCGGTCGAAGGCCTGCAGGTTGTCGAGCCGCAATTGGCGCGCTGGGTGGTGCCGATCACCCTTCTCATCATCATCGCGCTATTCACGGTGCAGCGGTTCGGTACTGGCAAGGTGGCCGCCGTTTTCGGGCCGATCACGGCGATCTGGTTCGTGTCGCTGGGTGTGTCGGGCGCCGTTCACATCAGTGAGGCCCCCCAGGTCTTGTTTGCCATCAATCCGATCTATGGGCTGGCTTTCGTGTTCAACCATACCGGCATTGCGCTGGTGGTTCTGGGCGCGGTGTTCCTGGCCGTTACGGGCGCGGAGGCGCTCTATGTCGATCTGGGCCACTTTGGCCGCAGGCCCATTGTGCTGGGCTGGTTGCTCATCGTCTTTCCCTGTCTGCTGCTCAATTATTTCGGGCAGGGCGCCTATGTGCTGGCCCATCCGGCCGCGGCGGAAAACCCGTTCTTCCTGATGCAGCCTGAATGGGCCCGCATACCGATGGTGATCCTGGCAACCATGGCGACGGTCATCGCCAGCCAGGCTGTGATTTCCGGCGCCTATTCGCTGGCGCGCCAGGCCACCAACCTCAACCTCTTGCCGCGCCTGAATGTGCTGCACACTTCCGAGACGCAAAGCGGGCAAATCTACATGCCGCAAATCAACACTATGCTGTTCGTTGCAGTGATGGTGCTGGTCATCGGCTTCCAGAGCTCGAGCGCGTTGTCGGCGGCCTATGGTATTGCGGTGACGGGCGAGATGCTGGTGACGGCGGTGCTGCTCTTCGTGGTGATGCGCGGCATCTGGGGGTGGCGGGTCCATACAGCGCTGGCGGTGGTTATCCCCCTGGGCCTGATCGACCTCGGGTTCTTCGTTGCCAACCTGGCCAAGTTCACCCAGGGCGGTTGGGTTCCGGCGGTGGTCGCAGGCTTCCTCGTTATCATTATGGTGAGCTGGATGGCCGGGCGGCGACGGCTGGCTGAAAAGACCCGACGCGATGAAGTGCCACTCGAATTCCTCGTCGAGAACCTGGCCAAGAAAAAGCCGACCGTGGTTCCGGGCACAGCCATTTTCCTGACCAGCGACGTGGAAGGCGCGCCCACGGCGCTGCTGCACAGCCTCAAGCACTACAAGGTTCTGCACGAGCAGAATGTCATCCTGACGGTGCGGACTTCGACCTCACCGCGTGTGCCGGACGATGAAAAGGTCACTATCGACGCTTATAACGAGCTGTTCTTCCGGGTGATCGTGACATTCGGCTTCATGGAGACGCCGAACATTCCCAAGGCACTGGCCTTGGCCCGGAAGCTGGGCTGGAAGTTCGACATCATGTCGACCTCGTTCTTCCTGTCGCGCCGTTCGTTGAAGCTGGGTCAGAAGACCGGGCCGCTCCGGTTCTGGCAGGACCGGCTGTTTATTCGCCTGGCGCGCAATGCCAGCGATGCGACCGAATATTTCCACATCCCCACCGGGCGCGTGGTGGAAATCGGAACGCAGCTCATTCTTTAGGCTGGGGAACGAGGCCGAACCGGTCTCATTTCTCCATGTCGGGGCAGAGATAGGGGACGTTGGCAGGCGCAAAGCGCTGCTCTTCGACGCCGCCGACCAGCTTCAGGTTGAGCACCAATTCCTCGCTCGTCAGCGAGGCAATGTCGGCATTAATCGTCATGCCGTCTTCTTCCCAGGAAATCTCGGTATCCGAGATCTGCTGCCAGTTCGAGAGGCGGTAGGTTTCCCAGCATGAATCCGACACCATGGTCCCGTCGGCGAGGAAGATATGCATGACGCCGGGCAGACTATCGCCTTCGCCCTGCTTGACCCAGACGCGATTGAGCAAGGGATGGTCGTCCGCTGCGTCGTCCTCGGCCACCATGGGTTCGGCGTCCTGCGCCGAGGCGGGAAGGCTGAGGCAGGTGCCGACTCCCCATACTGTCATCAGCGCAATTATTGCGGCCTTGGTATCCATGTTCTTCTCCCGTGCGCCCGCCTCACTTGGTCATCGATGAAGCGGGCTGCAAGAGTGAGCGGGTGAACAGGGCAAAATTTGGTTCGCCTTGTGACGGTATGAGGGTGTTATTCGGCCCGGGCCCAGCGGCTAATTGCGCAAGCCTAGGACCTGATCGCGTCCCGCCACCCGACGGGCCTGCACGGGCCAGAGGTCATAGGCGCCATCGAGGACGCGAGCGGCGTGAACAGCCCAATTGGGATCGTCGAGGGCGCCACGGGCCAGGGCGATAAAATCGGCATCGCCATTCTGGAGAATGGTTTCGGCCGCTTCGATATCGCCCAGCAGCCCCACTGCCATGGTGGGGATATTGGCACCTTGCTTGACCGCTTTGGCTAAGGGCACCTGGTAGGAAGCGGTCGAGGTGATGTGGCCCTGGGCCAGGCCGCCGCTGGAGCAGTCGATAGCATCAACGCCACGGGCTTTGAGTTCAATGGCCAGTGCGACGCTGTCTTCCGGCGTCCAACCGCCGGGCGCGTTGTCGCTCACCGAGAGGCGCGCCAATAGCGGCTTGTCTTCGGGCCAAACAGCGCGAACCGCTTCGGCGACCTGGAGGACGAGCCGCATGCGGTTTTCGCGGCTGCCGCCATATTCGTCGGTGCGATGATTGGACAGTGGCGAAAGGAACTGGTTGAGCAGATAGCCATGGGCGGCATGGATTTCGACCGTGTCGAAGCCGGCTTTCTCGGCGCGCAAGGCCGCAGCCGCAAAGCCATCGATGATGCGCGCAATGCCAGCCTTGTCGAGTGCGGTGGGAACCTGGAAATCCGGATTGGCGGGATCGTGCGATTCCGCACTTGGGGCCACGGGTTGCCAGTGCTCATAGCCGACGGCCTTGCGCTGTTCCTCGGTCGCCAATTCTTCGGCGCCGTTCCAGGCCACGGGCGTGGAGGCCTTGCGTCCGGCATGAGCCAATTGAACGCCGGCGGCCGCCCCATGATCGTGCAGGAAATCGACAATGCGGGCGAGGGGGGCGATCTGCTCGTCCTTCCACAGACCAAGGTCGCCATAGGAGATGCGCCCCTCCGGAACAACGCCAGTCGCCTCGACAACCACCAGCCCAAAGCCCCCGAGGGCAAAGCGACCCAGATGCACAAAATGCCAATCATTGGCAAAGCCATCGACGGCGGAATACTGGCACATGGGCGCAACGACGGTGCGGTTGCGCAGAGTAAGGCCGCGCAAGGTGACGGGCGAGAGAAGCTTGGACATGGGCAAATACCTAGGCCGGAAATGAATTGTGTTGAGGATCCAGTACATGGCCTCTTTCTCTTTCATCGGCAAGTACCGATGAAAGAATGCTGTGTTGCGGCTGGCGCATTTCCATGGATAGATTCGGCCTTGGCCTTGCGAACCGGAGTCGCCAAATGCCTGTTACCGCTTCCCGTTTTCGCGAAATTTTGGGCTTTGAGGATCGCGGTGTCACCCGCCTCGGCCAAGCGGTCGAGGATAAGGGCGACTATGCCATCGAATATTTGCGGTTGCGCATCGGCGAGACAGAGGTGCGTGGACTCCTCACGCGGCCAACCGCTCCTTCCGGTCCCTGTCCGGCCATTCTCTATGCGCATTCCCATGGTGGCGGCTACGGTATCGGCGCCAGGGAATTGATTGACGGACGGGAATATCTGGTCAGCCCATTGGGGTCGGTCTTTGCCCGGGCGGGCTATGTGACCTTGTGTATCGACATGCCGGTCTTTGGCGAGCGGGCCAATGTCAGCGAAAGCGCAGCGGCCAAGGCGTTGCTGTGGTACGGCAAGTCGCTGTTCGGGGAGATGTTATCCGATCATGCGGCAGCGCTGAGCTATCTTGTGGGGCGCGAGGATGTGGACCCCGATCGGATCGGTGCCTTTGGCATGTCCATGGGCTGTGTGCTCAGCTATTGGCTGGCGGCCCTGGACCGCCGAATTGCCGCTGTTGCGCATCTATGCTGCTTTGCCGATTTTCGCACCATGGTGGCCCTGGGCGCGCATGACGGACATGGAATCTACCTGACTGTTCCGGGCCTGTTGAACGAAGCGGATAGTGGCTCGATTGCAGCGCTGATCGCGCCGAGGCCGCAACTTATTTGTGTGGGTGAGGCTGACCATCTCAGTCCGCCCGCAGCGGTGGCGCGGGCGATGGACGAGTTGCGCCCGGCCTATGCGGATATGCCGGATATGCTTGAATTCGTCAGCGAGCCCGGGATTGGGCATGAGGAGACGCCGACCATGCGGGCGGCGGTGCTGGATTTCCTCGCGCGCCATCTGCGGCCGCAGACGGAGGCTGGCGGTGAACAGGCCGGAATATACGGTTGAGGATCGCCAGGTCTTAGCTGAGGCCAGCCACTTCCATGGCGTTGCGCAGCAAATCAGGGTTGGTCCAGACCATATAGGCGCCGAAGGCCAGAGCGGCGACAAGGGCGAGGCCAAACAGCTTTTTCATGAGGGAGAAGACCAGCCAGAGCAGGATGGCGGCGCCGACGCCGAGTATGATGAGCGAAGTATTGTCCAAGGGTATGGTCCGGCCGGTTCGATAGAATAGGGCAGCCTTAAGCGGGATCCGCGCCGAGATTGTGGCATGCGTTGGACGATGGCAGCCGGGCCGGGCCCGACACTCTGGCGGATGCCTGCGCTTTCCATGGCGGTCTCCTCGGCGTGCCCTCAATTTTCCCCTTGCTTCGAACCGTACCGTACGGTACGCCTTCCGCAACGAAAGGTGCCGGGCGTTTCGGCATGAGAATTTCGCGAAGAGGACGGTCCAGTGGCCCTGGCCATCAAGGTCAACGAAGAGACATTCACGCCCCGGCAGCAGGCTGTGCTGACGGCGGCGCTGGATCTGCTCGTCGAAAATGGCGACGGGCTGACAATGACCGCGGTGGCGCGCCGGGCCTCGTGCTCCAAGGAAACGCTCTACAAATGGTTTGGTGATCGTGACGGGCTGCTGACGGCCACGGTGCAATGGCAGGCGGCCAAGGTGCGCATGCCCTTTGTCGATCGCAGCCATCTCAGCGTGAAGGCCCTGCGCACCAGCCTGGAACAGTTTGCGCGCGATCTGCTGACTACAATTATCGGGGAAGTTTCGGTCACCCTCAACCGCACGGCCATTACCCACGCCGCGCAGGAGAAGGACGATCTGGGCAATATCGTGCTGGAAAACGGCCCCATGGCCATTCGCCGGCGGTTGAAGCCCATTCTTGAGGCCGCGCGTGACGCACGGCTCTTGCGCTTTCCCAATAGCGAAGAAGCCTATCGCACCTTTTTCGGCCTTGTCGTGCGCGACGTGCAAATCCGCCTGCTGCTTGGCGACAAGGCGCTGACCCAATCCAATGTCGAGGCGAACATCGAGGCCGATGTCAAGACCGCGGCGGACCAGTTCCTGACCCTTTATGGGGTCAAGGCAAATAGCTGAAACAATTCGCAGATTTTCAAGGGAGAACCCCGATGCGCGTCTACTATGATCGTGATGCCGATCTCAACATCATCAAATCCAAGAAGGTGGCCATTATCGGCTATGGCTCCCAGGGTCATGCCCATGTGCTGAACCTGCGCGACTCGGGTGTCACCAATGTTGCCGTCGGTCTGCGTCCAGGTTCCGCTTCGGCCAAGAAGGCCGAGGGCGAAGGCCTCAAGGTGATGAGCGTTGGTGAAGCCGCGGCCTGGGCCGATGTCATCATGCTGCTGACCCCCGATGAGCTGCAGGCTGACATCTATAAGGAACATATCGAGCCCAATATCCGTGACGGCGCAGCGCTCGCTTTCGCCCATGGCCTCAATGTCCATTTCAACCTGATCGAACCCAAGTCGACCGTTGACGTGATCATGATCGCACCCAAGGGCCCCGGCCACACCGTGCGCGGCGAATATCAGAAGGGCGGCGGTGTGCCGTGCCTGATCGCAGTGCACCAGGATGCTTCGGGCAACGCCCATGATATCGCTCTGGCCTATGCTTCGGGCGTTGGCGGCGGCCGTTCGGGTGTCATCGAAACCAATTTCCGCGAGGAATGCGAAACCGACCTCTTCGGCGAGCAGGTCGTGCTCTGCGGCGGCCTGGTCGAACTGATCCGCGCTGGCTTCGAGACGCTGGTGGAAGCCGGCTATGCTCCTGAAATGGCCTATTTCGAGTGCCTGCACGAAGTGAAGCTGATCGTCGACCTGATCTATCAGGGCGGCATTGCCAATATGAACTACTCGATCTCGAACACGGCGGAGTGGGGCGAATATGTCACCGGCCCGCGCATCATCACCTCGGAAACCAAGGCCGAGATGAAGCGCGTTCTGCACGATATCCAGTCGGGCAAGTTCACCTCCGAGTGGATGCAGGAAATCAAGTCGGGCGGCGGCGCCCGCTTCAAGGCGACCCGTCGCCTGGCTGATGAGCATCCGATCGAGGAAGTCGGCGCCAAGCTGCGCGACATGATGCCCTGGATCAAGGCCGGCGCCCTGGTCGACAAGGCGAAGAACTAATCTGGTTTAGACCAGGACAGAAAAGGCGGGTCTTCGGACCCGCCTTTTTTCATTGCATGCCGCGCAAGCGTCGCATGCTGGGGAGGGCTTTCGTCACAGTTTCATTCTGCTAGGGTATCGTGGAGCGTCGTCAGTCTTCGGCCTTCCCACAAGGGAGACTATCGTGACTTTGACCAAGCGGTTCCGGCTCTATCTGATCAAACCGTCTCACTACGATGACGACGGCTATGTCATTCAGTGGAAACTTTCGCCGATCCCCTCCAATTCGCTAGCTTCGGTGCATGGTCTCGTGCGCGATGTTATCGACCGTCAGGCGCTGGGCGATGAATGGCGCGTCGATGTCGAGACGATTGACGAGACCAATACCGAGATCGACGTCCAGGCGATCGCTATTGACTGCCAGGCGGCCGATGCATCGCTGGTCATGCTGATTGGGGTGCAGTCCAATCAGTTCCCGCGGGCGCTCGATATTGCGCAGCCCCTGCGGGCGGCCGATGTGCAGGTGGCCATTGGTGGCTTCCATGTCTCGGGTGTCATTTCCATGCTCGATGGCGCAGATGCCGATTTCCGCCGGGCGCAGGAGATGGGCATTTCGCTCTTTGCCGGGGAGATGGAGGGGCGCACCGACGAAGTGCTGGCTGATGCCATCGCGGGCCAGCTCAAGCCACTCTATAATTTCATGAACGATCTGCCGGGCATCGAGGATACGCCGGTGCCCTTCATGCCGGCCGAACACGTCTCGCGCACCGCTTACAATCTGACCAGTTTCGATGCGGGCAGGGGCTGTCCCTATCAGTGCTCTTTCTGCACCATCATCAATGTGCAGGGCCGCAAGTCGCGGCGCCGTTCGCCGGACGATATCGAAAAGATCATCCGGCTCAATATGAGCCAGGGCGTGCATCGCTATTTCATCACCGACGACAATTTTGCGCGGAACAAAGATTGGGAAGCGATCCTCGATCGCCTGATCCATATGCGCGAGGTTGAGGGGCTCAATTTCAATTTCATCATCCAGGTCGATACGCTCTGCCATCGCATTCCCAATTTCATCGAGAAATGCTCGCGCGCCGGGGTTACGCGGGTGTTCATCGGGCTCGAAAACGTCAATCCGGCCAACCTCAAGGATGCCAAGAAGCGGCAGAACAAGATCACCGAATACCGCGCAATGCTGCAGGCCTGGAAAAAATGGAAGGTCATAACCTATGCCGGCTATATCCTGGGCTTTCCCACCGATACGCCGGAGCGGATTATGCACGATATCGATGTGGTCAAGCGCGAGCTGCCGGTCGATATTCTTGAATTCTTCTTTCTGACACCCCTGCCTGGTTCGGAAGACCACCAGAAGCTGCATCGCGCCGGGGTGGCGATGGACGCGGATCTCAACAAATATGATCTCAATCACTACACCACTGCCCATCCGGCTATGAGCAAGACGCAGTTCGAGAAGGTCTATGCCGACGCCTGGAGCCGCTACTATTCGCTCGATCATGTCGAGACGATCATGCGACGGGCGGCGGCCTCGGGGATTTCGACCTCGCAGGTTCTCCTATTGTGCACATGGTTCATGGGGGCGCTGAAGATCGAGGGTGTGCATCCTCTTGAAGTGGGCTGGATAAGGCGGAAATCGCGGCGCAACCGGCGCAGCGGCCTGCCCATCGAGCCGGCTCTGCTGTTCTATCCGAAATACTATGCCGAGCTGGGCCGGAAGCTTGCGCGCTGGGCCTGGCTCTATTTCCGTTTCGGGCTGAAGCAATTGAAGGTTGAGCGCGACCCGAACCGCCAGGCCTATACCGATCTGGCCATGGCACCGGTCACCGATCACGACGCGGACGAGCTCGAATTGTTCAAGACGAGCGATGCGGTGGCCTGGCTCGATCAGCAAAAGCGGATCAATGACGCGCAGCACGGCATCAAGGCTCCGGCGGCGGAATAAAGGCGAGCCGCCTTTCTCTCATGGCCTCCTCGGCTTGAAAGGCCCTACCGGAGCCTTTCACCTGCTTCGCAGACCGCCTTCGGAGCTTCAAATCATTGCGCATCTGGCCTAGAAGGTTTCCCGCATATAGAGGAGGCCAGTGATGGCGTTGCCTGAATTTCCGGTCGAGGGTGGCTGTTCGTGTGGCGCGGTCCGCTACCAGCTCAATGCGTCGCCGCTGAGCGTCTATAATTGCCACTGCAAGGACTGCCAGCGCTATTCCGGGGCCGGCTGGTCGATGTCGATGATCGTCAAGGACGACGATTTCGAGGTGCTCGGCGGCGAGACAGAGGTCTATGAGCGCAAGGCCGATAGCGGCAATGTCATTGCGATGCATTTTTGCGCGTCGTGCCATACATGGCTGTGGAATGTTCCGCCCGCTGGCGGCATCAAGGTGGTGCGTGCCGGATCGCTGGACAATATGGATTGGGCGGCGCCGGTGGGTAATATCTGGACGGACAGCAAGGCGGCATGGGCCAATATCGATAGCGCTCTGCCCCATTTCGCCAAAGGGGCGACCGATCGCACACCACTTTTCGACGCCTGGACCCGGGCCCACGAGGACTAGGCCATGGCGAGCGCAGACGATATTGAGCGCGTGAAGCGCCAGGAAAGCGAGTTGGTGCTTTCCAGTTTTGACGAGGCCGTTGCCTTTGCCGTTGGTTCGGCCATCCGCGAGCGCGCGCTGACCGATGGTCTTTCGCTGGTGGTGGACTTGAGAACGTGGGACCGGCAGATGTTTTTTGCGGCGACGCCCGGCACCAGCGCCGATAACGCCGAATGGGTGCGGCGCAAGGTCAATTCGGTACGGCGCTTCCAGCGTGCCAGCTATCGGCTGGTGCTGGAGCGGGGCGAAGCGCCATTTCCGCCGCAGGCGGGGGCCGATCCTGCAGATTATGTGATTGCCGGCGGCGGTTTTCCGCTGTGTGTCCATAGTGCGGGCATTATCGGCTCACTGACAATTTCGGGCCTGCCAGGGCGCAAGGATCACGGTGTGGCGGTAGACGCCCTTTGTGATTATCTGGGCAAGGCGCGTAGCGAGTATGCCCTGCCGGAGATTGCCAGTTGAAGCTGCCCTACCTGATCCTGGACGTCTTTACACGCACCCCGCTCAAGGGCAATGCATTGGCCGTCGTACCCAAGGCCGATGGGCTGATGGACAATGAAATGCAAGCGATTGCGCGAGAATTCAACCTCAGCGAAACCGTGTTTATCTGCAAACCCCAGAACGAGCGCAACAGTGCCGCCTTGCGCATTTTCACGCCCTATCAGGAATTGCCGTTTGCCGGGCATCCGACCGTTGGCGCGGCGGTGACGTTGGGCCTGAGCAGTCGCGCTTCCGCTATTCGCATGGAAGAGAAGGTGGGGCTGGTAACGGCCTTGTTCGAACGGTTGGACCGGCGGAGCGGCGAAGCCCGCTTCACCCTGCCGCGCCTGCCGCAACGCATTGTCGACCTGCCGGATCGTTTAGGGCTGGCGCAGGCATTGGGGATCGAGGTGGAGGATATCGGGTGCGACGTATATAGGCCGGCCGTGTTTTCGGCCGGGGTAACCTTCCATCTGGTGCCGGTGCGCGATGCGTCGGTGCTGGGGCGCATCAAGATCAACCATACCGCCTGGGAAAACGTGTTCCACCACGAGCACCATTCCGCCTATGTCTTCACCCTCACCCCCGAGGAGAAGGACTATGACATTGCCGCGCGCATGTTCGGCATGGATGTGGGCGAGGACCCCGGCACCGGTTCGGCCGCCGCGGCGCTGATCGGCATGCTGGCCGAGCAGGCGCTGGGCACGGGGCAGTCGGATTATGTCTTGCGCCAAGGCCATGAAATGGGTCGGCCGTGTCGCATTACGCTGCAATTGCGCAAGGACGATGATGTCCTGGTGCATGGCGCAATCGGTGGTGAGGCGGTGGTGGCGGGCGAGGGCGTTCTGGACCTGGCGGACTGATGACGGCTTGGGCTGGCTTCGTCCGATTTCTCCCGATATGGGCCCTTCCGCGTCGCGCCCGACCGGGCTAATGTCCGCGCCGGGGACATATTCGTGGAGGGCAGACGATGGAGATCGTCGTCAATCTTTTGATCTGGATGCATATTATCGCGTTCATCGCCGGTGGATCCAATTCGGTTGTTGGGCCGGTCATCGGCGGACGCATGGCCGGGGCGACGCCCGATCAATTGGCGGGCTATTACGGTATCATGAACACGCTCTCCCAGGTCGGCAAAGTGGCCATGGCGGCATTGCTCATCACCGGGCCGCTGATCATGTTCTTGAAATATGGCGGCCTGGGCGGCGCATCGATCTGGTTCTGGGTCAAGATGGTGCTGGTGGCCGTGATGCTGGCAACGATCATCTATGGCGGCATCCAGTTCAAGAAGTCGCAGGCCGGCGATGTTGAGGCCGGCAAGGTTGCTGAGACCGTTCACAGGGTGACTGGCCTCACCTTTCTCGGTGTGCTGCTTTCGGCGGTTCTTGCGTTCGGCTGAAACGCTCGGGACATTGGGGTGCGGCGCCTATCGCCACCGTTCCGCAAATCGCGCGGTCAGCGCGATTTGCCTTCCGGGTCGTCCCGGACAGCAAAAAAGTAACATAATTCGACGTGCCGCTCTTGCACGGCGCAGCGGCTTGGCGCATTGTTCGTGCAACGACAAGCGTACCAGAGCGTACTCATGCAGCGCCGCCGCGCCAAAGCCATTGCGATTGCACAAGCCCAGGCCCTTCAGGCCCGTTTGTTGCTGGCCGCGGGCCTGCTGCTGCTCCCTGCGCTTCTTCTCCTTCTTATCAGCCCCTGATCACCGGCAGCTCGGACTAGCGAGCGGGTCGTCAGGGGATTGCGCAACAACCGAACATCAAAATATGTCCGGTCCAGCGAGCCATTGCCTCGGGGCCGATAGGAAATACAGAGAAGCACATGTCCGTCGACAGTAACAAAGAACGCGTCTTCATCTTCGATACCACCCTGCGCGACGGCGAGCAGTCGCCCGGCGCGACCATGACGCTGGAAGAGAAGCTCCAGGTGGCCGAGACGCTGGATGAAATGGGCGTCGACATCATCGAGGCCGGCTTTCCCATCGCTTCCAATGGCGATTTCGAGGCGGTCGTTGCCGTTGCCAAGCAAGTGAAAAATGCGACCGTGGCCGGGCTGGCCCGCGCCATCAGCGCCGATATCGACCGGGCTGGCGAGGCTGTACGCCATGCGCGCAGGGGCCGCATCCACACATTCGTCTCCACCTCGCCGATCCATCTGGCGCATCAGATGAAAAAGACCGAGGACGAGGTGATCGAGATCATCGCCCGCACGGTCGCTCAGGCCCGCAACCTGGTCGGCGACGTGGAATGGTCGGCCATGGACGCGACCCGCACGCCGATGGAGTTTCTCAAGCGCTGCGTGGATACGGCAATCAAGGCCGGCGCGACCACGATCAACCTGCCCGACACTGTGGGTTATGCGGTGCCCGAAGAGCATTTCCGCATGTTCAAGGAGATCATCGAAAGCGTGCCAGGGGCCGACAAGGCGATTTTCTCGGTGCATTGCCATGATGATCTGGGCATGGCTGTCGCCAATTCTCTGGCCGGCGTGGCCGGGGGTGCACGACAGATCGAGTGCACCATCAATGGGCTGGGCGAGCGCGCTGGCAATGCGGCGTTGGAAGAGGTGGTCATGGCACTGCGCACCCGCGGCGACGCCATGCCTTATTATACCGAGATCGACAGCACCCAGCTCAGCCGCGCGAGCCGCATCGTCTCGGCTGCCTCGAATTTCCCGGTGCAGTACAACAAGGCCATTGTGGGCAAGAACGCCTTCGCCCATGAGAGCGGCATCCATCAGGACGGCATGCTCAAAAATGCCGAGACCTACGAAATCATGACCCCAGCCAGCGTCGGTATCAAAGAAACCACGCTGGTCATGGGTAAGCATTCCGGCCGGGCCGCCTTCAAGGACAAGCTCAAGGAACTGGGCTACGAGCTGGGCGACAATGCATTCCAGGAGGCATTCCAGCGCTTCAAGGATTTGGCCGACCGCAAGAAGCATGTCTATGACGCCGATATCGTCGCGCTGGTGGACGACGAGGTGGGGTCGGTCGGCGACCGCATTCGCCTTGTCGATATGGAAGTGGTTTCCAAGACTGGCGGGGTACATCGCTGCGATCTGACGATTACCATCGATGGGGAACAGGCCAAGGTCAGCGTGGAAGGCACCGGGTCGGTCGATGCGATCTTCAATGCGATCAAAGCTGCATCTGGCCAGAACCCGCATCTGGTGCTCTATGCGGTCGACGGTGTGACGGGCGGAACCGACGCGCAGGCCTCGGCCCATGTGCGTCTCGAAATGAACGGGCGAATCGCATCGGGCAATGCTGCCGAACCCGACACGCTGGTGGCTTCGGCCCGCGCCTATCTCAACGCACTCAATCGTGTGATGCTCGAGCGCGGGGCCTCGGCCCAGGGGGCGTTGGCAGGATAGGCCATTATCCCGTGTCGCATTTTCGAACGCCCCGGCGCTCTAGCCGGGGCGTTGTTGTCTGTGGAATAGCAGTCCTGCGCGCTGGGACTTGTGTGTTTGGGCGGAAACTGCTCTAGCCTCATGCTGTCCGGACCAGCAATTGGGGGCAGAGCGGCATGATCAATCTTTCTGAGCTCCGCGGCGGGCTGCTCGTGCTGGCGGGGTTGGTTGTCTTTATCCTGCTGCTGGCGACGGTGACACCGGGCCTACCCGGCGAATTGCTGCTTCAAAGCTTGCGCTTTCATGTTATCGCCGAGGGCCTGGCCCTTTTGATCGTCATGATCATTGCGGGGCTGCGCTGGCGGGCGCTGTTGTTTTTTCTGATCCTGGCTGCAGCGGCGGCGCATGGGGCGGGCATGCTGGCAGAGCTGCATGGCAGGCGGGAGCCCATAACGAACGACAGGCCGGTAACGGTCCTGGATGTGCTCAGCTACAATGTTCTGACCGGCAATCTGGAGGCAGAGGCGGCGGCGCGCTTCATAATTGATGCGGCACCCGATGTTGCCGTGATCATGGAGACGCCGGGCATTGCCGACTATCTTGACCAAATCTCGGAGGTCCTGCCCTATCGTGTCGGGTGTCAGGGTGAGGGTGCCGGATGCGATTTGTCCATCCTGTCGCGCTATCCCATTACTGAAGGCCAGGTGCATCGCATGTGGCCCTTCCGCTATCAGCGGCTCCTTACGGCGCGGATCGAGAAAGACGGCGTGCCGGTAACGGTGGTCGGTGTGCATTTTTCCAAACCCTATTTCGACCAGGCTTCCTGGGCGGAGGCAGAGCAGCTCGAAAGGCTCATCGCGGATCTGGACGGCGACCTGATTGTTGCGGGCGATTTCAATGCCGCACCATGGTCCGATCCCGTTCTGGAGCTGGCACGCAGGACCAATCTGGCGCCAGGGCCAGGGCACCCGGCTACCTGGCCCGTTATTGCCGGACCTCTGGGCGTGCCCATAGACAATATGTTCACGCGCGGCCACGCGCGCATTGACGAGATCGTGGCGGGCGAGGACTCCTACGGATCAAACCACCGCTATCTGCGGGCAAGTGTGGGCCTTTACACGGCGCCTTGAATGCTTCTCAGCGCAAATGGCAGGCCTTCGGCCAAGATGTCGAGTTCGGCGTCCGGTGCGGCGCTGATGCGAATATGCTGATCGAGCCCCGGTGCGGCTGGTTTGCGGATGAAAATGCCAAGCCGGCCAAGTGCTTCCAATAGATTGGTTGCATAGGCGGCGTCGCGTCCGCAGTCGATGGTTACGAAATTGGTAGCAGAGGGTAGGGGGGCAAGACCATTGTCCCGGGCTATCTGGCTAATGCGGGTGCGCGCCGTGGCGATGGCGGATATGGCCCATTGCAGGTGGGCCTGGTCGGCCAGCGCTGCCAGGGCCGCGACCTGGGCCAGCTTACTGACGCCGAAATGATTGCGGATGCGGTTGAATGCGCCGGTCAGCCGTCTATTGCCGATGGCATAGCCACAACGCATTCCGGCCAGGCCATAGGCCTTGGAAAAGGTGCGGAGCCGCAACAGATTGGGACGGCTGGTATCGATCGCCATCGCATCGGGCGGGGCGGTTTCGAGGTAGGCCTCGTCGAGCACGATCAGGCAAGTCTGGGGCACCGCGTCTGCGAAGCGCTCAATGTCGGCGGCAGGCCAGAACGAACCCATAGGATTATCTGGATTGGCCAGGTAGACCATGCGGGCATGGGTCTGGCGGGCCATATCGGCCAATGCCTGGGGGTCCTCGTGGATATTCCAATAGGGCACCAGGCGGAGATCGCCGCCCATGCCGGCGACGTGGTAGTTGAAGGTTGGATAGGCTCCGAGCGAGGTGACCACTACGTCCCCCGGCGCAATGAAGAGACGCACCAGCAGCCCCATTAGTCCATCGATGCCCTCGCCGACGGCAATTTCATCACTTTCGATGCCGAGATGTGCCGCCAAGGCCGCGCGCAGATCATGATTTTCCGGATCGGGATAGGTCCAGACATGCGGCGCCGCGTCTCGCAATGCGGCGACGACGTTCGGGCTCGGGCCAAAGCCGGATTCGTTGGCACCTATACGGGCGCGCGTGGCGATCCCGGTTCGGCGCTCAATGGCTTCGGGACCGACAAATGGCACCGTTTCGGGCAGGTTCTCGATGATGGGGGTAAATGGCGGGTGACGCATGGCGGGGTCTTTGGTGTCGATTTGGGTGATCCTAGCGCAGCGCCCAGGGCATGGCAGCTATACCGAAGCGCCGCGGGTGGCCAGCCGCAATGTTTTGCACAGCGGAAAAGTCATTCACAATCAGTGAGAGACCCGTCTGCTGGCGGTTTCGCGCGGGAAGTGAAATCGCCGCTATTTGTTTCAAATGCCACCCATCGCGGCAAGATATCGAAAACTACGGCGGCCCAGTTTGGAGAGGCGCCCAATCAGGCGATTCTGCGAAAACTTTCACCTTAAGGAGACTGCGCGTGCCCCCCACCTACGTGCTTGCGCGTGACCACCTCCAGCGTGCCGCCACCATTCTGCAGGGAACGGATCAGCGCTCGCGCCAGTTGCGTCACATCATTGAACGTACCATAGGGCTCATGGACGAAGCTCGCCCTGAGCCGCCGCCTTCAATGCCGGGCAACGTCGTTGAGCTTAACGACTATCGGCATCAACGCTGAAGATCGACCAACCCGGCCCGTCAGGGCCGGGTTGTCGCCATGGACGTAGCCGGCGCCAGCCGACCGCCGCCCGAACGATCCATATAACAGGTTTTACACACAAACTGACTTTGAGTGCTGGACAGGCCGAAATCGCTTTGATAGAGAGGCGCCACTTTGGTGCCGGTGTGCTTCAAAAGCCCCCGGGTGCATAGCTCAGATGGTAGAGCAGCTGACTCTTAATCAGCGGGTCCAAGGTTCGAGTCCTTGTGCACCCACCAAAGCCTTTCAATGACATGTTGATCAAGATGCGCAGACGCTCAGGCGTGCGCATGAACGTCTGTCTGCATCCGTCGCCAGATTGACAAAGTTTCATCTGTTGGACGTCGGGAGGACAGGTGCGGTGTCCTACACGTTGCCCATCCCGCCGAGGCGTTTGCCGAATGTGTCTCGCTCCGGATGGCACGGTCAGAAAGGAACTCCAATGTCGCATAGTCATCATGGTCGCCACGCACATGATTTAGGTTTCGCCCACGATTTGCCGCGTATGATCGGTCGCCGGCGCCTGTTGGCGCTGATGGGCGGCATTGGTGCCATCGGGCTGTCCAGCGGTCCCGCCGCGGCGCTGGAATGCGTGGCACTTCCATGGGAGACAGCCGGGCCCTATCCCGCCGATGGCAGCAATGCGAAGGGTGGTCAGGTCGTCAATGCCCTGACTCAGGACGGCGTCATCCGCACCGATTTGCGCCAGTCGTTCGGAGCTCTGACTCCGACTGCAGAAGGACTGCAGCTCGACCTTGAGCTCACCCTGGTCAATGCCGACGGCTGCACGCCGCTTGAGGGGTATGCCATCTATCTCTGGCATTGCGACGCGACCGGCAATTATTCGCTTTATGACATTACCGACGCCAACTATCTGCGCGGTGTGGCCGTCGCCGATGCCGAGGGCAAGGTGCGGTTCACGACCAATTTCCCCGGCTGTTATGACGGGCGCTGGCCGCATATGCATTTTGAGATATTCGAGAGCGTCGAAGCGGCGATCAGCGGCGATGCATCCGTGCTCACGGCCCAGATTGCCCTGTCCGAGGCCGCTTGTGCCGATGTTTATGCTGCCGATGGTCGCTACACCAACGGAGCGCGGAACTTGAGGCGCACTACTTTGGCAAGCGACAATGTCTTCAGTGACAATAGCGCCGACGAACTCGCCCAGCAGACGCTGGCGCTGACGGGAGATCCGCAGACGGGTTATGTCGGGACGCTGGTGATACCGGTCGATTTGACGGCCGAACGTAGCGCGGGTGGCACGATGGTTCCGCCAGACGGCATGGGGGCTGGTGGTCCGCCGGCCATGTCGCCGAACAGCTAGACGAAATTGGAGTGGCCAGCGCCACTCCTTTGTCCTGCGCGAACCGGCAGTCTGTCGTCAGCCTGTCGGCAGCGGCCTAAAACCCCAAGAAAACTGGAACTTTCGTCGAGGTTGGCGGCTTGACCCCTTGATGTGGGGCGCTGGCGGCGGTAGCAGCGTGACACGTTTTCCTGCCCGGCTCGCAAGGACATCCCATGTTCGGCATCGACCCCAGTTTCTTTTCCTCCCTGCTGCAGGTCATTCTGATTGATCTGGTTCTGGCGGGCGACAACGCTGTGGTCATCGGCTTGGCGGCTGCCGGGCTGGCCGCCGATTTGCGCAAACGCGCCATTCTGATCGGCATCCTCGCTGCGACCCTGCTGCGCATCTGTTTTGCCTTGATCACTACCCAACTGCTTTCGCTTGGGGGCGGTCTGCTGATTGCCGGTGGCATTCTTCTGTTGTGGGTTTGCTGGAAGATGTATCGCGAACTCACGGTCTCGGATGCGGAGGAGGAGGAGGCCACGGAGGCGCTGGCCGGTGCCGACCTCAATGCGGATGGCTCCGTTGCCGGCAAAGCGCCGCGGAAGACCCTGCGTCAGGCGGTGACGCAGATCATCATCGCGGACGTTTCCATGTCGCTCGACAATGTGCTGGCCGTTGCGGGCGCAGCGCAGCACCATTTCGAAGCGCTGATTTTCGGCCTTGCTCTTTCCGTCGTCCTTATGGGTGTTGCCGCGACCTTTATTGCGCGGCTGCTGCATCGCTATCGATGGATCGCCTGGATTGGTCTCATCATCATCCTCCTGGTTGCGGTGCGGATGGCCCTCGAAGGGCTGGGCGCTTTCGTCGCTCTTCCCGAAATCCCCTTCCTTTACACGCCACATGTTGCGGCTCCGGTCCATTGACGTTCTGCCGCGATAGTCTTTGGTAACCACGGCCAAAGGTTTGCGGCATTTGTTCCGACGGGATAGGGATTTGCACACTTCGCGGGTCTAGCGTCCGGTTGATCGCGCATCTGCCGGAACTAGAACCATGTCCGTGTCTGCCCAAATCGCTCAAGACCGAGTGTCTCCCGACGCCATGACGGCCAGTCGTGCCGCCGCCGGCCCTTTGATCGCCTCGCGCGCGATCGAGGGACGGGACTGGGACGCGGCTATTTCCGGCTTCGACGGCATCTGCCAGGAACAGCTTTTTGCCTTTGCGACGATCCGCTGGCCCGGCGTTGCGCCAGAGCCGCGGCTGTTCGAGCATCAGGGCCGCATCGTGGGCGGTGCGCTGGTAATGGTGCAGCGGCTGCCGTTAGGGTTGGGTCGGATCGCGGTTATCAAATGGGGTCCGATGCTGGCCGATGCGAGAGCGAGCGATAGCGAAGCACTTTATCAGGGCATGGTTGAGGCATTGGTGGCCGAATATGCCGACAAGCGCGGCATGATGCTTTCAGTGCTGCCGCATGCCGGTACGGGCCAGACCAATTTTGAATATCGCGCCTTGCGGGATCGCGGCTTCAAGCGGGGAGCGACGCTGCGGTTTCCCAACCGCTATCTGGTCAATCTGCGGCTGTCCGACGAGGCGCAGCGCAAGAGCTTCGACCAGACCTGGCGGCGCCAGCTCAACAAGTCGGAAAAGTCCGGGCTCAGCTTCGAACATGCCGAGGCCGACTGTGTGGGTGATTTCAAAGTTCTTTATGCGGCGATGAGCGACCGGAAGCAATTTCCCGACCATTCCGCGTTTGAAACGCTCGATGTCCTTATGGCGATGGACGAGCCGCTGCGGCCCGAATTGTTCTTTGTGCGGCACCAGGGCGAACTGGTTGCCGGCGCCCTGATCTTCAAGGCGGGGGATCGGGCGGTCTATCTCTATGGTGCTACCAATGAAAAGGCACTGCCGCTGCGTGCCGGCTATTTCATGCATTGGCACATTGTCCGCTGGTTGCGCGATCACACACGCGCGCGCTGGTATGATCTTGGCGGTACGGATGGTTTCCGAGGGTTGCACCAGTTCAAGAAGGGCATGGTGGGCGATGCCGGATTGATCCGCCCGGTGCCGCCGGTGACTAATTTCGCGGCCCGCCCCCTGGCCTATGCACTGGGAGCGGGGGCATTTGCCGCCCGTGAGGTCGTTAACCAGTTGCGGTGGTATGTCGAGGCGGTGCGGCCTGGGCTCGCCAAACCGGATCAGGTGCCTGCGCCGCTGGCAGAAGAGTTCCTATGAGTCTGGCGCGCCGGTTGGCATCGCAGTCTACGATCATCTTCGGCGGTCGCCTATTCGGGGCCGGCCTCGTCTTCCTCGTGCAGGCGTTCATCGCACAGGTCTGGGGGGCGGCGATACTGGGTGACTATCTGATCATCATCGCCGCGGTCAACCTGATTGCTGTTGCCATGCCGCTAGGTTTTCAGACCATTGGCACCTATTTCGCGGCCGAATATCGGGCGCATAATGACCGGCGGCAACTGGTCGCCTTCCTGTTTCGCGCCTATGGGCATGTCGGGCTGGCCTTCCTGGCGGTGGCGCTGCTTGGTCCTGCCGCGCTCGATTGGTTCGATCTGGGCACGCACGTGGTGGCGGTCCATTTCATCCCCGTGGCTATGCTGGCGCTGGCGACTGCGCTCGTCTACGTCAATGGGGCGGTGCTGGTCGGCCTGAAGCGGCCTTTTGCCGGGTTTTTCGCCGATGGCATTTTCCGGCCCATGCTGGTTCTGGGGGCCGTGCTTGGCTGCGCCGCGGTGCTGCAACCGCCCGAAGAGGCCTTTGGCGTCATGCTCTGGATCATCGCCCTGGGCTATGTGCTGATTGCGCTGGTACATATGGGCTTTGTTATCGCCACGCTGCCGCAAGTGGGAGACCTAGCCGAGACGCGCGGCGCCGACGTGCCGCGTTGGTGGCGCTTCGCTGCGCCCTGGGCCTTGATTACGCTGGCCACGGACTTCTTCTTCGATATCGATCTGTTGCTGCTTGCCAATCTGCTCGGGCGCGAGGAACTGGCGATTTTTGGCGTCTGTACGCGCGTGTTCGCGCTGGTGTCGTTCGGCGTTGCCGCTGTCTATGCGGTCATTCTGCCGGACATGTTTGAAAGCGAGGCCAAATCGGATCGGGCAGCGTTCCACCGCAAGCTGGGCGAGGCTAACCTGGCGGCGAGCATCGTTTCGCTGGTGCTGTTCGGCCTTGTGCTTGTTGGCGCGCCGTTCGCCCTGCTGCTGTTCGGGCCGGACTTCACCGCCGGTGCCCTGCCGCTGGCGATTCTATGCCTTGGGCTTGTCGTCCGCTCCGTCATGGGTCCGGCGTCCATGGTACTGTCCATTCACGACCGGCCCTGGGCCAGTTTGCCGGCAGTGTTGCTCGGCGTGGGCACGCTTGTGGCCGGGAATTTCGTCCTCGTGCCTGTCTTCCATCTTGTCGGCGCGGCGCTGGCGGCAATCATCGCCATTTCGGTCTGGTCGGTGGCGCTGTGGCTTATCGCTCTGCGGACTGCCCAGATCGACGTATCGATCCGGCAATGGGTGAGGACGCGCCTGATCGTCGCCGCAGAGTAGAAATCAGCCGCCCACCAGCGTTTTGAGTCGCTTTTTCAGCTGCCCCAGCCGTCCCACATAGCCGCTGTCGTATGGCGCATCGGTGCGCGTGTAGAACTTTTCGATCAGCAGATAATCCTGGCCGAAAATGTGCTGCTTGAGCAGCACCGTCTCGGTATAGCCATACCGCTTGAGCAGCATGCGGGCGACGTCGTTTTCCGGCCGGACGAAGGTATAGGCCTTGTGGAAGCGGGTGTTGTCCCAATGCGCATCAAATTCGCGCATGCCAAACAGCGCCAGCTTGGATTGGCGATGGGACGGGAAGACCCAGCTCCAATATCGAAAGATGGCGCCCAGTTCAGGGCCTGACACCATAGCGCCCCCGGGTACGCCATCGGCACACATCAGCATGATGTGCCAGGGATCGATCGACATGAGGCCCTTGAGAAAGGTCTTGTTGAGGCGACCCGCCTCATATTGCTTGAAATGATCGCTATAGTGCGGCGAGCTGTGGATTACGTCCGTAAGCTCCCGATGCACGAGGTCGAGGTCCGCGAGAGTTGCGGCCCGAATGGTCATTTCTGCCATAAGCTGTTCCCTCCGGCGGCCGGCACATGGCGCCCTTGCCGTAAGCTAGTGCAAAGCGGTTAACGTCCAGTGCCCTGCCATTTCGGCATATCCCCATGCCGTAAATACCTAATAAGTCGCAGGTACTGGGCCTTGCCGCCTTGCTGGCGGAACATTAGAACGGATGCCGGGAGAGATAAGGGAGGAAGACGATGAGCGACCAGCTCTTATTCCAGCCAAGCGCGGCCGCGATCGCGCGCACCCATACAACGGCCGAGCAATATGATGCGCTTTACCAGCGCTCCATCCAGGATCCGGACGGGTTCTGGGCCGAGCAGGCCAAGCGCTTGGATTGGGTGACTTTCCCCACCAAGATCAAGAACACCACGTTCGAATATCCCAATGTGTCGATCAAATGGTTCGAGGATGGGGTGCTCAATGTTGCAGCCAATTGCATCGACAGGCACCTGGCCGAGCATGGCGACGATATCGCCATCATCTGGGAACCCGATAATCCCAATGATCAGGCTGAGTACATCTCCTATCGCACGCTGCACGAAAAGGTCTGCCGCTGCGCCAATGTGCTCAAGTCGTTGGGTGTGAAGAAGGGCGACCGCGTTACCATCTACTTGCCCATGATCCCGCAGGCGGCCTATGCCATGCTGGCCTGTGCGCGTATCGGCGCGGTGCATTCGGTGGTGTTCGGCGGCTTTTCGCCCGATTCGCTGGCTGGCCGCATCAATGACTGCGACTCAGCTGTGGTTATCACCGCAGACGAAGGCCGTCGCGGCGGCAAGACTGTGCCGCTCAAGGCCAATGTCGATAAGGCGCTGGAGGATTGTCCCGGCGTCTCCAAGGTTCTGGTGGTGCACAATACCGGCGCCGACGTGCCGATGAAGGGCAGCCGCGATGTGTGGTGGCACGAGGCCGCTGCCGGCGTCGAACCGTTCCACGATCCTGAGCCGATGAATGCGGAAGATCCTCTGTTCATCCTTTATACCTCTGGTTCCACCGGCAAGCCCAAAGGCGTCCTGCACACCCAGGGCGGCTATCTCACCTACGCGTCCCTTACACACGAGCTCAGCTTCGATTATCGCAAAGGCGACGTTTTCTGGTGTACGGCCGATGTGGGCTGGATCACGGGCCACAGCTATATCGTCTATGGTCCGCTGGCCAATGGTGCGACCACGGTGATGTTCGAGGGCATCCCCTCCTGGCCCGATGCCAGCCGCTTTTGGCAGGTGGTGGAGCGTCACAAGGTCAACATTTTCCACACCGCGCCGACGGCCATCCGCGCGCTGATGGGGGCGGGGGCCGAATATGTCGAAAAGCACGACATGCCCTCGCTGCGCCTGCTTGGCACGGTGGGCGAGCCAATCAATCCCGAAGCCTGGCTCTGGTACTATAACAAGGTGGGCAAGGGCCGCTGCGAGATTGTCGACGCCTGGTGGCAGACCGAAACCGGCGGGCACATGATTGCCCCGTTCCCGGGTGCGATCGCAACCAAGCCGGGCTCGGCGACGAAACCCTTCTTCGGCATTCAGCCGGAAGTGCTCTCCCCAGAGGGCAAGGTGCAGGAGCAGACCAAGGCCGAGGCCGAGGGTGTGCTAGTCATCAAGGATAGCTGGCCCAGCCAAGCCCGCACGATCTGGGGTGACCATGGCCGCTTCGTCTCGACCTATTTCGAGACCTATAAGGGCAATTATTTCACCGGCGATGGCTGCCGGCGCGACGAAGACGGCTATTACTGGATTACCGGCCGCGTCGATGACGTACTCAATGTCTCCGGGCACCGGCTGGGAACGGCCGAGGTCGAAAGCGCGCTGGTGGCGCATCCGAAAGTCTCCGAGGCCGCCGTTGTGGGCTTTCCGCACGACATCAAGGGACAGGGCATCTATTGCTATGTGACGCTGATGGCGGGCGAGACCAGCAGCGACGAACTGCGCGTCGAGCTGCGCAACTGGGTCCGCAAGGAGATAGGGCCGATTGCGTCGCCGGACTTCATTCAATGGGCGCCGGGTCTGCCCAAGACCCGTTCGGGCAAGATCATGCGCCGCATTCTGCGCAAGGTGGCCGAGAACGAATTCGGCTCTCTGGGTGACACATCGACCTTGGCCGACCCTTCGGTGGTGGATGATCTGATCGCCAACCGCCAGAACAAGCCCGCCTAGCACCAAGTGGGCGGTGGGCAATGGTCCACCGCCCACTTGTCGGACGGCGACGCCGAAGAGAGCCGCACGTCGGGCCCTTTGTCCGTCGGACCGGACAGCGACGCGATCGGGCGCGGGGCAACCGCGTCTTGGTCGGCAAAGGTTCATTGTCTTGCCGCCATTTGCTCGGCAATCTGCGAGCCCGATTCCCTGGCAGGTGAGTGTCCGTGCTGCGTTTTATCATTGTCCTATGCACCTTGCCCTGGCTGACAGTGCCCGCGTCTGCAACGACGCTGGCAGAAATGGCCGGACAGATGATCATCGTGGGCTTTGAGGGCGACGGGCCGAAAGACGCCGGTGTTCGCGCCGTGGCCAGCGATCTGGCGGCGGGACGACTGGGTGGCGTCATGTATCTTAAAAAGAACGTGACCAGCCTCGAGACCGTGCGGGAAATGAATACCCTGTTCCGGGAGGCGGCACCGGACCTGGCGCCCTTCATCACGCTGGACCAGGAAGGCGGGGCGGTGGAGCGGCTGACACGGGATGTCGGATTTGCCGAGATCCCGAATGCGGCCACGGTGGCCGCCCGCAATACGCCGGAACAGGCAGAGACGCTCTATTTGCGCATGGCCTGGGGCGTTGCCGAACAAGGGTTTTCGGTGAATTTCGGCCCTGTTGCCGATCTCAATTCCAATCCGGAGAACCAGATCATCGCCCGGTTCGGGCGTGCGTTTTCTGACGATGCTGAACTGGTGACGGCATACGATGCGGCCTTCATCCGAGCCCATCATGCGGCGGGCCTGGTGACGGCGCTCAAGCATTTCCCCGGTCATGGTTCCTCGACGGCTGATAGCCATGAGGGTTTTGTCGATATCACGCGAAGCTGGGATCCGGCGGAGCTGGAGCCTTATCGTGCCTTGATCGACCAAGGCCTCGTAGACATGGTCATGGTGGGACATCTTTATCACGCGGATTATGCCGAGGGTGATGCGCAGACGCCGTCCTCGCTTTCCAGGCGCTGGATCGATGGTGTGCTGCGCGGCGAACTGGGCTTTGACGGCGTGGTCATCAGCGACGACCTGGAGATGGGCGCCATTCGCGACCATTTCTCGTTGCAAGATACGGTTGTCATGGCGGTGCGGGCGGGCATGGATATTCTGCTTTTTTCCAACACGGCAGATTACCGGCCGGGCCTGGCGCAGGAGGTGTTGAACATCCTGCTGGCCGAGGCGGCGTCCGATCCGACCTTTGCGGCACGGATTGCCCAGAGCTATGACCGTATCGTCGCACTCAAAGCCCGCATGCATTGAGCACACTTTCCCCGGTTTTCTCCGACCTTGTGTTTTCAGCGTCGTGCACAGCCGGTAAGATGACTTTCCGTGATGAGGAGACCCCAAACTGATGTCGGAAGGTCGCGAGATCAGGCACGTTCGGGCGCTTTTCCTGTCCGATGTGCATCTTGGCATGAAGCCGATCCGCAGCGCGCAACTGGCCGAATTTCTGCGCGCGCATGATGCCGAGACCATCTATCTGGTCGGCGATATTCTCGATGGCTGGCGGCTGGCCAAGCAGTGGCACTGGCCGGCGCAGTATAACGAACTGGTCCAGCTCTTGCTCGACAAGGCGACGGCGGGTACGCGGATCGTCTATCTGCCGGGCAATCATGACGAGTTCCTGCGCGAATATCTGGGCACCTATTTCGGCGAGATCGAGCTGGTGGACAGGACGATCCACACTTCGGCGACCGGCAAGACTTATCTGGTCATCCATGGCGATCAGTTTGACGTGGTGGTGATGAACGCCAAGTGGCTCGCCCATGTCGGGGACTGGGCCTATAACGCGGCGCTGCGGGTCAATATCGCCATCAATTGGGTGCGCCGGCGGCTGGGGCTGCAATATTGGTCGCTCAGTGCCTGGGCCAAGCAGAAGGTCAAGAATGCCGTTTCGGTCATTGGCCGCTTCGAGGAGGCCCTGGTGCATGAAGCCAAGGAAAGCGGCGTGGATGGTGTGATCTGCGGCCATATTCACTTCGCAGACATCCATGACCGGCTGGGCATCCAATACATTAATACCGGCGACTGGGTGGAAAGCTGTACGGCCATTGTCGAGAATCACGATGGCCAGTTTGAGCTGATCAAGTGGACGGAGATGGTGACCGGCGAGGGTCGCAAGCAGAAATTGCGTCACGTTTCCGGGCAGTAACGCCGTCAATTGACCGTCACCTTCTCGTCACGGGCGCGACGCGCAAGTCGTGCACCATCATGGCATTGCGAGCAATCGTGGTGCTGCCATGTATATCGACCCCGGACTGACCAGTCGTCGTATCCTGATCGTCACCGATGCGTGGCGACCGCAGATCAATGGTGTTGTCCGCACATTGGAGAGTCTGGCCGGACAGTTGCGGCAATGGGGGCATGAGGTCAGCTTTCTGACGCCGGAGCCATTCTGGACCGTTCCGGTGCCGACTTATCCTGAAATCAGGCTGTCGCTGGCGTCGCGACGGGCTGTCTTTCTGACTATGGCCCGTTCCAGGGCGCATCATATCCATATCGCCACGGAGGGACCGCTGGGGCTTTTGGCGCGACGCTATTGCCTGGAACGGGGCAAGGCCTTCACCACCAGCTTTCACACGCGCTTTCCCGAATATGCTGCCGCGCGGCTGCCAGTGCCCGAAGAGTGGAGCTATGGCTATCTGCGCTGGTTCCACGATCCGGCGATCAGGACGATGGTGCCAACACCCTCGCTACGTGAGGAATTGCGCGGCCATGGCTTTTCCCATCTGAGCCTTTGGGGCAGGGGCGTGGATGGGGTGCGTTTCCATCCGGGCGAAAAAACCATGTTCACCGATCTGCCTGGTCCGCATCTGCTCTATGTCGGGCGTATCTCGGCGGAAAAGAATGTGGCGGCCTTTCTGGCCCTTGACGTGCCGGGCACCAAGATCGTTGTCGGCGATGGGCCGGACAGGGTGCATCTGGAGCGGCTGCATCCGCGGGTGCATTTCATCGGCTATCTGCATGGCGAGGCATTGGCTGCTGCCTATCGCAGCGCCGATGTGTTCGTCTTTCCCAGCCGCACCGATACATTTGGCAATGTGCTGACCGAAGCCCTGGCCTCGGGCACACCGGTGGCGGCCTATCCGGTGACCGGGCCGCGCGACGTGGTGACCGATCCGCGGGCAGGGTCGCTGAGTGAAGACCTCGGTGCTGCGGTGCGCCGGTCGCTGATGCTGGAGCGGTCCCATGCCAGGGCGCTGGGTGAGCAATTCACCTGGGCGGCCAGCGCGAAACAATTCATCTCCGGCCTGACGCCGGCGACAGTGCGGCAGCATTCTCTCGCGCAGGTCGGGTAGGCCGGGTGAAGGGATAGAAATGTCAGACAAGTGCGAATTGGCCTTGCCTCGGACGCGCTTCCGAGGCAGTTGAGGGCACGCGGCGCCGTTTTGCGCCGGGAGTTCTTTTCATGTCGTCGGTTCTTTCGCGCTTGGATTCCCCCGAGCTGCGCGCATCCATTTATCAGTTTACCGTTTATCTGCCGGGCGGTGTGGCCTCGGTCTTTCTGGGCATCTGGCTCAGCGAGCACGGCATTCCGGCCGACCAGATCGGCGTTATCAACGCCTTGCCGACCCTGTTGCTCTTGCTGCTCAACATGATTGTGGGCCGTGTTGCCGACAAGGCCGATGACTGGCGCACGGCGCTGATCGGCATTTCCATCGTTTCGGCGCTGACGGCATTGCCGATGTATTTCGTGTCCGAATTCTGGGGCATCCTGCTGATCTGGGGGCTTTGCGCTTCGAGCAATGGGCTGGTTGCGCCGGTGATCGATGCGGCCACGGTGCGGATGACGCGCCGAAATGGCACCGATTTCGGCGTCATCCGCGCCTGGGCCACGGTGGGCTATGTGGTTGGCGCCGGGGGACTGGGGCTGTTCCTCAACGCCCTGGGTTCGGGGGCATTTGTCACGCTCTATGTGGTGATGGTGGTGGCGCGAGCGGGCCTGGCTTTCCTGCTGCCCCGGTTCCGGGCGCCAAAGCCACAGGTGACGCTGGCCGATGCCGCGCCCGGCGCGGTCGCTCAGCCGAGCCGGCTCAAGGATGCGCTCCAACCCTGGTTCGTGCTGCCGCTCCTGGCCTTTGCGCTGGTCAATTCCTCCAATGCTGTGATTGGCGGGTTCGGCGCGCTGCTCTGGCATGAAAACGGCATTCCGAGCTATTTTCTCGGGCCGCTGCTGGGCTTTGCCGCAGTGGGCGAGGCGGTGTTGATGTTTGTCTGGCGGCGGTTCGGCGGGCGCGTGACGGCGCGTAACATGATCCTGGTGGGCGCTATTGCCGGTTTGATCCGCTTCACCATCATGGCCTTTAACCCGCCGGTGGAAGTGCTGTTCCTCACCCAATCGCTGCATGCTTTCAGCTTTGGCATGGGCTATTTCGGCGTCGTGCACTTCATCGCCAACTGGACCAATGAGGCCAATGCCGCCGAAGCGCAGGGCTTTGCCAATATGCTCAATATGGCCATGGCCATGGCGGCGCTGACCGTGTTCGGCGTGCTGGTCGAGCATTTCGGCGCCTACGCATTTTTCTATTCGACCCTGACCTCGCTGCTGGCTATTGGCTGCGTATTGTGGTCGCTCAAGATGCGTCCACCCAAATCGTTGGCGGGCTAGGGCACTTCTGGTCGGTTCCGTGCATTTGAGTGGCCGTGATTGCGCGCCGCCCGGCCCTGAGGCGTCGCGGTTGCACGGTGAAAAGCGGCTTTCGCCTCGGTTAAATTAAAGAAGAGGCGAAAGCCGCTTCCCACGAACAGGATTTCGGACGCATGCATCGAGCGGCCCCCTTGCGGGTTGCTCATCCCATCCACGAGCGGCGCAGACTTTTGGCCCGGATGCCGAAACATCCATCGCCGCCTGTTGCCGTTCGCTTCAGTTGAGCGACCGGTGGTCAGCATACACGCCTCCGCCCGATCGACACCGTGCGGCCTGCCTCCTCACCCGGCACTTCGTCGGTACCGCGTGTTGTCGGTGAGAACGGGGACAGTATGTGGGAGGTTTTGGGGGCGGGGATTAGTTGGATAAGTGCAGACCCCAATCGCGGGAATGTCGCGCTCGGGCTTGACCCGAGGGGGGCACTTTGGGTTCACCGTCGGACTATGACACGGCAAGTGTAGTGCCCTCGGGTCGCGCCCGAGGGCGACGCGGTGGGGTGTTGGGAGGGAATAAACGGGCATTCCATCGAGTTCCGACCCCGCGGACTGCTCGACACCCACCTTGCTCGGTGCCGAATTCTATCTCGGCCAAGCCGTTCGAGCGCAGCCCTCACCGTCGTCCTGGCTGATGCGGTTCCATATGCGGCGCCTAGACCCTAGCCTGCAATCCTTCGCATTAACTCCTCAATCGGTCCGCGTATGAACCATCGATTCCAGATCATGGCATAGGCCGTGGCCAGCAAACAGAAAATGGCGGACGCGGCGACGGCCTGCTCAATAGTTTGTTCGCCGAGCATGCCAAGCGCCTGGAGTGCGCCCATGCCGAGAACAATATGTGCGATATAGAGCGTTAGGCTCTGCCGTCCGGCCGGTGTGACAAGGCGAAGAATGCCGATCGAGCCGAGCCAGTCAGAAATCAACAAACAGCCGCCTGTGACCATGGATGCGGCGCCAATTCCTGCCAGCGTATAGAGCGGCATCGGAGGGACCGGCTTTGTCGTCGCCAGCGCCGCAAGTTCAGGAGCCAGTTGAGCAAGCTGAGGGGTCAGCCAGGCGCTACACAATTCGGCAATCGCGAGCGCGAGCCCGCCTCCGATCAACAACCTCAACTGGATTGTGCGTTGCGAGAGCTGAAGCCGGCTCAGGACGATGCCGAAGAGCATGAAGCCAAGCCACGGAACCACGGGGTGCCAGCCGTTGAAGAACAGATTGCGGACGAAGCCAATGGGCGTCCAGAACCCTTCATAGGTGTAATTGGTCCAGTTCCATCCAGCGTCGTAGTTCAGGATGAAAATCAGGATGACGAACAAGGCGTTCAGTACAACGATGACACCAAGTAGCATCCACGAGCCGACCCGCAACAGGAGCGCCCCAAACAGGAAGTACAAGGCGTAATAGTGCAGAATGTCCGCTTCGAATATCGTTGCATTGAGCAGACCGAGAGCCAGGAGGAACAGCGCGCGCTTGATCGTGACGGACACTGTTTGGTCAAGGCGCTTTTGGCCAGCCAGTCCAAGTCCGATCCCGGCCAGCACGACAAAGGTCGCCGCTGCGCGGCCTTCCAAGGCACTCGTCAGCATCTTGAGCAATTCGGCGCCCTGGTTAGCGCCCATCGCCAGGCTGAAATTGACGGTCACCATTCCCACAAAGGCGATGTAGCGAGCAAGATCGAGGCCCTCAAGCCGACTGCCTGACTGGATCGACAAAGCATTCTCCTTCATTGCGCTTCCCGCTCTTGATCGTCCGTTCTATGGTCTGCACTCGCCAATGACCTCCCCAGCGCAGACCACCAGTACCCGGTGATCGGTCTCCAGAGCGGTCGGCACAATCGAGCCATGACGCCCATTGCGAAGGTTCGCAAATCCGGGAGGCCGGACAGATGAGGAGCAAAGCCTTTTGAATTGTTGTGATTCTGCCGATATACGGGATATCAAATCAACATGAACGAACGATCGTTCAGTTTCTATTTGCCGGAACTCGGAGTGTCAAGCCTTGGCTGAACGCGGCAAAGCCCACCATCCTCGAAAGCTGGAAATCGTCCATGCAGCCGTGGCCTGCTTTCTTGAGCGCGGCTATCACCAGACGGGCGTGCGGGACATCGCGACGCGAGCGGGTATCAGTCTGGGCAATCTCTATAACCACTTCGCCGGCAAGGACGCGGTTCTGGTCTTCATCGCGGAGATGGAGGGGGAGGAGCTGTCCGGCTTCATCGATCTGCTCTCGGAGCCAGACAGTCCGAAGGACGCTTTAGAGAGGTTCATTGAACGCTATGCCGTCTGGTCTGCGACACCTGAAAACGCGCTGCTGGGCATCGAGATTTTGACAGAGGCCCTACGTAATCCGCCTATAGCCGAGGTCTTTGAAAAGAACCGCAATCGCTTGATTGACGCAATCGTCGCCTGCCTGGGCAGGGGCGTTCAATCGGGGGTGTTCTCCGCGGAGAACGACCCGCGCGAAGCAGCTTTGTTGATTTTGGATGGTCTGGAGGGGTATGGGCTGCGGGCGGTATCCGGCGGTGCACCAAGCCAGAAGAGCGCCGGGAGCATAAAGAATCTTATTTTCAACGGGCTGGCGGCAGGCTGAGACGCCAGGCGTGCAGGCTGCTGCTGGACGTTTTGCCATGCCAATTGCCGAACCTTCCGACACCCGCTGAAACGACAAAGGCCCCGGATTGCTCTGGGGCCTTTTCATGTCTGGTTGCGGAAAACCTTAGCCGAGGCGGCCGCTGGCGTGGGCGAGGGTGGTGTAGACCTTGCCCTTGTCCGAGAGCAGGTATTCGCGGGTTTCGGCGGCCGGGTTGGGACCGGCGGCGGCGCGTTTGAGGAGTTGCTCGAACTCGCTCATATAGGCTTGGGCCGTGCGGGCAAAGTCGGCGTCGCGCTGGATGCGCTTGCGCACTTCGTCATAGGTGCCCTGACCGGTAAGCGTGTAGATGCGGCGGGTGAAGACATTGCTTTCGCCGGCCTGGTAGCGGGCCCAGGCTTCGCCCAGGGCCGCATCGTCGATGGAGCGAGCGATCTCCTCGCTGAGTCCGGAGAGGGCTTGCGGGGCCGCGCCGCCAGCCTGCTTGGCCGACGCATTGCGCAGCACATCGCGGAGCCAGCCGCCACCTTCGGCTTCGGCGGGTTGACGCGGGGCGGCGGCAGCAGGGGCGGGGGCCGCCTGTTGCGGTGCCGGGGCAGGAGCCGGTACCGGCTGCTCGACGACAGTGGCCGAGCGGATCGGGTCGACCAGCGTCTGGCGCGGGGCCTCGGCGCGATAGGTATCGCGCGGCGGTTCGGCCTGGCGCGGCGGCGGCTGATAGGCCGGGGGTTCGGGCGAACGCTGGGCGCGCTGGGGAGCGCGGCGGTCGGTCAGGTCGTGGCTGGCCGGCTGCGAACGGACAATGGCGTTGAGTTCGCTGAGGGCCTCGATCTGCTCGGCCACAACGCGACGCATGGCGGCGGCGCTGGCGCGGGTTTCCTCGGGCAGCTCGTTGACGCCGCGCGCCAGTTCGGCACGGGTGGATTCGAGTTCGCTGCCCACTTCGCGGGCCGTTTCGCGCATGGCGTGCGCCGTATCGGCAAAGCGCCGCGTGGCGTCCTCAATGGCACGTTGCATCTCGGCAACCATGCGCTGCTGGGCCTCTTGCAGGGCCTGGTTGGCGCGGCGGCCTTCGGTATCGGCAACCTCGTGGAACTCGCCCAGCTTGCCGGTGACTTCGCCGGTGGTCTCGTCCAGTGCGCGGCGCAGTTGGCCGGTATTGGAGGCGATGGCATTGCGCACGGAACTGGTGGAGTCCGAAATGGTGTCGGCGAGCGAACTGGTGGTTGAGGTGAGCACATCGGTGACGCTGCCCGCGGTCGAGGCGAGAACGTCGCTGACCCGGTTCGCATTGTCTTCGAGGGCCGTATTGACCTGATTGGACTGCTCGGAAAGGGCCATGCGGACCGACTGCGAAGTCTGGTTGAGCGCTGCGGCGGCGGCCTCGGCGGCACGCTGCACGGCGCTATCCATTTGCGAGACATTGCCCTGAAGCGCGGTGGAGAAGCGCTCATTATTGGCATAGAGCGCGTTGGTGACGCTATTGGCGTTCTGCTCGAGCGCTTCGGTGACGGTTGCCGTGGTCTGGTTCAGGGCGTCGGTGACCGAATGGGAGGTGGCGTTGAGCGCTTCGTCCATGGCACGGCGGGCGCCGATCAGGCGGCGTTCGGTGTCGTTGACTGTGTCGGCAATCGATTGAGCGAAGAGACGCATGCGGCCATCGATATCGTCGGCGCGGGCGGCAAAGCTCTGGGCCAGGGCGTCCATGGCGCCACGGCGATCCTCGAGATTTTCCAGCGCATTGGAGCTGGAGGCATCGAGCGTCTGGGCGGCCTGGGTGAGGCCGGCGGCTTCGGCATCGAGGCGGCCGAGCATGGAGGAGAATTGTTCGACCATGCCGGCAATGGTTGCCTGCAGGGCGCCCACATGCTGGGTGACCATGGTGCCGGCCTGTTCGGTCTGGCCCATGGCTTCGCGCATGGTGTTGGAATAGTTCGCGGTCTGCTGGGCAACGCTGGTTTCCAGGCTGGCTAGATTGGCGGTCGAGGCATCGAGCACGCGCTGCAGCAGCAGGTTGGAATCGTTGAGCTTGTTCAGCGCATTGGTGACATCGCTGAGGATGCGCGAGGTGGAGACCGACATGATCTCCTCGGCCTCGCGGGCGTTTTCGCCCAGAGCATCGCGCAACAGATTGCCGTGGCTGGCCAAGGCAGTCTGCAACTGGGCCGATTTCTCGTTGACCAGATTGGCGAACTGGCTGGTCTGCTCCTCGACCGACTGATTGATGGTCGAAAGGCGCTCTTCGATGGCTTCGGCGGCGCCGACCGCCTTTACCGAAACGAGCTGATCGATATTGCTGGCCGCCATACGAATCTGTTCGAGCGCATTGCGAACGGCCGAATCCATGCGATTGGCCGTGCTTTCCACGTCCGAGGAAATGGCGCTGGTGGCCGCGGTGATGCGGGTGGCGATGGTTTCCTCGATACGATCGGCGCCGGCCTCGAGATCGGCCATGGACTGGGTGATCGAGGTGCTGATCGAGGCGTTGAGGGCCGCGAGGCGCTCGGCGGTGATATCGGCGCGGGCAGTGATGGCCTCGGGCAGGGTGCCCAAGCGCTGATCGACCATGTCGGCAATGGCCTTGCGGGCCGAGGTGACGCCGGTCTCGATGAGTTCGGCGGCCTGGCGGGCGCTTTCGCCCACAGTGGCGCTGGCGCTTTCGATGCGCGCGGCAACACCGGCTTCGGCATCGGAAATGCGGGCAATGGCACTATCCAGGCCGACGCCCAGGGTCTCGTTGACCTCGCCGACCTTGCCCGAAACGCGATTGGACAGGTCGTCGAGCCGGGTTTCCATGGTAGCGGTCACCTGGCGCAGTGAACCTTCGATGCTGTCGCGGGCCTTGGCGCCCTGCTGTTCGAGCGTTTCGGCCAGTTCGCTGGTATGCAGGCCGATGGTTTCGCCAATCGAGGCCGTATGGGTGGCCAGGGTGTCGGACAGGGCCTGAGTGCGCGCGCCCAGGGCGTCGGAAAGCTGCTGGGTGCGGGTGTTGACGGCGCTGGCCAGTTCCTGGGTGCGTTCATCCAGCTTGCCGACAAGCAGGCCGGTGCGTTCGTCGATTTGACCGGCAAAGTCGGCCGTGCGTGTCTCCAGTTCCAGCGAGAGTGCATTGGTGCGCTCGGAAATGGTGTCGCCAAGCGTCTGTGTGGTCTGGCTCAGCGTTTCCTGGAAATGCTGGGTCTGGCTGGACAGGGTATCGGCCATGCGCTGAGTGCGGCCGGCAATGGCCTGGTCGAATGTCTGCGTGCCGGCGGCCAGCGTATCGCCAAGCTCCTGGGACCGCAGGCGGATGGCTTCGCTGATCTGGGCACCGCGGGAGGCCAGGGTTTCCTCCATCTCGCCGGTGCGGGCAGTAAAGGCCTCGCTGACCTCAATGG
Source organism: Devosia sp. XK-2 (assembly GCF_037113415.1). NCBI lineage: Bacteria > Pseudomonadati > Pseudomonadota > Alphaproteobacteria > Hyphomicrobiales > Devosiaceae > Devosia > Devosia sp. XK-2. Next base: position 2,183,523 of record NZ_CP146608.1, on the reverse strand, counting down.
CGCGGGTGGACAGAACTTCGTCGAGCTTGCCGGCGTGGCCATCCAGACTGTCGGAAATCTCCTGGGTGCGATTGGTCAGCGTCTCGGTGATCGCCTTGGTCTTGGCGCCGATGACGTCGCTCATCTCGCGGGTGCGTTCGGCGACGATATCGTTGAAGCGGCCCGATTCCTCGTTGAGCGCCATTTCCAGCACATTGGCGCGGGCGGCAAAGCTCACGCCCTGCTGGTCGAGGCGCTGCACCAGGCTTTCGCCCTTGTCGCCGATGACATTGTCCAGCGCATGCAGCTTTTCATCGAGCAGACCGGTGATCTCGGTCAGGCGCGTATCGAAGAGGCTGAGCGAATCCTGACCGGCGGTGGACAGGGTGGCGCGGGCGCGTTCGGAGGTGTCGTCCAGCGCACCATTGATCTCGATGATCGCCGATTGCAGGCGGCTGTCGAGCGCGTTGAGCTGGATCGAAACGGATTCGTCGAGCTGGCGGGTGAGGGTGGCCAGCAGCAATTCGGCTTCGGTGGCGCGGCCGCTGATATCGCCGGAAACCCGGGCGCCGATGGAAGCCAGCGCCTCGCTGACTTCCTCGCCGCGTGCGCGCAACTGATCCAATAGCGAAGTGCCGCCGTCCGTCAGGAGGTTGGAGAGCGCCGCAGTGCGTTCGTCCAGCGCGGTGGACAGAGCGCCGGTACGCGATTCGATCAGGCCGGCAATGGAGCGGGTGCGGTCCTCAAAGGAGCCGGTCAGTGCCTCGGTGCGCTCGGCAAGCTGCTGGGTGCGCGAATCCATGGCCAGGGCAATGCTGTCGGCATGCTGATCGAGCGCCTGGCTGAGCTTGCCGATGCGGCTTTCAATACCGGCGTTGATTTCGGCGGCGCGGTCATCAAGGGACTTGCCGATGGCAGCGGCGTTATCCTCAAAGCTCATCGACAGGCGGCCGGTGCTGTCATCCAGAGCTCCGAGGAAGTCAGAGGTGCGATTGTCGACCAGGGCGACGAAGCCGTCAGCGCGCTCGGAGAAGCCGGTGGTAAGCGTATTGCCAGCGGTTTCCAGCGCACGGGTGAGGTTGCCGCCGCTTTCCACGATGGTGCCGGCGATGCGCTGGCTGATCATGTCGAGGTCGAAGACGAGGCCGGTATGGCTCTCGGTGATAGCCTCGCGCACGCGCTCGGTATTGGTCAGCACGCTTTCGCGCTGGCTGGCCAGCTCGGCGATCAGCGCGCGCATGCGCGATTCATTGTCCGAATAGGTGCGTTCGAGCGCAGTGACCTCGTTATGGATCATCACCTCGAGTTCGCCGGCGCGGCTGAGGGCGCGTTCCAGTCCATCGCCAAGGGCATTGACCTCGCGGCGGACGGCCTGGCCCACCGAGGCAACCTTGTCGGCGGCGGTGACCTCGGGTTCGGCCAGGCGAATGGCGGCCTGGGTGATCGAAGAGGCAGCGTTGCGCAGATCGGCGGCGCGGCGGAAGAGGGTGGCTACGGCAAAAAAGCCGAGCACCGGCACAACCATGATGGCGAGCGTGGCGACGAATTCGATGGAGCCGGCAAAGGTGCTGAAATTGGCCATCTGGGTGCCGAAGCGCATCCAGGCGACCGTGCCCACTGCCACGATCCAAACCAGCGAGAGCAGGGTTGCAAGCCAGGTCGGCGTAGCCGAGGAGCGGCTTTGCAGGCTGTAGAGAAGCTTGGAGGCCGAAATGCGATCGTCATTGGCCACGGTGCCGGCCTGCTGGGCGATGCGGTCGGCGGCGCGCAGACGTTCGGACCGGGCCGGGTCAGGCTTTTTGTCCTGCTTCTTTTCGGCGGCGGGCTGCGCCGGCGGATCCAGATTGAACACAGAGTCCTTGAGGGCATCCTCGACAGCCGAGAAGGCCAGCGCGGCCGGATCATTCTGGGGGGTCGGTTTGTTCGCCATACTCTTTACAACTCTCGCGTCGGCACTGCAGCTACACGGCGGTCTTTACGAGCAGTCATGACAGAACGGCCCTTTCCGGGCCGGTCGCCAAACCGGAACAATTCGATGCAAATGCTTCGCATTGTCCCCCCAACCCCCGCCGCCGCGCGCTGGTTCAAAGCTCATTCATACATTCAATTTTATGCAAACCGAACGGTTTCTTACCCAAAGGTTAATTTTTGGGTGGGAAACGTTAAGGAATGGACGGCCAAACAAAGGCAAAGATGTGGCTTAAGGCCCTGTTCACGTCCTCGGCCTTACCCTTGTGCACAGGGTCGCTACGGCGCCTTCCGGTGTAGTCAGGAGTAGCCAGAGTGGCGCAGAGAGCAATCGTCGAGGACGCGCGGTCCCAATCACAGCAAAAACCCGTGCGGCCCGTGGACCTGGTGCATCTGACCAAGCAATGCCTGGGGGATGAACATCTCGAGCTGGAAGTGCTGCGCCTTTTCGATACGACGCTTTCGACCTATTTCGGCCGTCTCAAGCTGGCCACGGCATTTGACGACCTGGCGATCAACCTCCATTCCATCAAGGGGGCGGCAGCCGGCGTGGGCGCCTGGGGTGTATCCGACCTGGCGGCCGGGCTCGAAAAGGATCTTCGGGCGGGACGCCCGCTGACGCCAGAGCGGATTGCCGATCTCAGTATTGCGGTGGAGGAAGTGCGTGACTTCATTGCGCGCATGCTCGTCACCCAAGAGGCCTGAGCGCGGGAATTGACCGCATACCGGGCACCCGCTAGTTTGCGCTCCATGATCAAGCTGATGACCATGAACACCATGTCCATTACCACCGCCGAGGCGGGGGCGTGGTGTCGTGTGACCTGATCATCGGATCATTTCAGGACGATACCAACCCGCCGGAAACGAGCGGGTTTTTTGTTGCCCGCCGGGTCCGCAGAACAGGACGCAAGCATCGTGGACCGCCCTCAACCCGACCTCCTGCCCAATCTTGCCATGGCCATAGCGGCCCTGGCGCTTGAAACCCGCTTTCCCGGCGCTGTCTGCGCCTTTGTGGCGGGCTCGATCATGCGCGGCCAGGGCACTGTCCGGTCCGATCTCGACCTTGTGGTGCTCTATCCGCGGCTGGATCAGGCCTGGCGCGAATCGTTCGAGAGCAATGACATGCCGGTCGAGGCCTTTGTGCAGGACCCGTCCACACTGGCGCATTACCTGGAGCAGGATGCGCAGAGCGGGCGGCCGATAATGGTCAGCATGGTGGCGGAGGGGCGCATTGTCGGTTCCGACATTGGCCTGGCTCGTCAGTTTCAGAGCCGGGCGCGGGCATTGCTGGCGACGGGCCCGCGACAGGCGGTCGATCCATGGCTGCTCTATCAGGTGTCCGACCTCGCCGACGATCTGCGTGGCCTTCGTCCCGCGAGTGAAGTCCGTGCGATAGCGGTGCAGCTCTATCCCAAGCTCGCGGACCTGATGCTGCTGGGGCGGGGGCAGTGGAGCGGCAATGGCAAATGGGTGCCGCGGCGACTGAGCATGCTCGGGCAGGAGGCGCGGGACGGGTTTGAAGCGGCCATGACCGCAGCATTTGAAGGCGATGGCGCGGCGCTTCTGGCTTTGTGCGATGCCGAGTTGGCGCGCTATGGCGGTCCGCTGTTTGACGGCTACAAGGCGCTGGGGGTGAAGTCCACACAGAGGTGAGAGTTTCGGTGCGCGGTGTTGATCGGCGCGCTGGGGTGCCTATTTGACCATGCATCGGCCATTCTCTATAGAGCCAAGCCAATGTGATGTGCGCGCCGAATGTCGGGCGCCCCATGCCGAAAAGTTCCCATGTCGACCATGTCTTTAGTTGTCGAGGCCGCGTCTCGCGCCAATCTCGAACCGTTCCAGACCCGCCGCACCTTTGCGATCATTTCGCACCCGGACGCGGGCAAGACGACGCTGACCGAACGCCTGCTAGCCGCTGCCGGTGCCATTCAGCAGGCCGGTGCGGTGCGCGGCAAATCCGGGGCGCGCTCGACGCGATCGGACTGGATGGAGATGGAGCAGCAGCGCGGCATTTCCATCACCTCGTCGGTGATGACCTTCGACTATGACGGGCTGACGCTCAATCTGCTCGACACGCCCGGCCACTCGGACTTTTCCGAGGATACTTATCGGACGCTGACCGCGGTGGATGCTGCGATCATGGTGATCGATGCGGCCAAGGGCATCGAAAGCCAGACGCTGAAACTTTTCGAGGTGTGCCGCCTGCGCGACATTCCGATCATCACCTTTATCAATAAGGTGGACCGTGAGGGCCTGAGCCCGCTGGATTTGATCGATGAAATCCAGGGTAAGCTGGCGCTGGATCTGACCCCCGTGCTCTGGCCGATCGGGCAGGGCGTCGATTTCGGCGGTTATATCGACCTTGTTGAAAAGCGCGTGCTGAACCCCCAAGGCAAGACGATTGCCGAGTTCGAGGCGCTCGAAGACCTGCTCGAGGTCGAAGAACTGGTCGACAATCCGGTGTTCATGAATGCGCTCGAGACCCTGGAAATGGCGCAGGCCATGCTGCCGGGCTTCGATCTCAAGACCTTCCATGAAGGGCATTTGAGCCCGGTGCTGTTCGGGTCGGCGCTCAAGGGCGTGTCGGTGGCCGAATTGCTGCGCACGCTGGGTGATTGGGGGCCGGAGCCGCGGCCGCAGCCTGCCGTGCCGGCGCCCATTCCACCTTCGGACAAGAAGGTGAGCGGCTTCGTGTTCAAGGTGCAGGCGAACATGGATGCGAACCATCGCGACCGTATCGCCTTTGTGCGGCTGTGCTCGGGCAAGTTCGAGCGCGGGATGCGTCTCAAGAATGTACGTTCGGGCAAGGACATGGCTGTGTCCAATCCGATGTTCTTTTTCGGCAATAATCGCGAATTGGCCGAGGAAGCGGTGGCGGGCGACATTGTCGGCATTCCCAATCATGGCACACTGTCGGTGGGCGATACGCTGACGGAAGGCGCCAATATCAATGTGACGGGCATCCCCAATTTCGCGCCGGAAATCATCCGCCGCGTGCGGCTGAGCGATGCAATGAAGACCAAGCAGATGGCCAAGGCGCTGAGCGATCTGGCTGAAGAGGGCGTGACCCAGGTGTTCCGCCGCATGGTCGGCGCGGACTGGATCGTGGGTGTGGTCGGTCAGCTTCAGCTTGAAGTGTTGTCGGCCCGCGTCGCCAAGGAATATGGCGTGCCGATCACCTTTGAAAGCATGGGCTTTGAGGTGGCGCGCTGGGTAGAATGCGACGATGCCGACGAGCTCAAGCGGTTCATTGCCGCCCAGAAGATGAATATGGCCGAGGACCGCTCGGATGCGCCGGTTTTTCTGGCGCAGAACGCCTGGTGGGCGGACCGGGCCAAGCAGGACTGGCCGAAAATCGAATTCCTCACCACCAAGGAACGGCATTGAGCGCGCCTGATCGCATTGCCGAATTTGTCGCCGCGACCCGCGAAGCATTTGTCGACGGCTCCCTGACCCGGCTGAAGCTGGGTGGTTATCATGGCGATGAGGCGGAGCTGAAATCGGCCGAGGGGCGCAAGGTCACGATCAAGGCCGGCGAGCGCCTGAGTCTTGTTTTCCGCTATAAGACCCGGGACGTGACCAAGAACCTGTCGGTGGATGAGGTTGCCGCTTTGCTGGACCATGGTCTAGCAAATCAATGGCGGTCGGCCCGGCTGGAAACGACCGGCTTCGATCTGCAGTTTGAGCGGCAGGGCGACAAGCAGCGGCTCAAGCGTGTGGATGTCGCTGGGCGGGCCAAGCCCAAGGCGGGGCATGACCGGGCCAAGAACCGGCCCATCACCGACATGTCGGCCGTCTGGCTGCATGCGCTGGGCATTACCGGCAAGGACGGCGTAGTCCGCAATGATGCACAGGACAAGTTCCGCCAGATCAACAAGATGGTGGAAATTTTTGCGCCGCTGATTCAGGGACTTAAGGCAGAGAGTCCGGTGATCGTGGATATGGGGGCGGGCAAGGGTTACCTCGACTTTGCGCTCTATGACTACCTGTCCAATGCGGTGGAGCGGCCAGCTCGGATCATCGGTGTGGAACTGCGCCCGGCGCTGGTCGAAGCGGGCAATGCGCTGGCTCGGAAGAGTGGATTTGGCGGGTTGCGATTTGAGGCCGGCAATATTCTGGCCTATGACGCCTCGGGCGCCGACGCGGTGATTGCGCTCCATGCCTGCGACACGGCCACGGACGACGCGATCTATCAGGGCATCAAGGCCGGGGCGGGGCTGATCGCTGTTGCGCCGTGCTGCCACAAGCAGATAAGGCGCGAGATGAGCACGGGTGCGGCCGATGACCGGCTCGACTTCTTGCTACGCCACGGCACCTTCATGGAAAAGCAGGCCGAGATGGTGACCGATGGATTGCGGGCGCTGCTGCTCGAAGCGAACGGCTATCGCACCAAGGTATTCGAGTTTGTCTCCGATGCGCATACGCCCAAGAATAATCTGATCGTAGCGCAAAAGGGCAATGCCGGTTCCCGGCAGGCGGCGCTTGACCGCATTGCGGCGGTCAAGGCCATGTTCGGCGTGGAAAAGCACTATCTGGAAGGCCTGCTCGGCGCTTAGCGCGAAACCTTCCCGGCAAAGCAGCCTAGCGTATAGGGATAGTCCTGGGTGAAATGGTAGTGGTACATTTCCACCACCTCGCCGTCCCATTCGACTGGCCCGGTATGGCCGTGGCAGGCATCGAGATCGCTGGTAGTGAGTATGTCGCCACCCGCGTCATAAAGTCCAAAAATGCCGAACCCGTCGAGGGCGTAGCCGATCAGATCGCTATGCCTATTTGGCCCGCTGGCCGTGTCCACGAAACAGTCCGAATAGTTGTGGTAGTGATATTCGCCCTGCCGCTCGGGGTGACCATTGCAGCCGTCCTGGATTTCGTGGGCGGGCGCATCGTCGCCCTTGGCATCCAGGGCGTTGTAGATGGCTGCGCCTGAAAGCGCGAAGCCGATCATGCCCATGGAGACGCAACTGGGAGAACTGGCCAGGCTCGGCGTGACATCAAGGCGCAGGAGAACGCTCTGGGCGGCGATGGCGTTGGGATTGCGGTCATATTGATAGGCATCGTCCGTGCGGCTGACCGGAAATGTCCCGGTGGTGTGATCGGGCAGGCCATTGGCGCGGACAACGCGCTTGTTGCCTTCGATCGTCAGGCTGATCTCGCTGGGCCATTTCACCGTGCCGTCGACGATGGGCTTGAGATCGGGGTCCCAGGTTCCACTCGCCTCGTCCAACCAGGCGCCGCTGGCATGCGCGCCGACGCCATTGGCGGGGAAGCGGCTCTGGCAGGAATAGACATAGCCCTGTTTGGGACTGCTTGAGATTTTGCCGTCGCCAAGCGGCAAATCGTGAGCCATTGCGCCCGATGCCGACAGCGTCAGCACGCTGGCGACCCGGGCAAACCGCGCTGCTTGCAAACGAAAGTGTTCCTCCAGCATTTCTGTCCTCCAAGGTTTTTGCTTGCAGACAGGCTGTCACGATGTGCGGCGGCGAACGACTTAAAGTCCGGCAATCTGCATGACAAGTTGGAAAGGCGCGTCCTTGCAGGGGGTACAGCCTGTCGCTATATCGGGGCTTGAGCGCAGAAGGACAGATGATGACCAAAATCACCTACATCACCAATGATGGCGAACGCATTGAAACCGAAGGTGAAAATGGTTCGACAGTGATGGAGACCGCAATCATGAACGCGGTGCCCGGCATTGTAGCCGAGTGTGGTGGCGCCTGCACTTGCGCGACCTGCCACGTTTATGTGGACGAAGCCTGGCGCGAGGTGGTTGGCGGTCCATCGGTGATGGAAGAAGACATGCTCGATTTCGCCTTTGACGTGCGCGAAAACAGCCGGCTTTCCTGCCAGATCAAGGTGCGGGACGAGCTGGACGGGCTGGTGGTACAGGTGCCCAGCCGCCAGGGCTGACCCAGGCTAGTCGCAGCGGTCATAGATATAGGGCTGGCTCCAGTCCGGTTCGCCCTCGGCGACGGCGTCATAAAGAAAGAAGCTGTCGGGATTGACCCAGATGGCGAAAAAGGCTGGACCGCCGGCTATGGGTTGCCAGCGGGTGCCGTCCCCCGAAACGACTAGTTCGATAGCGGCATCGGCCTCCTGCTCGCGGGGGCCAAGATAGAAAATGTGTGTGTCATTGGCCTTTTCGATCCGGACGGGCAGGGCGCAGACGGCCAAGGCCGTATTGGGCTCGGTCGGCTCGCGGGTGGGCAGGGTCACGGACCAGGCGCCGATATAGGGCTCGGCCCTGCCGGGGAGAATATCGGCGGCGGGCTCTGGCCGGATCATGGGCGCAAGGGCCTGCGCGCCGGCGCCGAACAGGCCCAGCAGGACGAAAGTCGGAACGACGAGGTGCCGAGGAAGAGCCGGCATGACGAGACCCCCAGAGATAAAGGCATAGGCTGAGCATATAGGCTGACAGGCAAATTATTCTATCGGTGTGGCTGCGAAAGATTCATTTGGCCGTTCCCAGTGCCATTGACCGCGTTGATTTCCACGGGCGGCGCTGGAAGAGAAATATAAAAGCTATTGATTTTCAAGGTCTTGTTGGGCGAGTGCGATTTGGATTATTTTCGCCCATCTCACGAACAGGACGACAATGGGACTTCTCAACACATTTCCGTTGAGCTTCAAGGTCAAGGGCAAGCGCATTATCATCGTCGGCGGCACCGACGAGGCCCTGAACAAGGTCCGATTGGTTTCTAAGACGACTGCTTCTGTAGAGATTTATTCCCGTCACATCGAAGCCGACTTTTCCGCCTTTCCCGTTGCGGTGTTCGAACGCGTCGTTCGGGCCGAGGATATTGCCGGGGCGGCGCTGGTGTTTGTGGCCGAAGAGGGCACCGATGCCGAATTGGCCAAGGCCGAGGCTCGGCGCCTTGGCATTCCGCTCAACGTGGTGGACGTGCCGGGGGAATGCGATTTCTACACGCCGTCCATTGTGGATCGCGCGCCGCTGACGGTGGCGATTTCCACCGAGGGTGATGCGCCGGTGCTGGCGCGGCTGGTTCGGGCGCAGATCGAAGCGCTGCTGGCGCCTGGGATCGGGAAAATTGCGAGTCTGGCCGGTGGGTTGCGGCACAAGGTTGAAAATCTGATTCATGATGGAGCCGCTCGCCGCCGCTTCTATGAGGATCTCGTTGCGCGCCAGATGGTTGGTAATGAAGAGGCCGAGGCTCTGCTCGCCGATCATGCTGCCAAGGGCACGGGGCAGGGTGTGGTCTGGCTGATCGGCGCGGGGCCTGGCTCGGAAGACCTGCTTACGCTGCGCGCCCAGCGCCTGCTGCAACAGGCCGATGTGATCGTGCATGACCAGCTTGTGCCGGCAGCGGTGGTCGAGATGGGCCGTCGCGATGCCGAGCAGATCTGCGTGGGCAAGGCGCGCGGCCATCATTCGTTTTCGCAGGCGCAGATCAATACGCTGATCGTTCGGCTTGCCGGTGAAGGCAAGAAGGTTGCGCGGCTCAAGTCGGGTGATCCGATGGTTTTCGGACGCGCGGGCGAGGAAATCGCCGCCCTTCGCAAGGCCGGGCTGACCTATGAAATCGTGCCGGGCGTGAGTGCCGCATTGGCCGCTGCGGCAGACAGCGCGACACCAGTGACCCTGCGCAAGGTGTCGAGTGGCTTCGTGATGGCGACCGCGCATGGTGCCGAAGACAGCGACCTCATGCATTGGGCGGCCTTGTCACAGGCTGGTCTTACGCTGGCGCTCTATATGGGCAAGGCCATTGCCGCCGATGTGGCGGGACGGCTGGTGGCTTTCGGTGCTGCGCCGGATCTGCCGGTGGGCATCGTGGTCAATGCCGGGCGGGCCAACAGGACGCTCTATTCGGCAACACTGGGTCAACTGGCCCAGGGCGCGGTGGATTTTGTCGATGGACCGGCGGTCATTCTGGTCGGCCGGGCCGTGGCTGAAGGCGATTGGGCGGATGCCGCCGATGCGGCTGCAAGCAGTTTCAAGGTAGCATGACTATGGAAATCCTGACGGGCAATGAACTGACTTCGGGTGCCACCGTCTATCTGGACGGGCAGGGCAACTGGATCGAGGACTTGCAGGCAGCACGCCTGTTCTCCAAGGAAGACAAGGCCGAACTCGACAGCGCGATCGTGGCCACCAAGGGCACGGGCCGGGTCATTAGCCTGGAAGCTGAAGAAGTTGAGCAGGTGGAGGGGCGGATCGTGCCCAAGCGCCTGCGCGAACGCATTAGGGCGGCGGGCCCCACCGCTCCCCTGACTCTCAATGGGCAGGCGTATGATCGCCAGCACTTAGGTGAAGACGGGCATGTATCGATATGACGAATTCGACGCCGCTTTCGTAGCGGGTCGCACAGCACAATTTGCAGACCAGGTGAAGCGTCGCCTGTCGGGCGAGCTTTCCGAGGACCAGTTCCGCCCGCTGCGGCTGATGAACGGGCTCTATCTGCAGCTTCACGCCTATATGCTGCGTATTGCCGTGCCCTATGGCACGCTCTCCTCGCGGCAGATGCGCAAGCTTGCTCATATCGCGCGGACCTATGACCGCGGCTATGGGCACTTCACCACGCGGCAGAACATCCAGTTCAACTGGCCCAAGCTCAAGGATATTCCGGTGATCCTGGAAGAGCTGGCGAGCGTGGAAATGCACGCCATCCAGACCTCGGGCAATTGCATTCGCAATGTGACCACCGACCAGTTTGCCGGCGCTGCTGCCGACGAGATCATCGATCCGCGTCCGGTGGCCGAGATCATCCGCCAGTGGTCGAGCCTGCATCCGGAATTCAGCTACCTGCCGCGCAAGTTCAAGATCGCGATGACTGGCTCGCCCAATGACCGAGCGGCCATCCGCTTCCACGATATCGGGCTGCAGGCGGCGGTGAACGGCGCCGGTGAGATCGGTTGGGAAGTCTGGGTTGGCGGGGGCCTGGGGCGCACGCCCATGATCGCCAAGCTGATCAACAGCTTCGTGCCCAACGAGCATCTGCTGGCCTATCTCGAAAGTATCATGCGCGTTTACAACCGCTATGGCCGCCGGGACAACAAGTACAAGGCCCGCATCAAGATCCTCGTGCATGAAGAGGGCCTTGAAAGCATCAAGGGCCAGGTGGAGGCCGAATTCGCCGAAGTGCGTGGTGGCGTACTGACCCTGCCGCAGGAAGAGCTGGACCGGATCACCGCCTATTTCGCGCCGCCGGACTTTACCGACCGGTCAGGCGACAAGGTGGACGTGGCCTATGAGTCGATCCTCGACCCGGCCTATGGCCGCTGGCTCGACAATAATCTGCATCCGCACAAGCAGCCCGGCTATGCCTCGGTCACCGTGTCGCTCAAGCCCGTCGGTGGGGCGCCGGGCGATGCTACCGACGCGCAGATCGAAGTGGTCGCGGACCTGGCCGAAAAATGTTCCTATGACGAGCTGCGCGTGACCCATGAGCAGAACCTGGTTCTGCCCCATGTGGCCATTGCCGATCTGCGCGCGGTCTATGATGTGCTGGTGGCCAATGGGCTGGCTGAAGGCAATAACAATCTGATCACGGACATGATCTGCTGCCCGGGCCTGGACTTCTGTGCCCTGGCCAATGCCCGTTCGATCCCGATTGCGCAGGAAATCTCCAAGACCTTTGCAGCGCCGGAGCGGCAGAAGGAAATCGGCGATCTCAAGATCAAGATTTCCGGCTGCATCAATGCCTGCGGGCATCACCATGTGGGCCATATCGGCATTCTGGGCGTCGAGAAGAAGGGCGGTGAGCTCTATCAGATCACGCTGGGCGGCGATGCCACGGAAGGTGCGTCGGTCGGCAAGATCATCGGGCCGGGTTTCGAGGCCGAGCAGGTACCAGGCGCCATTGAGAAGCTCGTCGATTTCTACATCGCCAACCGCACCAGCGTGGATGAACCTTTCCTCGACGCCTATCGGCGTCTGGGCGAGGCTCCCTTCAAGGAGGCGCTTTATGGGAGTGTCTAGGATGGCCGCCGAAGCTTCTATTCCTCTCCCCCTCGGGGAGAGGTGGCTCGGCGCAGCCGAGTCGGTGAGGGGGATTTCTCCGCTCTCGCTGAAGCACCCCCCTCATCCGGCGCTGCGCGCCACCTTCTCCCCGAGGGGGAGAAGAATAAGAGGAGCGCTTTATGGCACTGCTTAGCAACAGGTTTGATGCCACCTTCACCTCTCCCCTGAGGGGAGAGGTCGGTGCGCATGCGCCGGGTGAGGGGTTCAGCGTTTCCGTTTGCGCTGTGCTTCACCCTGCCGCTGGACCCCTCACCCCAACCCTCTCCCCTCAGGGGAGAGGGGGCGAAGGTGCCGCGCCGCCGCTTGTGCAGGAGGGCTTCCATGCCAAAGTCTAATCTCGCCCCGGCTCCGGCCGCGCATGAAAAGCTCAAGGCGCTGGGGATTCTGGCGCTCAATGGCATGTTCGACGAGATGGATGCCATCAGCGTGCTGCGCTATGCCATCAATGATGTGCTGCCCGGCGATCTGGCCATTGTTTCGTCCTTTGGGGCGGACTCGGCAGTTTTGCTGCATATGGTTGCGCAGGTCGATCCGTCGCTGCCGGTTTATTTCCTGGAGACGGGCAAGCATTTCCCTGAGACTCTGGCTTATGTCGAGACGCTGAAGAAGCAGCTCGGCCTGATCAACGTTCACGCCATTCATCCCAATCCGGACGATGTGAAGCGCTTCGATCCCAATGGCGATTTGTGGGAGAACGATCCGGATTCGTGCTGCCATATCCGCAAGACCGAGCCGCTGGAGCCAATCACCGAGCAATATGGTGGCTGGGTTACGGGGCGGAAGCGTTATCAGACCACTGAACGCGGGGTCCTGCCGCATTTTGAGTTGACCAGCGACGATCGCATCAAGGTCAATCCGCTGGCCTATTTCTCCGATGCCGATGTCATTGAATATCGGCAGGCGCATAACTTGCCCGAGCACCCGCTCTATGCCAAAGGCTACAAGTCCATTGGTTGTGCGCCCTGCACCTCGGCGGTTGCTGATGGGGAGGACCCGCGCGCCGGACGGTGGCGCGGCCTCAACAAGAAGGAATGCGGCATCCACTACGATTTCAACGGAGCCATTGCCTCCCCGATGACGGCCGCTGCACGACATACGCTCTGGAAAGATGGGGCCTTTATTGCCGATCCGTTCAAGGCATGGACCGAGGGCACCGATCCGTCCGAGGCGCGCTATGTTCACGTGCCGCTGACCGAATTCCTGGCCAATCGCGATGCGTTCCTCGCCAACCCCCATCCATTGGGGCTGCTGGTGTCGCCGGGCGAGAATATCGAGGATGCGGCGGACGATCTGGGCCGGTTTGCCTCGGTGGCGATCAGCTTCCCCGCTTTTTCGGACGGGCGCGGCTATTCGACGGCCCGCCTTCTGGTGGAGCGGCTGAAATATGCCGGGGAAATCAGGGCGGTAGGCGATGTTCTGCAGGATCAGATTCCGCATATGCGCCGCTGCGGCTTCAATGCGCTGGTAGTGACGCATGAGCCGACTCGCGCCGCGCTGATTGAAAACCGCTTGCCGGAAATGGCGCTGTTCTATCAGCCGGTTGGCCTGACCGAGGTGCCCATGGGCACTCGGCCCTTCCTTCGCCGTGTCTCCTGAGATAAGTGGAGCATACTAGTCGCCTTTGCGGCGTGAGCCGGGGCCGCTGGTGACAGCGGCGGTTCCCATGAGATAGATGCGGGGCAGGGCGCCCCGATGGGACCCAAAATCCGAGGCTGCGGACAGCATCGGTTTCGAATGGACTTGAGATATGAGCACTGAAATCACCACCGATGTCGTTGTCATTGGCGCGGGCCCCTGTGGGCTGTTCGCGGCCTTCGAACTCGGGCTGCTCGATATCAAATGTCATTTCATTGACATTCTGGACCGGCCCGGCGGGCAGTGCGCCGAGCTTTATCCGGAAAAGCCGATCTATGATATTCCGGCCTTTCCGGTGGTGACGGGGCAGGAACTGACCGACAATCTGATGACCCAGATTGCGCCCTTCTCGCCCGAATTCCACTTCTCGCGCATGGTCAATTCCATCGAGAAGCTGGAGGATGGTTCGTTCAAGCTGGTGACCGATGCCGACGAGACCTTTTTTGCCAAGGTCGTGGTGATCGCGGCGGGCGGCGGTTCGTTCCAGCCCAAGCGTCCGCCGGTGGAAGGCATCGAGCAATATGAGAACAAGTCGGTGTTCTATGCCGTGCGCCGGATCGAGGATTTCCGCGACCAGGACGTGGTGATCGTCGGTGGCGGCGACTCGGCGCTGGACTGGACGCTGAACCTGGCGCCCATCGTGCGCACACTGACCCTTGTGCACCGCCGCGACGCCTTCAAGGCGGCACCGGCTTCGGTCAACAAGATGAAGGAGCTGGTGGCCGAGGGTAAGGTCAATTTCCAGCTCGGGCAGATCGCCAAGCTCGACGGCGAAGACGGGCAGATCAACCACGTGCATCTGACCACGGCGGCGGGCGACCTTTCCATTCCCGCGACGCGCCTCCTGCCCTTCTTTGGCCTGACCATGAAGCTTGGTCCGGTGGCGGACTGGGGGCTGGAGCTCAACGACAATACGATCGTTGTCGACACCGAAAAGTTCGAGACCTCGGTGCCGGGCATTTTCGCCATTGGCGACATCAACCACTATCCCGGCAAGCTCAAGCTGATCCTCAGCGGTTTCCATGAGGCCGCGCTGATGGCGCAGGCCGCCAAGTCGATCGTTTCGCCCGGTGAGCGTGTGGTGTTCCAATATACGACCAGCTCGACCAAGCTGCAGAAGAAGCTCGGCGTCGCCTGAGACTGTCTTCCGTCGCGTTTCCGAACCGCAAACCCGTTGCCACTTTTGCTGGAAACGCTCTAAGCCGAATTGCCAAGCGGCCCCGCTCTTGCGGCGGGGCCTTTTGAGGGGTATGGACGCCCCGCTGTTGAGGAGCGCCCCATGAAGATCAATGTTACCGACCAGGCAGGCGAAGTGCACGAGCTCGAAGGGCTCGAAGGCTGGCGCGTCATGGAAGTCATTCGTGACTGGGGCCTCAATATCAAGGCCGAATGCGGCGGCGCGCTGAGCTGCGCCACCTGCCATTGCTATGTCGATTCGGACTGGCTGGACGCCGTCGGCGCCCCCAGCGAAGAAGAAGAGGACATGCTGGACAGTGTCGGCGACGTGAAGCCCAATTCGCGACTGTCCTGCCAGATCCTGTGCTCGGATGACCTGGATGGGCTCAAACTGACCCTGGCGCCGAGTGCGGCGAAGGATTCCTGATCCCGTTCGAATTCAATCTCGCAGGCAAATCCGTGGTGTTGCATCGAGCTAAGCGGTCTTTCCTGCATCACTCGCTACCTTCACGAGTTCGGGTATGAAATCTCGCACGGTCGGTTGCGCCAGCACTTCGAAGGGCAGGGGGCGGACGACGCGCATGGCGGCGATGCCGACGCGGACTGTCATCAGGCCGTTGACGACACCCTCGCCCAGACGCGCGGAGAGCTTGGCTGCAAGGCCCTGACCAACCAATTGTTCGACAATGCCGTCGGTCAGCACTAGGCCACCGGTGACGGCGAGATGCGCCAGCACCGAGCCGGCTAGCCGCCAGAAACCGAACAGGCCCGGACGTGCGCCATAGAGCGCGGCAATGGCGCCAGCGAGACGGATGCTTTCGTAGATGACGAAGGCGATGTCGACCAAGGCGCGGGGAGATACGGCGGTGACCAGCGCCACGCGCCGGGCTGATGCGGCAACCAGGGTGCGCGAGCGGGCATCGAGCGGCGTCATCAGGCTGCGTTCCGCCAGGGCGATGACGTCCGTTCCGTCGAACAGGTCTTTAAGATGCGCCTCGAGATTCTCGCGGCCGCGCGCCAGATCAGGCCGGCCGGCATAGACCTGGTTGAGGTGATCAACCACGGCACCGGCCCGCTTGCGATCATTATCGGCATGGGCGCGGGCGGCGTCGGCGCGGAGCGCGTCGAGGACCGAGAGGCGCCGCAAGGCGAGCATTTCCCGGATGATGAGGGCGATGACGGCGACGATGAAGGCGCCGAGTACGCCCAAGCCCACCCAACCCAGCCATTGATTGGTGGCAAAAAGGTCGCGGATCAGCCGGTCCGCGGCCAGGCCCAATCCGGCGGAGAGCAGGATGCCGCCAGAGGTCCAGGCGAACTTGCCCAGCCAGCCCATGCGGCGCGGTGGCGGCGATACGAGGTCGGGCTCGACCGCCGGCTCGAAGGCGACTTCGACGATTTCCGCGCGGTCGGGCGTGAATGCCCGCGGGGCACGCGTGGCGGCCTCTGCGCTAGCGGGCTTTTCAGTGGGGCGGGCGACGGGGCGCTTCATGCCATCCGGTCTCCGATGAGATAGTCCAATGCGCGATCAAGCCGGATATGGGGCAGGACAGCATCGCCGACGGCATTGCGCTTGAGATGCCGTGGGGGCGTGAAGCGCAGGAAATTGAGGGCGACGGGGCTGCCGTCTTCAAAAAGAGAGTCCGGCCGTTCCGGCAAGTCGCCGGGAAACAGGGCGATTTCGGTTTTGCCATCATAGGTCGTGCCGTCCAGGACTTCGCCCTTGAGCGGCGTGCCGACCAGGGTGGGCAGGGTTTCACCATTCTCGCGGATCGTGCCTTCGTTGGTGGCGCGAATGCCGGCCATGGCGATGGAGCGGGTATCCGCCCCGGCAAAGCGGGCGCGCTTACTGGCATTGGCGACGAGGCGATTGAGAATGGCCTCCAACCGGTCGTGGCTGGTGTGATGAACGTGGTCGGCCTTGGTAGCGGCAAAGAGAATGCGGTCGATGCGGCGCGAAAAGGGGCGCAGCAGCGGATTGGCCTCGCCCTGGCGGAAACAGGCCAGAACCGCGGTGAGCGCGGTTTCGAGGTCGTTGACGGCGGCGGGGCCGGTATTGAGCGCGCGCAGGGTATCGACCAGGACGACCTGCCGGTCGAGCCGGGCAAAGTGGTCGCGGAAGAAGGGGCGCACCACCTGGGCCTTATAGGCCTCGTAGCGGGTTTCAAGCATGGCATAGAGGGTGCCGCGCTGCTTCGGCCCAGCAGGCTCGGGCAGGGGGGCGAAAGTTAGGGCGGGAGAGCCCTCCAGATCGCCGGGCAGAAGGAACCGGCCCGGCGGAAGGGTAGACAGGGCGCCATGCTCGCGGCTGCGCCGTAGATAGGTGGTGAAGGCCGTGGCCAGACGCTCGGCATCGGGATCGTTCGCGTCCTTGGCAATATCGGTGCTGTCCAGCGCCTGGAGAAATTCGGTGGCTTCATCGGTATGGCCAGGTTGGCGGGCGCGCGCCAGCGCCTCCCGGCTCCATTCGGCAAAGCTGAGGCCGAGCAGGGGCAGGTCCAATAGCCATTCGCCGGGATAATCGACGATGTCGAGATTGAGCGTGGCCGGCCCGGTCATGCCGGCCCACCACTTGGCTGACTGATATTTGAGCACGATGCGAAGCTGGGAAATGCGGCGCGTGCTTTCCGGCCAGACCGGCGGATTGCTGCTCAACGCCGCCAGGTGCTGCTCATAGGCAAAGCGGGGGATGGTGGCGTCGGGGTATTCGGCCAGACGCGCGCCAATGAAGCGGCCATCGGCGAGCGGCGCAAAGCCCGGCAGGCGCCCTTGCGTCAGCAGGTTATGCGCCAGGGCCGTGATGAAAATGGTCTTGCCGGCCCGGCTCAGGCCGGTGACGCCCAAGCGCAAGGTGGGCGTGAGGACGCCGGAGGCGCTGTCGGCCAGGTTGGAGAGGGCAATGCCCAGTTCGTCGGTAATGGTGGTCGGCGGCTGCGGCAAAGAAGAAGTCCCCGTGTTCTGGCAAGGTAGGGTTTGGGCAGGGGTTTGCAAGAGGCAGTCTGGGGCAACTTCGTCATGGCGCTGTCATGAAGCAGGGCTAGATGTGCTGTTCTAACATTACAGGTAGACCTATGAACCGCGCACTTTCCATTGCCCTGATTCTGTCCGTTATGGCCGCCCCGATGGGGTTCGCGGAGGATCATGACCATGGGGAACATCATGTGTTCCAAACCGATGGCATCGAGATTGTGCACCCTTGGGCGCGCGCAGCGGCGGCAGGTGCTGAGACGCTCGTCTTTTTTGAAGTGCACAATGAGGGCGAGGCCGATCGCCTGCTTGGCGCCACCACGGACATTGCCGGAGAGGTCCACATTGTCGGCCTGACTATGAATGCAGAGGGAGCTAGCGTTCAGGAGGTCGGTGCGATTGACATTGGTCCCGGCGAATTTGCCTTCGATCCCGGTGGACTGGCGCTTGAACTGCATGGCCTGACCGGCGCGCTGGAACAGGGAAGCCATTTCGATCTGATGCTGGAATTTGCCAATGCCGGTCCGGTCGAAATTGAGGTGGCGGTTGAGGCAGCCAATGCCAATCAGCACAGTCATGCGGGGCATAGCCACTAGGACCGGGCGCTGACTGGCTCCGCGTTATCGGTTCGGGATTGTCATGGTAACGTCGCAAATGTGTCACCCGGCTGAAATGGCCGGGCCCTAACTCCATGCCTGCCGTGCGCAGGGGCGCCGCGGCTCGCATATTTTGCGCATGGAGGTTTTCCGCAATGAATCGCGTTGCACGCATTCTGCTGGCCGGCGTGTCCGCCGTCAGCATGACCCTTCCGGTTGTTTCCCAGGAACTTCCGCAGGCCCAGAGCGCCTGGTACACCGATGCCGATGCCAAGCTGCAAGCCATGATCGACATGCAGCCCAATATCGGCAAGGCCAAGAACGTCATCCTGTTCGTTGCCGATGGCCAGGGCGTTGGCACGAACTATGCCGTGCGCCTGTTTGCCGGTCAGCTTGAAGGCAAGCTGGGCGAAGAGCATGTCCTGCCTTACGAAGAATATCCCTATACCGCGCTGATCAAGACCTACAATATCAACGCCCAGACCCCGGATTCCGCGCCGACCGCCGGCGCAATGAACTCGGGCATCAAGCAGGTGTTCAACACGATCAACCTCAACGAGAACGGCCGCCACGACAATTGCGCCAGCGAAGAGGGTAACAAGGTCACCCTATTCTCCGAGATCGCCTCGGAAATGGGCAAGTCGGTTGGCGTTGTTTCGACCGCTCGCGCGACGCACGCCACTCCGGCTGCTGTCTACGCCAAGACCGCGAACCGCAACTGGGAAGCCGCAGCTCCTGAAGGCTGCACCGATATTGCCGTTCAGGCCATCGACGCCATGGAAGCCGGCACCGTTGACGTGCTGCTCGCTGGCGGCGCCCGCAGCTTCTATCCGGCTGGTACGCAGACTGTGCATGGCGGAGACTCCAGCCGCAAGGATGAGCTGAATCTGGTTGCTCGCGCTGAAGAAGCCGGCGCCCAGTTTGTCAGCGACCTGGCGGGCCTGGAAGCCGCTACCGCCGGTTCGCCGCTGCTTGGTCTCTTCACCAATTCGGATATGAGCTACGAAACCGAGCGTCCGGAAACCGAACCTTCGGTCGCCGACATGACCGTCGCCGCCATCAAGGCCATGGAAGGCAATGAAGACGGCTTCTACCTGATGGTGGAAGGTGGCCGCGTCGATCATGCAAACCATGCCGGCAATGCCAACCGCGCCTTTATGGATGGCGTGGCTTTCGCCAAGGCCGTCGCCATGGCCGACGAAATGACCAATGACGAAGACACCCTGATCATCGTCACCGCCGACCACGAGCACGCCATTGCCTTTAACGGCTATTGCGGTCGCGGCACGCCGATCACCGGCCTGTGCATGGGTATCAACGCCGATGGCGTCGAGCATACCGGCGAGCCCGAACTGGCCGATGATGGCAAGCCTTATTCGGTCGTTGGCTACCTCAACGGTGCCGGCTCGGTTCTGACCGAACAGGCCGACGGTTCCTATTTCGGCACCCGGCCGAACGTGACCCAGGAAGAAGCGCTGGACGTGGACTATCTGCAGCAGGCCTTGATCCCGATGGGTTCGGAAACCCATTCGGGTGAAGACGTCGCGGCCTGGGCCAAGGGTCCTTGGGCTCACCTGCTCACCGGTACCCAGGAGCAGAACTACATCTTCCACGTGATGAACCACGCCGTTTCGGCTGAGTAATTCACGCTCGAAAGTCTTGCGGGGGGCGCGTCTTTGGCGGGCCCCTCGTGTCCTTATTCCGCGCAGATGGATTATCCGGTTCTGCGCACAAGGAGGCCCGCCATGCATCGCCGCAAGTTCATCGCTCTATCCGCTGCCATTCCGGCCAGTCTGGCGCTGGGTGCTTCTCGGGCGGGGGCTGAAGAGCCTGTCCGCATGCGTGAGCTCTATAATGCCGATGGATCGTTTTCGGATTTTGCGCTGGAAAAGGCCGACAAGCATGTGCTGCTCGAAGGGTTCATGGCGCCACCGCTCAAGGCGGAATCGCGCTTTTTCGTCCTGACCAAAATCCCGATGTCGGTTTGCCCCTTCTGCGACAGCGAGGCCGATTGGCCGCGCGACATCGTTTCGATCTATGCCCGCGACATCATTACGGTGACCCCGTTCAATGTGCCCATCGCGGTGGAGGGTACGCTCAAGATCGGCACCTATACCGACGAAGAAATGGGCTTTGTGTCGCGCGTCCGCGTCATCGACGCTGCGCATTGGAGAGCGTGAATGTTGCGGCTGCGCGGCGTTGAACATCGCTTTGCTGGACGGTCCGATACCGCGCCTCCAGCGCTTGATATCCCGGAACTTTCAGTTGAGGCCGGGCAGTTGACGGTCATTCGCGGTCCGTCCGGCTCGGGCAAAACCACCTTGCTCTATGTCCTGAGTGGATTGATCAAGCCGAGCGCGGGGCAGGTGCAGTGGGATGCGGTCGATATCGCGACGCTGGGTGAGGGCGCGCGCGACCAGTGGCGCCGGCGCACTGCCGGTTTTGTGTTTCAGAATTTCAATCTCATCGAAGAGATGAGCCCGTTGGGCAATGTGACCCTTGCGGCCTATTTTGCAGCTTTTACGGATGCAGCGGTGCGTGAGCGCGGCAAGGCCTTGCTGGCACAATTTGGTGTCGCTGACGAGGCACGGAAGGTGTCCAGCTATTCGCGTGGCGAGCAGCAGCGGGTTGCACTGGCGCGGGCATTGGTCTTTGACCCGCCAATTCTGTTTGCTGACGAGCCGACGGCCAGCCTGGATGAAGGCAATTCGGCCGGGCTGTGCCAGTCGTTCAAACGACTGGCGGCTGAGGGGCGGACGGTGGTGGCTGTCTCGCACGACCCGTTGCTGATTGAGGCCGCCGACAGTGTGGTCATGCTGGGCCACGGCCGGGTGGTGGAACGGGAGTTGGTGGCATGAATCCGTTTCCAGTGGTTTTCTCCTTGCTCAACCGCAACCGGGTGACGCTGATCTTCTTTGTGGTGTTGATCACCTTTGCCGTGGGGCTGGGGATCGCCATTACCACGCAGGAGCGCGCCGTGCGCCAGGGCAGCGCGCGCGCCGCCGACAAGTTTGATCTTGTGATCGGTTCGCCCGGCAGTCCGTTCGATCTGGTTCTGGCTTCGGTTTATGCCCGTCCGGCCGCCATGGGGCTGGTCGATGGCGATATGCTGGCCCAGATCATGGCCGAGGACACGATTGATTTTGCCGCGCCGATTGCTTTTGGTGACAGTGCCAGCGGCTATCCGATCATGGGAACGACAGCGCAATTTGTTGAGCACTTGTCGGGCGGACTGGCCGAGGGGCGCGTCTTCAGTTCGACTCAAGAGGCGGTGCTGGGCGCCAATGTGCGTTTCAGAATGGGCGAGCTGCTGCATGCGGCCCATGACGGGTTCGACAGTGAAGAGATGCTGCATGAAGGCAGTATCGAAGTGGTGGGGCGCATGGCGCGCACCAATTCGGCCTGGGACAATGTGGTGGTCGTGCCGGTCGAGCAGGTCTGGCTGACCCATGGGCTGGCCTCTGGCCACGCGCCAGGCGACGAGCGCATCGGGCCGCCCTTCATTGCTGACCAGCTTCCGGGCGTGCCGGCAATTGTGGTCAAGCCATCGACCGTTCCCGCGGCCTATGGCTTGCGGAATACCTACCGCACCGACAGCACGCAGGCGATTTTCCCCGCTGAAATCCTTGTGCAGCTTTATGCCCTTTTGGGCGATGCGCGGGCGATCATGAGTTTCCTGGCGCTGGCGACGCAGGCTCTGGTCGTGGCCGCGATCCTGTCGGGTGTGATGATCATCCTGCAGCTTTACCGCACGCGCTTTGCAGTGTTGCGGGCGCTGGGGGCGACAGCGGGCTATGTCTTCCTGGTCGCCTGGAGCTATGTGGCGCTGCTTATCCTGGCCGGGGCCGTTTTCGGACTGGTTTTGGGCGCGGGAGTATCCTGGGCCGTCAGTGGCTATCTTGAGGCGCAGAGTGGTATTGCCATTCCCGTCTCCATTTCCTGGCAGGAGGTGCAATTGGTGCTCATGCTGGTTGGGGCGGGGGCGCTGCTGTCGGTCTTGCCGGCGATTGCGATCTATCGCCAGCCAGTGGTGGACGGTCTGCGCTGAAGAAAACGGGGCCGCGAGGCCCCGTTCCATTCATTCGCCAATCTTGTCCAAGTCGAACGGCGTGGTCTGGTAAATCTCGTTGATCCAGTTCTGGAACAGGAGATGGGCGTGGCTGCGCCAGCGGTTCTCTGGCACCGCGGTAGTGTCGCCATTGGGGAAGAGATTTTCCGGCGGCGGCGTGTCGAGTCCAGCGGCCTTGTCCCGCTCATATTCGTCGGCCAGCGAACGGTTGTCGTATTCCAGGTGGTTGAGGAAATAGACGGCGCGTTCACTGCGATCCCCGAGCATGCAGAGGCCGATATCGGGCTGGTCGATCAGCACTTCGAGCCCATCGCCCAGGCTGGCGCGGTCGATATCGTTGTAGCGCGAGACCGGGATCATCGGGCTGTCGGACATGCCGCGCAGGAACGGCGAGCGGGTGCCCACCACCTTGTGGCGGAAGACGCCGAAAGCCTTCTTATCCATGCGGTAGCGCCGGACGCCGTGGAAATGATGCAGCGCGGCCTGGGCGCCCCAGCAGATGAACATGGTGTGGTGCACATTGGTGCGCGTCCATCTCATGATCTCGAGCATTTCGGGCCAGTAGCGCACCTCTTCGAAGGGCAGTTGGGCAACGGGGGCGCCGGTGACGATGAAGCCATCGAACTTGCGCTCCTTCACCTCCTCCCAGGTCTGGTAGAAGGTGTTGAGGTAATCCTCTGAGGTATTTTTCGACTGGTGATCGGTAACTCGAACCAGGCTGAGATTGATCTGCAGCGGGGTGGCGCCGATCAGGCGGGCGAATTGGGTTTCGGTCCGCTCCTTATTTGGCATCAGATTGAGCAGGCCGAATTCGAGTGGGCGGATGTCCTGACGCGCGGCGCGGCTGGAATCCATGACATTGACGCCCTCGAGTTCGAGCGTCTTTCGGGCAGGCAGGTTGTCGGGAATTCTGATAGGCATGTCAGCCTCTTAACAAGGTACAATGAGAAAGCGATTCAGGCTGGCGCGCGTAGCCGCATGGGCAACACGCGCTATCGCATTCGCTTCTCGATGGCCGCTGCTATCAGGTCGACAAACTCGTCACCGTCCCGGGCCGTGGCCAGGTCGGACGCTTCTATCACATAGCCGAAATTGTCAGCCAGCGCCTGGTAGCGCGGCAGCCTGTCATGCAGCAGCGCCTCAAAGCCCCAGGCGCCAAAGCCGGCCGGGTCAACATCGGCATCGTCCAGAATGCCGTTGATCAACTTGTATTCGGCCCATTTCTCCAGGAGAAATTCGGGGCGGTAATACATGGGCTTGGGCGACGCCTTGAAGCGCTTGACCAGTTCGGTGGCATCCTTGTCGGTGCCGCGAATATAGACCAGCGTGGTGTGCTCCGCCAAAGTCCTGACCACGGGGTCTTCCGGATCGGCCGGGTCGATCACCTCGATCAGCGAGCCACCGGTATCGGCGATGAAATCATCATAGCCATAGAGTTCTTTGGCCCGCGCAATGAAGTAGGGCACGTCGCAGAGCGCGGCGATTTCGGCAACCCGGTGCTGTTCCTGGCGGCGCTGATATTCGGCCAGGGGCAGGCCGCCCCGGTCAACATCGCCCGGCGTTCCCAGATAGGTCGAGAGCGGGTCGAGATTGTTGAAGGTGATGTTGGACGAAATATAGATCGAGTCCGTGCGCAAAAGCTGGGCCAGGAAGGGCACCTTCATGGCCTCGCGCTTGAAATTGTCGACGATGTACTCGCCCATATAGCGGGTGCCGATCCGATAGTCGGCGGAATAGTGAAACCAGTGATTGGCCCGCAGCAGATTGCTGAGGCGCGTCTTGCCAACGCCGGCCATGCCGAAAACGGTCACCGCGCGCCGGGGGGCCTTCACAAACTCGTCGACGCTGGAAAACAGCATAGTCAGGCGCTCCGATGGCCGGAAGCGGCCAACCTCTGTGGCTTGCGTTTAACCCATGCCCGCCCCGATCTCAAGCGACCGGCAATTTCTGCCGCCGGCTCGGACTCATTTGCCGCCTTGTCGCCGCATTTGGGTGTGGTCTTTCTAAAAAATGCAATGAAATCAAAGACTCTGTGACTTGGCATCGGCTTTGCATTGATCCTGGTGAACGCGCTTTGCGGCGCATCGGGGATTACGGAGTTACAGATGGGTATCTATGGGGCTCTTTCCAGTGCGGTGACCGGCCTGCGGGCACAGTCGCATGCGCTGGAGAATATTTCGGGCAACATCGCCAATTCACAGACCACCGGCTACAAGCGGATGGAAACCAGCTTCATGGATCTGATCCCTGATGCGCCGCTGAAGTCGCAGGTGCCGGGGGCGGTGCTGGCGCAATCGCGGGCCACCAATAATATCCAGGGCGATATCCAGACAAGCTCGAACGAGACCTATATCGCGCTCAATTCGTCGGGCTTTTTTGTGGTTGAGCCCAAGGTGGGGCAGTCGGACGGCAATTCGGTTTTCGCCGGTTCGAACTATTTCACGCGGCGCGGCGATTTTGAAATCGATAAGGACGGTCTCCTGGTCAACGGCGCGGGCTATTATCTCAAGGGTCTGCCGATCGACCCGGCCACGGGCAATATTTCGGGCTCGGTGCCCGAGGTGATCCAGCTGTCCAACGCCTTTTTGCCGGCCAATGTGACGACGACGATCAACTACCAGTCCAACCTGCCGCAGCTTCCCAAGACGGCGAACTACAATTCGACCGTCTATAACAGCGAGCTGCTGGGGTCGGAGAATTTTGGGGCGTCGGCGACCACTGCTGCGGCCAACGGCACGGTTGACCTGGGTGCTGGTGCCGGTGCCAATCTGGCGACAACCGTCTTTGCTGACGGGCAGGAGATGACGGTGACCGTCAACGGGGCACCCGTGACCTTCCGGTTCTATGCCGCACCGACAACGGCGCCGACCACTGGGGTGGCGATCAACCTTGACGCGCCCAGGACCGTTCAGGACGTGCTGAACGACATGCAGGCCGGCCTGCGCGATTTTGGCGGTGGGGCGGCCGCTTCGGCCACGGTCGGTCTTAACGGCAGCAATCAGCTCGCGATCAGCCTGGGCAGCGACTATCACTCATCCTTCTCTATCAGCGGTACGACACCAGCCCTGGCGGCCACGCTCGGACTAACCGAACCGCAGGCGTCGTCGGCGCCGACACTCGGGACGGTCAATACCGTTTCGGCGGATGATGCAGACGACTTTATCGCCAAGTCCATCTCCGGCGGTGCGATCACCGTCTATGCCAGCAATGGCGCGCCGGTGAACGTGCAATTGCGCTGGGCCAAGGTGGACAGCGCCGCAGCCGGCGGCACCGACAAGTGGAACCTGTTCTACCTTTCGGACAGTGCGGCGGTCGGTGGCGGCACGGCCTGGACGAATATTGGTCAGGATTACACCTTTAACAGCAATGGTTCGTTGGCCACCAGCGTGCCTCAGGCGACCATCAGCAATCTGCGCGTCAATGGCGTGCTGATCGGCGATGTGGTGCTGCAGCACGAGACCAATGGCGTGTCCCAGTTCGCTGACGTCAACGGTACGGTGACGGTCTCAACCCTTAATCAGAACGGTTATGGCGCCGGTGAATTCCTGTCCGTGGCCATTACAGACTCGGGCCGCGTGGTCGCCACCTATTCCAATGGCGAGCGGATCGAAATGGCGCAGGTGGTGACGGCCCAGTTCAATGGCGTCAATTCGCTCAAGCGCCTGGATGGCGGTGTCTACGAAGCGACCTCGGAATCGGGCGAGCCGATTTTCGATCTCAGCGGTTCGGGCATTATCGGTGGCGCGCTGGAAGCGTCCAATACCGATATCTCGGACGAGTTCACCAAGCTGATCATTACCCAGCAGGCCTATTCGGCGGGTACCCGTATCGTCTCGACTGCCGACGAGATGCTGCAGGAAGCCCTCAATATGATCCGCTAGGGCGAGAATTGAGTAAGGGTCCGGGGCAGGGTGTCCCGGACCTCAGTCCAGTGTGAGGGCCGCTTTCATGGGTCTGGTTTCGTCTCTTTCCAATGCTGTGTCGGGTCTGCGGACCAGCCAGGATTCGATTACGGTCCTGAGCCGGAACATCGCCAATTCGGGCACGCCCGGTTATCATCGGCAATCGCTGAACATTATCGACTATTCGTCGATCAACAGCACCTATGCGCGCTCGGCCGGCGTCAACCGCGCCTTCAACCAGAGCCTGCAGACCTATTACAACCGGCAGGTTTCGGACACGTCCATGTCCAATGTCATGGGCGATTACCTCAACAAGTTGCAGGGCTATCTCGGCAAGCCGGGTGATCCGGGTTCGCTCGATACGATGTTCGGGTCATTCAAGAACTCGCTGCAGGCATTGGCGACCAGCCCGGACGACTACCCCACGCGGGCCAATGTGGTGGCCGAAGCGCAGGCTATGGCCCGCCAGCTCAATGCCCTTTCGGGCTCCATCCAGCAATTGCGGCAGGAGACAGAGACGCGCATCTCCAACGATGTGTCCGAAGTCAATGCCATGCTCGTCTCGCTCAACGAGGTGAACAACCGCATGCTGGACCTGGGCATGACCGATACGGCGCGCGCTCAGCTTTACGACCAACGCGACCGCCTGGTTGCTTCGGTGGCCGAAGTGATCGACGTGCAGGCCGAATACCGTCCCGATGGCACGGTGGCGCTGATGACGCGCTCCGGCGTTGGCCTCCTCGACAATGGCTTTTCCACGTTCAAGTTCACGACGGCCGGCGCCCTCTCGGCGACGTCGCAGACCAATATCGACACCGATCAGAGCCGGGTGGGTAAGCTCACGCTGACGACGCCTTCGGGGCTGACGATCGACCTGGTGCAGCAAGGCGTGCTGCAGGGCGGCGAGCTGGCGGGCCTGGTGCAGCTACGCGACAAAATCCTGGTGGAGGCCCAGAACCAGCTCGATGAGATTGCCGCCGGGATCGCCTCGGTCTTTTCGACCATCACCACGCCCGGCACCGCCGCCGACGACGGTTTGGGCGCGACGGGGCTGTCCGCCGATATCTCGCATCTCAAGCCCGGCAACGACATCTTGCTGACCCATACGGTCAATGGTGTCGAGCAGAGGGTGCGGGTGATCAACAGCACCAATGGCGAGGACTTCGTCGATGCAAGCGGCCAGCGCGTCATCTCAATCGATTTTGGCGATCCGCCCGACGCCACGGCGGTGGCCGCTTCGCTGCAGACCAAATTGCCGGGTCTGGCCATTACCAGCCCCAGCGCGGGGATTTTGCGGGTTCTCGATGACGGCGCGGGCGGGACACGCGATGTTACGGGCCTGACGACGCGCGGGACCGCGACCGGCACGCAGCAGGGCGAATTGGCGGTGGCGCTGTTTGTCGACCAGGGCAATTCGGCCTTTACCGACAATCTCGACACCAATCCGCCGCAGATCGTGGGTTTTGCCTCGCGCATTTCGGTCAATCCGGCGGTGATTTCGGACAATCGCCTGCTCGTGCAATTCGATATCGACGGATCGCTGGGAGACGCGGCGCGGCCGGAATATATTCTGGATCAACTGGCCTCGATGAACTTCGTTTCGGGCAGCACGCCGGCGGCCAATGCCGGGCGCCATCAGCTCAACGGCACGGTCGAGCAATTGATCGAGCAGGTGCTGAACTATCAGGGCACGACCATCGGTTCGGCCCTGACGGCACAAAGCAACCGGCAACTGACGCTCGACACCATCACCACCCAGATGGAGAGCGAATATGGCGTCAATCTCGACGAAGAGATGGCGCGCCTGACCGAATTGCAGAGCGCCTATGCCGCCAATGCCCGTGTGGTGTCGGTGGTCAAGGAATTGCTCGACACCCTGTTTGCGTCGACCTGAGGGAGTAGCCTGACATGATCGTCAACAAGTCGATGTATCCCCTGACAACTGGCTTTTCCGTCATCTCCAAGATGCAGGACAAGTTCGCGCAATTGCAGATGCAATTGGGCACGGGCGTCAAGGCGCAAACGCTGTCCGAAATGGGCCGGGACCTGCCCGTATCGCTGTCGGTGCGATCGCGCCTGACCACGATTGCCGGCTACAATGCCAGCATCGAGCAGGTCGATTTGCGGATGAGCTTTTACGACAATGCCCTGTCGCGGTTTGACGCGCTTGAAGGGGAGGCGCGCAATTCGGCCGTGCAGGGGCAGTACGGCTCGACCAATATCAATATGGCCACCATTCCTGGCCTGTCGCGGGCGCGGCTGGACGAGATGGTGACCCTGCTCAATTCCGATATTGCCGGCCGCTATCTGTTTGGCGGCGCCAAAACCGACAAGGCGCCTTTGCCTACCACGACCGAACTGCTCGAGGGCGTGGGCGGGCGCGCGGGATATAAGACCGTGGTGACCGAGCGGCAGATGGCCGATCTGGGCACTTTGGGCCAGGGGCGGCTGCAGAGTACCCTGACATCGCTGACCGTGACCGATCCGGCCACCGTCACCTTGGCGGAAGATGGCGATCATCCCTTTGGGTTCAAGCTGTCGACGGTTTCGGCCATTGGCGCCAATATCGGCATTGTCTCGGATTTCGCGGCGTCGCCAGCCGATATCGAATTCACCTTCCCCGCACCGCCGGGAGCGGTCGCTGAAGGCGACAGTATTACCATGGGTTTCACCCTGCCTGATGGTACGGAGACGCAAATCACGCTCAAGGCGGTCGATGCCGCCAATGCGACTGGCGCGGTCAACGAATTTGTCATTGGCGCCGACGCAATCGCGACAGCCACCAATTTCCAGACGGCGCTGGACAATACCCTCAAGGAAACGGCCGAAAGCGAGCTCAAGGCCGCATCGACCTTTGCGGCATCGCAGAACTTCTTCAACGCCGCGGGCGAGCCGGCGCTGCGGGTCAGCGGCGCCGATCCCTATACGGCCACAAGCCTGCGGGTAGCCACCTCGACCGACACGGTCATGTGGTATAGCGGCGAAACGGCAGCGGTCTCGGCGGTTGGCATGGGGCGGCTGACGGCGGCGCGCTCGGCCGAAACGGTCAATTTGACCGAGAACATTCCGGTCTCATCGGCCCATGGCTTCCAGATTTCCGGGGTGACATCCAGCGTCGCCAATGCCGGCGCATTGACGGCAACCCATGCGCCGGGCGATCCGGCATCCATGTCCGTGGTTTTCGACGATACGTTTGCCCTGACCGCTGGCGACAGCGTGACGGTGACGCTGACGGAGCCGAATGGGACGACGCGCCAGGTGACCCTAACTGCCGTTACCGGACGCGCCGGGCCGGGGCAGTTCACCATCGGTGCCGATGAACAGGCGTCGGCGGCAAACTTTGAAAAGGCCATGGTCCGCTCGGTCACCGCGGCGGCAACGGCCGCAGAGGGTAATCCGCGCCAGTCGGTTACGGCGGCGGTCGAGGATTCCGGACGCGTCGCCTATGGCATGCAGGCCAATGAAAGCGGCTATCTGCGGCTGATGCGTGCCGTGGCGGCCATGTCGGTGGAGACCTATCCCGAAATCACCAATGCCGCCGATCCGAACTCGGTAGATCTCGACCCGGCAAAGGCCCGTTTCGACGCCATGGCGCGGCGGCAGCAGCTGGAACTGTCCGAATCCCGCAATTCGGAGCGCGGCTCGATCGAGCTGATCACCATGGAGCTCGGCGTGGCCCGCGCGGGCCTAAAAGCCGCTGGCGACCGGCACACCAATTACAAGGCGCAGTTGGATAATCTGCTCAGCGATGTCGAGACGGTCAGCAAGGAAGACGTGGCCATGGAGATCCTGGCGCTGCAAACTCGTCTGACGGCCAGCTATCAGGTGACCTCGATGGTGAGCCAATTGAGCCTGGTGAAGTTCCTCTAGCTGGGGGTATCGGCACAGGCGCCATGCATCACACAGCCGCCTTCGGGCCTGACCCGAGGGCCACATCGTGGGGTGGCTAATGAAGGGTGCCCCAGCGGGGTTCCCCAGGCGCAGACCTCAACCGCCCAAACGAAAAGCCCCGCACCTTGGTGCGGGGCTTTTCTATCGTAAACGGTCCCGCGGCTCACATGCCACGCAGGCCCGCCGCAATCTGTCGGTTGAGCTGCACGAGTACGGTCAGCTGTTCGGCCTGAGGAACGCCCTCGTAAAGAATTTCGCGGGTCTGATTCATGACGAACATGCCCAGATTGGCAATGTTCTGGCGGATTTCCTGGGGCAGGGGATTGTCGTCCTGGGTGACGGCCGACATGAAGATGGTCCAGAGCTTGCGATTGAAAGTCAGGGCCGCGCGGAGTTCCTCAGCGGTCGAGATATCCCATTCGTCTTTGACTTTTTGCAGGCCGGCTGCGGCCTTCATGAGCAGAGCTGATTCGCGCTGGCGGGGATTTTCAACGACTTTCGCCGTCTGCTGATACGCCTGAGCGCCGTGCTGATGCATGATTGAGCAGGTCCTGTTCGTATTCGATAAGTTTCTGGGACGCTTTCAGAGCCTTATATAGGGACCCGGTTAATATCTCGTTATTGATTTGGTCGACAATGGGTAGAGAACTGGGCACTGCGGCCACAAAGTCTCTGGACATCTCGTTGTAGGTGGCCGTCGCCCGCTCGGAATCCTCCTCGATATACATGAGCTGCACCGCCAGATAGATGCGCTTGGCGGGCGTATTGGCGGTCTCTGAGGTCAGAATGTCCTTTTCGCGCAGAATGGGCGCATGACCATCGATGAACAGGCGCGTGCGCTGATCGGAATTGGTGATGATGCAGTTGCCGATCAGCAATTTCTCGCCGGGCTTGAGTTCGACCTTGAGCGCCATGTTCTGAGTGTCCGCAACAGAGGAAGTGACTCAGTCTGTCTAGACTGAGATTGCGGCAAAAACAACGAAGGCGGGCCAGGGCCCGCCTTCTAAAGTGCGCGTGGTAAGCGATTTACTGCAGGAGCTGCAGGATTGACTGATCAGCCTGGCTGGCCAGCGAGAGCGAGTTCTGCGAGAGCTGCTGGCGGGTCTGGAGGGCCAGCAGGTTTGCTGCCTCCGTGTTCATATCGGCCAGGGTCAGGTTGCCGGCACCGGTTTCGAGCGTGTTGATCATGGCCTCGGTGAAGGACTTGCGGTTCTGCACGATCGAAAGGTTTGAACCGAAGGTCGAAGCCTGCGAACGGACCTCATCGAGAGCGGCCTTCACATCGGTCAGCAGGCCATCGATGGTCACGTCGCTGTCGAGCTGCTCTTCCTCGAGCTGGGTGGGCACGCCAAGGTTGAGGGCGTTGATGGTTTCGCCGTCCTTGGTCTGGATATCGATGGCGGACGTGCCGGTCTCGTTGAAGGTGATCTTCAACTTGTCGCCGCGCAGCAGGTTGATACCGTTGAACGAGGCGTCGTCGGAGAGCTTGTCGAGCTGGTCGCGCAGTTCGTTGAATTGGCCGGTGAGACCGGCGCGGACCGAGTTGCCCAGGATGGTGGCAGCACCCGAAGAGGTACCGTCGATGGCACCGGTGGAGGACACGCCATCCACGGTCAGGACCTGGGTCGACTGGTTCTCGATGCGCAGCTTGCCATTGTCGTTGGAGGCGCGGATCTTGCCGGTGAGGCTGGTATTGTTGTTGATCTCGGTGACCAGTTGATCAAGCGTCTTGGCGGTCAGGGTATCGGTACCCGAGCCGTCGGTGATGCCCGAGCCGGTTGCACCATTGGCGGCGGCAAAGCCGGAAATGGTGACATCGGCAACGCTTTCATCAGCCGAAGTGCTGGTGAAGTCGATCTGACCGCTGCCGTTAACGGTGGCGCTGACGTTGGTGACGTTGGCGGCCGTCAGGTCGGCATTGATCATGGCGGCCAGTTCTTCGGCGGTCACGGCAGACGCATCGGCGGCACCGGCATTGGCCTGGGCATAATCGATGGTCACTGCGGTGGCGGTGCCACCATTGGCTGCGACGTTGAAGGTGATCGAGCCGTCATTGGCGCCGCTATTGGTGAAGTCGATCGCCGTGAAAGCACCGCCTGCTTTGGTGGAGGTGGCGCTGGCCAGGTCGATATCGACAGCAGTGGAGCCCACTGCGCCGCCCGAGAACGAAATCTGATCGCCGGAGACGACGTTGGTGTCCATGGTATAGGACGAGGTCTGGAAGGACTTGTCCTGACGAGCCTGGCGCAGGGTCGACTGCATGGATTCCAGGGTCTTGGTCATGGCCGAAAGGCCATTGTCAGCAGCTTCCAGCGTCTGGATGCCGTTGGCCATGGCGTCAATCAATGCACCCAGGTCGCTGGCGCGATTGGTGAGGCCCTTGGCGGTGAACCAGCTGGAAGGATTGTCCAGAGCCGAATTGACCTTATTGCCGGTGGCGAGACGATTCTGCGTCGTCGCCATCATGTCGGCAGTGCCCTTGAGGGAGAGAAGGTTGGCCCGAACGGCCTTCGAAAGTGAGATATCCGCCATTGAATGCAATCCTTGCCTCAGGCCGTTCCGGCCCCTTGCCAAAATAGTTAACCGCCTTTTCTTAAAGGGTCGTTAACCATGCGGATTGACCTCTCATAAACCATAAATTTCCGGCGATTTTGCGCCTGGAAATGCAGAAGGGGCGGGTCTCGCGACCCGCCCCTTTGCCATTTTGATGCTCGAACCCGGTCCGATTAACGGATGAGCTGGAGAATCGACTGGTCGGCCTGGCTCGCCAGCGAGAGCGAGTTCTGCGACAGGGACTGACGGGTCTGCAGAGCCAAGAGGTTCGCAGCTTCCGTGTTCATATCGGCCAGGGTCAGGTTGCCGGCACCATCTTCGAGGGTGTTGATCATGGCCTCGGTGAAGGTCTGGCGATTCTGCACGATCGAGAGGTTCGAACCGAAGGTCGAAGCCTGCGAACGAACATCGTTCAGAGCGGTCTTGAGCTTGGCCAGTTCAGCGTCGATGGCATCGTCGCTGTCCAGATCGGATTCCTCGAGCGTGGTGGACACGCCCAGATTGGCCGAGTTGATGGTGTCACCGTTCTCAGTCTGGATGTCGATGGACGAGGTACCAGTTTCGTTGAAGGTGATGGCCAGCTTATCGCCGCGCAGCAGGTTGATACCGTTGAACGAAGCGTCGTCGGCAAGCTTGTCGAGCTGGTCGCGCAGTTCGTTGAACTGATCGGCCAGGCCGGCGCGGACCGAGTTGCCCAGGATGGTGGCAGCACCCGAAGAGGTACCGTCGATGGCACCGGTGGAGGACACGCCATCCACGGTCAGAGCCTGGGTCGACTGGTTCTCGATGCGCAGCTTGCCATTGTCGTTGGAGGCGCGGATCTTGCCGGTCAGGTCGGTGTTCGAGTTGATCTCGCTCACCAACTGGTCGAGCGTCTTGGCGGTCAGGGTATCGGTACCCGAACCGTCGGTGATGCCCGAGCCGGTTGCACCATTGGCGGCGGCAAAGCCGGAAATGGTGACATCGGCAACGCTTTCATCAGCCGAAGTGCTGGTGAAGTCGATCTGACCGCTGCCGTTAACGGTGGCGCTGACGTTGGTGACGTTGGCGGCCGTCAGGTCGGCATTGATCATGGCGGCCAGTTCTTCGGCGGTCACGGCAGACGCATCGGCGGCACCGGCATTGGCCTGGGCATAATCGATGGTCACTGCGGTGGCGGTGCCACCATTGGCTGCGACGTTGAAGGTGATCGAGCCGTCATTGGCGCCGCTATTGGTGAAGTCGATCGCCGTGAAAGCACCGCCTGCTTTGGTGGAGGTGGCGCTGGCCAGGTCGATATCGACAGCAGTGGAGCCCACTGCGCCGCCCGAGAACGAAATCTGATCGCCGGAGACGACGTTGGTGTCCATGGTATAGGACGAGGTCTGGAAGGACTTGTCCTGACGAGCCTGACGCAGGGTCGACTGCATGGATTCCAGGGTCTTGGTCATGGCCGAAAGGCCATTGTCAGCAGCTTCCAGCGTCTTGACGCCATTGGCCATGGAGTCGAGCAGGGCACCCAGGTCGCTGGCGCGATTGGTGAGGCCCTTGGCGGTGAACCAGCTGGAAGGATTGTCCAGAGCCGAATTGACCTTGTTACCAGTGGCAAGGCGGTTCTGGGTGGCAGCCATCATGTCGGCAGTGCCCTTGAGGGACAGCAGGTTCGAGCGGACGGCTTTGGAGAGAGAAATATCGGCCATTTTGGCTAGGTCCTTTTCTAGGATTACGCATACTAAGGCGCCTCTCCTGAGGCAGGCCGATCCTCAACCGGCAGACGATAAAGAAGGGTTAAGTGAATGCCGAAAGTTTGGGCAAATACTTGATTGGACTTTATCGGCTAAAACGAGAAAAGCCCCGAAATTCGGGGCTTTTCTCATCGACGTCCAGGGAGGAGCCTAGGAAATCGTTAACTAGGCCATGAGGTCTCGAAGACGGGCCTGGGATTCCTGGGGAATTTCGGCCGTGCCGATCCGCCGGATCAATTCTTCCATGGATTGGGGTGTGGGGGGCAGAGCGCCCGCTATGACCGCCGCGGCAAAATCGGCCGTGCGATCGCGCTCGGGTTCGGCGGGGCGTTCTTCAGGCTGCGTCCGGCGCTCGAAAGGCAATTGATTGTCGCGATCGCCCGTCTTCGCGCTGGGCGGCGATTTCTGTGTGCTGTCCTGCAGCATGGTCCGTTCGCCCATGGCTGGACGATAGCGATATTCGCTCATATTTGCGGAGCCCGGAGCGACGGGCTCGATGGTGAGGCTTGCAACCATAACCTTTCCCCCGAATGCACCTATTCGCGGAAACACTAAGCTGCGGCCCTTATTCTCGCGTAACCAGCATGTTGCGCATTTAATTCAAATGCATAGCGCAAAAGAGCGACGGGTGCGCCCCGTCGCTCCGGTTATCCTTGGTCAAGGCAGTTGCTGGACGGCGCCTAGAGCGCGCGGTTTATGGCGATGCCCTTGGCTGATGCATTGGGGTCGGTGGCAACGGTGCCGGCCGCGCCATAGGTCTTGGCCCGGCTCTGCTGGCCGACCATGCGCGCAACATCGGTCAGCACGTCCTCGGTGACCGTCTTGGCGGTGGCCAGCACCCGCAGGTTCTCCGCCATCTGCGTCGCCAGGCTTTCATGTCCGGCGCGCAGGCGCTCCATGGCTTTGGGCGCTTCGGCATTGAGGCGTTCGGCCTGTCGCTGGATCGCCCGGGCAAAGGTGACATAATCCTGCGCCATGCGGGTCTTGTCGGGCGTCAATTGTCCGGCTTCGCGCAAATGGCCGGCCCGGAGCAGGGTGGTTTCCTGGTTCATCACGTCAACCAGGGCGGCCAGGGCCTGCTCGGCATGATTGCACAAATCTTCGGCCGGCAAGGCGTCGAGGGCTGCAAGACGGGCGGCTGCGGTCATTTTCCGTATACTCCGGCACTGGGATATGAATGGGAATTGAGCGTGGCGCGGCCGGCGTTGGCCGCTTCCTGAAGCGCAATCATCTGGCTCATCAGGTCATCGGCGATGCCGACCCCGCCGCTTTGGGCGATGGAATTGGCGAGCTGTTCGGCCTGCATGGACCGCCAGGTTTCCTCGCCAAAGCCGCCGCCACCGAAATTCTCGTCGCCCTTGACCGAGGCGAACATTTCCTTGGTCAGGATGTTGAGGAACACGCCTTCGAGTTCTTCGGCCTGGCTGCGGATGCGCTGCATCTGGCCGGGGGTGAGGGTGGAGCCGGTCTCGCTGATCGGGTTCATCACAGCACCTCGATCTCGGCCTGCAGGGCCCCGGTGGCCTTGATGGCCTGCAGAATGGCAATGAGGTCGCGCGGCGAGATGCCCAGTGCATTCAGGCCATCGACCAGTTGCTGCAGGGTTACCGATTCCTCGACCACCTGCAGGGCGGTGTCGGACTGGTTGACATTAAGATTGGTATTGGGCTCGACCGCCGTCTGCCCCAGGCTCAACGGATTGGGCTGCACCACGGTCGGGTCTTCGGCGATGGTGACAGTGAGATTGGATTGAGCCACGGCCACGCTCGAGACGCGCACATCCTTGCCCATGACGATGATGCCGGAATTCTCGTCAATGACGATCTTGGCCGGTTGGTCGGTCTGGACGATCAATTGCTCGATATCGGTGAGGAGGTCGACAATATTGCCGTTGAAATTGCGCGGCAGGGTCAGGCGCACGGTGGCCGGGTCTTCCGGTACGGCAGTGGGGGCGCCGATGAAGTCGTTGACTGCCAGAGCAATGCGGCGCGCCGTCGTCAGGTCGGGATTGCGTAGGGCCAGGCGCAGCGAGTGCTGTGAGCCGAGGTGGAAATCGATCTCGCGTTCAATCAGCGCGCCGGAGGAAATTCGGCCGGTAGTGGGCACGCCCGAAATCACGCTGGCGGCGTCGCCCTGGGCGCTGAAGCCATTGATGAGCACCGGGCCCTGGGCAATGGCATAGACTTCGCCATCGGCGCCGAGGAGCGGGGTCACCAGCAGCGTGCCGCCCTGCAGGCTGTCGGCGTCGCCCAGCGCGGCCACGGACACATCCATGCGCGAGCCCTGGGTGGCGAAGGGTGGCAGATTGGCGGTGACCATGACGGCGGCAACATTTGCTGTGCGGACGTTTTCGCCCTGGGTGTTGACACCCAGCCGTTCGAGCATGGATTGCAGCGACTGTTTGGTGAAGGGCGAATTATTGAGACTGTCGCCAGTGCCGTTGAGGCCAACCACAAGGCCATAGCCGACCAATTGGTTTTCGCGGATGCCTTCCATATCCACGATATCCTTGATGCGCGCGGGCGCAGCAAAGCTGGCCATGGGCGACAATGTCAGTGCCAGGCTTAATGTGGCGGCGGCTATGGTGCGGATCAGGCGCATAGGCAATTCATCCCCGATTGATGCCGCTCCACCCCCATGGTGCGGCCTTCGCAAACGAGAAATGCCAGAACCGTGCCAGATTGTGATTGGCACCTTAATGGCTTGATTTCAAAATGATTTTCTATTGTTGCTGCTGTGGTGGGATATGCCGGTGAGCAATTCTTGCCGGGTATGTTAAGGTCTTGTTAACTCCGGTGGGCAGAATTTGCCGGGAACTCTAGTCCCAAGTGAGTCAGGCCTCTTGCGTATCGACGCAACCAATCGCAGCAGCAATGTGTCCGGCCGGGCATCGACCGGCAAGGCTGGCGGCGGGCCTGCCTTCGTGCCTGCCGGCGAGCAGGGACCACAGCGTGTCAGTGCCACTGCGCCGTTGGCGCCAACGGCGGGGCTGGATGCCATTCTGGCCCTCCAGGCGGCCGGCGATCATTCGGAAGGCCGCCGCAAAGCTGTCAAAAGGGGCACAAAGCTTCTCGACCTGCTTGAGGAGATGAAGGCCGACCTGTTGATCGGCACGGTGTCCCCGGGGCGTCTGGATATGATGGTGACGCAATTGCGCAATCTACGCGAGCGGGTCGAGCCTGAACTCGATGCGGTGATCGACGATATCGAGCTGCGGGTTCTGGTGGAACTGGCCAAGCTGGGCAGATATCCCCAGTTTTAAGCCGGTCACGATTGGCTTTATCGTCATCAAGATGTTGCGGATTTGGGATTATGCGCCTGCCATGTCGCGTTTTCTTGCGTTAACGAGGCGTAACTTGTGTGCTTGCCGGGGACGGGCGAGACGCATATATAGGCCGCCAAGGGCGCATTGGAGTTGAGTCTGCTGATGTCTTCGGTTGAACTTACGGACTATCGACCCAGCGAGGACGAGCCGTTTATGAACCCGCGCCAGCGGGAATATTTCAGGAACAAGCTGCACGCCTGGAAGGACGAGATTTTGCGCGAAAGCCGCGTAACGCTCGAAAACCTCCAGGAAGAAAGCCAGAACCATCCCGATATGGCCGACCGGGCCAGTTCGGAGAGCGATCGTTCGCTGGAACTCAGGACAAGGGATCGCCAGCGCAAGCTGATTTCCAAGATCGACGCGGCGCTCAAGCGCATCGACGACGGGACTTACGGCTATTGCGAGGAAACCGGTGACCCGATCGGTTTGGCGCGACTGGATGCGCGCCCCACCGCCACGCTGAGCCTGGAAGCCCAGGAACTGCATGAGCGGCGCGAGAAGGTCTATCGCGACGAATAGGACCGACGAGAATTCAAAAAAGCCCGCAGCGATGCGGGCTTTTTTGTTTGCGCGGAATAGCCTGGGGTCAACTTGGAACCCGCTTGGCATTGCCTTCGTGAATAGCCTGGACTTCCGGCGTCATTTCGCTGGCGAAATCTTCCAGGCCGAAGACCGGGCGGATATCGATATCGCTTTCGGTGAACATCGGGTTGGGGCAACGCTTGACCCATTCGACCGCCTCATCCATGTCGCGGACTTCCCAGATCCAGTAGCCGGCGACGATTTCCTTGGTCTCGGCAAAGGGACCATCGATCACTGAGCGATCCGAACCGCTGAAATGCACACGCTTGGCATGGCGCGTGGCCTTGAGGCCCTCGCCGCCCAGCATGATGCCGGCATTGATCAGTTCCTCATTGTATTTGCCCATGGCCTCGAGCAATTCGGTGGTGGGCAGGACATCATTTTCACTGTCTGCGGTGGCTTTGACGAAAACGACAACACGCATTTCTCTCTCCTACTGATCCGAAGGCGAAATTGCCTTCCTGCCAAGCCGACGAGTAGTGGCAGAAAGCTTCGACATTTTTCTCGCACATTTTTCGACACACCGAAAAACAAAAGGCGGGACTGGTGGGTCCCGCCTTTTCGAAGAGGTGGTGATTTGGCCTTTTTAAAAGCCGATCACTGTGGTGATGCCGCTCTGATTGTCGCCATTCTGCAGGCATTGCGCATCGGTGGCCTCGCCGAATTGGAACAGGCCGCAGCTATTGTTGTTGCCGTTCTGGCTGATGGTGCCATTGTGGCCATCGCCCTCCTGCCAGATCAGTCCGTGATTGCCCGAGCCGTTCTGGTTGAAGCCGGCCGAATTGCCATTGCCGTTCTGATAGCCATTGGCGCCGCTAGCCGAGAGGCCCTGCATCAGCGAAAACATCTGCAGGCCCATGCCCAGGGCCTGCGCCTGGTCCGGATCGGTAGGGGAAAAGCCGATGGCGATCTGGCCGCCGGCCATGGCGGGGGAAGCCGTCAGGCCGAGCAGGGCGGCGGTCAGTGTGGCGGCAATGGTCTTGGTGAAGCGAGTAGTCATCTGGTGTCTCCAAGGTCTGGTGTTTGCGGTCCCGTACTGCTGGTCTTTCCAGCGCTTGAGAGGACCCTAGATGCCTGGGCCTGAACCGGTTTGGAGCGGCGCGTTCAGCCAGCGTTCAGCCGGGCCGTCGAGACAAAAAAATCCCCGCCGGAGCGGGGCAGTTGGGAAGGAAGGGGGCTGAAGGGCGCCTTGGTCGGATCGTCAGGTCAGGGTCGCCAGCGGGGCGGAGCAATCGAGCCGCTTGCCGTCGGCTGAGATCGTGAAATCGACATCGATGGCCGAACCGGCATTGACCATAACCTTGCCCAGCGAGACCGGCGCGCCGGGCGCTACCGAAAACTGCCCGCCCTGGTTGATATTGGTCGAGCCGCCATTGCCCTGGCTCTTGAGCGCGAAGCGATATTCGCCGGTCAGGGCGGTGGGGCTTTGCACCACGCCCTCGATGGCCATCATGCCGCGCTCGGTCTGGGTGGTTACGCCGCAGCTGAGGCCACCATCATTGCTGGTGGCGTGGGCGGCCGCGCCGGCCAGGGCGAGTGCGCCGAGGGCCAGGATGCCGATGCGAAAGGTGGAGTGAACCATATTGTCCTCCTGTTAAATGGGGGCGGGCCGGCTTGGGCCGGCCCGCACGGTCATGGATTAGGGGCAGACCTGGGCGAAGGCCGTGACGTTACCCGAACCATGCTGGGAGATATTGGCATCGCAGCCATGGCCAACCTGCAGGCCGACGCTGGTATTGCCGTTGCCGTCCTGGGTCAGGATGGCGGTGTGGTCATCGCCGAACTGGCCGACGCCGCCGACATTGTTCCAGCCGTCCTGGTAGATGTCGCCGTAGTTGTTGTTGCCTTCCTGGCCGATGGCGGAAGTGTTGTTGCCACCGTTCTGGTTGGACACACCGGTATTCCAATTGCCGTTCTGATAAGCGCCGAAGGTGTTGTTCCAACCGGCCTGGCCGCCGCCGACGGCGTTGCCGAAACCGTATTGTTCGATGAACAGGCTATTGGCCATTGCGGGGGCGGCACCGGCGATGACGGTTGCGGCCAGGGTGGTGATGAGAAGCTTGCGGATCATTGGTCGTCTCCTTGGGTTGGGGCTGCGGTCCCTCCGACCGCGTCGTTGATGGAGACTGTTTTAGGGAAGTGATTTGGAACGCCCACTGAAGCGAGGGTTCAGATAGCGTTCATGAACAAGGCGGCGGAAACTGATTCCGCCGCCTGCTTCAGGTTACTGAAATATATGCCTTATTTTACCCACCATAGCGCTTCTTGAGATGCGCCTTGAAGTGATCGGCATTGAGCGGCTCGCCGGTGGCCCGGGTGATCAGCTCGGGCGTTGAATAGCGGGAGGCCTCGGTCCAGACCTTGTCGGCACGCCATTGATTGATGGCGCCGAACTCGCCCTTGCGCATCTGACTTCTCATGTCGGGAATGTCCCGTTCCATGGACGCGGCCAATTGGGCTGCGATCATGGCGCCCAGGGTATAAGAGGGGAAATAGCCAAAGGCCCCGCCAGGCCAGTGTACATCCTGCATGGGGCCGTCCTTGGGATCGTTGATGGTCGAGATGCCCAGATACTCGATCATCTTGGTATCCCAGGCTTCGGGGATCTGGCTGGCCTCCAGCTTACCCGAGACCAGATCCTGCTCCAGCTCGTAGCGCAGGATGACGTGCAGGGGATAGGTCACCTCGTCGGCATCGACGCGGATATAGCCGCGCTCGACAAAATTGACCTCGTTGAGCACATCGGCGATTTCCCAGCCGGGAATGGCCGCATCGCCCAGATGCTGATGCACCAAGGGTAGCATGAACTCCCAGAATTCGGGGCTGCGGGCGAGCTGCATTTCCACGAACAGGCTCTGGCTTTCATGCATGCCCATGCCGCGCGCCTTGCCCAGCGGCCAATGTGACCAGTGCTTGGGCAAGCCCTGCTCGTAAAGCGCGTGACCGGTTTCGTGCAGCACGCCCATGAGCGAGGAGAGGAATTCGTCGGTGCGGTAGCGCGTGGTCATGCGCACATCGGTCGGCACGCCGCCGCAGAAGGGGTGGTGCGAGACCGCGAGCGAGCCATGGGTGAAGTCGAAACCGACGGCGCGCATGGCCGCCAGGCCCAGCTCGCGCTGTTTTTCGATGGGGTAGGGCGCATTGAACGATTTGCGCGGGCGCCGGGCCAGGCGCTGTTCCTGCACCGACAGGGCGGTGGGCACGAAATCCTTGAGGAAGGATTTGAGATCGGCAAAGACCAGATCGATCTCGGCGGTGCGATTGCCCGGATCATATTGGTCCATCAGCGCGTCATAGGGGGCAAGGCCCGTTGCCGCCGAGCGCAGGGCCGCCTCTTCGCGTACCAGAGCGATGACGCCTTCTAGGGCGGGTAGGAACGAATCCCAATCGCCCTTGGCGCGCAGGTCGCGCCAAAGCTGTTCGGAGCGCATGGTGGCGGCGGTGCGGCGCTCGACAAATTCGGTCGGCA
The DNA here is from genome assembly GCF_037113415.1 of Devosia sp. XK-2. Classification (NCBI taxonomy): domain Bacteria; kingdom Pseudomonadati; phylum Pseudomonadota; class Alphaproteobacteria; order Hyphomicrobiales; family Devosiaceae; genus Devosia; species Devosia sp. XK-2. The sequence continues at coordinate 2,141,711 of NZ_CP146608.1, read as the reverse complement.
GGCAGGTGGCATTGACATAAGCGCGTTCGAACTCGGCTAGCGCCCGCCCCTGGTCTTCGTCCAGATCCTCGTTTTTGGCCGCATCGATCCAGTCCGCAATATGGGGGGCGGTGGCCTGGGCGTGGTACATGCCGGCCAGATTGGCCATGGCCTCGGCTCGCTTGTCTCCGCCGCCAACAGCCATATGGGTAGCTTCGTCGGCGCCAAGGATGGAAAGAGCATGTTCGAGCGACTCGAGCTTGCGGCCGAGTTCATCGAGTTTTTGAAAGGACATGACGGGCTCCAGAAAGGGACCGCCGATGTGTTTCATAGCTCGCCTGAGGGATCAAGGTTTGGTGTCGGTTGGGTCCTTGTCGGAGCGTTTGGCGCCGGCTGCGCCAAGCGCTACGCCGATGGCAATCCCGATGCCGACACCGAGGGCGATATTGTCCAGGGCCACGCCGATTCCAGCGCCAATCGCAATCCCGACCGCGATGCCCGTTGCCAGATTCATCTGCATTCTCCTTCCAGGGCCCAACCCTTGCGGGTGGAAATTGGTTGCCAAAAAGGGGCGAGGCGCAGCCGGGGAAGCTGCGCCTCTTGGGGAAAGGCTTCGCGCCTGGGACAGGGGAAGCCTTGGAAAAGGCCCGGCGCATTCTGCGTCGCGGGCCGTGCCATTCCATTCTGGTCTGGCCGGGGAACGCGGCGGCGCGATGGGGAATGCGCCGCCGGATAGGAAAATTAGAAAGGCAGGATGGCGTCCATGGCCTGCTGGCCGTAGCGGGGCTGCTGCACATCGGTGATCTGACCGCGGCCGCCATAGGAAATCCGGGCCTCGGCGATCTTGGTCGAGGGAATGGTGTTGTTGGCCTGAATGTCCGAGGGGCGGACGATACCGGCCACGATCAAGTCGCGGACCTCGAAATTTACCCGCACTTCCTGACGACCCTCGATCACCAGATTGCCATTGGGCAGAACCTGGGTGACCACGGCGGCAACCGAGGTTTCGAGAGCCTCGCTGCGATTGACCGAGCCGGCGCCCGCATCCTTGATGCCCGAGCTGAAATCGATAGCCGCCTGCGGATCGACGCTGAGCTCGGCCGCGTCAGTGGCGTTGGAGAAGACAGCGCCGAACAGGCCTCCCATGCCGGCGCTATTGGTGGAATTGCGCGTACGCTGGGTATTGTTGTTGATCTTGGCGCTGTCATCGATGGTGACCATGACGGTGAGAATGTCACCGACGCGATGAGCCCGTTCGTCCTTGAAGAAGCCCTTTGCCGAGGTGCGGTAAAGCGAATTGGCCTGGTAAGTGTCGGCGATCGGCTCGGGCATGGGCATGCGCACCGGCTGATAGCCTGCCGTGGTGGTGGGGTCCGCTATTGCGGTGAGGGCCGGCGCCTGGCCGACATTGGCAAGCCGATCCATGGTGTTGCAGGCGCCCAATGCGGCGGTTAGGGTCAGGATGGTGGCGATCTTGGCGATGTTCATTTTCACTATCCTGGATTAGAGGCCGGCAAGGGTGACCGGGGCGGTGGAGACCTCCACGGCGCCCGGGGCAATGGCGGTGGCGCTGATGACGCGCTTGGAGACCATGTTGAGGACCTGGAGCGGGGCGCCTTCGGCGGCGCCGGTAATGGCCTGGCCTTTGACCGTCAGGGTCATCGGGCCCTGGCGATAATAGATGGTGACGAGGTCGTTCTTGGCGATTGCCAGCGGCACGCTGACATCGCTGGCACGCAGCAGCATGCCGTCGCGGCTTTGACGGTTGAGGGCCATGCCGACGAGCTGGTCGAGCGTGGCGACGCCCTGGGCGTCAGCCTGCCGGATCGGCAGGGGTCGCATGACGATATGCTCGGGGCCCAGCACAGTGCCGGCGGGCAGGCCGGCGGCCAGGTGCGGCGCCTCGACGCTGATTTCAATCGAACCGCTCAGGTCCAGCGGCCGATCGGTGCCGGCAAGGGTGAAGCGGGCCGAGAAGGTGCCGTTACCAGGCAGGTAGCGCAGGCCGTCGAGCCGGGCGGGGGCATCGCTGGCCACCACGGTGATGGTTTCGGGCTGGCCCGAAAACTGAATATTGGCGGTCATGCCTTGGCCCAGAATGCCGCGCTGGCGCAAATCCTGGGTGATCAGATCGATGAGCAGGGTCTGATCGACGATGGAGGCGGCACGGGAGACGCGCACCTGGCTCAGGCCATTGATATCGAAACGGGTGAGACCGATGCGGGCCGTGGCCGAGCGAACGGCTGCGAGATCGACACTTCCGGTGGTGCCGGGCAGGGGGGCGCGGAACAGCGGCTGTTCGGCCAGCGCGCCGGCATCGTCGAACATGTCGCCCACCGTAACCACTGGTGCATTCACCAGGATGTCGCCGCGCAGCACCGGTGCGGCAGTCGCAAGGCCGGTGGAGAGCAGCAGGGCCAGGGTCACGGTCATGGCGCGGAACGATTTCATGATCATCCTCCTCAGCTCAGCTGGCTCGTGGCCTGCATCATCTGGTCGGCGCCGGAGATGACACGGGCATTCATTTCATAGGCGCGCTGGGCCGCGATCAGGTCGGCGATTTCGGTCACCGAGTTGACATTGGCCATTTCGAGATAGTTCTGCAGCAGGTCGCCGGTGCCGTCGGCATTGGGCACGCTCACCTGGGCAGGACCGCTGGCGGCGGTCTCGAGGAATAGATTGTCGCCCATGGATTCCAGGCCCGACTTGTTGACGAAGCGGGCGAGCTGCAACTGGCCGATCTGGGTCGGGGCGGCGTCGGTGCCGATATAGGCCTCGACGGTGCCATCGGGAGAGATGGAGACGCCGCGGGCGTTGCCAGGAATGGTGATGCCCGGGTCGACCGGATAGCCGGAGGAATTGACCAGGGTTCCTTCCGGATTGCGTTCAAAAGAACCATCGCGGGTGTAACCGGTGCGACCGTCGGGCAATTGGATCATGAAGAAGCCTTCGCCGCGGATGGCCACGTCCAGTTCGCGCTCGGTCATGTTGACCGAACCCTGGCTCATGATGCGCGGGGTTGAGACGGTGCGTACGCCCGAACCGATCTCGAGCCCGGCGGGCACCATGGTGCCCTGGTCCGAGGTCTGCGATCCGGCGCGGGTGATCTGCTGGTAGAGCAGATCCTGGAACTCTGCGCGCTGGCGCTTGTAGCCAGTGGTGCGCATGTTGGCGATATTGTTGGAAATGACTTCGACATTGCGTTCCTGGGCGCCCATGCCGGTCGATGCGATATAAAGTGCTTTCATGGCGTTTGCTCCTCAGGTTCAGGCGTTGGCATCGCCCAGGCGCTGGATGGCGTTGCGGCGCATGTCATCCTGCTTCTGGGTGAGGGAGGCGATCGATTCATAGGCGCGCTGGACCCGGATCATCTCTGCCATCTCGGTGACGCCCGAGACGTTGGAGCGCTCGATATGGCCCTGCATGACGCGCGTTGTGCTATTGGGGCCCGGGGTGCCGCCAGAAAAGAGATTGGCGCCCTCGCGCACCAGGTCCTGGGCATTGGCGAATTCGACAATGCGCAACTGACCCTTGGTGCCGGCGCTCGACGAGACGGTGCCATCGGCAGCGATGGTGATGCCGATTTCTTCGGGACCGAACTGTATCGGGCCGCCAGCGCCAAGAACCGGGTTTCCGGACTGGTCGACCAGGATACCCTGATTATTGAGTTCGAAGGCGCCAGCCTTGGTCCAGCGCTCGCCCCCGGCGGTCTGTACGGCAAAGAAGCCATTCCCATTGAGGGCGACGTCGAGTTCATTGCCAGTCTGGACGACGGCGCCGCCCTGCAGGTCATGCAGGGTTGCCCAGTCCTGAACATAGGAGAGCGGCTGATCGAGCGAGGGGAAATCATTGTCCCGCGCGGTGGGCATGACATATTCCTCGAACAGGATCTGCTCCGCCTTGAAGCCGGTGGTGTTGAGGTTGGCAATATTGTTGGCCACTACATCCATCTGGCGCTGCAGGGCGATCTGCCGGCTGAGGCTGATGAGTTGCGCGTTCTCGATCATGGTATTCCCCGATTTGGTCCCCGAAACGCCCCGCTTCCCCAAGCGGGCCGTCTCGCCCATTTACTTTGCAGAAACCATGCCAGGGCTACGATTTGAATAAAATCAATGACTTATCTGATTACGTCGGTTCACCCTCGATAGGTCCTGTTGTTGCATTGGGCAAAAGTTACCCGGCAAAAACTGCCGGTTCAGGGTTGTTTGTAACCTTTCGTTAACCAAGTGCGCCTTAGCTGGACGCATTGCCGGAATCGACCGGAATTGCAGGCGATTGACGGGGCCACCTAATGACTGCCGAAGCGGAAGCCGAAAACGAAGCGCCTGCCAAGAAAGGCATTCCCAAGCTTTTCATCATCATTGGCGCGGCTGTCGTGGTCTTGCTGCTGGCCGGTGGCGGGCTGTTCTTCTTCATGTCCTCCGGTACTGGAGAGGCGGATTCCGGCGGTGGCGAGCATGCTGAGGCGGTGGCCGCGGAGGTGCATGACACCTTCATTTTCAACCTGCCTCCCATGATGGTAAATCTCAGCTCGGAAGGCGGGAACAATTCCTTCATGAAGCTGACTGTTGCGCTCGAGGTGGCGGACGAAGAGATGATGGCCGAAATACAGCCTCGCCTGGCCAAGGTCATCGACGCTTTCCAGGTCTATATGCGCGAATTGCGTAAGAGCGACCTCGAGGGTTCGGCGGGCATTTATCGCCTCAAGGAAGAGCTGCTGCGCCGGGTAAACCTGGCCATTTATCCGGCGCATGTGGAGAGCGTGCTCTTCAAGGAAATTCTGGTGCAGTAATGGCTGGACCTTCTGACCAGGACAAACTGAGCGACGACTGGGGGCTCGACGATCTCGGTGATGCCGGTGAGACGCCGGCGGCGCCTGTAGACGAGAGTGATCTGTCCGAAGAGGAGCGCGCTGCGGCCGCGGCCGCCGAATGGGCCGCGATGCTCGAAGGTGGCGATGGCGATGGCGAGGGCGGCGCTGACCGGGTTCTTAATCAGGACGAAATCGACAGCTTGCTCGGTTTCGACGCCAGCGCGGGCAGCAATGTCGAGCTGACCGGTGTGCAGGCGCTGATCAATTCGGCGCTGGTCAGTTATGAACGCCTGCCGATGCTGGAAATCGTCTTCGACCGACTGGTGCGGCTGGCGACGACTTCGTTGCGTAATTTCACCTCGGACAATGTCGAGGTGACGATGGATTCGATTTCCTCGGTCCGGTTCGGCGACTATCTCAATTCCATTCCACTGCCCGCCATTCTTTCGGTCATCAAGGCTGAGGAATGGGAGAATTATGGTCTCCTCACAGTCGATTCCAACCTCATCTATTCGATGATCGACGTGCTCCTGGGCGGTCGGCGCGTCGGCGGCAATATCCGGGTGGAGGGGCGGCCCTATACCACGATCGAGATGGCGCTGGCGCGGCGGATGATCGAGGTCATTCTCGATGATACCCATCGCGCCTTCGAGCCGGTGACGCAGATCAATTTCAAGCTTGAGCGCATGGAAACCAATCCGCGCTTTGCCGCCATTTCGCGGCCGGGCAATGCCGCTATCCTGATCGAACTCAGGATCGAGATGGACGATCGTGGCGGCAAGATCGAGATTCTTTTGCCCTACGCCACCATCGAGCCGATCCGCGAACAGCTCCTGCAGATGTTCATGGGCGAAAAATTCGGCCGCGACCCGATCTGGGAAGGGCATCTGGCGACAGAAATCTATCAGGCCGATGTCGAGATCGAGGCCGTATTGCATGAGCAGCAATTGCCGCTTTCGCGCCTGCTCGATCTCAAGGCCGGCCAAACGCTCATGTTCGAGCGCGGACCGAGCGATCCGGTGCGGCTGCGCTGCGGCGATGTCGAACTAACCGAGGCCATTATGGGTCATATCGGCAATCATGTTTCCGTGCGGGTCACCAGCCCGCTCAACCCGCCCAAGGTCACCATGGAGGCCTTTGAGGCAATCGACGAGACGATGGAAGGACGATGATCTTGGGGCTGCCACTTGGAATTATCGTGGAAGGTGCCGTGGCCGTTCTGATGGCCCTGACCATTGGCTATTGCGTCCTGCTCAATCAGCGCCTCAAGCGCCTGCATCAGGACAAGGACGCCATGCGCCAGATGGTGGCCGACCTTGTCAGCGCCACCAATCTGGCCAATCAGGCGATCAAGGAGCTGAAGTCGACGGCAGTGGAGGCCGATCTCTCGCTCAGCGCGCGGCTGGAAGAAGCCGAACGTTTCGGCGTTGAATTGGCCAATCACGTAACCGCCGGCACCGTGCTGATGGAGCGGATTGCCAAGATCACCAGCGTTGCCCGCCATAGCCAGGCCATCGAGCCGGTGGAGGCCCCCAACAAGGTGCAGACCGCGTTGCAGCAATTGTCCGAGCGGGTTCGTAGCCGCGGGGCCGCTGCGTGACCAATATCCGCCTGCTCCCCGTCGTCATTCTGGCCATTGCCGCGCTATTGGTTCTCAAGACCGTGGGCCTGGTGACCAATGGCGGCTATGTGCTGACCGGTGTGAGCACGGCGCAGGCAGCTGGCGGGGGTGGTGGTGGCCATGGTGGCGCCAGCGCGGAGACAGGCGAGCCGGCGACGCTTCCGGGCGATCCAACCATCGAGGACGGCACGCCGACCTTGACGGACAATGCGCCGACACTGGGTCAGGCTACGTCCGGTGGGCATGGGGCGCCGGCCGGTGATCAGGCCGCCCCGGCAGCCGGACATGGCGAGGCTGCAGGCGATGCCGCGGGGCAGGGCGAAGCGACCGCGGAAGGCGGCGCGCATGACCAGCCCGCGGGCAATGTGATTGCCGAGGAAAACGCCTGCGATCCCCGCCCGGTCGCCGAGGTGGGAGAGGCCGATAGCAGCGAGGGCGAATTGCTGGTCATGCCGGGCGATTGCCCGCCCCTGACCGATGCTCTGCCGCAGGTACTTACGCCGAACGGGACGGCACCGCTTGGCGCGGGCGAAAGCTCGGTGACCGAACAGGCCTTGCTGGAGCGCCTTTCGGCGCGGCGCACGGAACTGGAAAATTACGAGAAGGAATTGGCCATGCGCGCCTCGCTGGTTCAGGCGGCGGAGCAGCGGATCGAGGAACGGCAGCAGACCCTGCAATCGATCGAAGACCAGATCGCGTCCCTGGTCGAACAGCGCAAGCAGATGGAAGAGGGGCAGTTCGCCGGTATCGTGGCCATGTATGAGACCATGAAGCCCAAGGATGCGGCCAATATCTTCAACGCGCTCGATATCGAGGTGCTGCTGCGCGTCGCCAAGATGATGAGCCCGCGCAAGATGGCACCGATCCTGGCCGAAATGGACACGATGCGCGCCCAGGAACTGACCGTGCGCCTGGCCTCGGCCGGCACCGATCCGCTGGACCAGATGTCGCCGCAGGATTTGTCGGCTCTGCCCCAGATCGTGGGACAATAGACAATTGGCCCCTATCCTTTAGGGGCACGTTAAGTACCGCTCGCTAGGTTTGGCGTGACGAAATGGATTTCCGTCCAGAAGGCGGGCCTTTCGGCAGGTTTTAACTCTCGCGTTTCCTGAGGTTTTCGGGCCCTTCGCCCCTCCTTGATAGACGCGACTTGTAGGCGTCGGGCGGGCAGAATGCCGGTGAAGGCCGCAACCAGAAGGCTCTGGCGCGTTATTTCTCGCGTCCTCATGGCAACGGCGATGGCCGGCGCCGTGTTTGTTGTCTCGCCCGTTCTGGCGGTAGAGCAGGGGCAGCTTTTTGCCACCGAGGAAGATGGCTATGGCCGTCTGATCCTGAGCTTTCCGTCGCTCAATGAGCTTCCCGACTACAGTTTCCGCATCGATAATGGCGTGCTCTCGATCGAATTTGCCGAGCCGGTCGAGGTTCTGTTGCCCGATGTGGCGACGACCATGCCCAATTATCTTTCGGTGGCGCGGATCGATCCGGATGGCAGGGGATTGCGCCTAGGCCTCAAAAGCGCGTTCAATTTCAACCGCATTGAGGCCGGCGAGAAGCTTTTTGTCGACCTGATGCCGGCCGACTGGCAGGGCATGCCACCGCCCCTGCCGCAGGACATCATCGACGAACTGGCCGAGCGGGCACGCGTGGCAGCCATCGAGGCGGAACGGGACCGCAAGGCCCGGCTGGCCGCCGAACTCGATCCCAAGGTCAATGTCAGGGTGGGGCGCAATGCGACCTTCCTGCGTCTGCAGTTCGATTGGTCGGTGCCCACCGAAGGTGAGTTCAGCCAGAAAGGGGCACTAGGCGCGGCCACGTTCGAGTGGCCGGTCGATATGGACCTGAGCGGATTGCTGGCCGACCTGCCGGCCGAGATCGTCTCCATGCAGTCGGGCCATTCGGCCGATGGCGCCGCCGCGACCTTCATCTTTGCGGAAGGCGTCGAGCCCCGGTTCTACAGCACGTCGCCGTCCCAATATGTACTCGATATCGACATTGCGGGCGCTGAATTGCCGGCTTTGCTGCCCGCCGACTTGGCGGCCGAGGCCGAGCATCTGGCCGCTGAGGCGGCGAGCGCTGAGCATGCCGAACCCCGGATTGCGGCTCTCGAAACGGCGGCGGCGGAAACGGTTACCCCGTTCGTCAACGTGCTGGGCAACACGGTCCGGGTCGTGTTTCCGTTCGAGCAGGATACGCCGGCTGCCGTCTTCCGGCGCGGCAATACGGTCTGGATGATTTTCGACACGGTCAGCGGCATCGAGTCGCCCGGCGCGTCGATGGATTTCGACGCCGTGGCCAGCGAGTTCGCGGTCATTTCATCGGGCGATACGCAGGTGGTGCGGATGGACCTGGCCCAGGACCGGCTGGCGACGCTTGGGTCGGAAGGCATGGCCTGGGTGCTGTCGCTGGGCGACATGATGCTGAGCCCGACCGAGCCCATGACCCTGTCGCGCCGGCGCGACATCGAGGGATCGTTCGAAATGGTGGCCGATGTGTCGCGCCCCGGCCGCGTGCACGATTTCCGCGATCCATTGGTGGGCGATGTATTACGGGTCGTTACCGCCTTTCCGCCCGCGCGTGGGCTGACGCGGTCGCTCGATTATGTCGACTTCACCGCGCTGCGCAGCGTCCATGGCCTGGTGATCAAGCCCAAATCGGCAAATCTCGAGGTTGCGGTCGAAAGCCGCGATGCCGTTATCTCCTCGACGGGCGGACTCACCGTCTCCGCCTTGGACAGCCTGCGCAATACCGGTTCGGAGGCTCGCGAGGCGGCCCGCGCCGGCTATATTGATCTGGGTTCGCTCGAGGAACGCGATCCGGTCGCCTTCACCCAGAAGCGGGACCAGATGGAGCGTGCCGCGGCGAGCAATGAAGGGCGCGAGCGGGACATTGCGCGGCTGGACTACGCCCAATATCTGGTCGCCAATCGCTTCGCCTACGAGGCCCTGGGCGTGTTGCGTGTGCTTGAAAGCGACCTCAAGGCGCAGGACCTGACCCGCAAGATCCGCACGACCATGGCCATTGCCGACGTACAGGCAGGGCGTCCGCGCGACGCCCTGCAGACGCTCAACGCGGCCTCGCTGGACCAGGATGTGGATTCGCTGTTCTGGCGCACAATCGCGCGCGCCGAGGCCCACGACTATCGCGGCGCCCGTTTCGACGCCATGGAAGCGCGAGACATCGCCGACAGCTATCCTGAATGGGCCCGCAATCGCTTCCGCCTCGCCGCCGCACGCGCGGCCGTAGAGGCCGACGATCCAACCCTGGCGCAGCGCATGCTCGACGATATCGATTTTGCCGGTCTCAGCGTCGAGGATGCTTCGCTCTACCATCTGTTGTCCGGCCGTATCGATGAAACCGAGGGCCGCAACCAGGAGGCGCTCGATACTTATGGCCAGGTGATCGCCTCGGAAATCCGCCCGACGCGGGCCGAGGCCGTCTATCGCACCTTGCGATTGCTCGACAATGAGGGGCGCCTTGACCTGGCCAAGGGCACACAGACCCTTGCGGCTGAAACGCTGCTCTGGCGAGGCGATGCACTTGAGGCGGATATGCAGACGCTCCTGGCCCAGCTCTATTTCCGCAACGGCGATTATCGCGAGGGCTTTGAGACGGTTAAGGCGGCCGTCGCCAATTATCCCGAAAGCCCATCCGTCAATGGCCTGCGCGATCAGGCGCAGTCGATGTTTGCCGATCTATTCCTCAATGGCGTGGCCGATTCGATCGGGCCGGTCGAAGCGTTGGCGATCTATTATGACTTCCGGCACCTGACCCCGCCGGGCGCACGTGGCGACGAAATGATCCGCAATCTGGCGCGGCGACTGGTGCGGGTGGACCTGCTGACCCAGGCGGCCGATCTTTTGCAGTATCAGTTGGACAATCGCCTGCGTGGCGTGGCGCGCACGCAGATCGCCGCCGATCTGGCCGTGATCTATCTCGCCGATCGCAAGCCGCAGGACGCCCTGCGCGTGCTCAATGAAACGCAATTGCCCGGTCTGCCCGATTCGCTGCAGCGCCAGCGGCGCCTGCTTGAAGCGCGCGCCATGATCGATGGCGGTCGCGACCAGCTTGCGCTCGACCTGATCAGCAATATGGATGGCAAGGATGTCGAGTTGATGCGCATCGATGCGCATTGGAAGGCACAACGCTATAGCCAGGCCGGCGAAATGATCGAGACCATCTACAGTGCCGAGCCCAAGGCCCGGCCACTGGATCGTACGGCGCGTATGAGCCTGATCAAGGCCGCGGTGGGCTATGTGCTGGCGGGGGACAGTTTCGGCCTGTCGCGCCTGCGTGCCAAGTTCGGGGAACGCATGGTGGCCTCGCCGGAATGGCCGATGTTCGATTTCGTGACCGGGCCGATCCAGACGACCAGCCTTGAATTCAAGAAGGTTGCCGCAGAGGTCGCCGCGCTCGATAGCCTCACCGCGTTCCTAGCATCCTATCGCGACACCTATGCGGGCGAGGGCGCTCTGACCCCGATCAATGCCGCCAGCCCGGATGGGACGATGGCATCGCTCTAGTTCTGGCGGAGCCGCGCGGACCGATCTTCATGCGGGATGCGGGCGATGAAGGCACGGGCGCGCGACACGGCGTCGAACAGATACTGATCCGGGCCCAGCATTTTCCGTGCATTGAGGGCATGGGCGCCTAGAATAGGAAAGTCCACGGTCTCGATATCGCAGTCCCATCCCGGGCAGTCGGTTGACCAGCATTTGCGGTGATGGGCTAGGAGGCGCTCGCGCCGGCTATAGCCGTGATAGTCGAAAACGACCGTGCCATCGGTCACATACATATGGCCGCCCGGTGCGTCGCCTCGGGGAATGATCCTCTCGGCATAAAACCCGGTCAACGGCTCTTCGGCCAGGTAGACACCGGCCAGGATATGGCAGGCGCCATAGCCGAAGAAGATGCGGTCGGGCAGGGCCCAGCGCCGCACCATGTCTTTCTTGATACCGGGTTTGAGCCGATACACGTCTAGCCCGTGAAACTGCGGACCAGCGAGCCGGCCACCAGATACCAGCCATCGACCAGCACGAAGAAGATCAACTTGAAGGGCAGGGAGATGACCACCGGCGGCAGCATCATCATGCCCATACTCATCAGCACCGAGGCCACGACCATGTCGATGACCACGAAGGGCAGGAAGAGCAGGAAACCGATTTCAAAGGCCCGGCGCAATTCCGAGATCATGAAGGCGGGAATGAGCAATTGCAGCGGAATGGCCTCGGCCTCGTCGGGCGGGGTGGCCTCGGACAGATCGTAGAAGAGTTCGAGGTCGCGGTCACGCACATTGCTGCGCATGAATTCATGAATCGGTGCGACACCGGCGTCGAAGGCTTCGGCGAATTCGATCTGCCCGGCCATGAGCGGCGCTATGCCCTGCTCGTAGCTCTGTTGCAGGGTCGGTTGCATGATGAACAGGGTCAGAAACAGTGCCAGCGACACCATGACCGTGTTTGGCGGCGCCGTTTGTAGGCCGATGGCCGTGCGCAGGAGAGAGAGCACCACCACGATACGGGTGAAGCTGGTGACCATCACCAGGATCGACGGCGCCAGCGAGAGCAGGGTGATCAGCCCGATAAGCTGAATGGCCCGCTCCGTCAGCGTGGTCTCGTCTCCGAAATTGATGGAGAGATCTTGCGCGGAGGCACCGCTGGACCAGAGGGTCAGGAGACCGGCCGCGGTCAGCAGTGGCAGCAGCAGCAACCGCCAGCGCGTCTTGCGCGCCGGATCAGCTCCGATTGGCCTGCTCGCCTTTCTGGTGTTCAAGCGCTTCGCCTTCACTCGCCATCTCGTTTCCGTCCTCTTTAGCTGAGTCGTCGGCAGGCCCGCCTGGTGTGTCCGGGTTTTGCACGGTTAGCGTGGGGTCCTGCACGCTGACGGGACGGAGCAGGCCTGTATGGCGCAAGGAGCGTGGCGGACGCTTGGCGGGTTCGGGCGCCGGCGGCACTTCAGTCTCGGGCGGCGTTTCCGAGGCCGGCGAGATGGCCGGGCCTGATGATTTTTTTGCCGAAAGGGACGGCAGGCCGCGTCGCGCCGGCGGGGCGGGCGCCACCTCGGCGACCGGAATGCCGGTTTCGACGACCACGTCCTGCGGTCCGCCAGTCAGGATCAGATGTTCGACATTGTCACGCCGCACGATGAGCAATTGGCGTTTCTGATCCAGGGCCAGCGTGTCGACGACCGCCAGCCGCCGGTTTCGCCCGCGAACGGCATTGCCCGATACGTTGGAGATCAGCTTCAAAAGCCAGACACCCAGCACGATCAACACCAGGACGATGCCGAGTGCGAGAACCATGGTCAGGACGGCATTGCCGCTGCCGCCGAACAGGCCGGTAATGAATTGCAAGGACCGCGTCTCCAGAGCATTTCAGATTGGTTCACGCACATAGCGCGATTCCGGGTGGGGCAATAGGTGTTGGCCGCGTCAGGCGGCATTTCCTGCCTACCTGGCGCAAGAAATATGCAGAATGCAACCGATATCGGGTGCTTTTAAGGGTACTTAACGCTTGGTTAACCATTCACCCGGCAAGAATTGCCTAATGAAACCGGGTGTGGGAGCTTGGCCCATGGGCCTAATGGACATGCCAGTCTTTTCGGCGCTGACCGACAAGATGCGCTGGCACCAGGCCCGTCAAGGCCTGTTGGCTGAAAACGTCGCCAATGCCGAGACCCCCGGATATCGCGGGCGGGACCTTCAGCAATATGACTTTACCGAGCGGCAGGGAATGATGGCTTCATCCGCCGTTGTCACCACCGTCACCCAGCCCATGCATTTCTCTGCCTCCTCGGGCGAGGGCGCTGCGTTCGATGCGCAGCGCATGGCCAATTTCGAGGTCACGCCGGAAGGCAATGGCATAACCTTGGAAGACGAGATGATGAAGGTCACGACCAATATGATGGATTATCAGGCCGCGACCACGCTCTATCAGAAATCCATGCGCATCCTGCGCGTGGCGCTAGGCAAGAACGTCTAGAGGATAAGCCATGGACTTCAATTCCTCGCTCCGTATCGCCGCCACCGGGCTGCATGCCCAGACGGCCCGCATGCGCGTGATCGCCGAAAACATCGCCAATGCCGATTCTGCGGGCAAGGCGCCAGGCGACGAACCCTATAGGCGCCGCATTCCCACATTTGAAACCAGCTATGACGCCGATGTGGGCGGCCGCGTGGTCGAGATCGGGCGGCTCGCCTATGACATGAGCGCCTTTACCTCGCGCTATGAGCCAGGCCACCCGGCCGCCGATGAAAGCGGCTATGTGCAATATCCCAATGTGAACACGCTGATCGAGACGGTCGACATGCGACAGGCCCAGCGCAGCTATGAGGCCAATCTCAACGTGGTCACCGTGACCCGCCAGATGCTCGGGCGCACGCTCGATATCCTGCGCGGCTGATAATCGAGAAAGGCAAGCGTGATGGCTGTCAACAATACCCCGTTCAACGCGGCGACCGCCGCCTATAACAATGCGAGCCGGCTGATCAATCAGGCCGCCAAGCCCAATGCCGACCTCACCGCCAGCGTGGCTTCGCCGGGCGGCAATTTCGCCGAACTTTTGGCGCAGAACGTGCAGGGCGTGGTGGATCAGGGTAAGGCTACCGACCAGATGGCGCTCGATATGGTCAGCGGTAAGGCCAATGTGGTCGACATGGTGACCGCGCTTTCGGAAACCGAAATGGCCATCGAGAGCATGGTTACGCTGCGCGACAAGGTTATCTCTGCCTATGAGGAAATCATGCGGATGCCGATCTAGCCGGAAGCGCCCGGCACCCATTGGGCTGCCCTCGGGTTCGACCGAAGGCCAGCACGAGCGCAATGGATGTTGATAATGGTCCTCGGGTCCAGACCGAGGACGGCCCGGAGGTGCGGGTGGGGCTCGTGCTCTGCTAGACTACGAGCCGAATCGACGAAGGTTTTGAGCCATGACCGGCGCAGAAGTGCTCGACATTGCCAGCCAGGGCATCTGGACGCTGATTATCGTGTCGATGCCGATGATGCTGGTCGGGCTGCTGGTGGGCGTGGTGATCGCGCTGTTCCAGGCGTTGACGCAAATCCAGGAAATGACACTGGTCTTTGTGCCCAAGATCATCGCCATTTTCGTGACCATGCTGATCACCCTGCCATTTCTGGGCGCCACTATGGCCGGCTTCATGAACCGGGTGGTCGATATGATCATCGTGGGCGGCTGACGTGACGATCAGCCTCGATTGGCTTCCGGCGACGGCCTTTACCTATATCATCCTGTTTGCGCGGATTGCCGCCATGCTCATGCTGATGCCGGCGCTCGGCGAGCAGACCATTCCGGTGCGCTTGCGCCTCAGCTTTGCGCTGGCCTTTACGCTGGTGGTGTTTCCGCTGCTGGGCAGCGTCATTCCCGCCATGCCCGGCGATCTTGCCGGCATGGTCGGTCTGCTGGTTCATGAACTGGCCGTGGGGCTGATCATCGGTGCCATTGTGCGCATTACCGTCATGGCTACGCAGGTGGCGGGCACCATTGTTGCCTTCCAGACCGGTCTGTCCGGCGCGCTGGCTGCCGATCCAACCCAGATGGGCGTGCAAGGGGCGGTGTTTTCCAGCTTTCTGTCGTTTCTCGGTATCACGTTGATCTTTGCCACCGACCTGCATCATATGGCGCTGGCGGCCATCTACGACAGCTATGTGGTGTTCTCACCCACTGACCCGCTGATGTTCGAGGATGCGATGCAATTGGCCATCCGCACCGTCAGCGGGGCCTTTGCCGTGGGCGTGCAGATGTCCGCACCCTTCATCGTTTTCGGCCTGGTGTTCAATCTTGGCGCCGGCATCCTGGCGCGGCTTATGCCGCAATTGCAGGTCTATTTCATCCTCATGCCGGCCAATATTATTGTCGGCCTGCTGCTGTTCGCGATCCTGATTGTGATGATGATGGGCTGGTATATCACCGCCTTTGAAAATCATCTGGCCATGTGGCGGGGGTAGCCCATGTCGGATGAAGCCCCCGATCAAGACTCCAAAACAGAAGATCCCTCCCAGAAAAAGCTCGAGGACGCCCACAAGAAGGGCGATGTCGCCAAGAGCCAGGAGGTAACCACCTGGTTCATGCTGATGGGCTCGGGCATTGTCTTTGCCATGTTATCGCCCTGGATCAGCAGCCAGTTGAGCCAATCGCTGAGCCTGATTTTCATGAATGCGGATCAGTTCGACGTCGAGGGCGCCGGCTTTGCCGATTTCTTCAACGGGCTGGCCCTGGCGGTGATCGGGGTGGTGCTGATCCCGCTTGCTGTGCTGATGGTGTGCGGCATTCTCGCCAATCTGGTGCAGCACCGGCTTGTCTGGTCGGTCGATCCCATCACGCCCAAGCTCTCCAAGATTTCCCCGATCGGCGGGGCCAAGCGTCTGTTCTCGACCGATGCCCTAGTCAATTTTGGCAAGGGGCTGATCAAGATCATGGTCGTTGGTGCCATCGTGGTGGCCGTCTGCTGGCCCGAGAGGGACCGGCTCGATACGATGGTGACGGCCGATCCGATCATGATCCTGATCGACTTCCAGGAAATCGGTATCAAGATTTTCGCGGCCGTTCTGGCCGTCATCACCGCCATTGCCGCCGCCGACTATTTCTACGTCCGCCAGAAGTGGTGGAAGCGGCAGATGATGACCGTCCAGGAGACGCGCGAGGAATATAAGCAGATGGAAGGCGACCCACATGTGAAGGGCCGCATTCGCCAATTGCGTCAGGATCGAGCCCGCAAACGCATGATGGCGGCGGTCCCCGATGCCACTGTGGTCATCACCAACCCGACCCACTTTGCCGTTGCGCTCAAATACGAAAAGGACATGGCCGCGCCCAAATGCGTGGCCAAGGGCGCCGACGCCATCGCCTTGCGCATTCGCGAGCTGGCCAAGGACAATGATGTGCCCATTGTCGAAAATCCGCCATTGGCGCGTGCTCTATTTGCCTCTGTCGATATCGACGAGACCATTCCGGCCGAGCATTTCAAGGCGGTGGCCGAGGTCATCGGCTTCGTGATGCGCCTTAAGAAACCGGGCGGCGGTTGGCGGCCAAGCGCGTGACGCCGCTAGCATGTTGAAAAGCCGGTTCGCCCTCCCACCGGACCGGTCCATTTGCTAGACCTTTCCTGATGTCCCGATTCGGGACGAGACGTATTGCCCGGAGCAGAACCTGATGGCATCGACGCCCATTGGCGAGGACAGCTACCCCGAACCGGTTCTGGATTCGGGTCGTGGTGGTGCGGGATTGTGGCGCGTTGCCCTTCTCGGTCTGGGCCTGGTCGTGGTGGCGGTGATCTTCTCGCTCTTCGGCGAGCGTATTCCGTCCGAACTGGTCATGGGTTTTGTCGGCCTTCTGGCCGTTGCCGGTGTTTTCTTCCTATTCGGGCTGGCGGCGGGCCTCTTCCGCTTTGCCGGCAGCGAGGATCGCCGCACGCTCAGCCATGCCGTGGTCGACAGTCTTCCGTTCGGGGCGCTTATCGCCGATCGCGAGGGCAAGATCACTTACGTCAACCAGCATTATGGCAGCTTTCCCGGGGCCATGACCAATGGTGTGCCGGTGGGCGTGCCGCGGTTGTTTTCCGGCCATGCCGATGCGGGCGAGGCGATTTATCGGGTGTCGAAGGCGGCGCGGGATGGGCGCAGCGCCATCGAGGATATCCGCGTGCCCGGCGGGCTGGGCGGATCGCAGTCCGAGGCGAGCCGAGTGTTCTGGTATCGCGTGTCGGTGCGGCCGCTGCCCGATATCGGGGACAGAAGCAGGCCGCTGGTGGCCTGGTCGGTAGAAGACATTACCCGCGACCGCGAGAATAACGAGACCGCCTTCCGCGACCTGCAGCGCGCTATCGACTATCTCGACCATTCGCCCTCCGGCTTTTTCTCGGCCGATGCGCATGGGCAGATCCAATATCTCAACTCCACGCTGGCCGATTGGCTGGGCTATGACCTGGCTGAGTTCAATGCCGGCCAATTGGCGCTGACCGATATTGTGCGCGGCGATGGGGCATCGCTATTGATGCGGGGCAGGGGCGACGGGGAAATCCGCACCGAGATCATCGATATCGACCTTGTTCGCCGCAATGGCACGGCCCTGCCGGTGCGTCTCTTGCATCGCGCCGCACGCCTGGCCGATGGCGAATTGGGTGAGACGCGCACTCTGGTGCTCGACATGTCGAGCGCGCCGGATACCGAGGAAGAATTACGCGCCGCCGAAGTGCGCTTCTCGCGCTTTTTCAACGATACGCCCTTTGCCATTGCCACGCTGGACGGCGAAGGCCGCATCGTGCGCACCAATGCGCCGTTCGGGCGCATTTTCCACTGGTCGGGCGAGGACAAGAGCCTCGAATTGCAGCCCCTGCGCGATCTCATCGGCGAAGGCAGCAGGGACAAATTGGCCAAGGCACTCAGCGACGCCACCGCGCAGCGCTCGGAGGTCGAACCGGTCGATGCCGCCTTGAGCGTCGAGGGCGATCATGCCGTGCGGCTCTATATCTCGGCCTCCGAGGTCAGCGCCGGTTCGCCGGAGCAGGTCAATGTCTATGCGCTGGACATGACGGACCAGCGCAAGCTCGAGGCCCAATTCGCCCAGAGCCAGAAAATGCAGGCTGTCGGCCAGCTCGCCGGCGGCGTGGCGCACGATTTCAACAATCTGCTGACCGCTATTATCGGCTTCTCGGACCTACTGCTCCTCAAGCACAAGCCGGGCGATCCGTCCTTCAACGAGCTGATGCAGATCAAGCAGAACGCCAATCGCGCTGCCGGCCTAACCCGCCAGCTTCTGGCCTTTTCGCGCCGGCAAACGCTGCGCCCGCAAGTGCTCGAACTGCCGCTGATCGTCGATGATCTGACGGTGCTTTTGAAGCGCATGATCGGGGAGAAAAACAATCTCACGGTCGAGCATGGCCGCAATATCTGGCCGGTCCGCGCCGATGTGGTGCAGCTCGAACAGGTGATCATCAACCTGGTGGTCAATGCGCGCGACGCCATGCCCAATGGCGGCTCGATCACCCTGCGAACGTCCAATGTAACCGAGGCGGAAGCGGCGACCATGAAGTTCGAGGGCATGGTGCCGGCGGACTATGTGCTGATCGATGTCGAGGATACCGGCACCGGGATGAGCCCGGAGGTTCTGGCCAAGATTTTCGAGCCCTTCTTCACCACCAAGGAATTGGGCAAGGGAACGGGCCTCGGCCTCTCCACGGTCTATGGCATCGTCAAGCAGACCGAAGGTTTTATCTACCCGGTCTCGACCGTCGGCGTCGGCACGACCTTCAAGATTTTCCTGCCGCGCTATGTGCCCACCGCCGAGGAGGCCGCTGCCAAGGCGGCTGCGGCGGCCGCGCCGGCGAAAGACCTCACCGGTCACGAGCGTATCCTTCTGGTCGAGGACGAGGAAAGCGTGCGCGCCTTCTCCGCCCGCGCCCTGCGCGCCACTGGCTATGAAGTCTTCGAGGCCGATGGGGGCGAAGAAGCGATCGAAGTGCTCGAGGACCTGGATTATATAGTCGATCTCATCATTTCCGACGTCGTCATGCCGGAAATGGATGGGCCGACCATGCTCAAGGTCATTCGTGACAAGATGCCCAGGCTCAAGATAATCTTCGTGTCCGGCTATGCCGAGGAAAGTGTGCGCCGCGACATCGAGGACGACCAGAGCGTCGATTTCCTGCCCAAGCCCTATTCGCTCGACCAGATCAATTCCAAGGTCAAGGAAGTGCTGCGGCGGATGGACAAGGGCGACAGCTAGGCCCACAACCAAGCGTCACGCGCGGATCCTTAGCCAAAGGTTCGGCACGCTGGGAGCATGATTGTGAATGTCCGTATCGAAGACCCGGTCGAGTTCAATGTGCTGGGCGAGCCATTGCAGCCGTGCTCGCACGATCCGTTGACCGGCTATTTCCGCAATGGCCATTGCTTCGCCGGCCCCGACGGCAGAGCGGTGCATCTGGTCTGCATAGCGGCGACGGACGAGTTCCTGGCCTATTCCCAGAGCGTTGGAAACGATCTCTCGACGCCGCGGCCGGAGTTCAGCTTTCCGGGCCTCGCGGCGGGCAATCGCTGGTGTCTGGTCGCCAATCGCTGGGCGCAGGCACATAATGCCGGTAAGGCACCGCGCGTCTATCTGCGCGCGACGAACCAGCGCGTCCTGGACTTGATTCCGTTCGAATTTCTAAAGGCTTACGCCCTAGACCTGAATTGATGAATCCGCGCCGGGCGCCGGTTCAGCCTTGTTCCTTGGCCAGCAGCCGATCCAGGCTCTTGAAGCTCATTTCCATACCCTCGGCCATGCCGGTCGATGTGGCCATGTCGCGATGGGCGAGGGAGGTATAGGTCAAGGTGTTGACCAGTTTGGTGCCCTGTCCTTCCAGAGAAAAAGCGAGTTCGGCGCGGTAGGCGGGGCCCATGACGCCGCCGTCAAACTCTTCCTGGCTGTCAATGTAGCGGATCGCATCGATCTGATTGATTTCGCCGGAGACGGCCAGAAAGCCCTCGCCACCCGGCCCGTGCCATTCGAAGCGATAGGTGCCGCCGCTACGCGCATCATAGATGCAGACCGGCATGGTCCAGCCATCCGGGCCGGTGAGCCAGCGGCGAATAAGGCTGGGCTGGGTATAGCAGGCATAGACCAGGTGTGGCGGCGCGACGAAGCCCCGCTCGATAACGATCTGTGTATCGCTCGGCGTGGTCACCGAGAGCGGGTCACCAAACTGCATCACTTGCCTCCTAATTCTTACCTGCTGTTGTCTCCAGGCGCTGCAACTCGGCCAGCAGATCGTCGAGCCGGCCAAACTGGGCCTGCCAATATTGGCGGTATTCGATCAGCCAGCCGGTGGCCTCGGCCAGGGGCTGGGCTTCCAGATGCACCGGTCGTCGCTGGGCGTCGCGGCCGCGGGACACCAGCCCCGCCTTTTCCAGCACCTTGAGATGCTTGGAAATGGCCGGCTGGCTCATGGCGAATGGCTCGGCCAGGTCCATAACTGTCACATCGCCTTCCGCGGCCAATCGCGCCAGGATGGCCCGGCGCGTGGGGTCGGACAGGGCATGAAAAGTGGCGTCGAGACGTGCAGTGTCGATCATTCACAACGATCCAGTTACAAAACCATATAGTTATTCATATGGCCGATATTGTTGTCGCGTCAAGCCGTGCCGCCGGGCACCGGCGTTCCGGGTGCCAAAAGGCCCTCCTGGGCAAGGGTCGACCAGAGCGCATCGGGAATGCGGATGGTCCACCAGTCCATGATCCCGTCCAGCTCCGCCGGCGAGCGCGGACCGGGCAGCACATTGCAGACCGCCGGATGGGTCAGCGGGAACTGCAGAGCAGCGGCGGGCAGGGGCACGTTGAAGGATTTGCACACCGCTTCAATAGCGCGTACCCGCTGCACGATTTCGTCGGGCGCCTTGGCATAGTTGAACTTGTCGCCCCCAACCAGAATGCCGGAATTGAAGGGGCCGCCGACCACGACCGAGGCTTTGCGCTCGATGCAGGTGGTCATAAAGGGCGCAAGCGCCGTCTGTTCAAGCAGCGTGTAGCGGCCAGCCAGCAGGAAGACGTCCCAATCGCCAAGGGCGAAGGCGTCCATGCAGACTTCCCATTCATTGACGCCAAGCCCGATGGCTTTGACCGTGCCACCGTCACGCAATTCGCGCAGGGCCTCGTAGCCGCCCGAGGCAAGCTGGTCCCAGAGCGGCTTATTGCCCTCTACGCCGTGGGTGGCCACGCCAATATCGTGGACATAGAGAATGTCCACCTTTTCAAGGCCCAGCCGCTGCAGGCTGTCGGCATGCGAGCGCATGATGCCGTCATAGGAATAGTCATAGACCTGATCGAAAGGCAGCGGATCAATCCAGTTGCCCTTGTCCTGGATGATGGGATCGACCGGTGTGAGGCGGCGCCCCACTTTGGTGGAGATGATCGGGCGCGGATTGGCCTCGCGCACCACATCGCCCACCAGATGTTCCGAACGACCCAGGCCATATTGGGGAGCCGTATCGACATAGTTGATGCCGATTTCGAGCGCATGGTTGACGGTGGCGCGGGCCTGCTCGGCCGGCACGGCTGAAAAAATGCCCGCCAGGCTCGCCCCACCCAGTCCCAAGGTCGTGACCTCCAGCTCGGTCTGGGCGATACGGCGTTTTTCGAAGCTATGCGCACTCATGTCCATCCTCCGTCAGAGCGGGGGCATAACTGACATGTTAGTTGAGGCGAGTAAAGACGGGGCGGCATGTGCGGCCGGCGTCCATGCCCCAAAAAAGAAATCGCCGGGACGAGCCCGGCGATAAAACCCTCGGCAGGATGGGGCGGAACTAGTAGAGCCCGGCAATCACCACCGGCTTTTCCTCTTCCACGCGCACAGGATTGCGCAGCGGCAGGCCGAACTGGCTTTCCTCGATCTCGAAGACATCGTCGGGCTTGGTGGAAATGCCGTCGGCAAAGCTCAGCGTTGCCGTGCCGAACATATGCACATGCACGTCGCCCGGCTGGCAGAACAGGTCATATTTGAAGTGGTGATATTCGAGATTGGCTATGGTGTGGCTCATATTGTCCTCGCCCGAGAGGAAAGGCTTTTCCCACAGAACCTCGCCATTGCGCAGAATGCGCGACATGCCCTCGATATGGCGGGGCAAGTCGCCGATGCGCAGTTCGGGACCGAACGAGCAGGCGCGCAGCTTGGAATGTGCCAGATAGAGATAGTTGATCCGCTCGGTCACATGGTCGGAAAACTCATTGCCCAGGGCAAAGCCGAGGCGACGCGGCCGGCCTTCGGGATCGATGACGTAGATACCGGCGATTTCGGGTTCCTCGCCCGCATCCAGCGCGAAGGAGGGGGAGGGGATGGCGCTGCCTGGATTGACCACGATATGGCCATTGCCCTTATAGAACCATTCCGGCTGCACGCCCTTTTCGCCGGGCGCCGGCTTGCCGTTTTCCAGCCCCATGCGGAACATCTTCATGCTGTCGGTCAATTCGCCAGCCGGCTTCTCGCCATTGGCCTTGTGCATGGCGTCGCGCGTGGCGGCGGAGCCGAGATGGGTCAGGCCCGTGCCTGTCACATGCAGATGGGCCGGATCGGGATGATCGATCGGGGCCAGCAGCCGGCCTTCGTGTGCCAGGGCCTGCCGGTCGATGCTTTCGTCGAGCCCGCGGGTCTCGATGGCGGCGGGCAGGCCGCCCGTGGCCGCAAAGGCGCCCTGAACCAGTTCATAGACGCTGGCGACGCCCTTGACCCGGCGGGTCTCGCCATTATGCGTCACGCCGACGGCGCGATTCCCCTTGTCGTCATAGTACTGGATCAGATGCATGAGTGGTCCCCGGTTTGGCGTTGGCGGCATAAAACTGTTCCGGTGGGCAACTGTCCAGTCAAAAATCATACTTTTCTGCCCGGGCTGACGGTCAAACAGAATCGCTCTATCTGCACGGCGGTGCGGTCCTTTGCTGCTGGATGTTTTGTTCTCATTTTGTCTCTTGACGAAAATGAAACAAAATGAGAACAAATAAAGCACGAATTGAAGACATCTGGCATTGATCACCTCTCGTTGCATGGGCCCCGGGAGCGTGAAATAAGGAGACAGCATTATGGCAGCTTCGCCGCTTCGCGTCGTTGAGGGTGGATCGATGGACAAGGATAAGGCTCTTGCCGCAGCGCTGAGCCAGATCGAGCGGAATTTCGGCAAGGGCTCGATCATGCGCCTGGGTGAGAACTCGGCCATTGAGGTCGAGGCGATCTCGACCGGTTCGCTTGGCCTGGACATCGCGCTCGGCATTGGCGGGCTGCCCAAGGGCCGTATCGTTGAAATTTTCGGGCCGGAAAGCTCGGGCAAAACCACGCTGGCTTTGCACGTCATTGCCGAAGCGCAGCGCAAGGGTGGCATTTGCGCCTTCGTCGATGCCGAGCATGCGTTGGACCCCGTCTATGCGCGCAAGCTTGGCGTCAATGTCGATGATCTGCTGATCTCCCAGCCCGATGCCGGCGAACAGGCCCTGGAGATCACCGATACGCTGGTGCGGTCGGGCGCCATTGACGTTCTGGTGGTCGACTCGGTTGCCGCGCTTACGCCGCGCGCCGAACTGGAAGGTGAAATGGGCGACAGCCTACCCGGCCAGCAGGCGCGCTTGATGAGCCAGGCCATGCGCAAGTTGACCTCGTCCATCTCCAAGTCCAAGTGCCTTGTCATCTTCATCAACCAGATACGCATGAAGATCGGCGTTATGTATGGTTCGCCCGAAACCACGACCGGCGGCAATGCGCTGAAGTTCTATGCCTCGGTGCGTCTCGATATCCGCCGTATCGGCGCGATCAAGGATCGCGAGGAGATCGTCGGCAACCAGACCCGCGTCAAGGTGGTCAAGAACAAGCTGGCGCCGCCGTTCCGTCAGGTCGAATTCGACATCATGTATGGCGAGGGCATATCCAAGACTGGCGAATTGCTCGATCTGGGCGTCAAGTCGGGCATTGTCGAAAAGTCCGGCGCCTGGTTCTCCTGGGACAGCCAGCGGCTGGGGCAGGGGCGTGAGAATTCGCGTCAGTTCCTCAAGGACAATCCCGAAATCGCTGCCACGATCGAACAGGGTGTGCGCGAGAGTTCGGGGTTGCTGGGCGAGGTCCTTCTGGTCGATGGCGGCGACGACAGCGACAGCGGCGAGGATTGATCGGTCCGGACGATCCCATGCATTGCTTTGAGGCACCGGTTATCCGGTGCCTTTTTCTTGCCTTTTAGGCGGGATTGGGGGTGCCACGATGCTGGACAGGGCCAAGTCCTGCGGGATAGAAAGCCTCAAAATTCTTCCAAGGATGCGTTCGCATTCTCGCCCAAGAAAGCCTCTGCATGACCAGCGTAAACGATCTTCGTTCCAGCTTTGTCGGTTACTTTACACGGAACGGCCACGAACCTGTCGCCTCCAGCCCTTTGGTGCCGCGCAACGATCCGACGCTGATGTTCACCAATGCGGGCATGGTGCAGTTCAAGAACGTCTTTACGGGGGTCGAAAAGCGTCCCTATTCAACGGCCTCGACGGCGCAGAAATGCGTACGCGCCGGGGGTAAGCATAACGATCTCGACAATGTCGGTTTCACTGCGCGCCACCACACCTTCTTTGAAATGTTGGGGAATTTCTCCTTCGGCGATTATTTCAAGGATCGCGCCATCGAACTGGCCTGGACCCTGCTCACCAAGGATTGGGCGCTGCCTCGAGACAGGCTCATGGTCACTGTCTACGAGGACGATGACGAGGCCCTCGAGCTTTGGAAAAAGATTGCTGGCCTGTCCGAAGACCGCATTGTGCGTCTCGGGGCCAAGTCCAATTTCTGGCAGATGGGCGACACCGGCCCCTGCGGTCCCTGCTCGGAAATTTTCTACGACCACGGCGATAAGGTCTGGGGCGGCCCTCCGGGTTCGCCCGAGGAAGATGGCGATCGCTGGATCGAGATATGGAACCTGGTGTTCATGCAATATGAGCAGCATGGCGATGGGTCTCGCACTGGCCTGCCGCGTCCCTCGATCGACACCGGCATGGGGCTCGAGCGCATTGCTGCGGTCATGCAGGGCGTGCACGACAATTATGACATCGATCTGTTCAGGGCACTGATCGGGGCTGCGGCCAATGCCACCAATGCCGATATTGACGGTCCGGGCAATCGCAGTCTGCGCGTCATTGCCGACCATTTGCGCTCCATGAGCTTCCTGATTGCCGAGGGCGTTCTGCCCTCCAATGAGGGCCGCGGCTATGTGCTGCGGCGCATCATGCGCCGTGCCATGCGCCATGCGACCCTTTTGGGTGCCAATGAGCCGGTGATCCACAAGTTGGTGCCGACACTGGTGCGTGAAATGGGCCAGGCCTATCCTGAGCTCAGCCGTGGCGAGGCCATGATCGCTGAGACCGTGCGCCTCGAAGAGGGTCGTTTCCTCAAGACGCTGGGCCGTGGCCTGCAGATTCTCGAGGCCGAGACCGCCGATCTGGGCGAGGGAGCCGTGCTCGATGGCGCTACCGCGTTTAAACTCTATGACACCTATGGCTTCCCGCTCGACCTGACCCAAGATGCGTTGCGGTCGCGCAATATTTCGGTCGACCAGGCCGGGTTCGACGCCGCCATGGCCCAGCAGAAGGCCGAGGCGCGCAAGAATTGGGCCGGTTCGGGTGAGGCCGCTACCGATACGGTCTGGTATGGCCTGGCCGACAAGCTCGGCCCCACCGAATTTCTCGGCTATGAGACCGAGGTCGCCGAGGGCGAGGTCAAGGCGCTTCTGATCGAGGGAAGCGAAGTCGACGCGATCGCTGCCGGTCAGGACGGCATTGTGGTGGTCAATCAGACCCCCTTTTATGGCGAAAGCGGTGGCCAGGTCGGCGATAGTGGCGTGATCAAGGGCGAAGGTTTTGCCGCCCAGGTGCTGGATACCGGCAAGCATCACGGCGTCTTCGCCCATAAGGTCAAGGTCACCGAGGGTACGCTCAAGCGCGGGCAGGCCGTCGAATTGATCGTTGATCACGAGCGCCGCTCGGCGATCCGTGCCAATCACTCGGCCACCCATTTGCTACATGAGGCTCTGCGCCTGGTGCTGGGCGATCACGTTGCCCAGAAAGGGTCGCTGGTTTCGGCCGACCGCCTGCGCTTTGACTTTGTGCATACCAAGCCGATGACGCCGCAGGAAATGGCCGAGGTGGAGGATATTGCCAATGCGATCATTCTCCAGAACAGCCCGGTCGAGACGCGCCTGATGGGTGTCGATGAGGCCAAGGAATCGGGCGCTCGGGCGCTGTTCGGCGAAAAATACGGTGATGAAGTGCGCGTGGTGTCCATGGGCGAACCGTCGGGCAATGGCCTTGGTTGGTCGGTGGAACTATGTGGCGGCACCCATGTGCGCCGCACGGGCGATATTGGCCTGGTCTCGGTCGTCTCCGAGGGTGCCGTTGCCGCCGGGGTGCGCCGCATCGAGGCGCTGACGGGCAATGCGGCCCGCCATCGCGGCAATACCAGTACCAATATTGTGGCCTCGGCGGCCGGACTGTTGCGCTCGGGCACGCATGACGTGCTCGACCGCATCGAGGCCCTGCAGAACCAGCTCAAAAACGCGGAGAAGGCCCTGGCCGATGCTCGCCAGAAGCTGGCGCTGGGCGGTGGCGGCGCCGGCGGCGATGCCAGCGAAACCATCAATGGTGTGACCTTTGTCGGCCGTGTCGTCGAGGGCGTGGCCGCCAAGGACATCAAGTCGGTCGTGGATGCGGAAAAGAAACGCGTCGGCTCGGGCGTGGTGGTCATGGTGCTCAAGGGCGAGGACGGCAAGGGTACGGTGGCCATAGGCGTTACCGATGACCTGACCAGCCGCTATGCAGCCGGCACGCTGATCAAGTCGGCTACGGCGGCTTTGGGCGGGCAGGGCGGCGGCGGCCGTCCCGACATGGCCCAGGGCGGTGGGCCGGACGGCTCCAAGGCTGATGACGCCATTGCCGCGATCCGGGCACTGATCTAGTCCGCCCGTCCTAGCAATTTTATCGAAGCCGTTCAGCGTGGCACCATGCTGAACGGCTTTTTTGCATTTTCGCGCCCGCTGCACTGCGCTAGTATCGTTCCGTCGATTGGGAGGTCGACGGACATGAACGGACGATCAACGATCCTGTCCGAATGCGGGGCGGTGGCCTGTTGCCCGCCCGGCGCGCCGTTGAGAAGCCTCGAGCGCTTCGCCCGAGCGACTGGATTTGGCCTGTTCGCGCATTACCGCGATGTGACCGAATTGCGCAAACGGGTGGTCTCCAACCTGTTCTTTCTCGTCCATTTCGCCACTGAGGATGCGGAAAAGACCGATATCCTTCATCGGTTGCGGCATTACCCATCGCCCCGGGTGAAGCTCGCCCCGATCATCCTGATCACGCAGGATTGCGATGCGGACACGTTCCTGCGCTACATCGAAATGGGGTTTGACGACATTCTGTGCCTGCCGGAAAATTCGGAGCTACTGACGGACAGGCTGGTCAGCCAGCTCAAGCACGATATCGTTTATATCGAAACGGCCGATTATTTCGGACCGGACCGGCGGCGCATGGAGGTTATCGGGGGCGGTCATACCGCTCGCGTGTCCAATGCCCATCTGCATTCCAAACTGGTCATTCATCGGAGCGTGACCGACGGGCCGGCCATTGTGCGCCGGTGGGATTACTGGGACACCACCACGCATTAGGCGTTCTACTGCCCGATGCGGAAGAAGAAGATGCGCGGCTTCCAGCGGATGCGGGGACGTTCGCTCAGCACGTTGAGCAGTCCGGCGCCCACGACGATCACCATGCCCACAATGGCGATCCAGTCCGGATATTCCCCGAAGAACACCGCGCCGAACAGAATGGCCCAGATCAATTGGCTATATTGCACCGGGGCGATCAGATTGGCGGGGGTCTGCTTGCTGGCCTGAATGAGCAGCAGTCCGCCCATGCCCCCCAATAGGCCGATGCCGAGCAGGACGCCGAGCTGCGCCGGTGAGGGAACCACAAAACTGGGCGCCATCAGCACGGCATTGACGGCCGCCGAATATAGCACCTGCAGGCCCACAAGGCTCACGCGCCTTTCCTTGGGCGCCACATGGCGCAGCACGGTGGTTGTCACGGCCCCCAGCATGGCGCCGGCCATCATTACGAAATGGCCGGTTTCCAGCGCTTTCAGGCCCGGCCGGATCACCAGGACCACGCCCATGAAGCTGATGAACAGTAATATCCAGCGATGCAGGGCCACATATTCGCGCAGCACCAGCACCGAGAGCAGGGTCACGAACAGGGGCGTGGTGAAGCCGATGGCATAGACTTCGGCAAAGGGAATATGGGTGAAGGCGTACATCACGCAGGCGGTACCGCTAATGGCGGTCAGGCAGCGCAGATGCACCAGCCAAGGGTGGTGCAGCCGATAAATGTCGCGCCAGCGCTCGCCGCGCTTGGTCAGCATGGCCGGTATGATAGAGAATGACGTGGTGAAAAATGCGATTTCGAAGACCGACAGGGTCGGACCTGTGGCCTTGATCAGGGCGTCTGCCATGGAAAATACGGCATAGGCCAGAAAGGCCAGAATGACGCCGACGGGCATCTCACAATATCCGAAGTAAGGAAAGACTCGAGGAAGGATCGCGCCAGCATACGTGCCGCGCGATCCGGCGTCATCAGAATATGGTGCCCTTGGCCATCGGCATGCCAATGCACGGCGCCGACGCTGCCGTTTCTTGCCCGGGCAATGTCGAGAACAGCATAGATCGAGGTTTTACTGTACCCGGGGCCGTCGAGCCGGCATGATCAAGTTCTCCGCCTGTTCTTGCCGCAATACTATTCGCAGGCGGCGAACTTGGTGGGACAAATCTGAACTATCCATTCATGCTGGCTTCATGACCGGCATGGCTTTTTTAGCATGGTCGCCGGTCGTGGCGATATTTCAGTTTGGAGGGCGAATTTCATGCGACTTTTGAGTAGGGCCGTGCTGGGCGCGCTTGCCGCGATCGGGCTGGCATTCCCGGCGATAGCGGCCGAGCGGGCCGTCATCGTTCTGGATGGGTCCGGTTCCATGTGGGCCCAGGTCGATGGCAAGGCGCGCATCACCATTGCGCGCGAGACGCTGTCTTCGGTGTTGGCCGAGCTGCCGGACGATCTGGAGTTGGGCCTGATGACCTATGGTCATCGCGAAAAAGGCAATTGCGCCGATATTGAAATGCTGGTCGAGCCGGCCCCTGGCACGGGCGCGGCCATTGCCGAAGCGGCCGGCGACATCAATCCCAAGGGCATGACACCGCTTAGCGATGCGGTGCGCCTTGCCGCCGAAGAGCTGCGCTATACCGAGGAAAAGGCCACGGTCATTCTGATTACCGATGGGCTTGAAACCTGCGAAGTGGATCCCTGCGCCTTGGGCAGCGACCTTGAATCGCAGGGTATCGATTTTACCACCCATGTGCTCGGTTTCGGCCTTTCGGACGAAGAAGGTCGCCAGGTGGCCTGCCTAGCTGAGAATACCGGCGGCAAATATCTCTCCGCGCAGGATGGCAGCGACCTTGTCGAGGCTTTGACCCGCACCGTTGCAGAGGTGGCGCAGGCCGAACCCGAACCGGCGCCGGAGCCCGAACCGACGCCGCAGCCGGCCATGCTCGATAAGAATTTCACCATCGAAATGGCCCTGGCCGAAGGCGGTGACCTGCTGACCGATCAGAATGACGGTCCGGTCTATTGGGAACTCAACCAGAGTGGCGACACCATCGACTATGGCTATGGTATTCCCACCAAGCAGATCGCGCCGGGCGACTACGATCTGGTCGTGCGCTATGGTCCGGTCGAGCAGACCCAGTCCGTCACCATAGCCGCCGATGCGCTTGCCGCGCCCTATTTCGTGATGAATGCGGGCACCGTGATCGTCAGGGCCTATGCCGCAGAAGGTGAGCCCGTGGCCGATGGGGCAGCGCTCAACATCTATTTCGAAGGCGGGGACAGCTATGGCTATGGCGAGGGCGAATTTGCTGCGCCGGCTGGTGAGGTCACCGTCACGGCCAAGGTGGGGCAGGGCGAAGTGTCCGAGACTTTCACCCTCGCCGCCGGTGAAACGGTGGAAAAGGACCTGGTGGCCGGCGTCGGTCTTGCCGTGATCAATGGCAGCTATATCGAGGGCATGACCATCGAGGATGGTGGCATGGCGGTCAATGTCTTCAAGGCCGCCCAGGCCATTGACGGGTCGCGCGAAGAGGTTGGCTATGGCTATGGCCCGGGCAATGAATATCAACTGACGCCGGGCGATTATGTCGCCGAGGTGCGGATGAATGCAGCCAGCGCCCAGATGCCGTTCACGGTGGTCAGCGGCCAACGGGTCGATGTCGATGTGGTCATCAATGCCGGTGTTGCCGCCATCTCCATGCCCGAAGCGAAGTCCTTCCAGGTCTTCTCGGCCAAGAAGGATATTCAGGGCAATCGCGAAGAGATGGGCTACGGCTACGACACCGAATATCAGACCACGCTTCCCGCCGGCGATTTCGTCGTCGTCACCCGCTATGAGGACGATAGCGAGACGGAAACCGCCTTTACTGTGGTCGCCGGCGAGAGGGTCGAGGTCACAGCCGAAAAGGGCGCAGCTAAGGCCAAGACGAAATAGGTTCGATTCCATTTGTGCGACAGGAAGGTCGGGAGCAATCCCGGCCTTTTTTGTTGCTCCGGAACTACAGGGATCGAGCCGCTGGGTCAGATCCCCAGATGTTCTGCGCGCAAGGCGCTCATCAATTCATCCCAATGGGCCGGCCCACCAGCAAAGATGCCGCGAGCCTTGGCCGCTAGCTCTGCGTCGGCCGGCAATGTTCTCTGTCCCCAATTGCCGAGATGGGCCATGACCGGAACAAGCTGGATGGCGCTTTCGGTGAGACGATAGGTGATCCTTTGCTTGTGCGTCGGGTCCGCCGCGCGGACGAGCAGACCCGCCTCGACCAGCGCCTGCAGGCGATCCCGTAGAATGTTGGTGGCGATCTTCTCGTCGCTTTCGAGGAACTGATTGTAAGTCCGTTTTCCACCAAACATCATGTCGCGCAGGATGAGCAGGCTCCATCGATCGCCGAGAATTTCGAGCGTCAGATTGATGGGGCAGCCGGAACGGTTGTGGTTGCGCATGTCATCCTTCTAGGATTTCCACTTGCGATATGCAAGTGCCTTCGCTATCAACTACTTGTAAAATGCAATTGGTTTTGGAGCGAACGATGCGTAAGTTGGTGGTTTTGATGCAGACCTCCGCCGATGGGTTTGTTGGGGCCGACAGGCCTGTTTCATGGCAATTATGGAATTACGTAGAAAACTGGCCATGGGACGCGGCGCTACGGCGGGAGTTCAACGACACACTGGCGGCAGTCGATACGATATTGCTCAGCCGGTTGATGGTTGAGGACTATGTTGCGCACTGGACGGGTATCGCCGAGCTCTATCCGGCGCTGCCGGACTTTGCCTTCGCCCGGCACATTGTTGAGGCGGAAAAGATCGTGCTTACCGATACGTCGTTTGTACCCCGAGCGGAACGGACCCGGGCGATCAGGGGAGCTCTGCCTGAAACGATGAGGGCGCTCAAGCGAGGGCCTGGTCGGGACATTATCACTTTCGGTGGCGTACGCCTTGTTTCCGAGCTTTTGGCGGAGGGGCTCGTGGACGAGCTGCAGCTCTATGCTAATCCGGCGGCGTTGGGCGGCGGTCAAACGATTTTTTATGACGGAGCGCGTCAGCTCACGCTCCTGGGATCACAGAGCTACGATTGCGGAATTGTCGTCAATCGCTATGCGCCAGGCGAGCTGCTCTAGCAATAAAAAAGCCGGGGCAGGCCCCGGCTTTCGCTTGCAAGGCAAATTCAGGCTCAGGCGGCCATGGCCTTCTGCAGGTTGGCGTCGATGGCATCGAGGAAGCCCATCGTGGTCAGCCAGGGCTGATCGGGACCCACGAGCAGGGCCAGGTCCTTGGTCATCTTGCCTTCTTCGATGGTGTCGACAGTGACCTTTTCCAGCGTCTCGGCAAATTTGGCCAGTTCGGCATTATCGTCGAGCTTGGCGCGGTGGGCGAGACCACGGGTCCAGGCGAAGATCGAGGCGGTGGAATTGGTCGAGGTTTCCTTGCCCTGCTGATGCTGGCGATAGTGACGGGTCACCGTGCCGTGCGCAGCTTCGGCTTCCACGATCTTGCCATCGGGCGTTGCGAGAACCGAAGTCATCAGGCCCAGCGAGCCGAAACCCTGCGCCACGATGTCGGACTGCACGTCGCCGTCATAGTTCTTACAGGCCCAGACATAGCCACCGGACCACTTGAGGGCCGAGGCAACCATGTCGTCGATCAGGCGGTGTTCATACCAGATCTTCTTGGCTTCGAACTTGTCCTTGAACTCGGCGTCGTAGATTTCCTGGAAGATGTCCTTGAAGCGGCCGTCATAGGCCTTGAGAATGGTGTTCTTGGTCGAGAGATAGACCGGCACGCCGCGGGCGAGGCCGTAATTGAAGCTCGAATAGGCGAAGTCGCGGATCGACGCGTCCAGATTGTACATGCCCATGGCAATACCGGCGCTCGGGGCGTCGAACACGTCATGCTCGATCACGGTGCCGTCTTCGCCGACAAACTTCATGGTCAGCTTGCCCTTGCCGGGGAACTTGAAGTCGGTGGCGCGGTATTGGTCGCCAAAGGCGTGGCGGCCAACGATGATTGGCTGGGTCCAGCCCGGCACCAGGCGCGGCACGTTCTTGCAGATGATGGGCTCACGGAAAATCACGCCGCCCAGAATGTTGCGGATGGTGCCATTGGGCGACTTCCACATCTTCTTGAGCTTGAACTCCTCGACGCGGGCTTCATCGGGGGTGATGGTGGCGCATTTGATACCGACGCCGTGCTTCTTGATGGCATTGGCGGCATCGACTGTCACCTGATCATCGGTGGCGTCGCGGTTTTCGACCGACAGGTCATAATATTCAATTGGCAGGTCGAGATAGGGATGGATGAGCTTGTCCTTGATGGCCTGCCAGATGATCCGGGTCATCTCATCGCCGTCGAGGTCCACGACCGGGTTGGCGACTTTGATCTTGCTCATCGAAATACTCCCTTGAGAAAAGCTGATTATGGCACTTTGCCCTGTTCGGCGGTCCGTATAGCACTGCCAGAGAAAAGCGCAAAGACGGGCTCGGCAAGGGGGCTTGCCGTTGACCTGTGCATATACACGGGTGTATCGAAAACGCATGAAAGACGAATTCGATCTTTGCCTGGTGCTCAATACGCGCATGGCGGCGCGGGCCATTACGCGCAAGGCTGATGAGCGGCTGCGTCCCTATGAGGTGACGGCTGCCCAGTTCAATATTCTGGGCAAGTTGCAGGTCAGGCAGAACCGGTCGATTTCCGACATGGCCGACGAGATAGCGATGGATCGCACGACCTTGTCGCGCAATCTCTCGCTGCTCGAACAAAAGCGCCTGGTGTGCGCCACCTACGCCAAGGCAGGCGGCGCCCGGCATTATGAGGTGACCGAGGAAGGCAAGCGTCGTTTCGAGGCCGTCGTGCCGATCTGGCGTCAAACCATTGCCGAGCTTCGCACCCAACTCACCGACCCCGACTATATGACCATCATTTCCGGGCTGCGCGCCATCGCGCGGCTCTAGGCATGCGGCCGGGGCTGCAGGCGGCAATCGCCCATAGCCGTGCATATACACAGGAGAAACAGATGCTGAAACCAGATCCCGCAGATCCCATCGTTGTTACCGGAACGGGCATCGTCGGTCCCTTGGGAGTCGGCGTCGATGCGTTCTGGTCGCGTCTGATTGCGGGCCGCAGCGGTATTGTGCGCAATAACCGGTTCGATACCACCGGCTACGCCGCGCATATCGCCGGTCTGGTGCCTGACAAGGCCGACGATCCGGACGGTTTCGATCCGGCGGACCATATCGATGGCAAGGACATCAAGAAGATGGATCTGTTCATCCAATATGCCATTGCTGCCTGCGCAGAGGCGCTCGACCAGGCGGGCTGGCACCCGCAAACCGATGCCGATCGGGCTGCGACGGCCACCGTTATCGGGTCGGGAGTCGGCGGTTCGCCGGTCATGGCGCGAGCGGTGGAGACCATACATGCGAAGGGCCCAAGACGGCTTTCTCCATTCACCGTCCCCTCGTTCCTGGCCAATCTGGCCGCTGGCTGGCTCTCGATCATCCATCAATTCCGTGGGCCGATCGGAACTCCGGTGACGGCCTGTGCGGCCTCGGCACAAGCGATCGGCGATGGCATGCGGCTGATCCTGACCGGCGAGGCCGAAATTGCCGTGGTCGGTGGCGCCGAAGGGTCAGTCGATCCGATTTCCATCGGCGGCTTTGGCGCCTCGCGCGCCCTCAGCACCTCCTATGCCGATGCCCCGGAGAAGGCCTCGCGGCCCTTTGACAAGGGTCATGATGGATTTGTGCTCTCTGAGGGCGCAGCGGTGCTGGTGATCGAAAAGCTCAGCCATGCTCGCGCGCGCGGTGCCAGACCCCTCGCCGTTCTGGCCGGCTATGGTACCTCGGCCGATGCGTATCACTTGACCGCAGGATCGCCCGATGGGGCCGGGGCGCAGGTGGCCATGCGCAATGCGCTGGCCATGGCCGGGCTGGAGCCTTCGCAGATCGACTATGTCAACGCCCACGCCACATCGACCGAGGTTGGCGACGCGGCGGAAGTCGCCGGTTTGCGGGCCGTCTTTTCTGACCGTGGCAAAGATCTGGCGGTGTCCTCCACCAAGTCGGCGACCGGCCATATGCTGGGTGCTGCCGGCGCGGCGGAAGCGGTCATTGCCATTGCGGCCCTGCGCCACGGTATTGTTCCGCCCACGATCAATCTGGATGATCCGACCGAAGACGCCGACCATTTCGATCTGGTTCCCAACACCGCCAAAGCCAGGGCGATGCGCTATGTTCTGTCCAACTCGTTCGGCTTTGGCGGGGTCAATGCGGCGCTGGTCTTTGGTCAGGCGCCGGCCTGATCATTTCGGTGGCAACGTTTTTACGAAGGCAAAGGCCCGGTCGATCCATTCGCCCAGAGCAAAGTCCTCTTCCAGGGCGTCGCCGCTGACCACCACAAAGCCACCCATGGTGCGGCCGCCCATATCCATGACGCTGGCGCCGGGCTGCCGGAGGGCGCTCTCCATGCCCTCCTTGCCCACCCGCACCAGCAGCGAGCCGTCCTTCATGGGCGCGACCAGCATATTGCCATTGGACATGAAGGCATTGGCGCCGAACATTTTCTGCTCGCGAATGCTGTCGCCAGGCGAGAGCAGGGTGCGAATGCGGTCGGCCAGTTCGTCGGACGCCATGCTCATGCTTGTTTCTCCGGGCGGTAGGTCTGGTAACGGGGTAGTTGCGCGTCGATCAGGTCCCAGTCGGGATGATGGCGCGAGAATATCAATTGGGTGGGCGCATACCAGTCGCTCTCGCCGGCAAACAAGCCGGCCAGGACGATGCGGAAGGCCGGCGCGCGCGAGGATTGGGCGTAAATGGTCGTGCCGCATTCCGGGCAGAAGCGGCGCGTGAAGCTGGCGCCCGACTCGGCGGGGCGGACAAAGCTTTTGGTCGCGCCGGTCACCACGATCGCATCGGCGGGCAAAAGCACGACCGAGGAGTGGCCGCTGCCTGAGACTTTCTGGCAATTGCGGCAGCCGCACTGAAACATCGAGACGACGCGGCCCTGCGCATGCAGGGTCACCGCGCCGCAATCGCAACTGGCTTTCTGGTCGATAAAGGTGGTCGGCTTCATGCCGGCAGGCTGGCACGGGGCGGCGGCGGCGGCAAGCATCACCTTGCCAAGAGCGGTAGCAGGCGCAAAAGTGCGGCGCCCCGGAGAGACAATGGCCCTGCACCCCGATTTCCCTATTGAAACCGAACGTTTGCGTCTGCGCCCGTTCACGCGCGGCGATGTCGAGGCGGTGTTTGCCTATCGCGGCCGGGAGGATGTCGCGCGCTATCTGTTCGATCCGCCGCTCAGCCGCGAGGAATGTGCGCTGGCCATACAACAGCGCACCACCCAGACCGGTTTTCTGGAAGAGGGAGACCGGATCGTTCTGGCGGTGGAAACGCGGGAAGGCCAGGGGCCGATCGGCGAGGTCTCGCTGATCTGGCGCTCTGCCGAGGCGCGGCAGGGTGAATTGGGCTGGATTTTCCATCCCGCCTATCAGGGGCACGGCTATGCCACAGAAGCCACCAATGCCCTGCTCGATCTCGGCTTCGGTCCGGCAGACCTGCACCGCATCTTTGCCCGCTGCGACGCGCGCAACGAGCCCTCCTGGCGGCTGATGGAACGGCTGGGTATGCGCCGGGAAGCTCATTTCCGCGAGCATGCGCGGTTCAAGGGCGAATGGGACGAAGAATTCTACTACGCCATTCTGCGCGACGAATGGCTCTCCCTGCGGCATTCGGGTGAAGTTTGAGCTGCGTCAAACGCTCGTCAAAGCGATGCGATATTGTCCCGAATGTCAGGAACCACGGAGCGTGCCCAGCGTTCCTTGCGAGCGCCTGTCAAACGCTGCGGAGGGTACCGGATCATGTCGTCTTTGCGCTTGCCGATCGAAACCGACCACCTCTACCTCAGACCCTTCGAACGTGGTGATCTCGATGCCGTCAGGCGCTATCACATGCTGCCCTCGGTCCAGCGCTATGTCGAACGGCCGACGCGCTACGACGCCGATATCCCTGCCGCCATCGAAATCATGCGCTCGCAGGTGGAACTGCACCGGCCCGGCGAAACCCTGACGCTGGCTATGGTGCGCAAGGGTGATCATGTGCTGGTCGGGCAGGTGGGCCTCAAATGGTCCGATGCCACGGCGGGGCAGGGCGAATTGCACTTTGTCATTGATCCGGCTGAAAGCGGCAAGGGTTATCTCACCCAGGCGCTAACGGCCATGATCGACCTGGCTTTCGACCATTTCCGCATTCATCGGCTCATGGTGCGCTGCGACGGGCGCAGCCACCATTCGATCAAGCTGATGCAGAAGCTGGGCATGCGGCTCGAAGCTCATTATCGCGAACATGCCCTGTTCCAGGGCGAATGGGACGAGGAAATGCATTTCGCCCTGCTCGATCGCGAATGGCAGGTCAGCGCTAAAGTGCAGGACCTGCCCATACGGGCTCGCGTCGCCTGATTTGCTGAATGGCGGCAATTGGGCTATGTCGCCGCCACATTTCAGCGGATCGATGACAGATGGCCGGCACAGACAGTTCTCAACCCCTCATGCTCGCGCCATGTCCGGCGATCATCCTGTGCGAACCGCAATTGGGCGAGAATATCGGCGCGGCGGCACGGGCCATGGCCAATTTCGGACTGTGGGATATGCGGCTGGTGCGTCCTCGCGACGGCTGGCCGAATGAAAAGGCCGTTGCCGCCGCCTCGCGGGCCGATCACGTACTGGAGCGGGTGCGGGTTTTCGAGACGCTGGAAGAAGCCATGGGCGACCTGACCCTGGTCTATGCAACCACGGCCCGCTCACGCGACATGCAGAAAGAGGTTTTTGGTCCCGAGGAAGCCTCCTCGGCCATGGCCAGCCACATCGACGGCGGGCAGAAGGCCGGGCTGTTATTCGGCCGCGAGCGCTGGGGCCTGCTCAATGAAGAAGTGGCCATGGCCGATGCCATTGTCACCTTGCCGGTCGAGGCCGCCTTTGCCTCGCTCAATATCGCCCAGGCCGTGCTGCTGATGTCCTATGAGTGGCGGCGCACCAGCGAGGCGGGCCGGGCGCTGCCCTTTGGCGACAATCTGGCCGAGGCCGCGCCGCGCCACGAGCTGGTGGGCCTGTTCGAGCATCTCGAAGGCGTGCTGGACCAGACGGGGTTTTTCACCACGCCCGACAAACGGCCCAGCATGGTCAACAATCTGCGCACGGCACTGACCCGCGGCCGGTTCACCAGCCAGGAAATCCGCACCCTGCGCGGCGTCATTTCCTCCATCGACCGCCGCCATGAGCGGCCCAATCCCAATCGGATGAAGAAGGCGACCAAGACCGAGGAGTAGGGCCTTTCCGTTGCTGGGTTACCCCCACTCTTGATCCCTCCCCACAAGGGGGAGGGAGACGATGAACACAATCGGTTCGGCCCTGCACCTCCCTCCCCTTGATGGGGAGGGACTGAGGCTGGGATGAAGCAACGCACGATGGCGCATCTGATCACACTCCCCCTTTGACCGTTCATCGCCAAAATGCGATGAGCAGCTATCATGAGTGCACCCGCCCCCTCCGAGCCGTCCAAGCTCGCCTTCACCTATCTCGGTTTCCGCTTTTTCTGGCTGACCACGCTATTGGTCAGCTTTGCGGTCCAGATCATGTCGGTGTCTATCGCCTGGCAGATCTATGACGTTACCGGCGAGCCATTCCTGCTCGGGCTTGTGGGCCTGTGCCTGTTTCTGCCCGCCTTGCTGCTCATTCTTGTCACGGGCCTCACTGCGGATCGCTTCAACCGGCGCGGCATCATGGCGGTCTGCCTCACGGTCGAACTGGCCTGCGCCATCGGCTTCCTGCTGCTGGTCAATGCGGAAGCGCACGAGGTCTGGCCGATCTTTGTCATCCTGGTGGTGCTCGGTACGGCCCGGGCCTTCTGGGGCCCCGCGGCGCAATCGCTGGCGCCCAATCTGGTGCCGACCGAAGCGCTTTCCAATGCCATCACCGTCAATGCCTCGGCCTGGCAATTCGCCTCGATTACCGGCCCGGCCGTCGGTGGCCTGCTCTATGGCATAGCGCCCAGCTTCGCCTTCGGCACGGGCGCAGCATTGCTGGTTTGCGCAGTGGTGACCGTGCTGCTGATCCCCCGGCCAGCCAAACGTGAGTCGCATCAGGCCACGAGCCTGGAAACCATGTTCGGCGGCTTCCGCTATATCTTTTCCAACAAGGTGGTGCTGGGCGCCATCTCGCTCGATATGTTTGCCGTCCTGATGGGCGGCGCCGTGGCGCTGCTACCGATCTATGCCAAGGATATTCTCAATGCCGGGCCGACCGAGCTGGGGCTGCTGCGCGCCGCGCCGGGCCTGGGGGCCATTGTCATGGCGCTTTATCTGACGCGCTTTCCGGTGCGCGACCATGCCGGCAAGGTGCTGTTCCTGTTTGTGGGCCTGTTCGGCGCCTTCACCGTTCTTTTCGGCTTTTCCACGACGGTCTGGGTGTCCATTCCGGCGCTGGCCCTGGTCGGCGCTGCCGACATGGTCAGCGTCACTATCCGCGAGACCATTATGCAGCTCTGGACGCCTGAAGAGGTGCGCGGCCGGGTCAACGCGGTCAATTCCGTCTTTATCGGGGCGTCGAACGAATTGGGCGAGTTCCGCGCCGGTACAGTGGCGCATCTGATCGGTCCGGTGCCGGCGGTGGTCCTGGGTGGGTTCGGCGCCATGGCTGTGGCCGTCATCTGGAGCCGCATCTTCCCGCAATTGCGCGAGCAGCGGCATATCGACAAGCGCATGGCCTGATCAGCCGAGCCCAGGCACCGGCACGGGCGATCCGTGGACTTCGGCCATGCGGTCGATTTCCTTGCGCGCCGCCATAGCAATGGCCTTTTGGCCGGGTGTGGGATTCTCCAGGTCGCCGAGCACGACAATGTTCTCGTCATTATAGAGATTGGCCGGCTGGGTGTAGTTGAAGCTGCCCAAAATGGTCAGGCTGTCGTCGATCACCATCATCTTGTGGTGCAGCTTGCGGATGCCTTTGCGATTGCCGCCGACAAAGACCATTTCGATGCCGGCGGCGGCCAGGGCCTTGGTCGGCGCATATTTGCTGCCACCCTGGGTGCGGTCGATCAGCCCGCGCAGCCTTATCCGCTCGTGAATGCTGAGCATGGTGTCGTCGATGCCCGATGAGCCGGAAAAGGTGAAAATGGCAAAATCGATGCGTTCGCGGGCTTTGAGCATCTGCTTCATGATTTCCATTTCCGGACCATGATCGGGCGCGAAACACACTTTGACCCGCACGTCGCCCACAAGCAGCTCCTTGGGCCGAATGGTATGTCCGCCCGCTGCTGGCGGGGCCACCGAATAGCGGCCGAACTGGCCGCGTCGTAACTCGGTATATTCGCGCGAGAACTCCTTGGCGACTTCCACATCCTCAACCGTGAGAATGGCATTGAGGTTCTTATGGGTATCGGTGTCGGTGAAGTTGGCCGAGCCGGTCAGCACCGCCTGGCCGTCGCGAATGATGAATTTCTGGTGGAAGATTTCCGGGTTGAAATCGGTCCTGACCCAGGCGCTGGCGCGCAGCAGAGCCATCTGGATCAGCCGGTTTTTCTCCTGGCCGAGCGTGAGGCTGGATGTGAAGGGATTGGCGGCGGGCTTGTCCTCCACCAGATAGTCGGCTTCGGAGATAATGCGGACCCGCACGCCGCGCAGTTGCGCTTCCACGATCGCCTCGGCAATGGGCTGATTGTCGAGTTCCTGTACGGCGATATCGAGCGATTTTTCGGCGCCGGCGATAAAGTCGACTATGACGGCCTCGAGATCGTCGAGCGTGCTATTGGGGCCCGATGGGTCGACGTCGCGTGGGCCGAGGTAGAACTTGATGCTGCCCAGATCCACTGCCATCGTTGCCTCCGATGCCTGTCTGGCGCGCAGTCTAGCAGAGCTTTGGGGCGCGTCGAAGCTTGGGAAAAGTCCCATTGGCTTGACTCGCCTGCTTCTGGCCTCTATGACGCGCCCACCTATTCCGGCCAACCGGCCCATAGGCGCACCCGGGATTCTCTATAGGGAGTCTGTCGGTCCTGGTGAAAGCCAGGGCAGAGGAGGGCGCGATCCATTCAAACGTGATGAAAAGGATACGCGATGTCGAAGCGTCATTCCGTAAAGTACAAGATTGACCGCCGCCTTGGCGAAAACATCTGGGGCCGTCCCAAGTCCCCGCTGAACGCTCGTGCCTATGGCCCGGGCCAGCATGGCCAGCGCCGCAAGGGCAAGCTCTCGGACTATGGTCTGCAGCTGCGCGCCAAGCAGAAGCTCAAGGGCTATTATGGCTCGATCACCGAAAAGGGTTTCCGCCGTCTTTATGACGAAGCCAACCGCCGCAAGGGCGATACTGGTGAAAACCTGATCGGCCTGCTCGAAAGCCGTCTGGACGCCATCGTCTACCGCGCCAAGTTCGTGCCGACCGTGTTCGCTGCCCGCCAGTTCGTGTCCCACGGCCACATCCTGGTCAATGGCAAGCGCGTCAATATTCCGTCCTACCAGGTCAAGATCGGCGACAAGATCGAAATCCGTGAGCGCTCCAAGCAGCTCACCGTGGTTCTCGAAGCCGTTCAGCTCGCCGAGCGCGACGTTCCGGACTATGTGGAAGTCGACCACAACAAGATGGTTGCGACCTATGTCCGCGTCCCGGCCCTGTCGGACGTGCCCTA
Source organism: Devosia sp. XK-2 (assembly GCF_037113415.1). Classification (NCBI taxonomy): domain Bacteria; kingdom Pseudomonadati; phylum Pseudomonadota; class Alphaproteobacteria; order Hyphomicrobiales; family Devosiaceae; genus Devosia; species Devosia sp. XK-2. Next base: position 2,100,490 of record NZ_CP146608.1, on the reverse strand, counting down.
TCCGGTCCAGATGGAACCGAACCTGGTCGTCGAATTCTACTCGCGTTAATCCGCGGGTTCGACACCACCGAATTGGAAGGGCCGCTCCTTGGGAGCGGCCCTTTTTATTGTGCCCGGGGCGGACGAATCCGCTATCCTAATGGCGTCAGAAAAGGAGAGGCTGGTGCGGTTAGCCCGGCCCCCGCGTGAGCGGGTCCTGGCCGTGCCTCTTGGCATTGAGTCCCGTGGCCTTCACCGTCTGCGCTAGATGCGTGGCGAACGAAAGGTACTGGAAAATGCAACAGCAAATGGCCGTCATGACCCTTGGTAGTACTGACCTTGAGCGCGCAAAACGCTTTTACGCCAATGGTTTCGGGTGGAAACTTGCCTTCGAGAATCCGGAGATTGTCTTTTATCAGATGAACGGCTTCGTCCTCGGGTTGTTCCTGCAAAGCGCTTTAGAAACGGATATGGGCCGCCAGGGCCTGGCGGCCGGGCCGGGCGCCTATGCCCTGGCCCATAATGTGCGCGAACAGGCGCAGGTCGAGCCACTAATGCAGCAATTGCTCGACGCCGGTGGCACCCTGATCCGTCCGGCGGATGCGCCGCCGCATGGCGGGTATCGCGGTTATGTCGCCGATCCCGATGGCCATGCCTGGGAAGTCGCCTGGAATCCGGCCTGGCCGATTAGCCCGGAAGGCTATGTTACGCTGGTGACCTGAGCGCAAATGGAAGGGCCGCTTGTTAGAGCGGCCCTTTTGCTCAGATCCCTGCGGGAAGCCCTTCGGCGCCGCCATCGCGATCGCTAGGTAACGGCTCGAACTCTTCATCCGTGCCGACATAACGCGGATCGTCATAATCGACGCCCGAGACCGCGTCGTGCGGAATATTGGCCTCGAAGGTGCGCAGGCGTTTGTAGACCGAGATCAGCGAGATGATCGTCGTCCAGCTATTGGCCAGGAACCGGAAGGAGTCTTCCACCTGTCCAAAGGCATTGCTGACCTGCTGGAACAGGCCAAGCGTCAATGCGCCGGCGGCAATCGAGGGCGACATTGCAATCAGCGGCACGAAATTGGCGCCCTGGAGGTACACATAGCGTGCCACGTTAAAATAGAGGTAGTGCCCGTAAAGCCGGAAATAATTGCGCTGTACACCGAGGAAGAATTCCTTAGTGCTGAGTGGCCGGGCGCGTTGATGGTTATCCTCGCCATAGACCAGCTCCTTGCGGAACGCCGCCTCTACGCGCTGGTTCTGGAATTCGAGGCCCGGTAGCTTGATGCCGACCAGACCCAGCAGCACTGTGCCGGCGATGGCCGACATCAGGGCCACCCAGACAAGGCTGCCATCGACAGGACCGATCAGCGGCAATTCGGTGATGTTCTGCGACAAGTCCCAGAGCAGGGGCAGGAAGACCAGGAGGGTCATGACCGAGCTGACCAGTGCAACGGCCAGGCCCTCCACGATATTGGCAAAGCGCTGGGTATCTTCCTGGATACGCTGGGACGCGCCTTCGACACCGCGCAGCTTGGGCCAGTGACTCATATAGAAAAAGGTCATCGCCCGCCGCCAGCGGAACAGATAATGGGCAATGAAGAAGGCATTGAGCACTAGAACCGCGATGCGCGGCACAAGCACGTAAAGCACGGTGGAGAGTTCGCCGTAGATTTCTTCCAGCGACACGCTGCCCGGATTGGTCAGGGCGCCCTGGAACATATTGTAGAACTCGCCATACCAGGCGTTCATCCAGGCGCCGATCTGCACGTCGAAGAACACCACTTCGACAATGGTGACGGTGCCCACCACTGACCACCAGTACCAGCGGCGATTATTACCGATCCAGTACCAGGGAATGCAGAACAGATATCCGGCCATCAGCACATATTGATAGAGCCAGACCTTGTCGGGGGTCAGGAACACATCGGGGTCGGCCTCGGTGGGCATCTGGCCGAGGACCGGCCCGAGGCTGATCAGGCTCCCTATGGCATCGCCAGCCAGGAACCAGATTGCCATGGTGAGGATGGCCCAGCCTAGGGCGGCGGTAAAGAAGAGCTTTGGATCGGGAAAGAAGGAGCGGAACACCGGGAGACTCCAGGGTGTCAGGAAGATGATGTCATCTAACTGTGGCAAATGGGATTAAACAAGGACGGGAAGTTAAGCTTTGGTAAGGTTTCGCGCCCTTGGCCGGTCTTTCCATTGCGCCCTTGTCGCGTTATCAGCTACGCGACCGTTCAAATGAGAGTTTCGCCATGTCCGCGGTGATGGAAGCCCCCGCCACGCAAGACGAGGACGCCGATACCGGCGCCCATCCGATCTATGCCCATGCGCCGCGCTCGGTAGAGTTCAACAAGCTCAGGAAGCGCCTCATCCGCAACACCCGCGAGGCGCTGGACAAGTTCGCCATGGTGCGGCCGGGCGAGAAATGGCTGATCGCCCTTTCCGGGGGCAAGGACAGCTACGGCCTGCTGGCGCTGCTGCTCGACCTCAAGTGGCGCGGCCTGTTGCCGGTCGAATTGCTCGCCTGCAATCTCGACCAGGGCCAGCCGAACTTTCCCAAACATATCCTGCCCGAATTCCTGACCGGCCTCGGCGTCGAGCATCGCATCGAATATCAGGACACCTATTCTATCGTCACCGACAAGCTGCCGGCTGGCGCGACCTATTGTTCGCTCTGCTCGCGGCTGCGGCGCGGCAATCTCTATCGCATCGCGCGCGAGGAGGGGTGCACGGCGCTGGTGCTTGGCCACCATCGCGACGACAGTCTCGAAACCTTCTTCATGAACCTCTTCCATGGCGGCAAGCTTGCGGCCATGCCGCCAAAGCTGGTCAATGACGAGGGCGATCTCGAAGTGCTGCGCCCGCTGATCTATTGCGCCGAGGAGGATTTGCAGCGCTTCTCCGATGCCATGGCGTTTCCGATCATCCCCTGCGATCTCTGCGGCTCACAGGACGGGCTTCAACGCAATGTCACCAAGGCCATGCTCAATGACATGGAAAAGGCCATGCCCGGCCGCAAGGATGTGATGATCCGCGCCCTGGGCAATATCAATCCCAGCCACATGCTGGATCCGCGCCTGTTCGATTTTTCCGCTCTTTCCATCAAGCCAAAGGACGCCTAGTTCCATGAATATCGATCGCCTCGCCGCCATCCTGAAACAGGCCGCGCAGGAGGAGATCATGCCGCGCTTCCGAAGGCTGGACGCAGGCACTATCCAGACCAAGTCGGGGGCTTTCGACCTGGTGACCGAGGCCGATGTCGGCGCTGAAAAACTGATCGCTGCCGCGATCAACGCGCATCGTCCCGACATTCAGGTCATTGGTGAAGAGGCGGTTGCGGCCAATCCGAAATTGCTCGATTCCGACTTCGAAGATCGAATCGTGATTTTCGTCGATCCCGTTGATGGCACAGCCAATTTTGCCGGCGGCCTGCCGCTCTTTGCGGTCATGGCCTCGGTGGTACAGAATGGTGAGACGGTAGCCGGCGTCATCTACGATCCCTTGGGCGATGACACGGTCATGGCCGAAAAGGGCTGCGGCGCCTTCCATATCTTCCCCGATGGCCGCGCTATTCGCCAGAAATTTGCCGATCCGGTGCCGCTGTCGGAAATGGGCGGCATGGCGTCCACCATGTTCCTGCCGATGGAACAACGCAGCACGGTCATGGGCAATCTGGCCAAGGTCAAGATGCTGGCCAATTACCGCTGCGCCGGCCACGAATATCGCTATGCCGCCGGCGGCAATGTGCATTTCATGATGTATGCCAAGCTCATGCCCTGGGACCATGTGGGCGGTGCGCTGATCATGCGCGAGGCCGGCGCCCATGTCGCCAAGTTCGACGGCTCGCCCTATCGCCCCTCTGATCTTGGTGGCGGCTTGCTGATTGCTTCTGACAAGGACAGCTGGGAAGAATTGCGCCACGAGGTATTTGCGGTCTGAGAGGACATCTCGCTGCGTGACGCCCCTCGTGCCAAGGCGCGACTCGTTTGTCGAAATCGGTTCGGCTCATCCGTCGCTCCGGTATCAGACAGAGGAGAAACAAATGTCGTTCCAGGCCTATCTCGACGCCATCGAAACCAAGACCGGCAAGACGCCACGCCAGATCGTCGATCTGGCCAAGGCAAAGGGGTTCGATGATCCCAAAGTCAAGGCCGGCCAGATATTGGATTGGCTCAAGGCCGATTATGATCTCGGGCGCGGCCATGGGATGGCGCTGGTACATGTCATCAAAAAAGGCCCCGAGATCGACATGAAGCATGTCGGTACCACCGGGGTGCATCGCGACGAGAGCAATATGCTCTGGCTCGACGGCATGGCGAGCAAGCCGCGCTGAGGCTCTTGCCACGACTCATAAGTCTATGCTTATGTGTTGAGCATGAGCGAAACGGAAATCTTCAAAGTCCTGTCCGATCCCACGCGCCGCGCCATTCTCGAACGCCTCTCGGCGGGCGAGGCGACGGCGACCGATTTGCGCGAGGGCTTTGCCATTACCCAGCCGGCCATGAGCCAGCATCTGGCGGTGCTGCGCGGGGCCGGGCTTGTCAGCGAGCGGCGGGAAGGACGCTATGCCCATTATCGCGTCAACGCTGATGGCTTTGCGCCGCTTCATGCCTGGCTGGCTCGTTATCGCGCCTTCTGGCCCAGCCGCATCGACAATCTGAAAGATCTGCTCAAGGAGATGGATCAATGAGCGAGACGGATGAACTGGTCTTTGAAACCACGCTCGATGCCCCGCCCGAAAAGGTCTGGCGGGCGCTCACCATTCCTGAATATCTCGATCGCTGGCTGGACAAGCCGGCCGATGCTCGGGTCGATCAGATCTTTGCCGATGCCCCCAATAGCGTCACCTATCGCTGGCGCGAGCAGGGGGCGCCGGGTGAGCGCGTCGAAGAGAGTTATGTCACCTTCGAGCTCAGCCCGCAGGGTGATGGCGGCACCTGGTTCCGCCTGACACACAGGCCGGCCGCCATCCCGGCGGCCGCCAACAATAATGAGGCCGGGCCGGTGGCGCTGATGCGCGCCGCCTGACCGCCAGAAACTTTCGCCCAGATCACAGGAAACCTCAGGAGGTCGCCCATGCGCGACATGATGCAACTCGTCCCCATGGTCATCGAAAATTCGAGCCGGGGCGAACGCGCCTTCGATATCTATTCGCGTCTCTTGCGCGAGCGGATCATCTTTCTCAATGGCCAGATCGAGGACAATATGGCCTCGCTGATCAGCGCCCAATTGCTATTCCTCGAGGCGGAGAATCCCAAAAAGCCGATCTATCTCTATATCAACTCGCCCGGTGGCGTGGTGACTTCGGCCCTGGCCATGTACGACACCATGCAGTTCATCCGCGCTCCGGTTGGCACGCTGTGCATGGGCATGGCCGCCTCGGCAGCCACACTTGTCCTGGCGGCCGGCGAAGCAGGGCAGCGCGCCGTGCTGCCCAGCGCATCGCTGATGCTGCATCAGCCCTCCGGCGGCTATCAGGGGCAGGTGACCGATATCCTGATCCATGCCGAGGAGAGCCTCAGGCTCAAGCGGCGTACCAACGAGATTTATGCCAAGCATTGCGGCCGGAGCTATGAGGAGGTCGAGGCCGCGCTGGAGCGAGACCGCTATATGTCGCCCGATGAAGCCAAGGCCTGGGGGTTGGTGGACCACATCTATGCCGACCGCTCGCAATTCGAACTGCCCGCGCCGCAGGCGGGGAGTTAGACTCTGTCAATTTCTGACGTAAACGAGCCGCAGGGTCGCCGCTGCCGATCAAATCTGACACGCTCCAGATCGTTGTGTGCTCGGGTTGACGGGGCCCCATCGCCCCTTCGTCCCCTCGCCCCTCAGGGGAGCGGGCTAGGGTGAGGGGTGAAGGCCTTTCGATAAGGCCTACGGTACCTTAACCCCCTCATCCGGCCCCATCGGGCCACCTTCTCCCCTCAGGGGAGAAGGGATGCGGCCTCAAGGCCTGACACGCCGATCGGTGCGCTGCATCACAACGAGCGACCGCGCGCTAATGCGCTTCCATTGCCGGCTCACCCTTGGCCTCGGCATATTGCTCGCCGACGCCGAAAAGCTTGCCTTTTTCGGCAATCAGCATGAACACCAGCGCCATGGCGCCCATGGAGAAATAGCCGGCCGCCACCGGTATGGTGGTGTTGTTGAACAATTGGCCGATATAGCTGCCGATCAATGCCCCACCCACGGTCTGGATGAAGCCGAAGACGGAGGCCGCGGTGCCGGCCACGGCGCCGAGCGGTTCCATGGAGAGCGAATTCATGTTCGAGGCGGACCAGCCGAAGGAGAACATGATGATGCACAACAGCCCGAAGAACAGCCATAGCGGCAGGAAACCGCTCAATGCGAAGGCCAGCCAGATGCCTGAAACCACGGTGAAGGTCAGCATGGCGCCATGCGACAGGCGCCGCATGCCCAGTCGCCGGACCACACGGGAATTGGTGAAGGACGACACCGCCATCAGCCCCGCCATGGCGGCGAAGGCTACCGGGAAAAACACCCCCAGCCCATAGATGTCGACATAGATCTGCTGGGACGAGCTGATGAAGCCGAACAGCGCGCCAAACAGGAATGTGCCGGCCAGGCCGTAGGAAATGGCGACCCGATTGGTGAAGACGATGCGGAACCCTTCGACCACGCCCTTGAGGCTGAGCGGGCGGCGCTTGTCGAGCGGCAGGGTTTCGGGCAGGCGGATAAAGGTCCACAGCCAGAAGATCAGCGCCAATGCGCCCATGAACAGGAAGATGGCTTGCCACGGACCGGTCAGCAGCAGCACCTGGCCGATGCTCGGCGCAATAACCGGAATGGCCATGAATACCATGAAGACCAGCGACATGACTTCGGCCATTTCGCGGCCCGAATACCGGTCGCGGATAACGGCCGTGGTGATGACGCGTACGCTGGCGGCGCCAAGGCCCTGGATGAACCGCAGCACCAACAGCATGAAGAAGCTGGGGGCAAAGGCGGCCACCAAAACGGCGGCCACATAGACGCCGACACCGGCCAGCAGCGGCGCGCGGCGCCCAAAGCGGTCGGTCAGCGGGCCGAAGGCCAGCTGGGCCACGCCCATACCGATCATATAGGCCGAGATCACGAACTGGCGTTCGTTCTCATTGGCCACATTGAGCGCTTCGCCCATATAGGGCAGGGCAGGCAGCATGACGTCGATCGCCAACGCATTGAGTGCCATCAGCGCGGCCATAAGGGCAATGAATTCTGGGCGGGAGAGAACCCGCGTATAATGGTCTGACATGATTGAAACTCGTCGGGGCCGAGGTCCGGCCAAAGGAATTGGCCGGACCATGAACCTGTTGATCTGGTTTGGCAACCCATCAATCGCCAAAAGCCGATGGAGCGCCGGCGCCATTGCCGGCCAGTGCCCTGAGGGCGAGTGGAGCCGGCGTCGTTCAGGCCGTCTTGAGCGAGAAATTGGTCGCGCTGCGCTCATTGATCGGAATGTGGATGGCCGCCGAACCGAGGCCGAGCAGAATGCCCAGATACCACACCAGGTCATAGGCGCCGGTCTGGTCATAGACCACGCCACCGAGCCAGACGCCGACGAAGGAGCCGATCTGGTGGCTGAGGAAGGCTACCCCATAGAGCATGCCCATATAGCGTGGCCCGAAGAACAGGGTCACCAGGCCCGCCGTCAGCGGCACGGTGGACAGCCAGAGTAGGCCCATGCCGGCGGCAAAGGCATAAGCCGTTACCTCGCTGACCGGGATGAGCAGGAAAGCGGCGATCAGCAAGGCGCGCAGGAAATAGATCGTGGCCAGCAGCATCTGTTTGGGCAGACGGCTGCCCAACCAGCCCGAGAGCAGCGAACCGGCAATGTTGAACAGGCCGATCACGGCGATGGTCCAACTGCCCACTTCGGGCGAGAGACCACACTGCACCAGATAGGCAGGCATATGTACGTTGATGAACGCCAGATGGAAGCCGCAGACGAAAAAGCCGATCACCAGCAGGCGATAGGAACCATAGCCCCAGGCCCGCGACAGCGCCTGCATGAACGGCAGGTCGGCTTCGCCGGGTACAGATTCTGCGCGGCCGCGAAGTGCGGCGGAAAGCGGGATGATCAGAAGAAGAATAAGCGCAATCCAGACCAGCGCCATCTGCCAGCCAAAGGCCGAGATGAAGCCCTGGCCGAGCGGGGCAAAAATGAACTGGCCGGCCGACGAAGCGGCCGTCGCAATACCGAAGACAAAGCTGCGCTTTTCCGCCGGCACCACGCGGCCGAACGCGGCCATGACGACGCCGAAAGAGGCGATGGCAATGCCCACGCCGGTGACCACGCCTGCGGTCAGGGTCATGGTCAGCGTATCGGCCGAGAAGGCCATGCCCAGAACGCCCAGCGCATAGACGAGGCCTCCAACGGCCAGCACGCGGCCTGAGCCATATTTGTCCGCCATGCCGCCGGCGAAGGGCTGGGCAATGCCCCAGACCAGGTTCTGCACGGCCATGGCCATGCCCCATTGCTCGCGGCTGAGACCAAGATCTTCGGTTACCGGCAGGGTGAACAGGCCGAACGAGCCGCGCGTGCCAAAGCCGATGGCGGCAATGATGCAACCGGCAATGATGACGAGCGGTAGCGGAACGGCGGGGCGGGCGGCGGTGACGGTCATGGCGAAGTCCCGAAAAAGGTCAGCAAAGCTTACGCTCGTCCCATCATCACGCAAAGCGATAATAGCTGATAGGTGTGATCAGAATTGGTGATGAGTGCCGGCCTGTCACCGACCATTTCAACGATCCCTCAGGTCCGCCCGCAATCGGGCGTGGCGCATCCCCACCCTTGATCCCTCTCCACAAGGGGGAGGGAGACGATGAACATTGAGGCCGCGGTCCTGCGCCTCCTTCCCCTTGATGGGGCGGGAATGAGGGTGGGGTGGTCGGCAAACAAAAGCGCCTAAAGCTGAACTCTTGCGCGACTTGTCAGCAGCAAAGCGCCAAAAAAGCAAAAGGCCCAGTCGCTTAAGACCGGGCCTTGCAAATCTGATTCAGTGCAGCGGCCGCTTAGGCGCTCTGCTTGACCTCGAGGCCGGCCTGCTGGAGATGGCTCTGCAATTCGCCGGACTGGAACATTTCGCGCACGATATCGGCGCCGCCGACGAATTCACCCTTCACATAGAGCTGGGGGATGGTCGGCCAATTGGTGTAGGCCTTGATGCCTTCGCGCAGCTCGTCGCTTTCGAGCACATTGGCGCTGGCATAGTCGACGCCGAGATAGTTCAGAATCTGGACGACCTGGCCGGAAAAGCCACATTGCGGGAAGTCCGGCGAGCCCTTCATGAACAGGAACACGTCGTTATTCTTCACCTTGTCGTCGATAAAGGCGTTGATGTCGGTCATGGGCGGAGCCTTTCAAAAATCCGGGTTCAAGGGCCGGTTGAATTCGCCCTTAAATAGGATAGGAGCGGCGCGCTGTCGAGGGTGGCGGCAATGCTAGAGCCGCTCTTTCACCCAGGGGTGATCGAAGAATTGGCTATTGGTGTCGAACAGCACCGCCTCCCAGCCGGACGATTGGGCCACGTCGATGACCTTTTGCGTATCGTCGAAAAAGAGGGGCGGTTCGTCAAAGCAGCCCATGCGCTCGTCGGCAAAGGCGAAGAAGCCCTTATGGGCCTTGGTCATGCCGATGCGGGCCGAATAGAAAATATCCTCGAAAATTTCGCCGAGGCCGAGCGTCTGCCACAACCATTGGGCTCTCATGTGATCCTGGTTGGTGGCGAGGAAGAGCCTGATGTCGTCGCGCCGCTGTAATTGGCGGATCGCATCGATGAGATCCTTGTTCAGGTGGCCCTCATGGCCGAGCCAGAAATGCGCAAAGGCCATAGGTGATCCCCTATAGCCAAGTCCGGGCAGGCGCTTGTCGAGCGCTTCGATCAGCGGCATGTCGCCGACCAGGACTTTTTTGAGGAAGATGTCGAATATGAACTCGGTCTGGAAGCGTTCCGGATCGACGCCCATTGAGCGCATATGATCATCAAAAGTTTCGCGCAGGTCAGGCCGGGCATGAAATCCGTGCACCAGCACTCCATCAACGTCGAAAACAACAGCACGGGTCATATCGCGTCCTTGAGCAGATGCGCATTGCGGAAGGCGTGGCGAAGTCCCTTGCCGGCCAGCGGCTCGGTGGCAAAACGCGGGATGATGTGGAGATGGGTGTGGAACACATTCTGTCCGCCCACAGCGCCGACATTCCAGCCCAGGGTGAAGCCGTCCGGCTCGTTCGCTACCATCAGGGCCTGCGCCGCGCCAAGGGCATTGGGGAAATCGGCCCATTCATGGGCCGTCATCTCGAAAGGCGTTTCGCTGTGCCGATGCGGAATGACCATCGCCGCTAGTGGCATGGCCGGGTCGGCACTGGGCAGGATGTAAAAATGTTCGGTTTCGCCGATCGCGGCGTCCAGAAGCAGTCCATTGGCCCGGCAAAAACGGCAGCGATCCGCGCTCATCGTCCCTTGGCCGGCATGGCCCCCAAGCCGTTCAGCACTTCGTCCGGTATGCCAAGGTCCCGAATGACCTCATGATGCTTGCGAAAGCCGATCAGCTCGCGCTGCACGAAATAGGCCCAGACGGCCTGACGGGCCTCGGCCAGCCAGTCGCGGTTCGTCTCGCCGTTCTTCAGCCCGGCAATGGCCTTGATTACGCGTCTTTCGGCGGCGCTGAGCGAACTGGCCCGTTCGGCCTGGATTTCGTGTTCGAGCGCTGCGGTGCCGGCCTCGGGCCGCACTATGCGGATCAGGTCGAGCGAGTCGCGAAGGCCCGACACGCGCTTTTATTCCGGAACGTTGGTTTGCAATGCCAGGGCATGTAGGGCGCCGCCCATATCGCCCTGCAGGGCCGCATAGACCAATTGGTGCTGCTGCACGCGGCTCTTGCCGCGGAACTGTTCGGAAATCACCGTGGCGGCATAGTGGTCGCCATCACCCGCAAGGTCGCGGATTTCAACCTGGGCATCGGGCAGGGCAGCCTTGATGCGGCGCTCGATTTCGCTTGCGTCCATGGCCATGTGCACTCTCCCGCTACCGAAAAAACAGGCGCGGCCGGAGCCGGCGCCGATGTCATTGATATGGCATGCACAAAGACCGGCTTCAACCGGTCCTATTGGTTGGGAACAGTCTCTTGTTCGGGAGCGACCTCGGCGCCAATGCAGCATTCGGCATCCGAGCGCGTGGCGAAATTGGCGATGATGAAATCGACAATGGGGCGGATTTGCTCGGCCTGTTCCGAACCATAGAGACAGTCAAGCACATAGCCGCGGCCATTGGCGACCGTTTCGGTATGCACCACGGTCAGCGGCACACCCATGCTCGATTCCGGGCTGGTGCCGTCATAGATCAGCGCTGTGGCGTCCTGATATTGTGTCGTGCCTTTGCTGCCCATGGTGAAGCCGGGCATGATATCGGTCCATGAGGCCGCCACTTCCGCGTCGTCCAGCACCCCCAGGGCAGTATCGGCGGTCCATTCGGTGTTGACCACGGGCACGACGGTCAGGTCGCATTGCAGCGGCGCATCGGGATGATTGATCGTCAGCGGATCGGCGCCGCCGCCGCTCGCCACCATGGGGTCGGGATAGATCAAGGTATAGGGCAGGGTGGGCAGGATGGAGCGCACGACATTGACACTCTGCGCCGCCGCCAGAGACGGGGACAAGACAAGGCTCACGGCGGCCAGGCCCGCAACCAGATTGTGCTTCATCATCTGCTCCTAACAACGCCGTTCCGGAGATAGCAAAGCACTCCAAAGAACGGCGATCATATGGCGGCTCGCCTAAAGGCTCGGCTCGCCTTCCATAAAGCTGGGGAACCAGCTTTCATGCGTGGCCTTGAGCGTGGCAATGGCAATCGGTGCCGCCCCGCCCAATGTCAGTGTCGTACCCCCGGTCGTGCCGATCCAGGGCGCGAAAATGCCCAGAGTCTCGGCCTCTTTCCAGAGCTTGGCAATCTCCTCGCCCTGCGGGTCGAGGTTGAGCGTCACCAGGTAACGGCCCTGGTCCTCGCCAAAGAAGGTCAGGATCGGGTCATGGCCCTCGACATCGGTTACCGTCGCGCCAATCTCACCGGCAATGGCCATTTCGGCCAGCGCCACGCCCAGCCCGCCATCGGACAGGTCGTGACAGGCGGTGACCACACCCGAGCGGATCAGTTTGCGCACGAAGTCGCCGGTCTTGCGCTCGGCCGCCAGGTCAACGTGGGGGGCGTCGCCATCGCGGCGGTCGAAGAGATCGCGCAGATAGACCGACTGGCCCAGATGTGTGCCGCGTTCGGCGGGACCGCCAATGAGCAGGATGGGCTGGTTTTCGGCGACAAAGCCGATGCCGACGCTTTGTTTCCATTCGGGCAGCAGACCCACGCCGCCAATGGTCGGGGTCGGCAGAATGCCGCGGCCATTGGTTTCGTTGTAAAGGCTCACATTGCCTGAGACGATCGGGAAATCCAGCACGCGGCAAGCTTCGCCAATGCCTTCAATGGCCTTGACGAACTGGCCCATGATTTCGGGGCGTTCGGGATTGCCGAAATTGAGGTTGTCGGTTGCCGCCAATGGCTCGGCGCCGGTCGCGGTCAGGTTGCGCCAGCATTCGGCCACGGCCTGCTTGCCGCCTTCATAGGGATTGGCCTCGCAATAGCGCGGATTGACGTCCGAGGAGAAGGCCAAGCCCTTGTTCTCGTGGCCCTCAACGCGGATCACGCCGGCATCGCCGCCGGGGCGCTGCATGGAATTACCCTGGATCAGGGTGTCATATTGCTCATAGACCCAGCGGCGCGACGAGCATTGATGTCCGCCCACCAGTGCCAGCAGCGCCTCGGCCACATCCATTTGCGGCACATCGTCCTTGGCCAAAGCGGCAGGCACTTTGGGTTCGACCCAGGGGCGATCATATTCAGGCGCTTCGTCGCCCAGTTCCTTGATCGGCAGATTGGCGACTTCATCGCCCTGCCAGATGACGCGGAACCGCAAGTCATCGGTGGTGTGGCCGACGGTGGCGAAATCGAGTTCCCACTTCTCGAACACCTTGCGGGCAACCGCTTCCTTGTCGGGATGCAGCACCATGAGCATGCGCTCCTGGCTTTCGCTCAGCATCATTTCATAGGCGGTCATGCGCTCCTCGCGCACCGGCACCTTGTCGAGATCGAGCTCGATGCCAAGGTCGCCCTTGGCCCCCATTTCGACGGCAGAGCAAGTCAGGCCCGCCGCGCCCATATCCTGAATAGCGATGACGGCGCCGGTCTGCATCAGTTCAAGGCAGGCCTCAAGCAGGCGCTTTTCGGTGAAGGGGTCGCCAACCTGAACAGTGGGACGCTTTTCCTCGATATCGTCACCGAATTCGGCCGAGGCCATGGTGGCGCCGCCGACCCCATCGCGACCGGTCTTGGCACCGAGATAGACGACGGGCAGGCCCACGCCCTCGGCCTTGGAATAGAAAATCTTGTCGGTATCGGCCAGGCCTGCGGCAAAGGCATTGACTAGGTTATTGCCGTTGTAGCGTGCGTCGAACTCGACCTCGCCGCCCACTGTCGGCACGCCGAAGCTGTTGCCATAACCGCCAACGCCGGCCACGACGCCCGATACCAGATGCCGAGTCTTTTCATGGTCCGGCGCACCAAAACGCAGCGCATTCATTGCCGCTACCGGCCGCGCGCCCATGGTGAAGACATCGCGCAAAATGCCTCCAACGCCGGTCGCCGCGCCCTGATAAGGCTCGATATAGCTGGGGTGGTTGTGGGACTCCATCTTGAAGACCACGGCCTGCCCGTCGCCGATATCGACCACGCCGGCATTTTCGCCCGGCCCCTGGATCACGCGCGGCCCCTTGGTGGGCAGGGTGCGCAGCCATTTCTTCGAGCTTTTATACGAGCAATGCTCGTTCCACATCGCCGAGAAAATACCCAGTTCGGTATAGGTTGGCTCCCGTCCGATCAGGTCGAGGATCTTCTGGTACTCGTCCGGCTTCAGCCCATGGCTGGCGACGAGGTCGGGGGTGATGGCGATGTCGTTGCGGAGAGTCATCGAGAAGGTCCTGCGGGAGGAGGTCAGGAAGTGGCCAGACGCCGCGCCAGCGCGCGATCAATGCCGATGGTGATGAGATAGAGAATGGAAAGGCCAATGGCCACCATCACGACGTTGATGGCAACCTGCCCATAGCCCAGTTCGAAGGCATTGAGCGTGGGATAGGGATAGGTATTGGTCAACGCGCCGCGCACCATGACATAGGCCAGGTAGATCAGCGGCGGCACCAGCATTCGGGGCAGAGCGGCATAGTCGACGGCGCCGTGCTTCTGCGTCACGCCCCACCAGATGATATAGAGAACGGGCGCTGCGTAATGCAGCAGATAGTCACAGACCAGGAACAGGCCTTCGGGCTGCCAGATCGGGCGCAACAGCACATGGTAGAAAATCATCACCAGCGCCATGACGCCCACCATCATGGCGCGCGTTGTCGGCCGGCGGAACCAGCCCAACCAGCTCCAGCCCGCCAAGCTCGATAGATAAACCAGTACGATCGTCAGATTGGTCAGAATGGTGAAAAAGCTGAAGAACTGAACGAGCGCCGCGGGCAGGCTCATGCCATTGCCCATATAGGCCGGAATCGAGATGGAAAACTGCAGGCCGAGCGCCACGAGCCCGAGAATGAGGCCTGCCAGGGTGAGGGGGGCATTCAGCACGCCTGACACCCCCACCCTTGGTCCCTCCCCACAGGGGGGAGGGAGATGATGAACAGTGAGGCTGCGACCCAGCGCCTCCCTCCCCTTGATGGGGAGGGATTGAGGGTGGGGTGGGGCAACGCCACTGCCGCCTCGCTGAGAAACACCCTTACGCCACCTGCTTGAGGGCGGCGGCGAACAGGGCGCGGCCGTCATCGCCGCCATGGGCGCTTTCGATCAGGTTTTCCGGGTGCGGCATCAGGCCGAGCACGTTTTTCTGCTCGTTGAAAATGCCGGCAATGTCGTGGATCGAGCCGTTGGGATTGGTGCCCTCGGCATATCGGAAGGCCACGCGGCCATCGCCTTCGAGGCGCTTGAGCGTCTCGGCATCGGCGAAATAATTGCCGTCGTGATGGGCCACCGGGCAGCGGATGACCTGGCCCTTGGTGTAACCGCGGGTAAAGTCGGTGTCCGCGTTGACCACTTCGAGCTTGACTTCGCGGCAGACGAATTTGAGCGATGTATTGCGCATCAGGGCGCCGGGCAACAGCCCGGCTTCGATCAGGATCTGGAAGCCGTTGCACACGCCCAGCACCTTGACGCCCCTGGCGGCGCGTTCGCGCAGCTTGTCCATGATGGGCGAGCGGGCAGCAATGGCGCCGCAACGCAGATAATCGCCATAGGAGAAGCCGCCGGGAATGACGATCAGGTCAGCATCGGGAATGTCGGCGTCCTGATGCCAGACTACGGCCGGCTTTTCGCCGCCGATCTTGCTCAGCGCCGCGATCATGTCGCGGTCACGATTGAGGCCCGGAAACACGATGACGGCGGCCTTCATCGGTCGATCCTTCTGCTGTCAGGGGTGCGCGAGGCCCTTGTGGTGAGTCTTGCCCGAAAAGGCAAGAGGCTCTGCGTTTGCGCGGCCCAAATGCAAGGCGAATGTGACGCAAAAGTGGAACTTCGCCGCATATTTGGCGTTGGATCGATAGCAATATCGGGAGGAACCGTGATGCAGACACAAACGCCGTCGCCTGGCACCAAGCCAATGACCATTCGCGGCACGGACGGCAAGCCGCATTTAGCGAGCGATATGAAGCCGCAAACCAGGCCGGTCAAGCTGCCGCGCGTGCGCCCCATCGTGCCGTCGATCTTCAAAGCACCCGACTGAGGCGACAATACAAAGCGACAGAGCGATTTCGGCGTTTTCAGGGAAACGGTGAAATGCTCCAGACGACTAATCGAGAAAATGGGCCGGCGCCGAACCGGCCTTTTCTTATTCCGCCGGCGCCGTGCGCGGCTCGGCCGGGTGCCCGGTACCGGGCAGATGCGCCCAGGCCGGCCGCTCGAACAGGAATTTGCCGAAGCCGATTTTCTGGATGATCCACCACAGGATCAGCGGCGAGCCGATGGCAACGGCCATGGTCAATAGGCTGAGCAGATTTGGCTCCTCCACCCCCAGCGCCAGCAAAATCGTGCGGGCGATGCCCATGGGCAGCACGAAGGCTACGTAGACCACCAGCGATTTTGAACCCATCCAGCGCAGCCAGTCCATGGCGGGCAGGCGCGCCAGGAGTGCGGCGCCCATACAGATAGCGGTGGCACCGGCCAGTGCGAGGATCAGGTGCAGTCCGGGCAGGGCGCCCCAACCCATCACGATATGCACCGGATCGAGCCGGAAGCCGGGCGAGAACACCATTACGGCGTTGATCGCGGCCCAGGCGGCCAGCACAGCCATTGCCGGCATCACATTGGCCGCGCTCCAATCCGCCAGCGCAAACAGGCGCGGCGCGAAGAAGGCCCCGGCATAAAAATAGACGAAATATTCGGCGAACTGATCGACCAGATAGCTGCCCGTGTGAATGCTGGCCATTTGCAGCACGGCCGCCACGGCAAGCACACCCCAGTGCGGCGCTTTGATCTCGCGCAGAAATTTGGCGACGAGGCCGAAGACCGCCAGCATATAGATGAACCAGAGCACACCATAGGGCTCGATAATGGCCAGCGCCAGCCAGGCCGCGGCGCCGCTTGGGTCACGAGCGATCAGCGCTTGCTTGAACAGGATATGGATGAGCGCCCAAAGCGCGTAGAAATAGGCGTAGTGCACCACCCGGCGATCGGCATAGGCCTTCCAGGGGCGCTCGATCACCTGGTTGAGAAAAAGTCCGGACAGCAAGAAGAATTCGGGCATGCGGAAGGGCATGGCGAACGCAATAGTCCAGTGCAGGAAGCCGGTCTGCCCGGTATCTTCCCCCACGCTGGCCGCGCAATACATGGTCACCACGAGAAAAATGGATAGGCCCTTGGCCATGTCCACCCAGTCGAGCCGCGCCTTGCCGCTTGCCATCATTCTCGCCTCCGCTTTACGCGGCGCAAGTTAGCGCAGGACTTATCCGGCCGCGTTAAGATCCACTCTCGCCGGGGCAGAAATGCGCGGCTTGGTAAGCATTGCCCTAAGGCGGGCTATTCAATCCGGAACGCGTAGAAGTGGCCATTATCGACATTTTGCGCATCGGCGAGAAAATGGGCGCTTCGGCCATTCTGATCGAGAAAGCCCAGCACCGGCCGGCAATCGCCGCAGACGAGCCAATAGGGAACGGGCAGGTCGCGCAGCACCGGGTCGATCCTCTCTTCCTGGCGTGTCCGCCATTGCACGGGACCGAGAGCCTGGCCGCCATTGCCGTTGATCAGCCAGACATTATGCTCGGCCGCCATTGTCACCCCGGCCAGGTCTGGCCAGGCCACCAATCGTTTTTCGGGCGAGAAGGCCTCTCCGGCATCTCGGGCAATCACGGCATATAGATCGGGCTGTTGCCAGGCCGGATTGGTCAGCCGGTGGTGAACCGCCACCAGGCCGAAAACGACCTGAGGCGTCATCAACAGGGCAAAAAGCAGGTCCTTGCGCTTTTCAAACCCCGTCAGGGCGAAGGCCATGAAGCACAGCATGGTCATGAAGGCGGCGTGCCAGAGATATTTGCCATAGACGGCGGCCGTCGCTACCGAGAACAGGGCGATGAGCGCCAGCAGCGTTGCCAGGATCAGGGGCGTCCGGCGGAGGGCGAAGACCAACAGGGCCAGTGTCGCCAGGGCGGTTATTGGGGTGCGCAAGGCATCGACCATGCCGATCCAGGCCAGATTGCGCACAATCGCCTCGGCAAGCCCCCCTTCGGCCACGCCAACGCTCTGGTTGCCGAGCCCGGAGATCAAAGCCAGGGCGCCAAAGACCAAGGCCAGCACCGCGGGACCAGCCAGCATGTTGATGCGTGTCCCCTTCTGCCATTGCCAGACGAGCCAAAAGGCAAAAAGAAAGCCGGCAAAGAAGTGGAAACCGCAGGCAAGCGCCAGGAGCCAGGTCCCGGCGGCCGGACGATTGGCGCGGTCCAGCAGCATGGCGCCGGTCATGCAAGCCAGCACAATGCCATAGGGCCTGAAGTGATAGCCCCAGAATTGCAGTAGTGGAAATGAGAACAACATCATCGCCAGCGGCAGGACTTGTCCGCGCAGCAGACGAGCCAGCAAATAGGCATTGGCGATGGCGATGGGCAGCGTCACCCATCGGGCCTGGTTGAAATCGAGCCCCAGCGACAACAAGCGCAACAGCCAGTACCAAAGTGGCGGATGTCCCTCGCCGGGAAGGATCAGGGCGTCCAGCGGCCCGCTGAGCGTGGTGGCCTGCAGCCAGGCCTGCGCTTCATCGAGCCAGGGGCCGTGTCCCAGGGTCAGCACAAATTCGACAATGGCATAGGCGAGCAGCAGTGCCGCCACCACGATGGTCTCAATCCGGCCCGTCGGCCCGCGCCCTATTGCGCCCGGTTCAGGCAACGCGGCGCGGAACGAGCCGTTCTTCGATCCGGTCAGTGCCTGCATGGCCGCCCTCGTGATAGTCCGCGTCCTCGTTGACCGTCCAGACATCATAGGCGCCATAGCCGGCCAAGATGTTGCGGGCGGTCAGCATGCCGGTCATCATGGCATGGTCCTGATTGTTGTATTTGTGCATGCCATTGCGGCCCGCCAGATGCAGGTTGGAGAACCGGCTGTCGAGGCCGTCGGCAATGGTGTCGACATGGATTTTGTAGAAGTCATTATAGACCGGATAGGCCTTGGGCTGGCGCACCACCGACCCGTCGATAATGTCCTCAGCCCGAGCCAGGCCCAACTGGGCGATTTCGGCCTTGGCACGCGCGATCAGATCGGCATCTTCCATGTCCCAGGTGTCGTCACCCGCATTGCAGAAATACTCCATGCCGTAGCAGGCCGTGTTCGGGTCCGGCACCATATCGGGCGACCAGGACTTGAAGTTCTGGATACGCCCCACCTTGACGCTGGGGTCGTGGATATAGATCCAGTTGTCGTCAAAGCTTTCCTTGCCGCGCAGGATCAGCCCGACAATCAGGAAGTCGCGATAGCGCAGGCCGGCTGTAGCTGCCGCAATGGCCGGATCGCTGTCGGCACCCAGCATGCGCACCAGTTCATTGATGGCGGCAGTGGACACGAGATGATCGGCGGTCACCTTGGTTTCGTGTCCGTTTGCATCCGTGACAATGGCGACCCATTGACCGGTCTGTTCGTGCTGGGTGAGGGCGGTGATGGTCGAACCCATCATCACCGTGCCGCCTTGTTCGACGACCCGATCCCGCGCGCGCTCCCACATCTGGCCGGGACCAAGGCGGGGATAGCGGAAAGAATTGATCAGGGTCTTGATGACCTCGTCGCGCGAGCCGGGTGTTTTGCCCGGACCGAAGCTCTGGATAATGGCCTGGTAGAGGTTGAGGCCCTTGATGCGCTGGGCCGCCCAGTCGGCGGAAATCTCGCCGCAATCCATGCCCCAGACCTTTTCGGTATAGGTCTTGAAGAAGATCTCGAACAGCCGACGGCCGAAATTGTTGACTACCCATTGCTCGAAGCTGACGGCATTGGGATAGGGCCGCAGCTTGGCCCAGCCATAGGATAGTACGCAGCGCAGCGCCTCGATCGGACCCAGCTTGGTCAGCGCATCCATGGCGCGCAGCGGATAGTCGAACAGCTTGCCATTGTAATAGATGCGGCTCGAGCGCGGGCGATGCAGCATTTCATCGCCCATGATTTCGGTCCACCAGGCCTCGACCTCGGCGCTTTTGGAAAAGAAACGATGCCCGCCAATGTCGAAGCGGTAGCCCCTGTAGTTCACCGTGCGTGAAATGCCGCCCACATAGGCGGGGTCGCGCTCGACAATGGCGACGCTGCGGCCTGCCTTAGTCAGTTCATAGGCTGTGGTCAGTCCGGCGGGCCCGGCGCCTATCACCAGCGTTTCTACATGCATCAGGACACCGTGGTGGTTCGGGTGAACAGGCGATTGCGCAGCCCTCCGGCAAAGGAAAAATGGCGATGCGCAAGAAAGGAATAGATAGTCACCAGGCCAACGGCGCCGAGATGGGCGATCCGCTCGGCCGGTGCGGGGACCGGCAGGGTGAGCAGCATGGCGAAGGCGGGAAGCGCCAGAATGGCGACCAGGCCATAGGCCAGCACCATGCGCAAAAGGGCGGTCGTCAGCGATATGGTGAGGAAAGTAGCGAACTGTTCATGCGGTTGGCGCCCGTCGGGGCGAAACACAAAGCGGCGCGAGAGCAGGAAATTGACCATCGTGCCCGCCGCCGCGCCCACGGCAATGGCCAGCGCGAGCATGGCTTGGCCATAGCCCAGACCGAACTGCAGGCACAATTGCACCAGTGTCACGTCCACGATCGTGGCCGTTCCAGCGGTCAGCAGATAGCGCGAAAATGAAACCAAGCTGTTCTACTTCGTGTCACAATAGACGTGCCCGAAGCTAGCCGTTTCCGGCTTAACAAATGGTCATCACAGCATAGATGTCAGGTATAAAAGCGGGGCCGATAAAGTCCCGGTCGCAATATTTCAGACCGGCACTGACGCGTAGGCCGCAAAAAGCAGGCCGAGCGAAGAGAAGAACATGACGGTGAGGGCGATCTGGGTCTTGCGCATAGTCATACGATCCTGCGCCGGGAAAAGGCGCGATTTAAAGTTATAGCCGTGAGGCGTTAATGTGAGATTTCGATCGCGTAGTTTTCGATCACGGTGTTGGCGAGAAGCTTTTCACACATCTGTTTGATCTGTGAACGCGCTGCGTCCTCATCGGTTCCCGGCACTTCGAGATCAAAGACCTTTCCCTGCCTGACACCGGCCACACCAGCAAAGCCCAGGCTCGCCAGCGAACCCTCAATGGCCTGGCCTTGGGGGTCGAGAACGCCGTTCTTGAGCGTGACGATAACGCGCGCTTTCATGAGGCGTTCTCCGAATTACTGCACAAGACGCGGACCAGTGGTCAGCGCATTGTCGTTCTCAACCAGAATGCCGAGGCGCTGAGCGACCTCGCGATAATTTTCGACCAGCCCGCCAAGGCCCTCGCGGAAGCGGTCCTTGTCCATCTTGGTGCGGGTCTTGATGTCCCACAGGCGGCAGTTGTCGGGGCTGATCTCGTCAGCCAGGACAATGCGCATCAGGTCGCCTTCATAAAGGCGGCCGCACTCGATCTTGAAGTCGACGAGCTGAATGCCCACGCCCATGAACAGGCCCGTGAGGAAGTCGTTGATGCGGACCGCAAGGCTCATAATGTCGTCGAGCTCGGCCGGGGTCGCCCAGCCGAAGGCGGTGATATGCTCTTCCGATACCATCGGATCGCCCAGGGCGTCGTCCTTGTAGCAGAATTCGATGATCGAGCGGGGCAGGCGCGTCCCGGGCTCGAGGCCCAGACGCTTGGCAAGCGAACCGGCCGCCACATTGCGCACGATCACTTCGAGCGGGATGATCTCGACTTCCTTGATCAACTGCTCGCGCATATTGACGCGACGGATGAAGTGGGTCGGGATGCCCAGATCGTTGAGCTTGGAGAAGATGAATTCGCTGATGCGGTTGTTCAGCACGCCCTTGCCGTCGATCACTTCATGCTTGGCGCCGTTGCCGGCGGTGGCATCGTCCTTGAAGTACTGCACGAGCGTGCCCGGCTCGGGTCCTTCGAACAGGATCTTGGCCTTGCCTTCATAGATTTTGCGTCGACGGTTCATGAACGAATCCGCTGCTTGTGAGAGGATGGGTGGAATGGGCCGCTTCATGCGCCAGAATGGTATCAAAAAGCAAGGGCTTTCGTCGCTTCACCCCGGCGCGGGGCATGGGGTCGCAGGGATGCGAGCGCCGTTGATTTGCTTGGCTGAACCGCCTATGTCCAAGGGCAATAGCCGCTGGGGCGGTAGATAGAGAGAACGGGAGAGACCATGAGCGGGTTCGACGAACGCAAAAAGGGCCAGGAAGCCAAGTTCGCATTTGATGCGGAAAAGAAGTTCAGGGCCGAAGCGCGCCGCAACAAGCTCCTGGGCCTGTGGGCGGCCGAGCTGATGGGTCTCGAGGCCGAGGCCGCCAAGACCTATGCCGCCGAAGTGGTCGCCTCCGATTTCCAGGAAGCGGGCGACGAAGACGTGTTCCGCAAAGTCTCGGGCGACCTCAAGGCCAAGGGCGTTTCGATCACGGAGGCTGTGATTCGTGAAAAGATGCTGAGCCTGATCGCCGTTGCCAGCGAGCAGATTGCCGCCGAGGGGTAAGGCCCGCTCCATCCAAAATCTGCACGGCCCCGTCGGATCACCGGCGGGGCTTTTTGCTGGATTGGACCGTTTGGGCACGTGTGGCAAAGTGGCCTAATGGACACCCCCGAGACGATCAGCGTTGATGTCTATCCCTGGACCGCCCCGACGGCGGAGCAGCGCGCGCAGTTTGACGCTTTGCCGCCTGAGGAAAAGCGGCGTCTGATCCGGCAGACCATCGCTGAGGGTATCGGGTCGAGAGCGATATCGTGCTCATCGGACGCGTGCTGCACGGGCCCCGGGATCAATCGCATCCCTAGCCTCGCCTCACCCACATCGCCATGCCGATCGAGGCCGGCATTACCGGCTCGAAACCGTATTTGGCATAGAGATGTTTGGCGTCGCCATCGGCGATCAGGCTCACATAGGCGCCTTGCGGTGCCTCGGCATTGAGCCGGTCCATGAGCGCCTGCATGATGGCCTTGCCCAGCCCCTTGCCGTGATGGGCCGGTTCGAGCGCTATATCGACGATCTGGAACGCGGTGCCGCCGTCGCCGATCACGCGCCCCATGCCGATAGTTGCGCCGCCCTGGACCACGCTGACGCCGAACCAGCTATTGGGCAGGCCCTTTTCCGCCTGCTCGCGCGTTTTGGGGCTGAGGCCGGCCGCAACGCGCAGACGCAGATAGTCCTCGATGCCGGGGACTTCCGGCACAATTGCATAGCTATCCATCACAGCCGCTGCATCAACCGGGTGAACATCAGCAGCCCTTCGGGCCAGGGCCCGTGTCCTGAATGGACATTGATATGGCCGGCATTGCCCGCCTGGTGAAAATCCGAGCCCCATGCGCCCGCATAGTCTGCCGCCGCCTCAAGCGAGCAATAGGGATCGCTGTCGGAAATCACCAGTAGCGAAGGAAAGGGCAGGGGATCGCGGGGTACCAGGCCAAAGGCACGTGCCTCCTCGGGCACGTCCTTATTGCCCTCGATATCGGGCGGCGACACCAGAAGCGCGCCCTTGACCTTGCCCTCGGGGAAGCGACCGGCAGCCTGCACCAGCGCGATGCAGGCCAGCGAATGGGCCACCAGCACCACTGGCCGCTCGGCCAGTTCCACGGCTTTGACGATGGTATCGGTCCAGTCCTCCGGATCGGGATCGTCCCATTCGGCCTGTTCGACAATGGCGGCGGTCGACATTTTCTCGGCCCAGCGCAATTGCCAATGACCTTCGCCCGAATTGCCCAGGCCCGGCAGGATCAGAATGTCGGCGTCGGCAATTCTCATGTGCGGACCTCGCGATCGAAATAGAAACCCTGCATCTCGCCCATGCCGATTTTCCGATAGTAGTCGACCGCCTCGGGGTAGGCGATCAGAACAATTCCCATACCTGGACCCAGGATTGTGCGGCAGGTGTGCAGTAGGCCGGTGCCGATGCCCTTGCCCTGCTGCCCGGCGGCAACGGCAAGGTCGGCGACATAGCAGACCCATTCACCATCCGAAATGCCGCGCAGCAGGCCCACGATCCGCCCCGCATCGCGCGCCGTTACGATCACGCCCGAGCCGGCCAGCATGCGGCCGATGCGGTCAGGGTTACCCACCGGCCGCCGTTCGGCCATGTAGGTCGAGCCGATAATGGCGATATAGTCCTGGGCGCTGAGCGCCGGCTCTTCAGCATAGACGATGTCGCTCATCAGGCCTCGCCAAATACCCGGGCGAAGATCGTGTCGACATGCTTGAGGTGATAGCCGTCATCGAACATGGCGTCGATTTGTGCATCGCTCAGAGTCACTTCCGGGTCGTCCTTGAGGTTCTGCGCGAACAAGCCCGCGCGATCCCCGCGATGTTCCCAGACCTTCATGGCATTGCGCTGCACAGCGGCATAAGAGTCCTCGCGGCTATAGCCGGCCTGGGTCAGGGCCAGCAGCACGCGCTGCGAATTGTGCAGTCCGCCCAGGAGATCGAGGTTCTTACGCATGTTTTCGGGATAGACCACCAGCTTGTCGATCACCCCCGTCAGCCGCGCCAGCGCGAAGTCGAGCGTCACTGTGGCATCCGGCCCGATCATGCGTTCGACAGAGGAGTGCGAAATATCGCGCTCGTGCCAGAGCGCCACATTTTCCAGCGCTGGGGTCACCATGCCGCGTACGAGACGCGCGAGGCCGGTGAGGTTTTCAGTCAGAACCGGGTTGCGCTTATGGGGCATGGCCGACGAGCCCTTCTGGCCGGGGGAGAAGAACTCCTCGGCTTCGAGCACTTCGGTGCGCTGCAAATGGCGGATTTCCACCGCGAGGCGCTCGATCGACGAGGCGATGACGCCGAGCGTGGCAAAGAACATGGCGTGGCGGTCGCGCGGGATCACCTGCGTTGAGACCGGCTCGATGGAGAGGCCTAGCTTTTCGGCCACATATTCTTCCACCGAGGGATCGATATTGGCGAAGGTGCCGATGGCGCCGGAAATGGCAGCCGTGGCGATCTCGTCCCGCGCCGCGACCAGGCGGGCGCGGTTGCGGGTGAATTCGGCATAGGCCTCGGCCAGCTTCACGCCAAAGGTTGTCGGCTCGGCATGAATACCGTGGCTGCGGCCGATGGTGATGGTATTCTTGTGTTCCATCGCCCGGCGCTTCAGCGCAGCCAGCAGCGCATCGATATCGGTGAGCAGAATGTCAGCAGCATTTTTCAATTGCACCGACAGGGTCGTGTCCAGAATGTCCGAGCTTGTCATGCCCTGGTGGACGAAGCGGGCATCGGGGCCGACGATCTCCGACAGATGCGTCAAAAAGGCGATCACGTCATGCTTGGTGGTGCGTTCGATTTCGTCGATCCGCGCGACATCGAAGCCATAATCGCCGCGCGCGACCTTGCGCGCATTCATCACGTCCCAGATATTGTCGGCGCTCTCCTTGGGCACCACGCCCAGTTCCGCCAGTTTGCTGGTGGCATGCGCCTCGATCTCGAACCAGATGGCAAAGCGGCTTTCGGCCGACCAATTGGCAACCATTTCGGGACGGGAATAGCGCGGAATCATGGGTTTAGCCTTGGTAAGTCAGAGTTTGATTCAGAGTTCGGCAGAGTTACCCCCACCCTCATTCCCTCCCCACAAGGGGGAGGGAGGCGCCAGCACCAGCGCCGGTGTTCATCGTCTCCCTTCCCTCGATGTGGAGGGACTAAGGGTGGGGTGGGGCGACGCGCGCAAAGCCGCGCTCTAAACCACCATCCCCGTTGCCGCATCGCGGATCGCCTTGATCCGCCCGGCATAGGTTTTCGGGTCATTGCCCGCATAAATCGCTGAGCCGGCCACCAGCACATTGGCCCCGGCACGCACGATCTCGCGGGCATTGTCGGCGGTTACGCCGCCATCGACTTCAAGATCGATATCTCGTTCGCCGATCAGCGCTTTGGCCTGCGCGATCTTATTGAGGCTTTCAGGAATAAAACTCTGCCCGCCAAAGCCGGGATTGACGCTCATCACCAGCACCAGGTCACAATCGTCGATCACATGCTGGATGACCGAAACCGGCGTTGCCGGATTAAGCGCCACGCCGGCCTTCTTGCCCAGCGCGCGGATCGCCTGCAGCGAGCGGTGCAGATGCGGTCCGGCTTCGGCATGAACAGTGATGATATCGGCGCCACCCTTGGCAAAGTCCGCCAGATAAGGGTCCGCTGGGGCGATCATCAGGTGCACGTCGAAGACCTTGCCGGTCACCCCGCGCACCGCTTTCATCACCGGCGCGCCGAAGGAGATATTGGGCACGAAATGCCCATCCATCACATCGACGTGGATGTAATCCGCGCCGCCATCGGCAATCGCCTTCACCTCCTCACCCAGCCGCGCGAAGTCGGCCGAGAGAATGGATGGCGCAATGCGCAGCGGACGGGTCACGGTCATGGGCACCTCGATGGGGGAGGGTTCGGCGCTGCTCTAGCGCGCAAGCGGGCTTTGGGCAAGGGCGGGGCGCTGTCCACACCCCGATTTGGGTTTCCGGGCAAATGATGTTACCCACCCCCCGGATTGCCGTTCGGCCATCCTTTCCCCTCCATGCAAACGAGGCTCAAACCCCAAGTTAGGATAGTTTTTGCAAGTTCAAGTCCGCGACAACAATGTCGACCAGGCCCTCAGGGTCCTGAAAAAGCGCCTTCAGCGTGAAGGTGTGTTCCGTGAGATGAAGCTCCGGAAATATTACGAAAAGCCCTCCGAAATGCGGAACCGCAAGTCTGCCGAAGCCGTTCGCCGCAGCCGCAAGCTGGCGCGCAAGCAGGCTATTCGCGAAGGTCTGATTGCCGGCCCCAAGCGCCCGGCACGGGCCGGCGGCCGCTAAATTTCCCTACTACCGGCCGGGCCTGCGGGCCTGGCCGATATCGTGCATTTTCTGATGGAGATGGGCAATCTGGCGTCCGCTATAGCGGCGGCCACCCACGCAGAGCTGGGCGCCGCGGAGGCTCACCGGTGCGGCCTGTTCCATGGCAAAGCGTATGGCCCTGGCGGCGGAGTTGAATTGGCGGGCGCCGGCGGCGCGTGCCGAAGCGGCGGTACTGCCGAGGAAGAGTTTCCCCGGCGCGTTCAAAATATCGATGTTCATTTATTGTCTTTCTGCCGGCCACGGGCCGGGGTTCAGCGCGTCACGCGCTTGAGGGGAAAGTCCGCTGCTTCATAAAGCGCGCGGATTTGGCTGCCCTCATATCGGTTGTCGCCACTTTCGATGGAAACGCCGCGCAGGCTTGCGTCGGACATGTCTTCAATGGCGTAGCGAACGGCCTCGGCGGCCGTCGGAAATCTCAAATAGCGGGCATTGCGCCCACGAAACGAACTAATGCCGGCGTAAAGTTCTGCGGGCAGGGACCAGTCGGGGCCCGGCATCACCGCTTGCTGACGGCGATATTGAAAACGCTGGCTGTGTCGCTGAACACCGTTTTGACAACGGTGCTGGGCGAGAGATCGCCTTCTTCGACAACGCGTTCATTGCTTTCGCCCCAGGATTTGACCCGGTAGAGCACGGGACCTTTGTCATGGGGCAGGCAGGATACCACCTCGCAGGGGCCGGCGGGACGGTTGCTGTGCCGGGGTGCCGAACGCAATTCCAGCATTTGCCCGACTTTATAGCGGTGCGGCATGTGCGCTCCTTTTGGGCGTGTTTTTGCGCGGGGGCGCCGGGCGGCGTCCCCGCGGCAGTCCGGCTTAGGCCAGAACGAGATTGATGGCGGACTCGCGACCGTCGCGGCCCTTTTCAAGGTCGTAGGAGACCTTCTGCCCGTCCGACAGGCTCGACAGGCCGGAGCGTTCAATCGCCGAGACGTGAACGAAGGCGTCCTTGCCGCCATCATCGGGCGAGATGAAGCCGAAGCCTTTGGTTGCGTTATAGAATTTTACGGTGCCGTTGGTCATTTTGGCGCCTTTCAGTTTGGCTCGAAGCGTAGCAAACGAGCAGGTTTCTCCCGTGCACTGTGCAGCAGGAGCCTAAGAACGTTTGCAATTCAGCAGGAAAGCCAAGCGACCGGCAGAGCCGGCAGGCCGAGTTTGCCAACAGGGGCAGAAACGTATGCGCACACCTTCTACCCCAATTGGGGTGAAGTCAAGGCGGGCAGGTATCAGGCCTGCCTCGTGGACCATTCAGACACCGCGCCAGGGCAGCCCGGTGCTCAGATGACGCTTTAGTAATTGGCGCCGCCGGCGATTTCGCGCAGCTCCAGCACCAGTTCGGGTATGCCATTGTCGATATGCATCTGCATGAACTCGCCGGCCAGTTTCTCTGCCGCTGCCATGTCGGGTGCCTCGAACACGGCATAGCCGCCGAGCACTTCCTTGGCCTCGGCATAGGGCCCGTCCGTCACCACGATCTCGCCGGCGCTGTTCATCAGCCGTCGTCCCTCTTCAGCAGGCTTGAGACCGC
Source organism: Devosia sp. XK-2 (assembly GCF_037113415.1). Lineage (NCBI taxonomy): Bacteria > Pseudomonadati > Pseudomonadota > Alphaproteobacteria > Hyphomicrobiales > Devosiaceae > Devosia > Devosia sp. XK-2. The sequence continues at coordinate 2,072,422 of NZ_CP146608.1, read as the reverse complement.
CCGTCGAAATCAGCGTCCCATCCTTGAGACATTTTTCCATCCACGGCCCCATGGCATCCATCAGGCCCTGCGAAACGTCCTCCGGCTTCAGGTCGGCGGGCGGAATGATGCTCATGAAATAGCGCATAGAAGGGTCCTCATTGCTGTTCGGCCCAGGAGCATGGCCTGGCTGATTATGCAACGAATGACGGTGCCCGATTTCGACATCCGGCGCGAGATTTTTTGGGGGAGGGTGCGGGTCAGGCCCTTGGCTAATAGCTCAATCCAAACTGAATTTCGATTCTGTGATACCCCGCTTTCGGTCCATCATAGTGGTGATAGATCTCCCGGCTCTCGCCGGAAAAAGCGTGCCGGGAGGATTCAATCGCCTTTACCAGCGGCGCATAGCCCTGGCTGAAGAGCGTGCGCATCGGTCCTTGATGAATATGGGCCGCCGCCATTATCGGCTTGAGATGCAAGAGCTCAAAGGCGCCTTCATAGCGGTCAGGCTTGATCACCGGCCGGCAACACCGCCATTCAAAGAGCGTCTTGCCGTCTTTGGGCAGATTATGGGCGACGAACAGCCAGGGCCCGGCAATGGTCATTGCGGCCGCGGCAATCTCTGCGTCAATCTGCGGACATATTTCGGCCGCCGCCGCCTTTACCTGAGCAATTGACAAATGGCGGTGGTGGCTCAGAACCCAAAGGTCTTCAGTTTCAACGATCTTCATTATGCACCTCTGGCCGCCAAGCTAGGGGCCGGTGCGTTCCCGCACAAACCAACCAGCAGAAAATCGCACTCATGCCCGCGAGAAATCGCCGTAGAAAGAGAAAATTATCCTCGTCTCCCCGAGCCATGCCTATCAGAGGGAGGCTGGGTGGGGGTATCCCCTTCACAAAAGCACCTATCCCTCTTATCCCTGCCCCAAAAACCTGCCGTACACTCCCCTCATTCCTCTCGCGACAGGGCGGCCTGCAGCGACCAACTTCGCGCTGTGCGCGAATGGCCGAGGAGGGAAAGCCGGGCATGGGGCAGTCGCGTGCAGCCATGGTCTGGGGTCGGTCGGTGAGAGTTCGAGCCTGCTGCTCGTCGCAAGACAGGCAGCTGAAAGCGGGTGCCTTAGGGCGGCCGCGCCGGACAGCCTCCCAAGTTACCCTCTAACGAGAAACTTCGCAGACGGTTCGCGGGAGCGAAGGCGCGGCTCCAGTGGAGCCGGGCCAGGCAAGAAAGCCTTGAGCGCTATGCGCGAATGGCGGGCGTTCCCGAGGCGGCTTTCGTCTCAGTTTTTAGTTTCAGGGACGGCAGCCGTCTCGGGACTCCGCTCTTTTCCTCACAACCGCGAGGCCGGGCGGACCTTCGGCATGCCTTGTCGAAAAGCCTCCACATGGTTCGTCGTCAGAGCGAGGCAGACACAATCGGGGAGATGCACAATGTCCAGGGTTTGCGTTCAGAGTTTTTCGGTTTCACTGGATGGATTCGGCACGGGCGAGGGCCTGAGCCGGGAGGCGCCCTTCGGGCATGCCGGCGAGCGCCTGCATGAATGGATGTTCGCCACCCAATGGGGCGGCGACATGTTCGGGCGCAGCCGGGGCAGCGCCGGCATCGACGATGCGCTGCTGCGCCTGTTCAGCCCCGGCATCGGTGTCGAAATCATGGGCGCGGGCAAGTTCGGCTATCCGGGCTGGCATGAGGATCCGGATTGGAAGGGCTGGTGGGGCCCCAATCCGCCCTTTCACACCCCGGTCCTCGTGCTTACCCACCATTTGCGACCCTCCATCGAGATGGAGGGGGGCACTACCTTCCATTTTTCCGATGCCGCTCCCGCCCAGGTCGTGGCCGAGGCGCGCAGGCTGGCGGGCGATCAGGATATTCGCCTGGGTGGTGGCGCCAGCATGATCCGCGATTATGTCAGGGCCGGCCTGGTCGATCACATGCATATCGTGGTGGTGCCCATCCTGCTCGGCCGCGGCGTGCGTCTGTGGGACGGGCTGGAGAGGATCGAGCAGGATTACACCATCGAATCGGTGACTGCGCCGAGCGGCGTCACCCATCTCATGTTCGCACGCAAGCAATAGACCCGGGCCATCACGTCCCCGCGATGCGACGAGGCGGCTCATTGCCTTTATGTGTCATGGCGCTAAACAAGGGCGCGACAAACGGAGCGTCGAAACGTGGAATTTTCCCTGCCTCTGGTGATCGGCGCCGGGGTGCTGAGCTTTCTCAGCCCCTGCGTGCTGCCGCTGGTGCCGCCCTATCTCACCTATATGAGCGGGGCGAGCTACGATCAGTTGCGTGCCGAGGCCGTGTCCGGTTCGCCGGGCCAATTGACCGGCCGGGTCGCCTTGACCTCGATCTTCTTCATTCTCGGCTTTTCCGTCGTCTTCATCGCGCTGGGCGCCACCGCCACCGCCTTTGGCCAGCTGTTCCGCCAGCTCCTGCCGGTCCTCACCCCCATTGCGGGCCTCGTCATCATTGCCATGGGCCTGCATTTCCTTGGCATTTTCCGCATCGGCATTCTCGATCGGCAATTGCGCCACAATGGCCCTGGCGTGGCCTCCGGGCCCATGGGCGGCTTCCTTTTGGGTCTCGCCTTTGCCATTGGCTGGACGCCCTGCATCGGCCCGGTGCTCGCGGCTATTCTTTCGGTTGCCGCCAGCCGCGATACCGCATGGGAAGGCGCGTCGCTTCTTGGCCTTTATTCACTGGGCCTGGGTATTCCGTTCTTCCTGGCCGGCATTGCCGTGGGGCCCTTCCTCACTTTCTTCAACGGCTTCAAGAAGCACCTGGGCACGGTAGAGAAGATCATGGGTGGCCTGTTGGTCATTACCGGCCTCCTGTTCCTCACCGGCAATTTCACCCGCATTTCCTATTGGTTCCTCGAGACATTCCCGGTGCTGGCCAATTTTGGCTGAGCGCGGTCTTGGGAAATTTCCGAAGCTTCGCCCGGATTTGTAGTCGCCGATTAACCGTCTTTACGGTTTGGCGCACGCTGCCGTTCTTCCCTATGCGATTTTCAGCCGCAATTTACCCCTCGCGATCAGACTGGCGTCGGTTTTGGGGAGAGTGCAACAATTGTGAGTGCGAATACGCAGCCCATCGCCACGGCGATGGAACCGATTGTCGAGGAACGAAAAAACGTGGCGAGCGTGCCCGAGGCCGCGCGCCGCGACATATCGGTTCGTGTCACCAGTCACATCGAGGATGTCGAGACGATCTGGCGCGGGTTCGAGGCCTTTGGCGTCCAGTCTCCGGGACAGAGCTACGATTTCATCCGGCTTTGGGTCTCCGACCGCAAAATTCCGTGCGACGATCAGCATTATGTCGTGGGGGAGGTCGATGGCGTGCCGGTGGCGCTTTTGCCGCTGCATCGCAAGCGGGTCCATGGCGTGCGCCTCTACACCTGGTTTCCCGGCGCCCATGCCGGCTGCTATGCGCCCCTGGTCGACGTGGAGCGGCTAAGCGCGCTGGGCGAATATGGGCGGGCCGCGCTCTGGCAGGCCATGACCTCGGCCCTGACGGGCGCCGACCTCGTCTATCTGCGGTCCATCCCGGCACATATGGGCGGACAGGCGGACATTTTCGGCCAATTGGGCAGCGCCCTGACAGTCGAAACGCTTTATCGCGCCGAATTTTCCTCGTGGGAGCAATGCGACCGCGAGCAGCGCAGCCGCTCGCGGCGCAAGCACGACCGGCAGCAGGGCGACCGGCTCGCCGCCTTGGGCAATGTGGCGTTCGAGGAGATCAAGGATCCGGCATCGGCAAGAGCGGCGCTCGACATCATGTTTGCCCAGCGGTCCGCCCGTTTCCGGGCTCAGGGCATCCGGGACATTTTCGTCTGCGACAATATCACCAGCTTCTATCGCGCTGCGCTGGAACCGGATTCAGGCGTGGATGTGCGCCTGCATGTCCTGCGGCTCGATGGCCAGGTGGTGGCGGTGCGCTACAATATCGTTTTGGGCGACCGCATGTTCTGCCTCATCTCCTCCATGAGCGAGGATTGCCATATCCAGTCCGGCTCGCCGGGCAAGCAATGCCTGTTGCGGGTCATGCAGACCGTATTCGACCAGGGCATATCGGTCTTCGACATGGGGTCGGGCTATACCGACGAGAAACGCCATTGGTGCAATGTGCAGATTCCCCTGCGCCAGCATTATGTCGCCCTCACGCCTTTTGGTCGCTTGGTGGCAGCGGCGCATGGCGGCTTCCAGCGGTTGCGGGCCTGGGCCAAGTCCAATGAGCGGATCAAATCGGCCTGGCGTTTGGTCAATCAGGTCTGGGAGCGGCTCCCGGGCCGCAAATCAGATCAGCTTTAGCCCGCGAAGCGATGCGTGGCCTGACTTACCCACGATGATGTGGTCATGCAGTACAATGCCCAGCGGCCGAGCAATATCGGCGATTTCATTGGTCATGCGGATATCGGCCGATGAGGGGGAGGGGTCACCCGAGGGATGGTTGTGCACCAGGATCAGCGCTGTGGCCGAAAGCTCGAGCGAGCGCTTGATGACCTCACGGGGATAGACCGGCGTATGGTCCACCGTCCCGGTCTGCTGCACCTCGTCGGCAATCAGCCGGTTTTTCTTGTCGAGGAACAGAATGCGGAATTGCTCAATCGATTCAAAGGCCATCTGGCTGCGGCAATAATCGATCAACTGGCTCCAGGAAGACAGGATAGGCATTTCATGGTCGATACGATCGCGTCCGAAGCGGGCCGCGACCGATTGGATGACCTTGAGGTGGGCGATGGAAGTCGGTCCGAGCCCCCTGATTTTGGCCAACCTGGCCTCGCTGGCGTTGAAGACGCCGGAAAACGAGCCGAATTCGCGCAGCAGCGTCTTGGCCAAGGCCTTGGTGTCCTTGCGCGGAATGACGAGCTGCAGCGCCAGTTCCAGAAGCTCATAATCTTCCAGCGCATCGCCACCTAGTTTGAGAAAGCGCTCGCGCACGCGCTGGCGGTGGCCGGCATGGTCGTCGGCAGCAGCCGGCGCTGGTGGAGAGGCCTCGGCGAAAGCGTCGGGCCGGTCGCTCATCAGGCCGCCCGGCTCGCCAGGGGATTGAAGAGGCCTGCAGGCGAAAGCGTGAAAATCTCGCAGCCGGTTTCAGTAATGCCGATGGAATGCTCGCATTGCGCCGAGAGCGTGCGGTCACGCGTCACCGCGGTCCAGCCATCGGAGAGGATTTTCACATGCGGGCGGCCCAGATTGATCATCGGCTCGATGGTGAAGATCATGCCGGGTTTGAGCGGCACGCCGCTTCCCGGCGTCCCGAAATGCAGGATATTGGGTTCGTCGTGAAAAAGCCGCCCCAGCCCGTGCCCAACAAAGTCGCGGACAACGCTCATGCGCTCGACCTCGGCCACCGCCTGAATGGCCGCGCCGATATCGCCGGTCGTATTGCCGGGTTTGGCCGCGGCAATCCCTGCCTCAAGCCCCGCATAGGTCACTTCGATCAGTCGCTCGGCCTTGCGCGAGATTTCGCCCACTGGATACATCCGGCTCGAATCGCCATGCCAGCCGTCCAGCACCAGCGTCAGATCGACATTGACGATATCGCCCTCGCGCAACGGGCGCTCGTCGGGAATACCGTGGCAGACCACATGGTTGATCGAGGTGCAGACCGAGTGTCGATAGCCCTTGTAGAAGATCGTGGCCGGTACGGCGCCATGGTCTCGCGCGAATTCATAGGCCACGCGGTCTATGGTCGAGGTGGGCACGCCCGCCTCGACGAAAGGCGTCAATTCGTCCAGGGCCCTGGCCGTCAACGCACCGGCGCGACGCATGCCTTCAAAGCCTTCCGCACCATGCAGCGGAATGACGCCGGCGGTTCGGCGGGCCTTGGTGGTTGCGTCAACAAAGGTAATCATCAAATCGGTCTCCTGGACGAGCAAAATAGGAGCTTAAACCGATCATGGGAAGGGTGGTGCACCGTTGACTTGCGGCGGGCATAGAGGCATCCACAACTGCCTCGAGGAAAAAGCACCGATGACCCAGCAAGACATTCGCATCACCGCCGGCATGATCGTTATCGGCGATGAGATACTCTCCGGTCGCACCAAGGATGTGAATATCGGTGCGGTGGCCGATTTCTGCACCGATCTGGGCATCGATCTCACCGAGGTGCGGGTCGTCTCGGACGAGATGGATGCCATTGTCGAGGCGGTCAATGCCCTGCGCGCACGCTACACCTATGTCTTCACCTCCGGCGGCATCGGGCCAACGCATGACGATATTACCGCCGATGCCATCGCTGCCGCTTTCGGGGTGGCGCTGCCGATCAATGCGCAGGCGCGGGCCATGCTGGAAACGCGCTGGAAGCAGACCGGCACCGAGGTCAATGAAGCGCGTCTGCGTATGGCGCGTATCCCGGAAGGAGCGGATCTGATCGTCAATTCGGTGTCCGCAGCGCCGGGCTTCCGCATCGGCAATGTGCATGTCATGGCCGGGGTGCCGGTCATCATGCGCTCCATGCTCGAGGCGCTGGCCCCCACGCTCAAGGGCGGAAAGAAGGTGTCGTCGGTCGCCATCAAGGCGGCGGTGGGCGAGGGCACTTTGGGCGGCCCGCTCGGGGCGTTGCAGGCCGATTATCCGGATGTGAAGATGGGTTCCTATCCGCAAATGGGCAAGGATCGCGTGATGACCGAATTGGTGCTGCGCTCGTCCGACGAAGCGCGGCTGGCCGAGGCGGCCGAAAAGGTTCGCGCCATGGTCGCCGCCGCGCATGAAAAAGCCGGTGTGGCGCCGCCGGATGCAGAATGATTGGCGTTTTCGTCCTGCTTTGCTAAGGACGATCCAAACGAATTTACGGGGCGCCGCCCCGCCAGGAGAGCCGCGTGACCAATCCGAGCCAGAAGTCCTTTCCCGTCACCTGGGATCAGTTTCATCGCGATAGCCGCGCCCTGGCCTGGCGCCTGACCGGCATGGGCACATTCGACGCCGTGGTGGCCATCGCCCGCGGCGGTCTGGTGCCGGCCGCCATTGTGGCTCGCGAGCTCAACATCCGCACTGTCGAGACCGTGGCTGTCAAAAGCTATGACCACCAGAACCAGGGCGGCATCAAGGTCCTCAAGGAAATCAGCCGGCCCGTCCTCGACATTGCCAAGAATGGCGGCAAGATCCTGATTGTCGACGATCTGGTGGATACCGGCGCCACGGCCCGAGTCGTCCGCGATATGCTCCCCGGCGCCCATTTCGCCACCGTCTATGCCAAGCCCAAGGGCCGCGAACTGGTCGACACCTTCATCACCGAAGTCAGCCAGGACACCTGGATTTTCTTCCCTTGGGATCTCGACGTGGCCTATGTCGCGCCGATCTCGGGTGGCACGGACTGAGGCAGGCCGAATCTAGATTTCATCCAGAAAGACAAACTCCGCGTGGCCCTCGGTCGAGGGCGTGTCCGCCGCAGGTTCGGCGGCCGCGCCCGTCAGGTCCACCGCCTGCCGCAGCACCGTTTCCTCATCGAGGATGGCGACCAGATTGTCGCCCTGCCTGGCAATGCCGGCCAGGAATTTTGCGGCTGAGCCTTCGATCTGCGGGACGGGCAATATGTCGTCGCCCTGGACTTCGATGATGTCGGACACGCTGTCGACCAGCAGGCCCATATCGTGCCCCGCGACCTTGAGCACCAGGATCACCTGACCCTCATGCTGGCTGCGCGGCTCGGCGGAGCAGCCGATCCGCAGGGCCAGGTCATGGATGGGCACGACGCGGCCGCGGATATCGATGACGCCGAGTACATCGGGCTTCTGCGCGGGCAGGGGCGTTACCGGGCTCCAATTGCGGATTTCGCGCATGGACATGATGTCAACGCCGAAATTTTGTCCGGCACAGGTGAAGGTAATGAATTGCCGGGCACCGGCGCCGATTGCCATGCCGGGCGGGGTTTCGAACTGATCCAAATCCTGCGGCAGGGCCGACATCGCTACGCCTTACTCGATACATCAGGGGCGGCCAGTGGCCGACGGTGATCATTGTCGGGAAAAGGTTGCCGCAAGCTTAGCGGCTGGTGCAGGCGGCGGGATTGAACCCGCGAGACCATCGCCGAGGGCTTTAAGCGTCTTCTGGCTACCAATTTCACCACGCCCGCTTGGCGCGGCGCCTCGTGTTTGTCACAAGCTCCGGCACAAGACAGTAATATCCAGGCGATTCTTCCCGGGGGCTAAATGATCGAACGCATTGAAACCGGTATTGCACCTTCGTCTGCACCGATCAACGATGCCGTGAGGTCCGGCAAGCATGTCTGGCTGGTCGCTATTGCCGAGGATCCGGTCAGCGGCGAAATTGTCGAGGGTGGTATTGAGGTGCAGGCACGGCGTTGCATCGAGAACCTTGAAATCGCCGCGAAAGCGGCCGGCGGCAGCCTGCGCAACCTCGTGATGGTGCAGATATTTCTCACCGACAGCGCAGACGCCGCGGGGATGAACGCCGTTTATCGTGAATTCTTCACCGAGCAGCCTTATCCCGTCCGTGCCACTGTGGTGGTCAAGGAATTGCTGGCCAAGGGCCTCAAAATCGAAATGACAGCCACGGCGGTATTGGACTGATGTTGCTCAAGCGCGATCTTCTCGAACAGATCAAGGCCGGCCAGGTCGATCTCATTTTCCGCCGCTGGAACCGCCCGACGGTCAAGCCGGGCGGCACGCTCAAGACCAAGATAGGCCTGCTCTCGATCAAATCGATCACCGATATGTCGCCTGATGCCGTCACCGAAGCCGAGGCGCAGCGCGCCGGATTCAAGGACGTGGCCGATTTCCGTCGCTGGCTCGACACCATGAAGCAGGGCGAATTGTTTCAGCGGATCGAGGTGGGGTATCTGGGGGAGGAGTAAAAGGGCCCTTTCGCATCGAACGCGAGAGACGACGCGAGCAGGGGTTCCTTCTCCCCTGAGGGGCGAGGGGCGCAGGGACCGAAATTGTTGCTTTCGTCCGGGTGTCGAGCGCACTCAAAACGGCGTCGGCGCCACATAGGTGGTGAACACCTCTGTGGTGGGGTGGGTGAAGCCCAGTTCGGCGGCGTGAAGCTGCAGGCGGTCAGCTGCCGCAAGCGCCTCGGCGTCGGCATAAAATGCATCGCCCAGAATCACATGGCCGATGGCCTTCATGTGAACGCGCAATTGATGCGTGCGCCCGGTTAGCGGGACCAATCTTACCCGTGTGGCGTTCTCTTCGCGCTCGATGACATGCCATTCGGTCTGCGCGGACCGACCGTGATCATGATCCACCTTCTGGCGTGGCTTGTTGAGCCAGTCCGTGGCCAGGGGCAGGTCGATGAGGCCGCTATCCTCTTCGATGATTCCGGCGACGCGCGCGATATAGCTCTTGGTGGTCTTGCGGTGCTCGAACTGGCTGCCGATGCGGCCATGAGCGCGCTTGTTGAGCGCAAGTACGAGAACGCCGGAAGTGTCCTTGTCGAGCCGGTGGCACATGCCGGCCGTCGGCCATGTCTGGCGGGCGCGATATTCGATGCAGTCCCAGAGGCTCGGGTCTTTACCGGGCACGCTGAGCAGGCCAGATTGCTTGTCCACCACCAAAATGTCGTCATCGACATGGATGACGTTCAGGTAGGGTTCAGTGGGTGGAAAGTAGTCGGTGAGTGTGGGCATGGGACCGGGCATGAGGCCCTGTATCAGAGACCCGCGGTTTTTACCAATTGCTTGGGGGACTATCGAACATGTGGGATTTCTCTGTCAGCCGGGCCATGGGCCTGATGATGCGCACCTGGCCATTTATTGTTTTTCGTATGGTCGTCTATTTCGGCATTGCCGCGGCCTATGTGCTGGTTACCGGCGTGGGCGCGGGGACCGGCTGGGGTGTGGGCGCCTTTGGCGATGCCGATTTTCAGGCGACGTCGTCCATGTGGGGCGGCATAGCCGGTTTCGGGCTAACGGCAGGTATTATCTACTTCCTGCGCGAATACATCCTTTATGTCGTCAAGGCCGGGCATATCGCCGTGCTGGTCGAACTTCTCGATGGCAAGCCTGTTCCCGAGGGCCGTTCACAGATCGAGCATGCCAGTGTGGTGGTGAAAGAGCGCTTCGCCGAAACCAGCGTACTGTTCGGCGTCGATCAATTGGTCAAGGGCGTGCTGCGGGCCGTGACCGGGCTGGCGCAGGGCATTGCATCCATCCTACCCATTCCCGGATTGCAGCAAATGGTCGGCCTTATCCGGGCCTTTCTCAATATTGCGGTGGGATTGGTCGATGAGGTGATCCTGGCCTACGGCATTCGCACCAAGGCCACCAATCCATGGGAATCGGCGCGCACCGCGCTGGTGCTTTATGGGCAGAACTACAGGCCCATGCTCAAGAACGCGGCCTGGCTGACCGTGATCACCTATGGCCTGGCTTTCCTCGTCTTCCTCATCATGCTCGCCCCTGCGGCAGCGCTTGTCTGGCTTCTGCCCGGTGCCTGGTCCGCTGGTGGCTTCATTTTCGCGCTGCTCTTTGCCTGGGCGGTCAAGGTGGCGCTGATCGAGCCCTTCGCCATCGCCTGCATGATGGAGGTCTATTTCAGGACCATTGAGGGCCAGAGCCCCGATCCGGTTTGGGATGAGCGCTTGAGCCAGGCGTCGGGCAAATTCAAGCAGATCAAGGACAAGGCTGCCGCCTGGGTCGGTCGCCGTTTCGGTGGAGCCGCGGAGACGCGGGGTGCAACGCCGATGGCGTGACCGGACAGGCAGCATCGCTGCCTGTCCTGCGGCGCTCAAAAGCGATAATGCAGCCTTACACAGCCTTTGCCTAGCGGCTTTGCCGAGATCAGTTCGGGCGATGCCCGATACCCGGTGGCGGGAAATAGCGGGGACCCGCCACCCAGCAGTTCAGGCATTACATAGATCTCCAACTCATCAAGCGCGCCGCGCTCCAGGAAGGCCATCTGCAATTGGCCGCCGCCGAGCATCCAGACATCGCCATCGTCGAGATCGCGCAGTTCGGCGATGAGCGCGTCTATGTCCGTGCGCGTCTCGAGCGGACCTTTCGGGCTTTCGATTGGGCGCGAAGTCACGATGATGGCGCGCTGGTCTCCATAGGCCCAGGGCGTGTCTTCATTGGCCAGCCAGTCATAGGTGGCGCGTCCCATGACCACGGTGCGGATGGATTTGATGAAATTGCGGTAGTCGTGCTCGCCCAGGTCCATATCGTCATATTTGAACAGCCAGTCGAGACTGCCTTTTTCATCGACGATGAATCCATCAAGACTCGCGGCGATATATCCAAGGATGCGGGCCATCGGTTTCTCCATTTTGTCCGGTGCCGATGTGGGCACTGGCAGGGACAGAATGTGTCAGCAGACCGTTCTCGCCGGCAATCGGGCTCTGGCGCCTGCATCGGCGGACGCCTATGGTCACGGTATGGAAACGGTGACATTCGAGACCGCGCTGGGCGTTTTTGGCCTTGGCTGGACTGGACGGGGCCTGGCGCGCGTCCTGCTGCCCGACACATCGCAAAAGGCCATGCTGGAGCGGCTGGGGCGTGATGGCGCCGTGCCGGGCGAGCCAACGCGGCTGATATCGAGCCTGATGAACCGGATCGAGGATTATGCCGAGGGTCAGGAGATCGGCTTTGACGATGTGCCGCTCGATCTCGGCTCCGTTCCGAGCTTTCACCGCAAGGCCTATGAGCGGCTGGTGCAGGTGCCCTGGGGACAGACAATCACATATGGCGATCTGGCGCGCGAGCTTGGCGATGTTGGCCTGTCGCGTGCTGTGGGCCAGGCCATGGGCGCCAATCCCATTCCGTTGGTCATTCCCTGCCATCGGGTTTTGGCCAGCAATGGCAGGCCGGGCGGTTTTTCTGCACCTGGCGGAACTGTGACCAAAGTGAAGATGCTGGCCCTGGAAGGGGTGAGCGTTGGCGCGCCCGCCGGGCAGATGAGCTTTGGGTTCTAGCAGATGGCCTATGCGTTCAGGCAAAATTCGGGTTTTGCCGACCAGATCCGGGCCATTGCCATTGAGCAAATCGATCGGGCCATCGAGGCGACGGAAGCCAGGGAGAATTTCGACGAAACAGTCCACACCCTGCGCAAATCCTGCAAGAAGCTGCGCGCGCTTGTAAAGCTGGTGCGGCCGGCCTTTGCCGATTACGAGCGGGAGAACGGTGCCTTCCGCGCCATTGCTGATCGCTTTTCGGTGGCGCGCGACGCGGCCGTCATGGTCCAGACCATGGCTCATATCATCGAGCAGTCGGGGGAGCGGCTGAGTGGCGATGGCATCGGCTCATTGACTCTGCTGGACCGATTGCGGCAACGCGCCGCTCATTTACGCGGTCAGATGGGCGAGGATGAATTACTGGGATTGGCGGTGGACGATTTCCGGGCCGCACGGCAGCGCGCGCGGGCCTGGCAGTTCGATGCATCGGGTGCGGATATTGTCGAGCCGGGCCTGGAAAGGGCCTATCGTCGTTTCCGGAAACGACTCGAAAAAGCCCGCAAGTCACCAGATGGCGAAACCATTCATGACTGGCGCAAGGCGGCCAAGGTCTGGTGGTACCTGATGCGCCTGCATGAACGCACGGCGCCTTCGGTCATGGACAATCTGACAACCCAGCTAAATATGCTCGGCGAGGCGCTGGGGGATCACCACAACCTGGCTGTCCTGGCGGGCTGGATCGCATCATCGCGCGGCCCCGGCGATGGGGCGAGCGAGGTTTTGCTCACCGTCATCGCCGACCGGCAAACGGCGCTGGCTGAACAGGCGTTTGGACTGGGCCGGCAATTGGCCGCCGAGCGTCCGGCGACGGCTGCCGGCCGCTTCCGGGCCTATCGGAAATTGTTGGGGTAGGGCATGGCTGAGGAAATCGAGCGCAAGTTTCTGGTGGTGGGCGAAGACTGGCGTGCCAGCGTCACCGGGCGGAAACGGCTGATCCAGGGGTATCTGTCGAGCAATGCCAGGGCCACGGTGCGCATCCGCATTCTGGACGACGCAAGGGCGGTGCTGACCCTTAAAGGGCCCAGCAACGGAATTACCCGCTCCGAGTTCGAATACGAGGTGCCTTTGGCCGATGGACGCGAACTCATGGCATTGGCGCGGCCCAATGTCGTGGAAAAGACCCGCCATCTGGTGCCGCACAACGGGTTGGTTTGGGAGATTGATGTTTTCGAAGGCGCGCATGCGGGGCTGGTCATGGCGGAAATTGAGTTGACGTCGGCCGACCAGGCGATCGTGCTGCCCGATTGGGTTGGCCAGGAAGTCAGTCTGGATGACCGCTACGCCAATGCCAGCCTGGCTCGCACGCCCGGCGTGCCGGCCATTGACCCTCACGTGGCGTGAGAGACTATTTCACCGTCTCGCGGAGGATGCGAGCAGATGAGAAAGACCTACACCGTCAATCAATTGGCTCGGCTGGCCGGGATCTCGGTGCGCACTTTGCACCACTATGATGAGATCGGTTTGCTCAAGCCCGCATTCACCGGTGAGAACCGCTATCGCTACTATGGCGAGGAGGAATTGCTGCGCCTGCAGCAAATCCTGATCCATCGAGAACTGGATATTCCATTGGCCGAGATTGCCGCCGTTCTCGATGCGCCCGATTTCGACAGGCTCGAGACGCTGCAGAGGCAGCGGGACCGGTTGGAAGAACAAGCGAAGCGTTACGCCGGTATGATCCGGACGATCGACCGCACGATCGCCCGTCTCAAAGGAGAAGGCACAATGAAGGACGCTGAACTCTATTCCGGCATCGTCGCGCCGGAAAAGCAGGCCGAATACGAGGCCTGGCTGGTGGATCGGTATGGCAGCGATATGCAAAAGCAAATTGATCGCAGCCGGGAGCAGATGGCCGGCCTGTCGCAGGCAGATCAGACCGCAATGATGGAGGAGCTCAGGATCATTGAGCAGAGCCTGGCGCAGAGCATGGTCGATGGCTTGCCGCCTCAGGCTACAGCACTAGACTCGATGATAGAGCGGCATCGGGCCTGGGTCGGATCGACATGGGGGCGGGATTGTGGGCCCGAGGCCTATGCGGGCCTGGCAGACATTTATGAACACCCCGACTTCCGCAAGCGTTATGAGACCATTGCGCCAGGATTTGCCGACTATCTGATCACGGCCATGAAAGCCTGGGCGCGGCGGCAGAGTTAGCCGCCTCGACGACGAGAGGCCGACGCGGGATGGCTCACCGCCGTATCGCGGCGGTCTTTTTGGAAAAGACAAGGCGGCTACGATAGACGCGATAGCCATGCTTTTTGTGTTGCCGGGTCCCGGTTTAGCGCTATGAATGGCTATATGTCCGTTCACAATCCGCGTCTCGCCTTGGCACTGGCAACGGGGGGCTTGTTATGCCTCATTGCCATGTCGGCCATCATTCACGCCTCGGCGGATCACGCTCATCTTGGCCAATTGATCTTTTGGCGCAGTGCCCTGGCTCTGCCGCCGATCATTGCCTATCTGGCGCTTCGCGGCCAGCTCGGCGTGGCCATTCGCACCCGGCGTCCCGGCAAGCACCTGCTGCGCGGCGTCCTGGGATGCGTCGTCATGGCCCTCAATTTCACCGCGCTCGCCCATTTGTCAGTGGGTGTCGCGACAGCGTTGAGCTATCTCACGCCAATCCTGTCCATGCTGGCAGCCATGGTGCTGCTCAAGGAGCGGATATCGGCGCTAGTGGCTCTGGGGGTGCTGCTGGGATTTGCGGGCGTCCTTATCATGTTGTTTCCGGCGCTGGTTGGCAGCGACATGCGAGATGGCGCCCTGATCGGAATTGCTGCCGGCATCGGCATGGCGGCGACCAATGCCCTGTCCCGTGTGCAGGTGAAGGACCTGACCCGCACCGATCCGCCTGCCAGCATTGCCCTGTCCTTCGGCGTTCTGAGTACGCTATTGGGCGCGGCGACGATGGTATTGGGCTGGATGCCGCTCGACCATCAAACGTTGCTTATGCTGATGGGGGCCGGGCTACTGGGTGGCATCGGGCATGTGGCGATGGTGGAGGCCGTGGCGCGTGCGCCGGTCTCATTGCTGGCCGGTTATGAATATACCGGCATTATCTGGGCCTTTTTCTTCGATGCGGTGCTGCTGGGCATTCACCTCGACGGCTGGAATGTGCTGGGCGCCGGCATCATTGTGCTGGCGGCCCTTTCGGTGGCCATCGGGCAGGGCACGTTCCGCCGCCCGATCACGGGAACGGCCGGGGTCGCATGAACCGGTCTTTTGACATGGGCGAGTACCAGTTTCGTCTCCAAGTTTGATCTGCCTCATGGCGGTCGCGGTTTCTGGGCGATCATATGGGTTGAGCAAGCAAGGAGATCGAAATGACCAAGGATTTTCTAGGTAAGGTCGCGCTGGTCACCGGCGCGGCATCAGGGATTGGCGAAGCGATTGCCGTTCAACTGGCCGATCGCGGTGCGAAGGTGATCGCGGCCGATCTCAACGGTGACGCGGCGGAGAAGGTCGCCGGCGCAATCAAGGCCAAAGGCGCGGAAGCGGCCGCATTAGCGGTGGATGTGGCGAAGGCCGAGCAGGTGGAAATGGCGGTTCGGTTCGCCGTGGATACCTTCGGCAGGCTCGATCTTGGGGTCAATAATGCCGGCATTGGCGGCGCGGCTGCACCCCTGAGCGATTATACACTCGATGATTGGCACAAGGTCATCGACGTCAATCTCAATGCAGTCTTCTATTGTATGAAATATGAGATCGCCGCCATGCTGAAATCGGGCGGTGGCGCCATCGTCAATATGGCGTCCATTCTCGGATCAGTAGCGTTTCCGAATGCGCCCGCCTATGTCACAGCCAAGCATGGCGTTGTCGGCATGACCAAGTCGGCCGCTGTGGATTATGCCAAAAAGGGTATTCGCGTAACCGCCGTGGGTCCCGGCTTCATCGATACTCCGCTCCTGGCCGCATTGCCGGCGGAAACGATGGATTATGTCAAATCACTCCATCCGATCGGCCGTATGGGCACATCCGAGGAGGTCGCGGCGCTGACGCTGTTCCTGCTCTCGGATGCGGCGTCCAATATCACCGGCTCCTACCATCTGGTGGATGGCGGCTACGTGGCGCTGTAACCTGGCCTTCAGGATGACGGCATCGTCGTCGTCCTATGGCACCACGGTGGAACGGAGTGGCGGAGAGGCGAACCGTCCATGTCCCCATTTTTCGAGCTTGGCAAAGATGGTCGCTGGCTCAATGCATTGGTGGATATGTTGCACTCCGTTCTTTATCCGGCCCGCCAGCATTTCCTCGACAGTGGCAACTGCGACGGCGGCGGTTACGGAAGCTTCTCGCTGGCCATAGAAGTGGGCGCTGCGCAAAATGGGCTGCCCGTTCGTCCGGCCCGTGGCGGTGACGGATAGCACGCACTTATCCGTGCCAAATGTCGGCATATGGCTGATCCGCCGCACGATGCCCTCGACGGTCTTATTGCCAGCGAAACGACGACCGGCCCAGAACAGGGCCGCCGTCAGAAATGCTGAATCATAGGTCACGCGCGTGACCGCCTTCGCGCTACCGAGCGTCCGGTTCAGCACGTGCTGATCGGCAAAATCCATGAAGTAGGCCTTGCGCCTGCCAAAACCGGGCCCGAACTCCAGCACTTTGTCGTTTCGAGGGGCCTCTGGATCGAACATTTGCGCCGTGGACCAGGCGATTGCTGCGGCACCGTGCTCATCGCCCGTTCCCATCAATATGCCGATGTCGATGCTGTCGAGCGTTTCGATGTCTGATGCTGCATTGACAGCAAGAAGATTGGTAAGGCCAGGCGCCAGCCCCACCGAAAGAAGCGTGGGGCGCGGCAGGTCGAGTGCTTCGACCTTGCGGAAAAAGGCATCGCCGGCCGTGACGTCGATATAGGCGATGCGCTGGGCGCCAAGATGTTCCACGAAGCCGGTTTCTGACTGATCGATGGCGGCCACCACAAGGTCCACCGATGCCAGCGCGCTCCCCCAGGTTGCTGCATCCTCGATGTCGATCTTGCGTGCCGCTACGCCTAGATCCTTGGCAGCCGACTGTGCCTTGTCCAAGTTTCTCCCGGCAATGATGACGGCCATGTCACCGCGCTGGGCCAATTGGCGGGCAATTTTTCGGCCGACGGTACCATAGCCGCCGACGATCAAGATGGTGCGCATACCGGGCGTCTCCGCTTGAGTGGAAGGACGACAGGTAGCGGTTCCCGCGTGGCGTGCCGATGTTACAGAACGCCGCTCCAACGTGGTAAGGTTGTCATTATTGCCAGCGTTTGAAGCTCTTGAGATGATCCAGCGTGCCGGTAACGGTACGCACGATCTTGTCGACGCTATCGGTCACGGGAACGGTCATGACATTTTCGGTCGCCGCATCGGGGACCTCGAGTGTGGCGAACTGGCTGTCGAGCAGGCTTGTGGGCATATATTCGTGTTTGCGCTTGGCCATGCGCTCGCCGATGACCTCGCGGCTGCCCTCGAGATGAATGAACAGCACCGGCTCCCCGGCTTTCTCAGTTATGAAATCGCGATAGGCGCGCTTGAGAGCGGAGCATGCGCCGACGGCCACATCCTTTTTTCCGGCTGCTTGTCGCAGTGCCAATGCAAATGCTTCCAGCCAGGGCCACCGGTCGGCATCGGTCAAAGGGGTTCCGGCGCGCATTTTTTCAACATTGGCCGCCGGATGATATTGGTCGCCGTCGAGAAAGGGCGCATGCAGGGCGCGGCCCAGCGCCGCCCCGACAGTGGACTTTCCGGACGAACTGACACCCATCACGACAATGATGCGGGCCGGTTCAAACCGTGGCTGTGAAGGCGCCGTCGACATAGAGAATGTGTCCGTTCACGAAACTGGATGCGTCCGAAGCAAGAAAAATGGCAGCTGGACCGAGCTCCTCGGGGTTTCCCCATCGCCCCATGGGGGTGCGCTGTTTGACCCAGCCGTCGAAGCTGGGATCGTCCAGCAGCGACCGGTTCAAGTCGGTCTGGAAATAACCTGGCGCGATGGCGTTGATATGCAATCCCCGGGGCGCCCAGTCCGCGGCCATGCCGCGGGTCAGATTGGCAATGGCGGCCTTGGCGGCGCCATAGGGTGCGATGCTGGCGCGGGCGTGGTCGGTCATGATCGAGCAGATATTGATGATCTTGCCGCGGCCACGAGCCAGCATGTGTTGGGCCACCGCTTTGCTGACCGAAAAAGTGGAAACCACATGGGCGCTGAGTATGGCCTCGAAATTCTCGTGGCTGAAGGTCTCGAGCGAGCCGCGAATCTGCTTGCCCGCATTGTTGACCAATATGTCGATGGGGCCGATTTGGCTCTCGCAATGAGCGATGGCCTCCGACACGCTGTCGGGGCTGGTCACGTCGAAGGCCAGTGCGGACACCTTGGCGCCGCTTGCGGCCAGGTCGGCTGCCGCTTGGCCCAGCGCCACCTCGTCGCGGCCATTGAGCACAAGTTCGGCGCCGGCGCCGGCCAGGGCCTTCGCCATTGCCAGCCCCAGGCCCCGGCTCGATCCGGTCACCAGGGCGCGTCGGCCAGTGAGGTCGAACTGCGCGATTCCGCCGGTCATTCTTGGCTTGCTCCCCCCGCTATGGCACGGTCTCCTAGGGTGTTAGAGGACGCCCCGAGGTGATGCAAGGTGGAGGGGACGATGGCACTGGAATATGACACCACGATTGTTATCGACTTGCCGCGCGATAAGGTCATCGAGCTGTTCGACAATGCGGACAATATGCCCAAATGGCAGAAAGGTCTGCAAAGCTTCGAGCACCTATCGGGCGAACCGGGTCAAGTCGGCGCCAAATCGAAGCTGGTTTATCTCATGGGCAGTAGACGCCTGGAAATGATCGAGACCATTACGCGCCGCGATCTGCCCGATGCCTTTGATGGCACTTATGATGTCGAGGGGGTACACAACGTCGTCGAGAACCGTTTTTCCGAACTGGGCCCGGACCGCACGCTCTGGGAAAGCCACAATGTATTCGAGATGAAGAGCCTGGTGATGAAGGTGATGGCCTTCCTGATGCCGGGCATGTTCAGGAAGCAAAGCCAGAAATATGCGGAGGATTTCAAGGCCTTTGCCGAGCATGGCACTGATGTGCGGGACGCTCTGAGGGCCGGCGGTCAGTCGGCATAAGGCGGGGCTTTACCCCCACCCCATGCGTAAGGGTTGGCGGGCTAGAACATCGTATTGTCATTGGCCGCGGTTTCCGGCACCGCCTGCACCACGTCCCAATGCTCGACAATCTTGCCGTTCTCGTCGACGCGGAACATATCGACGACTGCGAAACCCGGGCCCTCCGGTACCAGATGTACGTGCGAGTGCACCGCCACCAGATCGCCTTCGGCAATTACGCGCTTGAAATCATAGGGGTTGGCGGGGCCGCTGCCGACAAAGCCGCTTAATCCCTGTACCGCCGCCTCAATCCCGCTCGGCACTGTGGGATTGTGCTGGATATAGTCGTCTCCGACATAAGAGGCGAAGGCCTCCGCTACCTTCTTTTGATTGAAGATCGTGTCCAGGAATTCCACCGCGGCGATGCCATTGGGATTTTCGGTCAAGCCGGCGGCTGGTCCTTGTGCCATTGCCGGGGCGAAGGGCAGGGCACCGGCCACAAGCAGGGCGAGAGAAAATTTGAACGGGGACATGGTTTCTCCTTCGGCTGGGAAGGAAAGACGCTTCCTTCCGCCCGGTCTTTCGCATGGCTGAGCCCGGGGCGGAAGGCGGCAGCATTTTCTCAGATGCGCACCTGACGGTAACTGCCGCATTCATGTGGTGCGGCTGGCGAAGCGGGTGACCCGGCTCCTCCCGCGTGGTTCGGTTATGGCCGGGAGCCCCGACGATGGCAAAATCTTCCATACTAGAATGCCGTTCTGGCCAAAAAATACGCTGCCGGCTCTTTCTTCACGAGCCGGATTGTGGTCATTTCCCGCCGCGCGCCATGCGTGGGGTGCATAACAAGACGTTTTCGGAAGGACTGTTCGTATGTCGACAGCAGATATCGGCCTTATCGGCCTGGCGGTTATGGGTTCCAATCTGGCGCTCAACATCGCCGAGAAGGGCTACACTGT
This sequence comes from Devosia sp. XK-2, assembly GCF_037113415.1. NCBI lineage: Bacteria > Pseudomonadati > Pseudomonadota > Alphaproteobacteria > Hyphomicrobiales > Devosiaceae > Devosia > Devosia sp. XK-2. The sequence continues at coordinate 2,052,493 of NZ_CP146608.1, read as the reverse complement.
TGCCGTTCACAACCGTTCGGCCGGACGCATCGACGAATTTGTGGCTGAGGCCAAGGAACAGGGTCTGGATGGCAATACCATCCCGAAATACGACTTGGCGGAATTCGTGCAGGCCGTGAAGGCGCCGCGCTCGATCATCATCATGGTCAAGGCCGGCCAGCCGGTGGACGACATGATCGAGCAGCTCCTGCCACATCTTTCTCCGGGCGACGCCATCATCGAATGCGGCAATTCGCTGTTTACCGATACGCAGCGCCGCTTCGACTATCTCAAGCCCAAGAATATCGGCTATCTCGGTGTTGGCGTGTCGGGTGGTGAAGAGGGGGCCCGCCATGGTCCCTCCATCATGGTCGGCGGCTCCAAAGAGCAGTGGCACAATGCCGAGGCGGTGCTGACCGCCATTGCCGCCAAGTTCAATGGCGAGAGCTGCTGCGCCTATCTGGGCGAAGGTGGTGCCGGCCATTTCGTCAAGACCATCCACAATGGCATCGAATATGGCGACATGCAGATGATCGCCGAAGTCTATGGCGTGATGCGCGATGGCCTGGGGATGTCGCCCAAGGAATGCGCGGATGTCTTCAAGGAGTGGAACAAGGGTCCGCTCAATTCCTACCTCATCGAGATCACCGGCCATGTCCTGGATGCCGTTGATGAACAGACCGGCAAGCCGCTGGTTGAGTTGATTCTGGACAAAGCCGGCCAGAAGGGCACCGGTGTCTGGTCCGCCATCGCCGCCCAGCAGATGGGCGTGCCAGCCACCGCCATCGAGGGCGCCGTTGCCGCCCGCTCGATCTCCTCGCGCAAGGCCGAGCGCGTCGCAGCCGAAGGCATTTACGGCAAACCGAACCGCGCCAAGACCGATGTCACCCTGGCCGATCTCGAAAAGGCGTTGCTGGCCGGCAAGATCGTTTCCTATGCCCAGGGCTTTGCGGTCATCGCCAAGGCTTCGGAAGAAAATGGCTGGGGGTTGCCGCTGGCCACCATCGCCAAGATCTGGCGCGCCGGCTGTATCATCCGGTCGCGTTTCCTTGATCAGATGTCGTCGGCCTACGAAAAGGGCGGCAATACCAATCTTCTGGTCGTGCCCGATTTCGTTGCGATCATGAAGGACAGCCATCCGAGCCTGAGAAAGGTCGTGGCCGCCGCCGCCATGGGTGAATTCCCCATGATCTGCCTTTCGGCAGCACTGAGCTATTTCGACAGCTATCGCCAGGCCCAGGGCACAGCCAACCTGATCCAGGGCCAGCGCGATTTCTTCGGCGCCCACGGCTTCGAAATTGAAGGTCGCGGCTCCGACCTGCACGGCACCTGGCCTTCGACTTTGGACAAATAGTCCTCATAACCTTTTGCCGTTATCAAGAGCCGGGGCCAGTCTCCGGCTCAATCATTTGATCGAAGGGTCGATATGTCCGAGCGCAGTTTCCGCCAATCCATGCACTTGCGGTGGCATCGGATCTGGTTGCCGCGGCTTCGGCGCAGGGCGCTCTTCCTGGTTGGCGGTGTGGTCGTCGGCATTGCGGCGCTGGTCATGGCCTTCGTGGCCGATTTCGCCATCGACACCTTCGCCCATTGGCAGCGGCAATGGCCCTATATGCCGCTGCTGGTCACGCCGCTTGGCTTTGCGGGCCTGTCCTGGCTCACAAAGCGGTACTTCGATGGGGCACAGGGTAGCGGCATTCCGCAGGTGATTGCCGCGCGACAGCTCAATGACCTCAAACGCAAGGGCGGTTTGGTATCGCCCGTTCTCGCGGTGGCCAAAATGGCGCTGCTGGCTGCCGGCCTGTTTGCAGGGGCGTCTGCCGGGCGCGAAGGGCCGACCGTGCAGGTGGGCGCCAGCATCATGTATTGGCTGGGCCGCTTTGCGCCGCATCGGCAGCCGGGGCTGCTGCTGGCGGGTGGCGCGGCAGGTGTAGCCGCGGCCTTCAATGCGCCATTGGCCGGTGTGGTCTTCGGGATCGAGGAGATGAGTCGCTCGTTCGAATTGCGCACGAGTGGATTGGTGCTGGGAACGGTGATCGTCGCCGGGTTGGTGCCCCTGGCGGTGGTTGGCGACTACACCTATTTCGGCCGCTCCGACATTGCTCTTTCGGTCGTTTCCGAATGGATATGGATCGTTCCCATCACAGCGCTATGTGGGCTGGCTGGTGGCGCTTTCAGCCGCTTGCTGATCGCCTTTACCGACGGATTGCCCGGGCGGGCCGGGCGCTGGATTGCGGCCAATCCGGTTCTGTTCGCGGCAGGATGCGGCCTGGGTGTGGCGCTGTGTGGCGTGCTGACCCAGGGCAGCGTATTTGGCACCAGTGCGGAACACGCCAAGGCCATTATGGCCGGCGAGGGCGCGCCGATTGCCTTCGGGCCACTCAAATTCCTGGCCACGCTGCTGACCTCCGTCAGCGGTATTCCCGGCGGCATTTTCTCGCCGTCATTGGCCGTGGGCGCTGGGATTGCCGAACTGTTTGCCGATATTGCGCCCGTGCCCATCGCGGCGCTGACCATTGTGTGCATGGCGGCCTATCTCGCCGCCGTGCTGCAGGCTCCGATCACCGCCTTCGTGATCGTCACCGAGATGACCGGCAATCACGCTCTCATCTTTCCCGTGATGCTGGGCGCGCTCATTGCCAGTTTCACGTCGAAACTGGTTTGCCGGGAAGGGGTCTATCATGCCCTTGCCAAGCGGCTGTTGGCACGCGGCGAGAAGGCCCCGCAATAGACCGCCGGCGGGTTCAGAGTGCGCGGAACATCACATAGCTGTCCACGTAGCCGTGGACCGGATGAAGGAATGCGCCAGGCAGGGTGCCGACAATTTCGAAGCCATGGCTCTGCCAGAGATGGACGGCTGGCTTGTTGGTCGAGACCACGAAATTGAACTGGATGCCCTTGAAGCCCTGCGTCCGGCAATAATCGATGGAGTGCGCGCATAGTAGGCGGGCGACGCCGCGGCCGCGGGCGGCCGGCGCGGTCATATAGCCGCAATTGGCGATATGGCTCCCGCCACCCTGCTGGTTTGCGCGCACATAACTGGCGCCCAGGATCTCCCCATCGTCCTCGGCAACGAAGTTGACCTTTTCGGGAGAAGCAAAATAGGCACGGGCGGTGGCCTCGTCTCCATCGCGCGGCAGGGAAAATGTTTCGCCCTCGCGCATGATCGGTTCGATTATGGCCCAGATCGAGGGCCAGTCCGCATCAGTTGCCGTTCGGATTATCAAGGTCATCGTCACCTTCCAGCGGTGCCACCCGCACTTGGCCGGGCGGCGGGATTTCGGGGGCGTGGGGATGGTCGGCCACGCTGGGCCGGCGCCCGAGTTCGAACCGCCACGCCGCGATGGCAAAGACAATAAGTGCCATGAACACGCTGGCGCTGGCCGCGACGAATGGCGCACCGGGGAAATATCCGGCCGATCCGGGCTTGGTAGTGAAATAGGAGAAGATCTGCGTGGCGGCCAGGGGCCCAATGATGGTGGCAAGGGAGCTGGCGGCATTGACGGCACCCTGCAGCTCGCCCTGGCTGTTGTCGGGCACCTGGCGGGAGAGAACGCCATTGATGGCCGGCGGCGCGAGGCCGCTGACCGTGCCCACGAGAATGAACAGATAGAGCATATATTCGTCGGCAGACATGGCGACGCCAGCAAAGGCGGCCACGGCGGCCAGAAGCCCGATCATGGCGACCGCCGGTTCGCCAATGCCACGCGAGAGTGGTCCGGCAAGCACGGCCTGGCTTATGGCAAAGCCCAGGCCAAAGGCGCCCAGCGTCCGGCCAATGGTCGAAGAGCTGAACTGGAACATCTCGACGGTGAAATAGCTGAACACCGTCGGCAGCGCCTGGGCCGAAAGCTGGAAGAAAAACAGCACTGCCAGCAGCCACAGGACCGACGGGTATTTTTTCAGGGCGAGCACAGCACCAAGCGGATTGGCGCGGCGAATGTCGAATTTGCGTCGCGAGGACTTGGGAAGGCTTTCGGGCAGGACCAGCAGGCCGAACAGGAAGTTGCCGAAGGCCAGGGCCGCGGCGGCAAAGAAGGGCACGCGCGGGCCGATTTCGCCCAGTTCGCCGCCAATGACCGGCCCGATGATGAAGCCCAGGCCAAAGGCCGCGCCGATCAGGCCGAATCTGTGGGTGCGCTTATGCGGCGGGGTGATGTCGGCCATATAGGCGGTGGCGGTTGCCAGGGCAGCGCCGGCAATACCGGCAATGATCCGGCCAACAAACAGATACCACACGAAGGGGGCGATCGACATCATCAGGTAGTCGAAGGTCAGCCCGAGCAGCGATAGCAGCAGCACCGGGCGCCGCCCGAACCTATCGGAGAGATTGCCCAGGACCGGGGAAAAGACGAATTGCATGAAAGCGTAGGCAAACACGAGATAGCCGCCGATGACCGCCGCTTCAGCGACGCTGCCGCCGGTCAGATCTTCGAGCAGCTCGGGCAGCACCGGAACGATGATTCCCACCCCGATCATGTCGATCAGAATGGTGATCAGAATGCAGGTCAGTGTCAGACGGGAACGGATCGCAGCTTGCATGCGGTGGGTGTTGCCTTCTTGTTTGTTCCACCGGAATGGTGCGACGCAATTGACACGGCACGTACCGTCAAGGCAAGGCCGGGCCGGCTATGACGGGGAAGTGTCCCCCAGGTCATGGGCGTAAATCCAGTCGAGCCGGTTCAGGTGCGCCCGGGGCCCCTGTAGGCGCATAACCGTGTCCCGGGCCAGGCTCAGCGGCCAGGGCATATGGAAGATACGGCCATTTTCAGCCGAAAGCGCGGCAACGCGGCTGGCGCGCGGCTTACGCATTTCGGCATAGCGGGAAAAGGCGGCTTCGGCGGTTTCGGTTCCCGCCAGCAGTGGAGCAAGGGTGGCTGCGTCCTCTATGCCCATGGCTGCGCCCTGGGCCTGGAATGGCACCATGGCGTGGGCGGCGTCGCCGGCAAGGCCGATATTTCCCTGGTGCCAGAGGGGCGTTTCGACCGTGTACATCGGCCAGGGTGTCCATTCATCGCCCTCCGCCGCCAGGATGGCGCCTGCCTTTGGTCCAGGATCGACTGGTTTCGGCTGGGCGCCGTCCTTGGGCATCTGGCCTGGCATGAACAAGGCGAGATTGACCTGGCGCCGGTGCGGCAGGGGGTAGCAGACAAGGTGGAAGCCGCTGCCGAAAAAGACCGACACCCGGTCCGGTGCGATCTCATCGGCGACGGCGTCAAAAGGCACAAGACGGCGCCAGGCGATACGGTTGCGGAATTGGGCGGGCGGGCCATCGAGCGCTGCCAGCCGCGTTTTGGAATGGACGCCATCGGCGCCAATAAAGCCGGCCGCCCTTGCCGTCCGGCTCTGTCCATTGGCCTCATCCACGGCGACGGTGACCCCACGCGCGTGGGAGACCACGTCCCAATCGCGCACACCAAACACGATATCGATATTGGCGAAGCGCCGGCAGGCTTTGTAGAGCACGTCGGCCAAATCGGCTCGGTGCATGACGGCATAGGGTGCGCCGAACCGTTCGCGCATAATGGCGCCCAGCTCCATACTGATCAGCGGACGCCGGCTGCCCTGGGGGTAGACGTCGAGGGCCTCGGGCTCGAGGCTCACCTGGTCGAGCGCGTCGCTTAGGCCAAGCCTATCCAGAATGCGGCGCGCATTCGGGCTGATCTGCAGGCCCGCCCCGAATTCCTGAATAGTGGCACTGCGCTCAAGCAAGACGATCGTGGCGCCGAACTTGGCCAGAGCGAGCGCCATGGTCATGCCGGTAATACCGGCACCCGCAATAATATAGCTACGGCCCGTTGCGGGCATGATGACGCTCAGGCGGCTTCGGTCTTGAAAATGGCCGAGGGGGGATTGGCGTGGCCGTCGCCGAGTTCGGCCTTGTAGATGTAGAGCGTGGAGCAATAGGGGCAGACGATTTCATCGTCCTTGCCCATGTCCAAGAACACATGCGGGTGGTCGAATGGGGGCAGGGCGCCGACGCACTGGAATTCCTTGGAGCCGATCTCGATGCTGCGCAGGCCTTCGGAATTGTGAAAATGCGGGGTCGAGCCGTGTGCCATTGTGGAAACCTGGATGGTGTTTGATTTGGCGCGACCATATCCAAACCCCCATGGCAAGAAAAGGGCAAAGGGGTGCTTGATTTTGCAGTCCGAAGCCGCAAAACCCGGCCTGGCAACAAGAGGATGTTTCATGCCCCATTTCACCACATCGGGACTGTCGCTTGCCTATGAGGTCAGCGGCGAAGGCTTTCCGGTGCTGCTCATTCACGGGTTCGCCTCGAGCGGCAAGGTCAATTGGGTCGATACAGGCTGGGTGGAAACGCTGAACGGCGCCGGCTATCAGACGATCACTCTGGATAATCGTGGGCATGGCCTTTCGGACAAACCGCACGATCCCGAATTCTATTCGCCTGCGCAAATGGCAGAAGATGCTGTTGCGTTGCTCGATCATCTGGGGATCGAGAAGGCCGCGGTCCTCGGCTATTCCATGGGTGCGCGGATCACCGCCTTTATGGCTTTTGCTCATCCCGAGCGGGTTGCGGCGGTGATTTTTGGCGGCATGGGCATGAACCTGATCAATGGGCTGACCGACGGCAATGACATTATTGCCGGATTGCGGGCGCCCGATTTGTCCGATCTCACACATCCCACCGCCCGGCAGTTCCGTATTTTCGCCGACCATACCGGCTCTGATCGGGAGGCGTTGGCGGCCTGCATGGAAACGTCGCGCCAACCCATGGCTCGCGCGGATGTGCGGCGGATCGATGTTCCGTCCCTGGTGGCTGTGGGCGAGGCCGACGAAATGGCGGGCGGCGCTGACGCTCTGGCGGAGCTGTTGCCGCAAGGCGAGGCTGTCGTCATCCCCAAGCGCGACCACATGCGGGCAACGGGCGATAAAGTGTTCAAGGCTGCTGCCTTGGCCTTTTTGGGCAAGCATGCCCCCAATCTGCCGATCTCGTGAACCAATGACCCAGCTTAGGCTTTGATTGACGGAACAATCTGCCTTATATCGTCATTTATCGATGAAGCGGAGACTCGCGCGATGAACGGCATTCCCAAGAAGTCGACCCTGATCCAGACTGTGGACCCGGTTTGGGAAGCCGTGCGTGCCGGGGCGCAGCAGGTGCTCGACAATGAGCCGTTTCTGGCCAATCTGGTTCTCGCCAATGTTCTGAACCACGAAACGCTGGAAGACGCGCTGGCGCATCGCCTGGCGACGCGGCTCGATCATGAAGATGTTTCGGCCGACATGATCCGCCAGGCCTTTGCTGAAACGCTGCGGGACCACCCCGATATCGCCCAGGCGGCGCGGGTCGATCTGGCCGCGACCCTGGAGCGCGACCCGGCCTGCCACCGGGCTATCGAGCCGCTGTTGTATTTCAAGGGCTATCAGGCCATCCAGACCCACCGCTTCGCCCATGCCATGCATCGGGATGGGCGCCGTGACTTTGCGCTGTACCTGCAAAGCCGGTCCAGCCAGGTCTTCCAGGTCGATATCAATCCGGCCGTGCCCATGGGGCGGGGGATCATGCTCGATCACGGCACCGGCCTTGTGATCGGTGAAACGGCGGTGGTGGGCGACAATGTCTCAATCCTGCAGAACGTGACCCTGGGCGGCACCGGCAAGGCCGATCAGGACCGTCATCCCAAGATCGGCAACGGCGTGTTGATTGGGGCGGGCGCCAAGGTGCTCGGCAATATCAAGGTTGGCGATTGCAGCCGGGTCGGCGCCGGTTCGGTCGTGCTCAAGGACGTGCCGTCGCGGACCACTGTGGCAGGCGTGCCAGCCAAGGTGATCGGTGAAGCCGGTTGTGCACAGCCGGCCCTGGTCATGGATCAAATGGTGCTGGTGCACAATAAGGGAAAATAGCCTCGGGCAAGGCGCTCGGGCCGGTTGTTCCCGCTAAATTGCCGTGAGCAGGGGTTGTCAGCGCCCGTCTAGACACTAGATTGCCGGCTCAACGCAATCAGCAGGACGTGTTCCCGTGAACCACCCCGAAATCATCAAGCTGCAGAAGTTTCTGCAGCGCACCTTCAACAATCGCAATATCGACGTCCGTCCGCGGGCCAAGCTGAACGATTCCGTTGAAGTGTTCATTGGCGAGGAGTCCATCGGCCTGATCCATCTCGATGATGAAGATGGCGACAAATCCTACATGTTTTCCATGTCGATCCTGGATATCGACCTGGACGATATCGACTAATCGTCCAATGCGCCGATCTGGCCCAGCCACAGGGCCAGTTCGGTGTCGAACTGCTTCCAGGCCGCAAGGGCCTGAGCGTCGAAGTTTAGAACCGCGGCCAGCCCATTGGGCAGATGAATGGTTCTGATGCATCGGTCCGGCCTGCTTGGATCGGGCGCTGTCGCGCATTTGGCGACAAAGGGTGCGGGCGAGAGCGGATCGTACCATACTGTTTCCCCCGCATATCCATCGGCCGCGAGCAGGGGCTTTCCGACGAGCCCTGGAATGCCGCCCGCCACGTCATCGGCAAACTGGTGCAGGTAGACGGCGTCGAGCAGGGCGCTGCTGGCGCGCGTGCCGGTTTTCGACATCAAGGTCACCTCGACCGGCAGTGGTGGTTGATCCGCTTCCAATGGCAGCGCAAAGGCAAGATCAACCTGGCTGACAAAGCCGGGCTTGATGTGTTCGCCATAGCGAAACCAGTTCTGCGGAATGCGCAATTCGCGGCCGGCCACGGTCTGGAGGATGGGATTTGCGTCTGCCAATTGTGGTGGCGGCCGGCGGTTGGTTCGATTGAGTTCGTCAATGGCATAGGCCAGCCCAACGGCAAGCAGCAGCACCAGAACGGCAATGCCGGCCAGATTATAGGCGAGGTGGCTTTTCCCGCCTGGGGCAGCGTTCGCAGGGGAGTGAGGGGCCGCCATGGTGGAAATTAACCAGAATTCTCGCTTCGGGGTGACAGCCATTAGGGCGAGCAATATGCTTAACAAAAGGTAAATATCTGCAGCATAGGTACGGGGACGGGCATGGCCAGGGAACTTCTGCTTGCGGCATTCATCATCGGGGTGGGGCTGTGTACGGCCGGTGCCGGCACTCATTTGTATCAATGGGTCACCAGGCAACAGGCGATGCTGCGCTGGGACGGGGCGTCCTACCTGGCCTCGCTCGGCAATCTGGTCATGAGCTTTGTTTGCGGCCCGTATATTCTGCTCCAGGTCGGCTGGAGCCATGAAGAAGACGGCACCATCTCGATGCCCTCGGTACTGATTTCGGCACTGGTGGCGTTCGGCTGGGCCTTCATTACGGGCCTGTTGTTCATGAGCGTCTATGTGGCCCTGCGCTACTAGGGCGCGGCAACAGCCGGAAACAGCAAGGCCGGCTGTGCTTTCGCGCAGCCGGCCTTGCTCTTCAGACCCCTATCAGGGATAGGCTTTGGGGCGGGGTCCGGAAACTCTTAATTGTTGGCGGCGACGACCAGAACGCGATCGTCGATCATGTCGACCCACTGGCCGGCATTGGCCTGTGACTGGCGCTTGATGTATTTGTAGGGCGTGTCGCTCCAGAGGCGAATGGTACCGTCCTGGTTGTCGAGCACCAGGTCGCCGCGGTCGGTGCGGGCCAGCAACACAGCGTGGCCGTCGCCATTGCTCTCCTTGACCACTGCAATCATCAGCGTGCTCGGGTGCCAGCCGGAATTGATCAGGTCGCGGCGCTTGGCGAGGGCAAAGTCTTCGCAATCGCCATAGCCATTGGGATAGGTCCAGAACTCGGCGACCTTGTAGAGGTCCTGGTCGGTGACCGGCACGACATTCTGGTTGTAATAGGCGTTGACGGAGACCAGCTGCTGCCAGTTGTGGTCATCCAGGATAGTGGCTGGCACCACGCGGTCATAGGCGCGGCATTCACCGGGATTGGACTTGCAGAATTCAAGGTGCCCCACCGGTATGGACGTCGTGCCCGCATGGGTCTGGATGAAGGCAATATTGGTGAGGTCGAGTGCCGCGCTTGGTGCAGCCGGGGCAATTGCGAACAGAGCAATCAGCAGCCCTGTCAGCAGTCCCTTCTTGTTGAAAGCCATGGTGTAATCTCCCTGATGGAGATCACACTAGGGCCGTCCCATTGCCCCGATCCGAAAAGTGCCACGCAGTTTTTATGCGTGTTTTATCGATGCTTGTAGGGATTTGTTGACCATGTTTGGACGGCGGCGTGCCCGCCCCGACCGGGCATTGGCGCTGTCCGCAATGGAGGCTGGGGGCGCTGGCCCTAGTTCATGCGCAGGTTCTGCTGCACCACGGTGAGCATTTCCTGGGCAGCCACGAATTCGACGGCCACGCCGTTCTGGAAGTGGCGGACGACACGGGCGCGCATGCGGCCCAGCGTAATCGGCGTGCCCATGGCCGGGCGCACATCGAGTTCGACAGCGGCGCCGGAGAGCGAGATATCGATGATCTTGCAATTGTAGCGGCGGCCGTCATCGAGAACGACCGTCGAGTGACGAATATCGGGCACAACGCGTTCGTGGCGCCGGTCTTCGGGAAGGTTCAGGATATCCTTGTTGGCCAGCCATGTCAGTTGGGCCGCCATCTTGTCGCGCTTGCGGGGCGAAGCGGCAATATCCATGACGAAACCACCATCGACCTGGGAGAGGATGGTGCCCTCGATACGGCCCAGATGGTCGAGATAGGCGATGATACGTTCGCCGACAATGCCGGGAACGGGGGCAATGACCACGGCATCGCCGGGCGACATGGCCAGCACCTGGCAGGGGAATTCGCGACGATCGGCGAGCATGTAGCGACCCAGAATCGACACTTTCACGCGCTGAAAACGCCTCTCGCCCGCATTGGTATGCAGGCCGGGGAGGGTCTGTGGAGCAGAAATGTCGTCACTGAGCATGCGTCAACCTGTTCCACGCACTGGGGAAAACCACAGCAACGTTAGCTGTTCTTGGTTAACGCTTGATGAGAATTAGGGGCGATCAGAAAGATCAAAGCCGACCTGATTTATCTGGCATTTGGCGACGATGCCGGACTGATTTGGATTTGGCGAGGAAATGCTTGCAGCCGTCCGGCGCGAGCGGGGAATGCGGGGCGCCCCCGAGCGGCGTGGCCGTTAGTTGCGCCCGCCGTCGATCACCGCCAGATGCGCATAGCGGCGCGCCGTGCGGCCATAGACCGTGGTCGGCATGCCGGATGGGGTCGCAGCGGGGGCGAATTCGGTGTCGTTGACCACATTGGCCAAAACATCCCGGGCGGTCTCTTCGGCTGAAATTTCGTCCGGCCAGATCAGGCGGAGGCCGGTAATGCGCTGCTCGACAATCGGCTGCACGCCAAGCCAATAGGGCTCTTCGAGCGCCGACATGGCGCCCAGAATGCGGGTATGGGTCGAGCCATTGTGCCGCAGCGGCATCAGGATGGTTTCGAAACTCACCTTGGTGTGGAGTGCCGTTGTCCCCTGGAAGGTGACCAGTGCGACCGCATGGTCCTCGGTGACCGCGCGAATAAGCGTGTCCATTGCGTCGCCATCGCGATCGTGCCAGAGCGCGGAGAAGGACCGGCCCTTCAACTCCCGGCAATAGCTGGTGCACAAATGCGAACCGGCCAGGCGGAACGAAAACTTGTCGCTCTCGTCCAGCTCCAGAATGAAGGTGTTGGCCAGAGCCTCACGAATGCGCGTGGGGTCGATATCGCGGCGGTCCGGAGCGCTACGGGAACCCCGAATCGTGTTCCAATATGTATAGAGTGTCTTGGTGCTCGGCATCTGCATCGTTCGGACCCGCATTTGGAGGCGTTGAGGCGTCCTCTTAAGGAGGCCCGCCGCGCTATCCGACAATCGCAAAATGCAGCGCCAAAGGCGCGCTTAAAGAATAGTTAAGGTTAACGTCTGTGGCCAAATGTGGAAAAACTGAAGCAGGCAGGCGGTCTGCTTGTGCCTGGGGACTTCATGGATGAGTGAAAAGGGGCAAATGCCCGTTTCCGGGGGACCTCAGGGGCGCGAACCAGTCTTCCTGCTGCCGGGCGCCGTGACCGCGCTGGTCGGCGTGCTGGTGGCCGTTCATCTGGCGTCAACCTTGATTCTTAATCCTGACGGGCAGTTGGAGTTGCTGCTGTGGTTTGCTTTCCACCCCTACAGGATCGTCCTGGCGGGGGTGGAGCCGGGCATTGCCATTCCGCTGATCTGGACACCCTTCAGCCATGCCTTCCTCCATGCGGGCTGGGATCACCTGCTGATCAATGCGGCCTGGCTGGTCATTTTCGCAACTCCGGTGGCCCGGCGCTATGGGGCCGTGCCGATGCTGGTGCTGTTCCTTATCTCGGCTTTTGCCGGGGCGGCGCTGTTCGCGGCGACGACGCTTTACAGCCAGGTCTATCTGATCGGCGCCTCTGGTGGCGTGGCCGGGCTGACAGGCGCGGCCATTCGCTTCATGTTCCAGCCGGTATTGATCGCCAAGCATCCCGAAACGGGAGAGCGTGTCGTTCTGGGGCGGCGGCTGGCCTCAATGCGCGAGGTGTTTATCCGGCCCCAGTCGCGCTATTTCACGCTCATCTGGCTGGCGCTCAACGCCGCGGTGCCTCTGGTGCCCTTGTTGACCGGCAATTCGCTCTCGATTGCCTGGCAGGCCCATCTGGGCGGCTTTGCCGCCGGGTTCTTCCTGGTGCCGTTTTTCGAGCGGAAGAGCTAGCCGCCATAGACGGTTTTGGGGTCGAACAGGCGGGGCAGGCCGGTGTCCTCCAACCGTGTTTCGCCATTGTCGATGGTGATGCGACGATAAAAGCAGCTTTTGCGGCCGGTATGGCAGGCGGCGCCGCGGCCGGTCTGCCGCACGGTCATGACCAGACAGTCCTGATCGCAATCGGTGCGCATTTCGACCACTTCCTGAAGCTCACCCGAGGTCTCGCCCTTTTTCCAGATGGCCTTGCGCGAGCGGGACCAATAATGGGCGATGCCGGTGTCGAGCGTCAGCTTGAGGGTTTCGGCATTCATATGGGCGACCATGAGGATGTCATTGCTGCCATTCTCGATGGTGACAACGGTGATCAGCCCATGGGCGTCGAAACGCGGGGCGAAGGTCGCGCCTTCTTCCAGCGTTTCGTGGTCCAGCGTTGCAGGGTCGGAAAAGATGGCCATGATGCGCACCTGGGCTCGAATGTGTCCAAAAGGCTCTAGCGCGCATCATGGCGGATTGAAAGGTCTCAGGCCTTGAGGCCGAACCAGACCTCGATATCGCCGCTTCCCGTCCGGGCGTCGAAGCCGGGGCCGTAATATTCAAGGAAGCTGAAATTGGCCTCGCTGGCCTCATGGCCGTTTTCGCTTAGCCATTGCTCGGCGGCACCAATGCTCTGGCGCAGAGTCGAGAGGTCGCCGCCATGGCTGAAACGCGCCCATTTCATCGCCGGCACCGAGACGCGCTCTAGATCGGTCGGGATTTCGGCTCCGGCACGCATCTCGACGGCAACGACGTAGTCGAACCGGTTGTCGGCGATCTCACCGACAAGGCCATAGGCGGCGCCGGCGATGGCTCCGTCTATATTGCCGATATAGGGCTGAAAGCGCTGCCACTGGGCGGGCAGACCGGCCGGATTGTTCATCTGGTGCTGCTCGGCAATGCCGGCAAAGATCATTTCGGGGCGATTTTCAAACCGTGGCGGCTTGATGGAGACGGGGGCTGCAATATCCATTCTAAGAGGCTCCACTAGGGTAATCCCATTGAGACTGCGCTGCTGACGAACCATTTGCGGCGTGATGCCGAACTGATCGCGAAAAGCGCGTGTGAATGCCTCATGCGAGCCGTAGCCGGCTTCCAGAGCGACCGACAGGATGTCGGGCGCGCCTTCGGCCAATCGGCGTGCCGCATCGCTTAGCCGCCGCGCCCGGAGATAGGCGGTGACCGAATAGCCGGTGACCAGGGGAAAGACGCGGGAGAGATAGCTTGGCGACTTGCCGGTGACAGCAGCCAATTCGTCCAGGCCCAGGGGCTCGCGTGAGCGGCTTTCCAGGACCCAGAGCATTTTTGAAACAACTGACATGGCACAGACCCGTTTGAGACGAGTAGTCTATGCCATATCGAGGACGGGCGCATTTGATCGCGCTTGTCCTTGCGGGCAAGCGCCTATATCGACCTAGCGCTGCCCGACCATGGCAAAGAACCGGTCTTGCTCGGCGCGATCCTCGGCAAAGACGCCAGTGAAGCGATGGGTGACGGTCTTGACGTCGTGAGCCTTCACGCCGCGCATGGTCATGCACATATGCTCGGCTTCCAACATCACGGCGGCGCCACGAGGCCCCAGATTTTCGTTGATGGCATCGATGATCTGGGCGGTCATGGTTTCCTGCGTCTGCAGGCGACGGGCATAGACTTCCACCAGTCGCGCCAGCTTGGAGAGCCCGACCACGCCATCATGCGGCAGATAGGCGATATGGGCCTGGCCGAAGAAGGGCACCATGTGGTGTTCGCAATGGGCGTAAAAGGGAATGCCCTTTACCAGCACCAGATCGTCATAGCCGCCCACTTCCTTGAAGGTTTTGGCCAGAACCGTGCCGGCGTTCTGATCGTAGCCCGCGAATAGTTCGCCATAGGCCTTGGTGACGCGCGCCGGGGTTTCCAACAGACCCTCGCGGGTCGGATCATCGCCGGCCCATGCGATGAGCGTGCGCACGGCGGCCTCGGCCTCCTCGCGGCTGGGGCGATTCACGGGGGCGCTGGCGGGCGTGACCGTCAGTGGCTTAACTCGTGCATCCATGGGGTTCGGCTCCTTGCGCTGCGACCGCTTCTCATTACGCGACGAACGACGTGTCAGATTTCGACAGGAGCACAAACTCCTGACACTCGAATGGAGACCTCCTATATAGAAGGGGAACGAGACCGGAACAAGAAACAGAATTGTCGGGATTATGGAGCTAAGCGATCTCTATTCCGAAAAGATACTCGATTTGGCGGGCAATGCCCTGCAGCCCGGGCGGCTGGACCAGCCTGACGCTTCGGCCAGGAAAGTCAGCAGGGTTTGCGGCTCCGTCATCGAGGTCGATCTTGTCGTCAAAGATGGCGTGATCGTGGACTATGGCCACGACATTTCCGCATGCGCGTTGGGGCAAACCTCGGCTGCGGTGGTGGCG
The DNA here is from genome assembly GCF_037113415.1 of Devosia sp. XK-2. NCBI lineage: Bacteria > Pseudomonadati > Pseudomonadota > Alphaproteobacteria > Hyphomicrobiales > Devosiaceae > Devosia > Devosia sp. XK-2. The sequence continues at coordinate 2,037,435 of NZ_CP146608.1, read as the reverse complement.
CGCGAGGTTGTAGGCACGCCGGTCGCGGAGTTCCTTGCCCTGCGGCAGACCATGCATGACATGCTCAAGGCCGAGGGTGCGCCGCCGGGCGGCAGGTGGGAAGACCTCAAATATCTTGAGCCGGTCAGGGATTATCCGGCGCGACATATGTCGACCCTGCTCGTCTTCGATGCGGTGGCGGCGGCGTTGGAAAAGGTGGAGTCGGCCCAATCGGTTGCGGCTTCGGGTTGATGCATAGAATCACCAATGTGATGTGGCGGGTCATCGACTTCCCGTTCAAGCTGGTTGCCGTATTCCTGATCACGGTCTACCGCTACACCCTCTCGGCCTTTGCCGGGCGGACCTGCCGGCACCTGCCAACCTGCTCGGAGTTTACCAGCGAGGCGATCTGGCGGTTCGGCTTCTGGCCCGGCGGCTGGATGGGTCTGGCCCGTTTCTGGCGCTGCCGGCCCGGCGGAACGCATGGCTACGATCCGGTACCGGGCGTGCTTCCTGAGGCCGGGCGATGGTATTTGCCGTGGCGCTATGGGCGGTGGAGAGGAAAGGGACATGACCATGTTGAGGGGTAGCTGCCTTTGCGGCGCAACGACCTATGACGTGGAAGACGCCTTCGATGCGGCCTTTTACTGCCATTGCTCGCAATGCAGGCGCGCGACCGGTTCGGCCTTCAAACCCATGGCGGCAATAAGGACCGGCAAGCTGCGGCTGACCAAGGGCGAAGACGCATTGCTTATCTACGGCAACCCCCCAGACAATCACGACGTCCATTGCGGTACGTGCGGATCGTTCCTCTATTCGGTGATTGCCGAGAATGGAAATACCCATGTTGCCATGGGAACACTTGTAGACGATCCGGGCGTGCGCCCATCGTTTCACATGTTCGTGGCGTCCAAGGCGCCATGGTATGAGATCGCCGATGATCTGCCGCAATTCGAGGGCTTGCCGGGCTGATCGCCAGGTTGAGGCTGGCATTTGGCGCTTTTCATGCTAAGGCAGCGGCCGCGCGCTTTGTGGAAGGCGCGACAATCTGAATTTATGGAGACCTAAAATGTCGATCAAGGTGACGTTCCCCGATGGTGCTGCTCGCGACTATTCGCGCGGCACTACCGGCACCGAGATCGTTGAAGGGATCTCCAAGAGCCTGGCCAAGAAGACGGTGGCCATGCGCTGGAATGGCGTGTTGTCGGATTTGTCCGACGCGCTGGAGGCCGACGGCAAGATCGAGTTCGTGACGCGCGATAGTGGCTCGCAGGACGTGCTGGAACTGATCCGCCACGATGCCGCGCATGTGCTGGCCGAGGCGGTGCAGGAGCTTTGGCCTGATACGCAGGTCACCATTGGCCCGGTGATCGAGAACGGCTTTTACTACGATTTTTATCGCGAAGCCGGCCCGTTCACCGAGGACGAGCTGCGCGTCATCGAAAAGAAGATGGCCGAGATCATCGAGCGCGGCGCTGCCTTTACCAAGGAAGTCTGGTCGCGCGATCAGGCCAAGAGCTGGTTTGAGACCAAGGGCGAGGCTTTCAAGGTCGAGCTCGTGGACGCAATTCCGGCCGATCAATCGATCAAGATGTATAGCCAAGGCCAGTGGAAGGACCTCTGCCGCGGTCCGCATATGCGCACCGTCAAGGATGTCGGCCAGGCCTTCAAGCTGACCAAGGTGGCAGGTGCCTATTGGAGGGGCGACAGCAATCGCCCGGTGTTGAGCCGCATCTATGGGACGGCTTTCGCCACCAGGGAAGAGCTCGACGCCTATCTCACGATGATGGAAGAGGCGGAAAAACGCGACCATCGCAAGATCGGCCGCGATCTGGACCTGTTCCACCTGCAGGAAGAGGCGCAGGGCTCGGTGTTCTGGCATCCGCGCGGTTTTGTCATCTACAATCAGATGGAAGCCTATATCCGCCGGCGCCTGAACAAGTCGGGCTATCAAGAGGTCAAGACGCCTCAGCTGATGCATGCCAAGTTCTGGGAGCAGTCCGGGCATTGGGGAAAATATCGCGAAAACATGTTCGTGGTGCCTGACGAGATTCCCAATACCGAGGAAGAGGGGCCGGTTGTCTCAGGGGATGTCGACTATCTCGCCCTGAAGCCGATGAACTGTCCGGCGCATGTGCAGATCTTCAACCAAGGCATCAAGTCTTACCGCGATCTGCCTCTGCGCATGGCGGAATTTGGCTGTTGCCATCGTAACGAGGCGCATGGCGCCCTGCATGGGCTGATGCGCGTGCGGCAGATGACGCAGGACGATGCGCATATCTTCTGCCGCGAAGACCAGATCCAGTCCGAGACCGAGCATTTCGTGCATCTGCTCTACTCGGTCTATGGCCATATGGGCTTCGACAATGTCGTCATCAAACTCGCCACGCGGCCGGAAAAGTTCGGTGGCACCATCGAGCGCTGGGACGCGGCCGAGAAAGCACTGGGCGACGCTTTGCGGGCAACCGGCTATGATTTCGAGATCGCCGAAGGCGAGGGGGCCTTTTATGCACCCAAGCTCGAATTCCATTTGAAGGACGCCATTGGCCGGTCCTGGCAGGTGGGCACGCTGCAACTCGACTATGTGCTGCCCGAGCGGCTCGATGCGACCTATGTGGCCGAGGACGGCTCGCGCCAATATGCGGTCATGCTGCACCGGGCCATTCTGGGGTCGCTGGAGCGCTTTATTGGCATCCTGATCGAGAACTATGCCGGCAAGATGCCGATGTGGTTGGCGCCGACCCAGGTTGTCGTGGCCACCATCGTGTCCGAGGCCGACGACTATGCCGAAAAGCTGGTCCGTCAGCTTCGCGACGCCGGTATCCGAGCCGAGATCGACACGCGCAACGAGAAGATCAATTACAAGGTTCGCGAGCATTCGGTGCAGAAGGTGCCGCTGATGTTCGTGGTGGGCAAGCGTGAGGCTGAGGAGGGCACTGTGTCGGTGCGCCGCCTCGGTACCGAGGGGCAGAAGGTCGAGCCGTTTATGGATGCCCTGGTATCCCTGATCGCCGAAGGCACGCCGCCGGACCTCAAGGAAGCCGCTGAAAAGGCCGCCTGATGCCGCAGCGTCCTTCCAACCGCGAGATGAAAGCTCTCTACCATCTGGGCGAAGACAATGTTCTTGGCCCGGATGATTTCAAAGATATCGGCGAAAAGGTCTTTGCCGGCATGCTGAAAAAGAAATGGATCGAAGAGGCGGGCCTGGGAAAGTATCGGACAACCGAGAAGGGCCGCATCATTCACGACGAAGAAGTCTGGTACGCGGGCCGGTCCAAGCGCTGAGGGGCGGCGTTCCTCTGGACGCGCCGCGAGCCCTAAGGAGCAAGTGATCGATGGCCGAGCCAATTCACATCACCCGCGCCTTGACCATTGATCCATCCGAAATCGAGGAGAGCTTTGTGCGCGGCTCGGGCCCGGGCGGACAGAATGTCAACAAGGTCGCCAGCGCCGTGCAATTGCGGTTCAACCTCAGGGAAAATACCAGCCTTCCGGAGGCGATGAAGCGACGGGTGGCGGCCCTGGCCGGGAGCCGGCTTACCAAGGATGGCACTATCGTCATCACCGCCAATGCCCATCGCGATCAGCCGCTCAATCGCGCTGAAGCGTTGGAACGGCTGGTGGCATTGTTGCGCGCGGGCGTTCATCCGCCAAAGCCGCGCATTGCCACCCGCCCGACATTGGCGTCAAAGAAGCGGCGGTTGGAGAAAAAAACCAGCCGCAGCTCGATCAAACGCTTGCGGTCGCGCCCTGCGGATACCGACTAGCCGAATTTGCTGTATTTGCAGGGCCGACTTGTATTTGGTGTCATGGATTTGATTTGTATCCGGTGCTTTGTATCGTGCGCGGACGGAACCCGGCGTAGTTCTCCCGGTCCACAGCAATGGAGGTTTGCCCGGTGAAGATTGCTATGGTTGGCTCGGGTTATGTTGGCCTGGTAACCGGCGTTTGCCTGGCTGATTTCGGGCATGATGTGGTCTGTATCGACAAGGACGCGGGCAAGATCTCTGCACTCGAACAGGGCATGGTGCCGATCTATGAGCCGGGCCTGTCCGAGCTTTTGAATGCCAATGTGACCGCTGGGCGGCTGGGGTTCACCACAGATCTTACAACTGCCGTCGCTGAAGCCGATGTGGTGTTCATTGCCGTGGGCACGCCGAGCCGGCGCGGGGATGGTCACGCTGATCTCAGCTATGTCTATGCCGTGGCGCGCGAAGTGGCCGAGGCGGTATCGGGCTTTACCGTGGTGGTCACCAAGTCCACCGTACCGGTTGGCACGGGCGACGAGGTTGCTCGTATCATCGAGACGGTCAGTCCGGAGGCGGATGTGGCCGTGGTCTCGAACCCGGAATTCCTGCGCGAGGGCGCCGCTATCGATGATTTCAAGCGGCCGGACCGTATCGTGGTCGGTATCGATGACGAACGGGCGCGCGAGGTGATGACCGAGGTCTATCGCCCGCTTTACCTCAATCAGGCGCCATTGCTGTTCACCGATCGCCGGACGTCCGAACTCATCAAATATGCGGCCAATGCCTTCCTCGCCATGAAGATCACCTTCATTAATGAAGTGGCCGATCTCTGCGAGGCCGCGGGCGCCAATGTGCAGGAAGTGGCGCGCGGCATTGGCCTGGACAACCGGATCGGCGCCAAATTCCTGCATGCCGGCCCCGGCTATGGCGGATCGTGTTTCCCCAAGGATACGACCGCGCTCGTCAAGATCGGCCAGGATTTCGGCAGCCCGATGCGGCTGGTGGAAACCACCGTCTCGATCAATGACCAGCGCAAGCGCGCCATGTCGCGCAAGATCATTGCGGCTTGTGGCGGCGATGTGCGCGGCAAAACCATCGGCGTGCTGGGGCTGACCTTCAAGCCCAATACCGACGATATGCGCGAGGCGCCGTCGCTCGACATTATCCGCGGCCTGCAGGACCGGGGCGCGACAGTCGTGGCCTTCGATCCGCAAGGCATGAAAGCGGCCCGCGATCTGGTGGAAAATGTCGCGTTTGCCGAAAACGCTTATGGTGCGGCCGAGGGCGCCGATGCCGTGGTGCTGGTGACCGAGTGGAACGAATTCCGCTCGCTCGATCTCGAACGCCTCAAAACCACAATGAAGGCGCCGGTTTTTGTCGACCTGCGCAACGTCTATCGGCCCCATGAGATGCGCCGGCATGGTTTTGCCTATGTCAGCATTGGCCGGCCCGAGTTTGGTCTGAACGAGCCGGTTTCGGATGCCGCCGAATAGGATGGCAGGGGGCGCAGTGTGAAGGTTCTGGTGACCGGTGCTGCCGGCTTTATCGGGTTCCATCTCAGCCAGCGGCTGCTTGCCGCCGGGCACGAGGTCGTTGGGCTCGATGCGCTCACAAGCTATTACGACCCGGCGCTCAAGCAGGCGCGGCTTGAGCTTCTGAAGGTGCACGAGCGGTTCAGCTTCGGCCGCATTGACCTTGTGGACGCCGGCGCGCTTGAAGCATTTGTGGCCGCCGCGGGCGCCGAAATCGTGTTTCATCTCGCGGCCCAGCCGGGCGTGCGCTACAGCATCGAGAACCCGCAAAGCTATGTTCAGTCCAATGTGGTCGGCACGGCCAATCTGCTTGAGACCTTGCGGCGCCATCCGCCCCGGCACCTGATCTTTGCGTCCACCAGCTCCGTCTATGGTGGCAATCAGACGATGCCCCATGCGGAGACCGATCGCGCCGATTTCCCGCTTTCGCTGTACGCGGCCACCAAGAAATCGGGCGAGGCCCTAGTCCATTCCTACTCGCATTTGTGGTCGATCCCTGCGACCTGTTTGCGGTTCTTTACGGTCTACGGACCCTATGGGCGGCCGGACATGGCTCTCTTCAAATTTGCCCATGCCATTGCAGCGGGCGAAGCTATTGACGTTTATGGCAATGGGCAGATGCGGCGGGACTTTACCTATGTCGAGGACCTGACGGCGGCCATGGAGGCGATCATGACTCGGGCGCCGGTCATGGGACAGCCGGTTGCGGGCGACAGCCTTTCGGCGGTGGCGCCGTTTCGCCTGCTCAATATCGGCGGTGGCCGGCCCGTTGAGTTGATGGATTTCATCGCTTCGCTCGAAAGGGCCATGGGAACCAAGGCAAAACTGAACATGCTGCCCATGCAGCCGGGGGACGTGATTGCCACCCAGGCGGACACGAGCCTGTTGCAGGCATTGGTCGGCGAATTGCCGGACACGTCGCTGGACGAGGGGATCGACAAATTCGTCGCCTGGTTCAAAACCTATTCGCTCAAGGAGACCTGACCGATGGCGCAGGAAAACAGCCTGAAATTTGGTACCAGCGGTCTGCGCGGTCTGGCGGTGGACCTAGAGGGGCAAGCGGCGCGCCAATATTGCGCGGCCTTTCTGCGGCACGCCCAAAAGGTCAATGAAACGCCGATTTCGAGGGTCTTTCTTGGGCGCGATTTCCGCCCGTCCAGCCCGCAAATCACGCATGATTGCGCCGTTGCGATTGCCGCGGCCGGATTGGAGCCCGTCGATTGCGGTGCCTTGCCCACGCCGGCCCTGGCGCTGCATGCGCTTGCCAATGGCGGCGCTGCCATAATGATCACCGGCAGCCATATTCCGGCCGATCGGAATGGTCTTAAATTCTATCTGCCCAGTGGCGAGATCAGCAAAAGTGACGAAGCCGGCGTTGTGGCGGCGCTCGATAGCGCTGACATCGCCGATCGGGATATCATACCGGCCGATGAGGCCGATCTGGCGGCGAGCCGCTATCTCGAGCGTTTCGCCACATTGCTGCCCGCCAATGCACTGGCCGGCAAGCGCATAGGCGTTTTCGAGCATTCTACGGTGGCGCGCGACCTTATCGGGCAGGTGTTGCGCCGGTTCGGCGCCGAGACCATCAGCCTGGGCCGCATCGATGGCTTTGTGCCGGTCGATACCGAGGCCTTTGCCGATACGGTTTTTGCGCCCATTCCGGGCTGGATAAAGCAGCACGGACTGGACGCCGTCGTCTCCGCCGATGGTGACGGCGACCGGCCTTTGCTGGTGGACGAAATGGGCCGGTTCATACGGGGCGATACGCTGGGGCTGCTGGCGGCCCGGCATTTGGGCGCGGACAGTGTCGTAACGCCCGTAACCTCCAATTCCGGCATCGAGCGGACGGGTTATTTTGGACAGGTGGTGCGCACGCGGGTGGGGTCGCCCTATGTGGTTGAGGCCATGGGCGGCGCGACGGGCGCCGTGATCGGCTTCGAGGCCAATGGCGGAACCTTTGTCGGTGGCGGCGTCTCGGCCAATGGTCGGCCTTTGGAACCGTTGGTGACGCGCGACGCCATTCTGCCCATTTTGTGCGGTCTTGGCGAAAGCGTCAGGGTGGGCCGGCCCTTGTCGAAGGTTGTGTCAGATCTGCCATTGCAGCACGCCCTGGCCGACCGGTTGCAGAACATTGCCAGCGAGCGCAGCGCCGCTTTCCTCAGGCGCTTGCGGGAGGATGGCGACTATGCCGCCCAGCTTTTCGGATCGCTGGGCATTTCGCGTCGGGCGGACATAGACGGTCTGCAATTCTGGACCCAGAATGGAGACATGGTGCATTTCCGGGCGTCCGGCAATGCACCCGAATTGCGGTGCTATGTCGAAGCGGCCACACCCGAAATGGCGGGCGAATTGCTCGATTGGGGACTGCGGGCCGCCGCGAGTGCGACGGCAGAATGACCAAGGGCCGCCCTTATGGGGCGGCCCTTTTGATTACTTGGCTTCGGCGCTGATATTGACCTTGGTCAAAAGGGTCGTCGGGTCGTCTTCGGCCGCCATGAAATCCATCATGCCCAGGCCGGGTTCGGTCTTGGCCTCGATGCCGATCATCAGGGTCTTGGCGCTGCCGGCCACAAAGCTATTGATAGCGTCACCCAGTTTGGCCGCATCGGCGGCGCCAGCCATCATGCCGATGACCGTTCCCTGGGCGAGCCCGGCAAAGACGGGGCGCAAGGTTGCCGGATCGGCGCCCTGTTCGGCGGCAACGACGGCGAGAATGATGTCGGACAGGCCGGCATCGGTGACGGTCAGGTCCAGGTTGCGCACGGCAAGATCCATGCTGGCCATCATTGCGGCATGGGGATCGACGGCGAATATGTCTTTGGTGGCATTGGTCACCGTGCCGGCCAGGAGAACGGAGGCCAGGTCGACGCCGGACACGGATACTTCCTCAACGGCGATGGTTTCGCTGGCCTCGTCCCAAGCGGCGGCGATGCGGAACCCGGCGTCGACATTGGTGATGCCAAGGGCCCGGAGTTGGTCGAATGTCTCGTCGCCGCTCTCGGCGGGGATTTCCGCCTGAATATTCGCGGCGGAAACGTCCACTGCCGTGGGAATGCCGTTGAGATAGCTGGCCAGCGTCAGGTCGAAGGCGCCAACCTTGGCCTGAATCCGGGCGCCGGCCGTGTCCGGATCGGGGATATCCATGTCGAGGCCAGATAGCGAGAGCCCATCCATGGCCGGGATCAGTGCGCGCGCATTCTGTTCGAACCAGGCTTCATCCACCACATCGGGTGCGCTTTGCAGCGTCGCGATGGTGCCGCTCAGGTCCATCTGCTTGATGGTCAAATTGTCCAGAATGAAGGAGCCGTCGTCCTCGACGTTGATGGCAAAGCCATCCATAGAAATTGCGGGATAGATGCCCGGGCTCATTCCGCCCATGGTCAGGCCGGCGATGGAGAAGGTCATGGCCCGGTCCTCATCATCGAAGCCATCGCAGGCCATGCCGTTGAACCTTACTTCTGAGGTTTCGAACGCTGTCAGGATGTCGGCATACATTTTAAGGAACTTGCCGACGGTCTCGGGCGATGCGTCATCGCCTTCTTCCTCCATGGCCTGGGCCACCGCTATCATGTCGACCAAGGAGGTCTTGAGCGGCCGCGCCTTGAACTGGGCGCCGGTGACCTCGCCAACGCGGCAGTTGACCTCTTTGCTTTCGATTGTCCCGCCTTGGGAGACCAGGTCGGTATAGATGGTCCGCAGCTCCGTCTGGCCGGCCGTGTCGACCAGGCCGTAAATGCCCAATATGCCGGCAATGTCGAGATTGGCTGCCGACATGGCACCAAAATTGGCCTTGGCGTCGTCCTCGGCCAAAGCAACGCCGGCAAGGCTGATCTTGGCGGCGCGCCCATCGACGACATCCTCGAGCGTCAGGCCGGTAATGGTCAGCTTGGTCTGATTGGACGTGCTGCCCGATTGCGAGGACACGTCGATGACAATTTCCGGCACGGTGATGCTGGTGGCATCCAGATTGGCAAGCGCGTCAGCGTTTTCGACGACCTTGCCGCTAAGGATGTCGGCCAGAACCGCATTGTCGAGATTTGAACCAACCGCATCGATGGTGGGAATGGACACGGCATAATCCATCGCCACATCGACTTGAGCGGTCTGGTCGGTCTTGACCTTTTCCTTGGCCAGGCCAGCCGTCGCGGGCAGGGCGACGCTGATCATACAAGCCGCGGCAAGGGCTCTCGCGCGGCGGCGGGCAATCAAGTTCTTCGACATGGTTCTCTCCCATTCCCTGCTTGGCAGGTGGTAACCCCAAACGAGGCTTTCAAGCTGAAGTTGAACGATCGGCGCAGCAAATGCCAGCGCGAAGAAGGCGTCAAGCGCTGCTCAACAGGTCGCGTTCCAAAGGCGAATTTGCTGGGGTGAACACAGCCGCGTTCCGGCAAAGCTGCCGGCCGCAGTCAATGAACGGCATGCCGGCCGGAGGGACGGTGCCGACTGTCATCTTGAAAACATCGTTCCGGGCCAATGTGGAACCTGACGGGCGTGCGATGTGTGTCGGGACACGCCACCACGATGGAGCGCGGTTCGATTGTCACGTTCGCCGCAATCACACCCGACAATATTGTCCGATGCAAAGTGATGCGTGGCGGAGCGGCGGGTCATTAATCGTTTCAATAGAAACGCATAGCTGCCATGCGATTTCGGGAAACAAAAAAACCTGGATTTCGCCGCATTATAGGGAGTTTCCTGCGCTAACCATTTGCGCAATTTGAAAAAGGGACGGGTTCAGTGGTTCGCGCTTTCGGTATAACTAGATGCAAGTTTTACTTGAGCGCGACTAGGGTGCGCGTCGCCTTAACTGGTGTTGTTCAGGCCTGCGTGGCTGAGGGGTAGGGGTATCGTATGGGTTCGGGCAAAGTCGCTCTTATAACTGGCATTACAGGGCAGGACGGTTCGTATTTGACCGAGCTGCTGCTGGAAAAGGGCTATCAAGTGCATGGGATCAAGCGCCGTGCATCGCTCTTCAACACGCAGCGTATCGACCACCTTTATCAAGACCAGCATGTTCAAGACCCGCGCATGGTCCTGCACTATGGCGATCTGTCCGATACCTCGAACCTGACCCGCCTCATTCGCGACATCGAGCCGGACGAGGTTTATAACCTTGGTGCGCAGTCGCACGTCAAAGTGTCCTTCGAGGCGCCGGAATATACCGCCGATGTCGACGGCATCGGAACGCTGCGGCTGCTGGAGGCGATCCGTTTTCTCGGTCTCGAAAAGAAGACGCGGTTCTATCAGGCGTCCACCTCAGAGCTTTACGGCTTGGTGCAGGAAATTCCGCAGCGCGAGACAACGCCCTTCTATCCGCGTTCGCCCTATGCGGTGGCCAAGCTCTATGCCTATTGGATTGCGGTGAACTACCGCGAATCCTACGGCATGTATGCCTGCAACGGCATCCTCTTTAATCATGAGAGCCCGCGCCGCGGCGAAACCTTTGTGACGCGCAAGATCACCCGCGGTCTGGCCAATATCGCCCTGGGCTTCGAGAACTGCCTTTATATGGGCAATATCGACTCGCTGCGCGATTGGGGGCACGCCAAGGACTATGTCCGCATGCAGTGGATGATGCTGCAGCAGGACGAGCCCGAAGACTTTGTTATTGCTACGGGCAAGCAATATTCGGTGCGCGAGTTCATCACCTGGGCGGCCGCTGACCTCGGGATCACGCTGGAATTCAGTGGTGACGGCATCGATGAGATCGGCACCGTGACCAAGGTTGAGGGCGACCTGGCCCCGAATGTCTCGGTGGGTGATGTCATTGTCCGGATCGATCCGAAATATTTCCGTCCCGCCGAGGTGGACACCCTGCTAGGCGATCCGACAAAGGCCAAGGAAAAGCTTGGCTGGGTGCCAGAAATCACCGCGCGTGAAATGTGCAAGGAAATGGTCGAGGCAGACCATCTTGCCGCCCGCCGCTACGCCATCCTGAAGTCGCATGGGCTCGACCTGCCGGTCAGCGTGGAATAGGCGCGGGGACAGAGATGAACTATCAGTTGGACGGAAAACGCGTCTGGGTTGCGGGCCATCGCGGCATGGTGGGCGGCGCGACCGCAAGGCGTCTCGCATCTGAAGGCTGCGAGGTCATTACCGCGGGCCGCGATGTCGTCGATCTTACGCGCCAGAGCGAGGTCGAGGCTTTCCTCAAGGATGCACGGCTCGATGCCATTGTCATGGCGGCGGCCAAGGTCGGCGGCATTCTGGCCAATGACACCAAGCCGGCAGAGTTTCTCTACGAGAACCTCATGATCGAGGCCAATATCGTGGCCGCCGCTCATGAAAACGACGTCGATCGTTTCCTGTTTCTCGGCTCGTCCTGCATTTATCCCAAATTCGCGCCGCAGCCGATCCCCGAAGACGCCCTGCTGACCGGCCCGCTGGAGGCCACGAACGAGTGGTATGCCATTGCCAAGATCGCCGGCATCAAGCTGGCGCAGGCCTATCGCAAGCAATATGGCCGCGACTACATCTCGGCCATGCCGACCAATCTTTATGGTCCGGGCGATAATTTCGATCTCCAGTCCAGCCATGTCATGCCCGCCATTATTCGCAAGGCGCATCAGGCCAAGCTTAATGGCGACAAGACGATCACCGTCTGGGGCACTGGAACACCCCGCCGCGAATTCCTGCATGCCGAGGATTGTGCCGACGCTCTGGTCTTCCTGCTCAAATCCTATTCCGGCTACGAGCACGTCAATGTCGGTTCGGGCGAGGACGTGACCATTCTCGAGCTGACTCAACTGGTCTGCGAGGTGGTCGGCTTTGAGGGCGAGATTGTGCATGACCTGTCCAAGCCGGACGGCACACCGCGCAAGCTGATGAGCGCCGACCGGCTGCGCGGCATGGGCTGGGCCCCGCGCATCGGCCTGCGCGAGGGCATTGCGCAAACCTATGACTGGTTCCTCGCCAATCAGGAGCGCTGGCAATGACATATACGGCCGTCATCTTCGGCGGATCTGGCTTTTTCGGCACCCATCTTGCCCGGCAGCTTGCCGACGACCCTGAGGTTGCCCGGATCGTGCTTGCCGATATCCGCGAGCCGCGCTTCACCCATGCCAAGGCCGAATTCGTCCATTGCGATGTGCGCGAGCCCATCGAACTCGATGTCGAAGGCGAAGTCGTCATCTACAATTTCTCGGCGGTGCATACCACGCCCGGCCATGAGGATTGGGAATATTACTGGACCAATGTGCGCGGCGCGATCGAGGTCTGCCGGTTTGCCGATCGCGTCGGCACCAAACGCATATTCTTCACCTCCACCATGGGCATTTACGGGCCGCAGGAAGAGCGTGTCGACGAGGATACGCCGCCCGTGCCCGTCACGGCCTATGGTAAGTCCAAGCTATTGGCCGAGAAAATTCACGAGGACTGGCAATCTCGCGACCCGCAGCGGCGGCTGGTGATCATGCGTCCCGCTGTGACCTTCGGGGAGGGCGAGCGCGGCAATTTCGAGCGCCTGGCTGGCCTCTTGCGCAAGGGCCGGTTCGTCTATCCGGTGCGCAAGGACACGATCAAGGCCTGTGCGCCGGTCGAGGAAATGCCGCGCTGCTTTGCCTATATGGCCAGTTTCGACGAGCCGGTGGTTCGCTTCATTTTCGCCTATCCCGAGCGGACCACGACCGAGGATATCAACACCGCCTTCCACGAGGCCGCCGGTTTCGACCTGCCCACCATTGTGGTGCCCGGCTGGCTGATCAACACGGCCGCCTATGGCTTCGAGATCCTGGGCAAGCTGGGGCTGCGTACATCGATCAACCGCGCGCGCGTGCGCAAGCTGGTGCAGTCCACCAATATTTATCCCAAGGAGCTGGTCGAGCGTGGATGGACGTTCAACCTGTCGCTAACCGAGGCGCTGAAGCGCTGGAACCAGACGAATGGATTCAAATGAACGAGACATTCGACCCCAGTTTCAAAATCGTTTTCCATGATTATGGTGGCCATGCCTTTACCGCGCATATCGCCCGGGAAATGGCGCGGCGCGGCGCCCGGACCCACTACATGTCCTTCGGGAGCTTTGCCACGCCCAAGGGCAAGGTCGAGGGCCGCGGCGGCGATCCGGACCAGTTCAGCGCTGAGGAGCTGAGCATTTCAGCGCCCTTCGACAAGGACAATCTGGTACGCCGGCGCCAGCAGCAGATCGAATATGCGCGTGTGGCGGCGGCCAAGGTGCTCGAGCAGCGGCCCGACATCGTGTTCTCGTCCAATTCGCCGCTGGAAGTGCAGCAGCACCTGATGCGCGCCTGCCGGTCCATTGGCGCGAAATTCGTGTTCTGGGTGCAGGACATTCACAGCGAGGCTATCGGCCAGATTCTGGGGCGCAAAAACGCCATGCTGGGCCGGATGGCCGGCGCCTATTATCGGGCGCTGGAGCGCCGCCTGCTCAAGCAGAGCGACGGCATTATCGTCATTTCCGAGGCCTTCCGCGACCTGCTCGGTTCGTGGGGCGTGAACTCCTCGGACATGACCGTGATCGAGAACTGGGCGCCGCTTGAGGATATTCCCGTGCTGCCGCGCGAGAATGACTGGGCGCTTGAGCACATGCGCAAAGACCGGGTCCGCATCGTCTATTCGGGCACCATGGCCCGCAAGCATAATCCCGATATGCTGCTGCATCTGGCGCGTAATCTCGATGTCGATGTGCACCTTTTCTCGCAGGGCGTGAACGCCGATTATGTCAAGCGCAGCGCGGCGGAGCAGGGGCTCGACAATGTCTTCGTCCAGGGCTGGGTGCCGGTGGACGATCTGCCCAGCATGCTGGCCGGTGCCGATATTCTCTATGCGGTGATCGAGAAGGAGGCTGGCGTCTTCTCCGTGCCGTCCAAGGTTCTGTCCTATCTGGCATCGGGCCGGCCGATCCTGGCCTCGATCCCGGCGGACAATCTTTCGAGCCGCAAGATCGCCAATGCCGAGGCCGGTCTCGTGTCCGAGCCTGACGATGTCGAGGCACTGCTGGCCGATGCGCGGACGCTTCTGGCTGATCCCGAGCGACGGCGGCAGATGGGCCTCGACGGCCGACGCTATGCCGAAACCGAATTCGATATCGGCGCCATTGGCGACCGGTTCGTTACCATTATCGAAGAGACCGGGGCGCTGCCGTCGCAGCCTGCCGGGATGCAGAAACAAGCGGCGCTCAGCGCCTGACCTGACTGCGCAACGCAGCCATATCAGAGGGAATCCATGCAAACGTCTTCCGCCCCGCGCGTCGCGCTCGTCTCCGGTTTCTGGGGGCAGAATATCGGCAATGCCTTTTTCAATGTCGGTGGACACTGGATCCTGCGCCAGATTTTCGGCGAGGATAATGTCGCCTTCATCCAGGACCAGCCCGGCTACCGCACCTTCCACAAACAGGAAACCGGCAATCCGCACAACGATGTCGAGCTGCTGCGCTTCCTCGATGTCGACTATATCGTCATGCAGGGCCCCCTCATGACGGTGTCGTTCGAAAAGCTCTGGCGTCCGACGCTGGAGGCGCTGACGGCTCGTGGCACCAGGATCATTCTGCTCGGCGCGGCCTTTTTCAAATATACCGAAGCCGAATTCACCGCCGTCAAGAAATTCCTGGCCGAGTTCAAGCCGGTGGTCATCAGCACGCGTGACAGCCGCTCCTATGAAGTGCTCAAGGGCTGGGAGACCGGTATCCCGCTTTATGACGGCATGGACAGCGCCTTTTTCGTGCCCAAGGCCTATAAGCCCTTCGATTTCGCCGTCGACCGCTATCTGGCACTCAATTTCGACCGTTTCCCCGAGCCCGATATCAAGCTCTCGGCCACCCGCGATGAGACGGCGACCCACGCCTTTGAACATCGCGGCAAGTGGTGGAACCTGCATGTGCCCAAATTGCAGGACTATTTCTCGCATAAGGGCAAGGCCGTGGCCTATTTCGGGCACCTGCTCGACCGGCGCAAATTGCCCACCGAGGTCGATGGCCTCATGGTCCTGCGCCCCGAGCACCGGGTCAATCCGCATATGACCCGCAAGATTTACCAGCATCCCAATGCCGTTGCCTCTGACGAGCCCTGGACCTATTTCAACATTTACGCCAATTCCGAATTCGTCCTGGCCGACCGCGTCCACGCCTGCGTCGCCGCGCTCGCCTATGGCCGCGAGGCCATGCTCTTCACCCCATCGCCCCGCCAGGCCCTCTTCGCCCGCGTCGGCGCCACCGACATCCGCAGCCGTCCGGTCAAGCTGGATATGGATTGGCTGGAAGAAGAGCGGGTGAAGGAGGTGGAGTGGTTGAAGGGGAGGCTGGAATAGTCTTGCGAGCGGACGAAGTTGTCCGCTCGCCTAATGTCTTGGACGTGAACGGGACAGCACAATGGACCTGAGCGGACGACTGCGCCGGCTCTATAAGCTCGGGCTGGTTGCGGGCTCGCGGGGCGGGGCTGCCTTGGCGGAACTTGCCTTTACCATTCTGGTGGCACGGCAACTGGACCTGATGGAGGCCGGCCACTTCTTCGTGGCGCTGACCGTCGTCCTTCTCGCGGCCCAAGCGAGCCGTGCCGGCATCGACTTTGCGGTTACCCGCATTCTGGCGCAGCACCTGGCGCGGTCCGAGCCGCATCGCTGTGCCCCCGATGCCGCTCTCGCCCTGGTCGCGGCGACCATCGTATCCAGCCTAGTTTGTGCGCTGCTCTATCTCGCCGTGGTGTCCGGGCTGGGCCAGGCCCTGCTTGGCGGTGCAGGAGACGTGTTACTCCTGCTCTTGTGGGCATCGGTGCCTGTGGCCATCACCTATGTCACGGCCGAGGCGCTTAAGGGGCTTGATCGCCAGATCCTCTCGCAGGTGGCGACGGGAACCGTGACATATCTCGTGGCTGCCGTACTTGTGTGGATCGCTCAACCAGCCGACGCGGTGGCTTTGGCGGGGCTTTTTGGTATGGCTTCGCTTGGCGGCATGCTGGTGGGACTGGTCCTCCTGGCGCTGGCGCTGCGTCCCTTGGGGCGGCCGCATTGGGGTGAAGTGGCGCTTGAGCAATTATGGTCGTTGCTCCGGCAAGGCCTGGTATTATCGCCGTATAGGCCGCTCACGCTTGCGGCGAATTGGATGCCGATTCTGCTGCTCAACACCCTCTCAGGGGCCGCTGCTGCGGGCGTCTATGCCGTGGCAAACAGATTGGCCGTTGCCATCAGTCTTATAGGAATCGCCGTCGAGGCCATCTATGCCCCGCGATTCGCCCGCGCTGCGGTGACACCCGGTCCGGCTATGCCTTTGGCGCGAGAGGCCTGCCTGTTCGCCGGTGCCGCTACCTTGCCATTTGGCGCCGCTTTGGCGCTGCTCTCTGGGTGGCTGCTTGGCATCCTCAACCCTGACTATGCAGCGCAGGCGGGGCTGGTACTTGTCCTGCTGTGCCTTGCCTATAGCGTCAATGCGTTCCTTGCACCGCTCGGCACCTTTGGCGCGATGATGGGCCGCGCTCGCCTCCTGAACCTGACCGCGCTAGCCGCTTTGGCGATAGCCGCGGTCGGCGGCTATGCTCTAATTCCGGTCTGGGGCGCCGAAGGCTGTGCCCTTGTACTGTTAGTGGTCTTTGCTGTTCGGGGCGCCATGCTTTATCGTTTTCAGCGTGGTTCGTGATTTGTAATGCCACCCGCACGCATGGCGCGGTGGGTTTCGGCCACCATGTTGGCTATACCCGGAGGCCTAGCTTGACTCGAATTGGCTACACGCGCGTTTTTTGCGGTGAGCTAGACCTTGGGGGCGGCATTGTCTGCAGCGAATAAATTGCAAACCGATGCGACCGGCCCTGCTGTCTTGGTGCTTGCTGCCTTGGCAGTCTGGGACATAAACGATGCTTCCGGTCCATATTCGGTGCCAGATGCTACGCTGTTCCTGACGATCGTCTCCGTCATTTTGGGCATTGCGCTATTAAAAGGAAACGAAACTTGGGGTTCTGTTCCGAAGGTTCCGCTTTTTTTGAGTTGTGCCTGCTTGTTGTTTGGGGTCATCATGACCCCATTTCGGCTTGACTTCTATCAACAATACGTCCTGGCCGATGCGGGGACAATGGCACTTTTCGTGCTCTGTCTGTTGGTTTCTTCAAAATACTATGAAAAACTATTCAATATTCGAACGGTATATTGGTTTGCAATTGTCTACAGTCTAATTGCTGTTTTTGCGTATATTTCTGCGGTCGTTAATCTTCGTCCATCTTATTGGTGGCACGGAAGATGGGATCCTCCGTATTTCATGTTGTTTGGCGCTCTGAGCTTGCTACTTAGATATAAGCGCGACACTGGGTTTACGACATTTCTCTACATAGCATTAATTGTGGTAATGAGCGGTTTTGCGCTGTATTCTGGAAATAGAACGCAGTTCGCTCTCGGGGCATTGTTTATGGTGCTGGCTTGGATCAGCGATATAAGAGTTATGTTTTTGGTATTCGTTGGCGTTTTAATATCTCTTCTATTATACGCCCTTGGTTTTTTTGAATTTGATATTATAAGTTCTGTTTTCGAGGATACGCGCTTCGGGCTACTTGATGGCGGTGCCGATGAGTCGCTGCTTGGTAGGTTTAGGGAGGCTAGCGATATATGGTATCACTTCACCACGTTGAATAGTCCAGCGCAGTCGTTCTTCGGAAGAGGATTCGGTGCAACTTGGCAGCAAGTTTCAAGTTTTGCTCGTGAGAACGTCATCGACGGTGGTCGAACCGTGCATTATCTGCATATTGGGTTCGTCAACTTGGGATTTAGATATGGAATTTTTGGTGCTGTATTGTTTTTGTACTGGGCATGGATAGTTGTAGCAAATGCCAAAGTTATGTTTTCGGCGAAATATGCTCTAGAGCATAGATTTTGGTATCTTGGTGGTTTAGGGTTTTCGGTAAATTTCTTCTTTCAAAATTCTTTATACGACCCTCCGGCTGTGATGGCCATGGCGGCATTGCTTGTGATGAATCATAGAATGAGAATTTCGTCTCGAGAAAAGCCCGCAGAATTGTCTCCGACTCACAGTTCGCACCAGTCTATTTCTCCTGCCTGAGAGTACCTGACTTCGTGGTGAGCCATGTTTACGGCGCAGCAAGATAGGCTTCGGTCAGTGCGTGAAGCTCGACAGAGGTAATCAGGTGGCGTCCGAAGTGTGCCATCGCCAGTTGCCTTGCGCTCTGAGTTCCGCCATTGGCACCCAAAATCCAAAAATTGCCGGAGGAAATGGAGGATGACGGGTTGGCGGCCGTTGTCCTTGCAACGCCGTCCTTATCGATCCGGTAGCCCGCGCTGTTCTCGCGGGATAGCAGGGTGTGGCCGATTGCGGTGGTGACGACTGGGGCCACCGAGGGGGCGGCATTGTCGTTCATTCGGCCGGAGATGGCGCCGCCGCTATTGCGGGCGAAGATGCGAGCATTGAGATTGCCGATATCGTTTTTGTCCTCGGACGCGTCGGTGAGGCACCAGACGCCCAGATGGGCGTCGTTGAGTGAGAATTTGCCGCCGGCCGTGGCCGGGTTGAAGCCGGTGTCGAGATAGGCATTGATGCCATTGCCGGTATAGCCGCGATCGACCTCGAAGCTCGGATTGTTGACCGCAGTCAGGTTATAGGCGTCGGCCACCCAATTGAGCCTTGCGGCCTGGGCGTCATGGGCGGCCAGCATGTAAAAGGCGTCGAGGCGGGACCAGACACCGGCCTGTTTGAGGCCGGCGATCAGGGTATTGATGAGGCCTTTGCGCCTTGTGTCGGGCTGGACGCTCATGCGGGCAAAAAGCGCCAGGGCTTCGGGCTCGAAGGCCGGGCGGCCACCCAGCGCCAGGCCCATGCCCAGGGTAGGGGCGGAACGCAGCATCAGCTCAGCCCCACCAGGTTGGTGGCCGTGCTGGCGGTGAGAACGCGGAGCGCCCGGATGGGCAGGACTGTGCCCGCGGAAACCGCCGCGAAGGTGACATCGGCCCCGCTCAGCAGGCGCACCGCGAGATTGCCCGCGCCGCCCACATAAATGGCCCGGGTGACCTCGGAGAGGTCGGCCGCATCGCTCGGGGTGATGGCGAAGCCATGCGTGGCTGGGCCTTCCATGCTGGCGGCATGGGCTTGAAATCGATCTACCATTTTTATCCCCTTTCATGGTCCGGCAAGGCTAGCACCGGCCATGGGGGCGGGGATAAGCGGGATATCAGTCCCGGGTGACCGTCAGGTCGTTCACATGGTAGGAATTTTCGTTCATGGAGAGGGTCCAGGAGGCGCTGTAGGCGGTTGCCGGTTCGAGACCATCGACCACGATATAGAGCCAGCTCTGATCATCCCGCCCCCGCAAGGGGTAGACGCGCACCGGCCCACCCTCGGCAGGCGTGGTGAAATCCAAGCCATAGCGGCCATCGGCGGCCGGTTCATAGTCGAGCGGGCCAAGCAGCCAAGTCTTGGTGCCGGGGTCGTAAACGCCCGTGCGCCGCGGATCCACGGTCGCGGTCACCGCCGGCGGCGCGCCTGAAAGCTGCAGGCCGCTCCAGGTCCATACGGCCCGATCGGCCTCGAGATCGATGGGGCCGAAGGCAATGGCGGCGCCGGAATTGTCATCAATACCGGCAGGTTCGGCTGTCTCGCTCTCCGATTCGGGAGCAGGGGCAGTGGCGGGCTGTGCCACCGCGGTGGATGGGGTCTGGGCATAGAGCGCCCCGGCAATGGCGGCGACGCCTTCGGGCACCAGCGGACCGCGCAGGCAGGTATCGGCGATGCCGGCCTGGGCGCAAAAGGCGTTCAATTCGCGGATAGTATCGATGGTGAACAAGCCATTGGGTGGGCTGGACCGGAAGCCGCGCTCGCGCAATTCGGCCTGGAGGATGTTGATGAACGTGTTCGGATCGTCGGCAAAAATCCCGGACAATATTGCGGCCCGTTCCTCGGGCAGGCTTGCCGCGGCCAGGATGGCTTGCGCGTTTTCGGCCGATGACTGCGCCAATGCCGGCATTGCCGCGCCCAAAAGACTGACTAGAGTGAAAAATCCGATGCGCATGCTTGCCCTCCTTGACGTCTGCGCTCAAGGTCAAGGCAAGCGGCGTCATAGTCAACGGCGCACCGGCCTTGAAATGGGCAGGCGATTGCCGGTTGCCTCGGGGCGCCGCACGGTGGATGTTTGTCCACTACGAGTCGAGGTGGCCTCATGGTGTTGGGTATACGATTTCGCACGCGGTCGCCGCAGCGAGACCAGGAAGGAGACCGCGCGCGCATCCAGAGCGTGCGCGAGGCTCTGCTGGCCGCCAAGGCCTCCGCGGAGGGCGAGCGGCATGGACTGCGGCGTCGTATAGCAGAATGGCAGGACAGGGCTGTCGCCATTATGGACACGTCCGGAGATTATGGCGCGCGGGACGCGGAAGAAGAAAACGAGATAGCAGAAGCCACCAAGGCAGCCGCGAAGGGCGAGGAGCGGCTTGAAGAGATTTCGCGTAATATCGCGGTATTCGATGAGATGCTGGCCAGGCTGGATGAGGCGGAGCGCGCCGCGCCCGGGAATGTCGCCGGCCAAGGTCGTTAGCGGCCGCCGCATGAATGCCTCTCGGAGCATTGGCATCTCGACAGGCTAGCGAGGCTTATGCCTGGGCTTCAATAAATGCTGGTCAATAGTTCGATTTCGCGTGGAGAGCCCGGCTGTACCTGCACTTCGCGGTTATAGACCTGGTCTCCGAGCTTTGCGAGCACAAGATATTCGCCTTCAGACAGGACCGTTGACGGAAAGGCGCCGCGTTCGGAAAACACGGTCGCACCATCGGCGGTTTTGACCGTCCATTCGACATCGGCAATGGCTTCGCCGGCCTCTTCGGACACAAGCTTGAAGGAAATTTCGGCCGCGTGATGATAGAGCGTAGCGTCCGTCAATTGGCCCGGCTCGACCCGCAGATCTGCTCGTACGACCGCGTTGACAGCGCCAAAGCGCGAGACGATGTGATAGGTCCCCGCATTGAGCGTCACGATTTCATTGGGCGGCAGATTGTCGACGACAAGCGCGCGGCTGGCGTCGTCGCCCGCGGTAAAAATGTCGAATTGCAGCAGGGTCGGCGAGATCGGAATGTCCCCTGTCACTGCCGAGTTGAGCCGCAACGCGCCAGCTTCCAGCACGATGCCGAAATTATTGGCGCCAGGCACAACTGTTATGGGCTCGCTGACCTGCGCCTGCCCATAGGCAACATGAACGACGTAATCGCCCGGAGGTAAATCGAGCTGGGCGCTGCCGGCGTCGGCCTTGGCGACAAGCGCCATCTCACCGTCCTCGCCCGGTGCGCCTTCAAATACGCGCCATACGAGCCCCTCGGGGATAGGTGCGCCCTGATCGGTTATACGTGCGGTCAGCACCACCGGCTGGGGCACGCTGGAGACGGCGGCGATGGCGTCAGCGGCGGTGCCGTCTGCCGGTGTGACAGCAGCGGGCTGAGCCGGCTGCGCATCCCGATCCGGCCTCGGTCGTGGGAGAGGCGGGATCTCTATAGTTTCCTGCTGGGCCAGCGCCGTTTGTATGCCCGGCATGGATCCGAGGACTGCAATAAGTCCGATCAGGATTGCCAATAGTCGTGCCGAACGCATGTGGTCTCCAGCTTACGGCGCCGGTCGAAGAACCGACTCGAAGCCATGCCTAGGCCCCGATTGGGGAAAAGCTGTGTCACAATCGGTGCCGATTTTAAACCGCCGCGGTCGCAATCAAACGTTTTTTGCATAGACGCAGCGCTTTTTGCGCCGCTATGGCTAGGCGCCTGCATTTAAGGGAGATTTCCAATGGCCGCCAACCCCGTTCTGCGCGAATACCTGTTGGCACGCCGTTCGGTCGGGCTGGCTTTTTTGCGAGATCCCGGGCCTGACGAATCCGAGCTCGAGGACATTCTGACCATTGCGACAAGGGTCCCCGATCATGGCAAGCTTGCGCCGTGGCGGTTGATCATTTTTGCCGGTGAGGACAGGACGCGTGTCGGGCGGGGGCTGGCCGATATTGCGCTTGCGAACAATCCTGGCCTTGACGCGGAAAGCCTTGAAATCGAGCGCAACCGCCTTCTGCCCGCGCCGCTGACCATCGGGGTAATATCGTCGCCGCAGCCGCATCCGAAGGTGCCCGAATTTGAGCAACTGCTTTCGGCCGGCAATGTTGCGTTCAATCTGGTCCATGCCGCTTATGCCCTGGGCTATGCGGCGAGTTGGGTAACCCGGTGGTTCGCGTTCGACGAGAAGGCGGCAAAATTCCTGGGCGCATTGCCTGGCGAACGCTTTGTGGGTTTTGTCCATATCGGGACGCCGACAATCGTGCCGGAGGACCGGCCGCGCCCGCCGCTCGGATCAGTCGTGAGGCGGTGGAGCGAGGTCGCGCCTCACCATGACGAGAAGGGTTAACAGTGCATTAACGCAGTGTGGTGCTAAGCTGGCCACATTTCTATCGATTCGAAAGCGCTGGTATGGGCGTGCAGTCCGTTTCCATCTCGCAGAGCCTAGCCAGGGTGCTTAATGCGGCCGGCAATCGCAGTGGGGTGGACTTTGGCTATCTACTGCAGACAGCGATGCGGGAGAGCAGCCTTAACCCTGAGGCGCGGGCAAGCACATCTTCGGCCGTTGGACTGTTTCAGTTCCTCGAGGGTACATGGCTGCAGGTGATGAAGGAGCAGGGGCCTCGTTTAGGGTACCAGGACTATGCGGAGGCGATCTCGCGGAGCCCTGATGGCGACTATGTCGTTGCCGATCCGGCTAAACGCTCGGAAATACTCAGCTTGCGCGAAAATCCGGAAATTGCCTCCGATCTGGCCGCCGCCTTTACGCGAGAAAATGGCGAGTATTTGCGGTCTGCCTTTGGTCGTATGCCCAGTGCAGGCGAACTCTATATTGCCCATTTTCTTGGCGCCCAAGGTGCAGAGAAAATGTTCAGGGCGGGCCTGGAAAATCCCGACCAAGTGGCGGCGTCGCTGTTTCCGCGGCAAGCCGCGGCGAACAGGGCCATTTTCTATGATCGCCAGGGCGAGGCGCGGACCATAAGAGAGGTCTATCGAGTGCTTGTGGCCAAGCACGAGGCGTCCGGAAGTTCTCAATTTGCGGTTCAGCAGATGGCTGGTGAGAGTGCTCCGGCGGCGCGCCCAGCCGAGCCGCCACTGCCGTCTCGGTTCTCGACGGAAAACATGTCGTTTACCGGTTTGTTCAAGACCGAGCCGGACGGTGCATTTGAAGCGGAGCAGGCGGGCGCCGCCTTTTTTACGCAGCTCTACAACAAATAGTCGGGCTCAAAGCATTACGATCAAAAGGATTTAGCGGGCATTAAGACTTTGGGCGCTTAGTGGCACAAGTCACAGAAAACGGGACTTTCGGGAGCCAAGAAAATGGCACATGCCGATCACGTTCGGAGCCGGTCCGCGGTGTTGCCGCCACGCGGATGGATCGTAACGGGCCTGGCCGCCCTTTCATGGGGGGTGGTTGTCGTGGCAGGTAGTCTCATCAGTATGGGCTTCAACTTCATCGCCGGCGTCTGATCCTTCTTGTGAACCACATGATCGCGCCGATCGGGCGCGGATTATGGTGAACCGTTCCTTAAATATTGCCGATTAGCTTCGCTCCTAAAGGTGCGGAGTGAGTTATGATCGGCTATGAGGCTTTCGCGGAACTATCGCAGTCGTATGACAGCGACGAACGGGGCCAAGCCGCACATATGGCGGCGCTTGCCTATCTTGACCATGATGGCCCCGCCGACGAGCATGCAGCCCTTTATGCGGCGCTGATTGGGTTTCTGGACGACACGTCGGTCAAGGTTCGCGCGGCTCTGGCCTACGGTTTGCTGCATTCGCCCCGGGCCCCCCGGCCCATAATCCTGTCGTTGCTGCAAGACAGCGCGGTGATATCGAGGGCCGTGCTGCAATATTCGCCGGTTCTCGTGGACGCCGACCTCCTGCCTCTGGCCGCAGGTGGCAATCCAATGGTGCTGACCGCAATTTCCCAACGTGGCGTTGTGAGCGCGAAGCTGGCCTCAGCCCTGCTTGTGCATGGCGATCGTGGCCTGGTGCTGCGTCTGCTGCGGCGGCGAGAGATAGCACTGGCCGATGAGTTGCTGTGCCGGCTGGCGCGGGAATGGGGCGGCGATGCGCAAATGCGTGGCGCCTTGCTGGGGCGAGACGACCTGCCAGGAGCGGCGCGCCTACTGCTTGTCGGGAAGGTCGCTGAGAGCCTTAAGGCGACCAGGATCGTGAAGGGGGCTCTCGGCCAGGACAGGTTGAATAGAGTCGTGCGGAACAGCACGGATTCGGCGCTCGCGGCCATAGGTGACACCGGAGGCGAGGCGGCCAGACTTAATTTTGTGGGGCAATTGGTGGCCCAAGACCTGATCAATACGCGTCTGCTTTTGCATGCGGTGGTGACCGGCCGGGTCATGTTCTTTGCTGCCTGCATCGGGGAATTGGCCGATACCGGCAGCCGGAAGGTCCTTACCCTGCTCGAAAGCGGAAGTCGGGCGGCATTGCTTGCTCTATTTGCCCGTTGCGGTCTCTCCAAAGCGGCCGGTGGCTTGTTGGCGCGAATAGTCATTCAAGCCCGTATGGCGGACCTAGCGGACGACGTGTCGGCGCGGCACTACGTGATCACCGTCTTGACCGAGGAATTGCTCGCCGAGTTCGGAGGCAACATTCCCGATGAATTGCTGGAGTGCTTCAGCTATCTCAATGAGCAGAATATCGCCCTGGCGCGGCAGGCCGCGCGCGGGGTGGTGGCGGCCTTCGCCAAGACCGCCAATGCGAGCTTGAAACTGCCCAGCGCGCCGGACGTGCCGCATTTGCAATTGCCCGCCGCTTAGCGCTCCGGCCGATCCTAGAAACGGAACTGCTCGCTCAAAACCCGTTCTTCCAAACTGGTGCCCGGATCAAAGAGCAGGGTGACGCCATGGGAGCGGTCCTCCCGGACGGTCACTTCGAGTACATTTTGAAATTCGACATTGTCGGCAACGGCGCTGACTGGTCGTTTCTGGGCCTCGTGAGCCACGAATTTGACGACCGCGCGGTTGGACAGGATCGCGCCTCGCCAGCGGCGGGGCCGGAATGGAGATATTGGCGTCAGGGCCAACAATGGCGCTTCAATCGGCAGGATAGGGCCGTGCGCCGACAAATTATAGGCTGTGGAGCCCGCCGGCGTGGACAGAAGCGCGCCGTCGCAGATCAATTCATCCAGCCGCACCTCGCCATCAACCGAGATCTGAAGCTTTGCGGCCTGATAGGTGGAGCGGAAAAGGGAGACCTCGTTGATGGCAAGCGCCGTGCGCCTTTGTCCCGAGGCGTCCAGGACTTCCATCGCGAGCGGGTAGATACGCGTTCGCTGACTTGCCAGAAGGCGCTCGGCCAGCGTGTCCTCGCTAAAAGTGTTCATCAGAAAGCCGACCGAACCGAAATTCATGCCGTAGACCGGCTTATCGCTATCCATGACCTTATGGAGCGTCTGCAACATCAGCCCGTCTCCGCCCAGGGCGACGACGAAGTCCGCCTCCTTGAGGGATACCAGGCCGTAGCGGTCGCGAAGTCGGGCCGCTGCGGCCTCTGCGGCCTGGGTCTCGTTGGTCACGACGCAGATCTTGGTCATGCGGCGGGGTCCTTACGGTCGATAATACTGGGCGGCCTGCCTAGCACGTGCGCCGATCCCCCGCCACCACGGCTTGGTCCAACAGTTCATTGCATGGCATTTGATTCAAGCTCGATGACACTTCTCGTCAAATTGGCCCAGCCAAAGGAAGGGGCCGTTTCGGAGTTGGGCCTAGGACGGACGAGGTGCGGCCGGAACCGCGTCAAATTGAATAAAATTGTATCGATCTTGCTGAGGCAAGCTCAATCTGTCGCGCGCATCTTGAAGCCATCAAACTTCTGGGATGGCGTAAATGAATACCAAGTTTTCTTTCAAGATGGCGGGCTTGGCGCTCGCAATCACCGTCGCCTCGATCGGCGGCGCCGCGGCCTATAGCAAGTACGACGTCGAGAGCTATCGCCCCTCGATGCAGGTGGCCGCGATCACACCCTTGTCGATGCAGTTCTTCTGCGCGAAGAACCGGAATGAATGCCGCGGCGGCGGAAGCGGCCAGGTGACCATGACCCCGGATCTCATGGCCATGCTCAAGCAGGTGAACGTACACGTCAATCGCTCGATCAAGCCCAAGGTCGACAAGGCCGATGTCTGGACGCTCAATCCGTCCGAGGGCGATTGTGAAGACTACGTCCTGAGCAAGCGCAGCATGTTGATGCGCCACGGCGTCTCGGCCGGGTCGC
This sequence comes from Devosia sp. XK-2, assembly GCF_037113415.1. NCBI lineage: Bacteria > Pseudomonadati > Pseudomonadota > Alphaproteobacteria > Hyphomicrobiales > Devosiaceae > Devosia > Devosia sp. XK-2. Next base: position 2,010,983 of record NZ_CP146608.1, on the reverse strand, counting down.
TGCGGATTGCCTATACGCATACCCGCCGCGGCGAACCGCATGCCGTTCTGGTGGTCCGGACGAGCGAGGGCGACTACGTGCTCGATAATCTGACCAATAGCGTCAAGACGGTGCGCGCCTCGGGCTACAACATCCGGTCCATCTCGAATGCCAATCCGATGAACTGGTCCGCGGGCTAGATCGGTCCCGACTGGCACGGAAAACCCCGCCCATTGGGCGGGGTTTTTGCTATCTGGCCGCAGGGTGCCCTGCGGCTCGGCCGTGGCGACCGGTCCCGGACAGGGCATGCGTCACTTGCATAGCTACCTTGCGTAGATCGCTTTTGACATTTTCGGCGTCAAAATTTTGTCCTAAAGTTAGGTAGAAAATGTAGCGATGCTCGCGCCTTGTCGAAAAACTTGGCCATTTTTACCATTAATGTCGGGTGCGTTTGCCAATATGGATAACAAGAGCTAAACGCTTTACTTGACCTTGGCGCCTTGCTGTCGTAGCAGATTGGGCGGCCGCTCTTTAGGAGATAGTGAATTGCGCAAGAATCTCGCCTTTCTAGCTACAGCTGGTGTCATTTCTGCAATGTCCTTCGGCCCTATCCAGGCGATGGCTGCTGCGGTTCCCGGTTTTGAAGATCTTTACAACGCAGTGTTCGTGAGCTGCACGCCTCCGGCGGGTACGCCGGTTGCGTGTGAAGCTGCCATCAACGCGTATTCGGCCGCATTGGTCGCAGCTGGCATTGATCCGGCAGTTGCCCTGCAGTCGTTCACCGAATTGCGGGCGGAGATTGCTGCCGCTGGTGGTGGCGCGGCAATCGATGCGCTGTTCGAAGAATTGCTGCCGGACTCCGGCGCGATTGGAAATCAGGCAAGTCCTGTCTAACTCGAATAAACCGACAGAACGGCATGAACATTTGGGGCGCGGAATTTATCCGCGCCTTTATTTTTTTGCGCACGGCGTTTTCTCTTCCAATACTGCAAGGAAGCAATGCGTAGAACTCATAGCGCCGCGCGGGCGTGGAACGTAGTTTCCTGATAATGGCTGTTTTGCCCCATTGTCTGCGTATTTTCGTCGAAGTTTAGGACATAATGCTAAGTGGCGCGCTCGGCGAAGCGATGGGCGCCCGCGGATTAACTAGTTTTGCAGAGATGGTTTTGATTAGTTGTTGGACGGTCGCAACTTTCTGTTAAGTATATGCGGTAGCGGCAGGAAACGTTATTCACCACCTTGTTTTGAGGGATTGGCGATATGGATGGTCTGGTGCAGTCGAAGTCTGGTGCCGAGTATGTCGAGCTGGATGCGCGCCCAGAGGCGCATTTTGACGTATCAGTTCCAGCGTTCGCCCGTGGCAATGCAAGGGTCACCTGGCATTCCGGCCTAGCCGTCAATTGGGCTCTTTCCAAGAGCGAGGGACGGCCGGCGCGGCGCGCCAGCCTCTTCGTCAAACGTGTCATCGACATTGTGGGGGCGTCGGTAGGCCTGGCCTTGCTCGCGCCGCTGATGATTATCGTTGCCCTGGCCGTCAAGCTGAGCAGCCCCGGCCCGATTTTGTTCCGGCAGTCGCGGGAAGGTCTGGATGGCCGTCCGTTTGAAGCGCTCAAGTTCAGATCGATGCGGGTCGACGATTGCGATGTGTCGGGCATTGCCCAGACGCGCGAAAATGATCCGCGGGTGACACCAGTCGGTCGCTTTATCCGCAAGACCAGCATCGATGAATTGCCGCAATTGTTCAATGTTCTGTTCGGTGACATGTCGCTGGTCGGGCCTCGTCCGCATGTTGCCGGCATGATGGCTGGCGGGCGGCCTTACCGCGATCTCGTTCCCTATTACGGTCAGCGGCTTGCGATGCGGCCGGGCATTACGGGGTGGGCCCAGGCCAATGGTCTGCGCGGTTCCACGCGTGATATGGGCAAAGCGCGCGAACGCATCGATCATGACATTGCCTATATCCAGAACTTTTCCATCTGGCTCGACATGAAGATCATCGCGATGACAATCGCCCGCGAGTTCTTCACCGGCAATGGCGAGTGAGCATCCCTGCTTGGGGGCGTGGGCTGGGCAATGGCGGCCGCCATGGCCGGTGGACGGCGCTGGATCGGGCTCAGTCCGAGTAAAGCAGGGCCGGGGCGGCGTCTGGCGTGATCTTCAGGGCGGTCAGTCGTCCCGTTGCAAAGGCGCCGGTATCGACGCAGATGCGGGCGGGGGTCACGACGGGCTCGGGTCCAGGCGTGTGACCATGAACGATACATGAACCGTCCAATGCCGGCGCCGCAAAAAACTCATCTCGTATCCAGAACAGGTCGTTCGGGCTCTGCCGATGCAGGGGGACGCCGGGGCGCAGTCCGGCATGAACGAAGAGCCATCCCGGGGCGCTCAGCGTCCAGGGACGGTCGCGCAGGAATTCGATATGATCCTGCGGAATATAGGCATCGATCAGCTGGCGCAAATTGGCCTGTTTTCGCGACCCGAATATGTCGAGTGGTAGGCCATAGGACTGAAGCGTTTCGCTGCCGCCGAATTGAAGCCAGTCCGAGCGGGGATTTGGGTTATCGAGGAAGCTGGCCGCCATGATCTCATGATTGCCCATCAGGCATAGGCGATCGAAATCGGCAGGGGGTGGAGCCAAGAGGTGGTCGAGGACACCAGCGGATTCGGGCCCGCGATCCACATAGTCGCCGAGCATGACCAGAAGCTTCCGCCCCTCAACAGATGCAGCGTCGTCGACGATCTTGCGCTCCAGCGCCCGGAGTTCCTTGAGACATCCATGCACATCGCCGATGGCGTAGATGGCCGAGGGCAGAAATTCCAGGTTCAGGTGCCGGCTCGCCACGTCCGGCGCGTCTCCGGTTCCGCCAATACCCAGAATTCTCCGCAAAAGGTCACGCATCAGCCGCGCCCGTTCTTGGTCCGCAGTCTAGTGGTGGTGGCAAGGCCGGTGCAGACGATGGCCACGAACATCAGCGTGTTGGCTGGGATTTCAAGGCTGAAATCGACCGTAGAGTGAATGGCAATCTGGGCGATGGCTCCCAACGCGGCTATTTGCGCGGTCCACGAGCCGGTCCCCTTCACCAGCGACCAAACCAAACGAGCGGCGATATAGGCCACAGTGAGCATAAGAAGCGAGCCGGCAATAAGGCCCAGTTCCGCCCAGAGGGTCAGGTAGGTATTGTGCGCCATGCTCCATACCAGGTCCGGGCTCAGAGGAAGGGCGTGTACGATGGGGAACGCCAGTTCGAACGTTCCGCCGCCAAACCCTGTCCAGGGCCGCAGGGCAATCAGGTTCTGGACCTGCTCGTAAAGCAATTGCCTGTTGTTCAGATCAAAGCGCTGCGCCTCGATGCGCTCTAGGAGGCCGCCGCCAAGCAGCCAGAGCAGCGCCGCAAAAACGGCAAGGGTCAGGGGCGCGAGCAGCAGCAGCAAGCCGATCCGGCGGATCGAAACGAGCGTCACCAGGATGACCACGGTTGATCCGGCCAGGGTGGCGAACAGGCCCATGCGCGACTGGGTTCCGACTATCACGAGAAGCAGGAACACATAGGCTGCGCCGTAGAGAATGACATTGCTGACTATGCCGGTCACCAGCCCATCGTCACGATGACGCTCGGCCTGACGCTTCATCGCCGCGCAGCCATGTGCGAGGGCCGTGATCGCCCCGAATCCCAAAAATGTGGCGAAGGAGTTTCTATTGACGAAGCTGCCGGTAATCGAACCGAAATAGGCCCATTTGGGCAGCCCCAGAATGGTGTCGCCGGTCCGCAACGCGACCAGGCCATAGGCGGCGTAGACCAGAGTGATGGCGATAAGACCGTGCAGAAACAGGGGGCGTCTTTTGTCGCTTACCGCAACCTGCAGCACCAGTACCGCAGTGAGGGCATAAGTCAGCTGCCGGGCCAGCATCAGAACAGTTTGTCCCGGCGCTATGCTGATCTGGGGGGCTGTGAGCGCCGCTCCTTCGGCACTGAGAATAGGAAACGAGCCCAAGGGAAGCAGTTGCGCGACCAGGGCGAGCAGGGTCAGGGCAACCAGGACCGTGGGAACCTTGAGCTGAGAAGGGCCGACGCGCAGTTCAGTGCCTGACCGAAGCTGCCAAGCGAAGAAAACGATCGATGCCGCGCCGGCATAAACGGCCCAGAGCGCCCAGAGGAAGGGGCGGGCGCTGGCGAAGGGCAGGGGTGCGAGCGCCAGCAGCACGAGCAGGGCCCAGAGCGCGAAACCGTTCTGCGGCCGGCCGCCGGTCTGGTCGGCGATGTGGGCGCGCCGGGGAAGGGAAATGGCAAAGCCGGATGCTGGCCTGTTCACGTTCTGGCTCCTAGGTCTGCCGGCGCAATAGCAAAACGAAACGACGCTGGACAGCCTCGGGCTGCTTTTCGATCAGTTCTTGAGCCCGCTGACGGAAGGCCGGGTCGAGAACATAGCGGTGCGCAACGACCGCGCCACGATTGCCGGGCAACAGCAGGACCGCGTCGGCGTCGCCAATGGCCCGTACTGTGGACGAGAACTGGTCATAATGATCCTGAATGAGCTCAAATCTGGGCTCGGCAATCCAACTTTCGGTGGGACCGGTATGGGCGGACCAGATTATACTGCGTTCTGCCTCGGCGACTGAGCCCTGCCGGATTTGCGCCATCGCCAGCACCAGCCAGGCATAGGAGTCCGCGCCCGACGTCTCGACGGCCGCCTGGGCCAAGTCTGTGCAGAACGGCACGATCATCTGCCTTTGGGCTTCGCTGGCAAAACGCAACACCAGCGGGGCGGACGTCTGCATGGCCTTGTCGCAACTATCGAGCAGCAGCCGGCGTCCCTGGGCAGAGAGCGGCAGGGTGACGTCACTGGACAGCAGGTCGATGAATTGCGGCAGGCGAGTGGACCCCGAGCCGAGCGCGGTTGCTTCCGCCTCGGTTCTCAGCGCAAAGGCCCCTAGCGCCAGCGTAACTGTCGATATGGCCAGGAGGGCCCAGAGTAGCAGATTTGGCTTACGGTCCATGTTTTTTCAGTCGGGCCCGGATTCGTTAGGTGCAGATCGCGCTGGCGATAGTTTGAGCGATCAATCGCCGTAGGAATAGTATCCGCCGTATTTCTTATAATATTCGGACCGGGACTGCTCCTGCTGGCTGAGCGTGACCATGAGCGGGGTATCCTCCCCTGCCGCTTTGGCGAGAGCTGCAATGTTCTTTTTCACATCACTTTGCGCGGTGCTGGCCCATTTCACCACATATGCAATCGCGTCTGAATGCCGACAGATATAGAGCCCGTCCACCACAGGGCCGACGGGCGGCGTGTCCAGGACGATATAATCGAAGGAGCGTCGGGCCGCCTTGATCAAGCGCTGGAAGTTGGGATTGGCCAGTAGCTGGTCCGTGGGCACGTTGCTGCGCCGCGAGCCGACGATGATCGATGCGGTGGAGAGCGGGTCGCGCACCAGGATCTTGGGGAATGACTTCATGAAGTCGGCTTCGTCGGACTGGAGCAATTCCTGCAGACCGGTATCGGACTCGACACTGAGATGGCGGTGGACCGACGGTTTGCGCAGGTCGCAATCGATAAGCAGCACCGCTTGTCCGGACATGGCCGCCGACCGGGCAATGGCCAGGGCCAAGGTCGTCTTGCCCTCGTTCGGATTGGTCGATGTCACCATCAAAACCCGGCCGCGCTCCTCTGGAGCGCCTCGGGAGGCGGACCGACCGATATCCTGATCCAGCGCCGCCCTGGCGCGCCGAATTGCCTCGGCGAAGATCGACAGGGGCGCGGTAACCACGAGATCGGCAAGGCTTTTTGACTCGGCCTTGTTTTGCTGACGTGGCACCACGGCCGCGACGGGCCGCTTGAGAACATTGGCAACCTGTTCATCGCTGATGAAGCCGCCGATGAGATTTTCATAGAGGAAGGCCAGAGCCACACCAAGGCCAAGGCCAGCCAGGGCCGCCAGAACCAAAATCAGGCGCGTATTGGGGAAGGACGCATTGTTGGGCGTGAGCGCAGTAGAGGCAATCCGGCTGTCGGCCATCTGCAAATTTGCCTGCGCTTCGAGATCCTGCGCCCTGGACAACAATGTCTGGTATTGCCGGCGGGCCAGTTCCGCATTCTGCTGCAACTGGAATATCTGTGTCAGCGTGTCGGCGGAGAGTTCGGATCCGATAACCTCAGAGCGCAAGGTCTGACGCAGGGTTGCTGCCTGATCCTGAGCCTGCTGAATTTCGTCCTGAAGGTCGGAAACCTCGCTGCTCGCGGTTTCCAGAATGGATTGCTCGATGCGAGAAAGCTCGGCTTGCAGATCCACGTCCGCAGCAGTGCCGGACTGACCGGAAAGATCCTGCTGGATGCGTTCGCGCTGCGCCTCGAGTGCGCTTACGGCGTCGGATTGAAGGTTGGCGACGATGGCATTGATATCATTGTCGGCAATGGCGCTTTGGACTGAGCTTGCCAGGGATGAGGATTGCTGACGAGCATCTTCCAGGGCCGCGATCTGGCTTTGCATGTTTGCAAGATCACTACGGCCGCTATCGCGCGTAATCGCCTCGATATTGTCGGCGATGAACTGATCGTAGGACGTTTCCGAGCTCACGATCGCGCCGCGGGCCTGTTCCAGCCGGCTTTGGATGACCGAGAGCGACGCCATGGCACTGGAAACTTTCGAAGACAACTGGTCCTGGATGTAGACTTCTGCCAGGGCATTGGCCAAACGGGCTGCCTTTTGCGGGTCTTCGGACCGGACCTGAATAGAAATGAGATAGGTCAGTCCGCGCCTTTGCACGGATACGGCATTGCGCAGCTTGCCCAGGGACTGGTTCAAGGCCTCCTCACCGGTCGGCAGATCGGGTATCGGCACGCCGAGGAAGGAGAGCAGGCGAGCGGTCAGGCCGATCGAAACCCCGAATTCCTTATCGGACAGCAATTGCTCGCGCTGAATGACCTTGATCAGGATATTGTCCGAGCGCGCAAGTTCGACTTCGCTGTCGATCCTGGCATTGTCCGCGGCGGCACTTGCGCCGGACATGGCGCTGTCATCCAGAATGTTCTTGGCCGAGGGGTCCACCATCACCAGCGCGGAGGCGGAATAGAGAGGGGTCAGTGTAAATGCGATTGTGGCCGCAGCACCCACGACCAGCACCGTGGTTGCGATGATCAGCGTCAGGCGCCGCCGTAGCAATCCAAGGATACTGCGGATATCGATTTCGCTATCTTCCATAACTGCTTCCGTGTCCCGGCTTTGCTGCTGATCTCGGTGTTGGCTTCTCTTGCTACGGGCCTGGGCGGCGCAGGCAAGAGCAAACCTATATACTTCACAATTTAGGGTGGGCTTGTGCGACCCATTTGCCTATCGCGGGCGCAGGTCCTGCGCCACGCGGAGCGCATGACAAATCCGCCGTCAAAGGGGCCAGAGTTTGGTCGCAAGAGGCGGATCATAATGTTGTTTTGGGTTATGAGCAGTGAGTGCTTCCCATTCGAGGGTGCTATCACGTCCTAATGTGTGACGGGAGAGCTCAGATAATGAAAATCAAGACGTGATAGACCAATGGGACGCCGAGGATGGCGCAGCGACAATGTGCCATGAATCAAATCATGTTTCCATCAATTGTGTAGCTCGATGTAACTACGGTTAAATTGATCGGCCGTCAGGACGGCGACGCGTCAGGGCAGGGTCTGCCGCCTAGAAAAGAAGCAGCCAGATCAGGTATCCGATCAACAGAAAAAGCGCCCATGAACAGGCCGCAAGCAGCACAATCCAGCGCCCTTTGGAACGCTGTCTTTGCTTGGCGCCGACTCTCGCTTTGGCGGGAGCGTGCAACCTGGATTCCATCACGCGGTTACTCCCTGAGGCCAGCTATTGTGGCTCTCTTGAATGGAATAGCGTGCCATCGCCACCAGGCACCCGACAATATGATCATTTGATCTAGTGCTGGCCGCGGCTCATGCGAGAGGCCAGGCGATACCATCGCGCCAATGCGCGTGGCATGGCCCAGGTAGTTCCTCTATGTCGGGCTGGTGCCGGCAGCAGGGTTCGAACCCGCGACCCCCTGATTACAAATCAGGTGCTCTACCAACTGAGCTATACCGGCAATGGGGAGCCGTTTATCATCGAGTGGGCCCGGCACACAACAGGCAATTGCGCATTGCCGGTCTCCGCATTGAGCGGCAGGGGCGAGGAACTTTTTTTCTGCCGATTGTGGCTGACGCGCACCGGCTGATGCGGCGTTTTGGCTGGGCTGGGTGGGCTGTCATACGGCCCGCCGGGTTGGGGCATAAATTTGCCCCAGGGCCCTCTAACCCCCGGTTTTGCAGCCGTTTTTGACTTGATGGCATATGGCAGCGGGGGGTACGAAACGGGCTGAAGCCCAGATGCTTGGGCACCAGTTTCGGGAATGTCTCTTGGACCAGAATCGACTGACGCATTTGCAGGCCCTGGAGGCCGAAAGCATCGAAATCCTGCGGGAAGTGGCTGCCAGTTTTGAGCGGCCGGTCATGATGTATTCGATCGGCAAGGATTCGAGCGTGCTGCTGCATCTGGCGCGCAAGGCGTTCTTTCCGAGCAAAATTCCGTTTCCGCTGCTGCATGTCGATACGACATTCAAGTTCCGCGAGATGATCGCCTTTCGCGACCGGACGGCGGAGGAATATGGCTTCGACCTGATCACCCACACCAATGCCGACGGTGTGCGGGACGGCATCAATCCGTTCGACCACGGTTCGTCGCGCTATACCGATATTATGAAGACAGCCGCGCTGCGGCAGGCTTTGACCGCGGGGCAATATGACGCCGCAATCGGCGGGGCGCGGCGCGATGAAGAGAAGTCGCGTGCCAAGGAGCGGGTGTTCTCGCATCGCAATGCCAGCCATGCCTGGGACCCGAAAAACCAGCGTCCCGAACTGTGGCGCACGTTCAACACGCGGCTGAACCCGGGCGAGAGCATGCGGGTGTTCCCGATCTCGAACTGGACCGAGCTCGACGTGTGGACCTATATCTATTCGGAGCAAATCCCCATTGTGCCGCTCTATTTTGCAAAGCGCAGACCGGTGGTTGAGCGCTCCGGTACCCTGATCATGGTGGATGACGACCGCCTGCCGCTGCAGCCGGGTGAGACGCCGCGCGAGGAAATGGTGCGATTTCGCACTTTGGGCTGTTATCCGCTCACCGGGGCGATCCGCTCCGATGCCGGCGATCTGCCCTCGATCATCATGGAAATGCAGGCCAGCCGGACATCCGAGCGGGAAGGCCGGCTCATCGACAGCGATAGCGTGGGGTCGATGGAGAAGAAGAAGCAGGAAGGGTATTTCTGAGCCATGTCCGCAATTCCTGCTACGGCCGACAACAATCTCGACCTCTGGCTTGCCCAGCAAACGGACAAGTCACTCCTGCGCTTTCTCACCTGCGGTAGCGTGGACGACGGCAAGTCCACGCTGATCGGGCGGTTGCTCTATGACAGCCAGTTGATCCTGGACGATCAGCTGGCGAGCCTCAAAAAGGAAAGCCATAACCGCACGGTTGGTGAGGAGGGGATCGATTTCTCATTGCTCGTAGACGGCCTTGTGGCCGAGCGCGAGCAGGGCATCACCATCGATGTGGCCTATCGGTTCTTCTCCACCGACAAGCGCAAGTTCATCGTCGCCGATACGCCCGGCCACGAACAATATACCCGCAACATGGCCACCGGCGCATCCAATGCCGAGCTGGCGCTGGTGCTTATCGATGCGCGCAAGGGCGTGCTGACGCAGACCAGGCGGCACAGCTTTATCCTGTCATTGATCGGGGTGAAGCATGTGGTGCTTGTGGTCAACAAGATCGACCTGGTCGATTATGACCAGGAGGCCTTCGAGCGCATTGTGGCCGAATATCGGGCCTTTGCCGAACCCCTGGGCTTCAAGACGCTGGCGGCGGTGCCGGTATCGGCGCTCAGAGGCGACAATATTCTGCGCCCGAGCGAGAATACGCCATGGTATGATGGCGAGGCGCTGGTCCCTTATCTCGAGACGATCGAGGTTTCCGAGGATCGTACGGCGCAGCCATTCCGCTTTCCAGTACAGTGGGTTAATCGACCGAACCTGGATTTTCGCGGGTTCTCGGGGACGGTGGCGTCGGGCGCGGTATCGGTTGGCGATGAGGTGCTGATCGCTTCGTCGCGCAAACCGGCTGTCGTCAGCCGTATCGTGACCATGGATGGCGACCTCAGCCGGGCAATTGCGGGGCAGGCGGTGACGCTGGTGCTGGACCGTGAGGTCGATATTTCGCGCGGCGATATGCTGTCACATTCCGGGCAGGCGCCGGACTTTTCCAACCAGGTGCAGGCCAGGCTGGTCTGGATGAACGAGGAACCGGCCTATCCGGGCCGGTCCTATCTGCTCAAGATCGGCACGCAGACGGTGCCGGCAACGATTACCGATCTAAAGTTCCGCACCAATGTGAATACGCTGGAGCAAACTGCGGCCACCAAGATCGACCTCAACGAGGTCGCCACGGTCACTATCGCGACCGACAAGCCGATCGCCTTCGACCCCTACGCGGTCAATGGTCTGACCGGCGGTTTCATTCTGGTGGATCGGCTGTCCAATGCCACATTGGGGGCAGGGACAATCGATTTCGGCCTCAGGCGCGCCCAGAATCTGACTTATCAAAGCTTCGACGTGAACCGCGAGGTTCGCGCACAGATGAAGGGGCAGGTGCCTCGCATCGTCTGGTTCACAGGGCTTTCGGGTTCGGGCAAGTCCTCGGTCGCCAATATTCTCGAGAAGCGTCTGACGGCAGAGGGCCGCCACGCCTATATTCTGGACGGCGACAATGTCCGGCATGGGCTGAACAAGGATCTCGGCTTTACCGAAGCGGCGCGCGTGGAAAACATCCGGCGCGTGGCCGAGGTGGCGAAGCTGATGGCCGATGCCGGCCTGATCGTCCTGGTATCGTTCATCTCGCCGTTCGAAAAAGAGCGGCGGCTGGCCCGCGAAATTGCCGGGGACATCGACTTCACCGAAGTCTATGTCGATACCCCGCTCGACGTTTGCGAAGCGCGCGATCCCAAGGGGCTCTATGCGCGCGCTCGCGCCGGAGAGATCAAGAACTTCACTGGTATCGATTCACCGTTCGAAGTGCCTGAGAATGCCGAACTTGTGCTCCATGGTGCGGATGCCGAGCCGGATGAACTCGCGAACCAATTGCACGATTTCCTCAAGTTTTGAGGTAAGCAACAAGGGCGCCAGACGGCGCCCTTGTTGTTTTCTTCGGCGCGATCAGAGGCGCCCGAATTCGTCTTCTATGCGGATGATGTCATCCTCGCCCAGATAAGAGCCGGTCTGGACCTCGATCAGCTCGAGCTCGATCTTGCCCGGATTGGCGAGGCGATGCACGCATCCCTGGGGGAGGTATATGGACTGGTTCTCCGTGAGCACGCTTATCGAGCCATCAACGGTGACCTCGGCCGTGCCGCGTACGACGACCCAATGCTCGGCGCGATGATGGTGCTTTTGCAGGCTTAGCTTTTTGCCAGGTTTGACGAAGAGGCGTTTGACCTGGAACCGGTCCCCATTGAGCACGGAGGAGTAGCCGCCCCAGGGACGATAGGCCGTGCGATGAACTTCCGTCAGGGCGGCCGTCTGGATATCGGCGCGCATGCGCTTGACCATGTCGCCGACCTTTTGGGCGCCCGACAACCGGCCCACATAGATCGCGTCATTGGTCGCGATGACGGCAACGTCCTCGACGCCGTTCACCGCGACATGGGCATGGTCGGTGATCACCAGGGATCCTGAAACGCTGTCGAGCGTCACAGCCCCCTGGGTCACATTGCCGGAGGTGTCGCGCTGCGCCGACTTCCAAACGGCATCCCAGCTCCCCAGGTCCGACCATGCGAAATCGACGGCCACGACGGCGGCCTTGTCGGTCTTTTCGAAAATGGCATAGTCGACAGAAATGCTTGGAGCGGTCGAAAAGGCCGCTTCATCGAGCCGGATAAAGTCCAGGTCTTCCTTCGCACGAGCAAGGGCGTCGCTGGCGGCCCGCAAAGTATCGGGCGCCAGTTTCTGGCATTCGCCGAGGAAGGTATCAGCTCCGATGATGAACATGCCCGAATTCCAGAAGTACCCGCCTTCAACGAGCATTTCGGTGGCACCCTGCAGGTCCGGTTTTTCGATGAAGCTCTGCACAGGCTGCGCGCCATCGCCGATACGGGCCTCGGACTTGATGTAGCCAAAGCCGGTTTCGGGATGGGTGGGGGTAATGCCAAAAGTGACCAATTGACCGGCTTCCGCTGCATCCCTGGCCTGCGAGACGGATAGCCAATATCCTTCGTCGACGCCGACCTCATGATCGGAGGGCAATATGTGCAGAATGGCATCTTCGCCATAGCGCTGCTGGGCATGCAGAGCAGCCGCTGCAATTGCCAGCGCAGTGTTCCGGGCCATCGGCTCGAGCAGAATGCTGGTCAGCGCGATTTCGGCCTCGGCGGCCTGCTCGGCCACGATGAAGCGATATTCGGCGTTGGTGACAACGATGGGCGGCGCGTAAAGCTTTGGATTGTGGACCCGCTTCAGGGTGTTCTGAAACAGGCTGGTCGGGCCCATGAGCGGCAGAAACTGCTTGGGCCGGGCGGCGCGAGACATAGGCCAGAGCCGCGTTCCCTGACCGCCTGCCAGAATGACGGGAATTATCTTCTTGCTCACTATCGCTGCCCTGATTGTTTATGCGGTTGCGGCCGCATAGTGCTTAATAAAAATGTAACGACAATATCACTATTGCAAAAACATGGCAGCCACATGGATTGGTGGTTAATTGGCGCCAGTGAAGAACAATCTCTTCGCGGCAGCAATCAGGCTGGCTGAGGTGCTGCTATGCGTTTTTTGCTGTTGGCGTTGATTTAGAGACGCTTGCCGGCTTCCAATGCGGCAATTTCGGCTTGATCAAGCGCTGACAGAGTCTTCATTTGCAGACCCCGGAATATGGGCTCTCGTTCGTCGGGATGTGCAAGGATGGTGGGCATGCCATTGATCTTGCAGATCAGCGAGGCTGACAGGGCTGCTTCAATCTCCGGGCGAAAAAGATCAATCGCCCGCGCACCCGGGCCGACGATCAGAATATGGGTGGGGTCGAACATTGCCAGCATGCGGCTCAATCCGTAGCCGATGGCGCGTCCGGCCAGGTTGAAGCCATGGGTGACCGCGCGTTCTCCTGCTTCGGCCCGCTGCACCAGCGTTTCGAACTGCTGGGCCGGGACTGCCGGGGCAGGGGGTGTCGTTTCGGGAACCGAGTAGCTGGTGCGCAAAATGCCGTAATCGGAGGCATAAGCTTCGATACATCCGCGCATGCCGCACCGACACAGGGCGCCATTGGGCACATGATTCATGTGGCCGAACTCGGTGGACCCGTCTTCGCCGCGCCCGGACATCTGCCCATGCAGGCTGAGGCCCATGGCAACGGTAGAACCCACGAAGACGGTTGCAACGCTGGTATCGTGCAATTGCGGGTCCAGCCAGCGCGTGCCCTCGGCCAGAAGGCGGCCGCGCTTGTGGATGGTCACCGGCAGGCCTGACATCCGGGCCAGGTCGCTTGCGAAAGACGTGCCCGCCAGATTGGCAATGGGCGACCATTTCAAGCCGCTTCCGTCCCGATCCAGGATACCTTGCACGCTGATAGCGATCCGCATGAGCGCGCCGGCAGCCTCGGGTGTGCGCTGACGCAGGCTTTCAAGATAGGTGGCGAGAAAATCGGTCGGCGATGTCTCGATAAAGGTTCTCGGCGTTACCCCGGTTTCTATGCGGTCAACCAGCACGCCGGAATAATCGACGAGCGAGGCGCGAAGCCGGTTCACGTCAATTTCAAACAACGCGACATAGGCCGCCCTCCGGCGAAAGCCGACCAGGGTGGCCGGGCGGCCGCGCACCCGTCCATCAGCGCGCTCCGTACCCGTCAATTCTTCAACAACGCGCTGGGATAGCAGGTCCTGCATGATGGCGGTGACGCTGGCGTGGCTCAGGCCGGTGATTCCCGCCAGGGCCGTGCGCGACTGCGGTCCACCCGAGCGCAAGGCGCTCAGGATCAATCCGCGATTTTGCCGCCGGACGCTATCACTATCGCTGACGTGTCGCGTCAAGCGGCCTTCCCCCCAGTCTTGCTCTGCAAAACAGCATCCCCAGCGCCTTAGCGCAAATAGCGGATTTCTTCGAGCCTCGAAATTGACGTTGACACGTCGCAGCATGACATGCGAGGTCTTTTTTCGAGCTATGAAATTAATGCTCAGGGCGCAGGGAGGCGGTGCCCGATTGAGGGCAAGGCGCCAACTTGCTTTGCGGGCAGCACGCTGCCCATAGGGAGGACAGATATGAACAAGTTTGCAGCAGTCCTGCTGGCATCGACCGTGCTTTGCGGCGCGGCAATTGCGCAGGATCAGATCGTGGTGGGCGTTTCCTGGAACAACTTCCAGGAAGAGCGTTGGAAAACCGATGAAGCCGCTATCAAGTCCGTACTCGAAGCGGCGGGCGCTCAGTATATTTCGGCCGACGCCCAGTCGTCTGCGTCCAAGCAGTTGACCGACATTGAAAGCCTGATCAGCCAGGGTGCCGATGCCATCATCGTTCTGGCGCAGGACAGCGAAGCGGTCGGTCCGGCCGTTGCCGCCGCCGTCGCCGAAGGCATTCCGGTGATCGGCTATGACCGCCTGATCGAAAATCCCGATGCCTTCTATCTCACCTTCGACAACAAGGAAGTGGGCCGTCTCCAGGCCGCCGGAGTCGCCGCAGTCCAGCCCGAAGGCAATTATGTCTTCATCAAGGGCAATTCGGCCGACCCCAATGCCGACTTCCTGTTTGAAGGCCAGATGGAAGTGCTTCAGGCCGGCATCGACGCCGGCACGATCAAGAATGTAGGCGAAGCCTATACCGACAACTGGAATCCGGAAGTGGCCCAGGCCAATATGGAACAGTTCCTCACGGCCAATAATAACGAAGTCGACGCTGTGGTCGCCTCCAATGACGGTACGGCTGGTGGCGCCATTGCGGCCCTGACCGCTCAGGGCCTGGCTGGCGCGGTGCCGGTTTCGGGTCAGGACGGCGACCATGCCGCGCTGAACCGTATTGCGCTGGGTACGCAGACCGTTTCGGTCTGGAAGGACGCTCGTGAGCTGGGCAAGAAGGCCGCGGAAGTGGCCCTCGAACTGGCCGGCGGTACTGCCCTTAACGAAGTCACCGGCGTCGTGCCGTTTGCCGGCGGACCGAAGGGCGTGGAAATGAACGCCTTCTTCATCGCTCCTGTCGCCATTACCAAGGACAATCTGGACGTCGTCATCGATGCTGGCTGGGTGTCCAAGGATGTGGTCTGCCAGGGCGTGGCCGCCGGTTCGGTTGCCGCGTGTAACTGATGCAGTCTTGACGTAAACTGGTGACGAGGTGCTGCGGCGCAATGCGCCGCGGCACTTCTTTCACCGGACAGCGCCCCGTCCGCGGGACGCTGTCTGTCAGGCGTTCCGGATAAACGATCATCACCTCGTTTCGGCAATGCCACCATGAAAGATCAGTGATCATCGGGCGCCTGCCGCAGGCGACGGATGATCCCAGGGGGAAATTGATGGCCGAGCAACGCGCCATGTCCAGCACCACACACCCGAGTCAGATGGTGCAAAATCCATTGCAGCGCTTTCTCATGGCCACGGAGATCGATACCCGTCTCCTGGGCATGATCGGTGCGCTTGCCATCATCTGGGTGGGCTTCAACTTCTTTTCCGGTGGTCTGTTTCTGACCCCGCGCAATCTGTGGAACCTGTCGGTCCAGACGGCCTCGGTTGCCGTCATGGTCACGGGCATGGTCCTGGTCATCGTGACCCGCAATATCGACCTCTCGGTCGGCTCCATTCTGGGCGTGGTCGGCATGGTGATGGGCGTCATGCAGACGCAGATCCTGCCGGTGCAGCTTGGCCTGGGCTTAGGTCATCCATTGATCTGGGTCCTGTCGCTGGCCGCGGGCCTGGCTGTCGGTGTCGGTATTGGCGCGCTGCAGGGGACGATCATCGCCTATCTGCGCGTGCCCGCCTTTATCGTTACATTGGGCGGTTATCTGGTGTGGCGTGGCGCCGCCTGGTGGGTGACCGCGGGGCGCACCGTGGCGCCGATGGATTCGACTTTCCAGCTCATGGGAGGCGGCCCGACCGGTTCGATCGGGGCGCTCTGGAGCTGGGTCGTCGCCGTCATCGCCTGTGGCGCGATCATTGTCGGTCTCTATTTTGGCCGGCTGCAGCGGCAGCGCTTCAATTTCCCGCAGCGTCCGGTTTGGGCCGAAGTTTCCCTGGCCGTGCTTGGCTGCGGTGCGACCATTGCCGCGGTCTGGGTTGCCAACGCCTATCCCTGGCCGGTCCGCATCGCCGAAAACTTCGCCGAAGCCAATGGAATTGCTGTGCCCGAGGGTGGCCTGTTCATCTCCCATGGGATCGCCATTCCGGTGCTGATCGCGGTTGGCGTTGGGGTCGTCATGACCTTCCTCGCCACGCGGACGCGGTTCGGGCGCTATGTCTATGCCATGGGAGGCAATCCCGAGGCGGCCGAACTGGCGGGCATCAATACGCGCTGGGTCACCGTCAAAATCTTCATGTTGATGGGCGCGCTCTGTGCCATTGCGGCGGCCATTTCGACGGCGCGCCTCAATGCGGCGACCAATGCGCTGGGCACGCTTGACGAGCTCTATGTCATCGCGGCCGCCGTTATCGGCGGCACATCGCTGGCGGGCGGAGTGGGCACCATTGCCGGCGCGCTGCTGGGCGCGGTGGTCATGCAGTCGCTGCAGTCAGGCATGGTGCTGATGGGCATTGATAGCCCGCTTCAATCCATTGTGGTTGGTGTGGTTCTGGTCTTCGCGGTGTGGCTGGACACGCTCTACCGCCGGAACAAGCATTAGGAGTTGCATTATGCTGGATACCGGCACGCCACTGGTCGAAATGACCGATATCTCGATTTCCTTCGGCGGCATTCGTGCGGTCGACCATGCTTCGATCGATCTGCGCAGCGGGGAGGTCGTGGGGCTGCTCGGCCACAATGGCGCGGGCAAATCGACGCTGATCAAGATCCTCTCGGGCGCCTATAAGCGCGATGCGGGTGAAATCCGCATCAATGGCGAGACCGCGACGATCAACAATCCGCGCGACGCCAAGGCTTATGGCATCGAAACGATCTATCAGCAGCTTGCTGTGGCCGACAATGTCGATGCCGCCGCCAATCTGTTCCTGGGGCGCGAAATGGTGACATCGCTCGGAACGCTGGACGATGCTGCCATGGAGTCCAAGGCACGCGAAGTGATGGGCCGGCTCAACCCAAATTTCCGTCGCTTCAAGGAGCCGGTGAAGGCCCTTTCCGGTGGTCAGCGCCAATCCGTGGCCATTGCCAGGGCTATTCTCTTCAACGCCCGAATTCTCATCATGGATGAGCCGACCGCGGCGCTTGGCCCGCAGGAGACCGCGCAGGTGGGCGAGCTGATCAAACAGCTCAAATCCGAAGGGATCGGCATTTTTCTCATCAGCCACGACATTCACGACGTCTTCGATCTCGCCGATCGGGTCGTGGTGATGAAAAACGGCCAGGTGGTGGGGCAGGCGAAAACCTCCGATGTCACCAAGGACGAAGTGCTGGGCATGATCATCATGGGCAAGGTGCCGCCAGGTGCCGAGCCGGGGCCGGGAGCCATAACGGGCTGAGCGGCGTTGTCGTCATTGCCGGTGGGGAACCGGCGATGACATTTTGCAGCCATGGCAAGAGCACCAGCTAAATCGACCCGCGGCGGCAAGCGCCACCAATCCAGGCGAAAGCAGGCGGCGCCCAACCCGCTCCGGCAGAAGGCGATAGATCGCCTGATGCCGCGTCACGCGCCGTTCTATGTCAGCCTCGCATTGGGGGCGGTGGCGCTGTTGCTGGGTTTCTGGCTTGTGCCGAACATGGCGATCAGCATTGGCAGCAATGTGCTGTTCGTGGTCTTCCTGCTGTCGACCTATCTGAAACTGCCGCACCTGACGGCCGACTACCTGCGAGACCATGCGCAGGAGGAGGACACGCCTACGGGGGGCATATTCCTCATCGTCCTCATCGTGGTCGTAGCCTCCATCGTTTCCCTGTTCCTGGCGCTGAGCGGCGGCCAGGAACCCGATCCCTGGCAGGTGGCGGCCAGCGTCGTGTCTGTCTTGCTGGGCTGGTTCACCGTTCAGACGATGGGCGCGCTGCATTATGCCTATGAATATTACCAGGCGCCCGATACGGGCGAGGACGGCGAGGTGGAGGGTGGCCTGGAATTTCAGGGCGACAGCGATCCCGATGGCGCTGACTTCATGTATTTTTCTTATACTGTGGGTACGTCGGTGGCGACGTCCGACACCAAGACAACCAGCAGCAATATGCGCCGGCTGGTGGTCTATCATCTGGTTTTCTCCCACCTTTACAACACGATCATCCTGGCTTCGGCGGTCAATGTGATGCTCAGTCTTGGCGGTGGAGGCAGCGGCTAGACGGTTGCGGGCGCGCTTTGGCGCGTGCCATCTTCCGGACCGAGATTCCGGAGGATAGAGTCATGAAAACCCGTGCCGCCGTCGCCTTTGCTGCTGGCAAGCCACTTGAAGTCGTGGAGGTCGACCTTGAGGGCCCCAAGGCGGGCGAGGTGCTAATCGAAATCAAGGCTACGGGCATTTGTCACACGGATGACTTCACGCTCAGCGGCGCGGATCCTGAAGGCCTTTTCCCGGCGATCCTGGGCCATGAGGGCGCTGGGGTCGTGGTCGATGTGGGGCCCGGAGTGACGTCAGTGAAAAAGGGCGATCACGTTATTCCGCTTTACACGCCGGAATGCCGCGAGTGTCCGTCCTGTCTCAGCCGCAAAACCAATCTTTGTACCGCCATCCGTGCGACGCAGGGGCAGGGGCTGATGCCGGATGGGACCTCGCGCTTTTCCTTCGAAGGCAAGCCGATCTTCCACTATATGGGCTGCTCAACCTTCTCGAACTATACCGTGCTGCCCGAAATCGCGGTGGCCAAGATCGATCCGGCGGCCGCCTTTGATAAGGTCTGCTATGTCGGTTGCGGGGTGACCACCGGCGTTGGCGCGGTGATCAACACGGCCAAGGTGGAGGAGGGGGCGACAGCGGTTGTCTTCGGCCTGGGCGGTATCGGACTCAATGTCATCCAGGGCCTGCGCCTGGCCGGCGCTGACATGATCATCGGTGTCGACCTCAACAACGCCAAGAAGGAATGGGGCGAGCGCTTCGGCATGACCCATTTCGTCAATCCCACCGAGATCGGTGAGGATATCGTCCCCTATCTCATCAACCTGACCAAGCGGCGTGGGGATCTGATCGGCGGCGCAGACTATACGTTCGACTGCACCGGTAACACCAAGGTTATGCGTCAGGCGCTGGAAGCGAGCCATCGTGGCTGGGGCAAATCCGTCGTCATCGGCGTGGCTGGAGCAGGCCAGGAAATATCCACGCGCCCGTTCCAATTGGTAACCGGTCGCACCTGGATGGGCACGGCCTTTGGTGGCGCGCGCGGCCGGACCGATGTGCCAAAAATTGTCGACTGGTATCTCGATGGCAAGATCGAGATTGATCCGATGATCACGCACACGCTGCGCCTTGAGGATATCAACAAGGGCTTCGAGATGATGCATTCCGGTGATAGCATTCGCAGCGTCGTCGTTTATTGAGCGATCTTTGGCGAAAGGACATTCATATGCTTGGCATCATGATGCAGTCACCCCACCGCCGGAAGCTGGCGGTGGCCTTCGCGCTGGCACTTGTGGCCGGATTGGGCCTGGCGCTTGCGACCGGTGCGATCGGCTGATCATTCCAGCCATCGCGTCTCGAAAGTCCCGGCCTCGTGAATGTCGATCTGCTCGAGCGGGCCGGGGCCGATATTGGCGAATTTATGCGGCGTATTGGCGGGGCAGATTACGATCTGCCCTTCGCTGACCTCGAACTGATGGTCTGCGACCGTAAACAGGGCCCGTCCCTTGCGGATAATAAAGGTTTCCGTGTAGGGATGGCTGTGTAGTCGCGGCCCATCTCCTGGCCGTTCGGCGTGAACGAAGATCACGCTGACATTGGCCCCACACGGCCCGCCCTCCAGTTCCCCCCACCATTCCCCATTCGTGGCAGATGCCGCCGCCCATTCGGCGCGCTCAACAATCGTTCCAATCAAATTTCTCTCCTCGGCGGCGATAGTCGCCGTTCTCCTAAAGGACGAATAATGATGGCAGATTCAGACAGGCTTTTTGTGCTCACCGGCGCACCCGGCGCAGGCAAGACCGCCCTGCTCGATGCCGCCGGGCAATCCGGACTGCGGATTGGACGCGAGGCGGCTCGTGCCGTTATCCAGGTTCAGAAGGCGATCGACGGGCCGGCCCTGCAATGGCGCGATCCGGCGCGCTTCGCCGAATTGATGCTCGATCGCGACATCCAGACCCATGAGGCTTTGCTGGACGGAGCGGGAATGGCCCTGTGTGATCGCGGCATTCCCGACCTTATCGCCTATGGGCGGATCATGAATCTGGCGGAGACGGCCCATTTCGCCAGGGCCGCGACGCTTTTTCGCTATAATCCAGTAGCTTTTTTCGCGCCGCCCTGGCGCGATATCTACCGCGACGATGCCGAGCGCATAGAAGGTTGGGAGCACGCCCAACGCATTTACGCACCCTTGCGCGATGCCTATGAAGAGGCGGGCTATCGTATTTTGGAATTGCCCAAGGTGCCGGTGCCGAAAAGGCTGGATTTCTTGATGGATGCTATCGCCAATGCCTGACCCGGCCATATTCGTCGACGCTGACGCCTGCCCGGTTAAGGAAGAGGCCAAGAAGGTGGCCGAGCGTCTCGGCCTTGTCATTACCTTCGTCAGCAATGGCGGTATCAGGCCATCGCGTGATCCGATGGTGCAGGTTGTCGTCGTCCCGGCCGGGGCCGATGCTGCCGACGACTGGATCGTCGACCATTCCCGGGTGAACGACATTGTGCTGACGGCCGATATCCCTTTAGCCAGCCGGGCGATAGACAAGGGCTGCCATGTATTGGGCTTTACCGGAAAGCCTTTTACCACGGCCTCCATCGGTATGGCGCTGGCAATGCGAGATCTCAAGCAGCACCTGCGCGAGACCGGCGAAATTGCCGGCTACAATGCCAGCTTCCGCCCGGCAGATCGATCCGCCTTCCTCAGTGCGCTCGATACTCTGGGGCGCAAAGCTAAATCTATGGCAGGTAAGTAAATCTTAAGCAATTGCGAGGGGTTTGTTAACCATAAATCGCAAAAGTGGACCCACTTTAAGGTTTCGGGTGGGTTCGGTCTTGCGGTTGTTTCATGCTCTTTTGGCTTCGAGCCTGCTGGCGCTGACCATGGCGGGGTGCGCCAAGCCGATCAGCCAGAATTCGGTGGCAAACAGTCCTGCCGTTATGCGTGACGAGACGGTTACGGGCAGTGTTCTGAAGAGCGCGTCGGCCCGGCTCGACCAGACCATGCCGAACCGCCTTTCTTCTGTTGGCCGCCTGGCCGGTCGCACCCTGGAAGTCGCCACAACGAGTGATATTGTCCTGCGGCCGGGGGAAGTCATCCTGACATTCGACGACGGTCCGCGCGCTGGAAAAACACCGAAAATTCTCAATACTCTGGATCGATATGGCGTGAAGGCCACCTTCCTGATGCTGGGCTCGGCCGCCCAGGCCAATCCGGCGCTGGCACGGGAAGTCGCCGCGCGTGGGCACACGGTGGGTAGTCACACATTCGATCATGCGAACCTGACCAATCTCTCCCGCCAGGCGGCGCTGGATGAAATTGTGCGCGGCGAAGCGGCCGTGGCCGAGGCGCTGGGCGGGGCCGAGAAGTTGTCGCCATTCTTCCGGTTTCCCTATCTGGCCCAGACGGGCTTTTTGCGCACCAGCCTGCTGCATGGCGACATGGTGGTGCTCGACGTGGATATCGACAGTAAGGACTACTATCAGGAGAGCGCGCAGACGGTTGCCAATCGCGCTCTGGGCCGGCTGGAGGGGCGTGGCAGCGGTATCATCCTGTTCCACGATATCCACCAGCGCACAGTCGACCTGCTGCCCGGCTTCCTCGATGAGCTAGAGGCTCGCGGCTATTCGGTGGTTCGACTGGTTCCCAAAGCGCAGGGCGTGTTCGGGCGCAGCATCATTACGGCGGAGGCCGGCGGTCTCTAACCGGGGCTATTGTTCCTTCAGAACAGATGATCGGTAATGAATTGGTTGCGGAACTTGCCGGCCGGATCAAGACGCATCGCCAGGGCGCGGAAATCGGAAAGGCGTGGGAAACGCTGCTCCAGGGCCGATGCGGGCAGGGTGAAGAGCTTGGCCCAATGCGGACGGGGATTGAAGGGGGCGAGGGCCTGTTCCACGGCACGAACGGCGGCTATCGTGGCGTCCCATTCCGGGTGCCAGGTGAAGTGAAACCCGATCGTGTCCTGTTCGTAGGCGGCGCTGAGCCACAGGGTGTCGGCCGCCACAGAGCGAATTTCGGAAATGAACAGCGCCCCAGAGAAGCGATCCTGGGCGGCATGCAGGGCCGCAATGGCGGCAGGTGCGTCGGCGCGCGCGACGAAGAATTCCGATTGCAATTCGGCACCTGCAGACGCGGTATTGCCAATGGCGAAATGGAATAAGCGCTGGTGCCACGGACCGGTAACGCCAAACTGACCGGTGCAGTTGGACCCGTCCATATCGGGAATAGGGTGGCAGGGCGTTGTCGCCGCCGTGGCGCCGAAAACCTCAGCGGCCGGCTCGCCCGCTTCCGCACGCGCCTTGACCCAAATCTGATCGATGGTTTCGCCCTGCCAGCGGGTAAACAGGCTGACGCTATAGGCCCGTGACATGATGGCTTCGAATTTGTCGGTGGCCGTGGCCACAGGCAGGGTCAGATAGACGTTCTGCCGGACCTCGAAGCTGGGCACGATGTCGAGCGTCAATTCGCAGATAACACCCAGCGCCCCCAGACTGACGACAGCGCCATTGAAGTCGGCGTCGCCGCGGCGAAAAGTGACAATGTCGCCATTCGTCGTCACCAGCTTGAGCGCCGACACTGCCGCGGCAAGGTTCTGGTTGGCATCGCCGGAGCCGTGGGTGGCGGTGACGACGGCGCCTGCCACGGTGATATTGGGGAGAGAGGCCACATTGCGCAGCGCGAATCCGGCCGCATGCAGGGCAGGGGCGATGTCGGCATAGGTCGCGCCGCCGTCCACGGTGACGGAGCGGCCTGCCGGATCAATGCTGAGTTGGCGCTCCAGCCGCGACAGCGAGATGAGGGTGCCATCGGTATCGGCAATGCGGTTGAACGAATGTCCTGAGCCCAGCACGCGGACCTTGTCGGCGGACCGCACGACCTGCTGCAATTGTTCGACCGTTTGGGGGTAGTCGACGGCGCGCGGGGCGAATTGGATATTGCCCGCCCAGTTCCTCGGTCCTGCGCTCATGCGTCCTCGTCGTCCTCTACATCGGTCAAATATACGGAAATCTCGATATCGATGCCGTGGGCAGCAATGGCCGCTGCCGCGTGCGCAGGCAGGCGGGCCGACATGGATTCGCCCTCGGAAGGATAGTCGAAGGCTATGTCCAGTACCGCTTTGCTCATGCGGCGGTCGTCCAGCATGGCGGCGATGGTCGCGCCAGAGCGTTCGGCCAGGTCGAGAATGGCGCGCACCGGATTGGCGGTGGGCACATCAATCTGCGCGTAAAAACTGTCTTCGGCGTCTTCGGCTTCATAGCGGACGGAAAGCTGCTTGAGCGCCATATCCAGCTCGGCCTGCGGGATGGTCACGCCGGAAAGGCGCAAGGCCATGGCGAATGGTTCGAACTGGCTCATTTGATGCGACCCGCTGTGGCGGCAAAAAGCGCGATGGCCGCGGCGTTGGAGACGTTGAGCGACTTGATGGGGCCAGGCATGTCGAGCCGGACCATTTCGTCGCAGAGCTCCCGCGTGCGCTGGCGCAGGCCTTTGCCTTCGGCGCCAAGGACAACCGCCAATGGCGCTGTGTCGGTTCTCGGACGGAGCTGGGCGTCGGCCTCTGAATCGAATCCGAGCACCAGCATGCCGCGCTTCTTGAGGGTTTCCAACGTGTCGCCGAGATTTCTGATCTCGATCATGGGTACCAGATCCAGCGCTCCAGAGGCGGCCTTGGCCATGACGCCGGTTTCGCGCGGCGAATGGCGGGCAGTGGTAATCACCGCATCGGCGCCGAAAGCGCAGGCGGTGCGCAGAATAGCCCCGACATTGTGCGGGTCGGTCAATTGATCGAGTACGACGACCAATTGCAGATCGGCAATGTCGTCGAGGCCGAAGCGGCTGACGGGATCGACCTCCAGCGCCATCCCTTGATGCACCGCTTCGCCGCCGAGCAGACGGTCGAGCTCCTTGGGCGTCGTTTCGACAACGGGAACCTTGCCGATCTCGCCGGTTTCCCTGAGCCTATTGAGGGCATTGGGCGTGGCCAGCAGGGTCTTCTTGATGCGGCCCGGATTGTCCAGCGCTGCACGCACCGTGTGCAGGCCATAGAGATAGACCGGACCGGTATCGGGGTCATATTTGGGTTTGGGCGGAAATTTGTTGCGGCTCATGTTGCGAGCGGTACCCGGTTTGCTCAATTTCCGCAAGAAAGCCGCGATTGAAGCCGTGGCCAGCAGGCGGGCACTTGCCGATAGCAGGCTCTGCCGTTCCCGCGTCGTTTTAAATGTCGGTCAAGCTCGCCTGGCCTTTGGCGCATCGACATGACCCATGGCGGGCATTTTGCAGGTAAGGTCTCGGGAAGAGATGGAGCGGGTAGCGGGAATCGAACCCGCGTATTCAGCTTGGAAGGCTGCTGCTCTACCATTGAGCTATACCCGCGCCCTGGGGGCGAAGCCACCGGCCTCGATTAGCGCGAACCGGGGCCGACTGGCAAGGGGCGCCGCGTCACCCTTTCCACAAATCGCTTGCCCAAACAAATTCTTGCGTGAGTTGCGCGCTAGGGTGTTGACACCTTTGCGACAGCCCACCATAAACCGCCCCGACGACACGCGCGCCGTGTTCGTCTCCTACCCGGAAAATGTGGAGGGGTGGGAGAGTGGTTAAATCCATCAGACTGTAAATCTGACGCCTCAGGCTACACTGGTTCGAATCCAGTCCCCTCCACCACCCCCCAAGAGATCGTGCAAGGCTTCGATTGTTTCGGCAATGCGCCAGGGTGTGTCGCGCCGCTGCTGGGCGAGCGGTTTGCTGTCATTAAACAGGCCTTGGGTGCGGGCGATCAGGCAATAGGGAATCGGTCAGCCCACAAATCGCCTAAGGGCGCCGATATGTGCTTTCGCGAACGATCAATTCGGGATCGATGAGGGTGACATTGGGCTCAGGCAATGCGTCCTTGGCCCCGATAAGTTCGATCAGGCGCGCAACCGCAAGGTCGGTGATGAGCTTGATCTCGTAATTGACGCTGGTCAAAGGCGTGGCGGCGTGCTCGGCAAATTCGATATTGTCGAACCCCACAATCGCGACGTCGTCCGGCACGCTCATGCCGTTCTTCTGCGTCCAGCGCAGGGCGCCGATGGCCAGGGAGTCGTTGGCCGCGAAGATGGCGGATGGGCGGTTGCCCAGGCGCATAAGCTTGTCCATGGCCCAGTAGCCGCGAATGACCGAGTGCCCCTGTGGGTCGGCCGAAAGGGACGGGTCAGGTAGGATGCCCGCTTCCTTCAGCGCGGTCATATATCCATCGCGCTTTTCGTGATTGCCCATGGGATTGGAGCTATCGATGATGCCGATCCGGGTGTGACCAATATCGATGAGATGTCGTACAGCACGATAAGCGCCGCGGCGTTCGTCAACCGATACTGCATCCACGCCGGCGTCAGGATCGGCGACGAGCAGCACGACCGGGTAGTTGGCTTGGCGCAATTGGCGGATATGGCCCAGGTCTCTATGGCTGCGCGGATAGATGAGCATGCCATCCACCTGGCGAGACTGAAACATGGCAATGACCCGCTTCTCCTCGTCCAGATCATTGTTGGATGTGGCGAAGAGGGTGGAGTAACCCCGCTCGGCCAAGGCGAGCTCAATGGATTGGGCCGCCTGTGTGAGGGCCGGGTTGGTGATGTCGGTCAAAACAAGCCCGATAGTCTTGGTTTCGCGGCTGACCAATGATTTGGCCACCTGGTTGGGCATGTAGTTGAGATCACGCGCCGCATTGCGGATGCGCAGAGCGGTGTCTTCGGGAATGCGGGGGCTGCCGCGCAAAGCCAGGCTGACCGTGTTCACGGAGAAACCGGTCTTGTCAGCGATATCCTTCAATCGAACAGTCGGCCTGCCCAAGCTGCGTTGCCCCCACTTTCCGTCCAAGTGAATGAATTATGTGCGCTCTTGGTGCAAGCGGCGAATGGCCTGCAACTGCAGGCAGTCGTCGGCCATTTCCATCAATTCGATGCGGTTTCCGTCCGGATCTTCGATCCAGGCCTGGCGGTTG
This sequence comes from Devosia sp. XK-2, assembly GCF_037113415.1. Taxonomy (NCBI): domain Bacteria; kingdom Pseudomonadati; phylum Pseudomonadota; class Alphaproteobacteria; order Hyphomicrobiales; family Devosiaceae; genus Devosia; species Devosia sp. XK-2. Next base: position 1,984,567 of record NZ_CP146608.1, on the reverse strand, counting down.
CCGTCCAGCCCGGGTTTGATTTCGGATGTCAGGGCAATGCCTGCGGCCTTGATCCGCTCGGTTGTGCCGTCCAGATCCTCGATGGTGAAGCACATGTGGTTGACGCCATTGGCGTTCCAGCCTGGCGCGCGATCGTTTTCGGCGCCCGGAAATATCTCGAGATATTGGTCGTCCGTGATCCGCAGGTAGACGAGCCAGGTCTCGCCATTGTCGTGCTTGAGACGCAACATTTCCGGGAAGCCGAGGCGGTCACGATAGAAATCCAGCGACCGATCCAGATCGGTAACCTTGATCGCCACATGTCCAACGCCAACAATACCGAGCATAAAATCCTCCTGACCCTTGGGTCATCCTACTGAACAAAGGTCAGGCTCGCTGACCTTGTATGATCGTTAATACGTCGCCTCATGGCAGTTCGGTCATGCGGTGTCAATGCGGCTCCCTAATCCCAATCCGGGCCCCAATCGGGCGCAATGGCCCGCAAGTTGCGGTCCCTGGTCTCGATCTGTGCAATGTCGTCAGGGGAGAGATTCAGCCGCTGGGCAGCGAAATTGGAGCGAATTCTCTCCGGTCTGCCGGAGGTCGGAATGGCGGCATATCCCTTGGCCAGCTCAAACGCCAGGGCAAGCTGTTCGGGAGTGGCGCTATGTCGCTCGGCCATTTCGACCAGTACTGGGTCGCTGCCGAGACGCCCGTGCGCAATGGGCTGGTAACAGGTCACCAGAATGTCGTTCTGGATGCAGTATTGCGCTAATTTCTTGTTTTGAATGAATGGGTTGAGTTCGACCTGGTTGGTTGCAATTCGGCCCTCGCCGGCAATCGAGCGTGCCTCATCAAGCAGGGCAATCGTGAAGTTGGAGACGCCGATGAAGCGGGTCAGTCCGCGATCCTGCGCCTCCAGAAGCGGTTCGAGATACTCGGCCAGCGGCTGAGCGCCATTTGGCGATGGCCAGTGCAGCAAGGTGAGGTCCACCTGGGCGACGGCCAGGTTGGTGAGGCTCGTTTCCAGTGATGGAATCAGCCGGCCCTTGCCGTAATTCTCGGTTGATATCTTGGTTGTGAGGAAGATGTCGGCCCGCGGAAGCCCTGATTGTTTCAGCGCCGTCCCGACTTCCTTTTCCGTATCATAGGTTTGCGCTGTGTCGAGATGGCGATAGCCAGTCTCCAAGGCGCATAGAATGGCCTGGATGCCCTCGGCCTTCCAGCGGCCATAGGTGCCGAATCCGAGACGCGGCATAACATCATGTAACTTCAAATCTATTTCCTCCCGTGATGCGCCGGCCCCGGTTTCATCGCGTTCATCGTGTCCGAGTTTTTGACGATCGCCAGTTGACGGCCCATCGATTATGCCTCTAGGTTAACGATAATACAACGTCCGAATGAGAGCTCTCACATGGGCCGATCGGGTCAATGGGAGGATATTCATGCGCTGGAGCCGCATTGCGCCCCAACTTGCCTTGACGCCTGCACTGGCGGTGACCGCCGTGGCCTTTATCGGGTCGATTGGATGGACGATCTATCTCTCGTTCACACGCAGTCGCCGCCTGCCCGAATACGGCATCGACTGGTCCGAGTGGGGGCGGCAGTATGATCGCCTCTTCCGCGATGCCGGTTGGGAAATCTCGCTCCGCAATTTGATCGTGCTGGGCCTGGGAAGCGCCCTGGCTATCGTCTTTGGCTTCGTCCTTGCGGCCATGATCGACAAGGAAAAGCGCGGAGAAAGCCTGTTCCGTACGGTCTTTCTCTACCCGTTGGCCGTGTCGCTGATCGTGACCGGCGCGGCCTGGCGCTGGATCCTCAACCCGACCCTGGGCGCACAAAGTTTCCTGCGCGGATTGGGCTGGCATGTGGATTTCAACTGGTTGGCACAAGGCGACACAGCCATGTATGCCATCATCCTCGCCTCTGTGTGGCAGAGCGCGGGCTTCTACATGGCGCTGATGCTGGCCGGGCTCAAAGGCATCAATTCCGAGATATGGAGTGCGGCCAAGCTCGACGGTGTGCCGCTCTGGCGGGTCTATCTCGAAATCATCATACCCATGATGAAATTCACCTTCATCACCTGCGCCATCCTGCTCTCGCTCGGCGTCATCAAGGCCTATGACGTGGTCGTGGCCATGACCAATGGCGGGCCGGGACAAAGCACCTGGGTGCCAGCCTATTTCACCATCAACGCTCTCTCGGCCAAGTCCAATCTCGGCTACGCCTCGGCAGCGGCCGTGATGATGCTGGCCATTACCTTCGTCGTCTTCATTCCGCTGGTTGCCCTCACCGTTTGGCAGCAGCGCAAGCGGGAGGCTTCGTGATGAGTCAGGTTTCCATTTCCGAACGTGCCGCAGCGTCGGGGGAGATGCCCGTCGCCCGCTCGCCTTACTTCGTGCGCAAGAAGAAGGGGATCACGCCGCGAACCGTTGCAATCCTGGCCTTTCTCACGATTTGCGCGCTGTTCTTCTGCGTGCCGCTTTATGTGGTGGTGGTCACCTCTTTCAAGACCATGGATCAGATAAGGGAAGGGGCGATCTTCTCACTGCCTCATATCTGGACCCTTGAGGCATGGGATCATGCCTGGAACCGCGCCTGTTCCGGCATCAAATGCGACGGGCTCAAGGTGGGTTTCTGGAACTCCGTCTTCATCCTGTTCCCGTCCCTGATCCTGTCCATATCGCTGGCCATGGTCACCGGTTTCGCGCTGGCATTGTGGAATGTGCGGTGGGCCGGAGCCTTCCTCTTCCTGCTGTTTATCTGCGCCTTCGTGCCTTTCCAGATCATCATGTATCCGCTGATCGTGATGACCACGACGACCAAGATATACGGCACGCTCTGGGCCGTGGCTGTCATCCACGCCGTGCTTGCCATGCCGGTACTGACCCTGATTTTCCGCAACTACTACAAGGACATTCCGACCGAGATCATGTCCGCGGCAATGATGGACTCGGGATCGTTCTGGAGAATCTTCTTCGAGATTATCGTGCCGATGAGCGGCAACATTCTGATCGTCGTGCTGATCCTGCAGATCACCTCGATCTGGAACGACTATCTGATCGGCGTGACCTTTGGCGGGCTGACCGGACAACCCATGACCGTCAACCTGGCCAATCTCATCACCATTTCCACGGGTACGACCAACTATGCCCACAATATGGCTGCTGCCTTGCTCACGGCCATCCCACCCCTCGTCGTCTATTTCCTCGTCGGCAAGCTCTTCGTTCAGGGCGTGACCGCCGGTGCCATCAAGGGTTAGTGCCAATGCCTGCCGTCAGTTTCGAACATATCGTCAAGCGTTATGGCACGGTGACCGTGCTGGACGACCTGAACCTTGCCATCGAGGATGGGGACTTCCTCGTTCTGCTCGGCCCCTCCGGATGCGGCAAAACCACTTTGCTCAACCTATTGGCCGGCCTGCTTGAGATAAGCGATGGACGCATCATGATCGGCGATCGCGATGTAACCGATCTCGATCCCAAGGACCGGGGCCTGGCCATGGTGTTCCAGTCCTATGCGCTCTACCCGACAAAGACAGTCCGCGGAAATCTCAAGTTTGGTCTGGCGGCGAGCAAGCTGCCCAAGGACGAGGTCGAGCGTCGCGTCAGCTGGGTGGCGAAAATGCTGCAGATCGAGCCGTTGCTGGATCGAAAGCCCGCGCAGCTTTCGGGTGGCCAACGCCAACGTGTCGCGATCGGACGCGCCATTATCAAGAAGGTCGACGTCTTCCTGTTCGATGAGCCATTGAGCAATCTCGACGCCAAGTTGCGCACCGAGATGCGCCTTGAGATCAAGAAGCTGCATGACGAGCTGAAGTCCACCGTCGTCTATGTCACCCATGACCAGATCGAAGCCATGACCATGGCCACCAAGATCGCGGTGATGGATGGCGGGGTGATCCAGCAGTTCGGGACGCCTGACGAGGTTTACGAGCATCCGGCAAACCTGTTCGTCGCTGGCTTTATCGGGGCTCCCGCCATGAATATGCGCCAGGCCCGTCTCGAAGCGGGGCAGGGCAGGGTCGACGCCGTCTTCGGCTCGGGCGCGCGGCTGGATGTTTCGGCCTATCCGTTCACCGCGCCGCCGCAGAGCGGACAGAGGGTCGTTGTCGGGATGCGTCCCGAGCACTTCACCGTCGGTGAGGCGAATGGCGGTAGCGCGCAGTTCTCACTGCCGGTGCAATCGGCCGAACGCACCGGCTCGGATGCAACGCTCTACCTGACCTTCGAGAACGAAATGCTGGCCTTGCGTGTGGCTCCCGATCTCGCGGCGAGCCTGACGGCCGGCAGAGCTGTGCCGGTGCAGTTCCAGGCCAGCAAGGTCAATCTTTTCGACGCCCAGACAGGGCGACGGGTTTAGCCAACATCATAAGGGAGGAACCAAGATGTTGAAAACGATCCTGGGCGGCTTTACGGCTGCACTCATGCTCAGCTCCGCGGCCAATGCCACGGACCTGATCATCTATCATAACTGGTCGTCGGGCCCGGAAGTGGCGGCGCTCAATGTCCTCAAGGCGGGACTTGAGGCCAAGGGTCACACCTGGACCGATATCGCCATTCCCCATGACACGGGGTCCAACGTCAACCTGATGAATCTGGTGACTGGTGGTACGCCGCCCAATGTGTTCCTGGAATCGAGCCCCGGCGTCTATCGCGATCTGGCTGGGTTGGGCCTGGCCCGGCCCTTGACCGAATTTTTCACCGAGCAGGGCATTCTGGACCACTATCCGGCATCAGTCGTCAGCTCGATCACCGTTGATGGCGAGATCATGAAGGTCCCGACTGCCATCCATATCGACGGCATGGCGTATTACAACATGGAGGTGGCAGAGGCGGCCGGGGTTGATCCCGCCACCTGGGACTCACTCGATGCCATGTTCGCGGACTTTCAGAAAGTTCGCGATGCCGGATATATCCCGCTCGCCATCGGCGGCCAGCAATGGCAGGTGGGCTATCTGACCCATGCATTGGCGGCTGCGACCGGCGGGCCGGAATTCTACAGTGCGCTCTATGGCGCCGAGCCCGATCCTTCGGTTCTGGATAGCGCCGAAATGCGCGCCCTTCTCGAAACACTGCGGCGTTTTCAGCAGGAGGCCGATGAAGGCTCGGTCAACCGGGAATGGAACGTCACCACCAATATGGTCATCACCGGCCAGGCCCTGATGCAAATCCATGGGGATTGGATGAAGGGCGAATGGACTGCTGCCGGCAAGGTCGCCGGCACCGATTTTGGATGCGTCCAGATCCCCGGTGCCAAGGCTGTTCCGGTCACCGTGGATAGTTGGGGCATTCTGGGTGGTCAGCCCGAAGAGGTAGACGCCGCCGAGCTCGACTTCGCTGCGGTGGTGGCCGATCCGCAGATTCAGGCGGAATTCGCCAGCGCCAAGGGTTCGACCCCGACGCGTCTGGATGCGCCGGCCGAGGTTCTCGATGCCTGTTCGGTTGAAGTACTCCACATCCTCGAAAATGCCGACCACCAGGTCCCCAATCCACACTCCACTGTGGACGCGGACTGGCAGAATTCGATCTGGGACGTCGTCTTCAACTTCTGGAGCGATCCTTCCATGAGCGTGGACGATGCCATCGCCCAGATCCAGGAAAACTACGACATCATCCTGGGCTGACTTCTCCCAACTCCTCCCAGCGACGTCCGGCGACCCGGAGCTTTTGCGCTTCGGGCCGCCGGACACACGCCAACCGAATGGATAAGACAATGGACAAGCGCCTGCTTGATGAAGACGAAGTGATGCAGATCTGTTTCGTCACCCACGACGTGGTCAAATCGGCCCAGTGGTTCTCCGACCTGACCGGCAAACCCATGCCCAAGGAGGGCAAGGCCGCCGAACCCGACGAGGCCAAAGCGATCTATAATGGCAGGCCTGCCGATGTCGGCTGCCGTATCATGATGTTCCAGTTTGGCAATATCGACGTTGAATTTCTTCAGCCCGGTCCGGAAAGAAGCGCCTGGCGCGACTTGCTGGAAGAAAAGGGGCCCGGTTGCCACCACATCGCCTTCCGCACCCGGAACCTGACCAAGCGCGACGCCTATCTTGAATCCAAGGGGCACAAGCTGCTGCAGCGCGGCGAGTTCGACGGCAGCCATGGCCGCTATGCCTACTACGACACGGTCAAGGATCTGGGGGTCATGATCGAACTGCTTGAGTTCGACAAAGACAAAGAAGCGCAGCCCTGAATGCAATGGGCGCCGCGGCCAGCGGCGCCTCTGATCTGGACATCAAGACCATGACCTACCGCAAGGCCTACCAGCTTTACTCCTCGAGAAATTTTCCACCCCTGGCGGACCAGCTCCCCATCCTCAAGAGGATGGGCTACGACGCCGTTGAGCCCTGGCTGCCCGCCTACGAGTCCAATCCCGCGCTGTTCCGCAAGCAACTCGATGATGCAGGCCTGGCCTGTTATGGCTTTCATATGCCGCTTGCCGGTCTCGTCTCCGAACCGCAACGCTTCATCGAGATCGCCCAGACCTTGGGCGCCACCTATCTCATCCCGCCTTACGTGACGCCTGAGGAGCGTCAGCCGACCGTCGCTTATTGGCGCGGCCTCGGCGAGAAACTGGCGCGTGGTGCAGAGGCGGTCGGAAAGCACGGCCTAGAGGTCGCCTGGCACAACCACGATTTCGAATTTGTGCCGCTGGTGGACGGCTCCCGTCCGATCGATCACATTTTCGACGCTGGCGGACCGGCGGTGAAATTCGAGATCGATTGCGGCTGGATCGTGCGCGCTGGGGCCGATCCTGCGGACGAGCTCGGGCGGTTCGCGGACAGGATTGTCATTATCCAGACCAAGGACACCGCGCCGCGGGGCACCAAACAGGACGATGGCTGGACGGCAACCGGCGACGGCATCATCGACTGGGCCGGCCTCGTGCCCCTGTTCCTGCAGACCAAGGCCGATCACATTGTCACCGAGCACGACAATCCCAGCGATTGGCAAGCCTTTGCGCGTCGCTCGATCGAGCACCTCAAGGCCCTGGGGCTCTAGCATGGCGCCGAGCCTAGAGGGGCTTATCGCCACGCCGCAATGGGGGGGCGCTATTCACCGGAGTGGTGGTCATTTCCGCGTGCTGGCGCGCTTCCAGGGCGGGCAGGGGACAATAGACGTCAATTCCTGGGCTCCGGGCAGCAAGCACCTGGCTTACGTTTCATATCCGGTTCGTCGCTGACGACAGGCCAATGGCGGCCGCTATGTGGCGGCCGCCCTCGGGGGCTTGGGTCAGGGGACGATGTGGCCGGCAGCGCGGAACAGGCTGTACCACTCTTCGCGCGTCAGGTTGACGTCGGACCCGGCCGCGCATTCGCGCACGCGCTGCGGCTTGGTGGTGCCGAGAACGACCTGGATATTGGCCGGATGGCGGGTAATCCAAGCCACAGCGATACCAGTCGGCGTCACACCATAAGCCGACGCCAAACGGTCGAGCTCGTCATTGAGTTCGGGGTGACTCTGGCGATCGCCGACGAAAACACCGTCAAAAAAGCCCTTCTGGAACGGTGACCAGGCCTGCAGCATCATGCCGTTGAGACGGGAATAATCTATCAGTCCCATATCGCGCGAAATGGACTGGTCGCTGCCATCCATATTCGCGGCCACGCCCTGTGCGATCAAATTGGCATGGGTGATGCTCAACTGGACCTGGTTGTAGCGCAGCGGCTGTTTGACGACGCTCTTGAGCAGTTCAATCTGGCCCGGCGTGTGATTGGAAACGCCGAACTGGCGAACCTTGCCTGAGGCTTCGAGCGCGTCGAAGGCCTCAGCAACCTCTTCGGGCTCGACCAGGGCATCAGGGCGGTGGAGGAGCAGGACGTCGAGATAGTCGGTCTTTAGGGCTGCCAGGGATTCATCAACAGTTTTGAGGATGTGGTCGCGAGAAAAGTCGAACCAGCCATGCCGAATGCCGACCTTGCTCTGGATGATGATCGCTTCGCGCTCCGCTGCAGAGAGGGGCACGGCTTCGCCGAAGCGTTCCTCGCAGCGATGGCGCTCGCCGCCATAGATGTCGGCGTGGTCAAAGACGGTGATGCCGACTTCGCGGGCGGTATCGAATAGCGTGCGAATTTCGGCATTATCCATCTTGGCAATGCGCATCAGGCCCAGCACGACGCTGGACACTTCGATATCGCTGTTCGGGACTTTGTAGGTTTTCATGAATGGGCCTTACTGCGTTTGCCGCTTGGCGCCGGGGACATATTGGCGCCAGTTATGTTGTTCTTTGAACCCGAGAACCTCCCGGATCTTGCGATTTGAAATAGGCGCCTCGAAAGCACCCATGGGCCGCGTGACAGGGGTATTCGGCGCCCATCTGGCAAGAAATGCCTCGCTGGGTTCGTTCGCCGTGATTTCGTCATTGACGGCATTGAAGACCTGGAAACCAAGACCGTCCCTGGCGACGCACAGGTCGACAATCTGGCCAAGATCGCGCGCGTCGATATAGCTCCAGGCATTGCGCTTGCGGGACGGCGGGTCGGCCAGGAATGTCGGGAAACGGGCATAATCCTGCGGTTCGATCACATTGCCGATACGCAGGGCGTAAATGTCCGCACCCGTGCGCATGGCAAAGGCCCGGCCGGTCTTTTCATTGACCAGCTTGGACAGGCCATAGCTGTCCATGGGATCAATGTCATAGTCCTCTTCCAGCGGGAATTGCTGATAGTCCTTGTCTCCCTCGGCAAAGCACACGCCATAGGTCGTTTCGCTCGAGGCGAAGACGACCTTGCGGATGCCCAGCTTGGTCGCCGCTTCGATGACATTGTAGGTCGAGGTGACGTTGGCCTTGAACGTTTCATTGTCGGGCTGGAGCAGCACACGGGGAATGGCGGCGAAATGCACAATGGCATCGACCGGCGCAGGCCCCTTGCCGGTTTCAAAACCGTCAAAGCCAAAATGCATTGAGAGCGCATTGAACACCTGGCCGCTATCGGTCAGGTCGGTGATCAGCGTGTTGACGCCCTCGATATCGAGCGGCTTCAGATCGAGATTGAGGACGGTGTGGCCTTGCGCCACGAGATAGGCCACGGCGTGGCGGCCTGCCTTGCCGCTACCGCCGGTAAAAACGATGCGTTTGCCCATGTTCATTCTCCTCAAGGCATCAACTGGCCGCCATTGACCTCAATTTCCTGCCCGATGATGTAGGGCGAGAGCATGTTTGAGGCGAGGAACAGATAGGCGCCCACGCAATCCTGGGGCGTGCCATGACGCCCTTGCGGAATGGTGTTGAGCGCGGCCTGCATCTGTTCGGCGGTCGAATAGCGTTCATGGAACGGCGTGGTGATCACGCCCGGTGCCACGGCATTGACGCGGATGCCGAAGGGGATCAGTTCCTTGGCCATGCCGCGCGTGACATTGGCAATGAAGGCCTTTGAAGAACCGTAGATTCCGGCGCCATTGCTGGCCCCGTTCCGTGCGGCGATAGAGGTGGTGTTGATGATGAAACCTCCGCCGGCCGCTTTCAGATGCGGGATGGCAGCGCGGCTGGCCGCCAGGACCGAGCGTGCGTTGAGATCCATGACCGCGTCATAGTGCTCATCAGTCATTTCCGCATAGGGCAATCTGGCGACCATGCCCCCGGCATTGTTGATGAGGCCGTCGAGACGGCCGAAGGCCTCGACAATCTCCTCGACGGCCCGAGCCATGTCCGCTGACTTGGTCGCATCGGCCTTGACCAATACGACCTTGCCTCCCGCGCCTTCAATCTCGGAGGCCAGTTTCTGAGCCGGGTCCACGCTGGAATTATAGTGCAGCCCGACGCTTGCGCCCTGGGCGGCAAAGGCCGTGGCCAGGGCGGCGCCAATTCCGGTCGATGCGCCGGTGATCAGGACGCTCTTGCCCGCAAGGTCTGGAACAACAAGTGAGGTCATGGTGATGTCTCCCTAGGCCTAGAAACCGGTCACAACCATGGGGCGGTACGGCGCTTCGAGCTGGGCGATTTCATCTGCGCTCAAGGTCAATGCCTCGGCCGCAACCGCGTCCTCTAGATGCGAAAGCTTGCTGACGCCGACAATGGGCGCGGTCACACCCGGCTTTTGCAGCACCCAGGCCATGGCGATCTGTGCCATGGACACGCCGCGCGCCCTGGCCACCGCCTCCACGGCTTCGACCACGGCCTGCGCATTGCCTTCCGTCTGCTCGTACATGGTCTTGTTGTAACGATCCGTCGTGGCGCGTTTTGTCTGTGTGCCCCAGGGACGGGTCAGCTTGCCGCCGCCCAGCGGGCTCCACGGCAATAGAGCAATGCCCTGGTCGATGCAGAGAGGGATCATTTCCCGCTCTTCCTCGCGATAGGTCAGGCTGATCTGGTCCTGCATGGACACGAAGGGTGTCCAGCCATTGGAGCGCGCCGCATTTTGGAGCTTGGCGAACTGCCAGGCCCACATGGACGAGGCTCCAATGTAGCGCGCCTTACCGGCCCGCACGACATCATGGAGGGCCTCCATTGTCTCCTCGACCGGTGTGAACGGATCGAAGCGATGGATCTGGTAGAGGTCAACATAATCGGTGCCCAGCCGGCGAAGACTATTATCGATCTCGCCCATGATGGCCTTGCGTGACAGGCCCTGACCGTTGGGGCCCGGCCGCATCCGGCCGAACACCTTGGTCGCCAATACGATTTCTTCGCGCGGGGCCAGTTCCTTGATCAGCGTGCCGGTAATCTCCTCACTGGTGCCCCGGGCATAGACATTGGCGGTGTCAAAGAAATTGATGCCGGCCTCCCAGGCCGCCTGGAACATCGGCCGAGCGTCCTCGAGGCCAAGTACCCAGGGACGTTCCTCTGTGACCTTGCCAAAGGACATACATCCAAAACAGACGCGGCTGACTTCCAACCCGGTACGACCAAGCCTGTTGGTGCGCATAACAATCTCCTCAATGTCATGATGCCGTCGTTGCGCGCTCGTGGGCAGCGCTCGACGAAATGATGCCGTACCTTGGGCAGCTTTCGCTCATCATGCAAATAGATTATAGCGATACGATTATTCGGAAATCGAGATTAATGGCCAATCATGGAATTGCGACAACTGCACCACTTCGTCGCCGCAGCGCGGATGGAACATTTCACGCGCGCGGCCAGGAAGCTCAATGTTGCCCAGTCCGCGCTTTCCGCTTCGATCCGGGCCCTTGAGGACGAGCTGTCGGCGCAGCTCTTCGTTCGAACCACCCGAAAGGTCCGGCTGACCGCCTCTGGACAGGCCTTTTTGTCCAAAGCCGAGAAAGTGCTCTTCTCGGTTGAGGAGGCGCGCGATGCTGTGCGCGCGGTCGAACAGGGGCAAGCGGGGCGGCTGACGATCGGCAGCGTGCAAAGCCTGCCGGCCTTTCTGCAATTACCCACGGTGCTCGCCAAATTCCACGGGCTCTACTCACAGGTCGAGATAAGCCTCGTGCAGGCGAGCGCATTGAACCTGCTCGACAAGTTGGAGCGGGGTGAACTCGACCTCGCTTTTCTTCCCGCATTTGATGCGCGCAGGGGTATCGAGACGAGGCTGGTAGCCTGCGAAGAATTGGTGTTGGTCTGCTCCCGGCAGGCCAACTTCTTTTCGGGTGACGCGGTGGACCTGCAGCAGCTCACGGCGGTGCCATTCGTCGATTTCGAGAATGATCTTGGGACCCGCACCCTCATCGACAGGGCCTTTGCCGATGCTTTGGTGGATCGCCGGGTGATCTTTGAAGTGAGCGATCTTGGGACCCTGCTCAATCTGGTTGAACAGAAGCTGGGTGTCGCGCTGGTGCCGCAATCGGTTGCACGCAGCCGACAGGACACGCTGAAAAGCTATGTGGTTTCCGATGTCGACTTGTGCTGGGAGATCGTCGTGGCCAGCCGGGGACAAATGTCGCGAACGGCCTCAATCGCGCAGTTTCTCGATCTGCTGCCTATGGATGGCCTGGGCTAGCCCTGGCCCCAGCTTGCACTGTTGCACAGGTTTGCGCCGACAGGGCAGTGACACCTCTGTCAAGTCTTACATCTTTTACAACCGATTGCCCGGTCATTGCCGCCGTGATAGGGTGTGTCAGATTTGTGAAACGGAGCAGTCAGGCACATGGCGATCGAGGAGCGCCCGCCCTACGCATATGAGCAAGGTCAAAGCCTTGCGGAAGTTGCACATTCGCAGATGCTTGCGCTGATCGACGATGGCAGCTGGTCGCCACGGTCCCGATTGCCTTCGGAAACGGAACTCGCCCGCCGTTTCGGCATGTCACGGCCTGTGATACGCCAGGCGCTGGCCAAGCTGCGCGATGCGGGTCTGATCCAGTCGCGGCAAGGATCGGGCAGTTTTGTGATCGGTTATCCAGACGCACCGGAACGTGCCCCGGAGACTGTGTCTTTCCCCGCCATTGGCAGCATCGTGGACATTACGTCCTTTGTGGCGTTTCGAGAGGGTATGGAGGGCGAGATTGCAGCCACCGCCGCCCTTAACCGGACGCCGGACGATCTGGCGGCGATCGAGGCCACGCTCGAGCGGGCCGGGCATCATCGATCCATTGCAGAGCGATCGCAGGATGATTTCGCGTTCCATCTGTCGGTGGCCAAGGCCACCGGGAATCCTTTCTACGTAAACAGCCTGACGTCGCTGCGCGAGCAGATGATGATGGGTATGAATCTGAGCTGGAATCTGTCCGCAGGTAGCGCCGACTACCTTTCGGTGGCGCTGGCCCATCATAGAACCATTTTAGGCGCAATCAGGCACCAGGATGCAGATGCCGCCCGCGAGGCGATGCGCGAGCACCTGCGCTGGGCCGGTGCCCGCATGTTGCGGGGCGACAAGAATTCAGAAGCGGCACCCAGGCCGCCAGAGCAGGGTTAGAAGCCCAAGGAGTGTCACGACGCCTGAGGAGGTGGAGCGTCATGATTTTATCAAGTGCGGATTGGCCAAGGCCGGGTCACCATTGTTTTGAATTTCGCTTGGGCATCGAGGGGGAGGCCGCAGCAGCGGCAGCGCGCCATCGTACCACCGACGATCTGATCCAGCTTGCCGATCGCGTCGGGCGCCTGGAATCGCTGGATGTGTCGAAAGACCCCGGTCTCGAGCAGGACTTCGAGTTTCATCTTTGCGTGGCGCAGGCGTCCCACAACAATTTCTATGTGAGTGTGCTCAACGCCATTCGTGACAATATATTCGGGGGCATGTTGCTTGCCCGGACCACATCTGGCCTGCGGACAGCTGAAAAGGTTTCGGCGATCAATGAACAGCACCGGGCGATCTATGACGCCATTGTTGCCGGCGATCCAGACCGGGCTCGCGGCGCCATGCGCTACCACCTGTCTGCCTGCCGCAAGTCCACCCGGCACTGGGATGCGTCGGCCTGATAGAAACAGGGCGCCTCGCTTGCGAGACGCCCCGGGTCTAGGTGGCTAGACTTCGACAATAACGACGTCGCGAGGCGGGACCGTCACGGTGCTGCTCCCACTGGCCGTACCCCAATAAGACCGGCCGAATTGAGCTGATCTGCCATTGACGTTCACTGACACCTCGACGGCTTCGCGGAGGGGGTTCAGGACCCAAAGCACTTTTCTGTCCCCCGCCTCATGCAGACGCGCCTGAAGGCGATTGTCCGAGAGCGTGATGCGCTGCTTGACACCCGTCCAGTCCAGAACCTGGGCAAAATAGGTGCGGCTGGCCGCTTCGCTTTTCTGGAAGTAGCCGATGCCGGGATGGGTGCCGACCAGCAGCGTTCGGCCCGATCCAAAGCTGTGCTCTGCTATGGCGAGACGGCCATCGGCAAAGCGGCCGCGTTCGGTTGCGTCGTCCAGCGTGTAGGACTGGAGGAAGCCACCGCCCCGGATGGTTTTGCCATTGAAGGTAAAGCTGATGCGGTCGCCGAGGTCGGGCATGAACTCGACCTCGTCTTCCTTGACGCCGAAGACGGCGTCCAGACCGTTGTGGGGCTGCACGGTCCCAACCTTGCCGCGATCGCCGAAATAGCCCGGCGTGGCTTCGGATACCAGCACGCCGCCAGTCTTCACCCACTCGGCAATGGCTTGGGCCGTCTGCGTCGTCATCGAGATTGGATAGGGCGCATAGAGGGTCTTGTAGCTGCCGATATCCTCGATATGGACCCAGTCGGCCTGAATGCCATTGTCGAAGAACCCGCGATAGGCGCCCCACATGGCTTCGCGATAGGTATTGGGCATGTGCTTGTGGTTGAGCAAATAGTCCCAGGCCTGCGCCTCAGGGATAACCAGGATGCCGATATCGCCTTGGACGGGCGTGGCCGCGAACAAGTTCTTCTGCGCATCGGCATTGGACCACTTGGCTATGGCGCTGGCCATGTCCGAACGCGGAGTGCGGCTGCCGTCCATGCCATATGAGCCGAAAGCACCGAAGAGCGGGCCGTCGAGCAAAGGCCGGTAGCGCAGGTTCATGACGCCGCTGGCGCCGGCGGCAAAGGACGTCATGGTCAAAAGGCGAAGGTCCTCCGGCTCCATGACGCGGCCGTCTTCCTTGTCATGGCCGAGCACCTGGGGCTGCATCCAGAGTGGACCGCCAGGGCGCTCCGCGTGCCACCATTTCTTGCCGCGCGCTGCGGCCCGGGTCAGGTCGGGGCCGAAGAAATTCTGCCACGGCTTGAAGCCTCGGCGGCTTGGGACCCAGGTCAGTCCGTACAGCTCGACCTTGGAGGCGGCAAGCCAGTCGTCGCTGCCGCCGGCCGCCATGTTCTGGATGCCGCCGCCGATGCCATGCGCCGCGATCAGGCAATCCTGGTCGACGGCCCTGATGGTGTCGATGCGCCACTGCATCTGGTCGTAGAAATTCTCGCGCTTGAAGGCCAGCCAGTCGAGATTTTCGGGATAGGGCGAAACGTCGTGCGGAGGCTCGATGTCGTCCCATTCGGCATAGGAATAGCGATACCAGGCGCGGCTCAGCGTTTCGAGGTCGCCATATTTGGCCTTTAGCCAGTCCCGGAATGCAGCTTTGGTATATTCGGAATAATCGACATCGGGCGAGTAGTTGACCTCGTTCCAGATATCGTAGCCGAGCAGGGCCGGATGTCCCTTGTAGCGCGTGGCAAGGGCAGTGATGAAATTGCCGGCGGCCTCGCGCACTTCGGGGCAGTTCAGCGTTAGCGAGCCTGTACCGCCGCCATTGTGAGCACCGCCCCCGGTCGCGCAGCTCGGATGCATGATGACCGGCAGGTACGATCCGTCGGCACGCATCTGCCGCGCATGCGCAAATTTGCGGTAGGCCCAGTCCGGCGTGGTCTGGCTCATTTCGGCTATGATGGTCTTGATGCCGTTCTTCTCGGCGAGATCGAGCTGCCGGTCGAACTCGTCCCACTCATAATATCCCGGGCGCCGTTCGATTGCCGACCACATGAACCAGTGGCGGAAAACGTTCAGGCCGTCTTCTGAGGCAATGCCATAGTCTCGCTCCCAATCTTCCTTTGGTGGGTTCGACTTGCGGAAATAGACGGCCCCGAAGGGCACTTTGGGCAAGTTATCGAGCGGCATGGTTGTTCCTCCGGACAAGGCAGGGGCGTCAGACGAAGCAGCGCCCGCCAGGAAAAGTTCTGTTTGCGGTGAATTACGAAGAGGCACCGGACAGTGATTCCAACGTGCGGATCAGTCCGGAATGGTCTTTGTCCCCGTCTCCCAGGGCGAGGGCGGCGTTCATCAACTGGGCGGTGGTGGCGGTGTTGGGCAGGGCCAGTTCCAGGCTTTTGGCTGCATCCAGCGCCAGCGCCAGGTCCTTGCGGTGCAGGCGAATGCGGAAGCCGGGTTCGAATGTTCGGTTGTTCATGCGCTCGCCGTGCACTTCGAGGATGCGCGAGGAGGCAAATCCTCCCATCAGCGCCTCCCGCACCTTGATCGGGTCGGCGCCGGCTTTTCTGGCAAAAAGCAGCGCTTCGGCCACGGCCTGAATGGTGAGACCCACGATAATCTGATTGGCGACTTTCGCAGTCTGGCCGTCGCCGACGCCACCCACGCGGTTGATGTTCTTGCCCATGAGCTGGAAGAGGGGCAGGGCGCGTTGGAAATCATCCTCGTGGCCACCAACCATGATGGTCAGGGCCGCGTTTCTAGCGCCCACCTCGCCACCCGAGACAGGAGCGTCGAGATAACGCCCTCCCTTGGCGGCGATGCGCGCGGCAAAATCCTTGGTCGCCACAGGTGAAATCGAGCTCATGTCGATGACGAGAGCCCCGGATTCTATGGCGTCTACGATGCCCTCGGGACCGAACAGGACTGCCTCGACATCGGGCGTATCGGGCAGCATCAGGATGATGGCCTCCGCGCCTTTGACCGCCTCGCGAGCCGAGGCGGCGGCCTTGCCACCTGCATCGACCAGGAATTGCGACACAGGCTTGACGCGGCTGAGCGATAGGTAGTGACCGGCGGCGATGAGATGCCCGGCCATCGGGCGGCCCATGACGCCCAGTCCAATAAAGCCAATTCTCATCGTCTAGCGCTCCTGGATATAGGGTTTCATCCAGCCCAGGCCCGACGTGGTGCCGGCGGCCGGTTTGTATTCGCAGCCGACCCAGCCGGCATACCGAAGCCGGTCCAGGACCCCGAAAATGAATGGATAATTAATCTCGCCGGTGCCGGGCTCATTGCGGCCCGGATTGTCGGCGATCTGCACATGACCGATGCGGTGCTGGAGCCGTTCGAAGGTGGGCACGAGATCCCCCTGCATGATCTGCATGTGGTAGAAATCGTACTGGATCTTGAGGTTGGGCGAGCTCACGCCGGCCATTATCCGTTCGGCATGGTCGGTCGTGGACAGGTGGAAAGCTGGCATGTCGCGCCGGTTGATGGGCTCGATCACCAGATCGATGCCTGCATCGGCCAGGCGGGGGGCGGCATAGTTCAGATTGTCGATGAATACCCGGTCGAGCTCGGTGGGGTCTGATCCGGCCGGTGCGAGCCCGGCCAGGCAATTGACCGTCCTGCAATTGAGCGCGTGGGCATAGGCGATGGTGGTCGCGACGCCACTGCGGAATTCCTCGACGCGGTCGGGCAGGCAACCAATGCCGCGCTCGCCACCGGCCCAGTTTCCGGCGGGCATATTGAAAAGGGCCTGCTTGATCCCCGCAGTCTTAAGCGCCGCGGCGATTTCGGCGGCATCGAATTCATAGGGCGAAACATATTCAACGGCACCGAAGCCATCGCGGGCGGCTTGGCCGATACGACCAAGAAAGGGCAGGTCCTGGTACAGAAATGACAGATTGGCAGCAAATTTTGGCACGAGGCAAACCTCTTAGTCGTTGAAACGCGTGCGGTGGAGCATGCGCTTGTTTCTCGGGTCAGGATTGGGCACGGCTGAAATGAGGCTCTGGGTGTAAGCCTCCCTGGGGGCCGTGCAGATGTCTTCGGCGGGGCCGATTTCCACCAGTCTGCCGCGATGCATGACCCCGACCCGGTCGCAGAAATAGCGCACCACCGAAATGTCGTGAGAGATGAAGATGAAACTCAGATTGAGCCGGCTTTGAATGTCGAGCAGGAGATCGAGAACCTGAGAGCGGATCGACACGTCGAGCGCCGCTGTTGCCTCGTCGGCAATGATAATCCGCGGGTCGAGCGCCAGGGCCCGCGCGATACCGATGCGCTGGCGCTGACCTCCCGAAAAAGCGTGCGGGTAGCGTTCGCGCATGGCCGGGTCGAGACCGACGAGTTCGAGCAATTCGCAGACCCGTTCGTCCACCTGCCTGGCCGTTCGACCTCCGGCGACCACAAGCGGATCGCCGATAATATCGCGCACGGTCATGCGCGGATTGAGGGAGGCAAAGGGGTCCTGAAAGACCAGCCGGACCTGCCGGTGGAATTCGCGCAACTGCGCCTTTGAGAACCTGGTGATCTCCTGCGGACCGCGCTCGTCATTAAAGGTGATCTCGCCCTGGCTCGGTTCGACGATCCGC
Organism: Devosia sp. XK-2; assembly: GCF_037113415.1. Classification (NCBI taxonomy): domain Bacteria; kingdom Pseudomonadati; phylum Pseudomonadota; class Alphaproteobacteria; order Hyphomicrobiales; family Devosiaceae; genus Devosia; species Devosia sp. XK-2. Next base: position 1,966,724 of record NZ_CP146608.1, on the reverse strand, counting down.
AGCAGCATCCGCCCCAATGTGGTCTTGCCCGAGCCGCTTTCGCCCACAATGCCGAGATTTTCCCCGGGATGCAGGTCGAAGCTGACATCGTCCACGGCCTTGATGGCGAAGTTGTTGCCGCCAAACCAGGCGGTTGACGCGCCATAGACCTTGGTGAGATTGCGCACGGACAGCAGCGGCTTGCCGTCGCTCGGCGCAGCCGGGCGGTCAGACCGGCGGTTCCGCTCAAGCCTGACCGTCGAATTGAGCAGACGCTGGGTATAGGCGTGCTTGGGATCGTGAAAGATGTCGTCGACGCTGCCGAATTCGACGATCTGGCCGAAATGCATGACGGCGACTTCATCGGCGACTTCGGCCACCACACCCATATCATGCGTGATGAGCAACATGGCCATGCCACGACTAACCTGCAGGCGTTTGATCAGGTCGAGGATTTCGGCCTGGGTTGTGACGTCCAGGGCCGTGGTGGGTTCGTCTGCGATCAGCACTTCGGGATTGGCCGCCAGAGCCATGGCGATCATGGCGCGCTGACGCATGCCGCCGGAAAATTCGAACGTGTAGCGGTCGATCATCTTGTCCGGGTTGGGAATTTCAACCTGGCGCAAAAGCTCGATGGTCTCGGCGCGGGCTTCGGATTTCGACATGTTGCGGTGCAATTGCAGCGCTTCGACGATCTGCGAGCCGATGGTGTGGACCGGCGACAGCGAACTCATCGGTTCCTGGAAGATCAGGCCAATGCGGCCGCCGCGAATGTTGAGCAGTTCCCTGCTGCGCTCGCGGAGCTGGGCAATGTCGATGACGCCGTTCGGACCATCGAGCAGGATCCGCCCATGGCTGATGGCGCCATTGCTATCGACAATGCGCATGAGCGCGCGGGCCGTCACGCTCTTGCCCGATCCACTTTCGCCAACCAGGCAGAGCGTCTTGCCGCGCTTGAGCTGGAAGCTCACCTTGCGGGCGGCGTGCAGCACTTCGGTCCGCAGGCGGAAGTCGAGGCTAAGCTCTTCGACGCTGAGCACCACGTCGTCCCGGTCTTCGGTGGACGAGATCTGGTTTTCCGGTTCGAGCATCAGATCAACCTTCATACGGGTCTGCGGCATCGCGCATGCCGTCTCCGAGGAAGTTGTAGGCGAGCACCGTGACAACCACGGCGCCCGCCGGCCACACCAATTGCCAAGGGGCATTGGCAATGGTGCGGACATTCTGCGCTTCTTGCAGCAACACGCCCCAACTGACGATCGGCGCCTTAAGGCCGACGCCGAGGAAGCTGAGGGCAGTCTCCGCCACGATCATGGTTGGGAGGGCGAGCGTGATGACGGCGAGGATGTGGCTGGTCAGGGAAGGCAGTATGTGGCGGAAGATCACACGCCGCTCGGACGATCCGTCCAGCTTGGCTGCGGTGACAAAGTCCTCGCTGCGCAGGGCGAAGAAGCGTCCGCGCACTTCGCGGGCAAGGCCTGTCCAGCCGAAGAGCGAGACGATGAGCGTTATGACGAAATAGACCGCCAGCGGCGACCAGGTCAGGGGAATGGCGGCGGCCAGACCAAGCCAAAGCGGGATTGTCGGCATGGAGGAGATGACCTCGATGATGCGGGCGATCAAACTGTCCACGGCGCCGCCATAGAAGCCGGCCAGAGACCCCAGCGTCACCCCGAGGCAAAGGCTGATGCATACGCCCAGGAGACCGATCGACATGGAAATGCGCGTTCCATAGATGACGCGGCTGAGCAGATCGCGCCCGAGACGGTCGGTGCCGAGCAGATACATGGTGTCAGTCGTCTTGACGGGGGCGATCAGGTGCAGCCTGGCGGGGATCAGTCCCCACATCTTGTATTCGACGCCCTGCGTAAAGAACCCCACAGGCACGATCACGCTTTCATCGGGAACATAAGTGCGGCGCAACGAGGCGGGATCGACTTCCATCTTGTAGCCGGTCACATGCGGCTGGAAGCTGGTGGAACCGTCTTCATTGGCTACGAAGAAACGCAATTGCTGCGGCGGTGCGTTGGTGAATTGCGGCCTGGACGCGTCGGGAAGGGCAGGGGCCAGGAATTCGGCAAATAGCCCGATCAGCGCCATCAGAATGATGACCCAGCCCGAAACCACGGCCAGCTTGTTGCGCGTGAACTTGTGCCAGATCAGGGTCCACTGGCCTGCGACCGCGACCTTGCTGGAATCGCCGCGAGACTTGAGCGGGGTAACCGCAGGAGCCGTTTCGGGCGGACTGTCGATGAAGGTGTGGACTGTCATCAGGTAAACCGGATTCGAGGATCGAGCAGGGCGAGAAGCAGGTCTGAGACCAGCATGCCGACAAGGGTGAGTACGCCCATGAGCAGGATGAAGCTGCCGGCCAGGTACATGTCCTGGCTGACCAGGGCGCGCAGGAGCAGCGGGCCTGCCGTGGGCAGGTTGAGGACAATGGCGGTGATCGTGACGCCCGAAACCAGTTCGGGCAGCACCCAGCCGATGGCGGATACGAAGGGGTTAAGGGCAATGCGGACGGGATATTTGATGACCGCGCGATGCTCGGGAAGGCCTTTGGCCCTGGCCGTGATCACATAGGGCTTGCGCAATTCATCGCTGAGATTGGCGCGAAGGACGCGGATGAGCGCCGCTGTGCCGGAGGTTCCGATAACAATGATCGGAATCCACAAATGCTGGACCAAATCGACGAACTTGCCCCAGCTCCAGGGCGCATCGACATATTCCTGGCTGAACAGGCCGCCCACGCTTTGCCCAAAATAGCGGTAGCTCAAATACATCAGGGTCAGCGCCAGGATGAAATTGGGCACCGCCAGGCCGATGAAACCCACCAGCGTGAAAAAATAGTCGCCAAAGGTGTGGCGGCGCATGGCCGAATAGATGCCGATGGGCAGGGCGACAGCCCAGACGAAGAGCAGGGAGGCAACGGAAATCGCCAGGGTCGACCCCATACGCTCCCAGATCAGGTCGGCGACCGGCCGGTTCCATTCGAAGGAATAGCCGAAATCGCCACGGAACAGGATGCCCCCAATCCATTTGAGATATTGCATCCAGATCGGATCGTTGAACCCATAGGTCTCGCGCAAAAGCTCGATCTGTCGCGGGTCAATATTGGCGCCGGAATCCTGCATGGACGCAATCAGCGAGGTCACATAGTCGCCCGGCGGCAGCTGAATGATCATGAAGGCGATCAGCGACAGCCCGAACAGCGTGGGGACCATGTAGATGATGCGCCTGAGAATGTAGCGTCCCATCGTTTCAGCTCCAGTCGACCTGGATGGCGTCGAGCGTTGTGAGCGAGATCAGGGTGACGCGAACACGGCCGTCCGCCAGTTTGTAGCTGAGGTTTTCACCGCTCGTCCCCAGGCGAACCTGACTTACGGAGCGGCCCTGTGGGATTTCTATGGAGACGACAACGGGGCCAACCGGAAAGACGTCGCGAATGGGCCCCTTCATCATCATCGGATTGGTCAGGTTGTTGATATAGACGATGGTCGTGTCGGTCCCTTTCCTGACCGCCAGGTCCACGATGCCTTTGACGTCGACCTCGACCTCAGGCTGCTTGCCCAGGGCCCAGCGCACGGAATTGGCAATGAGACGGCCATGGTCACCGGCCAGCACCTGCCAGAATGTGGCGCCGATATTCCAGGGGATATAGACCGTCCGACCGGCTGAGCCTTCATGCTGGCGCGCGATGACGGCGGCGCCCCGAGGGTCTTCGCGCGGGAAAACCTCCTCCATGGGCAGATCGGGGAAGGGGGGAACATAGAGGAAGGGCTGCTCGGTACCGGGCAGGGCATCGACCTGGACCAGATGCGTGCCGCCAATGATGCGCTCCGCGCCCTCAAATCCCTGATTGATGGGATGCATGCCGGACAGGGCGACATAAGTGTTCTTGACCGGACCGTGGGCAGGCCTGGTGACCTTGTAGCCGAGAAGATCTGCCAAAGCAGGGGTCTGGCGCGGTGAATTATCGGCGTGACGGCTCCCGGTTTCGAACCCGACCACCAGAGAACCGCCGCCGGCAACATAGGCTTTGAGCATGTCCGCCTGCGCATCGGAAAGGCAGGTGGAATTGCACAGGATCAGCACCTTGAACTGCCCCAGCCGCTCCGCGCTCATTTGCGCATCGGAGACCATTTCGAAGGGCAGGCCCGCCTCGACCAGGGCGTGATAGAAGCCAAGCTCATGGGCTTCGGCATCCTTGCGGGTCCACATGTCGTGGTGGCGCAGGGTTGTGGTGGGATCGAGAATGGCGATCTCGGCGGTGGGCGCCGTGTCATAGGAGAGTGGCTCGAGCTGCTCATGCAGCAGGAAGCCATTGATGATGGGCTGCACCCAGCGCTGGTCGGGGACGACGCCGTTGAACTTGGTGAACCAGGGCAGCATGCCCTGGACGGTGCCCGAATTGGTCCAGGCCTCGATCTCCGGGCCCAGGGTGACGCTGTCCTTCCAGCGATACACTTCCTCGGGGCCGATGGATGTAATGAGCACGGCGTGGCGGTCGGGGAAGGTGGCGCGCATGCGCTTGCCATTGCGCCCCGACATCCAGACCGGCTCGGTGCCGCGGCGCCCCTGATCGTCGACACAGAGGAAAGGGCAATATTTCTCGATGATCTCCTGGTTGAAATCCATCAGCGATACGCCGCCCATATTGGGAATGAAGCTGGTATGGGGCTTGATGGCCTTCATGACGGCATCCCATTCGACCACGAGCTGGGTCAGCACCTCGCGGCGCCAATCGTTCCAGGCAAGCCATGAGGGGTCATCGACACTGGGCGACTGGGGCAGATCGCGCCCCGATGCCGCGTGAAAACTGGTTTTGCAGGCCTCGCAGTAGCAGATACCATGGCCCTGCCAGCGATTGGCGAAGATGGCGTCGATATCGTAATTGGTCGTGATCTCGCGCAGCACTTCGGGCATGAACTTGAAGTTGTAATCCGAATAGGCGCAGGTAACCCAGACATCGGGGAAGGCCCAGTGGCGGACCGGATTGCCTTCCTTGTCAATCATGACCCATTCGGGGTGGGCGTCGGCGGCATCCTGGTGAATGGCATGGGGATCGACGCGGGCCATGACATGCATGTTGAGCGAGCGTGCGCCGCTGACCAGATGACCGAAAGGGTCGGTGTCGCCCAGGTGCCTGCTGACATAGTGATGTTCAACCTTGCTGGGATAGAAGGCCATGTAGCCGCCAGCGGAGAGGCACGTCGCGTTGGAATGGGTGCGCCTGAAAATGTCGATCCAGAAATCGGGATCGAACCGGATCGGATCGTCCTCAACCAGGGTCAATTGGGTCCAGCGGGTCGCCGATCTGTACCAATCGGGGGTTCTGAGGTCGGACGAGGACTTGGCGTCAATATGCAGCATCGGGCTCACGCGGGTGCGAGTTGGGGAGGCGCCGGCAAGAGAGCCGGCGCCGGAGACGAGGGTGTGACCGGGCCTAGGCCTTGAAATATTGCTCAGGCCGAGTGGGCGCGGGGGTGGGCCAGCCAAACGAGTTCGGCATGGTCTTTTGCACGTTCACCATGTCGTTCTTGACGATGCCGTAGCCATCGGGCGGCAGGCTGACACCAAAGGTCAGGAACATGTCGGCAGCGTTTTCCAGGATCTGGCTCATGACCTCGATCTGCTGGTCTGGATCAGCGGTGGCGAGGAGCTTCTTGTGAAGCGCGATCTGGTCCTGCACTTCGGGCGGCGGCACGTCGGCGGCCGGATTGTCCGGTTCGTTGACCCAAAGCGTCCATCCCGGGCCATAAAGAGAAGCCGAGCGCTGCGTTGGCACGAAATAGCGCGGGTCCATCATGGCGGCGAGGCCCGAATTCGCGCCGAACTGGTGGGCGGTTGCATCGTATTCGCGGCCGCGGCGAACCCTTTCTTCCCATAGCGAGCGGTCCATGGTGCGCATCTGCGCATCAATGCCTATCGCCTGGAACATCGGGATGGCCAATTGGAACATGTCCAGGAAGGTCGTACGCGTCTGGTCGATCTCGAAAATGATCGAGACACGGCGGCCCTCGGCGTCGAGACGATAGCCGTCGCCATCCCGGTCCGGAATGATGGCGTCGAGCATCTCATTGGCCTTGTCCGGATCGTATTGGGTGAATTGCTTGGCCAGGCGCTCGTTGTAGAGCGGATCGCCCTCAAGAATGGAGGCCTGGGCCGGCGCGCCCTGGCCCACGAAGACGGCGTCGATCAGCGCCTGCCTGTCAATGCCGATCGAAAGGGCCTGACGGAACTCCTTGGTGTTGAACAGGGCGTTCTTGGTGGGATCGGTGTGGTTCAGATTGAGCTGGAAAACCATGACATTGGCCGCGGTTTCCTTGAGCGTATAGAACGAGTAGTTCCCGGTTTCCTGGCCGTCGAACAAGGTGGGGCGATTGGCCGGCGTGCAGATGTACTGGTCCATCATGTCGATTTCGCCCTGCAGCGTCTTGAGCAGCAGGACTTCGGGATCGGCGACCATCTGGTAGACGATGCGATCGAAATAGGGGAGCTGGGTCCCCTGCGTGTCGATCTTGAAGTAGAACGGATTGCGCTCGGCGACCGAAACTTCGGTATTTTGGCCAGGCGCTTGCGTGAAGGCCCAGGCATTGAGCGTCGGGCGATTGCCGTTCTGGAAGAACAGATTGGTATCGGCAAAGCCGATCTCGCGCTGGAACAGCGCAATCCAGCTCCCAAGACCCTGCTCCTGGGCCAGCTTGTCGGCGTCCGGATTGTAGCGGATGTGGAACTGCTCCAGGTAATGCTTGGGGCAGCGGACGAGCTGGTCCTGGTCGGCCCAGGCCAGGTTCTGCAGGAAAAAGCCATTAGGCGCCGCGAATATGACCTTGAAGGTGGTTTCGTCGATCACCTCCAGCCTGGCTTTTTCTCCGCCGACTTCCCAGAAGGACTGCGCGCCCAGATTGGTTTCGGCATCGGTGAAATAGGCGTCGTACCAGAACTGGATGTCGGCGGTCGTATAGGGGTGGCCATCGGACCATTTGTGGCCCTTGCGCAGGGTGATCGTATATTCGGTGCCCTCGGCATTGGCCTGGTAGCTTTCGGCTACGTTGGCGATAATGCCGTTCCAGTTCGGGTCGAAACGAACCAATGGCTCATAGCCCTGGTATCGCACCAGCATGGACAGCGAGCCGCCCCCGACCAGGGCGTGGCGCCAATCCCCGCCTTGCTGGCCGGGCCGTTCGAGAGGCGTGATGACCAGCGGGTTTGCCGGAAGCCGATCGGCCACGGGCGGCAGGTCGCCTGCGTCGACCTTGGCCTGCAAGAATGGCGATTCCGGCGTTTCCGCCAGCGCCCAGGCAGGCAGCAGGGCTGTGGTCGCCAGAGCGCCCGTGGCCGCCAAAAAGGTTCGTCTGCTAATTGTCAACGTCCAATCCTCCCTGATTTCTGGAAGGGCGTCGCGCTTGATCGCGCCGCCCGGCCTTACCCGATCCTCCTCCTCCAGGCCGGCGGGTAATGCCAATGTGACGAGCGTCAAACAATTTGTTCAGGTTGTCAATGTTGTAATTTTGGCATCGGGCACGCGAGTGCCCGCGGCCGCCGCGGGCCCTTGCGGATCAGCGGCTTCCGGCATGACATTTTTTGGAGAGCCGGCAGTCAGTGCCGCGTCAGGCGAGTCCTGCCGTACGGCGGTTGAAGTCCAGCATTTGCGCCATTTCGGCCTGGGCAACGGCGGGGTCCCTGCGTTTTATGGCTTCGGCCACTTTGATATGCCCTTCGCGCGTCACCGGTTCGGGACTTTTGGCAAGCACGCCATATTCGTAGGATATCCAAAGCATTGTAAGAATGATGGGGCGCAATTGCCTCATCATCAGATTGCCCGTGGCTTCCAATATGGTGGCGTGAAAGGTGCAGTCGGCATTGAACAGATCCGCGACCGCGCCTGAACCGGGATGGATGGCATAGGCCGCTTCCAGGATAGTCGCCACCTGCGCCTGGGTTGCGCGTACTGCCGCCAAAGCTGCCGCTTGCGGCTCGATAATGCCGCGCAGTTCGGTCGTTTCGGCGAACATGGACTGGAGCCGCGGATGGGTCGGCTCGTGCCAGGCCACCACTTCCGCATCCAAGAGGCTCCATTCCTCGACCGGCCGCACCCGCGTGCCGTAGCGCCGCGCCGTGCGGACCATGCCCTTGCCCGACAAGACCTTGATGGCATCACGCATAGTGGTGCGGCTCACGCCCAGGGACGCGGCGAGTTCAGGCTCGGTGGGCATGATTTCACCGGGACGATAGACGCCATTGGCAATACGCCGCCCCAATTCGTCCACGGCGATTTTGGTGGCTCCCGTCGGGAGCGCCGAGCCGATAGCGGCATGCAGTAGGCCGGGCACTTTTGGTCGCAGCGCCACCTGTGCGTCATCGTTTTCCACTACTCACCTTTACATATGATCTAAAGAACTGCATGATCGCCGCTGATGGTGCTCCGGAAGCCACCGAAATGCCAACTTGGCCACAAGGCCGCTCTAGGGAGGACAACTATGTTTAATACCCGTACTGCAATTGGTGCCCTGATGGGGGTGCTGTCTCTTTCATCGGTTAGTATGGCTGCCGAAATCAAGTTCGGTATCGGCGTCGCCGAAGGCGATTACCCCGAATACAACGCTGTGCTCCGCTTCAAGGAGTATGTCGAGTTCAAGACCAATGGCGAGATCACGGTCCGCCTGTTCCCGGGCAATCAGCTTGGCGGTGAACGCGAAATGCTCGAACAGGTCCAGCAGGGCAGCCTGGAGCTGACCCTGCCTGCTGACGGGGCCATGGCCGGTTTCTATCCGCCCATGCAGGTCTGGTCGGTGCCCTACATCTTTGAAAGTGCGCCAATCGCCTGGGAAGTGATGAATGGTCCGTTCGGCGATGCCATGCGCGAGGACATTCTCGAGCAGACCGGTATGCGCGCTCTGGCCTTCTCGCAGAACGGTTTCCGCTCGTTCACCAATAATGTGCGGCCCATCGTCAATCCCGACGACATGGCCGGTCTCAAAATCCGCACCATGGAAAGCCCCGTCTATATGGAAATGGTCAAGTCGCTGGGCGCGACGGCCGTTCCGATCAGTGGTGCGGAAGTGGTGATGGCCCTGCGCCAGGGCGTGGTCGATGGGCAGGAAAACCCGCCTGCAGTGGTCTATAGCGGTGGTGCCGGCGAAGTGCAGAAATATTACACCCTGAACGAACACACGTTCGGCCTGCATGTCATCATTGCCAACAATGACTGGTTCGAATCGCTCCCCCCGGGCCACCAGCAGATCATCCAGGACGCCGCCAAGCTGGCTGCCTGGACGGAAAACCTGCAGAAGACCGAAGGCGACTGGCTCTATAGCCGCCAGCTGCAGGAAGAGTTGGGCATGGAGATCCACGTCTCCACGCCGGAAGAGAAGGCCGCTTTCCGCGATATCGTCCAGGAACCGGTGCTGCAGTTCATTCGCAGCAATGTCGGCGATGAACTGGTCGACGACCTTCTTGCCGAAGTGGAAACCGTGAAGTCCCGCATTTACGGTTCCGAGTAAGCGACCCCACCCGCCGCGGGCCCATGGCCCGCGGCATTCAAGGAACCTCGCAATGCAGGCATTTGCCAAGCGCGCCGCGCTCTTGCTCGCCCGTGCGACCGAGACCGTGGCGACACTGCTTCTGATCACCGTGACCATACTCAATCTCACACAGGTCGTCGGGCGCTACGCCTTCAGCATCGGCTTTAGCTGGACTGAAGAACTGATGCGTTACCTGATGATCTGGCTGATGATGCTGGGATCGGTGGCCGCCATCTACCGGGTCGAACATATGGGGGTTGAGACCCTCGAGGCCATGGTGGCGCCGCGATATAGCGCCCTGGTGCGCTCGGCGCTGTACTCGGTGGGCGCCATATTCTGCCTGGTGGTGCTGATATATGGCTGGCCGCTCGCGCTGCGCAATGCGGGCCAGGTCGCCCCGGCCTCAGGTATCCCGATGATCTATCCCTATATGGCCTTGCCCGTCGGGGCGGTCCTCCTGCTCATTCAGATCGGCCTGTCCTGGTTCGGTGGCTGGGACGAGCAGCGCAAATCGCCTGTGGCGGACGGAGATGACGTATGATCTGGGTTGCTTTGTCCGGGCTTGTCCTGCTGCTGATCGGCGTTCCGGTCGCATTCTCCCTGGGATTGGCCGGACTGGTCGGCGTGTGGCTCGCCGATATTCCGCTGTCCATCGTGACGACACGTCTGTTCACCGGCGTGGACAGCTTCGTGTTCCTCGCGGTTCCATTCTACATTCTGGCCGCCGAAATCATGAGCCAGGGCGGCATTACCACCAGGCTCATTGCCATCGCTTCGAGTGCCACGCGCAAGATGCGCGGGGGAACGGCCTATGCCAATATCGGCACGTCCGTCCTATTTGCCGGCATTTCCGGCTCGGCCGTGGCCGACGCGGCCGCGTTGGGCAGGGTCTTCATGCAGGAAATGCCCAAGGAAGGCTATTCGCGTCCCTATGCGGCCGCGGTCACCGTCGCCTCCTCAATCATCGGTCCGATTATTCCGCCCTCGGGCTTGGCCATTCTGATTGGCGCCGTGACGGGCGTCTCCATCATCGACCTGTTCCTGGCAGGTGTCGGGCCGGGCATCCTTCTGGGCTTTGCCTGCGCCGCCATCGTGTTTTTCGATGCTGCACGGGGCCATCTGCCTCGGCCGCGTGTTGCCGAAAGCCATGGTCCCCGCTGGCGCATGCTGATCGAGGGGGCTGCCGTTGCGACCCTGCCGCTGATTATTGTCGGCGGCATGGTGCTGGGCGCCTATACGGCGACCGAAGGCGGCGGCATTGCGGTGGCCTATGCGATCTTCCTGTCGGTCGTTGTCTTCAGAAAGATGGACATGGCCGGCCTCTGGCGCGCCTTCATGCGTGCTGCCCGCACCTCGGCAACCATCTATCTGCTGGTTGCCGCGGCCACCATCCTTTCCTATGCGCTCAATCTCCTGGGCATATCCGGCTTTGTGCGCGAGGCGGCGCTGATCTTCCAGGATCAGCCACTGTTCTTCCTGTTTGCGCTGGCCGTGCTGATGCTGATTTTGGGTACGTTTCTCGATATCGGGGCGGCGATCCTGATCTTCATGCCGCTGGTCATGCCCGCGGTCACGTCGCTTGGTATCGATCCGCTGCAGGCCAGCATGGTCGTGATGGTGACCCTGGCCATTGGCCTTGTGACGCCGCCCGTCGGGGTCGTGCTGTTCGTCATCATGCGGGTGGGCAGCATCGGCATGATCCCGCTGTTGCGGGCCCTGGTGCCGTTTCTCATCGCGCAGCTTGTCGCTGTCGTGATCCTGTGCCTTGTTCCAGAAATTTCGACTTGGCTGCCGCAAGTCCTCAATCCCTGAGTGAGACCGAATTGAAGATAACTGCTGTAAAAACGGTGGTCGTGAACGCGATCCATCGCAACTGGATTTTCGTCAAGGTCCTGACAGATCAGCCGGGCTTGTACGGATGGGGCGAAGCCACGCTGGAGTGGAAGACGCGCGCCGTATGCGCCACGATTGAAGACCTCGAACCCTTCGTTATTGGCGAGGACCCCAGACGCGTAGAGCATGTCGTACGCCGCATGACCGGTTTCAGCTTCTGGCCCCTGGGGGCCATCGGCCTGTCCGCCGTTTCCGGGATCGAACAGGCTTTGTGGGACATCAAGGGCAAGGCTCTCGGTGTTCCCGTTCACGAGCTGCTGGGCGGTCGTGTCCGCGACCATGTGGCGGTCTATACCCATCTGCGCCGGGCCAAGATCGGCGCACAGGTATCGACAAGCGATATCAATGCGTTCTGCGATGCCGTGCAGGAAACGGTTGAGATGGGCTACAATGCCGTCAAGCTCGGCTTTATCCCCTATACAGGCTATTCCGCGCCACTTCCCGAGGTTCGACACGTCGAGAAGCTGGCCCGGAGCGTTCGCGAGCGGGTGGGCGACGGCGTCGAAATCATGACCGATTTCCATGGTCGGCCTGACAGCGTAGAGGCCGCACGAGCCTATATTGACGCAATTGCCCCAATCAGGCCGCTGTTCGTCGAAGAAGCCATCCAGCCGGGCAATGCAACGGCGATGGCCGAACTGGCACGGCAGGTTTCCTGTCCATTGGCCACCGGCGAGCGCCTTTTTACCCCGCGCGAATTTGCCGAAATCGCTGAAAAGCGCGCCGTGGCTTTCGTGCAGCCCGACCTGGCCCATTGTGGCGGGTTCACCGGCGGGCGCAAGATCGCGGCCATCGCGGAAGCGGCCAATATCGGCGTTGCGCCGCACAATCCGATGGGGCCGGTGGCCGGCGCCGTCGCGCTGCAATTTGATCTTGCCGCGCCCAATTTCGTCATTCAGGAAGAAGCTGTCGGCCTGGTCCCCTGGTTCCGCGATATCTGCACCCAAACCTATCCCCTGGACATGCAGAACGGGGGCTGGGGCGTACCGGACGCGCCCGGCCTGGGCATCGAGATCGACGAGGCGGCGGCCGCACGCCATCCATTCGCACAAGAAGAAATTCCCGCCCTTGACGCCGTTCTCCCTGACGGGCGGATCGCGAACTGGTGACGTTATCCCCGCTCGTCCGGCGCCGTCGGTGAGCGGGTGATGGCGAGCGCCGTGTTCAGGCGGGCTGATCGGCGACATTGGACAGGGCGTTGCGAATATCGCTCTCGGTATCCTTGAGATGCAGACGCATGGCTTCGCCGGCGGCGCGGGCATTGCCAGCGCGGATGGCTTCAAGAATGCGCTGATGCCATGCGATAGTGTCATGCAGGCTGTGCCCGCGATTGGCATGGCCGCGCCGGCTGATTTGTATGCCGTGCCGCAATTGCGCTGACATGGCCTCGAAAAGATAGCTCAGAATGCGGTTGCCGCTGGCAAGGGCGATCGCTTCGTGAAAGCCGACATCGAAATCGTGGAAGCGCCGGTCGGCTGCCATGTCTCCGGCCATGGCCGCGTCGGCATTGTCCTGCATGCCGCGCAAGGCGCTTTCGATTGCCGCGATGCCGGCGCGATTGGCGCGCTTGGCGGCCAATGTCGCGCTCTGCACCTCGAGCGAGAGGCGCACTTCGATCAGATCGAAAAGGCTCTTGGAATCGTTGTGCAGCATGGATGTCAGGAAGTCCGAAAAGGCAGCGCCGTCGGGCTCGCGCACCACCGCCCGGCGTCCCCTGGCCACGTCCAGCAGGCCGCGCCCGGCAAGCAGCTTCACCGCCTCCCGGATTGTCAGACGGCTTACCGAATAGCGCTCGGCCAGATCGGCTTCGCTGGGCAGGCTGGCGCCCGGCGTCAGCGCGGTCAGGATTTCGTGGGCGAGGTCGTCCGCGACCTCTCCGGCCGCGCTTCCCCGCTCGGCTTTCGGCTCACCTCTGGAAATTGTCTCTCTCCCAACTTGTCAGATATCTTTTGGATTATGTGGCCTCATTTTCGCCCGATTGCAACACCGCGCGGAGGGCAGGGCACAGCATATCGGCTCCATGTATGTACCGCGTTGTCTGCCTTGGATTTTTTTGCGACAGTCGAAAAATAGCTGCCCAAGCGCAATGCGCCGCTTTACACGCCTATCTGATTATTCTAGCTTCCCACGCATGGGCTTGGGAGAGTCCATGGCGGCGCAATGCCGTCCGTGCCGGAGGATTTCATGTAGTTCCAGATGGCGGATGTCCTGTGGGCATTGGCCATTTCCAGACGCGGCGTAAGCCGGCAATCAATGGCGCAGCTTTCGGCTGCGTCGTCGGCGTTGGGATCGGGGCTGCCTGAACTTTCTGAACCCAAAAGACCATAAACAACCAATCTCGAAGTTTTTAGGGAGTCGAGACGTGAAGGTTCTCAAATCAATCGCGACGGTGTTCGCTGCGGGTGCGCTGGCCGCCACCGCTGTTACCGGCGCCTTCGCCCAGGACAAGGGCCAGGTCGGTATCGCCATGCCGACGCAGTCGTCGCTGCGTTGGATCTCGGACGGCAATGAGCTCAAGTCCGCACTGGAAGGCATGGGCTACACCGTCGACCTGCAATATGCGGAAGACGATATCCCCAACCAGCTGGCCCAGATCGAAAACATGGTCACCAAGGGCGTCAAGGCTCTCGTGATCGCTTCGATCGACGGCACCACGCTCAGCGCCGTGCTGCAGCAGGCCGCCGACCAGGGTGTCAAGGTTATCGCCTATGACCGCCTGATCCGCGAAAGCGGCAATGTCGACTACTACACCACCTTCGACAACTTCCAGGTTGGCGTGCTTCAGGCCAACAGCCTGGTGAAGGGTCTCGAAGAGCGCTTCGGCGACCAGAAGCCCTGGAATGTCGAGCTGTTCGGTGGTTCGCCGGACGACAACAACGCCTTCTTCTTCTATGACGGCGCCATGGCTGTGCTGCAGCCGATGATCGACAGCGGCGACATTGTCATCAAGTCGGGCCAGATGGGCATGGAACAGGTTGGTACCCTGCGTTGGGACGGTGCTGTGGCACAGGCTCGCATGGATAACATCCTCTCCGCCAACTACTCGGACGGTAGCCGTGTGCATGGCGTGCTGGCTCCCTATGACGGCCTCAGCCGCGGCATCATCTCCTCGCTCCGTGGCGTTGGCTATGGCTCGGGCGACCTCTCCTGGCCGATCATCACCGGTCAGGATGCTGAAGTCCCGTCCGTGAAGGCGATCATTGCCGGCGAACAGTACTCGACCGTGTTCAAGGACACCCGTGAACTGGCGCAGTACACTGCCCAGCTGATCGACACCGTGCTGTCCGGCCAGGAGCCTGGCGGTCTGGACACCACTACCTATGACAATGGCGTCAAGGTTGTGCCCTCGATCCTGCTGACCCCCTATGAAGTCGACATCACCAATTACGAAGAACGCGTGATCGACTCGGGCTACATCAAGGCCGAAGAGCTGCAGTAAGCGGCGCAATAAGCGAGGGGCCCCGTCTTTGCGGGGTCCCTTTCAAACATGATTCACCGGGTTTTCCGACGAGCGGTTCACGTTCGGAAGGCCGGGTTTTTCGGGCGAGGCCCGGGTGAACCCATTTTCGGTGGTTGAAATGACAGGGTCAGCATGACCAAGACCATTCTGGAGATGCGCGGCATCACCAAGACCTTTCCCGGCGTCAAGGCGCTCTCGGACGTCAATCTGGATGTGCGCGAAGGCGAAATTCACGCCATTTGCGGCGAGAACGGCGCGGGCAAGTCCACCCTGATGAAGGTGCTGAGCGGGGTCTATCCCTCTGGCTCCTATGAAGGTCAGATCATCTATCAGGGCGAAGAACAGCACTTCAAATCGATCAGCGACAGTGAGCATAAGGGCATTGTCATCATCCATCAGGAGCTGGCGCTGGTGCCGCTGCTCTCGATTGCCGAGAATATCTTTCTGGGCAATGAGCAGGCCAGGAACGGCGTCATCGACTGGGATGAAACGCGCGACGGCGCGCGCAAGCTGCTCAAGATGGTGGGTCTGAACGAGGACCCCGATACGCTGATCACCAATATCGGCGTGGGCAAGCAACAGCTTGTCGAGATCGCTAAGGCGCTCTCCAAGCAGGTTCAACTGCTGATCCTGGATGAGCCGACGGCGTCGCTCTCCGAAAAGGACAGCCAGGCGTTGCTCGACCTGCTGCTCGAATTCAAGAAGCAGGGCATTACCTCGATCATTATCAGCCACAAGCTGAACGAGATCTCCCGCATTGCCGACCGCGTGACCGTTATCCGCGACGGGCGGGCCATCGAGACCATGAATACCGAGGATATCACCGAGGACCGGATCATCACCTCGATGGTGGGCCGGGCCCTGAATGACCGCTATCCGGCCCGCACGCCCAAGGTCGGCGAGGTGGTGCTGGAGGTGAAGAACTGGAACGTCTTCCATCCGCAGCATCGTGATCGGCAAATCATCCGCGACGTCAATATCAACCTGCGCAAGGGCGAGGTTGTCGGCATTGCCGGGCTGATGGGATCGGGGCGCACGGAATTTGCCATGAGTGTCTTCGGCAAATCCTATGGTCAGAAGATCTCGGGCGAGGTGTTCGTCAACGGTCAGAAGGTCGATACCTCGACTGTCGACAAATCGATCCGCAACGGCATTGCCTATGCCACAGAGGACCGCAAAACCTATGGTCTGAACCTGATCGACCATATCAAGCACAATACCACCATCGCCAATCTGCTCGGCGTGTCCCGGTGGGGCGTGATTGACGATCTGGCCGAGCTCGACGCCGCCAATGACTATCGCAAGAAGACCAATATCCGCTCCTCGAGCGTCTATCAGGTGGTGGGCAACCTGTCGGGCGGCAATCAGCAGAAGGTGGTGCTGAGCAAATGGCTCTATGCCAATCCGGATGTGCTGATCCTGGACGAGCCGACGCGCGGCATCGATGTCGGCGCCAAATATGAAATCTACACCATCATCAACCAGCTCGCTGCCCAGGGGAAGGCGATCCTGGTGATCTCCTCGGAAATGCCCGAGCTGCTCGGCATTACCGACCGCCTCTATGTTATGAATGAAGGCCGCATCGTGGGTGAAATGCCCACCAGCGAAGCGAGCCAGGAAAAGATCATGCGCTCCATCGTGCGCGCCGAAGGAAAAGCCTCATGACCACCGAAACCGCACCGACCGGAACCTCTGCGGCCCAGCCGGCTCAGGCCCATGAACTGACATTGCTTGGCGCCCTGCGGGCCAATATGCGCGATTACGGCCTGTTGCTCGCGCTGATCCTGATCATGCTGTTCTTTCAGTATTTCACCAATGGCGTGCTGTTCAAACCGGTCAACCTGACCAATATCATCCTGCAGAACAGCTATATCATCGTGATGGCGCTGGGCATGCTGCTGGTGATTGTGGCCGGCCATATCGACCTTTCGGTCGGTTCGGTCTCCGGCTTTATCGGCGCGCTCGCGGCCATGCTGATGGTGGGTTGGGATCTGCCGCCCGAATTGGCGTTCCTGTCCCATCCGATCGTGGCGGGGGCTATCTGCCTGCTTGCGGGCGCCGTCATTGGCGCGGCGCAGGGCTATCTGATCGCTTATTACAAGATCCCGGCGTTTATCGTGACGCTGGCGGGCATGCTGATCTTCAAGGGGCTGTCGCTGGCTATCCTGGCGGGCAAATCGGTGGGGCCGTTCCCGGCCGAGTTCCAGATGCTTTCGGCAGGCTTCATTCCCGATATCGTGGGACCGATCACCATGCCCTGGCTGGCCGAGAACGGGCAGAATGTGGTGCTGCATTCCACCACCATGGTCATTGCGATCCTGGCCATTGTCGGCATGGTCTTCTTTGCCATCCGCGGCCGCGCCCGTCGCATCGCGCGCGGTTATGATGTCGAGCCGTTCAGCCTGTTCGTGATCAAGAACGTTGTGATTGCGGCGCTGGTGCTGTTCTTTGCCTATATGCTGGCGTCCTATCGCGGCCTGCCGAACGTGCTGGTTGTGATGGGCGTGCTGATCGCCTTCTTCGTCTTCATGACCAAGCGCCTGACCTTTGGCCGCCGCATCTATGCGCTGGGTGGCAATCTCAAGGCTGCGGCACTTTCGGGCATCAAGACCGAGCGGACCACATTCTATATCTTTGCCATTATGGGCGCCCTGGCGGCTCTGGCCGGCATGATCTATGCGGCCCGCCTCAATTCGGCGACGCCGAAAGCGGGGCAGGGGCTGGAGCTGGACGTGATCGCGGCCGTGTTCATTGGCGGCGCTTCGGCGCTGGGCGGTGTCGGTCAGGTTGCGGGCGCAGTGATCGGCGCCTTCATCATGGGTGTGATGAATAACGGCATGTCGATCATGGGCGTGAACATCGATTGGCAGCAGATGATCAAGGGCGTGGTCCTGCTCGCCGCCGTGTTCTTCGATCTCTACAACAAGAACCGGTCTGCCTGATCAAAGCGAATACGATACCGCCGGCTGTGCCGGCGGTATCGGCCTGTCTGGCCCTTGGCCAGTTTCCCTTTCCGGCGATCTGTGGTTGGCGACCTATTTGCCGGTTTTCACAGGGTTGAGCTTTCGCCACTCCTCGTATTCGGCCCGGGCATCGTTGTGGAGCGGGTAATAGCGCTGCAGAGGCTCGCCGGCCTGCAATTTTATGCGGGAGAAGTCTTCCCAGTCGTGGCTCCGATTGGCCTCCTCAATGACTTTCGCGGCCAGCGCAGAGGGCACGCAAACGGCCCCGTCGTCGTCGGCAACGATAATATCGCCGGGCATGACGAGGACACCGCCGCAGGCAATCGGCGTGTTGACCGCAAAGGGCATGATATTGGTCTGTGTGTGAAAATTGGGTGTCCATCCCCTGATCCAGACGGGGACGTCCAGCTTGCTCAGGTTGGGGCGGTCGCGCAGGCAGCCGTCTACCACTATGCCGGCACCGCCACGGCCCTTGAAATAGGTCGACATCATATCCCCGAAAATACCCGAGGACATGTCGCCGCGCGCATCCACAACGACAATGTCGCCCGCCTGAACGTGATAGAGCACATGCCGGTGTAGCTGCTTTTCAGGGTCAGCATATTCGGCTTCGTCATATAGATCTTCGCGCTTGGGCATGCACTGCAGGGTCAATGCCGGACCGGCGATGGCCTTGCCGGATTGCTGGGCAACCGGTCCCAGCAAGTGGCAATTGCGAACACCCATATGGGCCAGGGTTGACGAGGCAAGGGCGGCGCCAAGGGCCAGGATGCCGTCGACCAGTTCCTTTGGGGGACGGGTGATGTCGGGTGTGTGGGTCATTCAAATCATCCTACAATGGAATATTGGGAATATTTGCTTGGTGGTCCCGGTTTTGGGGGCTTCGGGCCGGTCAGCTCCAGGTCCGGTCCCAGCTATATTCGTGGTCCCAATGGTCGGTCGGCTGCCAGATGCCGGTGACGCCGTCCTGCAGATGCTGGCTGATGACGGCATCGTCTATGTCATCAATGCCCAGGCCAGGCTTGTCCGGCACGGTGATGAAGCCGTCTTTGACCAGGGGCTTGGGCAGGCCGATGGCGACATCGTCCCACCAGTCGACATCGACCGAGTGATATTCGAGCGCCATGAAGTTTTCGGTGGCGACCGCCATATGCGCCGCGGCCATGCAGGCGACAGGACTTTCAGCCATATGTACGGCCATCGCGATACCCTTATCCTGGGCGGCATCGCCAATCTTCTTGGTTTCGAGAATGCCTCCCGAGGTCAACAGGTCAGGGTGAATGACGGCAATGCCGGAATTCAGGAGTGGCTCGAACCCCTCCTTGAGGTAGATGTCCTCGCCGGTGCAGATCGGCACCGTGGTGGCCTGCTGTAGTTGGCGGTACTGATCGGCATATTGCCAGGGAATGACATCCTCGAGCCAGGCCGGCGCGTATTTCTCGATGCGCCTGGCCAGGCGTATGCCGCTTTGCAGGGAAATATGCCCCACATGGTCGATGGCAAGGGGCACCTCGTAGCCGATGACCTCGCGCACCTGGTAAATATAGTCCTCGAGCAGCTCCAGGCCTTTCTCGGTGAAATTGAGGCCGGTAAAGGGATGGCGGACATTGTGGACATCATAGACTGCATTGCGCGCCCGGCGGTCCTCCAGGGTTTTGCCCGTGCCGCGCTTGGGGTGGATACGATAGCCTTCCAATGAGCCGGCAGGCGCGACCACCGAGCCGGGCGTGTCGACGATCTGCATCAGGCCCAGATCCATCTTGAGGAAGGTGAAGCCGAGATCCATGCGTTCCTTGAGCCGCCTTCCGGTCTCGGTCCCGCTGGGAACCGAGGCGTCGGTATCGCAATACATCCGTACCTTGTCGCGGAACTTGCCGCCCAGCATCTGGTAGATCGGCACGCCATAGGCCTTGCCGGCCAGGTCCCAGAGCGCGATTTCGACGGCCGAAACGCCGCCACCCTGCCGCCCATGGCCGCCAAACTGCTTTATGCGGCGGAACAGCCTGTCGACGTCGCAGGGATTTTCGCCCAGGAGCCGGCTCTTGAGCATCAGGGCATAGGTGGCGCTGGCACCGTCCCGAACCTCACCAAGACCGACCAGACCCTGATTGGTGTAGATCTTCAGGATGGCCGTGGTGAAAGGGGCGCCAACAATTTCGGCTACCCGCATATCCGTGATGCGCAGGTCCGAGGGGCGGGACGCGGTGTTGACGTGGTCGAGGGCGGCGGCGTGCGTGTTCATGATGATGCTCAAAAAACTCAAAATGGAAGGTTGGCCGGCCGTGATGGCCTTGGTCGCTTCGGGGTCGAACAGGTGGATGCGGTCCTGATCGATTTCGATCGGAACGGGCCATTGTGGCGATGCCCCAGACGGCGGGGCGAGTTTGCCGGCGACAGGCTTATCGATGGAGACGCCGTGCGCCCGATCGGGACGGACCGGATTCGATGGCGAACGCATTGCAGCGCGCCAGGATACTCGAGACACTGCGCGGCCTGCAGCATGACAACTGCGCTTCGGTCGTCCATGTCACGCATGGTCTGACGTCGCCCCCCCAACTTCGCCAAGGCGTCTACCGTACTCCATAGTAGCGACGTGATGGAAGCCGGTCCTGGGGATGTGGCCGGCCGGGTGCCGTGGCGGGGCCGGAAGGGGCTATATCGGCCGTTCTGCCGCCGCGGGACGACCTTGCTTGTGAATGGGACGCAGGTCGCTCAAACTGACACTTGCATCCTTGGCGCTTTGCCATTAGACACGGCC
Organism: Devosia sp. XK-2; assembly: GCF_037113415.1. Taxonomy (NCBI): domain Bacteria; kingdom Pseudomonadati; phylum Pseudomonadota; class Alphaproteobacteria; order Hyphomicrobiales; family Devosiaceae; genus Devosia; species Devosia sp. XK-2. The sequence continues at coordinate 1,946,144 of NZ_CP146608.1, read as the reverse complement.
TCGCCTGAAGGGGTTTAGCTCAGTTGGTAGAGCATCGGTCTCCAAAACCGAGGGTCGTGGGTTCGAGTCCCCCAGCCCCTGCCAGGCCCAAATATGCGTGACTGTCGAGAGGTCTCCAGTCCGCAATTCCCACCAAAGCGCTATCATGCCGCTTGTGGACCGGACTTTCATCTGGCTGCGAAGAAAAAAAAAAAAGAGCCAGTCCCCGGTAGGGGTCGGGAGTGCATGGGATCCGGGGACTGACGTTGGAGGTCGCAGGAGGCAAGTCCTGCCGCATAAAAACGCGCTGTGACAGCAAAGGTTGCGGGCAGGGGACTTTTTGTGTGCGCGGGTGCGAAGTGCCTTGTCTCGCGGCGGAAAATCCGTTGCCGAACGGTTACGTTTTACTCCGCCGCGACGGGCATTTTCTCGCTGTGGCGGGCCTTGAGCTTGTTGAGCTGGTGGGCAGCATGCGTCAAAAGCGCGGTGCGCACCTGCTCATGGGGAACCTTGCCGCAATCGGCCTTCACCGGCAGGTTGAGGCCATATTCGGTGACATTGCCGTGGAAGCGTTCGCGAATCCGCACGCGCACCGAACCGGTGATGCGGCCGGGAATGGTGGCATGGGGGCCAAAATGCATGAGTTGGCAGGCGAGGACCTCGAACGACATTGCTCCCTCCGCGAGCGTTGCCACATTCCGGGCACAATCTATCCAACGCCAAGCAATGCGGGCGTGCAAGGGGGATTCGTTCGCTTTTTCCACTTATGCTTTACATGTGATCGGAAATGAGGGGTGCTGAGAACAGCGATTCCCTTTGCCAAGCCTGTTGCATTCCGCAAGCAAAGCCTCTAGATAGCCCGCTCTAGCCGTGCGGGATTCCTGCGCGGCCTTTGGTTTTGCACCAAGATATTCGAGTAGAAACGCCCATGGCCCGCACGAACCCAGTCCAGTTTTTCCAGCAGGTTCGCTCGGAAGTCAGCAAGGTCACCTGGCCGGGCCGGAGCGAGATCGTGATTTCCACGATCATGGTTCTGGTACTGGTCATCCTGGCCAGCCTGTTCTTTCTTGCGGCGGACCAGATCATTTCCTGGCTCGTGTCTATGATGCTGTCGATCCGCTAAGTCGGGTCTTACAACAAAAGTTATTGGGAGCGGCGACCCTTTATGGCCAAGCGCTGGTACATCGTTCAGGCGTATTCGAACTTCGAGCGCAAGGTGGCGGAGGATATCCGTCTCAAGGTCGCTCAGAAGAAGCTCGAGCACCTGTTTGAAGACGTGATCGTGCCGACCGAGAAGGTCGTGGAGATCCGTCGCGGCCGCAAGGTCGACACGGAGCGCAAGTTCTTTCCGGGCTATGTGCTGGTGAAGATGGACATGACCGACGAGGCATTCCATCTGATCAAGAACACGCCCAAGGTCACTGGCTTCCTTGGCTCGGACAACAAGCCGATGCCGATCTCGGAGAGCGAGGCCATGTCCATCCTGCAGCAGGTGCAGGAAGGCGTGGATCATCCCAAGCCCTCCGTCAGTTTCGAAGTGGGCGAGAATGTTCGCGTGTCGGACGGTCCGTTTGCCAGCTTCAATGGCGTCGTCGAAGAGGTGGACGAAGAGCGTTCCCGCCTCAAGGTCGAGGTCTCGATTTTCGGTCGCCCCACACCTGTGGAGCTCGAATACGGTCAGGTCGAAAAGGTCTGACCAAAGCTATCCGGCCCAGGCCGGATAAAACCCGTGGAAGGGGATGGCGCTTTAGCCGGCGTCAGGAAACCGAACCACGGCCTTACTCGGTCAATCGTGACCACTGAAAGGAAACAAAATGGCTAAGAAAATTGTGGGCTATATCAAGCTCCAGGTGCCGGCTGGCTCTGCCACCCCGTCGCCCCCGATCGGTCCGGCGCTGGGTCAGCGCGGTCTGAACATCATGGAATTCTGCAAGGCCTTCAATGCGGCTACGCAGGAGCTCGACAAGGGCTCGCCCATTCCGACCATCATCACCGCCTATGCGGACAAGAGCTTCACCTTCGAGATGAAGCAGCCGCCGGTGACCTACTTCATCAAGCAGGCCATGAAGCTCAAGTCCGGCTCCAAGCTTCCGGGCAAGGAAAGCGCCGGCACCATCACGCAGGCTCAGCTGCGCGATATCGCCGAAAAGAAGATGAAGGATCTCAACGCGGACGACGTTGAGGCCGCAATGAGCATGATCGCCGGTTCCGCCCGGTCGATGGGCATCCAGGTCGAGGGCTAAGAACAAATGGCAAAGATCGCAAAGAAGGTTGCCGCCGGCCGTGAAGGCATCGACCGCAACAAGCTCTATTCGCTTGAAGAAGCTGTTAAGCTGGTGAAGTCGAAGGCCTCCGCCAAGTTCGACGAAACCGTTGAGATCGCGATGAACCTGGGTGTTGACCCGCGTCACGCTGACCAGATGGTCCGCGGCGTTGTCAGTCTGCCCAATGGCACCGGTAAGACCGTTCGTGTCGCCGTGTTTGCTCGTGGCGCCAAGGCTGACGAGGCCACCGCTGCTGGTGCTGACATTGTCGGCGCCGAAGAGCTGATGGAAACCATCCAGTCGGGCAAGATCGAGTTCGATCGCTGCATTGCCACGCCGGATATGATGCCGCTGGTCGGTCGTCTGGGTAAGATCCTGGGCCCGCGCAACCTGATGCCGAACCCCAAGGTCGGCACCGTGACCATGGACGTCAAGGGCGCCGTTGGCGCTGCCAAGGGCGGCGCTGTGGAATATCGCGTTGAAAAGGCCGGTATCATCCATGCCGGTATTGGCAAGGTGTCGTTCTCGGAAGAGGCGCTGCTGGCCAATATCAAGGCCTTCACCGATGCCGTGCAGAAGTCCAAGCCTGCTGGCGCCAAGGGCACCTATGTCAAGAAGGTCGCGGTTTCCTCGACCATGGGCCCGGGCGTTCATGTCGAGCCGTCTTCGGCCGTCTGAAGAAAAGACTAGGAGCGCGGGCTTTATTGCCGTATAGCGCTCCTCGCAAAATTCCGGGCAGTTTCGATTGCCCGGTATTTCGGCCGAAGGGTTCGCCCTGACGCTGAAAAAGTCCTGTCCGAGACTGCCGGCCGGCGTTCCGCCGTTAATTCCAGATGGAGCCAGCAATAGACGGGGTGAGACCCAATTCCGGGCCGAACGGCCCATGGGGTTGAGGTTCGAACCTAAGCCAGTTGCCCCCAGCGGGCTCCCGGTTGGCAGGCACTAACCGTTGTTCCCCGGTCCCAAAAGGGCAGGGGGCAGCAATTGGCAATGGCTCCTTGGTGTTCCACCTTGGGGTCAATTTGTGGAGACTAGCATTGGAAAGAGCGGAAAAGCGTGAAGTCGTCGCCTCGCTCCAGGAAGCCCTTGCGGGCGCTGGATCGATCGTCGTCGCGCACAATACCGGCCTGACCGTTGCCGCTTTCACCGATCTGCGCGTGCAGGTCAAGAAGGCTGGCGGCAAGGTCAAGGTCGCCAAGAACCGCCTTGCCAAGCTCGCTCTGAAGGAAACCGATGTCGCGGACATTTCGGGCCTGTTCACCGGCCCGACCGTCATCGCCTATGCGGAAGATCCCGTCGCTGCACCAAAAATCGCAGCGGCCTTCGCCGAGAAGAACCAGAAGTTCGTCATTCTCGGTGGTGCCATGGGTCAGACCGCTCTGGACTCCGATGGGGTCAAGGCGCTGGCAACGATGCCCTCGCTGGACGAACTGCGCGCCAAGCTTGCCGGCCTGGTCAAGCAGCCCGCCCAGAACATCGCTTCCATCCTCGTGCAGCCGGGTGCGGGCATTGCTCGCGTTCTGGCCGCCCACGCGGATCAGGGCGAAGCGGCTTAAGGCCGTTCCAAACTACCTCAACATTCGAACCCGAACCCAAACTGAAAAGAGTATAAAATGGCTGCTGATCTCGCCAAGCTCGTAGACGACCTTTCGGCCCTGACCGTCCTGGAAGCTTCCGAACTTTCGAAGCTCCTGGAAGAAAAGTGGGGCGTTTCTGCCGCTGCTCCGGTTGCTGTTGCTGCCGCTGCCGGTGGTGCTGCTCCGGCTGCTGCCGCTGAAGAAAAGACTGAATTCGACGTGATCCTGGCCGCCTTCGGCGACAACAAGATCAACGTGATCAAGGAAGTTCGTGGCATCACCGGCCTCGGCCTGGGCGAAGCCAAGGCCCTGGTCGAAGGCGCTCCGAAGCCGATCAAGGAAGGCGTGTCGAAGGCTGAAGCCGAAGACATCAAGAAGAAGCTGGAAGATGCCGGCGCGAAGGTCGAACTGAAGTAATTTCAGTTTAAGCCTTGAAATTTGCGAAATGGCGCTTTATGTGCCATTTCGCTTTTCCGTTTCTGACGGAACGATTCGCTTTGGGCCGATTGGATGGGTCCGAGCCCCAATTTGCGGAAATATATGACGAATTTGGATGTCGCGGGCAGATTGAAGCCTCTGTTGACCTCGCCGTGGGCTGTGCCACGTGCGGGGCTTTAGTCGCTGATCACGTGTCTGTGAACCGGCTCATCGGGTCGTGAGCCGGGTTCTTGTGTCATCCACCTTAGACCCGCTGAATTGACTACCAGGCATATATCCCGAGCGCCGACGGCTGATAGTCGGGTCTTTGGATATCTGCCTCCGAGACAAGCAAAAATGGAGCGTCACGCCTTGGCGGCGATGACGCGATAACCAGAAACAGGAGCTTTCATGGCTACCACGTTCAACGGCCGCCGCAAGGTTCGCAAGTCCTTCGGTTCCATCCGCGAAGTCACGGAGCTGCCCAATCTGATCGAAGTCCAGAAGGCTTCCTATGATCAGTTTCTTCAGGTCGCCGAGCCCAAAGGCGGTCGTCCGGAAGAGGGTCTGCAGTCCGTGTTCCGGTCGGTCTTCCCGATCACTGACTTCTCTAATACGGCAAGCCTGGAATTCGTACGCTACGAATTCGAGCAGCCCAAATATGACATCGATGAGTGCCGCGCGCGCGATATGACCTTCGCTGCCCCGCTCAAGGTGACGCTGCGGCTGATCGTGTTTGAAGTGGACGAGGAAACCGGCGCCCGCTCGGTCAAGGACATCAAGGAGCAGGACGTCTATATGGGCGACATGCCCTTCATGACGCCCAATGGCACCTTTGTGGTCAACGGCACCGAGCGCGTCATCGTTTCGCAGATGCACCGCTCGCCCGGCGTGTTCTTTGATCACGACAAGGGCAAGACCCACTCTTCGGGCAAGCTGCTGTTTGCTGGCCGCATCATTCCCTATCGCGGTTCCTGGCTCGATATTGAATTCGACGCCAAGGATATCGTCTATGCGCGTATCGACCGTCGCCGCAAGATTCCGGTCACCTCGCTGCTCAAGGCGCTTGGCATGGATGCCGAGGAAATCCTCGACACCTATTACAACAAGCTCAACTACGAAAAGACCGAGAAGGGCTGGCGCGTTCCTTACGACGCCGAAAAGTGGAAAGGCGCCAAGCCGACCCATGACCTGATCGACGCCAAGACCGGCGACGTCGTGCATGAGGGTGGCAAGAAGCTCTCGGCCCGTCAGGCCAAGAAGCTGGCCGAAAACGGCCTTACGCACCTGCTGGCCGTCGATGAAGACCTCTATGGCATGTATGTCGCCGAAGATCTGGTGAACCTGCAGACCGGTGAGATCTATGCCGAGGCCGGCGACGAGCTCGACGAAAAGCTGCTAACCTCTCTGGTCGACAAGGGCTTTGACGAGCTGCCGATCCTCGACATTGACCACATCACCATCGGTGCTTATCTGCGCAACACGCTGGCGATCGACAAGAATGAGAGCCGCGAAGATGCTCTGTTCGACATCTATCGCGTGATGCGTCCGGGTGAACCCCCGACCGTCGAAACCGCCGAAGCTATGTTCCAGTCGCTGTTCTTTGACAGCGAGCGCTACGATCTGTCGGCTGTTGGCCGCGTCAAGATGAACATGCGCCTCGAACTCGATGCGCCGGACACCATGCGCACCCTGCGCAAGGAAGACATTGTCGAAGTCGTCCGTACTCTGGTCGATCTGCGCGATGGCCGTGGCGAAATCGACGATATCGACAACCTGGGAAACCGCCGCGTCCGTTCGGTCGGCGAACTCATGGAAAACTCATACCGCCTTGGTCTGCTCCGCATGGAGCGTGCCATCAAGGAGCGTATGAGCTCGGTCGAAATCGACACGGTGATGCCGCAGGACCTGATCAACGCCAAGCCGGCTGCCGCTGCTGTGCGTGAATTCTTCGGTTCCAGCCAGCTCAGCCAGTTCATGGACCAGACCAACCCGCTCTCGGAAGTCGCGCACAAGCGTCGTCTCTCCGCGCTTGGGCCTGGCGGTCTCACCCGCGAACGTGCTGGCTTCGAAGTGCGCGACGTGCACCCGACCCACTACGGCCGTATCTGCCCGATTGAGACGCCGGAAGGCCCGAATATCGGTCTGATCAACAACCTGGCCACCTATGCCCGCGTCAACAAGTACGGTTTCATCGAAACCCCGTACCGCAAGATCGTCGATGGCAAGCTGACCGACGAGGTCGTTTACCTCTCTGCCATGGAAGAGGCGAAGCACTACGTCGCTCAGGCGAACGTGCAGTTCACTCCGACCCTGGAGCTGCAGGACGATCTGGTTGTTGCCCGTCATGCTGGTGACAACGGCCTGACGCCCAAGGAAAACGTCGACCTGATGGACGTTTCGCCCAAGCAGATGGTGTCGGTCGCCGCTTCCCTGATCCCGTTCCTTGAAAACGACGACGCCAACCGCGCTCTGATGGGCTCGAACATGCAGAAGCAGGCTGTGCCGCTGCTGCGTGCCGAGGCTCCGTTTGTGGGTACTGGTATGGAGCCCGTCGTGGCCCGTGACTCGGGCGCTGCCATTGCGGCCAAGCGCACCGGTATCGTCGACCAGGTGGATGCCACCCGTATCGTTATTCGCGCAACGGAAGAAACCGATGCGTCGAAGTCGGGCGTCGACATCTACAACCTGATGAAGTTCCAGCGTTCGAACCAGTCGACCTCGATCAACCAGCGTCCGCTGGTCGTCGTTGGTGACCACATCAATGCCGGTGACATTATTGCAGACGGCCCGTCGACCGAACTGGGCGATCTCGCTCTCGGCCGTAACGTGCTCGTCGCCTTCATGCCCTGGAATGGCTACAACTTCGAAGACTCCATTCTGCTGAGCGAGAAGATCGCCATGCAGGACGTCTTCACCTCGATCCATATCGAGGAATATGAAGTCATGGCCCGCGACACCAAGCTTGGTCCGGAAGAAATCACCCGCGATATTCCGAACGTTTCGGAAGAGGCGCTGAAGAACCTCGACGAAGCCGGTATCGTTCATATCGGTGCTGAAGTACAGCCGGGCGACATTCTGGTCGGCAAGATCACCCCCAAGGGTGAATCGCCGATGACCCCGGAAGAAAAGCTCCTCCGCGCCATCTTCGGTGAAAAGGCCTCTGACGTCCGTGACACCTCGCTGCGCGTTCCGCCCGGCGATGCTGGTACTGTTGTTGAAGTGCGGGTGTTCAACCGCCACGGCATCGACAAGGACGAGCGCGCCATGGCCATCGAGCGCGAGGAAATCGAGCGCCTGGCCAAGGACCGCGACGACGAACAGTCCATTCTGGACCGCAACGTCTATGCGCGTCTGAAGGAAATGCTGTTCGGCAAGGCGGCGACTGCTGGTCCGAAGGGCTATGTGGTTGGCACCAAGCTCAATGACTCGATCTTTGAAGGTCAGCCGCGTTCGAAGTGGTGGCAGTTTGCCGTCGAAGACGACAAGGTCATGACCGAGATGGAAGCTCTTCATGCTCAGTATGAAGAGAGCCGTCGTCTGCTCGAGCAGCGCTTCATCGACAAGGTCGACAAGCTCCAGCGTGGTGATGAACTTCCGCCGGGCGTGATGAAGATGGTCAAGGTCTTCATTGCGACCAAGCGCAAGATCCAGCCGGGCGACAAGATGGCCGGCCGTCACGGGAACAAGGGCGTGGTTTCGCGCATCGTTCCGGTGGAAGACATGCCCTATCTCGAAGACGGTACGTCGGTCGACATCGTGCTCAACCCGCTCGGCGTGCCCTCGCGTATGAATGTTGGTCAGATCCTTGAAACCCATCTGGGTTGGGCCTGTGCCGGCATGGGCAAGAAGATCGACGAGATGGTTCGCGCCTACCACGCCAAGGGTGACCTGAAGCCGCTCCGCGCCGAGATCAACACCCTGTTCGCCAATGACGAAACGCTGACTGATCTCGACGATGACAGCCTTGTTCGCCTCGGCGAGCATTTGAGCAAAGGCGTGCCGATTGCGACGCCGGTCTTCGACGGTGCCAAGGAAGCCGACATCGTTGAGATGCTCGAGCGGGCAGGGCTGAAGGCCTCGGGTCAGTCGACCGTGTTCGACGGCCGTACCGGCGAGCAGTTCGACCGTCAGGTGACCGTGGGCTACATCTATATGCTCAAGCTCGACCACCTGGTGGACAACAAGATCCACGCGCGTTCGATTGGGCCGTACTCGCTCGTTACCCAGCAGCCGTTGGGTGGTAAGGCGCAGTTCGGTGGTCAGCGCTTCGGCGAGATGGAAGTGTGGGCTCTCGAAGCGTATGGCGCCGCCTATACGCTGCAGGAAATGCTCACCATCAAGTCGGACGACGTGGCGGGTCGTACAAAGGTCTACGAGGCCATTGTGCGCGGCGACGACACCTTCGAAGCGGGTATTCCGGAAAGCTTCAACGTTCTGGTCAAGGAAATCCGTTCTCTCGGTCTCAATGTCGAACTCGACATGCGCGAAGAGAGCGAACCCGAACAGCCCGATCCGGAGCTCGCACCTCCTCAGGAAGCGGCGGAATAATCCGGCACTTCCAGTTTCCAATCATCGCCCGTTCAGGATCCGTTCATTGACCGGCTCCTGGATGGGTAGAGGAGAGAATTTATGAATCAGCATTCCCACGTCATGGACCCGTTCAACCCGGCCGTCCCCGTGCAGACTTTCGATCAGATGAAGATCTCGATCGCGAGCCCCGAGAAAATCCTTAGCTGGTCCTATGGCGAAATCAAAAAGCCCGAGACCATCAACTATCGTACGTTCAAGCCTGAACGCGATGGTCTGTTCTGCGCTCGTATCTTTGGCCCCGTGAAGGACTATGAATGTCTTTGCGGCAAGTATAAGCGCATGAAATTCAAGGGCGTTATCTGCGAAAAGTGCGGTGTGGAAGTCACCCTGTCGCGCGTTCGCCGTGAGCGCATGGGCCATATCGAACTGGCCGCTCCGGTCGCTCATATCTGGTTCCTGAAGTCCCTGCCGAGCCGTATTGCACTGCTGCTCGACATGACCCTGAAGGATATCGAGCGCATCCTGTATTTCGAGAACTATGTGGTCCTCGATCCTGGTCTTACGCCGTTCACGCAGAACGAGCTGCTGACCGAAGAACAATACTTGGACGCCCAGGACGAATACGGCGCAGATTCTTTCACCGCCAAGATAGGCGCCGAGGCCATCCGCGAAATCCTGCTCGGCCTCGATCTGGAAAAGATCGCCGCTGACCTGCGCGTGGAAATTGCCGAGGCGACGACTGAGCTTAAGCCCAAGAAGCTCGCCAAGCGCTTGAAGATCGTCGAGCAGTTCATCGTGTCGGGCAACAAGCCCGAATGGATGATCATGACGGTCATTCCGGTCATTCCGCCCGAGCTGCGTCCGCTGGTGCCGCTCGATGGCGGCCGCTTTGCGACCTCGGATCTGAACGACCTCTATCGTCGCGTGATCAACCGTAACAACCGCCTGAAGCGCCTGATCGAGCTGCGTGCGCCGGATATCATCATCCGCAACGAAAAGCGCATGCTGCAGGAAGCTGTGGACGCGCTGTTCGACAATGGTCGTCGCGGCCGCACCATCACGGGCGCCAACAAGCGTCCGCTGAAGTCGCTCTCCGATATGCTCAAGGGCAAGCAGGGCCGGTTCCGCCAGAACCTGCTCGGCAAGCGCGTGGACTATTCGGGCCGTTCGGTGATCACCGTGGGTCCGAACCTCAAGCTGCATCAATGCGGTCTTCCCAAGAAGATGGCGCTCGAGCTGTTCAAGCCCTTCATCTATTCGCGCCTTGAAGCCAAGGGTTTCTCGTCGACGGTGAAGCAGGCCAAGAAGCTGGTTGAGAAGGAAAAGCCGGAAGTCTGGGATATCCTGGACGAGGTCATCCGCGAGCATCCGGTGCTGCTCAACCGCGCTCCGACGCTGCACCGCCTCGGCATTCAGGCCTTCGAGCCCATGTTGATCGAAGGCAAGGCCATCCGCCTGCATCCGCTCGTCTGCTCGGCCTTCAACGCCGACTTCGATGGTGACCAGATGGCCGTGCACGTGCCGCTGTCGCTCGAAGCGCAGCTTGAAGCGCGCGTCTTGATGATGTCGACCAACAACATTCTGCACCCAGCCAATGGTCAGCCGATCATCGTGCCGTCGCAGGACATCGTGCTTGGTCTCTATTATCTGTCGCTGATGAACGACAATGAGCCGGGCGAAGGCATGGCCTTCGGTTCCTATGCGGAACTGGAACATGCGCTCGACAACAAGGTCGTCACCCTGCACACCAAGATCAAGGCACGCGTGCCGGCCTGGGATGCAGAGGGCAAGCAGACCACCGAGATCGTGGAAACGACTCCGGGTCGCATGCTGATTGGTCAGATTCTGCCGCTTAACCCAGCTGTGCCGTTCGCTACCGCGAACCAGCTTATGACCAAGAAGATGATCTCCAAGATGATCGATACCGTGTATCGCGGTTGCGGTCAGAAGGAGACGGTCATCTTCTGTGACCGTGTCATGCAGCTCGGTTTCAAGAACGCCTGTGATGCCGGCATTTCGTTCGGTAAGGACGACATGGTTATCCCGGCGTCCAAGTACACGATCGTGGAAGACACACGCAAACAGGTCGAAGAGTTCGAGCAGCAGTACAATGACGGCCTGATCACTCAGGGCGAAAAGTACAACAAGGTTGTCGACGCCTGGGCCAAGTGTGGTGACAAGGTCGCCGAAGAGATGATGGACGCAATCCGTACCGTCCAGATCGACGCGGAAACCAAGCGCCAGAAGCCGATCAACTCAGTCTACATGATGTCGCACTCGGGTGCCCGCGGTTCGCCGGCCCAGATGAAGCAGCTCGCCGGCATGCGCGGCCTTATGGCCAAGCCGGACGGCTCGATCATCGAGACCCCGATCACTGCGAACTTCAAGGAAGGCCTGAACGTGCTGGAGTACTTCAACTCCACGCACGGTGCCCGTAAGGGTCTGGCTGACACTGCCTTGAAGACCGCGAACTCGGGCTACCTGACCCGTCGTCTGGTTGACGTGGCCCAGGACGCGATCATCGTGTCCGAGGACTGCGGCACCGACCGTGGCCTGACCATGGAGTCGATCGTCGATGCCGGCCAGGTTGTGGCGTCGCTGGGTCAGCGCATTCTCGGCCGCACCACGGCCGACGATGTGTTCCACCCGATTTCGGGCGACCTCATCGCTCCCAAGGGTACGCTGCTTGAAGAAAAGCATGTCGATGTGATCGAAGAGGCCCGCATCCAGTCGGTCCGCATTCGTTCGCCGCTGACCTGTGACATGCGTCAGGGTTGCTGCGCAGCCTGCTACGGCCGTGACCTGGCGCGTGGTACTCCGGTCAATATCGGTGAAGCTGTCGGTGTTATCGCCGCCCAGTCCATCGGTGAACCCGGTACCCAGCTGACCATGCGTACCTTCCATATCGGTGGTACGGCGCAGGTGGTGGACTCCTCGTTCCTGGAGGCCGGTGCCGAAGGTAAGATTGAGATCCGCAATCCGAGCCTGGCCACTGTCGAAGGCGGCAAGCAGGTCGTCATGGCCCGTAACGTGGCCCTGGCCATCGTCGATGCCGACGGCAAGGAACGCGCCACCCACAAGGTGACCTACGGCTCCAAGCTGCTGGTCAAGGAAGGCGACAGCGTCCGCCGTGGCCAGCGCCTGGCCGAATGGGATCCGTACACCCGTCCGATCCTGGCCGAAGTCGAAGGCGAGGTTCTGTTCGAGGACCTGGTCGATGGTGCATCGGTTGCTGAAAACACCGATGAGGCCACCGGCTTCACCAAGCGCGTGGTCATCGACTGGCGCGGCAATCAGCGCGGTGAGGGCCTTAAGCCCGCGCTCGCTATTGCCCGTGGCGGCACGGTTGCCAAGGTGGAACGCGGCGGCGATGCCCGCTACCTGCTCTCGGTCGACGCGGTTATCGCGGTCGAGCCGGGTGAGAAGGTTGCCCCGGGTGACGTGCTCGCGCGTATTCCGCTGGAAAGCGCCAAGACCAAGGACATCACCGGCGGTCTGCCGCGTGTGGCCGAGCTGTTCGAAGCCCGTCGTCCGAAGGATCACGCCATCATCGCCGAGATCGATGGTACCATCCGCTTCGGCCGCGACTACAAGAACAAGCGTCGCGTGGTCATCGAGCCGGCAGAAGAGGGTGCCGATCCGGTCGAATACCTGATCCCGAAGGGCAAGCCGTTCCATCTCCAGGAAGGCGACACCATCGAGAAGGGCGAATACATTCTGGACGGCAACCCGGCGCCCCACGACATCCTTGCCATCAAGGGCGTCGAGGAACTGGCACGCTATCTCGTCAACGAGATCCAGGAAGTGTACCGCCTGCAGGGCGTGTTGATTAACGACAAGCACATTGAGGTGATCGTTCGCCAGATGCTGCAGAAGGTCGAGATCGTGGAGCCCGGTGAAAGCGGCCTGCTTAAGGACGAGCAGCTCGACAAGCTGGACTTTGACGAGCTCAACGACGCGCTGATTGCCGAAGGCAAGAAGCCGGCGACCGCTAACCCGGTTCTGCTCGGTATCACCAAGGCATCGCTGCAGACCCGTTCGTTCGTGTCGGCCGCCTCGTTCCAGGAAACCACCCGTGTGCTGACCGAGGCTGCCGTCTCGGGCAAAGCGGACCTGCTCGAAGGTCTCAAGGAAAACGTCATCGTCGGCCGTCTTATCCCGGCCGGTACGGGTGCCGGACAGGCCAAGGCCAAGCAGATCGCTGCCAAGCGCGACGATCTCATTCTGGAAGAACGCCGCCGTCAGGCCGAAACGGTGCAGATCGCTGCACCGGCCGCCGAATAAGGCGACGACATTGCGAGAATTGGGAAGGGGCCTTCGGGCCCCTTTCTTTTTTTGCTAGGGTGTCAGGCCCAGATACCGGGCGAGTTCACTGGCTGCAGCCGCGCCGGCACGGTTGGCGCCGATGGTGGAGGCGGAAGGGCCATAGCCAACGAGATGCACGCGCGGGTCTCTAGCCACCTGGGTGGCGAGGCGTCCGGTCATGACGATCCCGCCGCTTTCCTCCCGGATTTGCAGCGGCGCCAGATGGTCGAGTGAACTGCGGAATCCCGTGCACCACAGGATCACATCGACATCGAGCTCCCGGCCATCGGGCCAGCGAACGCCCGATCTTGTGATTTCCGAAAACATGGGCTGGCGATCGAGCACGCCGCGCTTACGCATGGCTTCGATGGCGGGTGTCACCGGCAAGCCGGTCACCGAGACGACGGCGCGTGGCGGCAGACCGGCGCGAACGCGTTCCTCGACCATGGCGACTGCCATGCGCCCCGCGTCCTCATCGAATGGACCGTCCCGCCAGCGCGGCGGCGTACGGGTGACCCATGTGGTCCGGGCTACCCGAGATATCTGGTCCAGCAATTGAATGGCCGATATTCCACCCCCGACGATCAGCACGTGTTGGCCGGCGAATTCGTCGGCCGTCCGAAAATCCTTAGTGTGCAGGGTTCGTCCGGCGAATAGTGTGGCGCCCGGATATTTGGGAACGTATGGGTTTTCCCATGTACCGGTTGCATTGATGATGCCACGGACGGAAAACAAACCGCGATCGGTTTCGACCCGCAAGCGTTCGCCACGGTCGCAGACCACCTTCGCGGTGGCCGGGCGCAGGACCCTGAGATCATAGTGCTGCTCGTAGGCCGCGAAATAATGCGGCACCGCTACCGATGCCTTGACCATGTCGTCGTCGCCGGCATAGGCGGCGAAACCGAGACCCGGCAGGTCATGTACACGATTGACGGTGCTGAGGGTCAGCGAGGGCCAGCGGTATTGCCAGGCACCACCGGGTTGGGGTGCCTGGTCAATCAGGAGGAAGTCCCTTTCCGGCACCAATCCGCGCTTGCGCAGATGGTAGGCAGCGCTGAGCCCGGCCTGCCCGGCGCCGATGACGAGAATATCGAGCTTGAGGGCGGCGCGCAGGGGCAGGTCGGTCACGAGGGGCTCCGAATTCACCACCTGATCTAGGCGGGTACTATCGAGCGCACAAGGGCAGGGGATAATCCCCTGTTCTGAACCTGCACCTGCCCGGCGAGCGATGCCGAACGGATCGCGGAGGAACCGTCCAGTCACGCTCCAACACCCGACGGGGGCATGCTTGCCTGAAACGCAAGGCTCTCCTTCGGATTTTTCACGAAAGAATCCTTGACGGGGCGAGTCTTCGGCTCTAAACAGCGCCTACCTTAGCGGTCGGTCGTGGTTGCCACACCGGGTCCCTGCCATCTAGTGCGGGTATCCAAGGCAATCAAACACACTGTCGGGTAGTTAGACGAAGCAAATCCTTGTGCGCATGACTGCTGCCGAAAGGCGGGTGGTCCGCTGCAATTGAGGCGCCGCCGAATCCCTTGAAAGGGCTCGGGCGAGCGCCGCTTTGGTTTGCCGAAGCTAACCCTAATAATTTTGGACCAATGGAAAGAGCGCAATGCCCACCATTAATCAGCTGATCCGCAAGCCACGCGCCAGCAAGCCAAAGCGGAACAAAGTTCCGGCCATGGAAGCCAATCCGCAGAAGCGCGGCGTTTGCTCCCGTGTGTATACCACGACCCCGAAGAAGCCGAACTCGGCTCTGCGCAAGGTTGCCAAGGTTCGCCTGACCAACCAGCGCGAAGTGATCTCGTATATCCCGGGCGAGGGTCACAATCTGCAGGAGCACTCCGTTGTGCTCATCCGCGGCGGTCGCGTGCGCGACCTGCCGGGCGTTCGCTACCACGTGCTCCGCGGTGTCCTGGACACGCAGAGCGTGAAGGACCGCAAGCAGCGCCGGTCCAAATATGGCGCGAAGCGTCCGAAGTAAGGAGATATTGAGCGATGTCCCGTCGTCACCGCGCCGAAAAGCGTGAAGTTATTCCTGATCCCAAATTCGGCGATCTGGTCGTTTCCAAGTTCATGAACTCGCTCATGAAGGACGGCAAGAAGTCGGCTGCCGAATCCATCGTCTATGGCGCCTTCGACATCGTCGAAGCCAAGACCAAGCAGGATCCGATCACCGTGTTCCACGGCGCGCTGGACAATATCCGTCCGGCCGTTGAAGTGCGTTCGCGCCGCGTTGGTGGTGCAACCTACCAGGTTCCGGTTGAAGTTCGTGCCGACCGTCAGCAGGCCCTGGCCATTCGCTGGCTGATCGACAGTGCCCGCAAGCGTGGTGAGAACACCATGCGCGAGCGTCTCTCCGGTGAGCTCATGGATGCGATGAACGGTCGCGGCCAGGCCGTCAAGAAGCGCGAAGACACGCACCGTATGGCTGATGCCAACCGTGCATTCTCGCACTACCGCTGGTAGTAGGAGCGCCCAATGGCACGCGAATACCCCATTAATCTCTATCGTAACTTCGGCATCATGGCTCACATCGATGCTGGCAAGACGACCACGACCGAACGTATCCTTTACTACACCGGCAAGTCCCACAAGATCGGCGAAGTCCATGACGGCGCCGCTACCATGGACTGGATGGAGCAGGAGCAGGAACGCGGCATCACCATCACTTCGGCTGCGACCACCACCTTCTGGAAGTCGCGCGAAGGCGTGATGCACCGCTTCAACATCATCGACACCCCCGGCCACGTGGACTTCACCATCGAAGTCGAGCGTTCGTTGCGCGTGCTTGACGGTGCTGTGGCTCTGCTGGACGCCAATGCCGGCGTTGAGCCGCAGACCGAAACCGTCTGGCGTCAGGCCGACAAGTACCACGTTCCGCGTCTGATCTTTGTCAACAAGATGGACAAGATCGGTGCCGACTTCTACCGCTGCGTGGACATGATCGGTACGCGTCTGGGTGCCAAGGGTATTCCCGTGCAGCTCCCGATCGGCGCTGAGAACGACTTCAAGGGCGTTGTCGACCTGATCGAGATGAATGCTCTGGTCTGGCGCAATGAAGAGCTCGGCGCTCAGTGGGATGTGGTCGAAATTCCGGCCGATCTCAAGGAAAAGGCCGAGAAGTTCCGCGAGCAGATGATCGAAGCCGCCGTCGAAATGGACGACGCTGCGATGGAAGCCTATCTCGAAGGCGAAATGCCGAGCAACGACACCATTCGTCGTCTGCTGCGTCAGGGCGTCTGCGACACCAAGTTCTTCCTGATCTTTGCGGGCTCCGCCTTCAAGAACAAGGGCGTTCAGCCGCTGCTGGATGGCGTTATCGACTTCCTGCCGGCCCCGACCGACGTCCCGGCCATCAAGGGTATCGATGCCAAGACCGAAGAGCCGATCGAGCGTCACGCTGACGACAACGAGCCGCTCTCGATGCTGGCCTTCAAGATCGCCAACGACCCGCATATGGGCTCGCTAACTTTCTGCCGCATCTATTCGGGCAAGCTCGAGCAGGGTGCGCAGCTGGAAAACACCGTGAAGGGCAAGCGCGAACGCGTTGGCCGCATGTTCCAGATGCACTCGAACAGCCGCGAACAGATCAGCGAAGCTTTCGCTGGCGACATCGTGGCCATCGTCGGCCTGAAGGATACCACCACTGGTGATACCCTTTGCCCATCGAACTCGCAGGTTATCCTGGAACGCATGATCTTCCCCGATCCGGTTATCGATATTTCGGTTGAGCCGAAGTCGAAGGCCGACCAGGAAAAGATGGGCCTGGCGCTCAACCGCCTGGCTGCTGAAGATCCGACCTTCCGCGTCAAGACCGACGAAGAATCGGGTCAGACGATCATCTCGGGCATGGGCGAGTTGCATCTCGACATTCTCGTGGATCGCATGAAGCGCGAGTTCAAGGTCGAGGCCAATATCGGCCAGCCGCAGGTTGCCTATCGTGAAACCATCACGAAGAAGACCGTCAAGGATTACACCCACAAGAAGCAGTCTGGTGGTTCGGGCCAGTTCGCCCGCATCAAGATTGAAGTCGAGCCGGGTGAAGTCGGCAAGGGTCTTGAATTCGTCAACGCCATCGTTGGTGGCGCAGTGCCGAGGGAATACGTTCCGGGCGTTCAGAAGGGCCTGGAATCGGTCATGGGCGCAGGCCCGCTGATCGGCTTCCCAGTCGTGGACATCAAGGTCACCCTGACCGACGGTGCGTACCACGATGTGGACTCCTCGGTGCTGGCATTCGAAATCGCAGCGCGCGCGGGTTTCCGTGAAGCAATGCGTGAAGCCGGTCCGAAGATTCTCGAACCGATCATGAAGGTTGAAGTTACGACGCCAGATGAGTACATGGGCGACGTCATCGGTGATTTGAATTCCCGTCGCGGGCAGATCCAGGGCACTGAAAGCCGTGGTGTGGTCCAGGTCGTGAATGCATTTGTGCCGCTTGCCAACATGTTTGGTTACGTGAATTCGCTCCGGTCGATGAGCCAGGGCCGTGCCAACTACTCGATGGTGATGGATCACTACGAGCAGGTGCCGCAGGCAGTCGCCGACGAAGTCCAGGCCAAATACGCCTAAAACAGCGCAAGCTACTAAAACTCAACTGAATGTCGGCGATTGCGCTGACGAATTTGGAGAAAAGCGATGGCGAAGGAAAAGTTTTCCCGCACCAAGCCGCACTGCAACATCGGCACCATCGGTCACGTTGACCATGGCAAGACCTCGCTGACCGCAGCGATCACCAAGGTCCTGGCTGAGACTGGCGGCGCAACCTTCCGTGACTATTCGCAGATTGACGCTGCGCCGGAAGAAAAGGCTCGCGGTATCACCATCAACACCGCTCACGTCGAGTACGAGACCACCAACCGTCACTATGCTCACGTCGACTGCCCGGGCCACGCCGACTACGTGAAGAACATGATCACCGGTGCTGCCCAGATGGACGGCGCGATCCTGGTCGTGTCCGCTGCCGACGGCCCGATGCCCCAGACCCGTGAGCACATCCTGCTCGCCCGCCAGGTTGGCGTGCCGGCCCTGGTCGTGTTCCTGAACAAGTGCGACATGGTCGACGATCCGGAACTGCTCGAGCTCGTTGAACTCGAAGTTCGCGAACTCCTGAGCTCGTACGAGTTCCCCGGCGACGATATTCCGATCATCAAGGGCTCGGCTCTTGCTGCTCTGGAAAACTCGGACCAGAAGCTCGGCCACGACGCCGTTCTCGAGCTGATGGCTGCTGTCGACTCCTACATCCCGCAGCCGGAACGTCCGGTTGACCAGCCCTTCCTGATGCCGATCGAAGACGTGTTCTCGATCTCGGGTCGTGGTACCGTGGTGACCGGTCGTGTCGAGCGCGGCATCATCAAGGTTGGTGAAGAAGTCGAAATCGTCGGCATCAAGGCCACCCAGAAGACCACCGTTACCGGTGTTGAAATGTTCCGCAAGCTGCTCGATTCGGGTGAGGCTGGCGACAATATCGGCGCCCTGATCCGCGGTATCGACCGCACCCAGGTGGAACGTGGCCAGGTGCTCTGCAAGCCCGGTTCCGTGACCCCGCATACCGACTTCGTTGCTGAGGCCTATATCCTCACCAAGGAAGAAGGCGGCCGTCACACTCCGTTCTTCGGCAACTACCGTCCGCAGTTCTACTTCCGCACCACCGACGTGACCGGCATCGTGACGCTGCCGGAAGGCACCGAGATGGTGATGCCGGGCGACAACATCAACATGAATGTTCAGCTCA
Source organism: Devosia sp. XK-2 (assembly GCF_037113415.1). Classification (NCBI taxonomy): domain Bacteria; kingdom Pseudomonadati; phylum Pseudomonadota; class Alphaproteobacteria; order Hyphomicrobiales; family Devosiaceae; genus Devosia; species Devosia sp. XK-2. The sequence goes on along the minus strand of NZ_CP146608.1, from coordinate 1,927,335 downwards.
TCGTTCCGATCGCCATGGAAGAGAAGCTCCGCTTCGCTATCCGTGAAGGTGGCCGCACCGTCGGCGCCGGCGTCGTCGCGAAGATCCTGAAGTAAGCCTCTTTGAGACATTCGTGGCGCGCGGATGAACGCGCGCCACGAACCTTTTTTGTCAGGATTGTGAAGATGAACGGTCAGAATATCCGCATCCGCCTCAAGGCGTTTGACCACCGCGTGCTCGACACCTCGACCCGCGAGATCGTCAATACCGCCAAGCGTACGGGTGCACAGGTGCGCGGGCCGATCCCGCTGCCGACCCGCATCGACAAGTTCACCGTGAACCGCTCGCCCCATATCGATAAGAAGGCGCGTGAGCAGTTCGAGATCCGGACCCACAAGCGTCTTCTGGACATTGTGGACCCGACTCCCCAGACGGTCGATGCACTGATGAAGCTCGATCTCGCCGCCGGTGTCGACGTCGAAATCAAGCTCTAAAACAAGAGTTTCCGCGCCTGCCGCTAAATGGGTCCTCTGAAAACATGACCCGGCAGAGTGCCAACAAGAAGGTAATAACCGATGCGTTCTGGATTGATCGCACAGAAGCTGGGCATGACCCGCATCTTCACCGAGGACGGTAACCACGTCCCCGTGACGGTGTTGGGCCTGCAGAACTGCCAGGTGGTGGGCCAGCGGACCGTCGAAAAGGATGGCTATGTCGCCCTGCAGTTGGGTGCCGGCCAGGCCAAGCCGAAGAATGTTTCCAAGGCTGAGCGCGGCCAATATGCCGTTGCCAAGGTCGAGCCCAAGCGCCACGTGGCTGAGTTCCGCGTCGACGCCGAGAACCTCATTGAGGTTGGTGCGACCCTGAAGGCAGACCACTTTGCCGAAGGTCAGCTGGTCGATGTGACCGGTACCTCGATCGGTAAGGGTTTTGCTGGCGGTATGAAGCGCTGGAACTTCGGTGGTCTGCGTGCCTCGCACGGTGTGTCTGTGTCGCACCGCTCGATCGGTTCGACCGGTGGCCGTCAGGACCCGGGTAAGACCTTCAAGAATAAGAAGATGCCGGGCCATATGGGCGATCGTCGCATCACCACGCAGAACGTCAAGGTCGTCAAGACCGATGTGGAGCGTGGCCTGATCATGATCCAAGGTTCGGTTCCGGGCTCCAAGGGCGCCTGGATCATGATCAAGGACGCCGTAAAGAAGCCGGCTCCCGCGAACGCAGCCTTCCCTGGCTCGTTCGAGGCCGCAGCTGCGGGAGAAGCGAAGTAAATGGAACTCCAGGTAACTACTCTCGAAGGCAAGTCGGCCGGTAAGGTCGAGGTCGCGGACGCTGTGTTCGGCCTCGAAGTCCGTCCCGATATCCTGCACCGCATGGTTCGCTACCAGCAGCTCAAGGCCATGGCCGGCACGCATGACGTGAAGAACCGGTCGGAAGGCGCGCGCACGGGCAAGAAGTTCGTGAAGCAGAAGGGTTCGGGCGGCGCCCGTCACGGCGATCGCAAGGCTCCCCAGTTCCGTGGTGGTGGCCGTGCATTCGGTCCGACCCCGCGCAGCCACGCGATTGATCTTCCCAAGAAGGTCCGTGCCCTGGCGCTCAAGCACGCTCTGTCGTCCAAGGCCAAGGCCGGTTCGCTGATCGTGATCGACAGTGTCGCTCAGAAGGAAGCCAAGACGGCTGCCCTGCGCACCACTTTCGGCAAGCTGGAATGGGCTAACGCCCTGATCATCGATGGTGCAAATGTCGACCAGAACTTTGCTCTGGCCGCTCGCAACATCCCGAATATCGACGTGCTGCCGATCCAGGGGATCAACGTTGTTTCGATCCTGAAGCGCGACAAGCTCGTCCTGACCAAGGCAGCGCTGGAAGCGCTCGAAGCGAGGTTCGCATGAACAAGCTTGCCGCATACGACATCGTCCGTAACCCCGTCGTGACCGAAAAGTCGACGATGGCTTCGGAAGCAAACCAGGTCGTTTTCGACGTGGCGATCGATGCCAACAAGACCGAAATCAAGGCCGCCGTCGAGCAGCTTTTCTCGGTCAAGGTCAAGGCAGTGAATACCCTGGTCCGCAAGGGCAAGGTGAAGCGCTTCCGTGGCAAGGTTGGCGTTCGCAACGACGTCAAGAAGGCCGTCGTGACCCTGGTCGATGGCCAGTCGATCGATATTTCGACCGGCCTCTAAGGGATAAGAGACAGACAAATGGCTCTAAAGACTTATAACCCCACCTCCGAAGGCCGCCGCACCCTGGTGACGACTGACCGTTCGGAACTGTGGAAGGGCGCTCCGGTCAAGGCTCTGACCGAAGGCCTGAGCAAATCCGGTGGTCGTAACAACCGTGGTCGCATCACTGCGTTCCACCGTGGTGGCGGTCACAAGCGCAGCTATCGCATGGTGGACTTCAAGCGCGTGAAGTTCGACGTGGTCGGGACAGTTGAACGTCTCGAATACGATCCGAACCGCACCGCCTGGATTGCGCTGATCAAGTACGAAGATGGCGAGCTGGCCTATATCGTGGCTCCGCAGCGTCTTGCCGCCGGCGACAAGGTGATCTCCTCGCTCAACGGCGCGGACGTCAAGCCGGGCAATACCATGCCGCTCGAGCGCATGCCGGTGGGTACCATCGTGCACAATATCGAGCTCAAGCCCCGCAAGGGCGGCCAGGTGGCGCGTTCGGCCGGTGCCTATGCCCAGTATGTGGGTCGCGACCAGGGTTGGGCGATCCTTCGCCTTAATTCGGGTGAGCAGCGCCGCGTGCATGGCTCGTGCCTGGCCACTGTCGGTGCCGTCTCGAACCAGGACCATGCCAATACCTCCATGGGTAAGGCTGGTCGCAATCGCTGGCTCGGCCGCAAGCCGGTTAACCGCGGCGTGACCATGAACCCGGTCGACCACCCGCATGGTGGTGGTGAAGGCCGTACCTCGGGTGGCCGTCATCCGGTGACCCCGTGGGGCAAGCCCACCAAGGGCAAGCGTACGCGCAGCAACAAGGCTACCGATCAGTTTATCGTTCGCAGCCGTCACGTGAAGAAGGGCAGGTAAGACATGACCCGTTCGATTTGGAAGGGCCCGTTCGTAGACGGCTACCTGCTCAAGAAGGCCGAGAAGGCCCAGTCCTCTGGCCGCAACGATGTGGTCAAGATCTGGTCCCGTCGCTCGACCATTCTGCCGCAGTTCGTCGGCATCACGTTCGGCGTGCACAATGGCCAGAAGCATGTTCCGGTGCTCGTCACTGAGGAAATGATCGGCCACAAGTTTGGCGAGTTCGCGCCGACCCGTACCTATTACGGTCACGCGGCCGACAAGAAGGCCAAGAGGAAGTAAGAGATGAGCAAGCCTAAGACTGAGCGCGCTCTCAAGGATAACGAGGCAAAGGCTGTGCTGCGCATGCTGCGCATCAGCCCTCAGAAGCTGAACCTCGTCGCGCAGTTGATCCGTGGCAAGAAGGTCGAGCGGGCCCTGGCCGATCTCGAATTCAGCCACAAGCGCATCTCCGGCCAGGTGAAGAAGGTGCTCGAGAGCGCCATCGCCAACGCCGAAAACAACCACGGCCTGGACACCGACGCTCTTGTCGTTGCTGAAGCCTATGTGGGCAATTCGCTGGTGATGAAGCGCTTCACCGCTCGCGGCCGTGGTCGGTCGTCGCGCATCGAGAAGCCGTTCTCGCACCTGACGATTGTTGTCCGGCAAGTTGAGGAGGCCGCATAATGGGCCAGAAAATCAATCCGATTGGCTTCCGCCTCGGCATCAACCGGACCTGGGACAGCCGTTGGTTCGCCAATAAGGGTGAATATGGCGCGCTGCTTCAGGAAGACCTGAAGATCCGCACCATGCTGATGAAGGATCTGAAGGCCGCTGCGGTTTCCAAGATCGTCATCGAGCGCCCGCACCGCAAGTGCCGCGTGTCGATCCACACTGCCCGTCCGGGTATCGTGATCGGCAAGAAGGGCGCTGACATCGACAAGATCCGCGCCAAGGTGAAGAAGTTCACCGACAGCGAAGTGCACATCAACATCGTTGAAGTGCGCAAGCCGGAAACCGATGCGACGCTGGTTGCCCAGGGCATTGCCCAGCAGTTGGAACGCCGTGTGGCATTCCGTCGCGCCATGAAGCGCGCTGTGCAGACCGCAATCCGCATGGGCGCCGGTGGTATCCGCGTCAATGTCGGTGGTCGTCTCGGCGGCGCTGATATCGCCCGTACCGAATGGTACCGCGAAGGTCGCGTGCCGCTGCACACCCTGCGCGCCGATATCGACTACGGTACTGCCGAAGCCGAAACCACTTACGGCATCATCGGTATCAAGGTCTGGATCTTCAAGGGCGAAGTCCTTGAGCACGATCCCTCGGCCCATGAGCGTCGCGCCACCGAAGGCGGCGAAGGTGGTCAGCGTTCCGAGCGCGAACCGCGCCGTGAACGCGGCGACCGCGATCGCGAACGCGCATAAGAAGGTTAGTTCATTATGCTGCAACCGAAGAGAACCAAGTTCCGCAAGGCCCACAAGGGCCGCATTCACGGCGAAGCCAAGGGTGGCACCACCCTGGCTTTCGGCCAATACGCTCTCAAGGCCACCGAGCCGGAACGCGTTACGGCCCGCCAGATCGAAGCTGCCCGTCGTGCCATCACTCGTGAGATGAAGCGTCAGGGCCGCGTCTGGATCCGGATTTTCCCGGATCTGCCGGTTTCCAAGAAGCCTACCGAAGTCCGTATGGGTAAGGGTAAGGGTTCGGTGGAGTACTGGGCCGCGCGGGTAAAACCGGGTCGTATCGTTTTTGAGATTGACGGCGTACCCGAAGACGTTGCAAAGGAGGCCCTTCGCCTCGGAGCAATGAAGTTGCCGATCACCACGCGTATTGTCACGCGTATTGCCGACTAAGGAACACGAGCATGAAAGCCAGTGATGTGCGGGCCAAGACCGCAGACGAACTGAAAGATCAGCTCGTCGACCTGAAGAAAGAACAGTTCAACCTGCGTTTCCAGCGCGCTACCCAGCAGTTGGAAAAGCCGGCCAGGGTTCGGGAAGTCCGCCGCGATATCGCGCGGATCAAGACCGTCCTCGGCCAAAAGAACGCAGCTAAGTAAGGATTCACACCCATGCCAAAGCGCGTTTTGCAGGGGACCGTTGTCTCCGACGCCAATGACAAGACCATCGTGGTTCGTGTCGAGCGCCGTTTCACCCATCCGCTTCTGAAGAAGACCGTGCGTCGTTCCAAGAAGTATCACGCCCACGACGAAAACAACGTGGCGAAGGTCGGTCAGACCGTGTGGATCGAGGAAACCGCGCCGATTTCGAAGAACAAGCGCTGGGCGCTGGTTCCGTCTGCGTAAGAGAAACAATTCAGGTCGGCGCGCCGGGTGACGGTGCAGCCGATAAACTAGAAGGCATCCAGTCATGATCCAGATGCAGTCCAATCTCGACGTCGCGGACAATTCCGGCGCTCGTCGTGTCATGTGCATCAAGGTGCTGGGCGGTTCGCATCGAAAATACGCCTCGGTCGGCGACATTATCGTCGTTTCGGTCAAGGACGCTATTCCGCGCGGCCGCGTCAAAAAGGGCCAGGTGATGAAGGCCGTGGTGGTTCGCACCGCAACCGACATCCGCCGTCCCGACGGCACCGTCATCCGTTTCGACAAGAACGCCGCCGTTCTTCTGAACAATCAGAAGGAGCCGATCGGCACCCGCATCTTCGGACCGGTTCCGCGCGAACTCCGCGCCAAGAACCAGATGAAGATCATTTCGCTTGCCCCAGAGGTGCTGTAATGGCCGCCAAGATCAAGAAGGGCGACAAAGTGGTCGTCCTGGCCGGCAAGGACAAGGGCAAGACCGGTCAGGTCCTGTCCGTCATCCCGTCCGAAACCCGCGCGATCGTCCAGGGTATCAACCTGGTTCGTCGCCACCAGAAGCAGACTGCATCGAACGATGCCGGCATCTTCACCAAGGAAGCGCCGATCCATCTTTCGAACCTGGCGGTCGCCGACAAGGATGGCAAGCCGTCCCGCGTCGGTTTCCAGATCAAGGACGGCGTGAAGACCCGCGTCGCCAAGACCACCGGAGATCAGATCGATGGCTGAGACCGCTTACATTCCGCGTCTCCGGACCGAATATGACAATACGATCAAGGCCGCGCTGCGTGAGCAGTTTGCCTACAAGAACGTCATGGAGCTGCCGCGCCTTGACAAGATCGTGCTGAACATGGGCGTTGGCGAAGCCGTCAACGACACCAAGAAGGTGAAGTCTGCTGCCGACCAGCTCGAGCTGATCGCCGGTCAGAAGCCCGTCATCACGCATGCCCGCAAGTCGATCGCCGGCTTCAAGGTTCGCGAGAACATGCCGCTTGGCGTCAAGGTCACGCTGCGCAAGACGCGCATGTATGAATTCCTGGACCGCCTGGTGAATATCGCCCTGCCGCGCGTCCGCGACTTCCGCGGCCTCAACCCGAACGCCTTTGACGGCCGTGGCAATTATGCCATGGGCATCAAGGAACACATCATCTTCCCCGAGATCAACTACGATCAGATCGATCAGGTTTGGGGCATGGACATCGTGGTTTGCACCACGGCCAAGACCGATGATGAGGCGCGTGCGCTTCTCAAGGCTTTCAACTTCCCGTTCCGCCAGTAAGCGGCATAGGGAAGGGATAAAGGATCAGGACATGGCAAAGACCAGCTCCATCGAAAAGAACAAGAAGCGCGCCGCTCTGGCCAAGCAGTATGCCGACAAGCGCGCTGCGCTCAAGGCGACCGTGAAGAACCAGGACACTCCCATTGAGGAGCGTTTCAAGGCCAGCCTCAAACTGGCCGAACTGCCGCGCAATTCGGCAAAGGTCCGCATTCGCAACCGTTGCGAAGTGTCGGGTCGCCCGCGTGGTTACTATCGCAAGCTCAAGATGAGCCGTATCGCCCTGCGTCAGCTGGGCAACCTGGGTCAGATCCCGGGTCTGGTGAAGTCGAGCTGGTAAGGAGAAACATCAAATGAGCTTTTCCGATCCTATCGGCGATATGCTGACCCGTATCCGCAACGCTCAGGAGCGTCGCAAGAATTCCGTTACGACTCCGGCTTCGACCCTGCGTGGTCGTGTGCTGGACGTTCTCCAGTCCGAGGGGTTCATCCGCGGCTACTCGGAGACGAAGTTCGAGAACGGTGCCGCCGAGTACGAGATTGAACTCAAGTATTCGGACAATGAGGGCGTTATCCGCACGATCGAGCGCGTTTCGCGTCCCGGCCGCCGCGTTTACGCATCTGTCAAGAACATCCCGCAGGTTGCCAATGGCCTGGGTGTGTCGATCCTCTCCACCCCCAAGGGTGTGATGGCCGACCACGAAGCTAAGGCCGCCAATGTGGGTGGCGAGGTACTCTGCCGCGTCTTCTAAGCCACTTGGCTTAGAGGATCGGTAAGACGATTACTCAAGGAAGCATTATGTCACGTACTGGCAAGAAACCGGTGGCCCCGGTGAACGGCGTCACGGTTACGATCAATGGTCGTACCGTCTCGGCCAAGGGCCCGAAGGGCGAACTGAGCCTGCAGCTCATGGATATCGTCAATGTCGAGCAGGGTGATGACGGCGTTGTCGTCACTCCGGCCAATGACACCCGTGAAGCTCGCGCCGCCTGGGGCACCACCCGCGCGCTGATCCAGAACCTTGTTACCGGTGTGAGCGCCGGCTTCGAGAAGAAGCTTGCGATCCAGGGCGTGGGTTACCGCGCTGCCATGCAGGGCAAGGACGTCAAGCTCTCGCTCGGTTTCAGCCACGAAGTGGTTTATGAAGCTCCCCAGGGTATCACCCTTGCCGTTCCGGCCCCCACCGAGATCGTGGTGTCCGGCATCGACAAGCAGCAGGTTGGCCAGGTCGCGGCCGAGATCCGCGGTTGGCGTCCCCCCGAGCCTTATAAGGGCAAAGGCGTGCGTTACGCCGACGAGCAGGTCTTCCGCAAAGAAGGCAAGAAGAAGTAAGGAGCGCCACAGATGGCTATTTCTGCAAAAGGTGCGGAACGCCGCAAGGCCCGTGTCCGCAAGGCGCTCAAGGCTCGTGCCTTTGGTCGTCCCCGTCTCAGCGTTTTCCGCTCGGACAAGAATATTTACGCCCAGATCATCGACGACACCACCGGCCGCACGCTGGCCGCTGCCTCGACCCTGGAAAAGGACGTGCGCGGTTCGTTCAAGAACGGTGGCAATGCCGAAGCGGCCGTGGCCGTTGGCAAGCTGATCGCCGAGCGTGGCGTTAAGGCTGGTGTCGGCGAAGTCGTGTTCGACCGTGGCGCCTATATCTATCATGGCCGTGTTAAGGCCCTTGCAGATGCTGCCCGTGAGGGCGGCCTGCAGTTCTAACAACGGCGAGGAAGAGAATTATGAGCAGAGACGTTCAAGAACGCGAAAGCGAGTTCGTCGATCGCCTGGTCCACATCAACCGTGTGGCCAAGGTTGTGAAGGGCGGCCGTCGCTTCGGTTTTGCGGCGCTCGTCGTTGTCGGCGACCAGAAGGGTCGCGTCGGGTTCGGTCACGGCAAGGCCCGTGAAGTGCCCGAGGCTATCCGCAAGGCAACCGAACAGGCCAAGCGCCAGATGATCCGCGTGCCGCTGCGCGACGCCCGTACGCTTCACCATGATGTCACCGGTCGCCACGGCGCCGGCAAGGTCATCCTGCGTGCAGCCGTTCCGGGTACCGGTATCATCGCCGGTGGTCCGATGCGCGCCGTCTTCGAGACGCTGGGTATCAACGACATCGTTGCCAAGTCGCAGGGTACTGCGAACCCCTACAACATGATCCGCGCCACCTTCGATGCGCTCAAGCGCGTCGACAGCCCCCGTTCGGTGGCTTCGCGTCGCGGTATCAAGGTTTCGGAACTCCAGGCTCGCCGCGGCGAGGCTGCAGTGGAAGCCTGATAGGGCCGGTGGAGAACTATTATGGCAAAAGCTAAGACCATCGTTGTCCAGCAGGTCGGTTCGCCGATCCGCCGTGAAAAGAGCCAGCGCGCGACCCTGATCGGTCTCGGGCTCAACAAGATGAACAAGCAGCGTGAGCTGGTTGATACGCCCGAAGTGCGCGGCATGATCAACAAGATCCCGCATCTCGTCCGCGTTGTCGGCGAGTAAAGGAAGGTCGGATCAATGACTCGTTTGAACGAACTTCGCGATAATCCCGGAGCCAACAAGACCCGCGTCCGTATCGGCCGTGGTATCGGCTCGGGCGTCGGCAAGACCGGTGGTCGCGGTGGCAAGGGCCAGACGGCTCGCGCCGGTGTGGCTATCAACGGCTTTGAAGGCGGCCAGATGCCCCTTCACATGCGTATGCCCAAGCGCGGCTTCAACGCCTGGAACCCGAAGGACTTCAATGAAGTCCGCATCGACCGCATCCAGGCCTATATCGACAGCGGCAAGCTCGACGCCAAGGGTGTTGTGGACGCTGCTGCCCTAATCGCGGCCGGTGTCATTCGTCGCGCCAAGGACGGTGTCCGTCTGATCGGTTCGGAAGGTTTCTCGGCCAAGAAGGTTACCTTCAAGGTCGATTACGCCACCAAGGGCGCTGCTGCCGCCATTGAGGCTGCAGGCGGCAAGCTTGACCTTATCCCGGTCAAGGAGACCTGGAAGAAGGCCCCACGCGCCGAGTAATCCACTCGGCAGGGCGCACCCGGCATGACGCTGGGTGCGCTCTTTTGGTTTGTTGCGTCTGGCCGACACATATCCCATATATGCGTCTCCAGCGCTCCGAGCGCACCTGGCATTCAAGCCGTAGGAGCGGTATATGGCGTCCGCAGCCGAACAGCTGGCACGTAATCTCAGTTTCTCGACCTTTTCCAAGGCGAAAGCCCTTCAGCAGCGCATCTGGTTCACTCTCGGAGCGCTGCTTGTTTATCGTTTGGGCACATTCATTCCTGTTCCGGGAATCGACCCCGACGCGTTCCGCGCGACTTTCGAACAGTCGCAGCAAGGCATTATCGGCATGTTCAACATGTTTGCCGGTGGTGCCGTGGAGCGTATGGCGATCTTCGCGCTGAACCTGATCCCCTACATTACTGCATCTATCGTGGTGCAAGTGATCGCTACAGCGTCCCCCCGTCTTGAGGCCCTCAAGAAGGAAGGGGAGGCCGGGCGCCGCAAGATGAACCAATATACCCGCTATCTGGCCGTGCTGTTCTGCGCGGTTCAGGCCTATGGCATTGCCGTGGGCCTCGAGGGTAGCCAGGGCGTCGTGCTCAATCCGGGCTGGTTCTTCCGCATTTCGACGGTGATCACCCTGGTTGGTGGCACCATGTTCCTGATGTGGCTGGGTGAGCAGATCACCGCGCGCGGCGTCGGTAATGGTATTTCGCTGATCATCTTTGCGGGTATCGTGGCCAATCTGCCCTCGACCGTGGCGCAGACGCTCGAACTGGCCCGCACGGGCGCCATTCCAGCTCTGGCCGGTCTCGGCATGCTGGTTCTGGCCCTGGTGGTGATCGCCGTGATCATCTTCTTCGAGCGCGCCCAGCGCCGGCTGCTGATCCAGTATCCGAAGCGCCAGGTTGGCAACAAGATGTTCCAGGGCGACACGTCGCACCTGCCGCTCAAGCTGAATACGTCGGGTGTTATTCCGGTGATTTTCGGTTCGTCCCTGCTGCTGCTGCCGGCAACTATCGCTTCGTTCGCCGCGCAGGGTAATGCGCCGGCCTGGCTGACGACGGTTACGGCGCTGCTGGGCCGCGGGCAGCCGCTTTATCTGGCGCTATTCGCGTTCTTCATCATCTTCTTTGCCTTCTTTTATACGGCCATCGTGTTCAACCCGAGCGAGACGGCGGACAATCTGAAGCGTTCCGGCGGTTTCATCCCGGGCATCCGTCCGGGCGAACGGACCGCGCAGCATATCGACTATGTGCTGACCCGCATCACCGTTGTCGGCGCCATCTATCTGACGGTCGTGGCGTTGATCCCGGAAGTGCTGTTCAGCCAATTGGCAGTCAGCCAGTTTATCGGCGGTACCTCGCTGCTGATCATGGTGACGGTGACGCTGGACACGATCACGCAGATCCAGAGCCATCTGGTGGCCCAGCAATATGAGGGGCTGCTCAAGAAATCCCGTCTTGGAGGAGGCAAGCGTCGATGAGGTTGATCCTGTTGGGACCCCCGGGGGCGGGGAAGGGCACACAGGCCAAGATATTGGTGGACGCTTACGGCATTCCCCAGCTTTCAACCGGCGATATTCTGCGCGCCGCCATTGCGGCCAAGACACCTCTGGGCCTTGAAGCCAAGGCTATCGTGGACCGCGGCGACCTGGTGTCCGATGCCATCGTCAACGGGATCGTGTCCGAGCGTCTCGATGCCGACGACTGCAAACCCGGCTTCATCCTGGATGGTTTCCCGCGGACCATTGCACAGGCCGAAGCGCTCGATCAGATGCTGGCGGACAAGGGAATCGCTCTCGACGCCGTCATCGAGATCAAGGCCGAGGCCGATGAGCTGGTGAAGCGCGTGATCAACCGCGCCAAGGAGTCGGGCGGTGCCCGAGCCGATGACAATGAGGAAGTGCTGCGCAAGCGCCTCGGGGTCTATTCGGAACAGACCGCGCCGTTGGTGGAATATTATGCCGGCAAGGGCCTCCTGAAGCCAGTCGATGGCATGGCGCCTGTCGATGATGTGACGGCAGCCATCAAGAGCGCGCTCGGCAAGTAAACAATAGGCCGGGAAGGGCAGTTGACTCCGCCCGGTCTTATCCTTAAAGAACCGCACCAGTCTCATGGATCATTGGGCTGGATTCGGTTCTCCCTTAGTTGGGGGTCGAAATCCGGTCCCTTGTTGTTTAAAGGCACCCGCCGCGATGGCGCGTGTGAATGAAGGAGAGCAGACGTGGCTCGTATTGCTGGCGTCAACATTCCGACGAATAAGCGCGTGGTTATCGCGCTGCAGTATATTCACGGGATCGGCGAGAAGTTCGCCAAGGACATTACTGAAACGGTCGGGATTCCCGCCGAGCGCCGCGTCAACGAGCTGACCGACGCTGAAGTCATTCAGATCCGTGAAGCCATCGACCGCGACTATGTCGTGGAAGGTGACCTGCGCCGCAATGTTGCGATGAACATCAAGCGCCTGATGGACCTGGGTAACTATCGTGGCCTGCGCCACCGTCGCGGCCTGCCGGTTCGCGGTCAGCGCACCCATACCAATGCTCGTACTCGCAAGGGTCCGGCTAAGCCGATCGCCGGCAAGAAGAAGTAATTCCTGTCCCGCGATTGCGGGGCGGTTGTTTGAATTGGGAGTAGCGGGTCAAGCCTTTCCGGGGTTCGCAAGAGCTGGCCGGTCAGACTTGGACCGTTTCTTCCGTGGTGGAGCTGCTGGCATTACGGCAGCGCCGATATCCTAGAGGATAGTAATGGCTAAGACTGAAGTCGCGCGCGTCCGTCGCAAGGAGCGCAAGAATATCACTTCGGGCGTCGCTCACGTGAACGCCTCCTTCAACAACACGATGATCACCATCGCCGATATGCAGGGCAACACGATTTCGTGGTCGTCCTCGGGCGTGATGGGTTTCAAGGGCTCGCGCAAGTCGACCCCTTATGCTGCCCAGGTTGCTGCTGAAGACGCCGCCAAGAAGGCGCAGGAACACGGCATGAAGACCCTCGAGGTCGAAGTGCGTGGTCCCGGTTCGGGCCGTGAATCGGCTCTGCGCGCCCTGCAGGCTGCCGGCTTCAACGTCACCTCGATCCGTGACGTCACGTCGATCCCGCACAATGGCTGCCGTCCGCGCAAGCGGCGCCGCGTCTAACAAGACGATTGGAAGCCTCCCGGCCGATTGGATGGGCCGGGAGTTCTATTGTGTTTGCGGCGGAGCGGCCGCGTGGCCGCTAATTTGAAAGGACAATACCGTGACGATCCAGAGGAACTGGCAGGAACTGATCAAGCCGACCAAGCTGGACATTGTTTCGGGCAGCGACAACGCGCGCGTGGCCTCGGTGGTTGCCGAGCCGCTTGAGCGCGGATACGGGCTTACCCTGGGCAATGCCCTTCGTCGCGTGCTGCTGTCGTCGCTTCAGGGCGCAGCAGTGACCGCGATCCAGATTGACGGCATCCTGCATGAATTCTCCTCGCTGCCCGGCGTGCGCGAGGACATCACCGATCTCGTTCTCAACGTCAAGGAAATCGCCCTGAAGATGGGTGGCGAAGGCCCCAAGCGCCTGACCCTCTCCAAGCAGGGCCCGGCTGCCGTCACTGCCGGTGACATCAAGGTTTCCGGTGACATCGAAGTGCTGAACCCCGAGCTGGTGATTTGCCATCTCGACGACGGCGCCGAGATCAATATCGAGTTCACGGTCGACACCGGCAAGGGTTATGTGCCGGCCGACAAGAACCGCCCCGAAGACGCACCGATCGGCTACATCCCGGTCGACTCGCTGTTTTCGCCGGTTCGTCGCGTGAGCTACAAGGTCGATGCGACCCGTGCCGGTGAAAGCCTGGACAAGGACAAGCTGACCCTGTCGGTCGAGACCAATGGCGCGATTTCGCCGGAAGACGCGGTGGCCTATGCTGCCCGTATCCTGCAGGATCAGCTGTCGGTTTTCGTCAATTTCGAAGAGCCCACCAAGGAGAAGGCCCAGGACGCTGTTCCTGAACTCGCCTTCAACCCGGCGCTGCTCAAGAAGGTCGACGAGCTCGAACTGTCGGTCCGCTCGGCCAACTGCCTCAAGAACGACAATATCGTCTATATCGGCGACCTCATCCAGAAGACGGAAGCCGAGATGCTGCGGACCCCGAATTTTGGCCGCAAGTCGCTCAATGAAATCAAGGAAGTCCTGGCACAGATGGGGCTTCATCTCGGAATGGATGTCAACAACTGGCCGCCCGAGAATATCGATGACCTCGCCAAGCGCTACGAAGATCATTACTGATCCGGCGCTGCCCAGACTTTAGGAGATAACCCATGCGCCACGCTTCCCGAGGCCGCAAGTTCAGCCGAACCGCTTCTCACCGCAAGGCCATGTTTGCCAACATGTCTGCAGCGCTGATCAAGCACGAACAGATCGTCACCACGCTGCCCAAGGCGAAGGACCTGCGTCCGATCGTCGAAAAGCTCGTCACCCTTGGCAAGCGCGGCGACCTGCATGCCCGTCGCCAGGCCATTGCCCAGATCGGCGATGAAGCCCAGGTGGCAAAGCTCTTCGCCGTGCTCGGCCCGCGCTACAAGGAACGCCAGGGCGGTTACTTGCGTATCCTCAAGGCCGGCTTCCGCTATGGCGACAATGCCCCGCTGGCCGTGATCGAGTTCGTCGATCGTGACGTCGATGCCAAGGGCCAGGATTCCGGTCCGGTCTTCACGCAGGACGACGAAGCCGAAGCGGCATAAGCGCCACTGCAGCACACTGAATTGAGGCGGTCATGATTTTTCATGGCCGCCTTTCTCGCTTTTGGGCCGGTCGGTGTGCTGGATATGGCCAGGCGAGGTCCCAGGCGGCGTAGAGGTCCCTGACCTGACGCAATGACTGGCAGAACACGTGCGGCAGGCCGGCGGCGGCGACGGTCCGGCGATAGCGGGCACCGTTGTGGCGGGAAGCGACGAAGACCCAGTGGAGCATGGACCATTTGACGCTGTCCTTGTTGCCTTCCAGACTGCCGATGCGGTGATGCTCAAACAGGGTGCGGCGCAGATAGCGTCCCGTACGTTGCCAGTGGCCATCATCCAGCACGATCGCGCCGGTGGCACGCGCCAGGCGTTCATCAAACAAGCCGCTATAATTGCCGTCCATCACCCAGGCATCGCCGAGCATGGCCGCGCGTTGCAGCGCATGGAACTCCTCGCGAGGACGCGGGACCCAATTGGTGTTGGGTTGGTGGTGAAGCTGGTCGAGATGGACCACCGCAATGTCGAGCTTTCGCCCAAGGGCCGCGGCCAAGGTCGGTTTGCCGGCGTTGGAGGGGCCGAGGACGACGATCCGCTGTCCCAGACTATGAAGCGGTAGAACCGGGGTCATTGGTGTCTCCAGAGACGCCGAAACCGCCCCGATTGGTCGGGGCGGTTTCGTGTGGTTTGGAAGCGATTTATTCGGCCGGCGCCATATCCTTGCCGGTATAGATGCTCTCGACCCAGTATTGGTCGCGGCGGTCGAAGCCGTTGAAGGGGGTGAGCGAGGCCTGGGTATAGGCGCCCATCAAGCCGAACTCGATCCAATCGTCTTCGTCGATATCGGCGGGCAGCGTGAACACCTGGGGCAGCACGTCATAGCTGTCGCAGGTGGGGCCCCACAGGGTGAATTCGCTGAACTCGCCATTGTTGTCGTGCAGGCGTGGGCCACGCCAGACGC
The DNA here is from genome assembly GCF_037113415.1 of Devosia sp. XK-2. Taxonomy (NCBI): domain Bacteria; kingdom Pseudomonadati; phylum Pseudomonadota; class Alphaproteobacteria; order Hyphomicrobiales; family Devosiaceae; genus Devosia; species Devosia sp. XK-2. Next base: position 1,912,096 of record NZ_CP146608.1, on the reverse strand, counting down.
GCACCGGCGGGGTGAAGTGCATGAACTTGACTTCCATCAGCGCACCATAGGCGCCGTCATTGACATAGACGGCCTGGCCACCGCGCTGATGCTTGACGCGCAGCAGCAGGGAGGTGGACGAGGTGACCAGCGCGCGGCCGGGCTCGATGATGAGCTCGGGCGCCTTGTTGGGGAAGTGTTCGGCAACGGCCTTGGCGATGGTCTCAAAGTAATAGTCCATCGGGGGGGCTTCGCTGGTCGGGTAGGGGGCCGGATAGCCGCCGCCGATATTGAGGCGCTTGAGGTCGATGCCGGCTTCTTCGACAATACGGGCCGCGGCCGCGATATGCCGCTCATAGGCATAGGCATCTTCGCACTGGCTGCCGACGTGGAAACAGAGGCTAGGCGTATAGCCCATTTTCTCGACGGCCGTGACGATTTCGGCGGCGGCCTGCTCCATGACGCCGAACTTAATGCCGAAATCATAGGATTTGAGCGCCTTGCCGGCCTTGAAGCGCGTGGTCACCTCGACGTCGCGGCTGGGCGACACGACCGAGGCGAGCTGGTCAAGCTGCTGGGGGTGGTCGATGGTGAAGCTGCGGACGCCGAACTCGTCATAAGCGCGGGCGATCTCGCGCTTGTTCTTGATCGGGTTGTTGTAATGCATCACCGCACCCGGCGCGTAATCGCGCACCAGTTCCATTTCGGTATTGGAGGCGACGTCGAAGGCCTTGAGTCCCTCGGCATGCAGCTGGGAAATGATGTGCGGCGATGGGTTGCATTTGACCGCATAGGTCAGCAGCCCGTCAAAGCCCTTTTTGAAGACCTTGATCGCCCGGTGGAACTCCTTCTCGGAAAACAGGAAGGAGGGGAAGTCGGGTGCTTCAGCAGCAATCAATGCCGAGGTGTTGGCATGGATGGTCTTCGGCTCGTCAGTCATTGGACAACAGGCCTTTCGGGGCTGGGTGTTTGCGGAAAATTGAGCGCTGCATATAGGGCCGTGTGTCCCCTCGCGCAAATGTTTATTTGCGTGGCCAACCAACAATGTCGAGGCGTCATTTTCGTGACAGATTCTGGGCGTTGTCCTCGTCCTCCCCGCAAGCGGTGATTCAGCTTACAAATAGATTCCGAAGGATTGGCCATGTCGTTGCGCTCGCTAGTGTTTTCGTGCGTTGCCCTGGTGGTTGTCGCGGGGGCAGGCAGCCTGGCCCTTGCCCCATGGAACGGAGCACCACCCGCCGTGGCGCAGGCGCCGCAGGCCGATGCTCCCATAGAGCAACGCGCCATTCCCCAGAGCGATGCAGAAATAAAGCTGAGTTTTGCGCCAATCGTAGAAGCGGTTTCACCGTCCGTGGTCAATGTCTATGCGACGCGGATCGAGCAGCAGACGGTTTCACCCTTCGCTAATGACCCGTTTTTCTCCCGCTTCTTCGGTGACCGGTATTTCCAGAGCCGGCCCCGCGAGTCCCGGTCGCTCGGCTCGGGTGTCATCGTGGACGCTGCCGGCGTTATTCTGACCAATCGGCACGTTATCGAAGGGGCGACTGATGTGCGGATTGCCCTCAGCGATGGGCGGGAGTACGCCGTCGATATTGTGATCGAGGATGAGCAGACTGATCTTGCAGTCTTGCGGGTGCGCGACGGCGGTGACGCCACATTTCCGGCCATCAGCTTTGCCGATAGCGACCACCTGTTGGTTGGTGACCTAGTGCTTGCCATCGGCAATCCGTTTGGCGTTGGACAGACGGTGACGAGCGGCATTGTTTCGGCACTGGCGCGCACGGGCGTGGAAGCGACCGACTATGAGTTTTTTATCCAGACCGACGCGGCCATCAATCCGGGCAATTCCGGTGGGGCGCTTGTCGATATGGCGGGACGGCTGGTGGGTATCAACACGGCCATCTATTCCCAGTCGGGCGGATCGGTGGGGATCGGCTTTGCCATTCCGGCCAATATGGCCCGGCTGGTTGCCGAGGCGGGCGTCAATGGCGGCGAGATCGTGCGCCCCTGGTTTGGTGCCAAGATGCAGCCGGTCAGTTCCGATATTGCAGCGAGCCTGGGCATGATGGCGCCGCATGGTGCGATGATCACCGAGGTCGCGCCGAGTGGTCCTGCTGAGCGGGCCGGTTTCCAGTCCGGCGATGTGATCCTGTCGGTCGACGGCTTCCGCGTCGATGATCCCAGCGCCTTCAACTTCCGGTTGGCAACGCGGACCTTGGGCGAGAGTGCAAAATTGGAGCGGCTGCGCAGTGGAGCGACCGAGACGATTGATTTTCTCGTCGAGGCTGCGCCGCAACCGGCAGATAGCGCTATTGCCAGTATTTCGGCCAATTCGCGCTTTGCCGGCGTGACGGTTCGACAGCTCGATCCGGCGCTCGCCGAGGCAAAGGGAATGCCCTATGACGCCGTCGGCGTGCTGGTGACGGCGGTCCAACCGGGCTCGCCGGCCGAGGCCATGGGGTTGCGTGTCGATGATGTGCTGCTCTCGCTCAATGACACTGAAATCACCGATGCCGCGACGTTCTCGCAAATCGCGTCGCAGCGCGTGCGGACATGGCAGATCATCCTGCAGCGCGAAGGACGCGTAAGCCGGGCGATTGTAAGCGGGTGAGAGGGGGCGCCAAGGTCGGCGGCTCCGCGGGTAGTGCGAACCGGGCGGTGCTCTGTTATTGAAAAGCCATGTCCGACCTGTTCGCCGCCGATTCAACCGAAACCGACAAGGCCCGCCCCCTGGCCGATCAATTGCGCCCGCGCAGCCTCGATGAGGTGATCGGGCAGCAGCATCTGCTGGGCGAGGGAGGAACCTTGCGGCGGATGCTGGCCTCGGGACGGCTGGGTTCCCTGATCTTGTGGGGGCCGCCCGGCACCGGAAAAACTACAGTTGCGCGCCTCCTCGCCGATCAGATCGGCTATCGGTTCGAGCAGATTTCGGCAATTTTCTCCGGAGTCGCGGACCTCAAGAAAGTGTTCGAAAAGGCGCGGTTCGAGCGCCTGTCCGGACACCGCACCTTACTGTTTGTCGACGAAATCCACCGCTTCAACCGGGCCCAGCAGGACAGCTTCCTGCCGGTGATGGAGGATGGCACGGTCGTGCTGGTGGGGGCGACGACCGAAAATCCGTCTTTCGAGCTCAACGCTGCGCTATTGTCGCGCAGTCAGGTCCTACGCTTTGAATCGCTCGGCCTGGACGATCTCGAGAGTCTTTTGCAGCGCGCCGAGAGTCTGTTGGGCTCGGCTCTTCCACTAACGGATGAAGCGCGCGCGACCTTGCTGGGCCTGGCTGATGGCGATGGACGGGCGCTGTTGGGCCTCGTCGAGGAAATTCTGGCTTCGGGGGAAGAGGGGGAAACGCTCGATCCCACCAGCCTGCTCTCGGTGGTGCAGCGTCGGGCGCCGATCTACGACAAGGCGCAGGACGGGCATTACAACCTCATTTCGGCGCTGCACAAGACCATTCGCGGTTCCGATCCCGATGCGGCGCTCTATTATTTCGCGCGCATGCTCGATGCGGGCGAGGACCCGCTGTTCCTGGCCCGGCGGTTGATCCGCATGGCATCGGAAGATATCGGCCTGGCTGATCCGCAGGCGCTCACCCTGGCCGTGGCGGCGCGGGATGCCTACCAGATGCTCGGCTCACCCGAGGGCGAGCTGTCGCTGGCGCAGGTTGTGGTCTATCTGGCGTTGGCACCCAAATCCAATGCCGTCTACACCGCCTATAAGGCGGCCGTTTCAGTCGCCAAGGCGACTGGCTCGCCCATGCCGCCCAAGGTCATTCTCAACGCCCCGACAAAAATGATGAAGGGGCAGGGTTATGGCGAGGGCTATATCTACGATCACGACACGCCGGAGGCCTTTTCAGGGCAGGAATATTTCCCCGAAAAGATTGGGCGGCAGGATTTCTACCATCCGGTCGAACGCGGCTTTGAGCGTGACCTGCGCAAGCGCATGGAGTATTTCGCTCGCCTGCGCACCGCAAAGCGGTCCGCAAGGACAGAGGAATAGGGTATGCAGGCATTCTTGCTCGTCGGGGCGGGGGGCGCGATTGGTGCCATGTCGCGCTACGGATTATCCGTTCTGGTCGGCCGGTTCTGGGTCTCCAGCTTTCCATTGGCCACGCTATTGGTGAACATTGCCGGATCTTGCCTGATGGGCGTGCTGATCGGCGTGCTGGCGCGCACAATGCCGACTATGTCCAATGATATCAGGCTGTTTGCGGCCATTGGTGTTCTGGGCGGGTTCACAACCTTTTCGTCCTTCTCGTTGGACACGATCTTCCTGATTGAGCGCGGCGCGTTGGCGCAAGCGCTGCTCTATGTCTGCTTGTCGGTTGTGGTTTGTCTTGTAGGCCTATATCTCGGGCTCCTGATCAGCAGAGGCAGCATGGCATGAGTGGCGTACAACATCGGGAAGTCAGTGCGGACGATGACGGCATGCGCCTGGACCGCTGGTTCGCGCGGTATTTCCCACAATTGGGCTTCGGACGGCTGCAAAAGCTCATTCGCAATGGCGAAGTGCGTGTCGACAAGGCCAAGGTGCAGACCAGCACGCGCATTGCCGAAGGGCAGGTGGTGCGTATTCCGCCCATCGACGACCCCGATACCGTCCGACCGTTCAAGCCCAATGAGGCAGATGTCCGGTTCCTCAAGGACCTGATCCTTTATGAGGATGACGACCTCTATGTGTTCAACAAGCCGCATGGCCTGGCAGTGCAGGGCGGTAGCGGCACGACGCGGCACATGGATGGCCTGCTGAAAAACCTGCCCAACAAGGCCGGCGAAGCGCCGCGACTGGTGCATCGACTGGACCGTGATACGTCCGGCTGTCTTGTGGTGGCCAAGACGGCGGCGGCGGCCAAGCATTTCGGTTCCGTGTTTCGTTCGCGCTCGGCGCGCAAGATCTACTGGGCAGTGGTTGCCGGCAATCCGGCGCCCCGCCAGGGCGAAATCTCGTGCTTCCTGGCAAAGCAGGCGACAACCGACGGCGAGCAGATGGTGGTGGTGCGCAATGGCACGCCGGGCGCCGTGCATTCCTCAAGCTATTATTCGACAACGGACACGGCCAGCCGCCGCTTTGCCTGGGTCACGCTGAAGCCGGTGACCGGGCGCACGCACCAATTGCGTGTCCATATGGCACAATTGGGCACCCCCATTATCGGTGATCCGCGCTATTTCAACATCGAGAACTGGATGCCGGCGCCCGGATTGGGCGATGGGCTGCATCTGCACGCGCGGCGCATCGTCTTGCCGCTGCGCAATGGCAAGAAGATCGACATCTCCGCGCCCTTGCCGCCGCATATGCGGCAGAGCTTCGAGGCCTTGGGCTTTGATCCGGATCGATATGACGCGCAGAATGCGGACCCGGAGGACAAGACGTGAAACTTGTCATGTTCGACATGGACGGTACGCTGATCGATACGCAGGCGCTGATTGCCGAGCATATGGCGACGACCTTTGCGGAGGCGGGGCTGGATGTGCCTTCGCCTGCCATCGTGCGGCGAATTATTGGTTTGTCCCTGCCGCAAGCCATGCTGCAATTGCTGGGGTCTGACGATCATGATCTCGCGACCCGTTTGGCGGAGCGGTATCGGGCGCATTATCGCGCGTCGCTGGTTGCGGCCGAGGGGCGCGAGGGGCTGTTTCCTGGTGTGCGCGAGGCTCTGGATGCCCTGGCGTCGCGATCGGACATCCTTATGGGCGTAGCGACCGGCAAGGGCCTGCACGGCGTGCATCGGCTGACGCAGATGCATGGAATTGCAAAGCATTTCGTGACGCTGCAAACGCCGGATCACAATCCCTCCAAGCCGCATCCTGGCATGATGCTGCGGGCCATGGCCGAGACCGGGGCCGAAAAGCACCGGACCGTCATCATCGGCGACACCACTTTCGATATGGAAATGGGCAAGGCTGCTGGCACCAAGGCGATCGGAGTAACCTGGGGTTATCACCATGCGGTTGAATTGCGCGAAGCGGGCGCCGACATGCTGATTGATGGCTATGAGGAATTGCCGGACGCTATAGACCGTATTCTGGAGAACTGACATGCGAGACCAGCTCGAAGAGGCACACAGGCACCAGGATGATGGATATGGCCGGGCGCAGCACCTCAACAAGGTCGAACTGCCCAAGCGCTTCTACAAGCTCGTCGATATTGGCCGTAGCGAGGAAGGATTTGCCGTTACGCTCGACGGCCGACCGCTGCGTACACCTGGCAAGAAGGTTCCGGTGATGCTGCCCGTGCTCGATCTGGCCCAGGCCATGGCCGAAGAATGGGCGGCGCAGGACGCCCATATCGATCCGGCGAGTATGCCGATGACCCGGTTGATCAATTCGGCGCTGGAAAGCGGCGAGGAGATGATCCCGGCGTTCCGGGCCGAAATCGGCAAGTTTGCCGGCAATGATCTGTTGCTCTACCGGGCCGACGCGCCCCAGGAACTGGTCGCCGAACAGGAACGCGTCTGGGACGATGCGCTGGTCAAGCTGGCCCGGAAGCTGGATGTCGCATTCCAGCCAACCATTGGCGTCATCCATCAGGCCCAGCCGCCGGCCACGCTGGAAAAGCTCGATGCGGCGCTGGAGGGGCAGGGCTTGCTGAGCCTGACAGCGCTCGTTTCGATTACCGGGCTGACCGGCTCTGGCCTGCTGGCTCATGCGCTTTTGCATGAATTGATGAGCGCCGACGAGGTCTGGTTGGCGGCCCATGTGGATGAGGACCATCAGATCCGGCTCTGGGGCGAGGACGAAGAAGCCAGCGAACGACGTGCCAAGCGGCGGGTCGAGTTCGATATCGCTGTTCGCGTGGTCGACGCGCTGCGCTAGTCTCTTGTTTTGTCGCGTTTCCGAACCGCAAAATCGTTGCCACTTTGCTGGAAGCGCTCTAGGTCTTCCGCGACAATATCCAGTCCGCCACATCCGGGGCTATCTCGCGCAAAGGCGTAAGAACGAAGTCTCGTTCATGGGCGAAGCGATGCGGCAGGGTGAGCTTGGTCGTGTCCATTTCGGCCCGCTCATAGGCGATGAGATCAATGTCGATAAGGCGTGGCCCCCAGACTTCATGACGCACCCGCCCCATGTCGCGCTCGATATCGAGGCAGGCATGCAGCAGGTCGATGGGCAATAGCTCGGTATCGATATGCGCGGCCATGTTGGCGAAGTCGGGTTGGTCGGTCTTGCCCCAGGCCTTGGTGCGAATTACGCTCGACTGGGTCACGACACGAATGTGCGGATGCGCATCGAGGCGCCGGATCGCCTCGGCCAATTGTGCGGCCGGGTCGCCAATATTGGCGCCCAGGGAGAGCCAGGCGTTGGGCATCAGGTGGGCCTTGTCCGATGGAGTTCGATGGCGGCCTCGCCGCGCACCATGGCGATGGGCGCTTCTGGTTTGCGCACGCGGATGATGATCCAGTCGATATCGGAGAAGGCCTCGAAAAGCCCGGTTACGATATTCTGCGCGAGCGCCTCGATAAGCTTGGTTCGCTTGGCCTCAAATGTGGCCTTCACGACGTCATAGATGTCGGCATAGGACACGGTGTGACCGATCTCATCGTTATTGCCCGGCGCCGTGAGGTCTACGCCGCATTGCAGATCGATGAAGAAGCGCTGGCCGAGTCGTTCCTCTTCGCCAAACAGGCCGTGATAGCCGTAGAAGCCCAGATCGTTGAGAACGATGCGGTCGCCGGTGAAAGGTGTTGTCATGGTCAGCTTCTTTCGTCCGGCGGACCATACAGCGTTGCCTCAGCGACGCGAAGGGCATCGCGGTTGGGTGCGACGTCGTGAACACGGAAGATGTGTCCGCCGCGCTCATAGCCCTGGATGGTGGTGGCGATGGTGCCGGCCAGCCGTTCGCCTGGCTTGTTATCCAGCAGCTTGCCGATCATGGATTTTCGCGATGTGCCGACCAATAAGGGCTGGCCTGGGAAAGTGCGCGCCAGATCATCGAGTTGGCGGAGGATGCTGTAGTTCTGATTCAGGGTTTTGGTGAAGCCGAAGCCGGGATCGAGAACGATGTGGGATGGATCTATGCCCGCTTTGGCAGCGATGGAAAGCGTCTGGTTGAAATAAGCGGTCATCGCGGGCAGCGGATCGGTCGGGCCGGCCCATTGCCGGTCCCAGTGCATGGCGATGACTGGCACGCCCATGACCGCAGCTATCTCGGCCATTTCCGGCGCCCCTTGCAGGCCGTTGACGTCGTTGATGATGTCGGCCCCCGCTTCGAGCGCCTGGTGGGCGACCAGAGGCTTCATGGTGTCGATGGAAATGGGCGCGTCGATGCCGGCGTCGCGGATGGCCTCAATGACCGGGATGACGCGGTCGAGCTCCTCCTGGGTGCCGACGGGTTCGGAGCCGGGACGGGTGCTTTCGCCGCCAATATCGATGATGTCGGCGCCTTGAGCCAGCATGAGGCGGGCATGGACCAGTGCCGCTTGGACCGCATTATGCGCGCCGCCATCGGAGAAGCTGTCGGGCGTGACATTCAGAATGCCCATGATCAGCGCGCTTTGGCCGAGGACGAGCGGCGGTCGATGTGCGAGCGGCACTATGTGACGGGTATGGACCATGCAAGCTCCGAAGGGACAGTCAGCGCCTGTCCTGTGTAACCCGCAACCGGTGGCTCGTGGACAATTTTTTGTTGCCCAGAATGTCAGGCGTGTCGGCGCGCCTCCAGAGCCGATTTGAGCACCAGCGTAATGACCGCGATCAGCGTCAAGGTCGAGGCCGCGGCAAAGGCCCCGGTCACATTAAAATCGTTGAAGAGCAGGTTGATCTGGAGAGGCAGGGTATTAGTCTGGCCGCGAATGGCGCCGGAAACGACCGAGACGGCGCCGAATTCGCCCATGACGCGGGCATTGGTGAGCACGGCACCATAGACCATGGCCCAGGAAATATTGGGCAGCGTGACATGCCAGAACATCTGCCAGCCATTGGCGCCCAGTGAGAGGGCGGCCTCTTCATCCTCAGTGCCTTGCTGGCTCATCAGCGGGATGAGTTCGCGGGCGGCGAAGGGGGCGGTCACGAAGAGGCTGACCAGCACGATGGCCAATGGGGTGAACATGACCTGGATGGCGTTGGCTTGCAGGAAAGGTCCCAGCAGGCCCTGGCCACCATAGAGGAAAAGATAGACCACACCAGCGACGATGGGGCTCATCGAAGCGGGCAGCTCAATGATGGAGATCAGCAATTGCCTGCCGCGAAAGCGATAGCGGGTGACCAGCCAGGCCAGTGCCGCACCAACCACGATATTGACGGGCACCACGATCAGGGCGGTCAGGACCGTCAACCAGATGGCGTGGAGCGTATTGGGTTCGACGATATTGGCGAGATAGACATCAAACCCTTCGCGCAGAGCAAAGGAGAAGATCAGCGCCAGCGGCACCAGCAGCACCACCGCGGCCAGCAGGAAGGCCAGGGCGATCAAAGCGATTTCTGCGGGAGAGCGCCTAGTAGCCATTATGCGCTCCTTTCCACGTAGCGGGTCTGCCAGGCCGAAAGGGCATTGGTGGCCACAAGCGTGAGAAACGCAACGGCCAGCAGAACGAAGGCCAGGGCCGCCGCTGCCTCATAATTGTATTCGTCCAGGCGAATGTAGATGAGCAGAGAAACGATCTCGGTGACCCCGGGCAGATTGCCCGCAATGAAGACCACGGCGCCGAATTCGCCCAGTGAGCGGGCGAAAGAGAGCACGCAACCGCCCAGGAAGGCGGGAAAGATGGTTGGCCAGATGATGCGGGTGAAAACCTGCCAGCGATTTGCGCCCAGCGTTTCGGCGGCCGATTCCAGGCTTTCATCGACCTCCTCAAGCACCGGCTGAACGGAGCGAACGACAAACGGGATCGAGGTGAAGGCCATGGCCGCGACGATGCCGGCCTGGGTGTAGTTGATCTTGAGGCCATTGGGCTCGAGAAACTGACCATACCAGCCGGTATCGGCAAAGAGCGTCACCAGAACCAGGCCGGCGACGGCGGTCGGCAGGGCGAAGGGCAGATCCACCAGGGCATCGAGAAGGCGTCGGCCAGGGAACCGGTAGCGGGTGAGGACCCAGGCGAGCAGCATGCCGACGGCGCCATTGAGGATGGTGGCGTAGAAGGCCGAGGAAAAGGTGATCTGATAAGCGGCGACAGCGCGGCGTGAGGAGATGATGCGCCAGAATTCGGGCAGGCCCATGCCGGCAACCTTGAGCAGCATGGCGGCGATGGGCAGGAGAATGATCAGCGTGATGTAAAAGAGCGAGATGCCCATGGTGAGGCCGAAACCCGGCAGCAGGTGCTTGGTGCGTCGACTGACCATGTCCGTCTCCCTAAGGCCGATGACGCGGTCATGCCGCGTCATCGGTGGTTTTTCGCTTGGCCTTATTGGTTCACGAAGACCTGGTCGAGCAGGCCGCCTTCGGCGAAATGTTCTTCGGAGACCTTGGCCCAGCCGCCGAATTCCTCATCGACATTGACCAGGCGCACGTCGGGGAAGCGGTCGGCAAATTCGGCGGCAACGGCTTCGTTGTTGACGCGGTGATTGCGGCCGGCGGCGATGCGCTGACCGTCGTCGGAATAGAGGAAGTCGAGATAGGCCTGAGCCAGATCGCGGCTGCCACGAGCATCAACGACCTTGTCGACAATGGCGACCGGGAATTCGGCCAGGAGGCTCACGGAGGGTACCACGGCCTCATATTTGTCGGCGCCGAGGAGATTGACTGCGCTCAGCACCTCGGCCTCGAAGGTGATCAGCACATCGCCCAGGCCGCGCTCGGCAAAGGCAGTGGTGGCGCCGCGCCCGCCGGTTTCGAACACGGGCACATTGAGGAAAACCTTGGTGAGATATTCGGCAACCTTGTCCTGATCGCCGCCGAATTCCTCATTGGCCCAGGCGCGGGCGGCCAGATAGGTGTAGCGCGCATTGCCCGAGGTCTTGGGGTTGGGGAAGATGACTGAGACATCGTCGCGTGCCAGATCACCCCAATCGGCAATGTTCTTGGGATTGCCGGCCCGGACAAGGAAAGCGGGCAGCGAATAGAAGGGCGAGGCCTTGTTGGGGAATTCGCTCTGCCAGTCATCGGAAACGAAGCCGCCTTCGACGAGCTTTTCAATATCGGTCACCTGATTGAAGGTGACCACATCGGCCGGCAGACCCTCCAGAATGGCACGAGCCTGGGTCGAGGTGCCGGCATGGGACTGGTTGACGGTGACCGTCACGCCATTGGCCGCCTCATAGGCGGGGACGAAGGCGGCATTCTCCTCGTCGAACAGCTCGCGGGCAATGTCATAGGAGGCATTGAGGATGTCGGTGGGCTGGGCCAGGACCGGCGTGGCGGAGAGGGCCAGGGCCGCAGCGGCGGTGAGAAGAAGCTTGTTCATCATGGCGCAAAATCCATCGGTTTGGTCGAGTTGACGATGGTGATGCGATGGAGCAAAGGGCGAGGTAAAGCGCTAAATGCTTGCTTCGGATGAGTAATTTACTGCCGGGCAGGGCGCAGCAAAGACGTTGCGCGGCACTCGCTTTCCGCGCAATTCCTTTCGGGCGGCGCCGGCGGGGCCGGCGCTACCCGAGACTCATTTTGCAACCATGCGGCCGATGGCGATGATGATGCAGGCGCCAATGAAACCGGCAATGAGATAGCCGATCCAGCCCCCGAAAGAGATCCCCAACAATCCGAAGACCAGGCTGGCGACAATGGCGCCAACAATGCCGAGAATGACATTCATCAGAACGCCACCGCCGGTCTTCATGAACATGCTGGCCAGCCACCCGGCAACACCGCCGATGATGATGGCTGCAAGCCAGCCCACGCCGTCAAAGCCCATTTGCTTCCTCCTCACAGTTGAGTCTTTGCAAAAGGAGGGTGGCACAGTGGACGAAAAAGACAAGAAGCGTTCGGTTTGGCCATTCCACCATGCCGCCATTCGCGCATAGCACCTTCTTGACTTGTGCGGCTCCACCGGAGCCGCATACCCGCTTCGCGCATCGTCTGCGACTTTCCGTCAAATCTCCATGCCGGAGCGTTTATGCCCCTCGGGACATCTCGAAGTTCAAAGAGCGTTCCGCGATGCGCGAGGCACGCCGAAGGTTCGCACGACGCTCGGCGCCTGTGATTGCACGGTGAAAAGCGGCTTTCGCCTCGGTTAAATTAAAAAAGAGGCGAAAGCCGCTTCCCACGAACAGGATTTCGGACGCATGCATTGAGCGGCCCCCTTGCGGGTTGCTCATCCCATCCACGACCGGCACAGACTTTTGGCCCGGATGCCGAAACATCCATCGCCGCCTGTCGCCGTTCGCTTCAGTTGAGCGACCGGTGGTCAGCATACACGCCTCCGCCCGATCGACACCGTGCGGCCTGCCTCCTCACCCGGCATCTCGTCAATACCGCGTGTTGTCGGTGAGGACGGGGGGATTATGGGGGAGGCTGGAGGGGGCGGGGATTATTTTTGTGAATAGGCTGTCGTCTCAACGCGTTGAGAGGCCGACACCCCCACCCTGCTCGATTCAACGGACTTAGCTGACGCTAAGTCCTATCTCGCTTCCCTCCCCACAAAGGGGGAGGGAGGCGCAGGGCCGCAACGCTTGTGTTCATCGTCTCCCCCCTTGTGGGGAGGGATCAAGGGTGGGGGTGCCGTCCGTAAATCCAGATGGCCGCTGTCGACCCCATGGCGGACTTTGGTGCTGCTAAGCGCCGCGTTTGAAATCGGTTGTTTCCCACCCACCGCGCGTCACCCTCGGGCTTGACCCGAGGGCACTTCACTTGACGATGTCGTCCCAGAGATCACGCCAATCGGGGTTATCCCGCTCGATCAGTTCCTGCTTCCATCGGCTATACCAACGCTTGAGCGACGTCTCACGCTGAATGGCTATAGTGATATCACCGAACTGCTCGAAATAGACGAGGCGCTTGATGTTAGGGGACTTGGTGTAGCCTGCGACCAGGCCTTCGCGATGTTCGTACACCCGACGAACCAAATCATTGGTGACGCCAATGTAAGTGCGCCCCCGCCGCATATCGGCAAGAATGTAAACATAGCCGCCCATACGGACATCTTGAAGTACAGAGCCCTCGGGTCAAGCCCGAGGGTGACGCCTGGAGGGGGTGGCGACATCGGGGACACTGGCTGGATCGCAGAAACCGACCCCATACCCGCCGTTCAAACTGCTGCGCCTGCGACGGCCCTGTGGTGCTGGATGACCTCTTCGATAATGAAACCGAGAAAGCGCTCCGCGAACACTGGGTCGAGCTGTGCTTCTCCCGCCAGCCGACGCAGTCGTGAAATTTGGAAGTCCTCTCGGGAAACATCCGCCGCGGGTAGCTTGTTGGTGGCTTTGAGTTGGCCAACCTTCTGGGTCAGCTTAAAGCGTTCCGCCAGAATGAAGATCAACGAGGCGTCCAAGTTGTCGATGCTGGATCGCAGAGCTTCGAGCTCTGGCGGGATGTCTGTTGCGTGGGTCAAAGTCAGGCTCCTCGAAGAACATAGTCGAGCGCTATCATGATCGTGGTTGACTGTCTGCATAGGCCGGCCTGGTGCCGAAAGCCGCCAGTTCCCGCCCGAATGAGACATTCACAATGTGGGACATTTGTGAACATAACATGCTGGTGCGCGGTCCGTCCGGAACGCGGCAAGGATTTCAATATCAATCCGTGGGGGAGCGGCAGAAAGCGACCCCGCACCAGACGCCGGACATTCACGCGTGTCCGTTCACGATACGATCCAATGTGTCGTGGTGGCGGACCAACCATCCTGCGCTCCGGCTGCGCCAGATGACGGCTTCCAGAAGCCCGGAGGGGTCCGTGGTTTGGAGGGCGAGGTTGCTTGAGATTTCGTTGGCGGCGTTGAGTACGGCAAAATCCCGGACGATCCCCATAAATCCGATGCGGTCCGCTTTTGGTAATTCGTAGCCGTCGAGCAGCATCCGGACTTGCCGGCCCCGGGCTTCTACGCTGCCCAGCCCCAGTTTTTCGGCCAGATCATCGTCGAATAGCAAAGCGTTGAGCCAACAGGCCTGCGCCAGCTCAATGAGCGGATCAACCGGGCCGGCTTCTTCCCAATCAATCAGGGCAGTGGGCATGCCCCGACGCGCGATGATGTTCCAGGCGCCGGTATCGCAATGGCCGATGGCCGTTGGATTTCCCATTTGCCGCCCGAACCATGGCCGCCATGTCGCGTCCGTGGGCGGGACAAATGTGGCGCTTGCCTGGTGCAACTGCCTGAGGATCGCGCCGATGAGAGGCAGGGCCTCGTCGCGCCAAGGATAGGGATGCGGGCTTTCGCCCTCGACAAAGGTGAGCATTTCCCGGCCGCGATCATCGAAACCATTGCCGATGACGCGTGGCGCATACTCAAAACCCTCGGCTTCAAGATGGCGCAACAGAGCAATGGTCGTTCTCGACCACGGCGCCGATTGCCTGAAGACGACGGAGCCTGACCTGGTCACAGTGGATCGTCCACCAACCAGAGATATTTCGGTATCAGCGTTGTTTAGCTCGGTCATGGGGGCACTATGGGGCAAAAGCAGCGCCACGCAATGGCCATGGTTCACGGCCATTGGGCCTTGCCCGGCCCAGATCGCAGGCATTGGTCCCCGCGGCATGGTCCGCCATTGCGGCGATGCCCATGCTCATGCAGTCTCGCGGCACCTGAATCGTTGGAAGGACGCAAGAGTGTTCCCTTGGCTATCCGATCTTCTGGCGCCGGTTATCGGTGTGATGCGTCTTTTGCGCTCCGACATGCTGTTGATCGCGCTGGGTGCGGGCAGCGCGTTTTTTGCTACGGTTCTGGGTATTCCCCGGATCGTGCGCTATCTGCCACGGGATCGCGGGCGGGCGTTCGCCATCGACGCCGACAAGAGCGTGGGCAAACCCATGGGGGCGGGTATCTTTTTCGCCATGGTTTTTGCGGTGGCGGTGTTTTTGTTCGTTCCCTGGCGCGTGGATATTCTGCTGTTTGTCGGCGTCCTGCTGCTGACCGCCGGTATCGGCCTGCTGGATGACCGGACCGGGGGGCTGTCGCAATATCAATTGGCGCTGTTCGATTTTCTGGCTGCGGGTCTATCGGCATGGCTGCTGGTCGGCGGCGCGGACGCGGTCGATATCTGGCTGCCGCTGGTCCGAGGCTCGTTCAGCCTGCCGTCGCCGCTGGTGGTCATGATTTTTACTGCCACGATCTGGATATCGATCAACGCAACCAATTGCAGCGACGGCGTGGATGGCCTGTCCGGTAGCCTCAGCGTGGTGTCGCTCGTGTTCCTGGGCTTCGTGCTCTATGGCGTGGTGGGGGACCAGGCCACGGCCGATTATCTGCTGATCCCTTATGATCCGGGCACGGGGATATGGGCGAGTATTGCCTTCATCATGGTCGGGTGCCTGGCCGGCTATTTATGGCACAATGCGCCGCCGAGCACGGTGCTGATGGGGGATGCCGGCTCGCGCCCGTTGGGGTTGCTGATCGGCGTGCTGGTTTGCGCCAGCCACAATGTGCTGCTGATCGTGGTGGTGGGCTTCGTCATCCTCGCCAATGGCGGCACGGGCATCATGAAGGTGGCGATGAAGCGCTTTTTCAATGTGCTCGTGTTTGGCCGCGTGCGCTTTCCGCTGCACGATCATTTCCGCAAGGAAATGGGTTGGACAGGCACCCAGGTGCTGATGCGCTTCGTGATTGCCCATCTCATCCTGTCGGCGCTGCTTTATGCCGTGCTGCTCAAGGTGCGATAGGGGCCGGGGACGGGAACGGTCAGAGTGCGCCCTACGAGCATAGCTCTCCGGGCCTTCTGACCTAAAATCGCTCCACCGGAGCGATTTTCACGGTCAGGTTGCGCCACTCGACCATAGGTCTCGTGGCCTTCTTCGCTCAAATCTCTCCACTGGAGAGATTTGTCCGCTTCGCGGAACACTCAGAAGGGCCAGACAATCATCAGGGCGGGGACGCCGACCAGGACGACCAGGATGGAGAGGGGCAGGCCGAGGCGCCAATAGTCGCCGAAGCGGTAGCCGCCGGGGGCCATGACCAGGGTATTGCACTGGTGGCCGATGGGGGTGAGGAAATCGCAGCCGGCGCCGATGGCCACGGCCATGAGGAAGGCTTCGGGCGCATAGCCGAGGCCGGTGGCGAAGGCGGCGGCGATGGGGGCCATGACCAGCACGGTGGCGGCATTGTTAAGGAAAGGCGTGACCGCCATGGCGGCGACCATGATGAGCGCCAGGGCGCCCCAGCCGGGCAGGGTGACGGCGGTGGCCGTGAGCCAGTGGGCGACCAGGTCGGTGCCGCCGGTCAATTGCAGGCTTTCACTGACCGGGATGAGGCAGGCCAGCATGACCAGGATCGGCCCGTCGATCTGAGTGTAGACATCGCGCAGGGGCAGGGCACCGGTGAGGATCATGAGACCGGCCGCGGCGAAAAAGGCCGGCGCCACCGGAACAATGCCCAAGGCTGTGGCCGTCATGGCGATGAGCAGAATGGCCAGGGGTAAGAGGCCATTGCGCACACTGCCCAGGCGCAGGCCGCGCTCCACCAGGGGCAGAATATCCCATTCGCGCAATAGGTCGGGAATCCGCTTCAAATGCCCCTGCAGCAGGATCACGTCGCCATTCTGGAAGCGGATTTCGCCCAGGCGCTTGGTGAAGCGCTGGTCGCGGCGGGAAATGGCGAGCAGATTGAGACCGGTGCGGTCAAACAGGGTCAGTTCCTGAGCGCTGGCGCCAATCAGGCCCGAACTTTCGCCAATGATAGCCTCGATGACGCCGACATTGCCGCTGTCGCGCGAGGCGGCGCCGCGCCGCTCCGCGAAGCTGAGGCCGGTCTGGTTGACCATTTTGTCCAGCGCTTCGGGATCGCCTTCGATAAGCAGGATGTCGCCCGCCCGCAGGGTCGCATCGGGAAGTGGGGTGCGGCGGCGGCCCGAGGCGCTGACAATGCCGGTGACCATGGCGGCGCCATCGGCGGCCGATTGCAGATCGCCCACCGTTTTGCCGATGGCCGAGCTTTCGGGAAGCACATGGGCTTCGGTGGTGTAGTTCTTGATCTCGATGGCCTTGTCCATGCCGCTTTCCTCGCGGCGGCGCTCGGGCAAGAGCCAATAGAACAGGGCGAGAAAGACAATGCCGACCGCAGCCAGGATGGCGCCAACGGGGGTGAAATCGAACATGGTGAAGGCGGTGCCGGTCAATTCCTGACGCACACCGGAGACAATGATATTGGGCGATGTGCCGATCTGGGTCATCAGCCCGCCCAGCAAGGATCCGAAGGCCATGGGCATGAGGAACATGGAGGGCGAGACGCTGGAGCGCCGGGCCATCTGAAAGGCAATCGGCATCATGATGGCCAAGGCGCCGATATTTTTCACGAAGGCGGACAGGATGGTGACGATGGTCACCAATACGATTAGTTGCATGCGCGGACTGGTCATGCGCGGCACATAGCGGCGGATGAGGATTTCCATAATGCCCGAGCGCGCCACCGCGGCGCTGACCACCAAGGCGCTGCCGACAATGATGACGATGTCGTTGGAGAAGCCGACAAAGGCGCGCTCATAGGGGACGACGCCGACCAGCAGGCCGGCCAGCAGGGCGCAAAAGGCGACCAGATCGTAGCGCCAGCGGCCCATAATGAAGGCGACCATCATGCCCGCAATGATCAGAAAAGCGAGCATTTGCGGGAGGGTCATGAGCTGCTCCGGTGTAAGGGTCGGTCATAACGCCCGAGGCGCTATAAAGGTCGCACGCCCGCCCTATATAGACCAAGCGCGGTTGCTGCTGCGAGGGGGGTGTGGGAAAGAATGACCGAAGGGAGGGCCTTGACGATGCAACTTCATACCACTTTGGGGCCGAAAAAACGGAACGAACTGGGCCTGATCCTGCCGCATGAGCATGTGTTCGTGGACCTCAGGACGCCCGACAAACCGGGCTATGCCGAGGCCGATACGGACGATGTGGTGCGGCTGATGGCGCCCGAAATCGAGGCGATCAAGGCACAAGGCGTGACCGCGCTGATCGAATGTTCCACCGGGGGTGTGGGCCTCAGGGTCGATATCGACCTGGCGGTGTCCAAGGCCACCAATTTTCCCATTGTGGTGCCGACGGGCAATTATCGCGAACCCTGGATACCGGACTGGGTGGCGACGGCCAGCGAGGCAGAGCTTGAAAAATGGATGCTCGGCCATCTGACCGAAGGGGTGGACGATACCGGCGTCATTGCGGCCTGGATCAAGGTCAGTGCCGGCGATGACGGGATTACGCCGCTGGAAACGAAAATATTGCGGGCGGCGGCGCGCGCCTCGGCGCAGACCGGCGCGCTGATCGGCTCGCATACGATCAAGGGCCGGGTGGTGCTGGATCAGCTCGACATTATCGAGGCCGAGGGCGGATCTGCTGGACGGTTTTTGTCTATTCACACCCAGGCCGAGCCCGATTTCGGGCTGCATCAGGCGGTGTTCGACCGCGGCGCCTGGCTGGAGATCGACAATATCGGCTGGGTGCCGGATGCTGAGAATGTCGCACTGGTCGTGCAATCGCTGGAGGCGGGGCAGGGCGAGCGGCTGCTGCTGAGCCATGACCGGGGCTGGTACGATCCGGCACAGGCCGGCGGAGGTACACCAAAGCCCTATACGCATCTGGTCGAGAGTTTTCTGCCCGGCCTGCGGCACGCGGGTGTGGACGAAAGCACGATCACGCGCCTGACGCATGACAATCCGTTTGCGGCGTTTGCGCGGTAGAGGGTGTTCCTTCTCCCCTGACGAGAGAAGGTGGCGCGAAGCGCCGGACGAGGGGTTCAACGTTGGGGCTTTGTCAAAAGCCTTCACCCCTCACCCCAGCTTTGCCAACTCGCTGGCGCTCGCGGCGCCGCTACCCTCTCCCCTGAGGGGCGAGGGGGCGCAGGGAGATGGCTTAGGCTTGGGCCTTAGCGGGAACGGCGAAGAGGTCGTATTCGTCGTTGTCGGTGACGGTGACCGAAACGATGTCGCCGATCTTGATGCCATGGGCCTCGTCGACGATGACCTGGCCGTCGATCTCCGGGGCGTCCCATTTGGAGCGGGCAATGACGCGGTTCTGCTCGGGGCGGACGTCGTCGACGATGACGTCGATGGTGCGGCCGACCTTTTTCTGGAGCTGGCCGAAGGAGACGTTCTGCGCCACTTCCATCAATTGGGCGAAGCGCTCTTCCTTGACCTCGTCGGGCACGATGCCATCGAGCTCGTTGGCGGTGGCACCGGTGACGGGTTCATATTTGAAGCAGCCGGCGCGGTCGATTTCGGCCTCCTCGATGAAATCGAGCAGCATTTCGAAATCTTCTTCGGTTTCGCCGGGGAAGCCGACGATGAAATTGGAACGTACAGTCAAATCAGGGACTTGTCGCTTCCAGTCCAGAATTCGATTCAAGGTCTTTTCCTGATGCGCGGGGCGGCGCATGGCCTTCAAGACCTTGGGCGAGGCATGCTGGAAGGGAATGTCGAGATAGGGCAGGACGAGGCCCTCGGCCATCAGTTCCATGACCGGATCGACATGGGGATAGGGGTAGACATAGTGCAGGCGTATCCAGGCGCCCAGTTCACCCAGTTCCTTGGCCAGGTCGTAGAATTTCGCCTTGACCTCGCGGCCGCGATATTTGCTCGTGGCGTATTTTATGTCGAGGCCGTAGGCGCTGGTGTCCTGCGAGATGACCAGCAATTCCTTGACGCCGGAGCGGATGAGGCCTTCGGCTTCGCTCAGGATGCCGGCAGCAGGCCGCGAGGCAAGGTCTCCGCGGATCTGGGGGATGATGCAGAAGGAGCAGCGATTGTTGCAGCCTTCGGAAATCTTCAAATAGGCGTAGTGGCGGGGCGTGAGTTTCAGCCCGCTTTCGGGCACCAGGTCCACGAATTTGTTGGGCACGGGCGGCAGGTGGTCATGCACCGCCGAGACCACGCTTTCATACTGATGCGGGCCAGTGATCGCGAGCACACTCGGATGGGTTTCGCGGATCAGGTCCTCTTCAACGCCCAGGCAGCCAGTGACAATGACCTTGCCGTTTTCATTGAGCGCTTCGCCGATGGCCTCGAGACTTTCCTGCTTGGCGCTGTCGAGAAAGCCGCAGGTATTGACGAGCACCACGTCGGCACCGGCATAGTCGCGCGAGAAGGAATAACCCTGGGCGCGCAGGGTGGTCATGATGCGCTCGCTGTCGACGAGTGCCTTTGGACAGCCGAGGCTGACGAGACCGATTTTGGGCGCCTGAGTCATGCGCGTCACAAGTTCCGATGCTTGATAGGATGGCGCGTCATACAGAACATTGGGCGGTTACGCAATGTGACTGCCCTGCGGCGCAAGCGAATCTGGCTTGAGCAGAACGATGAACACATAGACTTGATTGTTCAGGATGTCGAACAGTGTGTGCGCCATTGGGGCGGTTATCCCAGCGATTTGATTGGGTTAGGCAATTGATCCTTCAACGGCGCCATGAGGCGCAGCACTAAGGATCAATTGATGACCGATCGACTCTCCGCTTACGCGCCGCAGGCCCTCGCTGTGCTGCGCATCGTTGCCGCACTCCTGTTCGTCCTGCACGGAACCCAGAAGCTGCTTGGCTTTCCGGCCGCTGAATTTGCTCCGCCTGTCTTCTCGATCTTCTGGTTCGCCGCAATCATCGAGATTGTGACCGGCGTGCTGATCGGTGTGGGCTTCTTCACCCGCGCCGCCGCATTCATCGCCTCGGGCACCATGGCTGTTGCCTATTGGATGGTGCATGCGCCGGGCAATCTGTTCCCGACCAATAATGGTGGCGATGCGGCTATCCTGTTCTGCTTCCTGTTCCTCTTTCTGGTTTTTGCCGGCCCGGGCCGCTGGGCGGTCAACGAGAAATAACCACTTGTCGCCGGGCTCTGCTCCGGCGCCTAGAAATACAAAGGCCGCTCCAGGGAGCGGCCTTTCGATTCACGTCACCGATTTGGGTGGTGTGCGCTTGGCTGTCCGGCGGGGCTTGTGGGTTTCGCCGGCCTTGGTCGCCGGTTCGCGCGGGGCAGAGGCCGGGTCGGGCGTGGCCTGCGGCACTGGCTCGGTGGCCGGAGTGATATATTCATCGGCTTCTGCGAAATCGCGCTCGTCACCTTCTTCGGCCAGGTCGCGTATCGCGTCGCGCACCTCATCGAGCAGCGAGGCGGAATAGCGCGAGCGCTGCACGCTGTCGCCGGTATTTTCATGGCTCTTGAACCAGACCAACAGAGCCTCGCAGCCGATGCGCAGCCCAACCAGTGCGAGAAGCCCGAAGACGGCGATTTCCAGCAACCCCCAGAGGCCGTCGCCGAAACCGGTGCCGAAGCGGAAGAAGAAATGGCTGATGGCCCAGAGCAGGATGGCCGCCAGGCCCAGCGCATAGAAAATGGGGACGAGCCGGGGGGACAGGATGGAATCCAGCCGGAACAATGTCTGGCGGGTCAGCAGGCGCTTGAGATCGTCCAAAGTCATGGCGGGCTCCTCGAATCCGGTTGCTAGGACGCAAATTGGTCGGCTGATGCCGGGATGGCAAGTCCCGGAACGGTCGTGGTGGGGCCGAAAGTGGCTTCAAAGCGGGCGCGCAGCACCGAATCGACCTCCGCCATGGAGACCAGCAGGCCCAGATCCTCAAAAGAGGTCACCCCCTGATCGGTGATGCCGCAGGGCACAATACCATCATAATGGCTGAGATCGGGTGCGATATTGAGCGAGATGCCGTGGAAGGTGACCCATTTGCGCACGCGCACGCCGATGGCCGCGATCTTGTCTTCGCGGGCAAGACCCTTTTCCGGGCGGGGCACCCAGACGCCGACACGGCCTTCGCGGCGTTCGCCGGTGACATTGTGCGCTGCCAACGTGTCGATGACCCATTGTTCGAGCCCCTGGACGAGACAACGAATATCGCGGCCGCGTTTGGTCAGGTCCAGCATGATATAGGCCACGCGCTGGCCGGGGCCGTGATAGGTGAACTGACCGCCGCGTCCGGCCGGATAGACTGGAAAGCGCGGATTGAGCAAATCTTCAGGCCGGGCCGAGGTGCCAGAGGTGTAAAGCGGGGGATGTTCCAGCAGCCAGACCGCTTCGGGCGCCTGGCCGGCCGCTATGGCGGCGACGCGCTTATCCATCATGGCAAGGGCGGCCTGATAGTCGAGCGGCGCGTCAAACACCTGCCATTCGACGTGCTGCGCATCGTCGCGGTGCAGTTTCGCGCCGATTTGGCACGTTTGGTTTACGTTTGTTAAGACTTCCATAACCAGCTCTGGCCGACCCTGATGCAAACGAATCCGTGGCGCTGAGGCGCCGGACCCGGGACTGCACCTTACATATGAATACCCTGGACAATATTGAAGTCGATATCACGGTCGAGCTGGGCGCAACCACCATGCCGATCCACCATATGCTGCGCATGGGCCGCGGCGCGGTGATCGAGCTGGACGCGACCGAGCATGATCCGCTGCGCATTTATGCCAATAGCACGCTGATCGCCAAGGGCGAGGTCAATGTCGAGGAAGGGCATTTGCGGGTTTTCGTGACCGAGAAGGTGCTGCGCTTCGGCTGAGGCCGGTGCCTTTGGGGCTGGGGCTGGCGCTCTTTACACAGGGACGCGAAAATCTCCGATTATCCGCTTGTGGGAACGCATGAGCTTTGCTACACCCCCACTCGCTTCGGGGCCGCAGGCGCTGAAGCTTCTACCACTACAGTGCGGTCGTGGCGGAATTGGTAGACGCGCAGCGTTGAGGTCGCTGTGCCGCGAGGCGTGGAAGTTCGAGTCTTCTCGACCGCACCAGTCACTTTCGAGGTGACACACAAGAAGCTGCCGCGAGGCGGCTTTTTTGTATTGAAGGCCCGTTTGTCGCTTTCATCGACATGCGTAATTGTGTCCTGACACGAAATCAGGAGACTAATTTGTCAATCTCAGCACACGTGGACGCCGCCAAAGGCGGCGGCTCTTTCAGATTTGATCTTGGCTTCATCTGCTTGTTGCCTTCCATCGCGAGCCAAGTGGGGGCACCCATGCCTGGCGCCGTATTGTTTGCTTCGCTGGTTTTGTCGATGTTCGTAACGGTTCGTCCGAGCTTAGACGTCCTGGTTGCATGGGCGAGTCGCAATGGCGCCGGGCAAACGGCTAGGCTGGTGCTGGTGGGCTATGCCAGCCTGATTGGTACGGCGCTTTTGACTTTGCCCTGGTTGCTTATGGTTGACCTCACCTAAGGCCGGCGCCGGTAGACTGGTTCATCAGGTTTCGGCGGTCCCGGTACCAATTCGTCACTCCACTTTATGCAACCGCACCGGGCTGCCCTTGGCGCGGGCGATGACCTTTTTCGATTCCAGATCGAGATGCACGGCCTTGAGCCACCAGCCGGCCTTGTCGCCGCCGGGAAAGTGGTCCTGAGAGAGGTGGGGCAGGAGCGCTTGCTTGGCCTCGGCCACGGTCAGGCCGGGCGGTTCGCTGGGCAGGATGCTCATCAATGCGTCGTGCATGGCCATGTATTTGGCGCGGTCCACCCGTTCGCTGTGGTCGGGGTGATTGACATTGCCGATGGTGATCTTGGTGTCGGTGTCAGGCATTGATCTTCTCCTCGATTTTGATTTTCGGGGACTTGAACCCCATGGCGATCCACTCTCCGAGCAATCTTGCATAGAAGCCGGCCGTGGGGCCGAAGCCGGCAGGCAGGGTATTGTCGAGGACGGTGCCCTCGGGGACATCGCCGGTCTGGGTGCGAATCTGAAGGGCGGGGCGCTGATCTTCGGGCCACAGGCCGGCAAAGAGGCTGAGCCAGTGGCCGTCTTCGAATTCAAGAAATATGGGCGTGTTGCAGCAGGTGGTGAGAACGCGGCGGGTGGGCGTTTTATCGCGGAGGCGGAATTCGGCCAGGCCGGCGGTGCCATCCGGGAAGCGGACGCGGTCCTTGCGGTAGAGGATGTAGGGGATGCCGCCGCTGGCATTGGCCATGGGATAGGCCGGGGGCAGGGCCGCGAGGCGCTCGGCGGCGTTGCGGCAGGATGAGCAATGACATTCGGTGCTGATGAAAGGCTCGCCAATCAGTTCAACATGAAATTGCCCGCAGGCACAGGCCAGGGTGGTGGTTTTGGACATGGTGGCGGTGTTCCTTTTTTTGCTTTCCTATCCCTCTCACAACGGTGGGGCGCTGTCCGTTTCGACAGGGGGAGGGCAGAAATTTTCTGACGCCGGAGGATGGATAGGCGTTCAAACGAACTTTCTGTCTATCGAAGTGAGCCGTCATCAGCTTGTCATTGAATCTTCAAGTGAACGTCAAGCAAGCTCAATAGAGGGGGCGGGCAGGTCGAGGCCCCTGGGGGCGGGCGAGCTGTGCGCCGGGGCTTTCGGTTTGTTTCGAATGATTTCGAACCCGCCGAGCCGGTGCTCACACACATTACTGGTCTGGCTGGAGCCGGGCGGCATTTGAACGCCGTGCCGGTCCGTTGGGAGACAAGCATGAAATCTCTGAACCGCGTGGGCCTTGCGGCCCTGTCGCTCGCCCTGTCCACTTCGGTGGCCTTTGCTGCCACCGAAGTCACCTGGTGGCACGCCATGGGTGGCGAGCTGGGTGAGAAGCTCGAAGAAATCGTGGCCGGCTACAATGCCAGCCAGTCCGACTATGTCGTGACCCCGGTCTATAAGGGCTCCTATGCCGAGACCATGACCGCTGCCATCGCCGCTTTCCGCGCCGGCGAGCAGCCCGAAATCGTGCAGGTGTTCGAAGTGGGTACCGGCACCATGATGGCTGCCAAGGGCGCCGTCTATCCGGTTTACCAGCTCATGGCCGATATGGGCGCCGATTTCGACCCCAGCGGCTTCCTGCCGACCGTTGTGGGTTATTACACCGATACCGAGGGCAATATGCTCTCGATGCCGTTCAATTCCTCGACGCCGATCATGTATTACAACAAGGACGTGTTCGCCGCTGCCGGCCTCGATCCTGAACAGCCGCCCAAGACCTGGGAAGAGCTGGAAGCCTTCTCGCACAAGATCATGGAATCTGGCGCTGCCGATTGTGGTTTTACCTCGGGCTGGATCTCCTGGGCGCAGCTCGAGAATTTCTCGGCCTGGCACAACCAGCCGATCGGCACGCTCGAGAACGGATTTGGCGGCCTGGACACCGAATTCGTGGTCAATGGCCCGCTGCAGGTCAAGCATTGGGACAATCTCAAGACGTGGCAGGACGAGGGCGTCTTCTCCTATGGCGGCCCGGGTGGCGGTGCGGATGCGCCGGCCAAGTTCTATACCGGCGAATGCGCCATCTATATGAACTCCTCGGCTTCGCGCGCCGGCGTTCTGGCCAATGCCGAGGGCTTTGAAGTCGGCTTCGGCATGCTGCCGCATTATGAAGAGGTCGAGCCGCAGAACTCGATCATTGGTGGCGCGACCCTGTGGGTCCTGCAGGGCGCCGATGAAGCCCAGTATAAGGGCGTGGCGGACTTCTTCTCCTACCTCTCCTCGCCGGAAGTTCAGGCCGACTGGCACCAGTTCTCGGGCTATCTGCCGATCACCCAGGCCGCTTACGAGCTCGGCCAGAGCCGGGGCTATTATGAGGCCAATCCGGGTTCGGACGTGGCCATCAAGCAGATGACGCTCAATGCTCCGACCGAAAACTCCAAGGGTCTGCGTTTCGGCAATTACGTCCAGGTTCGCGACGTGATCGACCAGGAATTCCAGGCTCTTCTTACTGGCGACAAGACCGCCCAGCAGGCGCTGGACGATCTGGTTACACGCGGCAATCAGATGCTGCGCGATTTCCAGGCCGCCAATCAGTAAGGCGCGCTGACACTGCCGGGCGGGGCCAGATGATGCGCCCCGCCCATTCGTCTTTTCGGAGCGGCTGCACCGCTTCCGCGGATCGGGTCGATGGATACCAAACGCACTGTTTTCCCCTCTCAGGGGCTGCCCTACCTGCTGGTGGCGCCGCAATTGATCATCACGATCATCTTTTTTATCTGGCCCGCCGGCCAGGCCGTCAAATCCTCGTTCGAACGTGAAGATCCATTCGGGCTTTCGACCAGCTTTGTGGGCCTGTTGCACTATCTGCGCCTGTTCCAGGAGCCGGACTATCTTGCTTCGGTGGGGCGCACAGCGCTGTTCGCGCTGGCGGTAACGGTCATCTCGATGGGCCTGGCCCTGGTGCTGGCAGTGGCCGTGAACCGGCTGATCCGCGCGGGAACGGCCTATTCGACCATGCTCTTATGGCCATATGCGGTCTCGCCTGTCGTGGCGGGCATTTTGTGGTGGTTCATCTTCAACTCATCCACCGGCATCCTGCCCTATATGCTGGGCTATTTCGGGGTGGACTGGGACCATCAGCTCAACGGCGCGCATGCGATGATCCTGATCGTCATTGCCGCAAGCTGGAAGCAGATTTCCTATAATTTCCTGTTTTTTCTCGCAGGATTGCAGTCAGTTCCTCAATCGTTGAATGAAGCGGCCGCCATTGATGGGGCCGGGCCGTTCAAGCGGTTCTGGACTATCGTGTTTCCGCTTCTGTCGCCGACCACATTCTTCCTGATGATCGTCAATCTCAACTACACCATGTTCGACACGTTCGGGGTGATCGACGCCACCACGGCAGGCGGGCCGAACCAGGCCACCAATACCCTGGTCTACAAGGTCTATACCGACGGCTATCTGGGGCTCAATCTGGGCTCGAGCTCGGCCCAGTCCGTGATCCTCATGCTCTTCGTCATCGTGCTCACCGTGATCCAGTTCCGCTATGTGGAACGCCGGGTCCAATATTAGGAGGGCGGGTCAATGGTCGAAAATCGCCCCTGGCTGACCTTCCTGACGCATTTCGTTCTGATCTGCGGCGTCGTGATCGTGGTGTTCCCGGTTTATATCGCCCTTATCGCCTCGACCCACGGGCCGACCGCGCTTTCATCGGGCATGATGCCGCTGCTACCCGGCGCAGAATTGTGGAACAATGTGGTGCAGGTGCTGACCGAAGAGCGGCGTGGCGTCGCCCCGTTCTGGCTGATGGCCTGGAATTCGCTCTGGATGGCGATCATCATCACAGTGGGCAAGATCGCCATCTCGATCATCTCGGCCTATGCGATCGTCTATTTCCGGTTTCCCGGGCGGGTGCTGGCCTTCTGGCTGATCTTCATCACGTTGATGCTGCCGGTCGAGGTGCGCATTATTCCAACCTTTGCCGTGGTGGCCAATCTGGGGATGCTCAATTCCTATCTGGGCCTGACCATTCCATTGATTGCGTCGGCGACGGCGACATTCCTGTTCCGCCAGTTTTTCATGACTGTTCCCGATGAGCTGATGGAGGCGGCCCGGGTGGATGGGGCCGGGCCGGTGAAGTTCTTCCGCGACATTCTTTTGCCGCTCAGCCGCACTAATATCGCGGCGCTCTGCGTGATCCTCTTCATCTATGGCTGGATGCAATATCTGTGGCCGCTGCTGGTGACCACGGACCCGAAATATTACACATTGATGATGGGCGTGAAGCGCATGGCGGCGGTCGCCGACGCCGATCCGCAATGGAATACCATCATGGCGGCCGTTGTCATGGCCATGCTGCCGCCGGTGCTTATCGTGATTTTCATGCAGCGCCTGTTCGTCAAGGGCCTGGTCGAAACGGAGAAATAGAACAAATGGCTAGCATCGATCTCAAGGGCGTTCGCAAGGTCTATCAGGGCAATGTCACGGCGATCCACGGGCTGGACCTGAGCATTGAGGATGGCGAACTGGTGGTGCTGGTGGGGCCCTCAGGCTGCGGTAAATCCACCTTGCTGCGCATGATTGCCGGGCTCGAAACCATTACCGATGGCACCATCGCCATTGGCGAGGATGTGGTGAACAGCAAGGAGCCGGCCGAGCGCGACATCGCCATGGTGTTCCAGAATTATGCGCTCTACCCACATATGAGCGTGCGGCAGAACCTGGAATATGGCCTCAAGAACCGCGGTACGCCGCGAGCGGAAATCGATCGCCGCGTCAACGAGGCCGCCAAGATACTGGAGATAGAGCCGTTCCTGGAGCGCAAGCCGCGCCAGCTTTCGGGCGGCCAGCGCCAGCGCGTGGCCATGGGCCGGGCCATTGTGCGCCAGCCCAAGGCCTTCCTGTTCGACGAACCGCTCTCCAATCTCGATGCCAAGCTGCGTGGGCAGATGCGGATCGAAATCCGCCGGCTGCAGCGCTCGCTCAAGACCACCAGCGTTTATGTGACCCATGACCAGCTCGAGGCCATGACCCTGGCGGACCGGCTGGTGGTGATGAATGGCGGGCGGATTGAGCAGGTGGGCAAGCCAATCGAGCTCTACGATAAGCCTGCCTCGCTGTTCGTGGCCGGCTTTATCGGCTCGCCGCCGATGAACCTATTGCCGGTCGAGGCGATCAGGGCGGTTGCGGGACAGACCATGCCACACCTGCCCGAAGGCACCGACATTGTGGGCATTCGGCCTGACCAGGTGGTGGTTGGCGCCGGTGAGGGCATCGCCTTGAGTGGCACGGTGGAGCTGATCGAGCCGGTGGGCGGCGAAAGCCATCTCTATGTGCGGGTCGAAGGGATTGAGCAGGCACTGATCCTGGTGCAGCAGGGCCGTGCCAGCCTGGGCGAGTCCGACCGCATCGACTTCGTCCTGCCGTTGGCCGCCTTGCATGGCTTCAACAAGCAGAGCGGGTTGCGCGTGGAATAGGCCTGCCGGCGCCAAGAGTTGCCAGAAAAAGCGCCTTCGGTTCAGGACCGGAGGCGCTTTGCCATCTGCTGGTGCTAGTCCACGTATTTGCGCAGATTGTCCGGCGCGGCATATTCCCAGGCATCGTGCAGTCGCAGGGACAGCTCCTCGTCGTCAATCGCCGCCAGATTCACCAGAACGAGGTTCTGGCCGATCTGCTGATCGGTCTCGAAATAGACATTGGGCGAGATATCCATCAGCAGAACCTTTTGATGCTTGGGGCAGCAGAGCGCCAGCGTGGCACTGTCATGCAGCGTGGCAAAGGCGATATCGGCGACCATAAGCGCGTGGGGTGGCCCTTTCGCCCGAGACACGCCGGGCAGACCGCGGCTTTTGACCAGGCGTAGCAGCCTGGAGAATCCGGCTTCGACGTCCTTGGCATTGGTCATTGGTTTGCGACCTCCGCAATTGATGAAAAAGCGTCCTGGCACTCTGGCGCAGGACTGGGGGATTGGCTACATGCTTGTATTGCCCCTGAAACCCGCCAGAGACGCAAAGGGCTCCCGATGAGCGACGATTTTGATAAGGCGCCCGGCCTCGAGACCGGGGATGACACCAATGTGTTCCGCGACGCGGAAGGCCGGATCAGTCCGCTCTGGCTGGAGCGTCTGCGCGCCTTTCTCGCGGCGCAGCGGGTGGACGATGTCGCCCTGGCCATGGCGCCACTGCACAATTCGGATGTCGGTGACGTGCTCGAACAGCTCGACGCCGATGAGCGCCTGGCGCTGGTGCAGGCGCTGGGCGAGAAGTTCGACTTTTCGGCGCTGACGGAAGTCGACGAGAGCATCCGCATCGAAATCATGGAAGCCCTGCCCAATGCCGAGATTGCGCGCGGCGTGGCAGAGCTGGACAATGACGATGCCGTCTATCTGCTTGAAGACCTGGAAGAAGAAGACCGGGACGAGATTCTTCAGGCGCTTCCGACCTTTGAACGCCTGGCGCTCAAGCGCAGTCTCGATTTTCCCGAGGATTCGGCCGGGCGCCGGATGCAGACCGATTTTATCGCCATTCCGCCTTTCTGGACGGTGGGACAGGTGATCGACTATCTGCGGACCGAAAAGGATCTGCCGGACGAGTTCTATCAGCTTTACGTGGTCGATGCGTCCTACAAGGTGCTCGGCACCCTGCCGCTCGACAAGTTCCTGCGCACCCCACGCGCCACTAAAATCGACAGCATCATGAACACCAATCTGGTGCTGGTGAATGCCGAAGAGGATCAGGAAGAGGCCGCGCGCAGCTTCGAGCGCTATGACCTGGTGGAAGTGGGCGTGGTGGACGAAAGCGAGCGGCTGGTTGGCGTGCTGACCATCGACGATATCGTGGACGTGATTCAGGAAGAGGCGGAAGAGGATATCCGCCTGATGGCCGGTGTGGGTGACGAGGACGTCTCCGATACCACGTTGGACACCGTGCGCAGCCGCGTGCCCTGGCTGGTGGTCAACCTGTTCACCGCGGTGATGGTCAGCTTCGTCATCGGCCTGTTCAATGCCACGATCGAGCAGATGGTGGCGCTGGCGGTGCTAATGCCCATTGTGGCCTCCATGGGCGGCAATGCCGGCGCGCAGACCATGACGGTGACCGTGCGCGCCCTGGCCATGCGCGAGCTCGATGGCGGCCGCTTGCGGCGCCTCATCCGCCGCGAAATGGTGGTGGGCGTCGTCAATGGCGTCATTTTCGCTGTACTCATCGGCATCGTTACGGCGCTGCGTTACGGCAATGTGCAGCTCGGGATCGTCATTGGCCTGGCCATGGTCATCAACATGATTGTCGCCGGAACGTTCGGAATTCTCATCCCGCTGACCCTGGACAAGCTCAAGGCCGACCCGGCCATTGCCTCTGCGGTCTTTGTCACGACGGTCACCGATATCATTGGTTTCTTTGCGTTTTTGGGAATTGCGGGGCTTTGGTTCGGCTTGTTCTGACGCAGAAACGCCATTTTCCACAGGGCCGGAGTGTTGCACTTTGGTCGCTTGCTTCCCACCTGCTGGACGGCTAACGATTCATTACCGGCCGATTTGGCGTCCTGTCTGGCAGCGACGCGGAACTTGAAGAGCCGGTGTGGACGACTGACAAGGAGCGATCTATGCGCAGTCAAACCAAACCGAATGTCTGGCAGACAATGAGCTGGGCTCTGGTATGCCTCCTCTCTGTGGGGCTGGTTTTCTCCGTGGTTGCTAACGTCTAGAAAGACGTTGGAGTTATTCACTGCAGAAGAGTTTAAGGGGAGGGCGCCCGGCCACTGGGCGCCCTTCTTCTTGAAAGCGAGGATGTTGGATGAAGCTCCTGATCGGGAATCGCAATTATTCCACCTGGTCGCTGCGGCCCTGGCTGGTGCTGCGCCATTTCGACATCGCGTTCGAGGACGAGGTTCTGCAGCTTTCCGGGGCCGGCTGGCGCGAGACCCTAGCAGCCCGGTCCCCGACCGGGAAAGTGCCGGTGCTGGTCGACGGCGCGCTGGTTGTGCCCGAGACAATCGCCATTATCGAATATCTGGCGGACAGCTTTCCGGACAAGGCAATCTGGCCGCAGGATCGGGCCGACCGGGCGCTGGCGCGTGCAGCCGCGGCCGAAATGCATGCCGGGTTCAACGCCTTGCGCAATCATGCGCCGATGAACTTGCGTGGTTCCTATCCGGGGCGGGTCGATCTGGATGCCATTCGCCGCGATCTACACCGGATAGAGGTGCTATGGGGCGATTTGCTGGCGCGGTCTGGCGGTCCCTATCTTTTCGGCACATTTTCGGCTGCCGACGCCATGTATGCGCCGCTGGCAACGCGGCTCAGGACCTATGACTTGCCGGTCTCGGATGTCGCCGGCCGCTATGTGGAGGCCATCTACGCCTTGCCGGCTTTCCAGGAATGGCGCGGCCTGGCTCTGCAGGAACCGTGGATTGTCGATGACGACGAGATCGACGTGATCCAGGGGCGTGTCGCGCCGGGGACGCTGGCATGATCCATATGGTCAAGCTCTGCGTTGGCGTTTCCAGCGTGGAGGAGCTGGAAAGCTATCGCGACGAGCGCGCCCACTGGTGGGGCGCCGATTATGGCGAGGACGTGCATGTGCATCGCACCCGCATGATGCCCAAGCGCGGCGCAGAGATGGAAGGGCAGGCCTCGATCTATTGGGTCATGTCGGGCACGATCTGTTGCCGGCAGCCTATCCTGCGGCTGGCGCCCTATACCGACGCCGAGGGCAAGGATTATTGCGATATCATCATGTCGCCCGATATCATCCGCACGGTGCCCTATCCCAAGCGGCCCTTCCAGGGCTGGCGCTATCTGCGGGTTGAGGATGCACCGCCAGATCTCGAGGCCGGGGCGAATGAGAATTCGGCCGAGATTGCGGCGGAGCTGGCACGGATGGGGTTGATTTAGTCAAGCTACGCTCGAAGAATTGTCCGACGCTGGCCAAATCGTTATATTTGGCGTGCAAACACATGGGGACAAAATGCGCAGAATTCTAGCAATTTTCGCGGGGCTCATTGCCAGCTATGTCGTAACGTTCTTTGCAGCATTTGCGGTTTCGTTCTTGGTCACTGCAGCGGGTGGTGAGTATCAAGCCACGGCGGCTATCAGAACAATCTACGAGATTGTGGCCGTTGTCGGCGCGATCTTGGTGGCCCTCTGGGTGGATGGTCGTGGCAAGATCAGGGAGACTGAGCGAGCGCCAGTTGTGAATACGCAACCTCCGGCTGTGGAGAGTACCCGCCCCTCCCCGAGGGGCGTTACTTGAAGATTGGCCTCTTGCCGAACAGGTGAGGTCCCGCGAAGAGCCTTCAGGTTAGTCGAGGGTGACAGTTGCCTTTGTGATGGGCCCTGGCTACTCCGCCGCTTTGGTCACATAATGCGGGCGGCGTTCCATGACTTCCTTCAAATAAACCCCGGTATGCGAGCGTGGATTCTCCGCGACCGTTTCAGGCGTGCCCACGGCTACGATTTCGCCGCCGCCATCGCCGCCTTCGGGGCCGAGATCAATGATCCAGTCGGCGGTCTTGATGACTTCGAGATTGTGCTCGATGACCACGACCGTATTGCCGCCCTCGACCAGTTCGTGCAGCACTTCCAATAGCTTGGCCACGTCATGGAAGTGCAGGCCTGTTGTCGGCTCGTCGAGCATATAGAGGGTGCGGCCGGTGGCGCGCTTGGAAAGCTCCTTGCTGAGCTTTACGCGCTGGGCTTCGCCGCCCGACAGGGTGGTGGCGGGCTGGCCGATCTTGACATAGCCCAGGCCAACACGCTGGAGCGTGGCGAACTTATCGCGGATGGTCGGGACGGCCGAGAAGAACTCGACACCCTCATCGATGGTCATATCGAGAATGTCGGAAATCGACTTGTCCTTGAACTGGACTTCCAGCGTCTCGCGATTATAGCGCTTGCCCTTGCAGACGTCGCAAGTGACGTAGACATCGGGCAGGAAGTGCATCTCGATCTTGAGCACGCCATCGCCCTGGCACTTTTCGCACCGGCCGCCCTTGACGTTGAAGCTGAAGCGACCCGGGCCATAACCGCGGGCCTTGGCCTCCGGCAGGCCGGCAAACCATTCGCGCAGGGGCGTGAAGGCGCCGGTATAGGTGGCCGGATTGGAGCGCGGGGTGCGGCCAATGGGCGACTGGTCGATATCGATGACCTTGTCGAGGAATTCGAGACCGGTCAGGCTCTCATGCGGGGCCGGAACCACGCGCGCGCCATTGAGGCGCCGGGCAATGGCCTGATACATGGTGTCGATCATCAGCGTCGACTTGCCGCCGCCCGAGACGCCGGTGATAGCAACGAACATGCCCAGAGGCACGTCGACCGAGACATTTTTCAGATTGTTGCCAGTGGCGCCCTTGATGGAAAGCGCCTTGCCCTTGCGGCCCTCGCGGCGTTCGGCGGGCAGGGGGATGCCCATACGGCCGGAGAGATATTTGCCGGTCAGGGAGTCCGGGTGATTGAGAATGTCCTGCGGCGTGCCTTCGGCCACGATGCTGCCGCCATGGACGCCGGCGCCAGGGCCGATATCGAGCACATAATCGGCGGTGAGGATGGCGTCCTCGTCATGCTCGACGACGATAACGGTATTGCCCAGATCGCGCAGGCGCCGCAGGGTTTCGAGCAGGCGGGAATTGTCGCGCTGATGCAGGCCGATGGAGGGCTCGTCGAGCACGTAGAGCACGCCGGTCAGGCCCGAACCAATCTGGCTGGCGAGGCGAATACGCTGGCTCTCGCCGCCCGACAATGTGCCCGAATTGCGCGAGAGCGAGAGATATTCGAGGCCCACATCGTTGAGGAATTTCAGGCGTTCGCGGATTTCCTTGAGGATGCGTTCGCCGATCTGGCTCTGGGTCGGGGTCAGCTTGTCCGAGAGGTCAATGAACCATTGCGATGCATTGCGGATCGACATATCGGTGACCTGCCCGACATGCAGGCTGTCGATCTTGACCGCCAAGGCCTCGGGCTTGAGACGATAGCCGCCACAGGCCACGCAGGGCTTGGCGGACATGTATTTCTCGATCTCTTCGCGCATGCCGGCGCTTTCGGTTTCCTTGTAGCGACGCTCAAGGTTGCCGATGACGCCTTCGAATGGCTTGGTGGTCTTGTATTGGCGCAGGCCATCGTCATAGACGAAATTGATCGGGGTCTTGTCGGTGCCATAGAGCACGGCGTGCTGCACGTCGAAGGGCAGTTCGTTCCAAGCGGTGCCGGTGGAGGCGCCATAGTGCTTCACCACGGCCGACAGCGTTTGCTGATAGTAGGGCGCGCTGGTCTTGCTCCAGGGCAGGATGGCGCCGTCGCGCAGGGAGAGCGTGGGATCGGGGACGATCTGATCGGGATCGATCTTTTGTTCGGTGCCCAGGCCATCGCAGACCGGGCAGGCGCCGAAGGGATTGTTGAACGAGAACAGGCGCGGCTCGATCTCGGCAATGGTGAAGCCAGAGACGGGGCAGGCGAATTTTTCCGAGAAGGTGATGCGGCGCGGCTCGCCGCTTTCTTCCCTCTCGTCGGCAAATTCGACCAGGGCAATGCCATCGGCCAGCTTGAGCGCGGTTTCAAAGCTTTCGGCCAAGCGGCCGGAGATTTCCTTCGACACAACAAGGCGATCCACGACGACTTCAATGTCGTGCTTGAACTTCTTATCGAGCGCTGGGGCGTCCTCGATCTCGTGATATTCGCCGTTGATCTTGACGCGCTGGAAGCCCTTGCGCATCAGGTCAGCCAGTTCCTTCTTGAACTCTCCCTTGCGGCCACGGGCGATGGGCGCGAGGAGATAGAGGCGCGTGCCTTCGGGCAGGTCGAGTGTACGGTCGACCATCTGGGAGACGGTCTGGCTCTCGATGGGCAGGCCCGTGGCGGGGGAATAAGGCACGCCGACGCGCGCATAGAGCAGGCGCAGATAGTCGTAAATCTCGGTGACGGTGCCGACCGTGGAGCGCGGATTGCGGCTGGTGGTCTTCTGCTCGATGGAGATGGCGGGTGAAAGGCCCTCGATGTGCTCGACATCGGGCTTCTGCATCATTTCCAGGAACTGGCGCGCATAGGCGGAAAGGCTTTCCACATAGCGGCGCTGACCCTCGGCATAGATGGTGTCGAAGGCCAGGGAGGACTTACCGGAACCACTCAGGCCCGTCATCACGATCAGGCTGTCACGCGGGAGCTTGACATCGATGCCCTTCAAATTGTGCTCGCGAGCGCCGCGCACAATGATTTCACGGTTGAGGCTGGGCTTGTCAGTCATGTTCAATCCAATTGCGTGTCGCGCCGTGGGGGAGGACCGGCGGGCGAAGGCCAGGAGATAGGCAGCACGGCGCGAACAGGCAAGCGATCCGCTCACCAGTCACGCGCTTTTGCGTCAGTTTAGCGTCTTCCGCCAAGCTTGCCAAAGCACCATTGCAGTTTGTGAACATAGATAGAACATTCATGGATTCGGTCAAGCGTTTGCCGTCATGGTCAGGCCATGCCAGGCGGTGAGGGCTGCAACGAGAATGAAAAGGGCACCGGCGCTGCGGCCAATCCAGATCGTGGCGGCGGGATTACCGACCAGGGTGTCGCGGGCGCGGCCGGCGCCGAGGGCGAGCGCGCCATAGATGCCGCCCTGCATCAGGACGGTGATGACACCCAGGGCCAGGGCCTGCGACCAGATCGGGCCATATTCGGGCCGCATGAACTGGGGGAAGACCGCCAGCACGAAGAGATAGGCCTTGGGATTGAGCAGGCAGGTGATGGTGCCCTGACGAAAGGCGACCCAGCCGGAGCGGATGCGGGATTTGGCGACGCCGTCCACGGTGATGGCGCTTTGCACCAGCGTATAGCCGATCCAGGCCATGTAGAGCGCGCCAGCCAGGATCATGACCTGGAAGAGCAGGGTGGGCAATTGCGTCAGGATACCAACGGCCAGGGCGCCGAACAGGGTGTGGACCGCACCGCCCAGCATGATGCCGCTCAAGGCGGACATGGCCAGCCCCTGGCCGCCTGTCAGCGCGTTGGCGAGCACATAGAACATGTCCATGCCGGGCACGACGATGATGCCGAAGACCAGGATGGTATAGAGCCAGAGCGCCTGTGTGTAATCCATGGTTCGGGTCCCTCACTGTGCCAGTGGAATGGAGCAGGACTGCTGACAATGGCTGTCAGCATGCGGAGCGGCTTGACAGGTGCGGTGAAAAATAGAACATAAAGGGAACGAAAACATGGCCGGCCTGTGAAGAACCGTAATTGTCGCGTGTGTGCGGCAAGGAAAGGTCTATGGTGCGGCGACCGGGTTGAGGACTGCGCACCGGGCAGCAGCGGCAACCCATGAGAGAAAGCGTCCCGCGACCGGGCAGACCGGGACTGAATTGGAAGGATAAGCGCCATGGCTGGCAGCGTGAACAAGGTTATTCTGGTGGGCAATCTGGGCAATGATCCGGAAGTGCGGAGCCTGCCGAACGGTGGCAAGGTGGTGAATTTGTCGGTGGCCACCTCCGAGCGCTGGCGCGACCGCAATAGCGGTGAGCAGCGCGAAAAGACCGAATGGCACCGTGTGGTGATCTTCTCGGAAGGTCTGGCCCGGGTGGCCGAGCAATATCTGCGCAAGGGCAGCAAGGTCTATCTTGAGGGCCAGTTGCAGACCCGCAAGTGGCAGGACCAGTCGGGCCAGGACAAGTATTCCACTGAGGTGGTGCTGCAGAACTTTAATTCGTCCATGGTGCTGCTGGATGGTCGAGGCGAGGGCGCCGGGGACAGTGGCGGCTATGGCGGTGACAATGGCGGCTTCCGCGGGGTGCGCGACAATTCGGGCGGCGGCGGTGGTGGCCGTCGGCCCTCGGCCAATGCGCCGGCCTTTGAGCCGGGCGGCATGGATGACGATATTCCGTTCTGATACGGGATCTGTCTTGGGGCGGCCGGGTGCCGCCCCTTTCATTTGGTGCCGGGCGCGGGCCCGGAAGAGCCGCGTACGATCAGCCGGGGATGCAGTTTCACCGTAGCGACTTGAGCCGGCCCGTGAGCGCGATACTGCTCTTCCACTCAGGCCGCGTCGTGCTGGCGCCAGGTGCCACGGCCGGCGGATTTGGCCCGGTAAAGCGCGGCATCCGCATCGCGATAGAGTGCGTCCGCGTCTTGTCCGGTTCGACGGGCCATGCCGACGGAAGCCCCAACCCTCCTGTGCTGTCCGCCAAGACCGACCGGCGTTTCGAACGCCTGGACAATGCCTGCGCAGATCGCTTCTGGATCCTGGCCTGATTGGCGTTCGAGGATGATTGCGAACTCATCCCCGCCAATCCGGGCCACAAGCGCGGCCCGGGGGGCGCAGGCCTGCAGCCGCTGGCCGGCCTCGAGCAGGCAGAGATCGCCCTGGGCATGACCAAGTTCGTCATTGATCGCCTTGAACCGGTCGAGGTCCACCAGGATGAGGGCGTCCGCTCTGTCTGAGCATTGCACTGCGCAGAGCGTAGTAAGCCGGGTCTGAAACAGGGCACGATTGGCGAGGCCGGTGAGCGCGTCGGTCTCGGCCATTCGCCTCGTGTTTTCCGCCAGGAGCTTTTCCTCGGTGATGTCCTGCTTCATGCCGAAGATGCGGGTGGCGCGCCCATTGGCGCCATCCACGGTTGCCGTGATCCGCATCCAGCGCCGCTTGCCGGTGGTGGTGACAATCTCGGCGTCAAAATTGAAATCGCCCAGGGTTTCAATGGCGTGCTTGCGCAGGGCCTGCATGCGGCGGCGTGTTTCAGGGGTATACATCTTGAGGGCCTGGGCCCGGCTGACAACGGAGCCCCGCGGAAGCTCGAAGAGATCGTAGACGCCATCGGACCAGGACAATTGTTCATCGGGCAGGGTGCAACTCCAGATGCCGATGCGGGCGGTGGCGGAGGCGCGTTCGACCAGATAACGCCGGTGCATCTCGGCAGCCCGGCGCCTGTCCATGGCGGCATGGCCGACAAGTTCGGTGAGCTTGGCCAGCAGCAGGTTGGCATGTTCCTGACGTTTGGGCGCGCTGTCCCAAAGGAGCAGCCAGTACCTTTGCGCCGGGTCGATGGACGGTACCGGTACGGCCACAATGAATGGCCCCATGGAATCGCCGGGCAGGGCAATACATCCGCTCGGTCCCAGCAGGTCGGGCGAAAAGGCGGGTGAAGGCCGGGCACCATCCACCTCGAGCCAGTGCATGCCGCTGGTGACGAGGCCGGCGCCGGCCATGCCGGTCAGGGTACGGAGTTGTGCCAGGAACCCCCGCTGCGACGGTGTTGGGTCGGCCGACATTGCCGACCGGGCGTCACTGGGCCAGTTCTCGCTGAGGGGCTGCACGAACATGGGCGAACCCTAGCAGCGCCTCCTTAAAACATTGTTCCGTGGCAGTGGTGTGGGGCGACCGAGCGGCCCGGTTCGCCAGGCGCTCCGGCCGCTCAAAACCAATAGTGTCAGCGCGAGAAGGGGACCTCGGCGCGCAGGCTGTCGCCAGATTCCACATAGACGACTTCGAAGACCACATCGATGCCATTGCCATTGAGATGGATCTGGGCGGAGATGTTGAGATCCTTGCCTTCCTCATCCTGGTCGCGTTCGCGCAGGTTGAAAACGAGGCCGGACCCGCGCTTCTGCCCCACGGCAATGCCGGTAAAGGTGGCGTTGGAGGTCATGGCGGCTTCAAAGCGGCGGCTGGAATCGACATAGGCCATGGTGCCGGCGACGGAGAGATTGGTCCCGGCCAGGGCGCAACGGCCACTATAATTGACCTTGTCCTGATTGCCTTCGCTCAGCGAGAGGCGGCAAACCACGGATTCTTCGCTCGCGCCATAAAGTGTGCCGCGACCACGCCACTCGCCAATATAGGATTTGAGCAAAGCGATATCTGCCGGCGCGGCCTGGGCCGGAACGATCGCGATAGCCGAGGAAAAGAGGAGTCCTGCCAGTGCGGCCGCACGTGTCAGGGTTCCGTAGATGGTCATGGCGCTATGCCTCCAACAGCAAACAAGCCCCCCGGCATGTCCTTGCCGGCCAAGATTACCGATTGTCGGCCGATGGTGAGGCCGGTTCTCGCGAAAGTGATCATGCCACGAGCGGTCCGGCCGGAATCACCGGCACAATGGTAGCTTTTGCGGGTGGTTTGCGGCAAGCGCCTGCATTACGGGCGGCGCTCCGCCCTGATGCGGGTATCGGTATTGCCGACCGGATCGTCGGGCGTGGCGACATGATCGGCTGTTTGAATGCGAATGCTGGTGAGGTTTTCCAGCCAACGCGATGTGGCCACCAGCAGTGAGGGCAACATGAACAGATCGCCCACCAGAGCCAGGGACAGCGAGAGCACGAACAGGGTCCCGAACAGAGCAACCTGGGGCAGCTCGGAGAAGGCGACAATGACCGTGCCGGCACACAGGATGACCGTGGTGGCCACGATGGCGCCGCCGATGCGACGCAGGGTGTGCTGAACTGAGTCCAGATGCCCGCGCTGCTCCTCGCGGCGGCCATGCATATAGTGCGAAAGCATGTGAATAGTGTCGTTGACAGCAATGCCGAAAGCGATGGTCAGGGCCATGACCGTGGTCAGCTGCAGACCCGAACCAGTGGCCCAGAGCCAGGCCTGCGTGCCCAATATGGGAAACATATTGGGCACGGCGGAAATCAGGGCCATGCGCAGGGAGCCAAAGGCAAAGCCGATCAGCACCAGATTGAGAAGCACGCTGGCCGCGAGCGAAATCTGCAGAGAGCGGACGATATCGTCCGTGGCGAAAGTGGTGAGGATGCGGAAGCCGCCAAGCTCGGCTTCGGGAATGCCGGCCTCGACAATTCTGCTTTCGATGCGGGCCACCATGTCCTTGAGGGCCTGGCTTTCAAGAATGGTCGGCATGAATCCGGTCACCAATGCCTGGCTGCCGTCCTCGGTGATGAAGCGCTTGCGCATGAAGGGGCCGACGGCATCGAAGACCTCTTCGCGGGTGAAGCCGCTATCGGTGTAATTGGTCAGGCTGGCGGCGGAGATGACCTTGTTCTCGCCGAGTTCGGATTCGACGATTTCGTGGACCTTCCGGATCGTTTCGAAATCCTCCGGCCCCACATTGGGATTCATCTCCTTGAGCGGCACACGCACATAGAGCGGGGCGACGCCGCCGACACCTTCATCGATACTCTCGGCCGTGGTCAGCGCGGTGGAATCCTTGGCCATGAAATCTTCAAACGAGAAGCGCGGCTGGATGAGGAAGAAGGGCACAATGAGCAGGATAGTGACGAGTACGGCCATGACGCTGACCGGGCGGCCGAATTTCATGGCCAGGCCCAGGGCCGCCGGGACCGGCGCATTCAGCGCGAAATTGGGCGCCTTGGGCAGCTTGAAGCCGAGGCGGATGGCCAGCTTGAGCAGTAGCGGCATGACCGTCATCAGGCAGACGAACATGATGGCGCAGCCTGCGGCGCCGGCCAGCGCGAATTCCTGCACGCCCTGGCCCGGCGACACATAGAGCGAGGCAAAGGCCACAAGCGTGGTCAACGTGGTCAGGGAGGTTGCCGGGCCGACCAATTTCAGCGTGGTATCGACCGCCTTGTTCGGCTCCATGCCGTCACGCCAATAGGCGAGCCAGTTGAAAATGAAAAACATGGATTCGGCAAAGGCCATGACCAGCACCAGCGTGGTGACGATGATGGTGAGGAACGAGAAGGAGCCGAATAGCAGCAAGACCGTGCCGATGGACCACATGACGGCGACAAAGGGCGTTGCGGCAACGATGATTGCGCCCCAGAAGGAGCGCAGCGCGAAAAGCGCGATGAAGGCGCCGAGGCCGAAGCCGTAGACGGTGAACTTGATCTGGTCGTCGACCGCCGCATTGAGCATTTCCGAGGTCCAGACCGGCGGGCCGGTCAGCTCGATATCGAGGCCGGAACCGTCATACCAGGCAAGGGTTTCGCGCAGGCTGGCGATCATCGCCTTGGCGCCGTTCTGCCGCACCAGATCCTGATTGGGGAACATGATGAGCACCACGCCGGTAAGGTCAGGCGTGATCAGGTTGCGCATCATGGGGTCGTTCTGCTGCAAATCCATCAGCGCCATGGCGACTTCGTCGGCATTGAGCATGCCCTCGGGCACGGCGGGCACAGAACCGCCGGTTCCATTGGGTTTGCGCAGGGTGAAGGGCGACATGGTGCCCACGGCGTAGTCGTTGAGTTCGAGGTCGAAGGCGAGGTTGCGGATTTCCTCGAGCACGTCCGGATCGACCAGATTGGGCGAATTGACCAGGACATAGATATCGTTCTCGAAAGTGCCGAAGGTCTTCGAGAGATTGTCATAGGCGTCGTAATAGTGCCCGGAATGGGCATAGACCCGCAGCAGGTCGCCATCGACATTGGCGCGCGGGATCTGCCAGAAGCAGAGAATGGAGAAGATCAGCACGATTACGGCCATAACGCGCGGATAGCGCAGTGTGGCGACGCCGAGATATTCGAAACCGAAGCCAATGGATCGCCTGGACGTCAACCAATCGACCAGACGTGACACGACAGAACCCGAAGACACCAGCACCCGACTCCCCCTTGGGCGGCAATTGGTTCGATTTTGTACGGGTTTGAGTCAAACCCGTCCAGCTATCGGCCAGCCTGGCTGGTGATGTGGTTTATCAGGGGGACGATATTTGTGGTCCGCGGCGTGCCGCGGACCTTGTTTGACAGCGAGGCCTATCAGCCCTGCAGGGCGGCCCGATTGGCGGCCAGGAAGTCGGCAAAGGCCTGCGGTTTGCGGCCCGAATAGCGTTCGACGACATTGGTGACCACGCCATGATGCCCGGTTACAGCATCGCGCTGGAAGGCGAGGAGCGCTTCGGCAAAGCCCTCGGGCAGGCCGGCCGCGACCATGCCGGCCTTGAGGTCGGCAGGGGTGAGCGGGATGACGGCGACTGGCTTGCCGGTGAGCTCGGAGGTGATGGCGGCGCGCTCCAGATTGGTGACGGGAGCGGGGCCGGTGACATCCTCAAGGGTCTTGCCCTGGGCCAAAAGCAAGGCGCCGGCAGCGGCGCGCGCGGCGTCGGCGCGGGTCACATAGCTGGTGCCGCGATCCCCGATCAGGCCGAAGAGCTGTCCCGAGGCAACAGCCTGGGGCAGGTCCGTCAGGTTGTTTTCCGCATACATGTGATTGCGCAGAATGGTGAAATCGAGCCCGGAAGCAGCGATGGCGATTTCGGTCCAGAAATGCTCGGGATTGAGGCCGGCGTCGGCGTCGGGCCGTGCGGCGGGCGCCGAGGTGTAGACGATATGTTTGACGCCGGCGGCTTTTGCGGCGTCCACCGCTGCGGTCTGTTGCGCGACACGGGTGCCGATGCCATCGGTCGAAACGATCAACAGGCGTTCCACGCCGGCGAAAGCGGCGGGCAGGGAGGCGGGGTCGTTGAAATCCACCTTGCGGATATCGACGCCCTTGGCGGCCAGGTCCGAC
Organism: Devosia sp. XK-2; assembly: GCF_037113415.1. Lineage (NCBI taxonomy): Bacteria > Pseudomonadati > Pseudomonadota > Alphaproteobacteria > Hyphomicrobiales > Devosiaceae > Devosia > Devosia sp. XK-2. The sequence goes on along the minus strand of NZ_CP146608.1, from coordinate 1,869,622 downwards.
AGCTTGGAGGGGTCACGTGTGCCGGCGATGATCCTGGTGGCGCCGCGCGCCAGCAGTTCCTCGACGGCAAGGCGACCGAGATTGCCGGAGGCGCCGGTCACGAGAAGAGGGGAATTGGCGAAGTCTGTCATTATTATCTCCAGCATAAGGAACCGATCTTTCGATATCCGCCATTGCACTGCACTATAGCGGAGAGTAAGTATCGAAAAGTGAGTGCCTATCTAGTCGTCGCTGGAAACCGAGAAAAGGAGGCACTTTTTCGGGAATAGATTACCTGGAGGTAAGTGCATGCTGGATACGACCGACCAAGCGGCTTTGTTTGTCGAGAAATGGAACGAGGCGACCAGCGTCAGCCAAACTGGCACCTGCCCGGTGCGTAACGTACTCGACAAGATCGGGGACAAGTGGAGCATGCTGATCGTGATGCACCTGGCGGCGGCCCCGAAGCGCTTCAACCAATTGCACCGGGAAATTCCTGACATTTCGCAGAAAATGCTGACGCAGACATTGCGCGACCTGCAACGGGATGGATTGGTGGCCCGGCGGGTATTCGACACCAAGCCGCCCTCGGTGGAGTATCGACTGACAGAATTGGGGCAGTCACTGATCGTGCCCTTCGGTTACCTGATCGAATGGGCCAATGAGAGCATCCCCGATATCGAGAAGGCGCGCGAAAGATTTGACGAGGCGGCCTGACATGCCCGATCAAGCCACTCCCAACCTGCCGGCCCGCGACTTTGATGCGACGGAAGGCTTCTATGCCGCCCTCGGGTTTGAGCGCAGCTATCGGGACCCTAACTGGATGATTTTGCGGCGCGGCTCGCTGATCATCGAGTTTTTCCTTTATGTCGAGCTCGATCCTGCTGTCAGCGCCTTCGGCTGCTGCCTGCGGCTCGACGATGTCGACGACTTCTTCAAGAGGTGCCAGGCGGCCGGGATTCCCGAGCGAAACACCGGCTGGCCGCGGCTCATCAAGCCCAAGGTCCAGCCCTGGGGCGGCCGCGTGGGGTATCTGGTCGATCCGGACTGTTCGCTGTTGCGTCTCATCCAGAATTGAGCGGCGCCGCTCTCCACAGGCCAATGCCCCGAAAATTGGCAATCCGCGCCGGAATCGCCTATCTATCGGGGAACAAGAACCAACGTAGAATCACCCCGTGACAGATACGCCTGATGATGTGAGTGGCGGAGCTTCTTCCTCCGACATCGCCCCGATCTTTATCACCGAGGAAATGCGCAAGAGTTATCTCGATTACGCCATGAGCGTGATCGTGAGCCGCGCGCTGCCCGATGTACGGGACGGGCTCAAGCCGGTGCACCGGCGCATCCTGTTCTCGATGAGCGAGAATGGCTACGAATATAACAAGCCCTTCCGCAAATCGGCCCGCGTGGTCGGCGACGTGATCGGTAAATATCACCCGCATGGCGACAGTGCCGTCTATATGGCGCTGGTGCGCATGGCCCAGGAGTTCTCCATGGGCCAGATGCTGGTGGAAGGCCAGGGCAATTTCGGCTCGGTCGATGGAGATATGCCCGCGGCCATGCGTTACACCGAAGTGCGCATGCAGCGGATCACCAATTCGCTGCTGGACGATCTCGACAAGGATACGGTCGATTTTCGCGAGAACTATGACGGCTCGGAAAAGGAACCGACGGTTCTGCCGGCGCGCTTCCCCAACATGCTGGTCAATGGCGGCGGCGGCATCGCGGTGGGCATGGCCACCAATGTGCCGACCCACAATCTGACCGAGACGATCAATGCGGCGCTGGCGGTGCTCGATAATCCGTTCGCCACGACCGAAGAACTGCTCGAGCACCTGCCGGGCCCCGATTTCCCCACCGGTGGCATCATTCTGGGCCGTGCGGGTATTCGCCAGGCTTATGAGACCGGGCGTGGATCGATCATCGTGCGCGGACGCTCGAGCATCGAGGAGGTGCGCAAGGAACGTGAAGCCATTGTCATCACCGAGATTCCCTATCAGGTGAACAAGGCTTCGCTGGTCGAAAAGATTGCCGAACTGGTGCGCGACAAGCGGGTCGAAGGCGTGGCGGACCTGCGCGACGAATCCAGTCGCGAAGGCATGCGCATCGTGGTCGAGGTCAAGCGCGATGCGCTGCCTGACGTGGTGCTGAACCAGCTCTATCGCTTTACGCAGTTGCAGAGTTCGTTCGGCTGCAATTTCGTGGCGCTCAATGGCGGCAAGCCGGAGCTGATGAATCTCAAGCAGATACTGGACGCTTTTATTGCTTTCCGTGAGGAAGTGGTTACGCGTCGTGCCCGGTTCCTGCTCAACAAGGCGCGCGATCGTGCCCATGTGCTGGTCGGCCTTGCTGTGGCCGTGGCCAATATCGACGAGGTCATTGCGCTGATCCGCACGGCGCCCGATCCGGCGACGGCGCGCGAGCAGTTGATGACCCGGCGCTGGCCTGCCGCCGATGTGGCGCCGCTGATCAAGCTGATCGACGATCCGCGCCACCGGATCAATGAGGATGGCACGTTCAACCTCTCCGAAGAGCAGGCCAGGGCTATCCTCGAGTTGCGCCTGGCCCGCCTGACGGCGCTGGGCCGGGATGAAATCGGCGATGAGCTCAATGGCCTTGGTGCTGAGATCGAGGATTATCTCGACATTCTGCGCAGCCGCGAGCGGGTGCGCGCGATCATTCGGGAAGAACTGGAGGCGATCCGCGAGCAGTTCGGTACGGCCCGCCGCACCGAAATTTCCGATCACGCCGCCGATTTCGACGATGAAGACCTGATCGCGCGCGAAGACATGGTCGTGACCGTCAGCCATGGCGGCTATATCAAGCGCGTGCCGCTTTCGACCTATCGGGCGCAGAACCGCGGCGGCAAGGGCCGCTCGGGCATGGCGACGCGCGACGAGGATTTCGTGGCGCGGCTGTTTGTGGCCAATACACATACGCCGGTGCTGTTCTTCACCAGCCGTGGCATCGCCTATAAGCTCAAGGTGTGGCGTTTGCCGCTGGCGGCCGCCAATGCGCGCGGTAAGGCGCTGATCAATATCCTGCCGCTCGAACAGGGCGAACGGATCACCTCGATCATGCCGCTGCCGGAGGACGAGAGCTCCTGGGGCAATCTGGACATCATGTTTGCCACGACGCGCGGCACAGTGCGGCGCAATTCGCTGGCTGACTTTGTCGAAGTGCGCCAGAACGGCAAGATCGCCATGAAGCTCGACGAGGGTGATGCAATCGTCGGCGTCGAGACCTGCACGGTGAACAATGACGTGCTGATGACCACGGCGCTTGGCCAGGCGATCCGCTTCCGCGTGGATGATGTGCGCCTGTTCAAAGGCCGCGATTCCATGGGCGTACGCGGCATTCAGCTTGCCGAAGGCGATACGGTCATTTCCATGGCCATTATCAACCATTCGGACGCCACTGCCGAAGAGCGCGCTGCCTATCTCAAGATGAGCCGCGCCCTGCGGGGTGAGGACGAGGCGGACGAGGCAGGGTCGGATGAGGGCGACGTGGTGGCCGGTGCGCTGCCGCAGGACCGCTATGCGCTGATGAGCGCGACCGAGCAGTTCATCCTGACCGTCTCTGAAAATGGCTATGGCAAGCGCACTTCGAGTCACGAATACCGGATCACCGGGCGGGGCGGCAAAGGCATCGTGGCTATGGCCGTGAACAAGCGGAACGGCAATCTGGTGGCCAGCTTCCCGGTGGAGGATGAAGACCAGATCATGCTGATCAGCGATGGCGGGCAGACCATTCGCCTGCCGGTGGGCGGCGACAAGCCGATCCGCATCGTTGGCCGCTCCAGCCAGGGGGTTATCGTGTTTGACACGGCCGAGGACGAAAAGGTCGTCTCGGTCGAGCGGATCAGCGAACCGGAGGCCGAAGAGGGCGATTTGCCGCCTGAGGCATCGGCGGGCGGTGCGCCGGATACGCCACCGGAAATGGGGGGCGACCAAGGCACCCCGACCGGGCCGGATGGCGAGTAGTTGAAAGGGGCGCTTCGGCGCCCCTTGTCATTTCCCGATTGTCGTGGCTTGCTCAGTCGTCAAAGGAGTCCTTGCCATGATCGATACCGCAATCGTGTTGCCTTATATATTGGCGTGTCTGCTTTTTTCGCTGGTGCCGGGGCCGTCTGTGTCCGTGGTGGTGGCCAACTCGCTTGCGGGGGGCACCCGTGCGGGTCTGCTGACCATTCTCGGCACGGAGATCAGCATGTTGAGCATGGTATTCATCGTTGCCCTGGGGCTCGATGCGGTGATGACCTTCGTTTCGGGCGCCTTTGAAATCATCAAGCTTGCCGGGGCGGCCTATCTGGTCTGGATCGGCTGGCGCATGTTCACGGCGCGCGGCCACCTGGAGCTGGAGCCGGGGCGCCGCAAGTCGGAACTGCGCTATATCTGGCAGGGTGCGCTGGTCAATTGGTCCAATCCCAAGACCCTGCTGTTTCTGTCGGCCTTCCTGCCGCAATTCGTGAACCTGTCGCGGCCCGCTTTCGGGCAGATCATGGTGCTCGGGCTCATCGTCATGGCGGTGGCAACGCTGACCGACGCGGTCTATGCCCTGGCCGCCGGCCGGGCCCGCCATGTGCTGACCGCAGCGCGGGTCCGGATGGTCAGCCGGATTTCCGGCGTGTTGCTGATGGCGGGGGGCGTCTGGCTGGCGTTGCAAAAGAAGGCCTGATGGAGATCAGGGATCTACGCGACGCCCCGGAATTCTTCGCCCTCGTTGCCGATCGGATATGGAATGCCTGGTGGAGACCGGGTGGCGCGGCGCTCTCTCATGTGGAGGAGGCGCTGCGGGCAGTCGTCTCTGCCGGATTGTTCCCGTTCACATTGGTGGCGAGCGAGCAGGGCAGGTTTGCCGGGACGGTGACGGCCATTGAGCGCGATATTCCGGCGCGACCGGACATCGGACCTTGCATTGCCGCCCTGTGGGTGGAGCCGGAAGCCCGAGGACAAAAGGCGGGCCGCCTGATGACGAAACTGGCGATGGAGCGGTTGCGCCTTGCTGGCTACAGGTCCGCCTATCTGGGCGCTCGCCCCGCTTTGCGATCCTATTATGTGGCCGGTGGATGGACCTTATGCGAAGAGCAGGTCGGGTCCGATGGACTGGACCTGTTTCATATTGGCCTGGAGTGTGCTGGTGACTAAATCCGCGGATGCAGCGGCGGTGGGCCAAAAGACTGAGGCGACCGGATATCGGGCGCTGTTGCGGCTGCCTTTGCCCCGGCGATTGGCGCTGGCGAGCGTGCCGGCCGATTTTTCGGACTGGCTCGACTATGCGGCGGTGATCGCGCTGGTTGTCTTCGCCTGGGACGAGGGGCCGTTCATTATGGCACTGCTGGCCCTGGCCCTGAGCTTGCCCTATGTGCTGGTTGGCCCCTTCGTGGCCGTTATTGTTGATCGGGTGCCGATTCGCAGGGTGCTTGTCATCAGCAATCTGGGACGTGGCCTGGCGACCCTGGCCTTTGCTTTCACCGACCAGACTTTCATGCTGCTCGCCCTGGTATTTGTGCGCGGCAGCATCGATTCCGCCTTTACGCCGGCGCGGCAGGCCGCCATTCAGGCCAGCACGCCGGAGGACCTGCGCGGCTATGCCAATGGCCTGCATCAGGCGATCAACCAGACCTCCAAGATCGCCGGGCCGGCGATAGGGGGCTTGTTGCTGGCTATCTGGCCGCCACAGCTGGTGTTCATGTTCAATGCGTCGCTTTCGCTGCTGGCGACCCTGATCGTATTGACCCTGGCGCTGCCCGCCCGCGCGGCCTCTACAGAAGCCAGGCAGACGTTCTTTGCAGAATCGCTCAAGGGCGTTGCTGAATTCGGGCGCAGCAAACGCCTGCTGGTTGCGCTGATCTTTTCGTCCTGCGCCTATTTCGCGTTCTTCCTATATGACGCGCTGATAGCGCTGTTGGCGGAAGGGTTCGGTTTCGACGCAACGGCTTTCGGTCTTTCCATTGCCGCCTCGGGTCTGGGGGGATTGGTGGGCGCGCTGACGGCCGGCCGAATAGCTGCGGATCGCCCCATCCTGTCCATGTCGCTGGCAGCGGTGGTGTCGGGCGTGGCAACGGCGCTGGTGGCCAGCCTGGCCATGCTGGGCTGGTCCATGCCACTGGCCGTCTTCCTGCTTGTGCTTTGCTTTATGGGTGCGGCGACCGCCTTTATGCTGGTGCCTTACCGCACCATTGTACAACGTGAGGCGCCGCCGGACCGCATCGCACGGGTTTTTGCAGCGGGCGAGGCGGTGATCGTTGGCTCGATGCTCAGTGCGCCGCTTATCGGTAGCGCCATTGCCAGCCATTGGGGCACACCGGCAGCGTTTCTTGCCGGTGGCGTGGTGCTTATTTGCCTGGGGGTGGTCACGCTTGTCTTCATGCGGCGCTCGTGACAAAAGCCAATACAATAGCATGGGAGGCGCGCATGTCCGGACTGGTGGGGTTTTATCCAGGATCGTTCGATCCACTCACCAATGGCCACCTCGATGTCATCGAGCGCGCCTGCAAGCTGGTCGATACGCTGGTGGTGGCCGTGGGCATCAGCGCGACCAAGAAGAACCCGCTTTTCACCCATGAGGACCGGATCGAAATCCTCAAGCAGGTGCTGCCTGCCATCGGGACGCGAACCAATACGGCGTTCAGGATCGTCGATTTTTCGGGGCTGATGGTGCAGGCGGCACGCGACAATGGCGCCAAGCTGATTATTCGCGGCCTGCGCGACACGACCGACTATAATTATGAGATGCAGATGGTGGGCATGAATGCGCAGATGGCGCCGGACCTGCAGACTGTCTTCCTGCCATCCAGCCCGCCGGTGCGGCATATCTCGGCCACATTGGTGCGGCAAATCGCAGAGATGGGCGGTGACATTTCCGCCTTTGTTCCCCAAATCGTTCTCAAGGCTCTTCAGAACAAATGATCAAGCTGTCCCGCCGTATCTTCGCTGCGCTCGCCCTGAGCGCGGTAATCGCCGCGCCCACCTTTGCCCAGGAGGGTAAGCCGCATCTGATCCTGACGCTTGAAGACGGCTTGGTCGATATCGAGCTTCTACCTGAACTGGCTCCCAAGCATGTCGAGCGCGTTATCGCCCTGACCGAGGCGGGCGAATATGACGGGGTGGTGTTTCACCGCGTGATCGATGGCTTCATGGCCCAGACCGGCGATGTCGCCAATGGCGATTCCACCGATCCGTCCTACAATCTGGCCATGGCCGGCACTGGCGGCTCGGAGCTGCCCGACGTCGAAGCCGAGTTCAACTCGGAAAGCTTCCAGCGCGGCGTTGTAGGTGCAGCGCGTTCGCAGAACCCGGATTCGTTCAATTCGCAGTTCTTCATCACCTATGCCGATGCGAGCTTCCTTGATGGCCAATACACCGTGTTCGGCAAGGTTGTCTCGGGCATGGAAGCGGTCGATGCCCTGGAAAAGGGTCCGCAGGAGATGAATGGCGCGGTGGCCAATCCGGACAAGATCGTCTCGGCCAAGATCGAATATAAGTAAGGCGACATTCCGCTGCCCATCGAGGCGGGATCAAGGGTGTGGAGCGCCCGACGAGCATCGCGCCTCGGGGGCCACGCGACACCTTTGCTCCGATGGGGCGAAGCGGGCGCGGTGTGCTTCCAGGCTTGCACCGCGCCGCCAATCGCCTTACATCCCGGCCACATTCTGAACCGAAAGAGACCTCTCATGGCCTATGCAGATCCCGAAAACACGCTCGTCGTTGAAACCACCAAGGGCAAGTTCGTCATTGCCATGAAGCCCGACGTGGCGCCGGGCCATGTCGATCACATCAAGAAGCTGGCGCGCGAAGGCGCTTACGATGGCGTGGTGTTTCACCGTGTGATCGAGGGTTTCATGGCCCAGACGGGCGACGTCAAGTTCGGCAATTCCAATCTGCCCGAATTCAACCCCTCGCGCGCCGGTACCGGCGGTTCGAAATATCCGAACCTGAAGCAGGAATTCAACGCCGAACCGCATAAGCGCGGGACGGCATCGATGGCCCGTGCGCAGGATCCGAACAGCGCCAATTCGCAATTTTTCATCTGCTTTGAAGATGCACCCTTCCTGAACCGCCAATATACTGTGTGGGGCGAGGTCATTGAGGGCATGGAAAATGTCGACCAGATCAAGCGCGGCGAGCCGGTCGTCGATCCGGACAAGATGGTTTCGGTCAAGGTCGCTGCCGATATCGCTGAATAGGCTTTTGCTGGCGGCCTTGGTCGCCAGCCTCTCGGCCGTTCCGGCTTCGGCGACGCAATGGATGTATTGCACCGATGCCGAGGCCAATACCGAGGTCGGACTGCTGCTGGGCACGGCCGGCGGGTTTGGCGGCATTGGCGCCAATATGCGTCACCGAACCCGGCACTGGACCACTGACCTTGCCTATGGGGATGGGGCGATCTTCACCATCGGGCAGGGCTTTGCCGACGACCAGGGCATGAAGGTCGATTTCTACGACGAAATCGTCAATCTGCCGGTTGCGGAGCTCAGGCTGTCCCATGCCGAAGAAGCCGGAGAGCATGTCTTTGCCGGCACGCTCAGGATTATCGGTCTGGGCGTATGGGCGGTCTCGTGTGGTGAAGGCTAAGTCCTGCCTCTTCGTGACCGCGGTCACGCTCCTTGCGGCTCCCGCGGCCATGGCGGTTGACACGGTATCGTGCGCCGACGCAGCGGGCGAGATCGCCTTTACCTACACATTGGGTGAGGCCCTGGTGCAGCCGGTGCTGAGCGTCGAGATGCAGTTGACCGGCGATTATGGTCTCTCCACCCAGCCCGATCACCCCGACCATGACGGCGAATACATCTCGCGTGGCTTTGTCGGAGATGATGTGGAAGGGGCCGATGTGTCCTGGAAGGACGAGAACGGATACGAGCACCTGGCCATGAGTTTTCGCATCGGCCGGGTCTATGAGGCCCGACAGGCGCTGGTGGGTGGCGTGGTCGCCGTTGCCGCCGGCGGGCTATGGACGGTCAAGTGCCGGTCAAGCGAGCTGGGACAGTAGGTCGCGCAACGGCTGTGCGCCGAACCCCGTTTCCGTGACTGCGGACCCATGCTAACGAGCGACCATGCGTGTTTCAGAATTTGACTTCGACCTTCCCGAAAACCTGATTGCCCTGCACCCGGCGGAGCCGCGCGATAGTGCGCGGCTGCTGGTGGTGCGGCCCGGCGAGCCCTTCGGGGACAGGCACATACCCGATCTCAAGACATTGCTGCGGCCTGGGGACGTGCTGGTGGTCAATGATACCAGAGTGCTGCCGGCCGAACTCAAGGGTATCCGCCTGCGCGGCGATCTGCGGGCCAATGTCTCGTTCAACCTGCACAAGCGCGTGGATGCCAAGACCTGGCGGGCCTTTGCCCGGCCGGCCAAGAAGTTGCATCTGCTCGATCGGCTGGAGCTGGGTAACGGCACCGCCGAACCGCTGATTGCCCGCGTTGCGGGAAAGGGCGAGACCGGCGAAGTGACGCTGGAATTCGAGCTGGGCGGGGCGCAGCTTGATGAAGCGATCAAATCGCACGGGGCCATGCCCCTGCCGCCCTATATCGGGGCCAAGCGCGCTTTGGAGGAGCGCGACAAGATCGATTATCAAACGGTCTATGCGGCAGAAGACGGCGCGGTAGCGGCACCGACGGCGGGCCTGCATTTTACCGAGAAGCTGCTTCAGGAACTGTCTGATCTCGGTGTGGATATGGAGCGGGTGACGCTGCATGTAGGTGCGGGCACGTTTCTGCCGATGAAGGCGGACGATACCGACGACCATGTGATGCATTCGGAATGGGGCGAGATCGACCAGGCGACCGTCGAGCGCATCAATGCGCGGCGCCAGGCGGGCGGGCGGGTGATCGCGGTGGGCACGACGAGCTTGAGGCTGCTCGAGACGGCATCACGCGCCACGGGCGAGTTAAGGCCCTTTATCGGGGATACCGATATTTTCATCACGCCCGGTTTCCGGTTCCGGACGGTGGATGTGCTGATGACCAATTTCCACCTGCCCAAATCGACCTTGTTCATGCTGGTGAGCGCCTTTTCGGGGCTCGAGACCATGAAGGCCGCCTATGCCCACGCCATTGCCAATGGCTATCGCTTCTACTCCTACGGGGATTCCTCGCTATTGCATCGGGCGCCACATCCAGAGGATGAGGCGTGACCGAGCACGCCGCGCCGATCACGCGCTATACGCGCCGTATCGCGTCGGCGCTTACGCGGGCGGCAGAACAGGAACAGTCGCATATGACGCTGTCGCGACTGGTCATGGTGCTCGGGCCGCGGGCGCATAGGCTGCTGCTGCTTGTCGTTTCCTTGTTCAACATGATCCCCGGGCCGCCGGGCTATGGCGGCACAATTGCCTGGACGACCTGCGCTATTGCCATTGCCATGCTGATGGGGCGGCCGATCCGATTGCCGGGCATTATCGGGGAGCGCAGATTGCCGCTCGGCACCCTGGTTAAAGGTAGTGAACAGGTGGTGAAGGTGGCCGGCATCCTGGCGCGCTTTTCCAAGCCCCGCATGCGCTGGATGACCAGCGCGGCGGCCAATCTGCCCTATGCCGTGCTGGTCATTTGCGTGAGCGTGGTGATGTCGCTGCCGATCCCGTTCATCAATGCCATACCCAATGTTGGACTCTGCATCATTGCTTTTTCGATGCTGAACCGGGACGGCGTGGGGGTTATTGTGGGGCTGGTCGCCACAGCGATTGGGCTTGGGGTGGCCGTCGCCATCTTTGTTGGCGCCTTCCATCTGGGCATGGCCGCCGTGGGCGCGGTGGCGTGACGGGGCTGCTTTGCGATATGGACGGGGCCGGCTCGTTTTTCACGTTTCCGAACCGCAAAACCGTTACCATTTTTGCTGGAAACGCTTTAGAACCCGCGCCATGAAGCAAGTCACTTTCTCCCTCCTTGCCACTGACGGCATGGCCCGTCGCGGCCGCATCGATACGCCGCGCGGCGAAATCAATACCCCCGCCTTCATGCCGGTGGGGACCGCCGGAACCGTCAAAGCCATGTATCCCGAGCAGGTGCGCGAAACCGGCGCCGATATATTGCTTGGAAATACCTATCACCTGATGCTGAGACCGGGCGCGGAGCGTGTGGCAGCGCTGGGCGGTTTGCACGATTTCATGGATTGGCAGCGGCCGATCCTGACCGACAGCGGCGGGTTTCAGGTCATGTCGCTGGCCAAGCTCAGAAAGCTCACCGAGAAGGGTGTGACCTTCAAGTCGCATATCGACGGGTCGAGCCATGAACTGACGCCGGAGCGGTCCATCGAGATCCAGACGCTATTGGACAGCGACATCATCATGCAGCTCGACGAGTGCATTGCGCTGCCGGCCGAGCGCAAGGAGATGGAGCGGGCGATGGAGCTCTCCATTCGCTGGGCCGACCGTTCCAAGACGGCATTCAACAACCAGCAAAACCGGGCGCTGTTCGGCATTGTGCAGGGCGGCGACGATGCCGAATTGCGTGGCCGCTCAGCGGCTGGTTTGAAGAATATCGGCTTTGACGGCTATGCCGTGGGCGGGCTGGCCGTGGGTGAGCCGCAGGAGGTCATGTTCCGGGTTCTTTCCGAGATTACGCCTGAACTGCCGACCGATCGGCCGCGCTATCTGATGGGCGTCGGCAAGCCGGACGATATTCTGGGCGGGATCGAGCGCGGCATCGACATGTTCGACTGCGTGCATCCCACGCGGGCTGGTCGGCATGGGCATGCCTATACGCGGTTTGGCGTCATCAACCTGAAAAATGCCCGGCATAAGGACGATCACCGTCCTCTGGATGAGCAATCGCCCAACCCCAATTGCCGCCGTTGGAGCCGGGCCTATCTGCACCATCTGGTTCGAACAGAAGAGATTTTGGGCGCCATGGTGCTTTCGCAGATCAACCTGGCCTATTATCAGGAGCTGACCGAGGGCGCGCGCACTGCCATTCAGGCGGGGCGGATGAATGATTTTGCGGCAGAGACACGAGCGGCCTGGGCCGCAGGCGATCTGCCGGTTCTCTAAAAGATTTCTCAGAGGAACAAGACTATGGCCAAGGGCGAACGTGGCGACGTGCTCAATCCGCTGATGAAGCAGCGCAAGCGTCTGAGCGACATCACGATGCGCGAGATGTTCGCGCAAGACCCGAACCGCTTCCAGCGTTTTTCAGCGACTGGCGCCGATATCCTGCTCGACTATTCCAAGAACCGGATCGATGAGGACGCGATGGCGGCCTTGTTCGAGCTGGCGCGCGCGGCTGGTGTCGAAAAGCGCCGTACCCAGATGTGCGAAGGCGAGCATATCAACATCACCGAAGATCGCGCCGTGATGCATATGGCGCTGCGCTATCAAGGCGATCGACCGGTCGAGGTGGATGGCCAGGACGTGATGCCCGATGTGCGGGCGGTGCTCGAGGCCATCGAGGCCTATACCAATGCGGTGCGCAGTGGCGAAATTCGCGGCCATGGTGGCGAGCAGTTCACCGACGTAGTCAATATCGGCATTGGTGGATCGGATCTTGGTCCAGCCATGGTGACGCTGGCGCTGGAACCCTATACCCGCGCTGATCTGCGCGCCCACTACGTCTCCAATGTCGACGGCGCGCATATCCATGACGTGCTGAAGCGCCTCGATCCGAAGAAGACGCTTTTCATCGTCGCCTCGAAGACCTTTACCACCGACGAGACCATGACCAATGCCAATTCGGCGCGGGCATGGATCGCCGAGGCTCTTGGCGAAGAGGCAATACCCAACCATTTTGCGGCGGTGTCGACCAATCTTGAGGCCTGCGCCAAGTTCGGCATTCGCGAAGACCGGATTTTCGGGTTCTGGGACTGGGTGGGCGGCCGCTATTCGGTGTGGTCGGCCATCGGACTGCCCATTGCCATGGCGGTCGGTTACGACAATTTCGCCAAGTTCCTGGCTGGCGCCGACGCCATGGACCGGCATTTCCTCGAAACGCCGCTGGAGCGCAATCTGCCGGTGATCATGGCGCTGATCGGCGTGTGGTATCGCAATGCCTGGGGGTTTTCGACCCATGCCGTGCTGCCCTATGACCAGCGCCTTTCCCGCTTTGCCGCCTATCTCCAGCAGCAGGACATGGAATCGAACGGCAAATCGGTGACGCTCAATGGCAAGAAGGTCGAGTGGCCGACGGGACCGATCGTCTGGGGCGAACCGGGCACTAATGGGCAGCATGCCTTCTATCAGCTGATCCACCAGGGCACAGATGTTATTCCCTGCGATTTTCTGATTGCTGCGCGGCCCCATGAGAGCCTGCCGCCGCATCACGACAAGCTGGTGGCCAATGTGCTGGCGCAATCCGAGGCGCTGATGCTGGGCAAGACCAAGGATGAGGTCGTGGCCGAGCTCAAGGCTCAGGGGCTTGAGAAAGACCAGATCAAGGCGCTGGCTCCGCACAAGGTGTTTCCGGGCAATCGTCCATCCAACACTTTGTTCTACAAGCAATTGACCCCGGAAGTGCTCGGCTCGCTGATTGCGCTCTATGAGCACAAGGTGTTCGTGCAGGGCGTGATCTGGAACGTCAATTCCTACGATCAGTGGGGCGTGGAGCTGGGCAAGCAACTTGCCAAAGCGCTGCTGCCCAAGGTCAAGGGCGAAGAGAGCGGGGAAGGGCATGACGCCTCCACCCAGGGCCTGTTGGGCTATTACCTCGCCAATAAGGCCTGACGCTTGATTATCACGACTGACGAGCAGCTTGAAAAGCTCAAGGATATCGGCCGCATCTGTGCCATGGCCCGAGAGGCCATGGCAGCGGCCATGCGGCCAGGCATGACGACGCTGGAACTGGACGAGATCGGGGCGAAATTTCTGGCGGAGCATGGTGCGGAGTCGGCGCCGATCCTGACCTACGAGTTTCCGGGGGCCACCTGCATTTCGGTCAATGAGGAAATCGCCCATGGCATTCCGGGAGACCGGGTGCTGCGCGATGGCGATCTGGTCAATATCGATGTGTCGGCGGCCAAGAATGGCGTTTTTGCCGATTGTGGGGCTTCCTATATTCTCGGCAAGGGCGATCCGCGGCTGGAAAAACTCTGTCGGGACGGCAAGAAGGCGATGTGGGCCGGCATCAATGCGGTCAAGGCCGGCGCGCCTTTGGCGGATATCGGCATGGCGATTGGCAAGGTGGCCAAGAAGGGTGGCTATACGCTGATCCGAAACCTGGCCAGCCACGGCGTGGGCGACAGCCTGCATGACGAGCCGGGTGAGGTGCCGACCTGGCCGGACCGGTCCGAGCGGCGGAAAATCGGCAATGGGCTGGTGTTCACCATTGAGCCCTTCCTGTCTCTGGGCGGACAGATGGCCGAGCAGATGTATGAAGACGACGAATGGACGCTGACGGCCGAACCATTGGCTCCAACGGTGCAGTACGAGCACACCATTGTGGCCACGCCGCGTGGTGCGGTGGTGGTGACCCTGACGGGGTAGCGCGGGCGCCTAGAGCCATATCCATTTCGATTCAATCGACATGGATATGGCTCTAAGTCCTTGTATCGTCGCGTGATCGAACCGCAAAAGTCTGCAACTTTTGCTGATCACGCTCTAGAGCCAGACCAGAAGGAGCGGGCCGAGCACGATCAGGCCAATACCCACGGCATAGCGCAAATTGCCCAAGCGCCGCAGCGCGGGGACGCTGAGAAGGGTCGACAGGATCAGAAATCCAATCAGGCCGACCAGCGCCGGCAACAGCGGATTGAGATTGAGCGCGGTGCTTTCCGTCAGTTGCAGATAGACCATGTGGCCGCCGGCAAAGCCAAGCAGGGCCATGATGACCACCGTCACCGCCTTGGAGGTGATGAGCAGGGCCATGTCGATGGTGTTGCTGGTGAGCAGGAGGGCGATGCCCGATCCGGTAACATGCACGGCGGCGAGGGTGGCGAAGACACCACTGCCCGTCAGCACCGGGACAAGCTCGGGTGGTGCGTTAAGTGGCAGCGAACCCACCATGGGCAGGTTGGCACCATATTTGGCCAGCAGCAGAATGCCGTAGAGCATGACCAGCGTGCTGCCCGCAAAGACCAGCAAAGTCACTGCCAGGACCTTCAAGAGGTCCGTCGTCTCCTGAGACATGTCTACCCCCAAAACGCGAAATGTTTACCGCCGATAGTACGGCATGGCGCTGATTCTCAAACGGGAATGCGTCGGCCATGGCCGGAGAGGCGGGTTTGCGTCATGCGCGAAGACGGCATGTGCCCACGGTGAATGCGGATGGGCTTGCGGAGCTCTTCGGAGAGCTCGAAGGCGTCGGCCCGGTTGTCGAGCTCGGCATAGGGGTCTGGGTCTATGCAGGTCTGGGGCATGGCCGGAACCGAGGAACAAAGCATGGTGCCCGTCATCAAGGGCGTCGCCACGGCGATATCATGAAACTGGGTCGAGAAAAGTGGTACGCCGGGAGGGGGTCGAACCCTCGACCATTCGATTAAAAGTCGAATGCTCTACCACTGAGCTACCGGCGCCTACATTTGGTGTCGCGCTACCAAGAAGGAGAGACGGTCTTCTCTCGTCCAGGGAACGCTCCGGGGAACGCCGTTCGGCGTCGCGGCGGAACATAGCCGGACTTGTCCGCCTGTCAACCGAATTTGACCCTTAGCGTGACATGTCCAGGGGAGTACCTGAAAATGGCATAGGCATGCAGGCAATGGAAACCCGCTCAAAACGCTCGCACAGGGCCCGGGCTTCGGCCAATTGCTCAATGGGGCCGACAACGATGCGTTTGTTCTCGCCATTGGCCTGGTCGACCACCAGGGGAGAGAGACCGAATAATAGCGGGCCGAGTTTGAGTGTCAGGTCGCTCCAGAGCGCCGGGGTCTGCTCGAAAGGCACGGCGGCGCCAACGGCGATGCCATAGGCGTTCTCATTGGGCATGGCCATGGCGGAGGTTTGCTGGGTCGGCACCAGGGCGGGCAGGGGTTGGTTCACACCCTCGGGGGCGGAGGCCTGGGGCAATGCAGACTGACGCACGGAAACCGAGCCGCCGTCGGCATCGAAGGTCAGAGTTTGATTTTCGCCGATGGATGCGGTGACCGTGGAGCGGTCGACAAGCGGGCCATTGGGCAGGTTCTCGAGAATCTGCGGCACTGTCGTCTCCAGCGCGCCGACGCGACGCGTGATGTCGTTGCCGGAGCGTTCCTGCATGGAGAAACGGCTAACCAGCAGTTCGTTTTCCCGCTTGAGGCGCGTCGTTTCCTGGCGCAAATCGGACACTTGCTGGCGCAGCGTTTCGATCGAGGCGCCGGCCACGCGTGGCTGGTGGAGCCCGCCAATGATACTCTGGGGCACCAGAAGCGCGACATTGGAGCCAAACACCGCCAAGGCAACACTGACCAATGCGACAATGCCCCAAAGCGTCACGTCGGATTGCCGGAATTGTTCGGATGCTTTAGCCAAGCGAGGACCCTCTGGAACGCCCGAATCGCCGGGGATGTCGGGCTAGAGTGGTCCCAATGTTAGCGGTTCGCCAACTCTTGGCTGCCACAAATTTGTGAAAATGCCGGAAGAATTTCCGGTGCGATCTGGGAAAGTGACATGGCCGAACTGCTTTCGATCATTCTGGCGGCAGGCGAGGGGACGCGGATGAAGTCCGCTTTGCCTAAAGTGCTGCATCCAGTCGGAGGTCTGCCGATCATCGGGCATGTGGCGCGCGCGGCGCGGGAGGCGGGCTCGACGCGGGTTGCGCTCGTTACCGGGCCGAGACACGACGGCATCCGCTCGGCGGTCTCGGCGCTGGACGCGGGCGTCGAGCATTTCGAACAGAAAGAAGCGCGCGGCACCGGTCATGCGGCGGCGCAAGCGCGCGCCCTGTTCGAGGTGCATGAGGGGTATATCGCTGTTGTTTATGGCGACCATCCCCTGCTGCGCGGCGCAAATTTCCGGGCGGTACTAGACAGGTTGGATGCCGGGCTCGATGTGGCAATTCTCGGGTTTGAGCCGAAGGACCCAAGCGGGTATGGGCGCTTTATCACTGAAGGCGAGCGCCTCCTGGCCATCAGAGAACACAAGGACGCAAGCGAGGCCGAACGCGCCATCGGCCTTTGCAATGCCTGTATTCTGGCGTTTCGTGCCGAAGTGTTCCGCGATCTGATCGACCGCATCGATACCAATAATGCGCAGGGCGAATACTATCTGACCGATCTCGTCGGGCTCGCCAACTCGGCAGGCAAGAAGGTTGGTTTCGGACTGGCGCCAGAAAACGACGTGATGGGCGTCAATGACCGCAGTCAGTTGGCCCGCGCAGAAGCTATTTTTCAGCAGAACCGGCGCGAAGACGCGATGAAGGCCGGTGTAACCCTGCGCGACCCGCAGAGCGTGTGGTTTTCCTGGGATACCGAGATCGGGCGGGACGTGACGATTTTCCCCAATGTGGTCTTCGGGCCCGGCGTGAAAATAGCAGACAATGTCGAGATCCGCGCATTTTGCGACATTGAAGATGCGGTGATTGGCGAAGGCGCCTCCATTGGGCCGTTCGCGCGCATTCGTGGTGGGGCGGAACTTGGGCCCGAAGTGCATCTGGGCAATTTCGTCGAGGTCAAGAAAAGCAAGATTGGGGCTGGCACCAAGGCAGGGCATCTGAGCTATCTGGGCGATGCCGAAATCGGGGCCAGAACCAATATTGGCGCGGGTACGATTACCTGTAACTACGACGGCGTGAACAAGGACAAGACGATCATCGGCGACAATGTCTTTATCGGCTCCAATGCATCGCTGGTGGCGCCGGTCTCGATCGGGGACGGGGCCTATACGGCTTCGGGCAGCGTGATCACCGAAGATGTGCCAGCCGATGCGCTGGCTCTGGGCCGGGCGCGGCAGGAGAACAAGCCGGGCTATGCACCAAAGCTGAGGGAACGTGCCCTGGCCAAGAAGGCGGCGAAAGGAAAATAACATGTGCGGTATCGTTGGGATTGTCGGCGATGCGCCAGTTGCCGGGCGGTTGGTGGATGCGCTGAAGCGCCTTGAATATCGCGGCTATGACAGCGCAGGCGTGGCGACGCTGGAGGACGGCGCCATCGCTCGCCGTCGCGCCGAAGGCAAGTTGGGCAATCTGGCCAGCAAGCTGGGCATGGAGCCGCTCGATGGGCATATCGGCATCGGCCACACCCGCTGGGCCACGCATGGGGCGCCGACCGAGACCAATGCGCATCCGCATGCGACCGAGCGCGTGGCCATCGTCCACAACGGTATTATCGAGAATTTCCGCGAGCTGTTGGAGGACCTGGCCAAGGACGGCTATCGGCCGCAGACACAAACGGACACGGAATCGGTCGCCCTCTGGGTGACGCGGGAGCTGGACAATGGCGCCGAACCCGAACTGGCGGTGGCCCGGACGCTAAAGAAGCTCAAGGGCGCATTTGCACTGGCCTTCATGTTCAAGGGCGAAACTGGGCTGTTGATTGCGGCGAGGCATGGTGCGCCGCTGGCGGTGGGCTATGGCACGACCGAGATGTATCTGGGGTCTGACGCCATGGCGCTCGCTCCTTTTACGTCGCGCTTGACCTATCTGGAGGATGGCGACTGGGCCGTGATTACGCCGCATGGCGTGACCATTCGGGATGGCAAGGATGTGCTGGTCGAGCGGGAGCAGATGGTATCCCAGGCCTCGGCGCTCTTGGTCGATAAAGGCAATCATCGCCATTTCATGGCCAAGGAAATTTACGAACAGCCCGAGACCATTTCGCACACGCTCAGCCATTACGTGGATATGGGGGCAGAAAAGGTGGCGATCCGTGAGGCTATGCCTTTCGATTTCGCAGATCTGTCGCGCCTGACCATGAGCGCCTGCGGCACAGCCTACTACGCGGGCGCGGTGGCGAAATACTGGTTCGAGCGGTATGCGCGCCTGCCAGTGGATATCGATGTGGCCAGTGAGTTCCGCTACCGCGAGCCGCCCCTGGAAAAGGGTGGGTTATCGCTGTTCATTTCGCAGTCGGGCGAAACGGCGGATACGCTGGCCGCGCTGCGCTATTGCGCCGGGCAAGGGCAGCATGTGGCCAGCCTGGTCAATACGGTGGAATCGACGATTGCGCGGGAATCCGGTGTGGTGTTCCCGATCCTGTGCGGACCGGAAATTGGCGTTGCATCGACCAAGGCGCTGACGGCGCAATTGACGGCACTGGCGAGCCTTGCCATCGCCGCGGGCCGGGCGCGGGGCGTGCTCAGCGCCGAGCAGGAAGTGGAACTGGTGCGGGCGTTGACCGCCTTGCCCTCGGCGGTTTCAGCGGCCCTTGGTGCCGAGAGCCAGATTATGGAGATATCCAAGCGGCTCTCGAAGGCCAAGGACGTGCTCTATCTGGGACGGGGAGCGATGTTCCCGGTGGCCATGGAGGGTGCGCTAAAGCTAAAGGAAATCAGCTATATCCATGCAGAAGGTTATGCAGCAGGTGAGCTGAAGCATGGCCCGATCGCGCTGGTGGACGAGGCCATGCCGGTGATCGTGGTGGCGCCTTCGGACGAGCTGGTCGACAAGACGCTGTCGAATATGCAGGAAGTGGCCGCGCGCGGTGGCAAGATCATTCTGATCACCGATGAGGAGGGCGCGGAGAGCGTTGGCCATGGCGTGGCGGATATAGTCAAGATTCCGCATGTGCATAGCTTCGTCGCGCCGATCCTGGCGACGATCCCGGTGCAATTGCTGGCCTATCATACGGCCGTATTCATGGGCACGGATGTGGACCAGCCGCGTAATCTCGCCAAATCGGTGACGGTGGAGTAGCGGCTTTATCCCGCGCGGATGAGCGGGATCGCCAGGTCCTTGCGGAACAGGTAGAGCAGGGTGCGGACGGCATCGCCTTCGGGTCCGGTGAGGCCGGGATTGCGGGTAAGCAGATCCTTGGCCTCGTCATGCGCGAATTCGAGCAGGTGGCGGTGAACGTCCGGGACGGCGAGGCGGTAGCCGGGCATGCCCGACTGCCTTGTGCCCAGGACGTCACCCTGGCCGCGCAGTTCGAGATCGCGTTCGGCGATCTCGAAACCGTCTTCAGTGGATTTGATGGTGTCCAGACGCGCCTTGGCAGTTTCAGAGAGCGGGTCCTTATAGAGCAGCAAGCAGGCCGAGCGTTGTGAGCCTCGGCCGACGCGGCCACGGAGCTGGTGGAGCTGTGCCAGGCCAAAACGCTCGGCATGCTCGATGATCATGATGGTGGCATTGGGGACGTCGACGCCGACCTCGATGACAGTAGTGGCAACGAGTAGCTTGATTTCGTTGGCCTTGAAGCGCTGCATGACTTCTTGCTTGGCAGCAGCGGACATGCGGCCGTGAACCAAGGCAACCTGGTCGCCATAGGCCTTTTTGAGTTCGTTGAAGCGATCTTCGGCGGAGACGACTTCGAGCGTCTCGCTTTCCTCGACCAGCGGGCAGACCCAATAGGCCTGTGCGCCTTCGGCCAGGCGTGTGTGCAAGCGCGCGACCACGCGGGCATAGTCGTTGATCGACATGACTGCGGTATCGATGGGCTGCCGCCCGCGCGGCTTTTCCTTGAGCACGCTGACCGCCATGTCACCGAAATGGGTGAGGACCAGGGTGCGCGGGATGGGCGTGGCGGTCATGACCAAGAGGTCGGTGTGGCGGCCTTTATCGGAGAGGGCGAGGCGCTGGTGCACGCCGAAGCGGTGCTGCTCGTCAACGACGGTGAGGCCGAGATCGTGAAAGGCAATATCGGACTGGAAGAGGGCATGGGTGCCCACGGCGATGGCGATAGAGCCGTTGGCCAGACCGGACAAGATGGCGCGGCGCTCGGCGGCAGGCATCTTGCCGGTAAGAAGAGCGCAGGTGAGGCCGGCGGCCTGGCAGAGGGGCTGAATGGTTCGGAAATGCTGAGAGGCCAGTAGTTCGGTGGGGGCCATGAGGGCGGATTGCGCACCGCTCTCGGCCATGGCGGCCATGGCCATGAGCGCAACGACCGTCTTGCCCGAGCCAACGTCGCCTTGCAGCAAACGGGACATGCGGTCGGGTGCAGTCAGATCGGTTCGTATTTCCGCCAAGGCCTGTTTTTGCCCGTCCGTCAGGGCGAAGGGCAGGGCGGCGGCGAGGCGCTGTGTGATCTTATTGGTGAACTGGCGGGCAACGCCGCGGGCCGAAACCATGCTGGAGCGAATGAGCTGCAGGGTAATCTGGCCGGCGAGATATTCGTCATAGGCCAGACGCTGGCGGGCCGGGGACCAGAGCTGGGCCTGATCGGGATTTTCCGGGAGGTGAACCGCATGCATGGCGTCGGAAAAGCCGGGCCATTTCCGGGTGCGCACAGTTTCCGGTGCTATCCATTCGGGCAGGTCGGGGACGGCGTCGACCGCCTGGCGAATGAGCTTTGCCAGTGCCTTGGAACTGAGGCCATTGGTTAGCGGGTAGACAGGCTCGACCAGCGGCAGGGTAGCAAATTTATCCGGTTCCACAATGTAGTCGGGATGGGTGATCTGTTTCTCGCCATTGAAAAAACCGATCTGGCCGGAGACGAAGCGCTCTTCGCCAATGGGCAGAGCACGTTCCACCCAACCGCCTTGTGCCCGGAAAAAGACCAGTTGAATCTCGCCGGTCTCGTCATGAGCGAAAACGCGATGCGGGACATGGGGCTTGCCGCGCGGTGGCGGCTGGTGGCGGTCTATGTGCAGGCGTAGCGTGACGATCTGATTGAGATAGGCCTCGGCAATCCCGACCTGACGGCGCCGGTCGACGATGCCCGTGGGCATGTGCATGAGCACATCGAGGACAATTGCCTCCTGCCCGTCCGGCGCTCCGAAATATCGCGTGAGCAGAGCGGCCAGCTTGTCGCCCACACCCTTGATGGCGTGCAGGGAGGCAAAGAGCGGCTGTAAGTTCTGCGGTCGCGACACGATCTAACCTGGCGGACGTTTTGTTGGTGGCGATATCCGGCCCGGCAAATCGTAAAGGACGGAATCGGGGATAGGTACAATTTCCGGTTCGAGATCCAGATCACGTTAAAGCTTAAGGCAGCTTATGCGGTTCTGGAGGGGCTATGGACCGCGTTTACACCTTTTTGTTGTCGATCGGGATGTCGAAACCAGTCCTGGACTGGCTGTTGCGGCGACGTCTCCTGATTCTGGTGCTGCTGGGCGCACTGGCGTGGCTGCCGGTCATTGTGCTGATCCAATTGTTCGCGCATGTGGGCGGATGACGGCTCGGCCCGGTCAAGGGCTGACAAAGGTCATTGTTCCGCGTAAGAGACATGTCCAAATCGGGAACAAATTTCAATCATGGGTGTCGCATGACGGCCGGTGAAGACATTGCTATTCGGCGCAAGCGCCTGCGCTACCGGGCCTGGCATCGCGGCACCAAGGAAATGGACCTGATCCTGGGACCATTTGCGGATGCCAATGTCGAGCGATTCGACACCGGCCAACTCGACCGCCTGGAAGCCCTGATGGACGAGGAAGACCCGCCGCTGCTCAAATGGGTGATGCGGCAGGAAGAGCCCCCGGCACATGTGGACGGCGACTTCCTGAACCTGGTGATTGCCGACCATCAGGCCCGGATCGAGAAATGAACGAGATGAGAGGGGTCGCGCCACAGGTGCGCACCATTTCCAACGTACCTGATGGCATGCAGCCGATGGTGCTGGCTCAATTGGTGGAGCAGCGCCTGAAGGACGCCCCCAAAGACGCGGCCAGCCTGGTTTTCGTGGCGCGCGACGGGCGGCGCATGCTGCGCATGGCCGAGATACTCGGTGCCATCCTGCCCGGCCATACTATACTGACGCTGCCAGCATGGGACTGCCTGCCATATGATCGCGTCTCGCCCAATAATGTGACCATCGCGGCGCGCATGAACGCTTTGGCGGCGCTGACAAGCGGCGGCAGCGGGGCGGTGGTTCTGACCGCGGTCAATGCCCTGATCCAGAAACTGCCGCCGCGCGACCTGGTCGAAACCATGAGTTTTTCGGCTGCGGTGGGCCGGGTGGTGGATAGCGACAAACTGGTCGCCTGGGCGGCGAATAATGGCTATCTGCGCGTGCCGACCGTGCGCGAGAGCGGCGAGTTCGCCGTGCGCGGCGGGTTGATCGATCTGTTCCCGGCCGGGGCGGAGGCGCCGCTGCGCTTCGACTTTTTCGGCAGCCAACTGGAATCGATCCGAACCTTCGATCCGGACAGCCAGCGCACCACGGGGACGCTCAAGCGGATCGATCTGACGCCGATGAGCGAAGTGGTGCTCAATGAAGAGACCATTCGCCGCTTCCGGCAGAATTATACGGCCGCTTTCGGCGGCAATACGGTGGATGACACGCTTTATGCCAGCGTGAGTGGCGGGTCGCGCTATTCGGGCACGGAGCACTGGCTGCCGTTCTTCTACGATCATATGGATCGGTTGGCCGACTATGTGGGCGACGCGCCCTTCGTGTTCGACGACCAGGTGGCCGAGGCTTTTGCGGAGCGGACCGAACAGATTCGGGACTATTATGATGCGCGCGAGGCGGCGCGGCTCGCGCCCACGGTCGCGGGGGCGGGGGCACCCTATAAGCCGATCAAACCCGAACTGCTCTATGACCTGGACGCATCGCCCGCGGACCTCGCGGGCGCATCGGTGGTGCGTCTCTCGCCATTTTTGTCGCCGGGCGCGGCCAGGGGCGATGATGCGGGCGGACATGTCGCGCCGAGCTTTGCGGCCGAGCGCGCCGCGGCAGATGTCAATCTGTTTCAGGCCGTGGTCGACAGGCTACTGGCGGAGCGGCGTGCAGGACGCCGGGCGATCATTGCCTGCTGGAGCGCGGGCACGCGTGACCGCATGGCGCAGGTTCTCAAAGACCATGGACTGACCAATCCGCGACTGGCGGAAAACTGGCGCGATGCAGAAACCACCAGCGCCGCCACAACATCGCTGGTGGTACTGCCGCTCGAAACCGGATTCGAGACCGAGAATCTGCTGGTTCTTACCGAGCAGGATATTCTGGGCGAACGCATTTTGCGTCCGCAGCGGCGCAAGAAGGCGTCCGACGCTCTGACCGAGGCGGCCAGCCTGAGTGCGGGCGACCTGGTTGTGCATGTCGACCATGGTATCGGGCGTTTTCTCGGCCTCAAGGTTATCGAGGCCGGAGGGGCGCCACATGAATGCGTCGAGCTGCAATATGCCGGCGACACCAAGCTTTATCTGCCGGTCGAAAATATCGAGCTTCTTACTCGCTACGGGTCCGACGATGCGTCTGTGACCCTCGACAAACTCGGCGGCGTGGCCTGGCAGGCCAAGAAGGGCAAACTCAAGAAGCGCATCCGCGACATGGCGGAGCAGCTCATCAAGCTGGCGGCGCAGCGCCTGCTCACCAAGGCGGATGTGGTGGACATCAATGCTGGCGCCTATGACGAGTTTGCGGCGCGCTTCCCTTATGAGGAGACCGAAGATCAGCTCAATGCCATAGAAGCGGTGTTCGACGACATCTCTTCGGGCAAGGTCATGGACCGGCTGGTTTGCGGCGATGTGGGCTTCGGCAAGACCGAGGTAGCGTTGCGCGCCGCCTTTGCCGTGGCGCTGAGCGGCAAGCAGGTGGCCGTAGTTGTGCCGACGACACTTCTGGCGCGCCAGCATTTCAAGACCTTCTCGGAACGCTTCAATGGCCTGCCGGTGCGAGTGCGGCACGCGTCGCGCATGGTGCCTGCAGCAGAGCTGAAGGCGACCAAGGAAGGGCTGGCCGACGGGCAGGTCGATATTGTGGTCGGCACCCATGCGCTGCTCAGTAAGTCGATCAAATTCAATGATCTCGGACTGTTGATCATCGACGAGGAACAACATTTCGGGGTGGGCCATAAAGAGCGCTTGAAGGAGCTCAAGGCCAATGTGCATGTGTTGACGCTGACGGCGACACCGATTCCGCGCACGCTGCAACTGGCGTTGACCGGGGTGCGCGACCTCTCGCTGCTTGCGACGCCACCGGTGGACCGCCTGGCGATCCGAACCTTCATTTCACCCTTCGACCCCCTCTCGATCCGCGAGGCGCTGCTGCGCGAGAAGTATCGCGGCGGGCAGAGCTTCTATGTGGTGCCGAGGATCAAGGATCAGCCCGATATTGCCGAATTCCTGCGACAGCAGGTGCCGGAGGTATCGTTTGTGGTGGCCAATGGGCAGATGGCGCCGGGCGAACTCGACGACATCATGAACGCCTTTTACGACAACAAATTCGACGTGCTGCTGGCGACGACAATTGTGGAATCGGGTCTCGATATTCCCAATGCAAATACGCTGATCGTGCATCGGGCCGACCAGTTCGGCCTAGCACAACTCTATCAGATCCGCGGCCGTATCGGGCGCGCAAAGCAGCGCGCCTACGCGCTGTTCACGGTGCCGCCTGACAAGAAATTGACCGACACGGCCGAGCGGCGGCTGGGCGTGTTGCAATCGCTCGAAAGCCTGGGTGCCGGGTTCCAGCTGGCTAGTCACGATCTCGATATTCGCGGGGCCGGCAACCTGTTGGGCGACGAGCAGTCGGGCCATATCCGCGAGGTCGGCTATGAGCTCTATCAGGCCATGCTGGAGGAGGCGGTCGCCAGCCTGAAATCGGGTGAGGAAGAGTACGAAGACCGCAACGAGTGGAGCCCGCAAATCTCGCTGGGCATGCCGGTGATGATTCCGGAACACTATGTGCCGGATCTGCAATTGCGCATGCAGCTTTACCGCAAGCTCGGTGATCTCAACGATGTGCGCGATATCGATGCGGCCGGCGCCGAACTGATCGACCGCTTTGGACCGCTGCCCGAAGAGGTCGAGGCGTTGCTCAAGGTGATCCTGGTCAAATCGCTCTGCCGCCAGGCCAATGTCGAGAAAGTCGATGCCGGTCCCAAGGGCGCGGTGATCAGCTTGCGCAATAATGAATTCCCCAATCCTGCCGGTTTGGTGAAGCTGGTGAGCGATCCGGGCAACCAGGTGCGGATCAAGCCTGATCAGAAACTTGTGTTCGCGCGCAACTGGCCTAGCGCCGAACAACGCCTGAAAGGGGCGGCGGCGATCCTCGCAAAGCTCGCAAAACTGGCCGAAACCGGGGTGTGAGTGGCGCGGCGTCAACGATGCCGCGCATAATGTTTTGGCAAGGGGCATCGGTCATGTTATTGCCCGATTTGCGCCCTTGAAGGGCAGTTCGAATTTCAAGGCGGCTATGACCGCCGGGACCGCCAAGGAAGGCAAGGACATTCTATGACTTTCAGGAAACCCCTCGTCGCCAGTGTTGCGGTGGCCGCGCTGATGCTGTCCCCGATGGCGAGCTTTGCGCAGGAAGCGACGACCGAGCAGCCGGCCGCCGAAGCGCCGGCGCCCGCAGATGGTTCAGCCACCCAGGACGTTGCAGAGGCCGTCGACAGTCTGGCCTCGCAAAACTGGCTCAAGGTTTGCGATCCGCTTCCCGATGGGCAGAAGGCCTGCCTGATGCGTCAGGTAGTGTTGGCCAATGGCCAGTTCCTGGGCTCATTCCTGCTGCGGGACGATCCGGGCCAGGAAAGCCGTCTATTGGCCGTGGCCGCCGTGCCGCTCGGGGTGTTGCTGCCTTTCGGGCTGACCTGGCAGATCGACAATGCCAAGCCGGTGCGCGTGCCCTATATGCTCTGCGATGTGCAGTCGTGTTCCACCCAGCTCGTGATCAACGAGCAGTATGTGAATTCGCTCAAGCGCGGCAATAAGCTGACTTTGACGGCCAAGAACCGGCAGAATCAGGATCTTTCGATCGAGATTAACCTGGCGGGCTTCACTGCCACCTATGACGGCGATGCGGCGCTGACATTCGAACAGTTGCAGCAGCAGGAGTCGGGCCAGAACGCGCTTGAGCAGGTGTTGCAGGACCGTGCCGAGCAGCTCCGTCAGGAGCTTTCGGGCGAGGGCACCGAGACCCCGGCCGCCGAAGACGCCCCGGCGGCAGACGCGCCGGCCCAATAGGGCACTGCAGATCGATCTTTATGAAAAGGGCGCGGGTAACCGCGCCTTTTGTAGTATTCAGCGTCCTTCGCCCATGCCCAGGGCAAAGGCTTGCCGGCGCAAAGGCGGCAGCAATTTGAGAGCCCATAGCCCACCGGCGCGCATAGCCTGGCTGGGCAGCATGTCAGCAAGCAGCGACCGGAAGAGCGCATCGACCATGCTGTTGGTGCGGATAAGGTCTCCTGAGCGCCGATTTGCATAGTCGAGGCTGACGCGCTCAGCCCAGTCGGATTGGCTGCGGTCGGCTTCGTTGACGGCCGATATCAGGTCGGCGACATCGCGCAAGCCCAGATTCAGCCCCTGCGCGCCAATGGGCGGGAAAGCGTGTGCGGCTTCTCCGACAAGGGCAATGCCGTTCTGGCCTGCGACCTCGACGGTCAATGTCGAAAGTGGGAAAACGAAGCTGGGCGAGGCCAGGGTGACGGTGCCGAACAGGTGTTGCGACTGGCTCTGGATCGCCGCCACCAGGGCTTCCGGTCCTTCGCCCTGGACTTGTCGGAGCCGGGAGGCTTCATCGATCCAGACCAGATTAGCTCTGGAGCCGCCCGCTGGAACGAGCGTAAACGGACCGTGAGGGTAGTGGAACTCAATGGAGGTTCCGCCAATCGGCCGCGCCAGTTCGAGGTCGCAAACCAGAGCGGCCTCGGCAAAATCATGTTCGCGCGTTCCGATCCGAGCGGCCGAGCGGATCAGTGATTTCTTTCCATCGGCGCCGACGATGAGGGGCGCGCGCAGCTCCGACGCATCGGCAAGTGTGACGATGCCCATGCCATCGTTGCGACGATAACCGGTAACGGCGGCGTTACGGATATCGAGGCCTGCCTCTGGTACGGCGGATTGAAAACGGGCCAGTAGAGCGGCGTTGCCAAAATTCCAGCCAAAGGCGTCCAGACCGACCTCATTGGCACCAAACAGCGTTTCGGGTGCGCGGATCAGGCGGTGCGTCGCGTCGATGATCCTGATCGCGGTCAGCGCATGGCCGATGTCGGCCGGCTCATCGATCAGCCCGGCATGACGCATGAAATCGACGCTGGGCATCATCAAGGCCGAAGTCCGCCGGTCTGGCGGTGCGGTGGGCGCCAGATGGATCACGGTCAAGTTGCGACGCGCCAAGGCAATGGCGGCGGCGGATCCGGCGAGGCCCCCGCCCACAACGATAATGTCGGCGTCCTGGCTCATGAGGCCGCGTCCGCGAGGCGGCGGCGATGACCGCTGGGCAGGATGAGGCTGCCGGCCAGGGAACCGGCAAACATGGCTATGAGAAAGAGCCAGAGACCGTCAGGCCGGAAGGCGACGAGGGAAATAGCGGGTCCCGGGCAGATGCCCGACATGCCCCAGCCAATGCCGAACAACGCGGCGCCGCCGACGAGCCGTCGATCGATCTTCTTGTATTCTGGCTCGTGGAATTCAACATCGAACAAGGGCGCTGTGCGACCGCGGCTGATGCGCACCGCGACAAACATGACCAGAATTGCCGGGACGATGACAAAAGCGAGACTGGGGTCCCAACCGCCAGTCGGGATAGCGGTGACATCGAGGAAGCGCAGGACCTTGAGAGGATCCACCATCTGAGAGACATAGAGGCCGGCGCCGAAAAGGGCGCCGCTCAGCGCGGCAGTGGCGAGATAGGGCAGGCGGAGAACGGCCATCAGACAATCCCCGTAAAGGTGACGGTGAGAATGGCGACCGAGAAGAAGACAAGGACGGCAACCAGCGATCGCAGCGACAGCCGCGCCAGGCCGCATACGCCATGGCCGGACGTGCAGCCATTGCCGATCTTGGTGCCGAAGCCGGTCAACAGGCCAGCCACGATCAGCCAGACGGGCATGGGGACCGACCAGGCCGCCGGCGACGCTGCGAGTTGCGCCGGTTCAACACCACCGACGCCGATTTGCGGGAAAGCCAATGCCGTCAGGGCCGTCGCGCCTATCAGGGCCGCGAGAAATACGATGCGCCAGACCACGGTCTGCGCTGGTGGCAGCAATTGGCCAAAAATGCCTGAAATGCCGGCTATGCGGCCATTGCCCAGCCAGAGGACGGAGGTGGCCAGGCCGATGAGCAGGCCGCCCAAAGTGGCGGTCAAGGGAGAGAAGTTGTCCATTTTTGGTCTCGCAACTGATTGTGACCAAGCGTAGCACCGGCCGGTATCGCCATACCAGCGGCGGCGCGAAACGGGCATTCGGTTTGATGACGCAGGGGCGGAAAATCCGCATTCCACAGCTTATCGAAAAGGATCGTATCTCCAAAACGTGTCGCGCGCTTTCAGATTCGCCTTTTGCACTCTAGTCTTGTCTTGCCGCTGTGTTCGCGCCGAAAGCCATGCCCCACATTGCCTCGATCCGCTGTATGCGGTGACTGGAGTACGAAATGCTCGACCTTCTTGCCGACCCCAATGTCTGGATCGCCTTTGCCACGCTTACGGTCATGGAAATCGTGCTGGGCATCGACAATATCGTCTTTATCTCGGTGCTTGTTTCGCGCCTGCCGCGCGACCAGGCCGAACTTGCACGCAAGCTGGGCATCGGGCTCGCCCTTGTGTTCCGCATCCTTCTGCTTTTGCTGATCAGCGTAATCGTGCAATTGCAGGATCCGGTATTCGAGGCATTCGGCCATGGCTTCTCGTGGAAGGACATCATCCTGATCGCGGGCGGCGGCTTCCTGATTTACAAGGCGACGCACGAAATGCACGCGGCCATCGAGGAGCCGCATGAGGTCGGGCTAGTTGAGGGTGCCAAGGCGGGTTTGCAGGCCGTTCTGGTGCAGATCGTGTTGATCGACATGGTGTTTTCCATCGATTCGATCATCACGGCTGTGGGCATGGTGCCGGCCGATCAGGTGTCGGTCATGATTGCCGCCGTGCTGGTAGCAGTGGCGGTGATGTTCTTTGCATCGGGCCCGATTGCCAAATTTGTCGCCGATCACCCAACGACAAAAATGCTAGCCTTGGCCTTTCTGTTGCTGATCGGGGTGACGCTGGTGGCCGATGGGCTCGGCTTCCATATCCCCAAGGGCTATATCTATTCGGCCATGGCCTTTTCGGTGCTGGTGGAGGCCATCAACATTTTTGCCAAGCGCCGTAAGGAACGGGCGGGCGGCGGGAAGGCCCATGGCGTGGAGTTCACGCCCTTTACCGGCGATACCGGCTCGGTATCAACGAGCGCGGCGATTGCGGCGATTGGTGGGGCCGCCCCGGTTGCGGTGAAACCGACCCTGGCCGAGGGCCCGCCCAAGCCGCGGACGAAATCCACCAATGCCAGGCGGGCGCAGTCACGACCCAAATCGGCGCCACGCAAGCCAAGGACACCCAAATGACCAAAGTCGTTGCCGTCAATGCCGTCGGCGGACCCGAAGCCTTGTCAATCGAGGATTGGCCTGTCGGAGCGCCGGGGCCCGGGCAGGTCCGCCTGCGCCAGACGGCAATCGGGCTCAACTTCGTGGATACCTATCAACGATCTGGCCTCTATCCGTTGCCGCTGCCATTTGTCGGCGGCAACGAGGCTGCGGGGGAGGTGGTGGCGGTCGGCGAGGGGGTGACCGAGGTAAAGGTCGGCGACCGCGTTTGCTATCAGGGAACGCCGGGCGCCTACGCCCAGGAGCGGCTTGCGCCGGCGGCAAAGCTGGTGCCCATTCCAGATGGCGTGGATGAGCGCGTGGCCGCCGCTATTCTCCTCAAGGGGCTTACTGCATTCTATCTGCTGTTCAAGACCTGGCCGGTGCAGGCCGGGCAAACCATTTTATGGCATGCCGCCGCCGGTGGAACCGGCCTTATCGCAACGCAGTGGGCGCGGGCGCTGGGGGCAATGGTGATCGGCACGGCAGGGGGGCCCGAAAAGGTGCAGAAGGCGCTCGATCATGGTTGCCACCATGTGATCGACTACAAAGTCGAGGATTTTCCGGCGCGGGTGAAGGAGATTACCGGCGGGCGGGGTGTCGACGTGGTCTATGACGGGGTCGGCAAGAGCACCTTTGATGGGTCGCTGGATTGCCTGCGCCCGCGCGGCCTGCTGGCCAGCTTCGGAAATGCGTCCGGCGTTGTCAGCATCCCTGACCTGGGCGTTTTGGCACGCAAGGGCTCGCTTTATGTGACGCGACCGACCGGAACGCACTATTTCATGCAGCGCGAGGACTTGCTGACGGGCGCGGCGGCCTTGTTCGGGGCGGTGCAGGCCGGCGATATCAAGGTGGATATTGGACGGACTTACCCGCTCGTCGAGGTGGCGGATGCCCATCGCGCCTTGGAGGCGCGGGAAACGACAGGCTCAGTCGTGCTCATACCTTAGCAATTGGGGTATTGTGGCCACTGGACAGGGCGCGCCGGCGCCGCTAAACGCACTGGCACGGGCAGGTGGCAGAGCGGTTGATTGCTCCGGTCTTGAAAACCGGCGAAGGTGCAAGCCTTCCGGGGGTTCGAATCCCTCCCTGCCCGCCACTTCATCGGGATCGCTGCAATGAGCCGCAAAGAATTTGACGCATCGCGCATGCGGCGCATGAAACGGGTGGCGGCCCGGCATGGCCTGACCATCCTGACGTCAGAGAAAATCAAGGTGCTGGGGCAACCCGGCGGGCATGCGGTGCGCGACGATGAGAGCTTCAAGATCGTCTATGGTGACGTGCCCAAGCCGTTTTCGGCGACCCTGGACGACATCGAGGCCTATCTCGAAAGGCTCGAGGACGAATCGTCCTGACGGCGCAAACGGGTCCGCGGCCCTTCAACGCGTTGCGAAGAATGGCTTTTCCGCAGTCTGCGACAGATTTGTGAAAGCGGGCGAAGCGTAAGCGAGGCTGACCTTGCGGGCAAGACCGGTTCTGCCGCGGCGCAGGACTTTCCGTTATTTAAGCGGTAACGGAATCGACGCACACTGATAATCGTAGGCTCGTCTGGAGCCAGTCTGGTTCCAGACTATTGTGGTCGCGGGCTTCTGCGGAAACCGTCTTCCTACTTCCGCATCCCGCTCCAGTGTGGAGGCGCGTTCCTCATGTTTACCCTGATCAACGCCGATGCCGACGAAGACGACGCCGAAATCACCGATCCCCAGGAAATTGCGGAGCTGTTTGCGGCCATAGCCGCCGTGGCCATTGAGGCCATTGGTGCCGGTCAAGCCCGCACTCTGTTCGAGGCGGTGGTTGAACAGGAGGGTCGTGACCCCAACTGAGCCATTGATCGCCTGTCCTAACCACAATGGCCCAGCGGCATTTTTGTCGCTGTGGGGCCGATCTGGCAACTGACCGCTTGACGGAATGCGGTTTCATCTGACCGACTGCATTCCCAATGGAAACGACACCAGTAGAGACCCCGCGCGGCAAAGATGGCCAATGGCGCACCGGACCTGAAATCGTGCCGCTTGGCGATCGCGCTTTGCTGGTCCGGTTTGGCAAAAATCTGGATGACGCGGCCAATAGGGCCGCGCTGATCCTTGCGGCCCGTCTGCGAGATGAGCCAATAGCCGGTGTCGTTGAGGTTGTGCCGAGCCTAGTATCGGTGCTGGTCCGATATGATCCCGGCCAAATCACGCCGATGCGATTGTCAGGCGAGTTGAGCCTAAGGTTGAATGGCCCTGGTCCGGTGGGTCAGGCAAGGACACATCGGATTGGAGTGCAATTCGATGGTCCGGACATTGCCGAGGTGGCCTCGGCTTTGGGTTTGCAGGTGGATGCCTTTATCGAGGCCCATAATTGCTCTGACCTGCGGGTGCTGACGACAGGTTTTGCGCCGGGCTTTGTCTATTGCGGTTTTCACGATGGCAGCCTTGTCGTGCCGCGCCGGGCGGAGGTTCGCCAACAGGTGCCGGCCGGAAGCGTCTTGTTTGCCGCGGGGCAGACGGCGATCACCGCGACAGATATCCCCACGGGCTGGCATGTCATCGGCCGGACGGACTTTCGGAATTTCGATCCCGCGCTTGATCCGCCGACACGGTTGCGTGCCGGCGACCACATTGCGTTTGAGGCGCTGCGATGAGCGCGAAATTGCGGATCGAGCGGGCAGGGCCGCTTTGCACAATTCAAGATGGCGGCCGCCAAGGCCTGCTCGCCCAAGGTATCAGTGCGTCGGGCCCAATGGATCGTGGGGCGCATGGTTTTGCCGGGCGTCTGGCTGGTGCCGACGATGGTGCTGGAATCGAGATGACCCGCGCGGGGCTGGACCTGCAGGTGGTCCTGGGCCGATTGACCCTTGGCTGGGCCGGAGGCGCCTTCCGGGTCCAGGTGAATGGCGAGGATCTGTCCTGGCCGGGCAGTGCCGATCTTGCCGAGGGCGACCGGTTGAGCATCACGCCAGGCCCGGCAGGCAATTACGGCTATCTGCGCTTTGACGGGTCCCTGGATTTGCCCAAGGTGCTGGGGAGCCGGTCGACAAATATGCGTGCAAAGCTGGGTGGCCTGGAGGGCCGGGCGCTTGTGGCTGGGGATGTTCTGGCATTTTCAGGACCCGCCGGACGGGCTGGTGCTGCGCAATTGGCACCCCATGAGCCCGGAGCGGGCCCTATTCGCTTTGTCTGGGGCATTCATGCCGAGAATTTTACGCCGGATGTCCGGCTCCGCTTTGACCATAGCGTGTTTCGTGTGACGCCAATGATGGACCGCATGGGCGTGCGGCTGGATGATGAGGCCGGCGTTTTTTCCGGAGCCAGCATTCTCTCGCTTGTCTCCGATCCGATCCTGGCGGGCGATATTCAGATATTGGGCGATGGCACGCCCATCGTGCTGATGCGGGACCACCAGCCAACTGGCGGCTATCCACGGATCGGCACGATTATTTCGGCCGATCTCGACCGCTTTGCCCAAATTCGCCCTGGTGAGGCTGTTGCCTTTACTCCGGTCAGCATAGAGCATGCGCAGCGCTTGTTGCGGAGCGACCAATCATGACGAGTATAGACCTCAATGCCGATCTGGGCGAAGGCATGGGCACTGACGACGACCTGCTGCAAGTCGTTTCGAGTGCATCAATAGCCTGCGGCGGGCATGCCGGCGATGCCGCTACGATCCGCCGCATTCTCAAGATCTGTAAGGCCCGAGGCATAAGAGCGGGCGCCCATCCCGGCTACGCAGACCCCAAACGCTTTGGCCGGTTCCGCGTGGTCATGCCGCTCGATCAATTGCTGGGTCAGATCCGGGGACAGCTATTTCTCGTGCGCCATATTGCCGATGAAGTCGGGGTGGCTCTGTCCTATGTGAAGCTACATGGGGCGCTGGCCAATCAGACGGCCGAAGAGCTGGCCTTTGCCGTGGGTATCTTCGGCAGTATTCAGGCAATGGATCCGGACATGGCGGTGCTGGCGCTGGACAATAGCCAGCAGGTGCGCGCCGCCAAGGCTGTCGGTCTTCCATTGATCCGCGAAGCCTATGCCGACCGGGCCTATACGCCCGATGGGCTGCTGGTTTCGCGCGTGGAAGAAGGGGCTGTCATCCACGATCCTGAGGCGGTTATCGAGCGCTGTCTGAGGCTGGCCAAAACGGGCGAAATCGTCGCTATCGATGGCAGCGTGCTGAAATCGTCAGCCCGGTCCATCTGCCTGCATGGCGACACGCCGGGTGCCGTCGATCTGGCCCGCGAAGTCCGCGCAGCGCTTGAGGGCGAGGGGATTAAGATTGCGCCAGCGACGCCGGAAACCGAGCGATCTGTCGAGCTTTAGCGCGCTATCGTCACGGGTTCGCTTTGGGGTCCCTAGCCAGGGGCATAGCCCGCGGGCATGAAAGGCGCAGCCGGCGCCGGACATCGAGATGTGTGGCCCGTAAAAGGACCCTGGGCTCCATGCGAGGGAGAGGGTGAGATCGGCAACATGCCTTAAATCATGGGCCCAGGGTAGGTCGTGCGGCCCTTAGGCCGGATGCGAGACGCTGGCAGCGCTAGATTGCCAGGTATTCGTGGCGGAGCTCGGTATTATCCAGAACTTCCTTGGCGGTCCCGGCAAAGGCGACTTCGCCGGTATCGAGAATGACGGCGCGATCGGCCAGCTTGAGTGCCGCCACGGCATTTTGCTCGACGATGATGGTGGTAATGCCAAGCGGCTTGATCGAATGGAGGATGCGCTCAATCTCATGGACGATGACGGGTGCAAGCCCCTCATAGGGCTCGTCGAGCAGCAGCAGTTTCAGGTCGCGGGCCAGGGCTCGGGCAATAGCGAGCATTTGCTGTTCGCCGCCCGACAGGGTGACGCCTTCCTGGGTGCGGCGCTCGGCCAGACGCGGGAAGCTTTCGTAAATCTGCTCGAGGCTCCAGCCATTACCGGGTGCGACCTTGGCAAGGGTGATATTTTCCTCCACGGTCAACCCCTGTATGATCCGGCGATCCTCGGGCACGAGCTGGATACCGGACCTGGCGGCCTGGTAACTGCTCATCTGGTGAATGGGCAGGCCGTCAAGCCAGATTTCTCCCTGGCGCATCTGCGGATTGTCGGTGCGGGCAATGGTGCGCAAGGTCGAGGTCTTGCCCGCGCCATTGCGACCGAGCAGGGCGAGAATTTCACCTTTGCGGATATCGAGCGAAACGCCCTGCACGATGTAGCTTTCGCCATAATAGGCGTGCATGTCGCGCACCGAAAAGAAGGGTCGGGTCGTTTCCAGTTCGGCGGCTGCGGTGCCGACGACGCTTTCAGTTTGCATGGCAACAGAACTCATCAGTGAGCTCCTCCGAGATAGGCTTCCTGAACCTTGGGATTGCCGCGGACTTCGTCCGGGGATCCATCGGCGATGATGCGGCCCTGGGCGAGCACGGATATTTTGTCGGCCAGCGAAAACACCACATGCATGTCATGCTCGATGATCACCTTGGTCATGCCACGCTCCTTGATCTTCTTGAGAAGCTCAATGGTGGTGTTGGTGTCGTGGCGGCTCATGCCGGCGGTCGGTTCGTCGAGCAACAGCAGGCGCGGGTGCTGAATCAGACACATGGCCAACTCCATCCGGCGCTTGTCGCCACGGCTGAGGCTGCCGGCATGCATATCGCGCCGATTGAGCATGCCAACATCTTCCAGCATGTGCTCGGCCTCCTGCCGGATGGTGGTCTCGCTGTCGAGCGAGCGGAGCATGTTGAGGGTGAAGGCGCCGTCGCGCTTGGCGAAAGCGGGGATCATCACATTCTGCAGGACCGATAGATCGCCGAAGATCTCCGGGGTCTGGAACACGCGGGCAATGCCGAGCTGGTTGATCTGATAGGGCTTACGGCCCGTCAGGATCGCGCCATCGAACACCACCTGACCGCTGGTTGGCGCCAGCTTGCCAATGATGACATTGAGCAGGGTCGATTTACCTGCGCCGTTGGGGCCGATGATCGCATGTGTCTTGCCTTCTTCGACCGCCAGGTCGATGTCGGCCAGAGCGTGCAATCCACCAAAGCGTTTGTGAACGTCCGCAACGTGAAGGACAATATTTGAATTTGCCATCTCGATCGTCCTTATTCGGCAGGCTGGGGCTGGTGGGATTTGGCGCCGGGCGGGCCGGAGCGGCGGGCTGAGGCGGCGATGCGGCGCACGCCTTCCATGATGCCGCCTGGCAGGAAGATCACGATGATCACAAAGACCAGTCCGAGCGTGAGGTGCCAGCCATCACCCACGAACTTGCTGGTGATCTTGACCACGACGTCGGCGGCGTCCTCGGGCAGGAAGCTCCAGAACTGGGCCAGTATATTATCGTTGAGCGCCGAGAGGATGTTCTCGAAATATTTGATAATCCAGGCGCCGATCACCGGGCCGACCAACGTACCCACGCCGCCCAGAATGGTCATGAGCACGACTTCGCCCGAGGCCGTCCACTGCATGCGCTCAGCGCCCGCAAGAGGATCGGTGACGGCGAGCAGGGCGCCCGCCAAACCCGCATACATACCCGAAATCACGAAAGCCGAGAGGGCATAGGGGCGGGTGTTGAAGCCGGTAAACTGCATGCGCGTCTGGTTCGACTTGATGGATTTGAGCATGGTGCCGAAGGGGGAGCCGGCAATGCGTTGGGCGAAGAAGAACGCAAGGATGAGGAAGCCGGCGCAGAAATAGAAGCCGGCATAACCGCTCAATTGCTGGCCGAGAAGGGTCGGCACGGGCTGACCGACAAAGGTCTGACCCAGGGCGGTGTCGAGCACGCGCGGGTCGTTCAGGGTCAATTGCAGGCCGGTTTCACCATTGGTGATCGGCGTGAGAACCGAATAGGCCAGATTGTAGCTCATCTGGGCAAAGGCCAGCGTCAGGATCGAGAAGTAGATGCCTGAGCGGCGCAGCGAGAGGAAGCCGATGACGAGGGCGAACAGACCCGAGATGACGACCGCGAAGATCATGGCCGGGATGGCGTCCAGGGTCAGCAATTTGAACGACCAGACGGCGGCATAGGAGCCGACGCCGAAAAAGGCAGCGTGACCGAAGCTGAGATAGCCGGTGAGGCCGAACAGAATGTTGAAGCCGACGGCGAAGATGCCGAAGATCATGAAACGTTGCAGCAGGTCCGGATAACCGGCGCCGAAGGGCGCGAGCCAGAGCGGCATGGCGAGCACGACGATGGTGAAGCCGAGGAATAGAAGCAGATCGTTGCGGGACATGAAATTGGTCATGTCAGCTCTCCATGACACCGCGGCGGCCCATCAGACCACGCGGGCGAACCAGTAGAATAACGACGGCGACGAGATAGATGATGATCTGGTCGATGCCGGGGATGATGGCCTTGATCTGGGTCATGGAGGCGAAGGACTGCAGAATGCCCAGGAGGAAGCCGGCAGCGACCGCGCCGGGTAGCGAACCCATGCCGCCCACGACCACCACCACAAAGCTCAAAACCAGGAAATCCATGCCCAGATGGTAATTGGGTGGCAGGAGGGGCGTGTACATGACGCCCGCCATGCCAGCGACGACGGCAGCCATGCCGAACATGATGGTGAAGCGGCGGTCGATATTGATGCCGAGCAGTCCTACAGTCTCGCGGTCGGCCATGCCAGCACGCACGACCATGCCGAAAGTGGTGAACTGCAAGAAGGCAAAGACCGCTCCGATGACGACAGCCGAGAACAGGAAATAGATCAGGCGCCACAGGGGATAGGTGATGACGTTGGCCTGAAAGCCAATCCAGGACCCGATATCGGCGGCGCCGCGCAGATCGGTCGGCATGGGCTGCGGAATGGGATTGGGACCGAATACGGACTTGATGACTTCCTGGGCCACGATGGCCAGGCCAAACGTCACCAAAATCTGCTCGGCATGGGGGCGCTTGTAGAAGTGCTTGATGATGCCGCGCTCGAGCCCAATGCCAATCAAGAGCATGATCGGGATGGTGATCAGAATGGAGACGGGCACGGAATAATTGACCAGAACGGCGCCGAAATCGCCGAACCAAGCCTGGACCAACGGTTCGCGGATCTCCAGAGGCGCGCCCCAGGGGGATGTCTGGGTTGGATCGATCGTGACCGTCTCAAGGGTCAGAAACTGGCGGAACATGACGGCACAGAAGGCGCCAAGCATGAACAGAGCGCCATGCGCAAAGTTCACGACCCCGAGCGTACCGAAGACCAGGGTCAGGCCAAGGGCGATGAGCGCATAGGCAGCGCCCTTATCGAGCCCGTTGAGAAACTGCAGAAAGATGACTTCGAACATTTTGATGCTCCGCTAGAGGCGGTGACCTTCCGGGGCACCGCGCAGTGCCGCCGCCGGATTTCCAAACGGCCCCGATCTGCGGATGTGCAGGCGGGAGCACCCGGCGAACCGGGCGCTAGCTGGTCGGAAGGGGCAAGGACCATGCCTTGCCCCTTGATATGTCAGGCGCAGACTGGGGCGGGCTCTGCCGGGCCGAGCTCGCCGCCGAAGATCGAGGGGTCATAGTTGACCGTCTCGCGATCGACTTCCTGCACGACATTGAGCACGTCGAACTCGCTGGTCGGATTGTCGTTGCCCTGCACCACAAGCACCGACTTCATGCATTGGTGGTCTTCGGCGCGATAGAGAGTGCGACCGTTGCCCATGCCGTCGAATTCGTGGCCTTCCAATGCCTCGATCACCGCGGGCGGATAGAAGGTGCCGGCGCGTTCCACGGCATCGGCATAGAGCAGGGTCTGCACATAGGCCGTGTGCGCGGCCTGCGACGGCGGAGAACCATAGGCGGCGCCGAAAGACTTGGTGAAGGCCACCGAGCCCGGATCCTGGAGGTTCCAGTGCCAGTTGGACGTACCGAAAATGCCTTTGATGTTTTCGCCCGCACCTTTGGCCATGAGTTCAGAGAACAGCGGCACGACGATCTGGAAGTCCTTGCCGTTGGCCTGACGGTCACGCATGCCGAACTGGACCGCCTGGGTCAGCGAGTTCACCATGTCATTGCCGTAGTGGTTGAGGATAAGAACGTCGGCACCAGAGTTCAGAACCGGTGTCAGGAACTGCGAGAAGTCGCCGGCGCCCAGAGGCGTGCGGACGGTCTCTACCGTGTCCCAACCGAGCGCCTCGGTGGTGTTCTTGATCGATTCTTCCTGCGTCCAGCCCCAGGTATAGTCGGCGGTCAGGTGGTAGGCCCGGCGGTCAGTGCCATATTCCGAGCTCAGGATCGGGCCCAAGGCCACACCTGACTGGTAGGCGTTGAAGAAATGACGGAAGCCGTAGCGGCGCT
Organism: Devosia sp. XK-2; assembly: GCF_037113415.1. Lineage (NCBI taxonomy): Bacteria > Pseudomonadati > Pseudomonadota > Alphaproteobacteria > Hyphomicrobiales > Devosiaceae > Devosia > Devosia sp. XK-2. The sequence continues at coordinate 1,830,209 of NZ_CP146608.1, read as the reverse complement.
TGTCCTTGCCCGTGGTGTCGTTGGAATGGGTGAGGCCCGCCATGAAAATGACGCCCATTTCCTGGCACAGGCCCTGCACAGCAATGGCTTCGCCCGAGGACGAGCCGCCGGTGACCATGATAGCACCGTCGCGTTCAATCATGCGCGTGGCGCCGGCACGTGCGACGTCCGATTTGGTCTGGCTGTCAGAGGTGACGAAACCGACTTTCTTGCCAAGGATGCCGTTGCCCTTGAGGGCCGAGGGGGTCAGAACATTGAGCAGGCCACCGTCACCCTCACCATTGAGGTGGGCAATGGCCAGTTCGTAAGCCTTTTGCTCGTCGGCGCCCTCTTCGGCATAAGCGCCAGTCAATGGCAGGTTGAGGCCAAGGGTGACCGTGTCGCCGGTTGGATTGTTGCAGAACTCCTGCGCCCAGGCGCCCTTGGTAAAGACCATGGGGGCAACGCCCGAACCAATAATACCGGCCATGCCGGTCTGCAAAACCCTACGGCGGGTCAGCCCGCGCTTTAAAAGTGTCATCGATCTCCTCCTTATGGCGCGGGGCGACCGATACATTGCCGGCCGCTCATCGCACGCCAAGTATTCGACACATTTGAAAATGACGGCAATAGACCATTGTAATTCCTGCGAAAATTTGTAAATTGTTGTTCTGAGCGGACGTCATTGCTGTCAATTTATTGACAGTCTGGCCGGTGCGAGGGAGGAAAACCATGCGTGCGCCAATCGGGTTCCGGATCAGCAACAGACGGAAATCGCTCAAGATTTCCCAAGCGGCCCTGGCGCGCCTGGTGGGTATCTCCCCGAGCTATCTGAACCTGATCGAGAACAATAAGCGCGATGTCGGCGGGGCGCTGTTGCAGCGTGTGGCCCTGCATTTGAATATCGATATCGACGATCTGACAGGTCAAGCGGAACAAAAGCTCCTCCAGGACCTCGAAGAGGCCTATGCGGACCCCATGAACGAGTCGCTGCCTTTTCAACCTGACGAGCGTCGGCAAATGGTGGCGCAATATCCGGCCAGCGCGCAGGCAATGGCGCGTTTGCACCGCGCCTATACCAGCGCGGTCGCAAGCGCCGATGCTTTTGCCGACCGGCTGCGGTCCGATCCGCTGCTTGGCCAGCTGCTGCACCAAGTTCTGTCAGGGGTTACTGCCGTGCGTTCGAGCGCCGAGATTCTCGAGGAGGTCACCGATCTCGATGAGGGCGAAAGGCAACGCTTTCTGGCATCGATCGGCAGGGAAACGCGCAATCTGGGGGCCGTGGCGCGCAATCTTATCGGGCATTTCGAGAATGCTAGCGCTGGCCGGCGAAGCGTTTCGGCGGCGCGTGAAATCGACGATCTACTGATCGAGCGTGCGAACTACTTCCCAGCGCTGGAAGCGGCTGCCGAAGGGCTAAGAGCTGAGGTGGAGCGGGTCGGCGAGTTCGGGCTGCAAAGCCTGACTGACGCCTTGGCGCGCCAGTTCGGCGTGGATATTGCCATAGGCGGCGTGCCGCCAGCAGGCCCGGCCGATTTTCCCGGGCAATACCGCTACTTTGCCGATCTCGGGACGATGTGGCTGCAGGGCGCGACCACGCTTGCGACGCGGCAGTTCCAGCTCGCACGGCTCTATGGAGAGCTTGCCGCTGGCTCGACTATCGAAGAAGAGCTGGATAAGGCCGCACTGGCGACACCAGCGGCGTTGCGGCTGGCACGGCGGGCCCTGGGATCCTATCTGGCCGGAGCGATGGTGTTTCCATATTCCCGCTTCTTGGAACGGGCGGAAGAGGGCGCCTATGACATCGACCAGTTGCGGCAGACCTACTATGCCAGTTACGAGCAGGTCGCACATCGACTGGTGTCGCTGCGCCGGCCGGGAGAAGAGGGGGTGCCGTTCGGCTTTCTGCGTTCCGACCCCGCGGGGCGGCTGACCAAGCATTTTCCGCTGCCCGGGTTGCTCTTGCCCTATTCGGGTCATGCCTGCCCGCTCTGGGCCATTTATGGCGCCTTCCGGACGCCAGATATGCCGTTGCGACAGGTGGTGCGTTTTTCCGACGGTTCGCGCTATCTGTTTGTGGCACGGACGGTGCAGCGTCGAGCAGCGGCCTTCCACGAGCCGCCGGTCATGGCATCGGTCATGTTGGCCTGCAACGCCCTGCATGCAGACAGGACCGTTTACGCGCAAGGGTTGGACTTGGCCGATACGGGGGCCGATGTGGAGGTTGGTCCGACCTGCAGATTGTGCACGCGGTCCAATTGCGCCAGCCGGCAGGAGGAGCCCCTGGCGCCGGCACCGGGAAGGGACAATCTGCGGACCGCATTGGTGCCGGGTGGTTTTGCGCTTGGCGGCAGGGAGTGATTGCGATTTATTACCACCGTCCGCGGAGGGAGAACGCGGCGACGTTTGGGGGGAGCATTGGCAGTCGATATATTGATCGCCGAAGATGAGCCTAGCATTCTGGAATCGCTGGATTTCATCCTGCGCCGTGCGGGCTGGAGCATAGAGTCGGTGACCGATGGCGAAGCGGTTCTGGAACGGGTGCGGCGCGAAAGGCCGCGCATATTGGTTCTAGATGTGATGCTGCCCAAGCGCAGTGGCTTTGACGTGCTCAAGCAATTGCGCTCGGAGGGGCAGACCAAAGATCTGCCGGTGCTGATATTGACCGCCAAGGGACAGCAGCAGGATCGCCGCATTGCCGAAGAACTTGGCGCCGACGGCTTCGTGACCAAGCCCTATTCCAATGCTGAAGTAGTGGGCGCGGTTCGGCGCTTGCTAGGCGACGATGACCACACGGCGTAAGCTTGAAAGCGGCGTGTTCGTCTTCACGGTGTTCAGCACGCTGCTGATTATTCCGCCGCTGGTCTACATCTTCAACCAGCCGCTGCTGTTCTTTGGCCTGCCGCAGATTGTTCTATACCTCTTCGCGGTCTGGGCACTGCTGGTGATCGGCACGGCCCTATTGACGCGACGGCTGCCGCGTGCGGCGGACGAGGACGGGCACGAAGGGGACGAGTGATGCTCTCTGCCGATTTCGTCATCGTCACCGCTATCGTCTATGTGGGGCTGTTGTTCGTCCTGGCCTATTTCGGCGATCGCCATACGCGGGCGAACAAGTCGTCCTTTCTGCGTTCGCCGGCCGTCTATACGCTGTCCATCTCGGTCTATTGCACCAGTTGGACCTTTTATGGCGCGGTCGGCAATGCTGCGCGCGGCGGGCTCGAATTCCTGACCATCTATCTGGGACCAACCATTGTGTTCGTGGGCTGGTGGTTTGTGCTGCGCAAGCTGGTGCGGATCGGCCGCATGCAGGCGATCACCTCCATTGCCGACCTGCTGTCATCGCGCTACGGCAAGTCGAGCCGGTTGGCTGTCTTGGTCACAATGATCGCAGTCATCGGAATTACCCCCTATATCGCGCTGCAGCTCAAGGCCATTACGGCCTCCATCCAGGCCGTCGCCGAATCGGCAGAGGGCGCCAGGGGAAGCCTGGCCGGCGTCGACGATGGCGCGCTGGCTTTTGGCATTGCAGCGGGAATGGCGCTGTTCACCATTCTGTTCGGCACCCGCAATGTCGATGCCAAGGAGCAGCATCATGGCGTGGTGGCCGCGATTGCCTTTGAGGCCGTGGTCAAGCTGGCAGCATTGCTTTCAGTCGGCGTGTTCGTGACCTTCGGGCTGGGTGGGGGCTTCGAGGCGGTCTATCGGGGAGCCGAAGCTGCCGGCATTGCCATTTACGAGGAAGATCCGTTCGGGCCGCGCTGGGTGGCGATGACGGTGCTGTCGGCAGCGGCAATCATCTGCCTGCCACGCCAGTTTCAGATTACCGTCGTCGAAAATGCCAGCGAGGACCATCTGCGCGTCGCGGGCTGGGCGTTCCCGGCCTATCTGCTCCTGATGAGCGTTTTCACGCTGCCAATCGCGCTCTATGGCATGACAGTCATGCCGGTGGGGGCGAACCCGGATATGTTCGTGCTGACGCTTCCGTTATCCGAAGGGCAATCTGCTATTGCCTTGTTTGCTTTTATCGGTGGTTTTTCATCTGCTACTTCAATGATTATCGTGGCCTCGATCGCACTTTCGATCATGGTCTCGAACCATATCATCATGCCGATCATCCTGCGCTCGTCCAATGTCGGGCAGGGCGACGGGCAAGGGGTGCGAAGGCTGCTGCTGCTGAGTCGCAGGGTGTCTATCGGGCTTATTCTGACCTTGGGCTTTCTCTATTTCTCGCTGACGGGCGACGATGCACTGGCACCGATCGGACTTATCTCCTTTGCGGGCGTCGCGCAGTTTCTGCCGGCGGTGCTGGCAGGCCTATATTGGCGGGAGGCCTCTCAGCGCGGGGCGGCGAGCGGCATATTTGTGGGCTTTGTGCTCTGGGCCTGGACCATGTTCCTGCCCAGCTTCGAAACGGTCATTCCCTGGGTGTCCGATGTCATGCGGGAGGGTCCCTGGGGCATTGGCTTCCTCCGGCCCGAGAACCTGTTCGGACTCAACGGGCTCGATCCGCTGGTGCATTCGGTGTTCTGGAGTTTGCTGCTCAACAGCGTGTTTCTCGTTCTGGGATCGCTGCTCTCGAACCAATCGGCGCTGGAGCGCATCCAGTCGGCAGCCTTTGTCGACGTGTTCCGGCGCCGGCCCTTTGCGCATAGGGGTTTCATGCCTGGTTCGGCTACCGCGAACGACCTCTATTTCGTCGCCGAACGCGTATTGGGCGAGCAGCGTGCCGCGGCGCTGTTCGAGACGGCGGCCGAGGAGCGCGGCGTGGAGCCGGCAATGCTGGAGCCGACGCCCGAGTTCATCTCCCGGCTCGAACGTGAGCTGGCCGGGTCCATCGGCTCCGCTTCGGCGCATGTGATGTTGGCCAAAGTGGTCGCCGGGGGCGATGTGTCCCTGGAAGAGATGATGCAGATGGCCGACGAAACGCAGCAGGTCATTGAATATTCCCAGGAGCTGGAGAAAACGTCTGCCGAATTGCGGCTGACGGCGCGCAAGCTGGAAGAGGCAAATGCGCAATTGCGGGAGTTGGACAGCCAGAAGGACGAATTCCTGAGCCAGGTGAGCCATGAGGTGCGGACGCCGATGACCTCGATCCGGTCCTTTTCCGAAATCCTCATGGAACCGGGCGCCCTCAACGATGGTCAAAGGCAGCGATTCATATCGACCATCCACCATGAGAGCCTTCGCCTGACCAGGCTGCTCGATGAAATCCTGGACCTAAGCGCGCTCGAAAGGGGCGAGAGGAGCTGGCAGAATACACCCGTCGATGCGGAGGAGGCGCTAGACCGGGCAATTGCGGTGTGCGACGCACTGCTGCGGCAGAAAGGCATGCGCGTCGAGTTTGGGGAACGGGCCCAAACGACTATGGTGGAAGGGGATAGCGACCGGCTTTGTCAGGTCTTCATCAACCTGATTTCCAATGCGGTGAAATATAACGATGCTGCCGATCCGGTGGTCCGGGTGAGCTCAACGGTGCGTGCCGGCCAATTCGTGGTCGACGTGGCCGACAATGGTCCCGGTATTTCCAAGACCGAACGCAAGCTTATTTTTGAAAAATTCTGGCGAGGGGTCGAGGGTGGTGGCGACCAGGGCGGCGCGGGGCTTGGCCTGGCCATCAGCCGGCAAATCGTTGCCCGCATGAACGGCACGCTGGAACTGGTCCCCGGGCCATTGCCAGGGGCTTGTTTCAGAGTGCGTTTGCCCGTGATCAAGTCGGGCAGTCAGCCCTGACCCTCGTCGGGAATATTGAGAAGATGACCACAGGCCTTGCAATGGACAGCGTCAGGCTCGTGCCGGTGCAGGCCGCATTGGGGGCAGGGGAAGTTCACCTTGGCGGGGCGAAAGATGAGTTGCGCCAGTCGTACGAAGAGTGAAATGCCGATGATCATCACCACAATCGAGACGAGCTTGCCGAAGGTTCCAGGCAGGACGATGTCGCCAAAGCCGGTCGTGGTCATGGTGGTGACGGTGAAATAAAGCGCATCGACATAGCCGGCAATGCCGGAATCGCGGCGGGCAAAGGCGGTGTAGACAAAGCCCGTCACCACGAAGATGAAAACGAGCAGGTTCAGAACCGCTTGTACCGTGTCGCGATATTCCCCCAGGCCGCGCTTTTCAAGCGGGCGCCAGACCATGCTGGATCGGGACAATGTCCAAAGGCGCAATATGCGCAGAAAGCCCAGATTGAACAGCCAAGTCGGGGCCAGCAGCGTGATCAGGATAAAGATGTCGATGATGACGGGCAATTGCCGAAGCCAGCGAAGGGGATGGCTTGAGGCCAGGCCGCGGGCAATAAGGTCGATCGCCAACACCGCCGCGATGGAATAGTCGATCCATAGGAAGGTCTCGGTTTCCCGGAGTAGAGGCGTGGCGATGAAGAAGGCGATGATGGCCAGATCGACCAGCAGGATGATGGTCTGGAAGCGCAAGGCCCTGGGTGACTGGCCGTGATAGAGCAACCGCAATTTGGACCGGATATGACCCAGCCTGGCCCCTTTGGCAGCGTCTTCTGCAGGCTCGTGGTTAGAGGAGGCCATGCTGGCTCACTTTTCGGTCGGCCGATCGGGCACCCAAGAAAGGATGATTTGCCGTCCGTTTCAAGAGCCTGACGGTGTGGCCGGCCTTGCAGAGCTCAACAGATCTTGGGATCGGTGCAGGCCCTGTTCTGGTTCTGGTTTTGACTTTGGGGAACGGGGCCGGATGGTCCATCGCTTAGCGAGCCACCCGCGCCGCCCAAGGGGGGCGCGAGGCAGGCCTGCGCGCCGCCGACGCGGAACGGTGGCAGGAAGCCGGCCTGAATGTTGGGCAGCGGGAAGTTCGCAACAACTTCGTCCCGCCGGACATTACCCCATTTCAGGAGATCGGCGATGCCGCCGCCAGCGATGCCGATGTCGCAACGCGAGACGAGATCGACGCAAATGCTGTCCTCGCAAATCCGCAGCGCGCCCTCGAACAGCATGACGAAGCTGCGTCCACCGCCGACAGTGAGGTCAAATTCGGTGCCGCGCACGGCGATGGAGGCTGTCGGGGTATTTATCGAATATGCCGATTTCGGGCTGTTGCCGGAGATGAACCGGAATGTGCCGGCAAGGGCGTTGACGCCGAATTTGTCGGCCCGGTTGCCATTGAGCAGATAGGTTTCGATCCGCAAGGCGCTGCGCGGACCCACGACAAGACGCGTCTGGTCGTCGAACAGCAATTGCACATTGCCGGACGGCCCCGTCACGACGGTTTCGCCGACCGAGACATCGGCGCCCACGACCAGGACACGCTCGACGTTGCCAGCACGCGAGGCGGCGTCGGGTTTCACACCGACGGCCGTGCCCTCAGCGGCGCCAAGAGCCGCTCCGATCATAGCGAACGATATAATAGTGGCAGAAACAGCAAGTTTGATCATGGCGACATCCATTCAACATTGCCGCTGAACGGAAAATGAACCGCCCAGACATTGTTACAGTCTAGCAGATGGTATGAATTGGCGGAAAGAGCGGACATTTTTACATCGCCTAGACGGAGTGTGCCCCCCGATTGGTTGCCGCAGCCGCTGCGCCGCGCTATGTGCTGCACAAACAAGAACCGGTTTGCAGGCCGGGCAAGGGGACCCCATGAAGTTGGCCTTCGTTATTCCCGCCTATAATGAAGAGGCGCTGATCGGCAAATGTCTTGAATCGGTGCTGGCGGAAATCAAACGATCCGGCGCCGAGGCCGACGTGATCGTTGTCAACAACGCCTCCACCGACAGAACGGGCGAAATCGCGCGCAGTTTTGCCGGCGTAACGGTTGTCGACGAACCCAAAAAGGGCCTGGTCAATGCCCGGGATGCCGGCTTTGCGGCCAGCGAGGGCTATGAACTGGTAGCCAATATCGATAGCGACACGATCGTGCCAGAGGGCTGGCTTGACGTCGTGATGCGTGAGTTCGGCAAAGACAGCAACCTTGTGTGCCTCAGCGGTCCCTACGTCTACTATGACATGGCCGCGCATAACCGCTTTTTGATCAGCCTTTTCTACGGACTGACCTATCTCATTTATTTGCTCAATCGCTTCGTGCTGCGCGTCGGTTCGGTGGTGCAGGGGGGCAATTTCGTCTTCAAGCGCGCGGCCTGGGCAGCAGTGGGCGGATATGACCGCAGTATCGATTTTTTCGGCGAGGACACGGACGTCGCCGTGCGCCTGTCCAAGGTCGGCGGGGTCAAATGGACCTATGCGCTCAAGATGAAGACCTCGGGCCGCCGCCTTGAGAAGGAAGGCGTTTTCCGCACTGCGGGCACTTATACGCTCAACTTCTTCTGGGTGACCTTCAAGGGAAAGCCCGTGACCAAGGACTATACCGACATTCGGCCGCAATAGGCCGGTCACCGGGGGATTGGCCAGTGGCTAGCGCAAAGCGTGCAATGCGCTAAACTTGCCGTAGCCACATAATGTGGCCGGAGTCGGCCGGCCGATGAGTATTTCGTCCCAGCTTCCGCCCATTCCGCTGGCTTTGGCCAGTGCCAGTTTGCGCGCCCTGGCGCAAGCGGCCGGGCAAACTGTGGAAGCCCGTGTGCTGGCGCAGTCGAACAACGGCACCACGCAGGTACAAATCGGCCGGCAAGTGCTGAGCCTCAATCTGCCACAGAGCCAGCCCGTGGGGGCGACCCTGACCCTTTCCGTGCAGCAGGCGGATGGCCAATTGCGCCTGACGCTGGAGGCCGTGCGCCCACCGCCGGGCAATGCGCCGGTTCCCTCATCCGGCGCGACTCAGAACGCTCCGGCAACGCAGATACAGCTTTCGGCCTCGGCGTTGGCCGGGCCGGGTGCTGCGTCCGGTGCGGTTGCCACCGGGACGACTGCGAGCGCCACCGCCGCCCCGGCAGTCGCGCCAGGCCGGGTTGCTCCGACGCAGGCGCCGTTTCAGAGTGCTGTGGCGGCACCCTATGGCGGCGGTGCCACCGGCAAACCGGTTGTGCCGCCCCCGGGAGGGGGCGGACTAGCGCCTCCCGTTGCTACTGCCACGCTGTCAGCCGGTGTGCCCCGGCCGTCGGCGGGACCGCAGGTCATGCCGCCAACGCCGCTGGCCGCCGGCCAACCCCAGGCCACGGCCCCGGTGGCTGTCGCGCCGGCGATTGGTGACGCCGGTGCAACAGTGCCAGCGGCTCTGCAGGCCGGTCCGCCACCACATATTGCACCGGTCCAGCAATCGGCATCGTCCGTCCAGCAAGTCGCAGGCGTAGCGCCACCGTCCCCCACCGGCCAAGCGGCCATGGGCGCGCCGACGTTGCCCCGCGCCGATATTCCCTATGCCGTGGCCGCTCCGCCGGCGACAACTCCCGCGCAGCTTGCGGGCGTCGCAGGATCGGCGAGCACGGCGCTGCCACCTGTGGGGCAGGCGGTGTCGGCCAGCGTGGTTGGACAGCATGCTCCGCCGCCCAACCTGGCGGGAACGGTGGCGCCGCCAGCGGGACAATCGCTTCCGGCTCCAGTGACGACCGCCGCACAGGCGCCAACAACGCCGCAGGCGGCGCTGGCGCAAATGGTGCAACAGGCGTTGCCGCGACAGGACAGCATAGTGGCTTTGACATCGGCCTTGACTGCCGCCGTGGGTAAATTCGTCCTGCCTGAACCGGTGGTCAAGTCAGCGCAGCAGGCGCTGGGCGTACGGCTTCAGGTGGAAGGAACACAATTGACAGGGGCGGCGCTCAAGTCGGCCGTCCAGAGATCGGGGATATTTCAGGAGGCCATGCTGGCGTCCGGGCAGGGGGCGGCGGTGACTGGCGACACGAAATCGGCCTTACTGGACCTGCGCCAAAGCCTTAGTGCGTGGCTAGGCAGCCAGGCGCCCATCGCCCAGGTGGCCGGTGTTGCGCCGCCCCTGCGCGGACAGCAGCCTAGGGTCCGGACCGGCGATGGCGGCTTGCCCGACTTGCCTGAAGATGTGCGCGAGGCCGGCAAAATACTGTTGGAGCGGACCGAAGCGGCATTGTCGCGAATGCGGCTGCACCAGAATGCGTCCTTGCCAGAGCCCCATGCGGCCCGACACGATGCGCAATGGAGCCTTGACCTTCCGATCGTGGTGGCGGGGCAGCAGCATCTGATGCATATGCAGATTCACCGCGATCCGGACGGCGACGGCGAGCGGGAGGAAGATCGCGGATGGCAAATCCGCTTCGCGCTCAACCTATCGGGAGCAGGCGAAATTGGCGCGCAGATTTCCATGCGCGCGCGCTTGACCGGAATCATGCTCTGGGCCGAACAGCCAAACACCGCAGACGCCCTGGCGGCCGGTATCGAAGAGCTCAAGGCCAGTCTCTCCTATATCGGACTGACGCCCGGCGTCATTGTCATTAGGACCGGGGCGCCAGTTGCCCCGTCCAAGCGCACCGCCGAGCAGTCGGGACAGCATCTGGACGCGATGCGATGAGCGTGGACGACCCCGAAGACCGTCCCTTGGCGGTAGCGCTGCATTATGAGGAGGGCTCGCGGGAAGCGCCGCGGGTTGTCGCCAAAGGGCGCGGATTGGTCGCGGAGCAGATCGTTGCCCTGGCGCAGGAGAATGGCGTCGTCATCGAAACAAATCCCGTTCTGGCAGAAGCCCTGAGCGGGGTGGAGCTGGACGAAACCATCCCCATCGAACTCTATGACGCCATGGCGGTGGTGATCGGCTATGTGCTGCGACAGACCCGTCGCTGATCTTGCGTCGCGCCCTTGGGCTCCCCATGTGCCGAACACAGACACAGGGAGAAGGCCATGTTGCGAGACGAAGACGAACGGGCAATCGAAGATCTGTTCGACCGGCTTTTGCGTGTTGAACGCATTAGCGGGCCACGGGATGCCGAGGCGGAGGCGTTAATTCACCAGCGGCTCCGCGAGCATCCGGCTGCCGCATATTATATGGCGCAGACCATTGTCGTGCAGGAAGCCGCCTTGCGCGAGCAACAAGCGCGCATTGAGGCGCTCGAGGCTAGAGGGGGTGGATCCGCAGGCTTTTTGGGCAGTATTTTCGGCGACGATGAGTCAAGGCGTGAGACCCGCGCGGCGCGACCGCGTGGCCCTTGGGATCGCCCGGCCGATGGTGGTTTCCTTGCCGGCGCGGCACAGACAGCGTTGGGTGTTACTGGCGGCTTGCTGTTGGGATCGGCCATTGCGGGGATGTTTGGTGGTTCCGCACAGGCCGCAGAAGCGCCGGAGGCGGACGCGCCAGCGGACGACGTCGGATTTGACGGCGACGACGACTGGGGCGGCTTCGACATAGGCGGCGAGTTCTAGAGCGTTTCCAGCAAAAGTGGCAGCGGTTTTGCGGTTCGGAAACGCGATAAAACAAGAACTTAGAGCAATTTTAGCGTTTCAACGAAACGGTGAAATGCCCTAGCGTCTAGCGAAGGCTGCGCTTTTCGTAGAACTCGTTGCCGCCCGCTTCGAGGACGTAGAACATATTATTGTATGGAAAGCGCAAACCGGCCGTGTGGAAATGTTGCGCATTCTGCACGCCGGGATGGCGTGCGCCGGACAGCACCTGGTCGGCAACCTGGGCGGCCAGAACGGCGCCGCTGTCAGTCATGGGCCGTGTGAGTACGCCCTGCGCGAACTGGTTTTTCTGACCAACCACCCCACAGACAGTCTTGGGATAGCGCGCATCGTAGAGGCGATTCATCACCACTGTGCCGACGGCAAGCATGCCTTCGGCGCTGGAACGGTTGGATTCGAAATACATGGCCCGCATCATGCATTCCTTCTCGCTCAACTGCGCCATGCCGAAGTTCAGGCCCAGAAAGCTGCAGCCGGCCAGGCTGACCGTGGCGAAACAGGCCATTGCCAGTCGTGCCAGAGCGGGGAGCAGAGGGTGCATGCGACTTTCCGGGGCAGGGGTAGAAAAAGAGTGCTTTCCAGAAAATGCGCGCTCAGGCTTAAGGAAGGACTGAGCGATAGGGTTAACCAAGTCCTGCCGCCGCTCAGACCGCAATTCAGCGCCCTTGAACTGCCGCATGGCAGCGCCATCTAGATGAGATGGAAGGGAACCGCATGAGCAAAAGCACTGATCGCCTGAATCGCCTGTTCGACCGCCTGGAGCGCCGTATTCCGGGTTTGGCGGCCGGCTGGCTGGCCCGGCTGCGGCGACCCGGAGCGCGCTGGTTGCGCATTCCCCTCGGCGTGTTGCTGGTGCTGGGCGGTATTTTCAGCTTTCTTCCCGTGCTGGGCATATGGATGCTGCCCCTTGGGCTATTGCTGTTGGCGGTCGACCTGATTTTCCTGCAGGGGCCGGTGAATTCGGCCGTATTGAGGGGTGGCCGCTGGTGGACAAAGTGGCAGCGCTCGCGCCGAGACAAGAAGAATAGCGGAAAATAGGGTCAAATGCGGCGCGCGTGGTGCGCTTCGATCAGGTCCACGGCGGCGGCAAGACGCTCATCGATAATGTGCAGATATTGTGTCCAGTCGGCCATTTTGGTCACCTCGGCCTTGCCGTCGGAGATGCCGCGCAGAGCCAGCAAGGGTACACCAAAGCTCTGGCAGGCGCGCAAAATGGCAAAGGTCTCCATATCCACCATATCTTCGGTCACCGCATCATAGGCAGCCCCGGACACAACATTGGCGCCGGTTGACAAGCTGGCCTGACGGAGCCCGGGAACGGCCGGGGCCAGGGGAAGTGTCGCCGGAAAGTCGCTCAGCGGCGTAACGCCTTTGGGAAAACCCAGGGGCGAGGCGTCCATATCGCGGTAGGATACGGAGCTCGCCTGATAGACACCGCACTGCTCAAGGCGGCGCGAACCTGCCGAACCCAGTGACACCACCAATGTCGGCAGGTCGTGGGCCCGGGCCGCAAGCATGCGCGTGGTGTTGACCGCCGCTTCCACCGGCCCAACGCCGATCATGCCCGGTTGGATACGGGCGCGAAGATGCGGTCCGAATTCGGGCTCGGCGGCCATGAGGTAAAGGATGCTCATGATTGTATATCTAGCATGGCGTTTCGCGTGGCCAAGGCCGTTCTTTGCGGTTTTGTAACTCTGTGGCGGCTATGGTTGTGACTTGGCCGCGCAGGCAGTTCTGCGGCTTGGGATGCAACAGAAGATGCGCTTTGCAGTCGTCGGTGAGCGACGTGAATGGAGTGAGCCGGTCGGGGTCGCTGAAGAGGGGGCCACCATACGTCCAAATGCGGTGGAGGCGGAGGCACGGCGCCGCAAGACACTGCTTCATCTCGACGAATGGCAGATGCGCGAATATGTGACGGGCCGGCCAGTGCCGGAAAACGTCCAACAATTGTGCCGACAGATCGAACTCGCTGCAGAGGCGCTGATCCGCATGCAGACTATCCCGGCCGACTTTGCCGACGATCTGTATTGGCCGCGACAATGGTGAGTGCCGCGGCCATAGCGCCCGGACCTGCTCAGGCGACCTTCTTTGCCTTGGTGGCGCGCGGCGTGCGCTTGCGCGGCGGTTTAATCGACTTGGCCGCTTCACTGGCCAGTTCCGCAACAGCCTTGAACCAATAGGTCTGATCCTGACCTTCCGGGCGGCCGTCGGCCTCCCACATCGCATAAGCGCGGCGCTGGACTTCCTCGTGCATCTGGCACTCCTTGATGGGATGAGCAGTACTGAGCCTGCGCGCCGATGCTTTATGAATGGTAAATGGCCGTTGGTGCGTCGCCGATGGCTGCCATGTCAAATTGAGAGCGGTTCGTTCGTCGTCAGGGCATAGCTCCGGAGGACCACGAATGCCGCTTAACAATCTCGAAGTCGTCACGCTGTTCGTCCATGACATAGCGGTGGCGAAAGCCTTCTATGCCAAGGTCTTTGCAGTCGAGGTCGTCTATTTCGACGATGTCTCGGCGGTGCTTGGCTTGTCGGGTGCGATGATCAATCTGCTTGAAGAGAGCCAAGCGCCCGAGCTCGTCGAGCCGCTGCAGCCGGCGCGGCATGGGGTACGGGCACTGCTCACGATCAAGGTCGCGGATGTGGATGTGGAATGCGCGCGCCTCGCACAGCTCGGGATAGATCTGCTGAATGGGCCGGTGAACAGGCCCTGGGGCCGGCGCACCGCAGCCTTTAGGGATCCGTCCGGCCATGTGTGGGAATTGGCGCAGGACGTATGACGTCCTGGTGCCAGTCATGTCGAAGCGTGGACGCGTTGGCCGTCGTATCCATGCGGATAGAATGGAGCACCCCCATGGACACAGATGAAACGCAAATACGTGAATTGCTAGAAAACTGGGCGCGAGCCGTCAGAGAGGTGGACATGCCGCGAATTCTGGCCAGGCACACAGAGGACATCGTGATGTTCGATGTCCCTGAACCTCTGCAAAGCAATGGTATGGAGGCCTATCGGGCCACATGGGATCTGTTCTTCCAGTATTCCAAGGGTGGACCGAACTCGTTCAACATTCGGGACATGCGCGTAACCGCTGGAGACCGGGTGGCGTTCGTCACGGCCATTCTGACGATCTATGGCAGTGCGCTTCGGCTCAGTGTGGGTCTTCGCAAGGAGGGAGGTCAGTGGATGGTTGCCCATGAGCATCACAGCTACCCCGTGAAAATCGACACGTAGTCTCCTGACGCAGACTGTCCCGGCGCCTTGGTAGGCGTTGAGAGGCCCTCTTACCTGCAGTACAACTGACCAACGGCAACCAGAACTGGACCTCAGACCATGAAGCCGTTTCATCAGATTCTCGCGAATAATCTCGTTGCCAATATCACTAATTTCACGGTGTGGTTTGCCATAACCTTCTGGGTGTTCCTGGAAACACAATCGGTTTTTGCCACCGGCATGATCGCCGGTTTCTATCTGGTTTTCACTGCCGGATTCGGGTTCTGGTTCGGCTCGATCGTCGATCACAACGCCAAAAAGCATGCCATGCTGGCGTCCAGCGTTGCCTCGGCGGTCTTCTATGTTCTTGCCTTGGTGATGCTGCTGGCGGAGCCCGAAGGCGCCTTCCGAAATCCCTATGGCTGGTATCTGTGGGGTTTCGTGCTTCTGGTCATGCTGGGTGTTATTGCCGGCAACATCCGCTCGATCGCTCTGCCCACGCTGGTGACCATCCTTATTCCGGCCGATGCGCGGGACAAGGCCAATGGTCTTGTCGGCATGGTCACCGGTATCGGTTTTTTGACCACTTCGGTAATTTCGGGCTTTCTGGTGGCCTATGCCGGCATGTTTGGCGTGATGGTGCTCGCCCTGATTTCGACGGGCCTAGCCTTCCTGCATCTTAGCCTTGTGCGCATTGATGAAGGCAGGGCTGCAGCCGATCCGAATGTGCCGCCCGAGCCCAAGCGCGTGGACATTGCAGGGACGATCCGGGTAGTGGCCGCCGTGCCAGGCTTGTTTGCGCTGATTTTTTTCGCCTGCTTCAACAATTTTCTGGGCGGCGTTTTCATGGCGCTGCTCGACGCCTATGGCCTGTCGCTGGTGCCGGTCGAGATCTGGGGACTGACATTTGGTGTGCTGTCGACCGCGTTCATCTTGAGCGGTATCATCATTTCCAAGACTGGTCTGGGAAAGAACCCGCTGCGAACGCTGCTGCTCGTCAATGTGATCACCTGGTCGGTGTGCTGCGTTTTTACAATTCAGTCTTCGTTCTGGCTTTTGGCGGCGGGCTGCTTTGTCTGGATGCTGCTGGGTCCATATGCAGAGGCCGCGGAGCACACGACTTTGCAAAAGGTTGTGCCGCTGGAGCGGCAAGGCCGCGTCTTCGGGTTCGCCCAGTCGGTCGAGCAATCGGCGTCGCCACTGACGGCATTTCTCATCGGGCCGCTGACGCAATTCGTCGTGATCCCGTTCATGACGGATGGGGTCGGGGCCGACGCTATTGGCGGCTGGTTCGGAACGGGCCCTGATCGCGGTATGGCGCTGGTCTTTACCGTGGCCGGACTGGTTGGGCTTCTGGTCACGATCCTGGCTTTCAACTCGCGCTATTATCGCGAGCTGTCCGCAGCTTATGCCAAGGGTAGGGATGATGATGAAGAAGGCGGCGGGGCCGAGGTGGTCAGTCCCGCCTGATCGGTAGCCAAGGCGTTACGCGGGGACCGCATCTGTTGGCGTTTCATCCTGGGTTTTGGGAGGAAAAGCCAGGGCCAGCATGGCTGCGGCCAGGCCAATGGCTGCCGAGGCGATATAAAGCCAGTGATAGTCGCCGAAGGTATCGAAAAGATAGCCGCCGCCAACCGGTCCGAAAGCCATGCCGATAGCCGATGTCATGGTGATGCCACCGAGCACCGTGCCCATTACCTTTGGACCGAAATAGTCGCGGGCGAGGACCGAGTAGAGGGGCATGACGCCCCCATAGACCAGGCCAAGCACCACCGCCAGAAGATAGAAGTGGGTCAATTCACTCACATAGATATAGCTGTAGATGCCCGCCGCCTGCAGCAGGAGACCGCCGACGATCACGCGCTTGACGCCGATCCTGTCGGCCAGCATGCCGAAGAAGACCCGGCCGAAAAGCCCAGCGAACCCTTCCACGCTATAGATGCTGGCCGCGGCCAGAGAGGAGGCGCCACAGAGCATGGCGTAGCTCACCGTGTGGAAGATCGGCCCGGAATGGGCCCCGCAGCAGAGGAAGAACACCGCCGCCAGCACGATGAATTGGGGTGTGCGGAAGATTGTTGCGATGGTGCTGGGCGGCGTTTGGGCCGGTGCCACATCGCTGCCGGGCGTAGGAGCATCGGCCAGGACTTCCGGTGCCTTGCGAATGAGGAAGGCGGCTGGAATAATGAGAACGGTGGCGGCAACGGCCGTCATCATCATGGCATCGCGCCAGCCGAAATTTCCGATAAGGACCGTGGCCAATGGGGTCATGGTCATCGGGGCGATGCCCGCGCCGAGCGAAACCAGCGAAACGGCCAAGCTTCGATGCTTATCGAACCAGCCAAGCGTCGTGGCGATCAAGGGCGCAAAAAAGGCGCCGCCGGACGCACCCACCAGGCCGCCATAGGCAATCTGGAAGATCAGCAGGTCCGTTGCGCGGCTGGCGATGAACAGACCAAGACCAAGCATGGCTGCAGCGGTCAGGACAACGGGCCGAGCGCCGATCCGGTCCGTCAGAGTGCCCCAGAAAAAGCCGGCCACGCCCATGACGATGAAGCCCACGGTCATGGCTCCGGAGATGCCGGCACGCGTCCAGCCGGTTTCGTCACCAATGGGTTGCAGATAGACAGGAAGCGCGAACATGGCGCCCATTGCCAAACAGCTGATCACGGCACCTGCGCCGACGATCACCCAGCCATAGTTTCGTTCCATTTGGACAGTCCTCCTTGCAGGAATTCACCTGCACGACGGATGAGGCGCCCGGTTTTCGACGCAGACAAGCGAAATTTATCGGCGCGGTGGCGGCCTGCCTTGCCCGGAGGCATGCGCGGTCACATATTGGTTTTATGAGTGAGAAGAATCCGGCCCGGCACGCAGCCGTGACGCCGAAGGGAGAGGTCAGGAACGAGGTCGCTGCCTTCGTCAAGAAGGTGGGACGGCTGGCGCGGCCCAACGCCGCCGGGGATGGCAGGCTCTTGTTCGGCATGGACGCAACGATGAGTCGGCAGCCGACCTGGGACATGGCCGTGTCGCTGCAGGCGGGCATGTTCGATGCCATACCCAAAGACGCGGCCTTGCAGGTGCAATTGATCTATTTTCGCGGGCTGGGCGAATGCCGGGCCTCAAAATGGGTTCTCGATGCCAAAGCGTTGGCGCGGCTGATGAGCACCATTTCGTGCCAAGGTGGCAATACGCAGATCGGCAGAGTGTTTGCTCACGCGCGGGACGAACATAAGAAGAGGCGCATTCACGCCGCGATCTATGTTGGAGACGCGATCGAGGAGAACGTGGACGAGCTTTGTGCCAAGGCGGGAGAGCTGGGGCTATTGGGCCTGCCGCTTTTTGTGTTTCAGGAAGGGCATGACAGCCGGGTGGAAGCCGCATTCCGTGAATTTGCACGGCTTTCCAAGGGTGCCTATGCGCGTTTCGACAGCTCGGCACCGCAGCAATTGGCGGACCTTCTCAAGGCCGTTGCTGCCTATGCCAGTGGCGGGCAGGCACATCTGAGACTGCAGTCGAGCGGCGCCGCCCGAGCCCTACTCACTCAAATCGAGGGACGATGAGCTGGATTTTTCTTGGCGCTTTTGGACTGCTCGGCCTTCTCTGGCTGGGCTATGCCCTAAGAAATTTGGATCGGCGCATCGTGGTCAGAGGCCTGCGCTGGATCATCGGCGGCGGGGCCGGACTGGCTGCGGCGGCGGCGCTATTGTTCCGACGGATCGATATCGCCATGATCCTGGGGGCCGTGGCCGCTTCGGTGCTCCTACGGGGGCGGCTCGGCCAATTTTCCTTCGATAGCATTGGCGGGGGACCGAGCAATGTCTCCAAGGTTCGCAGCCGCTATCTTGCCATGGAGCTGGATCACGACACCGGCGAATTGGGCGGTCGGGTGCTTGACGGTCAATTTGCCGGTTGGGACCTGATGGATCTGGGTGAGGCCGAAACACGTGCGCTGATAGCGGAAATCGGGCATGACGCGGAAAGCATCAATCTGCTGGAAAGCTGGCTCGATACCAACCGGGCGGGCTGGCGCGATTATTTTGCCGAGCAGGATGCCGGTGGCGGTGACGGATATGCCCCGAATGGCGCGGCGCGGGACCCGGTTGCCGAGGCATATGCGGTTCTCGGGCTCGAACCGGGAGCAAGCGACGAAGACATCAAGGTTGCGCATCGCGAATTGATGAAAGGGGTGCATCCGGACCGGGGCGGCTCGGAATTTCTGGCGGCCAAGATCAATGAGGCGCGCGATCTGCTGTTGGGCCGCTAGGGCCTGTGACGCTGCTAGTGACCGCCGATATTGACCATCCAGAGCTGTTCCGCGCAGGGCGGGCTTATCGCGCTAGACCTCAATTCGGTCTAGGCTCGGCAGGTCACCCATGCTAAACCGACCGGCAAATCGACGCCAAATATGCGGAATCGAAAATTGGCCCAATCCGGTATCAAGCAGTTCCTGTCCGAAATCTTCGCCTGGTGGGGCGGCAACACCTGGGGCACACGCCTCTGGATCCGTCGCTTCGGCGACTATGTCGGCTCGGACGAATTTGGCAATCGCTACTACCAGGACCGGAAGGCCAATAGACGCTATGTGACCTATGCCGGGGGCTTTGCCGATGCGTCCTCCATTCCTCCGGGCTGGCACGGCTGGATGCATCGCCGCTCCGACGTTGTGCCCGCAAATGCCAAATATGAGCCGCGCGCCTGGGAAAAGCCGCATCAGCCGAACCTGACCGGCACTGCGGCGGCCTATCGTCCCGATGGCAGCCTGCTCAGCAAGGGCGAGCGTCCGCGTGTAACCGGCGATTACCAGGCCTGGTCGCCCGAATAAGGGTTCCAGGCTTGCGATCTTTCTTCCAACTCGGTGTGCGGCCGCTTCTCATGGCGGCCGTTTTGGCCTCTGCTCCAGCGGTGCAGGCGCAGCCGGTGGCCAATCCGGTGGCGACTTTTGCCGGACTCGACAAGATAACGGGCCGCATTACCCGTTTCGACGTGTATATCGATGAGACGGTACTTTTCGGGGCGCTCGAAATCACGCCGCGCGCTTGCTACGACCGGCCCAGCAGCGATACGCTGCAGCGCACGTCTGCCTTTATCGAGGTCAATCAGATGAGCCTTGAGGGAACTGCGGAGCGCATCTTCACGGGCTGGATGTTTGCCGACAGCCCGGCGCTCAATGCCGTGGACCACGCCGTCTATGACGTCTGGCTGATCGAGTGCAAGACGTCCACCAATGTGCCGCCGCCTTCCGAAAGATAATTTTCCAGGGCCTGTCTGACCAGCCGATCCTCCCTCGTCGCAAGATTGATAAGTCTTGGGATGACCGGGAGGTAGATAATGCTACTCAAGGACAGGGTCGCCGTGGTCTATGGCGGCAGTGGTGCGGTGGGCGGCGCGGTGGCGCGCGCTTTTGCACGGGAAGGGGCGATCGTGCATGTGGTCGGCCGCCGCCGTGCGCCGTTGGAGGCTGTGGCGGCCGATATCCGAACCGCTGGGGGGATTGCCCATATTGGGCTGGCCGACGCGCTGAACCCTGACGCGCTGGCCAGTCATCTCGATACAGCTATAGCGAAAAGCGGTCCGATCAAGATCGCCTTCAGCGCCATCGACTGGGGCGATGCGCAGGGCCAGAAACTCTCGGACATGAGCTATCAACGTTTCATCATGCCGGTCGAACGCGGGCTTAAGTCCTGGCTCAATATTGGCGGGCTCATGGCTCGGCATATGGGCGACAATGGTGGTGGCGTTATTTTGGGCGTCACGGCAAATGCGGCGCGCGAGGCATATTCCGAAATGGGTGGTTTCGGTATTGCCTGCGCCGCGGTCGAGCATTTTTTGCGCCACCTTGCCGTCGAGAATGGTCCCAAGGGCGTCCGGTGCTGCTGGGTCAGGTCGCCCGGATCGCCTGACGCCCCTGGTGTACGCGAGGCATGGCTTATCCATGCGCGCGAAAAGGGCATCAGTTTTGACGACCTGCATAGAGAATATGCCAAGGACACTCCGCTGCGGCGGATTGCGTCGCTGGGCCAGGTTGCCGATGCGGCGGTTTTGCTGGCGAGCGATTTGGCTTCGAGCATGACCGCCACGCTGGCCAATACCACCGGCGGCGCGCAACTTGACTGACAAGGAGGAGACTGGATCATGATGACATTGCCAAAGACCGAACACCGCTCTGCGCAGAGCTATATTTATGTGCCCTTCACTGTGACGATGCAGCAGATGCAAAGACCGGCCGAAGAAGGGTTCCCGCAGCTTTTTGCCTATCTTGAAAAGCATGGGCTGAATCCAGTGGGCCCAGCCTTTTATAGTTACCGGCGCATCGACATGGAAACGACGCTGGACGTCGAGGCGGGTATTGCAGTCGATACGGCCGGACCGGAGGAGGGTGATGTCAAGGTTGGAACCTTACCCGCTGGCCGTTTTATGGGGGTGAGCTGGCACGGGCACCCCGACGCGTTGATTACTGTCACCGGTATGCTGATCGGATGGTCGCGCCTGACCGGGCAGGACTTCGACATGGAAGCAAGGCCCGACGGCGAGCATTTTGCGTGTCGGCTGGAGCTCTATGAGAGCGATCCGGCGGAGGTGCCGAATATGGATGAGTGGGTGACGACCCTGGCGTTCAAGCTCAGGGACTGATCGTCAGAACATCTCGTCGAGGGTGCAGTAGTAGCGATATTTCGCGTCGTCCCAATCGGCGCCATAGGCGGCGAGGAAGGGGGCAATGTGCTCGCGGCCGATATTGAACGCGATGCTCCGGCATGCCAAAGCCAGGTCCTGCCAGACATCGGCCAGGCCGAGCCGGCCGCAATCAACCATGCCGGAAAAGCGACCGTCCTGGGCCAGGATATTGGGCGTCGAGGCGTCACCATGCGTAACGATCAGTTGACCAGGCGCAGGGCGGTTCGCTCTGAGCCAATCGAGCACCTGCTGACCGGTCCAGCCTTGGCGTTCGGTGTCGAAATCGTCTTCATCGACGAGGTTGGCAGCGAGGCGAGCTTCCGCCTCGGCGATGCGGGCATCGAGGCCGTGATCGAAAGGGCAGGTGGTGGTGTCGAGCGCATGGAGGCGCTTGAGGCCCTGTGCATAGGCGCGGACAAAAGTGTCCGGCTGGTCGAGATAATGCGTCAAGTCGCTGCCAGGCACGGCGCTCATCAATAGCCAAAGACGCTCGTGGTCCTGTTCGGCATCCACCACGCGAGGTGCCTTGAAGCCCATGCTCGAAAGCCAGTTCAGCCGCTCGATCTCGCCGGGTAATTCCGCCAGCGGGTGCCGCGGCTCGGACTTGAGGAAAACCGCATTGCCGTCGCCAAGGGCGATGCGCCAGACCTGTGCGCCGGACTCACCCACCGTGACGGGCGCCCATTCGAGGTCGCGCAGGGGCGAGAAGCTTTCGGGAAGGGAGAAGGGTTTGGTCATCGGTGGTCCCAGGCCTGCCAGTCTCCCTGCTTTTCCAGGGCAAGGCCTAGCCGATCTTCATAATCGGCCCGTGTTATCTCTATGCCCCCGAGCGAGGCAAGGTGATCAGTGAGGAATTGGGTATCGAGGAGTTCATAGCCGCCAGCATTCAAACGCTCCACCAGATGGGCCATGGCCATCTTGGAGGCGTCGGTGCGACGATGAAACATGGATTCGCCGAAAAAAGCCGCGCCGATGGACAGACCATAGAGGCCACCGACAAGCTCTGCCTTATCCCAAATCTCCACCGTGTGGGCGACACCACGGCGAAAGAGCTCGCCATAGACGGCGCGGATGGTGCCATTGATCCAGGTGGTCTGCCGATCACTGCCGGCCGTGGCACATCCTTCGATAATGCCCTCCCAATCGGTATCGACGCGAATGGTCCAGCCCGATTTGCGCATGGCTTTGCGCAAGCTCTTGCTGGCGTGGAAGCTATCGAGGGGCATGATGCCACGCAGGTCCGGGCTGACCCAAAACAGGTCCGTGTCAGCGGCATCCTCGGCCATAGGAAAGATACCGGCGCGATAGGCGCGCACTATCAACTCGGGTGTGATTTCTACGGCGAAGGGATCGGATTGGCGGGCCATGTGTCAAAAAGATAAGGGGCGCCTTCGCGCCCCTCAATACTATACCTTGTTCGCGGCCAGGAATTTTTCCAGCCAGTGGATGTCGTAATTGCCCGCGAGAATGTCCGGCTCCTTGATGAGACGCTGGAACAGAGGCAGGGTGGTTTTGACCCCATCGACCACGAATTCGTCCACAGCGCGGCTGAGGCGCTTCAAACATTCTTCGCGGGTGCGGCCGTAAACGATCAGCTTGCCGATCAGGGAATCGTAATAGGGGGGGATTTTGTAGCCCTGATAGACCGCCGAGTCGACGCGGACGCCCACACCGCCGGCGGGGTGATAGAAGGTGATCGTGCCGGGCGAGGGTGCAAAAGTCTGCGGGTCCTCGGCATTGATGCGCACTTCGATGGCGTGGCCGTAGAACTGCACCTGATCCTGGGTCATCGAGAGCTTCTCGCCCGAGGCGACCTTGATCTGCTCATAGACGATGTCGATGCCGGTGATGCGCTCGGTGACGGGGTGCTCCACCTGCAGGCGGGTGTTCATTTCGATGAAATAGAACTCGCCATTTTCATAGAGGAACTCAATGGTGCCGGCGCCGGAATATTTCAGCTTCCGCATGGCAGCAGCACAGATCTCACCGATCTCGTCCCGTTCCTTGGGCGAAATGGTGGGGCCGCCGGCTTCTTCCCAGACCTTCTGGTGGCGGCGCTGCAAAGAGCAGTCGCGCACCCCTAGGTGCACGGCATTGCCCTGGCCGTCACCAAGTACCTGCACCTCGATATGGCGCGGCTTGCCAAGATATTTTTCCATATAGACCGAGGGATTGCCAAAGGCTGCCTTGGCCTCGGTGCGAGCCGTGGACCAGGCCTCAATCAGGTCCTTTTCGGTCTTGGCTACCTTCATGCCGCGGCCGCCACCGCCGGCGGTGGCCTTGATCAGCACAGGATAGCCGATATCCTTGGCGGTGCGCTTGGCATCGTCCTCGGTTTCCACGGCGCCATCTGAGCCGGGGACAACCGGAATGCCTAGTTCCACAGCCGTCTTCTTGGCCGTTATCTTGTCGCCCATGATCTCGATGTGATGCGCAGAGGGACCGATAAAGGTCACATTGTGCTCAGTCAGAATCTTGGCGAAGCGCGCATTCTCGGACAGGAAGCCATAGCCAGGGTGTACCGCATCGGCGCCAGTGATTTCGCAGGCGGCCATGATGGACGGGATATTGAGGTAGCTGTCCTTGGCGGCATTGGGGCCGATACAGACGCTCTCATCGGCCAGGCGCACATGCATGGCATTGGCGTCGGCCGTGGAATGCACGGCCACCGTCTGGATGCCCATTTCTTTGCAGGCGCGCAGAATACGCAGGGCAATTTCGCCGCGATTGGCGATCAGAACCTTATGGAACATGGTCGTCCCCTTACTCGATGACGACGAGCGGCTCGCCATATTCAACCGGCTGAGCATCGTCCACGAGAATGCGGGTAACGGTGCCCGAGCGATGCGCCGGAATCTGGTTCATAGTCTTCATCGCTTCGATGATGAGAACGGTCTGACCTTCGGAAACCTTGGTGCCGACATCCACGAAGGGCGGCTTGCCAGGTTCTGGCGAGCGATAGGCGGTGCCGACCATGGGGGACGTCAGGGTGCCGGGATTGGACGCAAGGTCTTCGGCAGCTGCTGGCGCTGCCGCAGGAACGGAGCCGGCCGGCGCGCTAGGAGCTGCGGGGGCCGAGGGGGCAGCCTGCGGCGCCATATACTGCATCGGTGCCGGTGCATAGGCTGGCGCCTCGACCGGATAGGAGCGGGTGACGCGGACCCTTAGATCTTCTTGCTCGATCTCGATCTCGGCAAGGTTTTCCTTGTTGAGCAGTTCGGCAATAGCGCGGATCAGATCCTGATCCACCGATGACTTGGTCATTCTGTCGGTCTCCCGGCTTCCCGTTGTGAAGCGTTATTTGAGTTTATCGGCCAAGGCCATGAGGGCCAGTCTATATCCAAGCGAGCCAAAGCCGCAAATGACGCCAAAGGCCACTGTGGACACATAGGAATGGTGCCGAAAGGCCTCGCGCTGATGGATATTGGTCAGATGCACTTCGGCTACCGGCAGGCTCACGGCCCTGAGGGCATCGTGTATGGCAACGGATGTGTGCGAATATGCGGCAGGATTGATCAGGATACCGTCGGCCGTCTTGCGGGCGTCCTGAATCCAGGTGACCAGCTCACCTTCGTGGTTGGACTGCCGGAAATCCAGGCTCAAACCCAGTTCCTCGGCGGTCGATTTGCACAGCGTCTCAATGTCCTTGAGTGTTTCGGCGCCATAGGTCCCCGGCTCGCGTGTGCCGAGCAGGTTGAGGTTCGGGCCGTTGAGGACGAGAACGCGCTTTGTCATGATCCATGCCTTGTGCACCGGCCCTTTCGGCCGGCGCAAGGGCGGTTACACGAAATGCACTGAAAAGGCTAGACGAGACCGCTCAGCTACACCGCGTCTTGCCGCAGGCGCGCATATCGGCAATGCGGGCGCGCAGCTCGTCGGCGCCGATAGCACCAGGAATGATCTCATTGCCGATAATATAGGTGGGGGTGCCGGTAATGCCGAGCGCCTGGGCAATTTCGTAAGAGGCCTGAATAGTTTGGGCGACGCGCGGCTCACCCATCTGCAGTTCCAGTTCGACGGGTGACAGGCCGAGGTCCTGAGCGGCGGCGAGCGCCATCGCCTTGTCGACCTTGCCGCGACTGGTGAAAAGCGCCGAATGAAAATCCCAATAGTTTGCATCACTTTCGCCCACCAGAACAGCGATGCGCGCGGCGTCTATGGATTCGTTGGAGAGGATTGGGAATTCCTTGAGAACTATCTTAAGGTTGGGATCCTCGGCCAGTAGCGCCGCCATGTCCGGAAGAGCTGCACGGCAATAGCCGCAATTGTAGTCGAAGAATTCCACCAGCGTGACGTCGCCGTCTGGATTGCCCAGCACGACCTGGCCCGGCGCATTGAAAATCTGGTCGTGGAACTCGCTCAGGGCCGTTTCCGACCTTACGGCCTCTTCGGCGCGCAGCGTTTCCTCGAGCGCGGTCGAGACGCGCTGAAGCACTTTGGGGTCGTTAAGCAGGAATTGCTCGATCATCGGATTGAGAACGGCCGGGTCGATGGCGGCGGTGTCCATTTTTTGGGGCGCGGCGGCCGCGAGCGCGGACCTTTCCTCATAGACCTGCTCGGCTATGGCCCTTACCGCGGCAATATCGGTTTCCTGCCCTGGCTGACTGAAGAGACTGTAGCCCAGGGCACCGGCGAGAATACCGGCGATAGCGGCCAGAACGATGGCGAGGCGATTCATTGAGGTGCTCCAGGCGAGTCGGTTGGCTGTTGTCTAGCAGACATGGGCGAGCGTAGCACCCACGGCTTGCGGCGGTCTTTCCGCGCGGGTCAATTCTAGTTGAGCGCCAGCGCGGTTCGGGTTACCTCCGAAAGCAAAGACGGAGCGCGCATGACCAATTCTGCCGATGGGCTATTGCCCTTTTTCGCGATGGATATTCTTAAGCGCGCCAAGTCACTTGAGGGGCAAGGACGCGGCATTTGCCGCCTGGAAGTGGGTGAGCCGGGGGCGCCGCCGGCGCCGCGGGTGCTGGAAGCGGTGGCGCAAGCGCTGCCGGAGCCGCAGGGCTATACCAATGCCAAGGGACTCGACAGCCTGAGGCGGGGCCTGGCCTGCCATTATGAACAACAATATGCGGTCGCTATCGATCCGGATCTGATCGTCGCGACGATGGGGTCGTCGGCGGGGTTCATCCTGGCTTTTCACACAGCATTCCGGCCTGGAGCGCGGATCGCGGTAACCCGGCCCGGCTATCCGGCCTATGTAAACACCATTCTGGGCCTCGGCTTCCGGATCGCAGAAATTCCGGTGGGCGCGGCCAATGACTGGCGACTGACTGGCGCCCAGATTGCCGCTGCGCATGCGAAACAGCCCTTTGAGGGGCTGCTATTCGCCAGCCCGGCCAATCCGACCGGCGCGGCGGTGGACCGTGAACAATTGGCCGACATCGTCGCAACTTGCGCCCGGTTGGGGGTGACGTTCATTTCCGACGAGATCTATCACGGGCTGGACTATCGTGGCCCCTCGGTCAGCGCATTGGAGCTGACGCGCGATGCGATAATCATCAACAGCTTCTCGAAATATTACTGCATGACCGGGTGGCGCATCGGCTGGATGGTATTGCCTGAAGACCTGATCCGCCGCGCCGAAATTTTGCAGCAGAACCTGTTCATCTCCGCCCCGACGCTGAGCCAGATTGCGGCGACCGTCGCCTTGAGGGAGCGTGATTATGCCGAGGCACAGAAGGCCGCCTATGCGCGGAACCGCGTCTTGTTGGGGCAGGGGCTGCGTGAACTGGGCTTCGACTTGCCCCATGACAGCGACGGGGCCTTCTACGCCTATGCCGGCATAGGCAAATTCTCCAATGATGCCATGGATTTTTGCCTGACCATGCTGGACCGCGCCGGCGTGGCCGCCACGCCGGGCGTGGACTTCGACCGAACCGACGGAAACGGCTATGTGCGGTTCAGCTACGCTGGGACGCAGCGGACGGTCGAGGAAGCGCTTGAGCGGATGCGCGGTTTCCTAGAGGCGGGAGGATAGATTGGTCTCTATTCCGACCCTTCATACGGAACGATTGGTGCTGCGTGCGCCGGCCCTCTCCGACTGGCCCGGCTATGCCGCGCTGATGCGGTCCAAGCGGGCCGTGTTCATGGGCGGGCCTTATGGCGAGCGCGAGGCCTGGGGCATGTTCACCAGCGATTTGGCCATGTGGGAGCTATTCGGCCATGGCGCGCTGATGATCGATCTGATTGATAGTCGTGTCTGCGTGGGACAGGTCGGGATCAATCATGGTCCGCTATTCCCCGAAAAGGAGCTTGGCTGGCTGCTCTATGAAGGGTTTGAGGGCCATGGCTATGCCAGCGAAGCGGGCGCGGCGTTGAAGGCATGGGCCTTTGAGGACCTGGGACTTGAAACGCTGGTGAGCTATTTCCATCCGAGAAATAGCAAGTCCATGGCCGTTTCGGCTCGGCTTGGCGGCGTCAGGGACGACATGGCGGCCAAGCAGGACCCCGAGGATGTGGTTTTCCGCTATCCGCGATAGCCGACCCAGAAACAGTAAGGGCGGTCGAAAGACCGCCCTTCTTCATTCTTCGGAGCCAAACCGGCTTCAGGCCTCTGTCTGCTACCGGACGCGCTCTAGCCAAGACCGAGGCGGCGCTGCCACCAGCCGACCTTCTTTTTCTTTTCCGGCTCTGCCTCACCTTCGGTCGGTTCGGCTGTCTCTTCGGCCGGAGCGGCACTGGAGGTGACAACCACGCCCTCGGGCGGCAGGTCCTTTTTCACGCGCTTGGCACGTGTCGGCTTCTTTTCTTCGGCAGGAGCATCCTCGACCGCTGGGACCGATGCCGGCACCGCTTCCTGGACGGCCGTTTCTGCTGCTGCCTCGGCGGGCCCTGCCTTTTTACGTGCACGCGGCTTGCGCTTGGGCTTTTCGGCGGCCGGGGGCTCTTCCGCGACCGCCTCTACCGGCGCAGCTTCCGCGGGTGCCGATTCTTCGGTTTCCGTAACCTTCTTGCGACGGGTCCGCTTGGGCTTCTCGACCGTCTTTTCGTCGGCCGCAGGCGCTTCTTCGGTGTTCAGCTCGACATGCTCGACAACCGCATCTTCCGGTGCGGAGACTGCTGCCTCGGGCGTTTCGGCATCAACGGTGTCTTCGCCGTTCTGATCACGACGATTGCGGCGGCCCCCACGACGGCCCCGACGGCGCCGACGGCGGGTTTCGCCATCGCTATCGCCCTCGACCGCCTGGCGGGCGTCGGCGTCGCTGCCGCCTTCGCTTTCATCGCCGTCGGCATCGCCTTCTTCGTCGCCGTCCTGGCCGGCACCGGTCTCAGCCGCCTGCTGGCTTGGCTGGTCTCCGTTGCGACCTCCACGGCGGCGGCGACGCCGGCGCCGGCGGCTGGAACCTTCGCCATCGCTGGCGTCGGCGGCGCGGGACTCGGTCTCTTCAGCTTCCTCGACTTCATCCTCTTCAGCCGCGTCTTCAATCACAGCGCTATCGACACGCACATGGGCGGCCGTACGCTGATCGGCATAGGAGGAGACACGGGCCTCGCCCTTTTCGATGGCAAACTGGTGCCCCGTCATCTTGCCGTCGGCGGTGATGGTGATGGAGAGATTGTTACGCATTTCAAGCTGCGAGAGGGTTTCGCGCTTGTAGTTGAGGATATAGAGCGCCACTTCGACCGGCACGCGGACATTGATCGACTGGCCCTGCTTGCGCAGTACGTGATCTTCGATATGGCGCATGATCATCAGCGCCAGGCTTTCCGTGGAGCGTACCAGACCCGTGCCCTCGCAGACCGGGCATTTGTGGGTGGAACTCTCAACGACGCCAAAGCGGATACGCTGGCGGCTCATTTCCATCAGGCCGAAATGGCTGATGCGGCCAACCTGGATGCGGGCGCGATCGTCCTTGAGGCAATCCTTGAGCTTGCGTTCAACGGCCCGATTGGACCGGTTTTCCATCATGTCGATGAAGTCGATGACGATCAGGCCGGCCAGATCGCGCAGGCGGAGCTGGCGGGCGACTTCCTCGGCCGCTTCCAGATTGGTCTGGAGGGCGGTGTCCTCGATATTGTGCTCCTTGGTGGAGCGGCCCGAATTCACGTCGATGGAGACGAGCGCTTCGGTCGGGTTGATGACGATATAGCCGCCAGAGGGCAGGGTGACCGTGGGCGAGAACATCTGGTCGAGCTGGTTCTCGACGCCGAACTTGGAAAAGAGCGGCTGCTCCTCCCCATAGGGTTTCACGTTCTTGGCGTGGGACGGCATGATCATCTTCATGAAGTCCTTGGCCTCGCGATAGGCATTGTCGCCGGCCACGAGGACTTCGTCGATGTCCTTGTTGTAAAGGTCGCGGATGGTCCGCTTGATCAGCGAGCCTTCCTCGTAAACGAGGCAAGGTGCCTGGCTTTCCAGCGTCAGTGTGCGGACGCTTTCCCACAGGCGCATCAGATATTCGAAGTCACGCTTGACCTCGGCCTTGGTGCGCGAGGCACCGGCCGTGCGCAGGATGACGCCCATGCCCTGGGGCACTTCCAGGTCGGCAGTGATTTCCTTCAAACGCTTGCGATCGGCAGCATTGGTGATCTTGCGCGAAATGCCGCCGCCGCGGGCGGTGTTGGGCATCAGCACCGAATAGCGACCGGCCAGGGACAGGTAGGTGGTCAGCGCAGCGCCCTTGTTGCCGCGCTCTTCCTTGACGACCTGCACCAGCATGACCTGGCGGCGCTTGATAACTTCCTGGATTTTATACTGATGACGGCGCTGCTGGCTGGAACGGCGGCGTTCGGGCACTTCTTCGAGCGCATCGCCGCCGCCGATGGATTCCACCGGCTCGCTATTGGCAGGCGCCTGCTCGATATGGCTTTCGTCGCCGGGTTCCTGCGGATCGGCCTCGGCCTCGGTTTCGGCTACGCCTTCGGGCACCGAGACGGTCTCGTCGGCCTCGTCGTGGTGATCGTCCTCGTGTTCTTCGTCGCGCAGCAGGGCTTCGCGGTCGGCCACGGGGATCTGATAATAGTCGGGATGGATTTCGGAGAAGGCAAGGAAGCCGTGGCGATTGCCGCCATATTCGACAAAGGCCGCCTGCAAGCTTGGCTCAACCCGCGTGACTTTCGCGAGGTAGATATTGCCCCGCAATTGGCGGCGGGTCGCCGATTCGAAGTCGAACTCCTCGAGCCGGTTACCGGCGGTAACGACAATCCGTGTTTCTTCCGGGTGGATGGCATCCACCAGCATTCTTTTGGTCGCCATAATGAACTCCGCGCACCCGCGCGCCGACAAGGGGATGCCGGGAGGCCGGCTTCCTGTTCGTGGCGCATTGCGGGGCGAATAGGTTTGATATTGGATGGCGCGAACCTCTCACGTTCAGCGCCGAAGACTGTGTGGTCAGGGCCGGCAAACAGGGCGAAGCAAAGCGGCAATCGTTCGTATCGATCGCGTCGCGCTTTGTTCGCCAGCGGGCCATATGACCTCTTCCTATTGGGCGACAGGCCGAAAGCCTGTTGCCGTCCGGCCCGGTTCGGGCCGAAATTCGTTGATGCAGGGCGCTGAAACCGCAACTTCCGTTTCAGGTCATAGGGGGCAAGTGGTTGCCCCGAAAACGACCGTGAAACACACGCGCCTACATATTAAGCGTGTAGAAAAGTTGCGCCGCAATGGCAACAGGAAAGTCAAATCCGTCTGAAGCGCGCAGTTTTGACCGCCGCATTCTTGGCCGCCCGCGCAAAACATCGCATAAGGCGGATTACGCCGAAGAATCGCCGCATCCCGGCGTCAGGCATTCGCTCGGAATCTGGGAGCAAGGTCACCGTTTTGACCAGACAATCACTGATAGGCCTCGTCTTTTGCCTGATGACTCTTATGGGCCTGTCACAGGCGGCGTCTGCGCAGAGCACGGCCGGTTTGCCACCTTTGCCAAATGTGATCGACGCACGCGTAACAATTGCGCCCGAGCGCGCGCGTCTTGTGGTCGATCTGGCGGACCGGACGGAATTCTCGTTCGTTTCGCTCGACGATCCGCAGCGGCTGGCCGTGGATGTGCGCGCCGGGACGTTCTCGGTGCCGGAGCCGGAAGGCGAGCCGGGCGAAGAGGGGCTTGTGTCGCGCTATGTCATTGAGCAGGCTGCTGCCGACAGGGTGCGGACCACGCTGACATTGGCCGGTCCGGCGCAGGTGCAGCAGGCCTATGTGCTGGATGCTTTTGAGGACCAGCCAGCGCGTCTGGTCGTCGACATTATTCCGGCAACGGCAGAGGAGTTTGCGGCCAATGTCGAACGCGACCGTGCCGCGTCGGAGGCTATTTCACCTGCTGTCTCCACACCTGCCGGGGGCTCGGAACTGCCAATTGCGAGCCGGCCGCTGGTGGTGATCGACCCGGGGCATGGCGGCATTGACAGCGGCGCTGAGACGACAAATGGCGTCAAGGAAAAGGACATTGTGCTGGCATTCGCGCTTGCCCTGCAGAACCTGCTGGTCGAGTCAGGACGTTTCGACGTTGCCTTGACGCGGGAGGACGATTCCTATCTGCGGCTAGAGGAGAGAGTCGATCTGGCGCGCACCAACAAGGCGGATCTGTTCATTTCCATCCACGCGGATAGTTTCCAGCAGCCCGAAATCCGCGGGGCCAGCGTCTATACCCGCGATGAAAACGCCACCGATGTGCTCGACAAGGTTCTGGCGGACAATGAGAATGCCACCGATGTCATTGCCGGCTTTGCCATGCCACAGACAATGGCGCCCGAAGTGGTGGACATTCTGCTCGACCTGATGCGGCGCGAAATGCGGGTGCAGTCCTTCATGGCGGCCGAGGCCATCGTGCACCAGCTCGAGCCGAGCGTGGCGCTCAGACGCTTTCCAGTGCGGCAAGCGGACTTTTTTGTGCTCCAGGCCCCCGACGTGCCATCGGTGCTGGTGGAACTCGGTTTTCTGTCCAATGCCAGCGACATTGCCAATCTGATGCAGTCCGATTGGCGCGACCGCACGGCGGAGGCCATTGCGCGGGGCATCTCGACCTATTTCGACAGTCTTGAGGAAGAGCCGTGACAGCAAGACAGGTCCGACTCTGTTATAGATGCGAGCTGATCGCCCCGCAGGCGCGAGGTATATGAGCTAGATGTTTCGACTGCTTGGCTGGCTTTTCGGTTTTGGCATGTTTCTCGGCCTCGGCGGGGTCGCGGCGGCGGCTGTCTACCTGGCAGCAGTGAGCGCGCAATTGCCGGACTATACGGTTTTACAGGACTATCAGCCGCCGGTAACAACCCGGGTCCATGCGGCCGACGGTACCTTGCTGGCCGAATATGCGCGCGAGCGGCGGCTGTTCCAGCCGGTCGAGACGGTGCCGCCGCTGGTGATCCAGGCTTTTCTTTCGGCTGAGGACAAGGACTTTTTCAGCCATAACGGTATTGCCGTGGACGGCGTGATCCGCGCATTGCGCGACAATGTGCTGGCGCGCATGGACGGCAATAGCGCCATTCAGGGCGGCGGGTCGTCGATTACCCAGCAGGTCGCCAAGAATTTCCTGCTCACATCGGAGCAGACCTGGGACCGCAAGATTCAGGAAGCCATTCTGGCGCTTCGGATCGAGTCGACCTTCACCAAGAACAAGATCCTGGAGCTCTACCTCAACGAGATATTTCTGGGCCTGAACTCCTATGGCGTGGCGGCGGCGGCGCTCAACTATTTCGATAAGGCGCTCTATCAGCTGACCCTGCCCGAGGCGGCCTATATTGCGGCGCTGCCCAAGGGGCCGAATAATTACCATCCGTTCCGCCGCACCGAGGCGGCCATCGAACGCCGGAACTGGGTGATCGACCGCATGGTCGAGAATGGCTACGTGTCCCATGGGGAGGCGGAGACGGCCAAGCAGGAACCGCTCAACGTCATTCCACGCGCCGCCGGAAGCCAGCTTTATTCGGCCGAATATTTCACTGAGGAAGTACGGCGCGAGCTCGCCAAGCTTTATGGCGAAGACCAGCTTTATGGGGGTGGCCTTTCGGTTCGGACCACGCTTGAGCCGCGCCTGCAGGAATATGCCAGGCGGGCGCTGATGGACGGGCTGATCGAATTCGATCGCCGGCGCGGCTTCCGCGGGCCGGTCGCCAGCGTCGAGCTCGGGGACGATTGGGGCGTGGCGGTTTCCGCCATAAATCCACTGAGCGATGTGCCTGAATGGCAGTTGGCGGTCGTGCTGGATGTGGGGAACAACCAGGCGCGCATCGGCTTGCGGCCCGACGACGATGTGGATGGTGCGGTGGCAACGGACCGGGTCGAAGGGACGTTGTCGGGCCCGGAGATCAAATGGGTTTCGCAGCCGGTCCAGAACATTCTCAAGGTGGGCGATGTCGTCTATGTCTCGCCGGTGTCGGGCAAGGACGGGGTCTATACGCTGGAGCAGGTTCCCGAGATCGAAGGGGCTCTGGTGGCCATGGACCCGCGTACGGGGCGGGTATTGGCCATGGTCGGCGGATTTTCCTTTGCCGAAAGCGAGTTCAATCGCGCGACCCAGGCGTTGCGGCAGCCGGGCTCGTCCTTCAAGCCGATCGTCTATGCTGCGGCGTTGGACAATGGTTATACGCCGGCCTCGGTGGTGCTGGACGCGCCGGTGGAAGTGCGCATGTCGGATGGCTCGGTCTGGCGGCCGGAAAACTATTCGCAGGAGTTTTATGGACCTCAGACCTTGCGGCGGGGCATCGAGCGCAGCCGTAACGTGATGACGGTGCGCCTGGCGCGCGATATCGGCATGCCGCTGATCGCCGACTACGCGCAGCTTTTCGGCATTTACGACAATATGCAGCCGGTGCTGGCCATGGCGCTTGGAGCCGGCGAAACCACGGCCATGCGCATGACGGCGGCCTATGCCACCATTGCCAATGGCGGCCGCAAAATTGTGCCGACACTGATCGATCGTATCCAGGACCGGTATGGGGCAACCGTATATCGGCATGACCAGCGTGTGTGCGACGGGTGCGTGGCCAAGGATTGGCACGGGCAGGGGGAGCCACGCATCATCGACAATCGCCAGCAGGTGCTGGACCCGATGACCGCCTACCAGATCACCTCGATGATGGAGGGCGTGGTGCAACGCGGCACCGCGACCGCGGCAAGGGCACTCAACCGCCCGGTTGCCGGCAAGACGGGCACCACCAACGATTACAAGGATGCCTGGTTTGTCGGATTTACGCCGGAACTGGCCGTCGGCATCTATGTGGGCTATGACCAGCCGCGCTCGATGGGGTCCGCATCGACCGGCGGCGGCA
The DNA here is from genome assembly GCF_037113415.1 of Devosia sp. XK-2. Taxonomy (NCBI): domain Bacteria; kingdom Pseudomonadati; phylum Pseudomonadota; class Alphaproteobacteria; order Hyphomicrobiales; family Devosiaceae; genus Devosia; species Devosia sp. XK-2. The sequence continues at coordinate 1,795,859 of NZ_CP146608.1, read as the reverse complement.
TGGCCGTTCCGATCTTCACCAATTTCATGGCCAAGGCGCTGCAGGGAAAGCCAGCGACGCCCTTCAATGTGCCGGCGGGGATGACCACGGCCTGGATCAATCCGAGCACCGGCGTGAAGGCTTTTGACGGCGAGGCCGCGATTGCCGAGGCCTTTAAGCCGGGGACCGGGCCGAACCTGATGACCTCGGTCATTGGTCTGGATGTGCAGGCCTTCGATGCCATTCAGCGTGAGCAGATGATGCAGCAGCAATATGGCGGCATGTTCACGACCACGCGGCCAAGCGGCGGCGGGCGATTCCTCGATCCAAGCCTGGAAACCCCGCGCAGTCTGTCTGACTGATCGGTATTTTGTGCACACAGGCAAATGGCCGCTTAGAATTGTTGCACTGGCGCTGCTTGTAAGCTAGGAACCCAGCCCGTGCCCCTCTGGCGGAATGGTAGACGCAGAGGACTCAAAATCCTCCGCTGCAAAGCGTGCGAGTTCGAGTCTCGCGGGGGGCACCACTTCTCGAACATTTGGATCGGTCAGGCGCCAAGCCAGAGGCGCATGAGATAGACCGTCAGCACGCCTGTCGCCATGGCCGCAAAGAGATTGCGGGTGCCGATGAAGACTGCGCCGGTGGCGAGCGCCGCGGTGGCTTCGGCCAGGCTGCCGGTGACCAGCGCCGGTGCCACCAAGGCGGCCAGAACGGCGCCGGGGATATGGCGCAACCAGGCTGCCGCAAAGCCGTCCCGCGGAAGGCGATCGGCCAGCAGAAGTCCGCCGGCCTTTATGGCGATTGTGACCAAGGCCATGCCGAGAATGGCGAAGACGGCCTCAGGACTGGTGAGCATGTTTTCGCGCCTCCATCACAGCGCCGGTGAGGCTGCCAGCAAGGCCGCCTGCCAGGATGTGCCAGCTTCCCTCGACCGAATTTGACGTGGCGATGGCGACAAGCGCGGCCACCAGCCATGGCAGCAGGTCGCCGCGACCGCGCCACATGCCGAGCAGCAGTGCAAGAAATGTTGCCGTGAAGGCGAAATCCAGGCCCCATTGAGCAGGATCATCGATGGCAGAGCCAAGGCCATAGCCGGTCACATTGGTGGTCATCCAGCTGATCCAGGCAAGGCAGCCGCCGCCCATGAGGAAGGCAACGCTGCCGCCGCCTCGCGCCATGGCCGCCACGGTCATAGCCCAATTCTCGTCGGTAACCAGATACATGCTGAGCGCGCCATGCCCCAGGCTGCCCTGCGGGTAGAGCGGGCGCAAGGTGGCGGTCAGCAAGAGATAGCGCAGGTTCACGATCAGCGCGGCCAGCACCAAGGGGCCGACGGGCAGGGCGGAAGGAGTTGATGTCCATAGATCGAGCGCTACGAATTGCGCGGAGCCGGCAAAGACAAGCCCACTCATCATGACCACTTCCAGCAGGCTCAGCCCTGCCGTGCGGGCCAGCATGCCCCAAACCATGCCATAGGCGGCGACGGAAATGGCCACAGGAATGCAGGCACGGGCGCCGGCCAGGAATTGCTGGGCGATGGAATCGGCAGGGGCAAGGACCTGGGACATGATGTCCTCCTAGCATAGGGCGCAGGGCGTTCTCGATGCAAAATGGTCATAGCGCCGATCAACGGCGCGAATGGGCCGACCTATCGACATTGACGCGTTGGAGCCTGCGGCGTATGTCCCTGATGTCATTGCCAGCCTCCTGCGCCCGTCCAGCCGGCACCGTCCATTGGTGTGAATAGGTCCCCCCGGCTTCTGAGATTTTTGCTCAGTCCTTGCCGGTTTCGGGGTCCAGGCCATGACCGGTACCTTTCTATGAGCTGGAGTTTTTTATGAACCCGACGTCATCCCGCCCTCTCTGGCAGCGATTCAGCCTGTTTCTCATTCCGCTGATGGCCTCCAATATCCTGCAGGCGCTGTCCGGCACCATCAACTCGATCTATGTCGGTCAGTTGATCGGTGTGGAAGCACTTGCGGCGACGGCAACGTTCTTCCCCATCATGTTCTTCCTGATGAGTTTCATCATCGGCCTCTCGGCCGGTTCGACCATTCTCATCGGTCAGGCCTGGGGTGCGCGAAACATCGAAAAGGTCCGGCAGGTCACCGGCACCACTCTGGCCGCAGCAATCGCGCTCGGCCTGGTGGTTGCTGTTGGTGGCGGCCTATTTGCCGAGCAGATCATGACGGTGCTCGGTGCGCCTGAAAACATCCTGCACCTGGCTGTTGGCTATGCGCGCATCGTCCTTATTGGCATGCCGGGCTTTTTCCTGTTCCTCGTTGTCACGTCGGTACTGCGCGGGGTTGGCGATACGATCACGCCGCTCTTTGCGCTCATCCTGTCGATGATGGTCAGCCTGGTTGTCACCCCGGCCCTTATCGAGGGTTGGTTCGGCCTGCCGCAACTCGGGGTCAACGCCGCTGCGGTCGCCATGATCGCCGGCTTCGCCACGGTGCTGGTGTTTCTGCTCGTCTACCTGCGCGTGCGCGATATGCCCATGTCGCCCGACGCGACGATGCTGAGCGCCATGCTGCGACCCGACTTCAAATTGCTGGGCCTGATCCTCAAGCTCGGCATTCCCGCGGGGCTGCAAATGGTTGTCTCGTCCATTGCCGGTATTGTCGTGGTTGGACTGGTCAACCGGTTCGGCTCGGATGCGACGGCAGCCTATGGCGCGCTGGGGCAGGTGATGAGCTATGTGCAGTTCCCAGCCATGTCGATCGGCATTGCCGCCTCGATCTTCGCGGCCCAAGCTATCGGCGCGCGGCAGACCGGGCAATTGGATGGTATCGCGCGTACGGCACTGGGCATGAATCTGCTCATTACCGGCGGATTGATCATCCTGGCCTATCTCTTCAGCCAGCATGTGGTTGCGCTGTTCATCACCGATCCGGCCGTAGTGGATCTAACCGAAACGCTGTTGCATGTGGTGCTGTGGAGCATCCTGTGCTTCGGCTGGAGCGTGGTGTTTTCGGGGATCATGCGCGCCAGCGGCACGGTCTATGCTCCCATGGCGCTGTCGCTGGCCTGTATCCTGCTCATCGAGCTTCCTGGCGCGATCTGGCTGAGCCAGACCGACCTTGGCCTGATGGGTATATGGGTCGCCTATGCCGCCAGCTTCACCATGATGCTGGTATTGCAGGCTTGCTGGTACCAGTTTGTCTGGAAGCGCAAGGAAATCGTGGCGCTCGTCTAGAGCGCCACTCTCCCGATCAGTCCTGTCCGAGGTCGAGGCGCAAAGCGCGTTGGCCGTCGGGCGCGAAGACATCGATTTCAACGCGAGCGGGTTCGTGTGCCATACGCCGGGTGCGGGCGGAAAGGGCCATTACCACGCCGAGCAGGTCGCCGACCGAGCGCTTCTGGCGGGGCAGCATGCGGCCAGTCATGCCGGCAAGTGCCTTGTTGCGCACATCCATATCGGGTGAGGCGAGGGGTGAACGGCCGATGAAATTGGCCAGTTCAACAAGAGCTGTACGTTCACTCATTGGGCTACTCCATACACAAGCACCAATTTGCTTCCCCGTGGCCCCGCTTGGGAGGCCGATCATCCGGCCGACGGTTTTTCCGCCGTGCCAGTTCGTTTCCGTCAGCCCTGCAACGCCAGGCAGGCCAGGTTCTGGTCCTTGAGGCGGTTGCACATATTGGCTGCCGCATCGCGATCGCCGAAGCCGACGAAGCGGGCGCGATAGAAAATCTGGCCGTTCTTTTCGAACCGCTCGACATAGGAGCGGAAGTCGCCAAGCGAGCCGACCTTGCCGGCGGCATCGGCCAGCATGGCACGGGCGCTGTCTTCGGACGGGCCTGCCCCGATCTGGACAATCCAGCCGCTGATGGGAGCTGCGTCGGCAACCGCGCCCGAATGCATCAGGTCGACCGGTTGTCCGGCACCGCCGGAGACCTCACCGGGCGGCAGCAGGGGCGTGGAGGCCGGTGTCTGGCCAAGCGCTGCCGGCGGCGCACCCAGATTATAGGTTTCGCTCAACCAAGCGCCGATGACATCCTGGCTGGGATAGGCGGGCGTAGATTGCGTTGGGGCTGCCAGTACGTTTGCTGCCTGCACGGCTGGCGACAGGCCAAGGTCGGTCGGCATTGGCGTGGGCATGGCTACCGGCACTGCCGAGGCGACGGCAACCTGCGGGCTCTGCTGCGGCTGGGCACCATTGCCCGACACCAGGGCGGCCAGGCGGAAATCGGGCATGGGCGTGGGCATTGCGAAAGTGGGCTTGCGCGGCTGGGCAAGGGCGAACTGGGTATTGCCCTGACGGCCCGGCACGGGAACCATAGCCGTCTGCAAGTAGTCGCCGCGGCGGCCCTTGGAGAGATAGTTCGAGACCAGTTGGCGCACTTTTTCGTCGCGGGAAGCGGCCGAATTGAAGCCGAAGGCGACCACAACGATGTGGCGGTTGTCCTTGCGGGCTGCGGTCAGAAGGTTGGAGCCGGCGGCGTTGATATAGCCGGTCTTGATGCCGTCGACGGCGCCCATATAGCCCAGAACGCGGTTGTGGTTGCCATAGGTCTTGCCGTTGTAGCGGAAGGCCGTCGTCTGGAAATATTCGTAATATTGGGGGAAATGCTGGTAGATGGCGATGCCCAGGATAGCCTGATCGCGCACAGTGGTGACCTGGCCACCGTCGGGCAGACCTGAGGCATTGCGATAAGTGGTGTTGGACATGCCCATGGCGCGGGCCGTGGCCGTCATGCGCTCGGCGAATTTGGTTTCGGTGCCGGAGATGTGTTCGGCAATGACGCGGGCCATGTCATTGGCCGATAAGGTGACCAGCGACTTGATCGCGTCTTCAACCGAGATGGTCGCGCCCGCGCGCAGGCCCAGCTTGGTGGGCACGGCCGAGGCCGCGTGGCGCGACACCGTCATCTTGGTGGAGAGGCTGAGATTGCCCGCCTGCAGCTCCTGGAACAGGACGTAAAGCGTCATCACCTTGGCAACGGATGCCGGATATCGCTTTGAATCCGCCTGATCCTCGTAGAGAACCTTGCCGGATTTGGCGTCGACCACGATGCCTGCATATTTGCGCAGATTTTCGATGGCATGGACGGGCGCCGCGGCCGACAGGCTGAAGGCGAGGGTCACAAGAACGGCGGCTACAGCACGCAGAAAAGCGGTGCGCCAAGGGGTCTTTGCCAGGGAAATCACCCGGTACTCCAATTACTCAATCGGGCAATTCCGCCCGTACGCTACTCGTTTGACGCAGGCTGGTCCCGGGCGTCCCCAAACCCCGAAAATTCAGCCTTTCTTGAGATTAGGTCGCCGCCGTTACGAATCCGTAAAATGCAATCATTTTCTGCAGCGGACAGGCAAACGGGCAACAGAGTGCTGCTGCCCGGCGGCGCGCGCAGTCATTTCGCTCCGGGAAACGCACATTCTGCGCCGCTCACATTTTCGGGATGGAAGGGCCCTTAACACCGGCGCGATTTTGCCTACATAATGGTACCAACCAACTGCTTCGTTTCCTCTGGCAACAGAGCGACTGACATGATCATGACCCCCATCGCAACCAAGACAATCTTGCCACCCTTCGGCCGGCCCGAGACGTCGCTGCGCGTTACCGCCGGGCCGAAAGAGGATGGCGGCGGCCCAGGCGGAAACGACGCTGATTTTGAAACCGGGACGGTGACCAAGACGCGTCCCAAAACCAAGAGGCCGAACCTTTACCGGGTTCTGCTGCTCAACGACGACTACACGCCGATGGAATTCGTCGTTCTGGTGCTTCAGGACGTCTTCAACAAGTCACGCGAAGACGCCATGCGCATCATGCTGCACGTCCACCAAAAGGGGGTCGGTGAGTGCGGCGTATATCCATACGAGGTTGCTGAGACGAAGGTGACCCGCGTGATGGATACGGCACGCAAGAACCAGCA